>JAHCHW010000009.1 GCA_026129525.1 Chitinophagales bacterium | reverse complement strand
GAGCCTCACCCCTCTGCCTTCGGCATCTCCCCTCTCCTAAAGGAGATGGGAGAAACCTTGTGGGCGAGAGTAGTGTTTGAAAAGCAGCCGGTGTGTGTGCGCGGGCTGTTTTTACCACTAAGGGCATTAAGTGCATTGAGGAATGCAAATTTGAACTGTTATGGCACACCCGCCTGAACGACAAAGGCGGGCAGGCGGATGACGCTGATTCTTATGATGAAAAGGATAAAACATTTTTTTGTTTACCTCACCACCTCCAGTTTACCCGCTCCTCTCACCTCTGCGCCAACGGCTAACTGCCAGTAATACACACCACTTGGCAAATCGCTTACTCTAAATGCTGCACTTAAATAGGGTAGTGCAACCTGCTTTACCAACTGCCCTTGTGCGTTGTATAAATAAAACTGTTGCAAGGGGTGATACTGCGAGTAATTCATTAAATCTACCTGCACCACATCATTTGCAGGGTTTGGGTAAACCTGTATTCGTCTCTCGTCTTGTGTCTGATGTCCAATGTCTGTATTTAATGTATCGCACCCACTACCCGTTAACGCTCCCATGCGAAAGTGAAGCATATTGGGAATTATCCTTGCATCATTAGAAGGAATAGATAAGCCCCATTTTACAAACCCACAGGCTGAATCTGCCGAATCGGGGCTATTTATTACATGCAGGGCTTTGGTAAAGCCCTGATAGTTGGCAGCGTATATTTTTCCATCAGGAGCTAAATATAACTGGCTAAACTGCCCGTGAGTTTCGTTACTATCCGTCCAAAAGAAAACCAACTGTTCACTACTATCAACAGGAAAAGAAGTAAGATTATATTGTCGGAGTTTGTATATAGTGTTGACCCGATATGCTTACCCTTGCCTACGACAAAAACGGAAACCTGCTTTGGAACAGAAGCATCTCCTCCACCAACCCCTCCAAAGATGCCAAAGGACGCGACATTAAAGCCGAAGCCACCTTTGACGGACACCTCTACGTTACCGGAAAACTCGACAAAGGCTCCGACCACGACTACGTTACCGCAAGCTATACTCAAGATGGCGACCTCCGCTGGCTCACGCAATACGATAACGACTTTGGCAGCGATGATAAAGCCATTGATATTGCTTTGGATGCCGCTAACAACCCTATTGTAAGTGGTATTTGTGTAAAAGACACCCTTACCCGCTATGTAACTGTTAAGTATAAACAAGCCGATGCTTTTCTGCCCTCGCCAACCGACACCCCTTCTACCGCTTACGCCTTTTACGAAAACAGAGGGCAGATTCTGGTAAACGACTCCACCGTTGCCGATAGCGTTTTCTTTTATACCAATGCAGGCAACCCGCAACTTTATGTGGGCGATAAGCGACTTAGTTATGTGATAGCCCGCAGCGATACAGTTGGAATGACCGATACCGTTTACCGCATTGACATGGTCATAGGCTCCACCGTTTCCAACAACAAAGAACCGGTGTTTTACGACAAGCAAACAGCCGACCACCTCAACTATTTCCTCGGTAACTTACCCCAACCCGTCACCAACGTAAAAGGATATAACCGCATTGTGCAAAAAGAAATTTACCGCGATATTGACTGGCAACTCTATTCCACCACTACTGGAATTAAAAACTACTTTGTAGTAAAACCTCAAACCGAGGCCGGGCAAATACTCATCAAATATCAAGGTGCCGATAGCCTCAGCATCCACAACAACCGCCTTACCCTCCACACCCAAATCGGCAATATCCGGTTCGATTCACTAATTGCTTTTACGGTAGATACTCTCGGCAATCAAACCTCTGTTACTATCAGCTACGATTCGGTTGGGCTGAATCAGTTTGGGTTTGCTCTTGGTGGATACAACAGCAGCGAGTGGCTGGTGGTGGAGCAGGGGCGTTCTATTGAAGGTGCTCAAAGTAGCTCTGATTGGTCGACCTATTTTGGGGGTAATGGCTTTGATGAAGCAACTAATCTTTGCTTTGACAATTTGGGGGCAGTTTACGTCTGTGGAAATACCTCTAGTACAAATTTCCCAACCATTACAGGTCAATCTTTTTTGTCTTCTCTACAGGGTTTCAGAAATTCCTTTATTGCAAAGTTTGATAAAGACGGTAAACCTCTATGTTCAACATACTATGGAGGGTCATCATCTGAGATAAGTAGAGGAATAGTAGCCAACAGTGTGGGTAGTATTTATTTAGTTGGGCAAACTGCTAGCGACAATCTTCCTCTCCCACAAGGTAGTACATCCTCAAAGAATAGTACTTATGATGGCTTTATTGCTCGTTTTAGCTATAATTTATCACAGTTACAATTTGCTCGATATTTTGGAGGTGACAATGAAGATGTAATTAATGAAGTAGCGGTTGATAACCAAAATAATGTTTACATCGTTGGTAGTACAAAAAGTTCGGCATCTGGTTTCCCTACTTTCCCCAAAACAAACGCTTACAATCAATCAACTACTACATCAGGATATTCAAAAAGTGAAGGGTTTATCGCAGAATTTAACTCTGGCAATGTTCAGGTTTGGGGTAGCTTTTTTGGTGGAGACGAAGACGATTACCTAACAGATATAAAAATTAGTGGAAATGGTAAAATTTATTTAGCTGGCGCTACAGCTACTAACACTATGGCATCTTCAAATGGCAGTAATCCACCCTGTGGAGTACCTATTTCTCCGATATATTTTCCTGACTGTAACCCGGGTAGTGGAGCATATCATCAGAATTCTAAAGGTGGCGGGACTAGCACATCGAATATGGACGCATTTGTTGTAGAACTAAACTCTAATGGAAGTTTAGCTTGGTCTACTCTGTTTGGTGGCAGCGCCAATGAAGCATCTGGTGGAACATCTAGTATGGTGATGCCGCATAGGGTATCTGTAGCAATAAATCCATTAGACAATTCAAAAATATATCTTAGTGGAATGATTGGCTTTAGTGGTGCTCCTTCATATAATTTTCCCAACTTCTACAGTGGAGCGCAATTTGGTCAGGCAACTTACGTTGGGCACAGGGGATATATAGCAGAGTTTACAAACAGAGTTCAAAGTTGGGGTACTACTTTGTTAACTGGCGCTACACATGCTATTGACATGGAAACAGACTTTAGTAACAATGTGTATTTGAGTGGATGGGTTTACGAAACAACCCTGCATAGTAGCATGGTATATTCTTCTTCCACTTGCGCTGTGCCAGCAGATGTTTCCGAACTTCCAAATTGCAACCCAGGGAATATTTACTACCAAAATTCTTATGGGGGTGGGATAGGGTTAGAAGGTGATGGCTATTTACTCTGCTTTGATGGTGCCAACACTCTAAAATGGTCAAGTTTCTATGGAGGAAATCGAGCAGACGAAATTTTTGGAATGCGATTTGACCCTGTTTATTCGCGCATGTATGTTTGTGGCAGAACTCAAAGCACCGACCAGTCGTTTTTGTTAGACCCGCAAACAGGCAATTACATGCAAACTGCTAATGCGGGTGGCACAAATGGCTTGGATGCTTTCATCGCCCGCTTTGATATTCCATTTGGCACTGTAAGCATGTTCGATTTATCCGAAAGTACAAAAACCCTTACTTTGTTTCCCAATCCCGCTGGCAGCAATGTTTCACTCTTAATACCTAGCATAGTTTCAAAACCTACAGACTTACGCATTTATAACACTTTGGGAGCATTGGCAGAGCAGTTTAAAATAATGTATGGCGAAAAAGAAGTTACACTTAATATTTCAAAATTCCCTAACGGCTTTTATACTGTTGTTTTATATACAGAAAATGGTTCTGTCTATACTGCTAAATTTATAAAAGCTAATTAGGCTTGCCTTATCTTTTTCCAATAAAGCATGTCGCTATTTATACAATTACTAAAATAATCACAATATGAGAACGATAAACAATGAATTTGTACAAAAAGCAACTTTTTTACTCCTAATCTTCTCTTCCTTAACTACTGCAAAGGCTAATCACACTTGGGGCGGGGATATCCAATCCATAAAAGTGCCTGATACGACTTTAACATATACCGTTTTTGTAACGCATTATGTAGCTGCAAGTGGCATCCTGACTAATGATACAATTTTTGTATCTTGGGGTGATGGAGAAAAATCTTATATTCATTTGCAATCATCACAACTTGCAGATTCAATAAACGGAATTTACCGAAATGTTTATTCAGGCATCCATACATATTCTAATAGTCTAATAGATAGTTTGATATCCATTGTATGGATTGATACTTCCAGACCAAACAACATCTTGAATATTAACAATGGAAATAGTGCAAGTATCCCCATATGTATAGAAGCGCGTATTACATTAAGCAAGGAGATTAACTCTAGCCCTTTGATACAAAATATGCCTGTATTTACCGGATATAGAAGTAACATTTACCGGAGTTCATTGTTTATTTATGATGCTGACGGAGATAGTTTAGTTGTACGCGCTGTGGAACCTCTCCAGAACTTAGGGGTTGCCGTACCACTTTATTTATTTCCGGACCAATATCAGCCGGACACTCTAAATAAATATGATGTTAATATTTATACGGGAGAAATTACATGGGAAATGCCACCCACTATCGGTATTTTTGCTATAGCTATTGTTGTAGAGGAATATCGAAATGGAAAATTCCTTAGTTCTTTCACAAGGGATTTTGTTATCCTCGTTGAAAATGAAGTTAGTGTTCCTCTGCTGTTCGAATACACAATGCTCTTTCTCTTCCCCAACCCCGCCACCACCCACCTTACCATCACCCTGCCTCAGCTAACCCAACCTGCCGCCCTTACCATTACCAACATTAGCGGCAGCATAGTGCAAACAGAGCAGCTAAGTTCAGCCAACACCACCATGCCAATCAACCATTTACCCGCAGGGCTTTACTTTGTTACCGTGCAAAACCAGCAACAGCGCATAGTTAAGAAACTGGTAAAACAATGATAGTTCAAACTAAAGAACGCCACCACAAAACAGCAGGTTCTCTCTATGCGATGCAAAGAGAGAACCTGCTGCGACTTAAACCCCTCTCAGCTTGCCAATACTATTCTTATCAGCCAAAAGGAAGCAGGGAATGTAAACATCCGGTTATTTAATGCAGAAGGCAGGTTCGTAAAACAGGTGGCTAACGAAAATCTTTCAAAGGGTTCTCATAAATTTGATGTAAATATTCAGGATACTGCAAGCGGTATTTACTATTATAAGATTACGCTTGGCAATAGCAATACATACCACCTCAAATTCATTAAAATTTAAGTTATGAAATTTCCGGTTTCTGTTTTTTTAAGCTTGGCTATCGTTTTATCTTTAACGTATTGCGTTAAAGATAAAACGATAGTTATAGTTAATCCCCCGCCTATTGGCTGTACCCAAACAGATTCCTTTTTATTGCCTGTTCACGATACGGTGTATTCTATCCCCTTTCCGTGGCAAGCGCCATTAGGCTGGCAGGTAATGGTAAACAGAAGGTATCAATATTTCACTCCGTGCTTTAACCCTAACAACCCTAACGAGATGGTTTATGTGAGGCAGGACAGAACGGTAAGCCTTACAACTTGTGAATTACGGATTTTTGATTTATGTACCGGTGAGGACAGGTTGCTTTATCCTTTTGGATATTTAGGCGCACATCCGCAGTGGTCTAAAACAGGTTGGATTGTTTTTAAAGCTGCTGTTGGTAGCCTTTGGAAAATCCGATCTTCTGGCCAGGGCTTGGTTCAGTTGACTTATGGCAACGACCAACTTGCTGTATGGAGTCCTGATGGCTCAAAAATATTGTTTAAACGATTTGGATTTAATATAATATTATGTGATTCTAACGGTGTTATACTTGATACATTAACTCAACTATTAGGTGGTGGTAATTGGTCGTGGGGCATTCCTGATAAGTTAACTATAGCCACCAACAATTCGCCCACCGGCTATGGAGTTGGTTATTTCGATTTTAATTTAAACGAGTATGTTTTGGTAAAGGCGCTTGATTTAAATAATAATAACTGCCTACTTTTGCGTAGTACCTTGTGGTTTAATCAAAACAGAGACATAATATATTCTTTCATCTGTGGCATAGAGGCAACTAACGTTTCTGCGGGGCAAACTACCACTATAAAACGGTGGCGATAATGCACACTATGGGTATATGACGGTAGCGCCTGATGAACAAAAAATTGCTGTGGAGAGAATAGATATAGCCCCTTACGATACGATAGGAACAAATTATTTTGAGAATTATGAGTATAATATTTACGTGATGAATAAAGATGGCAGCGGTTTAAGAAAGATTAAGTTTCCTGAATAGCAGTTTGGTCGTGGCAGGTTCTCTCTTTGCATCGCATAGAAGAACCTGCCAATAATACCCCGCCACTAAACCTGCACAGGTTTCATTATTCTGTTTATTTTTAATGGAAAAGAAAACCTGTGGCGACAGAAGACCTGTCCAACCCCACCATAACACGGGTGGAAATAACAGGCTATGTTTACAAAATAAAATCATACGCGGACGATTCTCCTCTGCCAAACAATGGCATTGTGTGGCTACCGTTTGATGACACCGAGGCATCCTCCCTTACCAATCACTCAATTGAATTTACCGTGGTTGTAGGCAATGCTCCGGCATCTGTAAGTCAACTCTCCGATAATTTTTTTGTTCGCTGCTATCCTAACCCTGCTAATACAACTAATACATTAGAATTTACCTCTGATAAGAAACAGAAGCTAAAGGTTGACTTATTTGATATAACCGGAAGTTTTGTAAAAAATGTATTCGATAACTTTGTAGAGCAAGAAACTACTGCCATACAGAACAATGTTAATGACTTAGCTTCCGGTATTTACTTCTATAAAATCAGCGGGAACGACTTATCTGCAAACATTAAAATAGTAAAACAATGAGTCCAAATATACTGACAACACTTTTTTTATTACTAATAAATACAGTGTATGGAACCTATTACATCAAGGAGATGCTTCTTATTCCAGCAAATCCTACCATAGATGATACGATTAGTTTCGTGTATAAGTGTGAATCTCCTGCTCATCCTAGCTTTATTTTTAATCGTGATTTAACTTTGCTTGCTCCCCAAATTAAATTAAATGCATGCCATAGATGGGGCATGACCGATGGAAACCAAATGTTGTATGATACAATTGTAATAGGTAAGTTACCTGAAGGGTCTTACCAATTAGGCTTCTATTGTTTTATTACTCAAACGCCTCTTGACAGTAATTGTGCAACACCTTTGTATTTAGATGCAAAAGATTCTGCTTTTTTAAACTTCACTGTTACTGCTGTTACTGCTGTTCGTAACCTTGAAGCAAACAATATAATGCTACAACCCAACCCTGCCACCACCCAATTAAACATTACCCTGCCCGCGCCAACTCAACCCACCACAGCTACAATTACCGATGTAAACGGCAGGGTATTACGCAAAGAGCAACTGCACACAACAACCAATACTATTCCTATTGCTAACCTACCCGCAGGGCTTTACTTTATAGCTATACAAAACAAGCAGCAGCGCATAGTTAAAAAATTTGTAAAGAAGTAGGGGGGCACCGCTTTAAGCGTACAGTTCACAATAAAAGACATTACAGGTAAAAGTATGTTGTTAAAAACGGTCGGTAATGTAACATCCGGTAGTCAATTAGAACGCTTTGATGTGCGCCAGTTTGCTGCGGGTGTTTACTTTTTGGAAATGCGGGACGATAAACAAACCATTACCCGCAAAGTTCTTATTAGCCATTAACTTTAAAGTTGTATGTTATGCAAATGAAATTATACATACTGCTGTTGGCGCTGTTGGTACTCTCTGCATGTAAAAAAGATGCGAACAAGGCATGTGGCTGCTCCAATTCGTCTTCGGCATGCACCGATTTACCGCTTCCACCCCCACCGGGTAAAGATGATATTTACTCGCAGCCTAATTATTTTTTCGACCCTTCTTATGTGGACTATCCGTACTTTAACCCGAATAACGACAACGAAATTCTTTACTATGCTCGTTATGCTATCCCGTTACAGCAACAGCAGTTGATAAAGTATAACCTTGCCACGCATCAGAAGCAGCTATTATTTACGGGGCAACTGCTTTCGCGACCTAAATGGGGGCGAAACGGATGGATACTGCTAAATGTTAATAGCCAGATTTATAAAATAAGAGAGGACGGCAGCAATTTAACGCAACTCACCTTCGATTCTCTTGGTTCCAATTACAACCCCGAATGGAACTACACTGGCGATAAATTTGTAGTAAAGCACCAATATAAAAAACCTGGTGTTAAAGCAGATACCCTTATGTCTTTCCTGCTTGTTTACGATGAGGATGGACAACCTTTAGATACTCTTAACGCCTTTGCTTATCCCAAATGCTGGCAAAATCAAAAAGGGTTACTTCTTGTAAGCGAAGGATCGTCTCCTTTCTCGGTATGGGATATTTTCAATCATTCTGAAACAGTTTTACACTCTCTCAAAGGCGAAGACCAAAATCCCTTTTGGTCACCTGATGGGAATGAGCTATATTATACTTCTAAATGCGGGCTGTCAAAAATCAACTATGCATCAGGCAAAAAGAATTGCCTCAAAACAAGGTGTGCAAACGAAAGCTATAATAGTATCTGCATATCTTCATCATCTCAAAAGATTTTATGTATGAAAGAACACCTCAAAGCGCCCAATTGGTATAATCAGTATTATAGTAGCAAATTGGTGTTAATGAACTTGGATGGCAGCAATGAGAAGGAGATAAATATGTATTAGAACCTCAGTCGCAGCCGGTTACTATGGAAACAGGAAAGGCTTACCGGAATTGGCTCCGCTTTGGTGCAGGATTAGAAATCCTGCTTAATCTATGCTTCGACATGCCCTGCGGAACATGTCGAAGATCTGCGACATAAAAGGTAACTACGCTTTTTACGATCTCCTAGTAGTAAGTCAGCCTTCTTACATTGGCCAAATACTTGGCTAAGCGGACAACCTGTGCGGTGTAGCCGTATTCATTATCGTACCAGGCATAAACTACTACGCGTTTGCCGTCTTCGCTTACAATAGTGGCTTTGCTGTCAATTTCGCAAGCATGGCTGTTGCCAACCACATCGCTCGATACTATTTCGTCCGAAATAGAGTAGTCAATCTGCTCGGCAAGTTTACCGAAGAGAGATGCGTTGCGAAGCAGTTCGTTCACTTCGGCAACGGTAGTTTGCTTTTTAACCGAAAGGCTGAGAATTGCCAGCGATACATTTGGCACGGGAACGCGCACGGCATTGCTGGTTAGTTTGCCTTTCATGTGCGGAAATACTTTGGTTACCGCCTTACCGGCACCGGTTTCGGTAATTACCATGTTAATGGGTGCTCCTCTTCCTCTTCTGCTTTTCTTGTGGTAGTTATCGAGCAGGTTTTGGTCGTTGGTGTAAGCATGAACGGTTTCGATGTGCCCCTGCTCGATGCCGAGGGAGTTTTCAATCACATCAATTACCGGAACAATGGCATTGGTGGTGCAACTGGCAGCCGAGAAAATTTTGCCCGAAGCCGCAGAATAGTTTTCGTGATTTACGCCATACACTATGTTCGGAATATCGCCTTTGGCGGGTGCGGTAAGTATAACCATACCGGCACCTTTGGCTTTCAGGTGTTCGCCCAGCGCTTTATCATCGCGCCAAACTCCGGTGTTATCAATAATCAAAGCGTTATTAATGCCATATTGCGTGTAATCAATTTCGGCAGGCGATGCAGCGGAAATCATTTTTACCGAATGTCCGTTAATGTTAATTGCTCCGTTTTCGAAATCGGGCAATACCACTCCGCCAAATTTTCCGTGCACCGAATCTTTACGCAACAAGCTGGCGCGTTTTACCAAATCATCGGTGCCGCGCTCGCGGGTAACAATACCTTTTAAGCGCAACTGATGTCCCGAGCCGGCATGGTCCATAAGTATGCGAGCCGCCAAACGACCAATACGCCCAAAGCCATACAACACCACATCGCGCGGAACCAGTTTCTTTTTATCGGCACCCAGAAAGTCAGCCAGCTTTGCTTTTACAAATTCTTCTACACTGCCGTAGTTGCTGCCTTCGGCATGGTATTCGCGCGAAAGCCGCCCTACATCAATTCGGGAAGCGGCAACGGGTAAATTCCAAATTGCCTCCGCAATGTTTTTTGAGAGTTCGGTGGAAAGTTGAATGCCCGAAAACTGTGAGAGGTAATTATGGTCGTGCATTATCTCGCTCAGTTTTTTATCGAAAAACTTTCTGCGGAAAAGCACTAACTCAATATCGCGCTCCAGCAACAGTTTGCTGGCAATATGTTGCAGTTCGAGGGTGGTTTTTTCGTTGCTCACCCATTGGCTCAGTTCGTTATCGTATCGCTCACTCATGTTGGTTGTTTTAGGCGGTGCGAATATGTCAATAAATAGGAAAAGCGAAAACCTGATTTGTGTTAGCAGTGCAGTTTGAGTTTGTTTTTAAGAGAGATTGTTTTTTAGATTTATAGCATGAAGAGTTTTTTACCTCTGCTTTTCAGTTTTCTAATTGTATCAACCGCATCAGCGCAAGTAAATTGTAATTCGCTGCGGTATCAGCAGCCTGTGTTCGATAGCGTTACACTTACTGAGGGAATAAAATTTGCCACTGCTACGCCTTACGGTTTGTTGGCGCAACCGCAGGATTTGTTTTTAGATTTTTATGAACCCACCGGAGATACATTGAGCAAGCGTCCGCTTATTATTTTTCAGTTTGGCGGAGGGTTTGCCATAGGCTGGCGTTCGGAGCCGGTTATCCCTGACTTTTGCCGTTTTTTTGCCCGCCATGGTTATGCCGTTGCCAGCATTGACTACCGCCTCGGCTTTAACATTGATTCGCAAAGCACCGTTCGAGCTATGTACCGCGCCATGCAAGATGAGCGCGCTGCCATTCGCTTTCTTTCCGCTAATGCTACGCAGTATCGCATTGATACCAACTTTATTTTCCTTACCGGAACAAGTGCGGGTTGCTTTTCGGCATTGGGTAATTGTTTTATGAGCGAAGCCGACCGCCCCGCTTCTACGTACGGTTATACTTTAGAGCCTAACGACCTGGGGTGTATGGATTGCAGCGGCAACACACTTTTCGGGCAGCGGATTCCCAAAATTAAAGCCATCATTAACCAATGGGGCGCCATACTGGATACCAATCTGATTGACTTAGCCGACAACATTCCCATTATATCTTTTCATGGCGACCAGGATTTGCTTGTTCCGTACGAGTACGGCTTTCCGTTTCAACTGCCGGTTTTCCCTCCGGTGTATGGCAGCAAACCTATTCACGAAAGGCTTACCAACCTTGGCATACTGAACGAACTGCGCCCATTGGTTGGCTATGGGCACGAACCCGAATTACTGAACGCGCATTTGAACGATACCATTCGCAATTATTCGCGCGATTTTCTTTTTCAACTGCTTAAACCAAACACATCTGCCATCAGCGGACCTTCGGTAATCTGCAAAGGCAAGCAAGCTACTTACTCTGTTAGCCCAACAGCGGGCAGTAAATACTGCTGGCAGTTAAGCGGCTCAGGCACTATTATTCAAAACAACAGCCATAGCATTACGGTGCTTTGGAGCGATACCGGAACTATGCAGGTAACGGTTAAAGAACTCAATTACCTGCAAGCAGAAGGCACATTGCAAACATTTACAACACAAGTTGTGCCTGATGTAAAAGCCAATTTCGGTTTTGTGCAAAATGAATTGGAAGTGCTGTTATCAAACTGGTCGGTTAATGCCGAAAATTACTATTGGAGTTTTGGAGACGGAACTATTTCAACCGATACTAATCCCATAAAAAATTATGCAACCGGAGGTACTTACCCTATTACTTTAATTGCCGATAATAATGTATGCTCCGATACTTTTGTAACCTCTTTTACGGTTGACTCCTGCCCTGTTGCCGGCTTCACTTATCAGCTAACCAATTTTAACGGGTTCTTTTATGCCCAGCCAACCAATACCCTTGCATACGCATGGTATTTTGGCGATGGCGATTCGGCAAAGGTTATGTTTCATAATGTGGTGCATATTTACAAGCAAGCCGGCACTTATGAGGTTACGCTTAAAGTAAAGAACGCATTAGGCTGCGAGGAAGTTTACACGCAAACCATTACTGTTACGGTTGTGTCGGGAATTGCTTCAGGTAACGAAGAAAAGTTCACCTTCCACTGCGACCAAGCGGGAAATTGCCGCCTGCGTTTTGAAGAAAATGAAGGTATATTGGTTGAAGTATTTGATGTTTCCGGAAAGAAAACAGAAGAGTTATTGGTAGAGCATACCAACTCCTTTTCCCTTCAGCACCTTGCCATAGGAAATTACATAGTGCGATGCACCGCGGGGAATAAAGCGGTTGCTAAACCGGTAACACGTTATTAGCAAAAATGCTCGAACACTTTTTGCAAGTGTGCCGCAATGGTTTCGGCACTGTTGCCTTCAATTTGATGGCGCTCAACAAAGTGAACCAGTTTTCCATCTTTAAACAACGCCATTGATGGTGATGAAGGCGGATAAGGCATGGTGTATTCGCGGGCTTTGTTTACGGCTTCGCGGTCAACACCGGCAAAGGCAGTTACCATTTTGGCAGGAAGTTTAGCGGAATTTTTTACCGCCATTTTAATGGCAGGGCGGGCAGCACCGGCTGCACAACCGCATACTGAATTAAACACCAAAAAAACGGTTCCCTGTGTTTGGGTTAAGGCAATGTCCACATCAGCGGGAGTTAAAAGTTCTTCGAAGCCTACGCTTGTAAGGTCTGCTTTCATTGGGGCTACTAATTCTGCGGGATACATATTTGATTGATTTTATGGTTTACTGATTTGTTTACAAAAATCCGAGTTCGAGTTTGGCTTCTTCGCTCATCATTTCCTGATTCCAAGCCGGTTCGAAAACCAACTCTAAGGTTACATCTTTAACTCCAGCCACTGCTTTGGCTTTTTGCTCCACTTCACCGGGCAGCGAACCCGCAGCGGGGCAGTTGGGTGAAGTGAGGGTCATGACTATTTCTACATTTCCATCGGGAAAAACATTCACTTCGTAAATAAGACCGAGGTCGTAAATGTTAACGGGTATTTCGGGGTCAAATACGGTTTTGAGCACCTCAATAATGTTCTGCTTTACTTCCGTTTCGTTAATGGCCAATTCCACGGGCACAAATTTAGACTTTATCTAAACAAGACAAAAGCCTAATTTGTTTTAGTGCATGTCGCCTTCCATTGGGCGCTGGCAGCATTCGGGAAGTTTGCTGAAAGCATCTTCGTTTTTCTTTACATCATCGGCATCGTAACCGGTGCCGGCTATTACCTGACGGATGGCTGCGGCAGAAGTAACCGAAGCATTGAACTTTACTTTCACCTTTTTATTGTTGAGGTTGAGTATTGCCTCTTCTACTCCGGTTGTATTAAGCAGTGCCTTTTCAATTCGTTTTTTGCAGGCACCGCAAATTGCCGATGTTTTAATGGTTACGGTTTCGCTTTTGCCGGGCATGGCGGCTACTGCCTGCAATTGCATTATTAAAACAAAAACGGCTGTTGTAATTACTCCAACTACTTTTTTCATGGTTTTTTATTGTTTAACAAAGTTATGTAATGGTTTTTTATTGAAAACAAACAGGCTCAGTTTTAACGCCTTTTAATCTAACACAAATCTTACTCCGGTAAATGCCATTGCTCCGCGCAGCGGTCCCCAAATGAGCGATGCATCGAACTGATTACTGAAAGGCGAATCGCCTGCTATTATGGGATTTTGCTGAATGAAGTTGAGCAGGTTTTCGCCTCCTAAATACACTTCCCATCTTTTCCATTTAAAGGTTATTTGTGCATTTAACTGAAACCAGTCTTTCGATTGCAGTGTTCTGCGGTTGGCTTCATCGTTTACCGATGTATCGGGAATACGTGTTTTGCCAAACCAGTTGAGACTGGTGTTAAAGCGCCAGTGTTCTTTTTTGGTGGTATAACTCAACGAAACTAACCCGCGGTGTTGGGGGCGAAGGGGGTAAATTTTTCTGCCGTCTTTATAGTCGGTTTTGTTTTGCTCGAATTTGTAAGCCAGTTTTACATCGAAGCGTTTAACCGGCTCGTAGGTGAAATCGGCCTGAAAGGCGTTGGCGAATGATTTTCCCTGGAGATTGTAAAACCGGAGTTGGCGTGCATCTTCCAAATCAACCACTACCTGGTGCACGAAATCGGTTCGGTAAAAGTCAACACTTATCATGCCTTCGCGGAAATTGAGGAAGAACTTGTAAGTAAGGTTAGCCCCGTAGTTCCATGCTTCTTCATATTGAATTGATTGGTTGATAGTGATAGCGCGGCTGTTGGCCAGCAAGCCGAAATTTTCGGCAAAGAGGGTAGGCACGCGATACCCCCGTCCGGCACTTACGCGCAGGCTGAAGTCGTAGAGGATGTTCCATTTAAGATTAAAGCGGGGCGAAGCAAATGCGCCATACAAGTTGTGGTAATCGACCCGCATACCGCCTACGAGCATGACCTTACTGTCGGTTCCGAAATTGAGGGAGGTTTCGCCAAACACACCGGGCACAATTTCCAATCGTTTGCGGCTGAAGGTGTCGAAGTGTTCTTCAACCGTGTTTACCTGAACCGATGCGCCTGTTTTAATGAGGTCTTCTTTTTCGCTTATCTCCTGCTGGTAAATTACGTTGACATAACCGAAGTGCTCAGCGGCATTGTAATTTCTGCGTCCTACATAGCCGTGCTGGTGGTGGTAGTAATATTTGTATTGAATGCCCACGCTGGAAAAATCGGTGAAAGTCCAACCGGTTTTGGCGAATACTTCAGCACGTTGGGTTTTGAGGTTAAGTCCCCACGCATTTTGTTCCCACCGGCTTTGGGAAGGTTTAAAATGAAAAGAGCCTCCTCTCCTCTCTTCGAGATTAGTGCTTGCCGCCAACCAAACCCCAAAACCTTTATCGCCCATGTAGGTAAATCGCTGAAAGAGGTTCAGGTTTTTTACGAGCGGATTATCAATGTAGTGGTCGTGGTTCATATCCATTTTAAGCCAGTTGAGTTGACCGTGCACTGCGGTGAGCGAAGACCAATGCTTTTTGATTTTATGAGCCGAAATGATGTTCAACTCGCTGCGTATATCCTGATTGATAAAGAAATTGACAAAGAGTTTTTCGCTGCGGTCGGGTTTCTTCAGTTCAATATTTATTTGCCCGGTTATTGACTCGTAGCCGTTTACCACGCTGCCTGCCCCTTTGTTTACTTGTATTGAGGTCATCATGGGACCGGGGATGTAGTTCATGCCAAATGTGTTACCCATACTTCGGATAGAAGGAATGTTTTCGACCATTATTTGGGTGTAAACGCCATCTAAGCCAAGCATTCGAATTTCTTTGGCACCTGAAACGGCATCGCTGTAACTAATATCAACGGTAGCGGAGTTTTCGAACGATTCGCTGAGGTTGCAGCAGGCATCTTTGGTTAAATCGAGCGAGGTAATTACTTCTACGTTCATGGGGGTGGCGTCCATTTTTGTGGTTTTGCGTGCGCTTACTTCTACTTCGGTTAACTGAAGTGGGCGCAGCGTGATAGTAACACTGGTTTGCCCGTTGAGTATTGTAGTATCGGAACGATAACCGGTGGAGATGGTAACAAGGACAGCCGTTTGGGCAATAACATTGTGTAATACAAAAGTGCCGGTGCTATCGGTTGTTGCGGCAATGGTGGTTCCAATTACAGCAACCACCGCCCCCTGTATGGGAGTTTGCTTGCCGGCAGGCAGTTGCTCTACTACCTTTCCGGTAATTGATTGTGCATACGCACTTACTAAAAACGCCTGAAAAAAGGCAATTGAAAAAAGGGTTCTCATTTCAATAAATTAAACGTTGGAAAAAATTATTCGCAAATGCAGCGGATAATTTCTAACAGCGGAACACGCAGAGGAAAGAAGAATTGCGAAGGAGTATGGGAGGAGATTCAGCAAATAAAAATGGGGGTGCAGAAAGTTGGAAAACCTGAGTAATGAAGGCGGTTGGCTGATAAAACAAATTAACAAGGAACGATATTTTTCGCTGTTCGGTTTCATTAGCCGGGAAACTCTGCTTAACATAGGTTGCAGAAACCGCACAGCAACTTTTTTTACCTATTACGCATTCGCTTGCCGCTTGGTTGTGCTTATTGCTGCAACAGCTTTTTTGCTGCACCTGATCGGCACAATGTGCCGGGGTATAAAGGCTGAGCGTGGTTTTATTGCTTTTAAAGCAGGTGTGCGCATACACCACTTGCCCGCTTTCGGCAAAAAGCAGAAGCAATGCCACAAACAAACTAACGATGCGCTTTAAAAACATAGCAGCGAAGATATGGCTTATTTTTCAATAGCTTGTAGTACAGGGGGATTTGTTGGCTTGCCCCTACTTTGTTGAGGAGGTGCCTCGTGACACAGCGTTTGCTTTGGACAGTAGGGAGCGTTGTTTTACCTGAAGATGATATGAGATTGCTTCAGCATTTATTTGCTGTTTGTTGGAAATGCTTCGCAATGACGGGGCGGTGGCGGGTTTGGGGGGTAGTGAAGGAGCGGGAGATTGCTTCAGCATTTATCTGCTGTTTGTTGGAAATGCTTCGCAATGACGGGGCGGTGGCGTGTTTGGGGGGGTAGTGAAGGAGCGGGAGATTGCTTTGGAATTTATCTGCTGTTTGTTGGAAATGCTTCGCAATGACGGGGCGGTGGCGGGTTTGGGGGGTAGTGAAGGAGCGGGAGATTGCCTGCCTGTTCGGCCGAGATAAAACAAACTGAACGAGAGGTTTACTTGTGCAAACTATGGCAGTTTGCTGTTACAGGGGATGGGATAATTTGACTATTAGCCAATGAGCCGGTATAATGAGCAGTGACTTGGGAACATGAAGGGAGTGTTTTGCTACGCAGAGATGCTTTTTGGGAACACAGAGAGAGAGTTTGGCTACACAGAGATGCCTTTTGGGAACACGGAGAGAGAGTTTGGCTACACAGAGATGCCTTTTGGGAACACAGAGAGAGCGTTTGGCTACACAGAGA
Organism: Chitinophagales bacterium; assembly: GCA_026129525.1. GTDB lineage: Bacteria > Bacteroidota > Bacteroidia > Chitinophagales > LD1 > Bog-950. Next base: position 159,270 of record JAHCHW010000009.1, on the reverse strand, counting down.
TGCCTTTTGGGGACACAGAGAGAGCGTTTGGCTACACAGAGATGCCTTTTGGGGACACAGAGAGAGCGTTTGGCTACACAGAGATGCCTTTTGGGGACACGGAGAGAGCGTTTGGCTACACAGAGATGCCTTTTGGGGACACGGAGAGAGCGTTTGGCTACACAGAGATGCCTTTTGGGAACATAGAGATTTTAATAAAGAGGGGGATACGAGGATATTTTGCCTGATTTTGGGAGTTTTTGAAGGAATTTGGTTTGGAATTTATAAACCTTTACAGCCGTGGATATTTATGAGGTTTTAGGATATGCCGGTGCATTTTTTACGGGTTTAGTATTGGGTTTGTTGGGTGGAGGCGGTGCCATGTTGTCCATACCGGTGTTGGTTTATCTGTTTCGATTAGACGCTGCGGTGGCTACGGGTTACTCGTTGTTTCTTGTTGGCATTGCTGCGCTTTCGGGCACTGCTCAAAACATACGTAAGCAGTTGATAGATTATAAAGCAGCCTTGTATTACGGGGTGCCATCGGTGGTTGCGGTGTATGTGGTAAGGCGTTTCGTTATTCACAGCCTGCCCGATGTGCTTTTCAGCATTGGCAGCTATGAAGTGGACAGAAATCATTTCATCCTGTTTCTGTTTTCGATAGTAATGTTTGGTGCCGCTTACAAAATGATTACCGATAGCAACGGAGAGGAAAAACCATTGGAAGATTACAGCACGAATTACTTTTCGCTTGCGCTTTATGCGGCAGGCACAGGTGCATTTTTAGGATTTGTGGGTGCCGGTGGTGGTTTTTTAATTGCTCCTGCATTGGTGTATTTCGCTAACCTTACGATGAAAAAAGCGATTGGCACTTCGCTGCTGTTAGTGGCAGTAAATTCGTTTATAGGTTTTGCGGGCGATTTAAGTTCGAACCCGTATTTAGACGGGAGATTTCTTTTCCTGTTTTCGGTGTTTTCGGTTTCGGGGGTTTTTGTGGGCAACTATTTTTCCGGGTTTGTAAATAACCGCCAACTCAAAAAAACGTTCGGGTGGTTTATTTTGGCAGCAGGGGTTTACATTGTGGTGAAGGAAACATTCCTGCGGTAAGTTTCTTTACTGCTTAAACAAATTCTCCGCGCCATCTTCATATTCCTTATCAATAAGCAGGTGAGTGCCGTCTGCCGCTTGGGTAGCCAGGACATCGCAGCGCTCGTTGTAATGGTGGTCGTTGTGCCCTTTTATCCAGTGAAAATGAACTTTGTGTTTGGCATATACTTTTAAAAAACGCTGCCACAGGTCGGGGTTCTTTTTGTTCTTAAATCCTTTTTTCTGCCAGCCGAAAACCCAGCCTTGCTTAACGGCATCGACCACGTACTTTGAGTCGGAATACACATCTACTTCGAGTCCGTTGCGGGTGAGCGCTTCCAGTCCGGTAATTACTGCGAGCAGTTCCATACGGTTATTGGTGGTTTTGCGATAGCCTTTGGAAAGTTCTTTTTCCTTATCGCCATATTTAAGTATAACTCCATAGCCGCCCGGGCCGGGATTTCCGCGCGCGGAACCATCGGTATAAATTTCTACTCGTTGCATAGAAGCGCGAAAGATAAACAGTTCGTAAACTTAGTTGCGTATCCATTTCTTTTCAATTTAGCAGCGGATAAATGACAGCCGGTAAACATTGGTTCTATGAATATTAACATACCTGAAGTAAAAGTTCCGCGCATAGTAATTATAGGCTGCGGCTTTGGCGGACTGGAGTTAGCCAAGCAACTGAAAAATGCCGATGTGCAGCTTGTGCTGCTTGATAAAAACAATTACCACACCTTTCAGCCGCTGCTGTATCAGGTTGCTACCGCGGGGCTTGAAGCGGACTCTATTGCCTACCCTATCCGTAAGATATTTAAAGGACAAAAGAATTTTCATTTCCGTTGGGGCGAAGTGAAAGAAATAATAGCTGCGGAAAATAAACTGCTTACAAGCATTGGCGAATTGAAATATGATTACTTAGTGATTGCCACCGGCAGCACTACCAACTTTTTTGGCAACACGAGTTTGGAAGAGCGCGCGATACCTATGAAAACAGTTACCGAATCGCTGAACCTTCGCAGTATAATTTTGCAGAGTTTTGAAAAAGCCTTGCTAACACCCGATTTACAGGAGCAGGAAGCGCTTATGACTTTTGTGATTGTTGGCGGTGGACCAACCGGGGTAGAACTTGCGGGAGCACTTTCGGAATTAAAGCGCCATGTGTTGCCTAATGATTATCCGGAACTTGATTTCAGGAAAATGCGGATAATTCTGATTGAAAACGGAGGGGAAGTATTGCAAGCAATGAGTGAAGGAAATCGAAAAGCAGCCAAACAATATCTTGAAGAGCTTGGTTGCGAAGTATGGTTGAATACCGGTTTGCAAAATTATGATGGTGCTGTTGCGGAAACCAGAAAGGGCAAACAACTCCGAACGTTTAACTTGATATGGACAGCCGGAATAAAAGGAGCCGCACCGGCAGGTTTGCATTCCGATTCCATTAACCAACGCGGAAGAATTATTACCGATGAATACAGCACGGTAAGCGGGTACCAAAATATTTTTGCCATTGGCGATGTTGCCAGTATGGTTAGCGCTGATTTTCCGAACGGACATCCGCAAGTGGCACCGGTAGCTATCCAACAAGGTAAATTACTTGCCAAAAATCTTGAACGAATAATAGCGAAACAGCCTTTGGAAAAATTCCGGTATTTCGACAAAGGAACGATGGCAACCGTTGGCAGAAACCGCGCTGTGGTTGAAGTTGCCAAGCTACGCTTTGGCGGCTTTGCCGGATGGTTAACCTGGATGGCGCTTCACTTAATGTTGTTGGTTGGCTTTAGAAACCGAGTGGTGGTGTTTGTTAACTGGTTGTGGAACTACCTAAGCTACGACCGTAACATCCGGCTTATTATTCGCCCGGTGGAGCGAGCGCGGTGAAAGCGTGTGCTGTTTTTAACTTTAGGATATGGCAAGTATAGTAAGTGCTGACCAGCTTAAACGTGTAGTAGAAATTCCGTTCCCGCCCCGCAGGATAGTTTCGTTGGTGCCTTCGCAAACCGAACTGCTGTTCGATTTGGGTTTAGAAGATTCAGTGGCAGGTGTTACCAGATTTTGTATTCATCCGAAAGACAAGATTGCCCAAAAGGTGAAGGTTGGCGGTACCAAGCAGTTTGATTTTGAGAAAATAGCACAACTACAGCCCGACCTGATTATAGGCAACAAGGAAGAGAACTACGAGGAAGGTATTGCTGAACTGCAAAGACAGTTTCCTGTTTGGATGAGTGATGTAAACACTTTGGAGGATGCATTTGCCATGATTAAGGAAGTTGGCAGAATAACCGGAACCGAAAAAAAGGCGGAAGAGGTTATACAACAAATATTTTTTGATACAAACGACTCTGCCAAAACAGTTTCGGTTGCCTACTTTATTTGGAGAAAGCCGTATATGGCAGCTGCCGGTAACACATTTATAAACGAAATGCTGATGCACTTTGGAGCGTACAATGTATTGAGCAAGTTAACACGGTATCCGGAAATTGACCCGGCAATGCTGAGTGAACTTAACCCCGATTTTATTTTTCTGTCATCGGAGCCATATGCATTTAAGGAAATTCATTTTGAGGAGTTTCAATCGTTTAGTCCCAAAAGCAAAATAGTATTGGTGGATGGTGAAATGTTCAGTTGGTACGGAAGCCGATTGCGCTTGGCAAACAACTACTTTAGAGCATTAAAGAGCAGGTTGCGGGGTTAGTGATTATCTATGCTAAAACAATGCCCTCCCCCGAATGAAACTTCCCTATTTTCGAGTCAATGAACATTTACCTGATACCCGGCTTGGGTGCCGATAAACGGATGTATGCTCCGCAGCTACAAATTTTTCCGGAAGCACAGGTACTGGAACATTTGCCTCCGCGCAAAAGCGAGAGTTTACGCGACTATGCCGCACGCCTTGCGCCTTCTATTGATAACAGCCAACCGTTTGTGCTCGTTGGGACTTCGCTGGGGGGTATGATATCGGTGGAGCTTTCGCGCATTGTAAATCCCACAAAAATTGTGCTGATAGCCTCGGTAAAAAGCCGCAGCGAAATGCCTTACTTTATTCGCTCCATGAAATATTTGCGGCTGCATAAACCCATTAAAGGCGATTTCTACAAAAAGTTCAATTCGCTGCTGGTAAAGCGTTTGGATAGCCGGAGAGATTCCGCAGTGGCTGAACTTATACGGCAAATGACCGTTGATGCATCATCGGAGTTTATTGAATGGGCAATTGATGCGGTTATCCATTGGCAGCCGCCAACAGAAATAACTACCGATATTGTTCATATACACGGAACAAAAGATGCGCTGTTCCCCATTTCGAAGGTGAAGAATGTAATTCCGGTGGTAAACGGCTCGCATGTTATGAACCTGACCATGAGCAGCGAGGTAAACAAAATTTTGCGCGAAGTGGTTTATTTGTAGCCGAAAAATACATTCACTCTGTTTATGCTTCTTTCTTTTCCTAACGATTTCTTTTTTGGCACCAGCACTGCTGCTTACCAAATTGAAACAGCTTTTGAACACGATTGGCTTGGTGTAAAATCGAAAGACGGCTATACTTTCCATCAAACGTGCGACCATGAAAAGCGATTTAAGGAAGACGCTGAAATTATAGCCTACTGCGCCCCGCATTACCGTATGAGTTTAATGTGGAGCAAACTGCAACGCAGCCCCTTTGCCGAACTGCACCGCGAAACGGTAGAAGAATACCAATCGTTTATAGCCGACCTTAAACAGCGGGGCGTAAAAATTATGATGGTGCTGCATCACTTTACCAATCCTTTGTGGTTTTCGCAAAAGGGTAATTGGGAGAAAAAAGAAAACATTGCCTTGTGGGTTGATTTCTGCAAAAAGGCAGTGGATGAATTCGGTGAGCACGTAACCTACTGGAATACTTTTAATGAGCCGAATGTTTACGTGAGCAACGGTTGGGTGCTGGGGCAGTTTCCTCCTTTCAAAAACAATATTCTTGCGGCAGTGAAAGCCATTGGTAACATGGGCGAGGCACACAATATTGTGTACGATTACATTAAATCAAAATTTCCGCAACAGCCGGTGGGCATCAGTCACAACACGGTTATTTTTTCGGCAGAAAATATACTCGGTTGGCTGCCCGCCAAAGTAAGCGACTGGTGGTTTATGGAGCGCTTGCTGAAACCTTTTACTGCCAAACTCGATTTCTTTGGTATGAGTTACTACGCCAAAATTTCGCACGACCCGCTCCCGATTACTTACATTGATACGCCCGAAAAAATAAAAGCGCTCGGCAAACGGCACGATGATATGTGGGAATACTACCCGCAAGGTTTAAAAGAATGTATTGAGCGCTACTGGAACCGTTACCGCCTTCCGGTTATTGTTACCGAAAACGGCATTTGTGCTGCCGATGATTCCAACAGAGTAAATGCCATGAAAGATTATATGCGGATAATTCACGAATGTCTGCAACAAGGCATTGCTATAAGGGGCTACTATTGGTGGAGCACCTTTGATAACTTTGAGTGGAACCTTGGACCTACCTACCGCTTTGGGTTATACGAAACCAATCTTGAAACTAAAGACCGAACCAAACGCCCGAGTGCCGATATTTATCATCGGTTAGCTTATGAGAAGCAGATAGAGGTTTAGAAGTGTTGTTTAACGGTTGTATCGGAAGTAAGCGAGCATTAGCAGCACATTAGGTTTCCTGCCAATAAATGAACCCTCCAACCTAAGAAGGTTCGACTCCGAAGGAGACGGACAACCAAATAAAAACGATGAACAGGATGGTGATTTTTTTCGTCAACAGATGAGTTATTGCACCTCATTTCTGCCATTCCCCCGATTATTATAAATTCGGAACGGCTATTGATTAGGGAGCTTTCATTTTCTTACAGCGTTTTGTGGATAGTTCAATAGCACCGGCAAGTTTTTAACAACACACCATAAACCCAACATGATGTTATACCCTTACCTCAAACCATCCGGTTTTACAACTGTATTAGCAGTAGTTGTTTACAGCGTGCTGTTACCGGTAAATGTGTTTTCGCAAGGTACTGCCATTACTAACTTTGGCAGTAACCCCGGAGATGTAAATGCATGGAAGTATGTGCCATCGAACATGCCGTCTAACGCCCCGTTGGTGGTAGTGATGCACGGCTGCACCCAAAGCGCTTCGAGTTATTCAACCGAAACGGCATGGAACACCTTGGCAGAAACACACAAGTTTTATGTGGCGCACATAGGGCAGAAATCATCGAACAATTCTTCCTCGTGTTTTAACTATTGGGAACCGGGCGACCACAACCGCAACCAAGGCGAGGGCTTATCAATTAAACAAGTTACCGATTACATGAAAGCCAACTACAGTATTGATAGTTCCCGCGTTTTTGCAACAGGTTTATCGGCAGGCGGAGCTATGACGGTGGTAATGCTGGCTGCGTACCCCGATGTATTTGCCGCAGGGGCTGAAATGGCAGGGCTTCCGTATAAGGTAGCTACCAGTTCAACCGGAGTTTATACGGCAGCGTTAGGCTTGGTAAGCAAAACTCCTGCCGAGTGGGGCGATTTAGTGCGTGCACAGTTTCCGGGTTTTACCGGCACGTATCCGAGGCTGGCGATTTTTCACGGAACGAACGATAACACCATCAACAAAAACAATGCAACAGAATTGGTAAAACAATTCACCAACTTGCATGGCACCGACCAAACCGCTGATTACACTAATTCTGCTTTTAACGGCAACTCATCGGTTGAGTTGAAGCAGTACAAAAACAACAGCGGCAAAGTAGTAGTGGAATACTATTCCATTAACGGCATGGGGCACGGCATTGCGGTTGACCCGGGCAGTTGCTATCAGCAAGGCGGCACCACTGCTTCGTATGCTATTGATGTGAACCTGTATTCTTCTTTCTGGTCGGCTTACTTTTTCGGCATCCTTCAACCACCCTACAGTATTACCGGTTTAATTACCGTAAACACCAGCCAACAGGGAGTAACATATTCAGTGCCCAACACAACCGGCTCTACCTTTGCATGGACAGTTCCTTCGGGTGCAACAATTGCCAGCGGACAAGGCAGCAACAGTATTACGGTTAACTGGGGCAGCAGCAGCGGGAATGTAACCGTAGTAGAAACAAAATCGAACAACTGCAAAGTGGGGCCAATTGATTTGTATGTTACTGTGGGAAACACCACTCCTCCCCTTTCGGTTTCGGCAACCTCCACTAATGCAACAGGCGGAAACTGCAACGGAACAACTACCGCCAATGCAACAGGCGGAACAACACCGTATTCATACGCATGGAACACCAATCCTGCTCAAACTACACAAACCGCAACAGGACTGTGTGCGGGAACTTACACCGTTACCGTTACCGATAATGCAGGCAACACGGCTACTGCAAGCGCTACCGTAACACAAACCGGAACTGCGCTTTCAGTATCGGCAACCTCCACTAATGCAACAGGCGGAAACTGCAACGGAACAACTACCGCCAATGCAACAGGCGGAACTACTCCGTATTCATACGCATGGAACACCAATCCTGCTCAAACTACACAAACCGCAACAGGACTGTGTGCAGGAACTTACACCGTTACCGTTACCGATAATGCAGGCAACACGGTTACTGCAAGCGCTACCGTAACACAAACCGGAGGAAACCTGATTGTAACTACTTCTTCTACCAATGCCACTGTCGGCAACTGCGATGGAACAGTAACCGCCACGGCAAGCGGAGGAACTTTACCATACAATTACACATGGAGTTCCATTCCGGTGCAAACCACCGAAACAGCAACAGGTCTTTGCACAGGGAATTATTTTGTAACTGTTACAGATGCAGGCAGCGGCATTGCAACAGGCATGGCTACTGTTGCGTATGAACCTACAAGCAGCAACAGTTTATTGAACGAAGCTATCATTCAGGTTTATCCGAACCCTAACAACGGAAAGTTTTTGTTGTGGGTTACTTCACCTCAAAACAATGTATTGATTGAAATATTTGATATGGGCGGCAAAGTTGTTTACACCAAAAGCGTGATTGCCGACCATGAGCAACAACACACAGTTAATTTAACCGTACCCCAAGGAGTATATTATGCAAGAATACAAACAGGGAGTGAAAGCGTAACTAAGCGAGTAGTGATTATAAAGTAAACATCAATGTCCGCCTATAGCAGTTATGCTTACTTCAAACTCTATATTGTCGGCAATTGCCTTATCAACCAATTCAGGAAAAACAGTACCCGATTTGTAACTGATATTCCATTTAGTGCGGTCAATAGTAATTTTTGCCGAAGCCTTAACCGATGCATGAGTAGCTTCGAAACGGGCAGGAAACTGCACCTGTTGCGTAATTCCTTTAATGGTTAGGTTGCCCCATAACTCGTAATTGCTATCTCCGGCTTTAGGGTTTTGTATAGCTGTAATACGCGATACGGTAAGTGTTGCTACAGGAAATTTATCTACGCTGAAAAAGTCATCGTTTTTAAGATGCCCAACCAAGTCCTGATTCTTTTTCGGGTCGGTAATATCGGTGCAGGTTATGGAGGTCATATCCAATTCAAAGGAGCCGGAAACGGGTGTGCCGTGGTTCATAACCAAGGTGCCGCTTTTGAGTTTTACGTTTCCTTCGTGTTGTCCGGTAACTTTTTTGCCCAGCCACTTAACCGATGAGGCATTTACATCAACAGAAAAGTTTTCGGTATGGTATGCGGTAAACGAAAGCAATGCTGTTGCGGCAATAGCTGTGAGAAAGAGAGAAATTTGTTTTTGCATGAGACCTAATTTTAGGCGATAAAGAAAATAAAATTGAGAAATGAGACACGTCTATTTAACAGGCGGCTCGTAAAACTTAGCAGTTTTTGACTGCACTGTTATATCCTTACTTCCGCAGATATGCAGTTTGGTGTAGAGTAAAAACTGAAGTTCCTTTTGATTGTAGCAAGTGTCTTCAATTTTTTTGAGCAGTTGCTGTACCTCTTCATATTCGCCTTCCAGCGTAGTTTCAAAAGCGCCTACAGTGTAACTTATTCCCGACTGTTGAATGAGGGCGATTACTTCGTCAATCATTCCCAAAGCTGTTTCAATATCTGTAAGCGGAACAACCTGAATGGTGGCATTGATAATCATTACTTCGGAAGTTTTATCTGTTTTGCCAAACCTAAATCAATTCTTCGGAGCTGTATATCAGCGGAGAGAATTTTTACGCGAATGGTGTCGCCAAGTTCGTAACGTTTTCGGCTGCGGGTTCCGGTAAGGCGAATCATTTTTTCATCGTACGTAAAATCTTCATCGCCCAGCATTTCTATACTCACCATGCCTTCGCATTTGTTTTCAATCATCTCTACAAAAACGCCTTTGGCAATTACTCCGCTTATAATGCCGTCAAACTCCTCTCCTATTTTATCGTGCAGAAATTCAATCTGTTTGTATTTAACAGCTTCGCGCTCGGCATCCATTGCCTTGCGCTCCATAAGCGATGAATTTTTACACCGCGCCTCCAATTCTTCTTTATCAATTATTTTATCGCTTCCGGTAAGCAGCGCATTAAGCAGTCGGTGCACTAACACATCAGGGTATCTGCGAATGGGCGAAGTGAAATGCGTGTAATGCTCCATTGCCAACCCATAGTGCCCAATGTTAGCAGTGGTGTAAGCAGCTTTTGCCATACTGCGAATGGCGAGTGTTTCTATTACATGCTTTTCGGGCCGACCTTCTACTTTCTTTAAAATAGTGTTGAAGGTTTCCGCCACATGTTTTTCGGAATCGAACTTTATGTTGTAACCAAAGCGAGATGCTACTGCTGAAAACTGCTCCAGTTTAGCAGGATCGGGTTGGTCGTGAATGCGGTACACAAACGGAAGAGGATTTTTCCCTTTTACAGGACGAGAACCATACTTAGCCACTGTTTCATTAGCCAGCAGCATAAAATCTTCTACCAACAGGTGAGCATCTTTACGTACTTTCAAAACTATTCCGGTAGGCTTTCCCTTTTCATCGAGTTTAAAGCGCACTTCCTCTTTTTCGAAGGCAATAGCACCTTTCTTAAATCTTTTTTCGCGGAGTTTTTGTGCTATGCTATTCAAGAGTAGAATCTCTTCCGCGTAGTCGCCCTGGCGGGTTTCAATTACCTGTTGGGCTTCTTCGTAGGTAAACCTTCTGTTAGAGTGAATGATAGTGCGCGCAATTTGCACATGCTTAATGCTATACTTCTCATCAAATTCAAATAAGGTTGAAAAGGTGAGTTTATCCTCGCCCGGGCGCAGCGAACACAGCACGTTCGATAGTTTTTCGGGCAACATAGGGCAAACGCGGTCGGGCAGGTAAACAGAAGTTGCACGTTTTTCAGCCTCTTTATCGAGCGCAGTGCCTTCGCGCACAAAGTACGATACATCCGCTATATGTACGCCTATTTCCCAATTCCCGTTTTCAATTTTTCGTACGGATATGGCATCGTCAAAATCTTTGGCGTCTTCGGGGTCAATGGTAAAGGTGAGCACATCGCGCATGTCCAGCCTTCCTTTTGCCTGCGCTTCGGTTACCTGCTCGCCATACTTTTCCAATTCGCGGTAAACTTCGTGCGGAAAATCAATACTGAATCCGTTTTGAATGAGAATTAGTTTCATATCGTAGTCCGATGAAACTTCGTTGGTAAGCACCTCCACCACTTCGCCTAAGGGATTTTTGTTGCCTGTCCTCCAGTCTGTAATACGCACTATTACACGCTGGTCGGTAGTAGCTCCGTTAAGTGCGGTGAGCGGCACAAATACATCGGTTTTGAGTTTCTTTTCATCGGCAATAAAAAAGGCAAACTTCTCCAGCACTTCAATTCGCCCGGTAAAACTGTCCTGCGAGCGCTTTATTATCTCTACAATTTCACCTTCAGGTCTGCGTCCACGTGCGGTAATCCGTACTTTCACTTCATCGCCTTGCATGGCGTTACGCACCCCGCGCTGCGGAATAAAAATATCCCGCTCCCATCCTTCCACACTTACAAAGCCAAATCCGCCTTTTGCAATATCGGCAGTGCCGAAAACAAAATCGGAATGCGTACCGCTGCTGACTCTGCTTTGTTTCCTTTCGGACTGCTGCGGCTTTTCCAGTAGTGTAATTTTCCCCTTTTGCTCAATGCGTATTTTGCCTTCATGGTCAAGTTGATTGAGCGAAAGAATGATATCTTCTTGCGTGAGCTTTTTTAGCAGCTTCGGGAATAGTTTTTTTAGCCCTGCATCTTTTCCCATTGCCTTAATTACACTCAAAACATGGGCTGCCGCTTCGGTTGGGGCTTGCTTCTCCTTAGATTTTTTATGCTTTTTTTTCTTGTCTTTCTTTTTACTCATGCGCTAAATATAGGAGAATGTAGGCGGCATAGTAACTAAAAGACGAATTGCTGCACATTAAGTTTTGTGCATGCAGTAAGAATAGTATGCAACTACTTGTTCTTTCGATAAACCGGATTGCCGTAGTTGTCTAACTTATCGGTATTGCGTTTAAAAAACACGCCATATACAAGCAGAACACAGGCAATTGCAAGGAGTATGTATATTTCTATCATACAAACTTGTAAAGTTGTTACGCAAGGTAAGAAAATATGATGTCAACGAAATAGCGGAATCCATACATTTTACTCCGGCACAAGTCTTTCAATAAGATAGCAAATCTACAGTAAGTATTATACTACCTGTAATTCTTTCTTAAAAACTAACCGCTCCCTTTCAGGTCCGGTAGAAATCATAGTTACTTCGGTGGCTAAGTACTCTTCAACAAAACTCAGATAGCCGAGGAAAGTTTCAGGAAGGTCATCGTAGTTTGAAAACTTGCGAAGGTCGGTTTTCCATCCGCATAGTTTGTGGTAAACGGGGTTAATAACTGTATTCGCCAAATCGTAAGGAATTTCGCGGGTAACAGTGTTGTTTATACTGTAGTCGGTGCAGGCTTCAATAGTTTCAAAATCGTTGAGCACATCGGCTTTTGTCATCGCAATTTGAGTAACACCGTTAATCATAATGGCGTACTTTAATGCAGGCAGGTCAATCCATCCGCATCTGCGCGGGCGTCCGGTAGTAGCACCAAACTCACCTCCTATTTTGCGGATTAGCTCACCGGTTTCATTGAGCAGTTCGGTAGGGAATGGACCGCTGCCTACACGAGTGCAGTATGCTTTCGCAATACCAATTACTTCCTTCACTTTGGTGGGCGCTATCCCCAAGCCATTGCATGCACCGCTGGTAATAGTGTTAGACGATGTAACAAACGGGTAGGTACCGAAATCAATATCGAGCATAGTGCCCTGTGCACCTTCTGCCAATATGGTTTTCCCTTTTGCCAATTCGTTATTGAGAAAATATTCCGAATCAATAAGGTTCAGCGATTTGAGAAACTCTATGGATTCTAACCATACGTTTTCGATTTCTTCCAGCGAAAATTCGTAATCGTAAATTTTAAGCAGGTGTAAATGTTTTTCCTTTATGCGCTGGTAAATACTATTAAAAGAAGGAGAAACTACATCGCCTATACGTAACCCGTTTCTGCCGGTTTTATCCATGTAGGTTGGCGAAATTCCTCGTAGAGTAGAGCCTATTTTCTCTTGTCCTTTAGCGGCTTCGCTGGCAGCATCTAAAATTTTATGGGTGGGAAGAATAAGATGCGCCTTTTTGGAAATAAACAGTTTCTTATTTACATCAATTCCTTTAGAAGTAATGTTTTCTATTTCCTTTTTAAGCGTTACCGGGTCAATTACTACTCCGTTGCCGATAACATTTAGGGGTCTATCCTGCAAAATACCGGAAGGCACCGTGTGCAACACTGTTTTTTCTCCGTTTATAACAAGTGTATGTCCGGCATTCGGACCACCCTGAAAGCGGGCAATAATATCGTACTGCGGAGCTAAGTAATCTATAATTTTTCCTTTGCCTTCATCGCCCCACTGAAGCCCTAAGAGTATGTCAACGTGCATGGTATAAATTTTAAAACCCTGTCTGCGATTTTAAGAATCACCGACAGGGCTGATGGTTCAACTTTAATCGGTTCTACTTTGAGTTAAGGGTAGAAATGGCTGTCGGCTCATCGGCATATACCGGAAAAATGCTTTCGAGCTTTGTCATTTGCAGCAGCTTTTTCATTTGGTCGGGCAGACTGCACAGGCACAACTCACCGCCTGCATTCCTTGTTTTGGTTAATGCCGACATAAGCATTCCCAAGCCGGTACTGTTTATAAACTTCATTTCGCCCAAATTGAAAACAACTTTTTTATTGCCTGCCTCTAAATTTTGGGTAATAAGTTCCATTACCGGGGCATTGCTGTGCTCGCCCAATAAATTTCCGGCAATGGTAATTACTAAAACTCCGTCTTTGATTTCGCTTTGCATACTTATTGTTTATGTGGTTTGTTTATCAACTTCTTTTTTAGCAGCCTCTACTTCGCGCTTCTTTTGGCAGTTGCCGCAAATGCCGTACATATTTAATGAATGATGTGTTATTTTAAAATTCAGCAAATCGCCCATCATGGATTTGATTTGCTGAATTCTAGGGTCGCAAAATTCAACTACTTTTTTACAATCTACACAAATAATATGGTCATGTTGTTTATAACCGTAGCTTTTTTCGTACTGCGCCTGATTTTTACCAAACTGATGCTTTTTTACCAAATCGCAGGCGACTAATAAATCAAGCGTATTATACACGGTGGCACGGCTAACGTTGTATTTCCGTTTTATGAGGTGTTCATAGAGGCTTTCTGCTTCAAAATGGTCATCGCGCAGGTATATTTCCTCCAGTATAATAAACCGCTCGGTTGTTCTGCGGAGGTCCTTCTGCTCTAAATAAGCCGAAAAGATGTTTTTTACCTCCTCGATATGTTCCTTACGCTGGTTGTTGTTCACGGGCGAAAAATAAGAAGTTTGAGTAAGTATGCAGGGAGATTGTTGGCATCTTGTTTGGGAGTGTGGTTTCCCGCAAACCAAGAAGTTTTATCTTTTGTTTTTTCTTCTCCCCACCCACAGTCCATTCCTTATTTTCACCGCCTGATATAGTACATATAGCATGGGAGATTATCTTATTAAGAACGCACAGATTGTTACAGACGGCAAGATAACCGCAGCCGATTTACTGATACGCGGCAAATACATTGAGCGGATTGATGCTGCCTTTGATGTAAAATTTAAAGTAACGGAAATTGATGCCGAAGGTCTGCAATTGTTGCCGGGCATTATTGACGATCAGGTTCACTTTCGCGAGCCGGGACTTACGCACAAGGCAACTATTTACACCGAAGCAAAAGCCGCAGTGGCAGGCGGGGTAACCTCCTATATGGAAATGCCCAACGTAAACCCGCTTACCTTAACCATTGAGTTGCTGGAAGAGAAATACAACATTGCCGCCCGCACTTCTTTGGCTAATTTCTCTTTTTACATGGGCACGGGGCACAGCAACTTTGATGAGCTGATGAAGGTAGAGCGCAACCGCGTATGCGGCATCAAAATTTTTATGGGTTCTTCTACCGGTGATATGTTGGTGGATGACCCCGATACTTTAGAAAAAATATTCCGCGAGCGCAATGACATACTTATTGCCACACACTGCGAAGATGATAAACTGGTAAAGCAACGCACCGAAGAATACATGGCAAAATACGGAGAGAATATTCCCTTTGAATGCCATGCCGAAATACGCAATGAAACCGTATGCCTTAATTCATCATCGTATGCTGTATCGCTGGCAAAGAAATATAACTCGCGCCTGCACATTTTACATATTTCTACTGCCGATGAACTGAGTTTGTTTACCAACCAAATTCCTTTAGAAGACAAGCGCATTACCAACGAAGTTTGCGTGCATCATCTTTGGTTTGATAAACGCGATTACGAGCGCCTTGGCAGCCGCATTAAATGCAACCCCGCCATTAAGGAGGCGCACCACAAGCAGGCGCTTTTCGAAGCGTTGCTGGATAACCGGATTGATATTATTGCCACCGACCATGCCCCGCATACCATTGAAGAAAAGAGCAATAGTTACTTAAAAGCTCCTTCGGGTTTGCCTTTAGTGCAACATACACTTAATGTTATGTTAACTTTTTATCATCAAGGTAAAATTTCGCTGGAAAGGATAGTTGAAAAAATGTGCCATGCTCCTGCTGAATGCTTTGAAGTGAAGAGCAGAGGCTACCTGCGCGAAGGTTACTTTGCCGATGCCGTACTTGCAGATACAAATAAAGAGTGGCAGGTTACACCACAAAACTTATTATACAAATGCGGATGGAGTCCGTTTGAGGGTTACACCTTTAAAGGCGAGGTATTAAAAACCTTTGTAAACGGACACCTTGCTTACAACAAAGGCAGCTTTGACGAAAGCATTAAAGGCGAGCGGTTAGAATTTGACCGATAGACGTATGCGTATTCTGTTGGTAGAACCGTTCTTTAGCGGTTCGCACAAAAAATGGGCGGAAGAGTTTAAGCAGTTTAGCCGCCACGAAGTTGAAATTCTTTCTTTGCCCGGCTACCACTGGAAATGGCGCATGCACGGAGCAGCCGTTACGTTGGCTAAGCAATTCATGGAAAGTTCGTTTGTTCCTGATTTGGTTTTAGCAACCGATATGCTGGATGTGAATGTTTTTCTTTCATTAACAAGAGCAAAAACAAGCGGCATTCCTGTAGCTGTTTATTTCCACGAAAACCAGTTGAATTACCCTTGGTCGCCAACCGATGAAGATGTAAGGCTGAAACGCGATAATCATTACGCATTTATCAATTACACAAGTGCGTTGGCTGCCGATGCCGTGTTTTTTAACTCGCAGTATCATGCCAATGCTTTCTTGAATGAGTTGCCTCGTTTTCTTACTTCTTTCCCCGATTATCAGAATACAGAAACCGTTAAACAAATTCGCAAAAAGTCTTCTGTTCTTCCTCTTGGGTTAAATCTGAAAAAGTTGGAGGAACATAAGCCCGCAAAAATCGAAAAGCCGCAGCGATGTGTAGTGCTTTGGAATCACCGTTGGGAATACGATAAAAATCCGGATGCATTTTTTAACGCGCTTTTTGAAATTTCCGACAGAGGAATAGAATTCAATTTGGTGGTATTGGGAGAAAAATATGAACGTTATCCTCCGGTGTTTGACGAAGCCCAAACCCGATTAGCCGATAAAATTTTACACTTTGGTTATGCCGAGTCGTTCGAAGAATACTGCCGTTGGCTTTGGATAGCAGATTTGCTGCCCGTTACTTCGGTACAGGATTTTTTTGGTGCAAGTGTGGTTGAAGCCATGTATTGCAATGCCATTCCGTTTTTACCTAAGCGCCTGGCTTACCCCGAACATTTACCCGAGCAGTTTCATGCCACCTACTTTTATGAAGAAGAAGATTTTGTAAACAAACTGCACCGCAGAATTTGGGATGTTGGCTATCTGCGGGTAATGAATACACAGCAATATGCAGCGAAGTATGATTGGAGTAACCAGATTGCCGACTATGACAACCAATTAGAAAATGTTGCGGGCAGAAGGTAGCTTACATTACAGCGGAATGTTTCCGTGCTTCTTTCTTGGCAGTTTAACCGCCTTGTTTTCTGCCATTCGAAACGCGCGGATAAGTTTGGCGCGTGTTTGCGAAGGCTCAATTACTTCATCTACAAAGCCACGGGCAGCTGCCTTGTACGGATGGGCAAAGTTGGTAGCATAGCTCTCCATTACTTCCTTCAGCTTTGCATCGGGATTTTCGGCAGCGGCAATTTCTTTTTTGAAAATAATTTCAGCTGCGCCTTTAGCGCCTACTACGGCAATTTCGGCATTGGGCCATGCGTAATTCATATCGGCACCAATATGCTTGCTGTTCATTACATCGTAAGCGCCTCCGTACGCCTTGCGAACTATAACCGTAATTTTAGGAACAGTGGCTTCGCTGAAAGCATACAGCAATTTCGCTCCGTTGGTAATAATGCCGTGCCATTCCTGGTCGGTGCCGGGCAAAAAGCCGGGCACATCTACCAAGGTAAGCAGGGGCACATTGAAGCAATCGCAAAAGCGCACAAAGCGCGCCCCTTTTTTACTGGAGTTAATATCTAACACACCTGCTAAAACTGCAGGTTGGTTAGCTACTACGCCAATGCTTCGTCCGCCAATGCGTGCAAAGCCTACTACAATATTTTCGGCATAATCTTTATGCACTTCAAAAAACGAATCGGCATCAACCACTTCAGTAATAACCTCCCGAATGTCGTACGGTTGGTTGGGGTTAGCGGGAATAACAGTATTGAGTTTTGCGCGTGTTTCATCGCTGCCTTCATAGTCGTACACAGGCGCCTGCTCATCGCAGTTTTGCGGAATGTAGCTCAGTAGTTTTTTAATGCCGTTAATGCACTCCACATCGTTCGCATAGGTAAAATGCGTAACTCCGCTTTTAGAAGCATGTGCCTGTGCACCTCCGAGTTCTTCGCTGCTTACATCTTCGTGGGTTACTGTTTTTACCACGTTCGGGCCTGTAACGAACATGTACGAAGTGTGCTCTACCATCATAATAAAATCGGTAATAGCGGGGGAGTAAACTGCACCACCGGCACATGGACCCATAATGGCAGATATTTGCGGAACCACACCCGATGCTACCGTGTTGCGATAAAAAATATCGGCATAGCCGCCCAGCGAAACCACGCCTTCCTGTATGCGCGCACCACCCGAATCGTTCAACCCGATAACAGGCGCACCGTTTTTCATGGCAAGGTCCATTACCTTGCAAATTTTTTCGGCATGGGTTTCGGATAGCGAGCCGCCAAACACGGTAAAATCCTGCGAAAAAACATACACCAAGCGTCCGTTGATGGTGCCATAGCCCGTTACTACGCCATCGCCCGGGTAAATTTCTTTGTCAATACCAAAGTCGCGACCGCGGTGTTCTACCAACATGCCTATTTCTTCAAAACTTCCGGCATCAAGCAACAAATCAATACGCTCGCGGGCAGTTAGTTTTCCTTTTTTGTGTTGGTCGTCAATACGCTTTTGTCCTCCGCCAAGTTGTGCCTGTGCTTTCTTTGAGTTGAGTTTTTCTATGTAGTCTTTCATTGCCTTTAAAATGCGATGGGGCTAAAATAGAATTATAAATTATTGGAGCTTAGGAGATGCAAAATCAAAGAATGGCAAACCACTCTTATTCGCAAGGAATATTTTACAACCCGCTGGTTATCCCTTCGATTTTTTCTTCGCTTTGTATTTGGCAATAAGGGCTTTAAATTCCTTACTCTGCCTTATGTTGTCAAGGTCGGGGTCGGCATCAATGTGCTTAAAGTTGTCGTACCCTTTTTCGAAACTTATTTCCAGATACTTGAGAGCATCTTTCAGATTTCCTTGCAAGGAATACACGCAACCTATGTTGTAAATAGCCTGCAAATCGTCCGGATTTTTTTCAATGGCTTTAAAATACCATTCAAGCGAAGTAGCCGTATCGCCTGCGGTAAAATAATTGCTTGCCATGTAGGTGTAGCTTTGGTTTTTGTTGGCGGTATCCAAAGCCATTGCTTTTTCAATATAAACCCTTCCTTCGGCTGATTTTTTTAAGTGATAGCCCAAAATATAGCCGGTTCGGTTTAAGGCATAAATATTGTCCGAATCCATATCCAACACCATTTTGTGGTAAGCTATTGCCTGATCATAGTTACTATCCGCTTCAGCCATTTCAGCGTACTGCGTATAAATATACTTCAGGTAAAGACTATCTCGTTCCGCTTCCTTATACCACTTCTTTGCTTCTTTAAAATTTCCTCCGGTTTGATGTATGGCGCCAACCAGATAATTCGAAATACCGTCATCTTTCCGCTGTAAAATAGTATAGAAGTAGCGCAATGCATTTACGGAATCGTGTTTCATGTAATACTTATAAGCAAGCGAATAAAGCATGTCGTAGTTGTAAGCAGTGTCCTTCCGTAAAAACCATTCATAATAGTAAATCATGCTATCGGGCATTTCTAATGTTGAATAGGCATCGCCAATGGCAGATAAGGCTTTATTGTACGTAGTATCGTACTTGTAGGAAATCTTGTAATACTCTATGGCTTTTTTGTAGTCGTCTTTCTTTTCGCAAATCAAACCAAGGTTGTACCGCGCAGTAGAAGAAGTGCTATCGCAACGAATGGCGTTGTTGTAATAGTAAGCAGCAGAGTCGTATTGCTTTTCGGCATACAATATGTTGCCGATTTGTATAAATGCCGTTGACTGGCACGAATCCAGCTTAAGTGCTTTGTTTCTGAATATCTTCAAAGCCAATTCCGTACTGTCGGAATACTGATACGCTTTACCGAGATTACACCAATAAATAGCTTCGGTGGTATCGCGTAAAATTGCCATACTGTAGTATAGTAAAGCGTTGGGGTAATCGGCTTTATTGTAATAGATGTTACCTATGGCATTGTAGGGTTCCGCATAAGTAGTATCATGCAATGCCGACTGCTTGTAGTAGTAAATGGCATCGTCAATTTCGTTGGTTTTGGCATACGTTTTTGCCAGCCAGTAATAAGCGTATGAATAAGCTGTATCTAACTGCACACAATAATAAAAATACATGATAGCCGAATCGTACTGCTGGCGGTTGTAAAGAATTTTACCAATGCCGTAGTAATTGTTTTTGTAGTACGGCTCAATTGATTTTGACCGATGATATAACTTGTATGCTTCATCTTCCCTATCCAACTCATCCAACTGAATCGCGTAGTTTGTCATAGCTACATGGTAGCCGGAGTCTAACTGTATGGCTTTTTCGTACAGCGGGAGTGCTTTTTGTATATCGCCTTTTGCACTGTGTACATTGGCAATGTTGTTGTATGCCCAGGCATAAGTAGAGTCGGTTTCCACCACTTTGGTATAGTGATACAATGCCTTGTCATAATTTTTAGCCTTCTTATAAATAACGCCCAAGTTCAGGTGCGAGCTATTTAAATTCGGGTTTACTTCCAGCGCCTTTTCAAAATATTTTACTGCGCTGTCCATGTTATTAAAGTTGTAGTAATAACCGGCAACGTAATCCAACAACTCATCGGTATGGTTAGAACCAACGCGTAATGCTACGGCAGTTAAACTATCTGCCTTTTGGCGTAATCCATCGCGCCTTGCCAGTACGGCAAGGTTTACAAAAGCAAAGCCATCTTTCGGGTTCAGCTTCAAATACTCCTCGTAACTTTCCCATGCTTTTTGCGACTTGCCGCTATAGGAATATACATCGCCCAAAAGGTAATATGCATAGCTGGCGTTCTCTTCCAGCAAAACAGCCGAATCGAGTTTGGCAATACAGGCTTTCAGATTTTCAGTAGTGTATTCGCGTGTATAGGTGGTTATTTTAAAATAAAGGATGTATGCTTCCAAATAGAGTTTTCGTGCTTTGTAAGAGGGAGTTAAGTAATGGTCTTCGCCTAAAATTTCAATTGCCTTTTCGAGATTGCGAATACCATCGTGCCATTTTTCCATTTGCTCGTTTACCACTTTTTCGTTGAAATCGTCCACATCTTTTTTACCGCTCAACTGATTTTGAATAAACAGCATGGCGCCATCCTGCAAGGCAGACACAAAGTTTCGTTTCACAATGCGGATAAGTTCGGCAGGTGCATCGGAAGTGTTCAACTTCAAAAACATATCCCATGCCGAATAACCGGACGATTTCAGCAGTTCGCCTTTATCTAAAGCGGCTTTAAACTTGGTATAGTAATCTTTGACTGCGGGCGAAGCATTTGCCAGCAGGTTATCTTCGGCAGAGCGCCCGGTGTTCATGGCAATCATTTCGGGCAGCGATTGTTTTTTCGATTCGCGCAAAGCCAGTAAGGTCGGTACATCTACTTTGGCGAGCCGTCTTTTCAAGTCGCCTCGTATATCGGGGTTTTGTGCATCGCCCGTTTGGCGCGGCACTTCATTTTCCAGGTAGCGCTTTATTTCTCCAACGCTTACAATACTGTCGTTATTGGTATCGGCTAATCCTTTTAAACCTTCCTCGAGCACATACGAAAAAATTCCTCTGCCACCGCCCCACTTATCGCTCTCTTCGGACACTTCGGTTGGCTGGCACGAAAGAAATTTTATTTCGTTGCCCCAGCTTTGTTGCAACGCCACTACGGTTGTTTCGCGCCCGCTGTTACCACCGCTAAGCATGGCACCGCTGTGGCAGGCATCGGCAATAAACACTACGGTAATTCCCTTTTTTGAAATAGCCCCGAGGTACCGGCTCAAATCGGACAGCGAAATGTACTCGCCCCCGGCAATGTAGTTTTGCTTATACGATTTGGAGAGCAGTAACAAAGGGTCGCCTTCCGAAATGTCCTGTTCAATATCGCCATGCCCGGCAAAGTACACATAAAACATATCGCCTTCCTTTATGCGCTTTTTAAGGTCGGTGTATTCCATCCAAAAGTTAGAGCGGGTGGCTTCTTCATCGGTAAGCACCTTTATATTGTCGGTAGGAACATTGCCTCCTGATTTCGATTTCAGAAAATCAACAAACGCCTCGGCATCGCGGTTGGCAAAACGCAGGGGTGTAACTTCTTTATACTTTGAAACGCCCACTACCAATGCGTAAGTATTGCCGACAGCCGTTGGCTGTGTATTGCTTACTGCGGCTCCGCGCTGGTCCTGAGCAGAAACCCAAAGTGATGCGATAATAAACAGAAGTAAAACTATGCGCTGCATAATACTCGTAAACTTAACACAATTCGCTTGCCGCAACAAAGCGAAAAAAATCAATTTCTTACGGATAGAGATGCAACGACCCGATGATTCCACAGTTATACTGCCTTATTTTACTCTACATACAATACCAATCCTTTCAGGTACTGAGCTTCGCGGTTGTAAATGCTTACGGGGTGGTCGGCAGGTTGGCTTAGTTGGTGGAGGATGCTGATTTTGCGCCCGCTTTCGATGGCAGCTGATGCTACGGCTCCGGTAAACATTTCGGAGTTAACAACCTGCGAGCAGGAAAAGGTAAAAAGAAGGCTTCCTGCTTTCATTTTGTTTAATGCTGCCAGATTTAAGCGCTTGTAGGCTTTAATGGCGGTATGCCTTGCCGATTGATGTTTGGCAAATGCAGGCGGGTCTAATACCACTATGTCGTAACCCTCGGTGCAGTCGCGCAGAAAGTCGAAAACATCGGCAGTAAACGATTGGTGTTTGTTTTCATTGAGCGCATTGAGCGCAATGTTTTGGTTGGTAAGTTCAATGGCTTTGGCGGAACTGTCAACCGAATGCACCAGTTCGGCTCCGGCTTTAAGGGCATACACCGAAAAGCCGCCCGAATAACAAAATGTGTTCAACACTTTTTTGCCTTTAGAGTAAACAGAAAGCAGTTGCCGGTTATCGCGCTGGTCAATAAAGAACCCTGTTTTTTGCCCGCCTATCCAATCAATTTTAAAAGCATGACCGTTCTCGTTTACAACATCTGTTTCGGGGTTGCCAAACAGATATTCGCCTGCAACGGCATTGGTGCCTTCGGCTTTTGAAAGCGCATCGCTGCTTTTATCGTAAACTGCTTTTAATTGATTGCCGTAAACTACTTTTAATGCCTCTGCAAAAGCGGCTGCTTGCCGGTGCATACCTACCGAGTGCGCTTGCAGTACCGCAGTGCCGTTATACCAGTCAATTATCATTCCGGGCAGTCCATCGCCTTCGCCAAACACCAAACGGTATGTGTTGGTGAAGGCGCTATCGGTTAAACCAACTGATTTGCGGAGTTGATAAGCACTGCGGAGTTTATCAATCCACAATTGTTGTAAATCATTTACCCGCACAAACGAAAACACCCGAACGGCAACACTACCGGTGCCGTAATGCCCGGTGCCGAGGTAAGCGCCATCATCGGAAAAAATTTCTACCACATCGCCTGCCTGCAAGCCTTTATCGGCACGTTTAACAGCCCCCGAAAAAACCCAGGGATGAAAACGCCTGATGGCTTCGGTTTTATGGCGATGCAGCATTACGGAAGGGAACATGTTGAAATACAGAGTTTAAGAAAAAGACAAATGGCGGCCGATTACAGAAGCGAACTGAAAGGGGTATTGGTAAGCGCTACATTTTTCAACCAGCTTTCGCGGTAAGGCACCTGCCAGTTTTCGAGCAAGTCTTTTTTGGTATGCAGCAAATTGTTGAACACGATTGTATCATCGGTAATTTCTCCGGTTTCCAACAGGCGGGCAAAGTCGCTGCGCCCTGCACTTAATACATCGTTTCCTTTTTTGTAGGCAATGTTCCAACGGTCGAAAAAGTTGGTTTGCAGTTCGGCTTCGAGTGTTTTTACAAACCGAACGGACGAATCAATAGAGCAACCGCCCAGTTGTACCTGCTCTTCATCGGCCATTAAAATTACAAAGCGGTCGTAGAGTAAATCGCCCCAGCCGGTAACCTCCATTTTGTGCGATGTCCATTGCTCCACAAAGCCGTTAATCTTTTCCCGAACGATAATAGATTCGGGCATGGTTAACTTACGGGTGCTTTGGTAAACCCATGTGCGGGCGGTATGCGGCAGGTTATTGTTCACCATAAACTTCCTTTTCTCTCCGGTTAAAAAATGACACTTCTATGACAATTCAGGCTTTTCTGCTTGTGCCGAATGCCGCAGATTTGCGGTTCAAATTTAATATAAAACCATCATGCGCCTCTTTTCTTTATCACTGTTTCTTTTTGTATCAGTATTTGTTCATGCACAGGCGGTTACCGCCAACGATTCGGCAGTGTTAGGTGCCGGAACTACCCAAATGGTGTTTTATCAACTGAGCACGGGCAATAAAACGGTGGTTTCAAATACCGACTGGCACTTAGCCATTACCGTGCGCGCCACGCAATTCCCCAATGCTCCGCTTGGTGGCACTACCATACGCATTAACGAAGCCAACGGGGTAAACGCCATTTATGTGCCGAATGCCGATGCAGCTTCGTTTAACAGTGTTGACACCACCGGCTGGCAAGCATGGACCCGGCTGCACGACTCGGACACTGCCATTGACGAAGGGGCGCTAAACAGTAACCGCAGCAGCAACATTTTTGATTTCGGATGGGGTGTTTACAACAGCAGCTCGCATAATGTGGTGGGCGATTCGCTCTACCTGATACAACTGCCCAATGGCGGGTTGAAAAAGTTTATGGTGGTGCAATTGGTAAAGGACACCGCCTTTGAAATTAAGTATGCCAACATTGACAACAGCGACCTGCAAACGGTTTACATAAGCAAGAAGAATTACGCGGGCAAGCAGTTTGTGTATTTAAACCTGCTTACCAATGCCGTGCACGATAAAGAGCCGCTTGCCGCCAACTGGGATTTGTTGTTTTTGAAATATGCCGCCAACGATGTGCAGCCCGATACCGCTTACCCTGTGGCAGGTGTTTGGGTAAACAAAAATGCTTCGGTTGCCAAAGCCGAAGGGGTAAATGTAAACAGCAACAACTACGCGGGCTATAGTTTTAGTAACCGCTTAAACACCATAGGCTGGAACTGGAAAGAGTTTAACATGCAAACATTTGCTTACGATGTGCAGGATTCGCTGGTGTATTTTGTAAAAACGCAGGCGGGGTTGTATTACAAGGTAATTTTTACGGGCTATTCGGGTGGCGGAAGCGGCATTGTTCGCTTTTATGCCGAGGCTTTATCATCGGCTTCGGGTTTGTATGATGCAGACAGAACCGGAAGCATTCAGCTTTATCCGAATCCTGCACAACAAATAGTAGTTGTTGAAACCGAAACACCGGCTTCGGTACTTACCATTACCGATGTAAGCGGGCGTGTAGTTTTAAGCAAGCCGCTTTTAGATACTACTGAAGTGTTGGATGTAAGTGCTTTGCCGAATGGCATGTATGCCGCTGTGCTAAGCACCAACGGCAAAATAGCTTCGAAAACATTTGTGGTAAACCGTTAAGGCTACGAGGCTTTACGCAGGTTTTTTGTTGCCGCAATGCGAAACTTTTTTTCGGAGAGTTCTTTACGGAGTATGCGGTTAATTTCTTTGGCGCGGTTAACTACCATAAAGTGGGTGCCGCCTTTTATCCAATAGCAATCTTGTATGTAGTGCTTGGGGAAAATCCAGTCGTGGGTGCCGTGTATGTGTACCACGTTATCGGGTATTTCTTCGTTTTTCCAATGTATTACCTGGTCCACCGCCCATTCGTTGAAATCAATATCCACTTCCTGTATCATATCTTCAATCAGTTCATAATCGTGGCGGTTTAGTTTGCCCAGCACATAGCGCAGCCAAAAGCGGAGATTGATAACCAGTTTGCCCGGTATAAGGCGATGAAACTTTACCGAGTTCATGAACATGATTTTAAAGGGGCGCTCGTGGTAGGTTTTAATGGTAGATATAAGAATGGTTTTTTCGGGGTGAATGAGTTTGGCTAACTCGGTGGCTACAATACCTCCGAAACTCATGCCTATAAGTATGGGGCGGGTGTCTTTTTTTATTTGCGGCAGCAGTTTCTTTACATACGCCTGAATGTTCTCTTTGCGGGTATGCTTGGGCCACTTGATGTGCACCACATCGTAGCCGGTTAAATCGAGGTTGCCGAATATTTTATCGTTGGCGCCTACTCCGGGAATAAGATAGATGGTTTTATCGGTCATGGGTTACGTGGTTAGTTTATGCACCTGTTTAATTAGGAGATTGCTTCACCTTCGCTTTGCTACGGTTCGTACTAACGAAATTCAACACACTTCACTTTTACAACTAAAATAGCGCTTACATTTGCGCGGCAAAATTTGTTATCCACCATGCCTGTACCAAAGAAAACACACAAAGCTGACGACAAGTTCAGTTTTCACCCGCCATCGAAAGCCTTTGTACGAACGTTTATGGCGCCTTTCAAATTTTACTTTGCCCCTCAGTTTTACGGCTTAAAGGAATTGGATGTTTCTAAGCCCGCCATGTATGTAACCAACCACAATGTGCTCGGAGTGTTAGACGGCTACCCCTTTGCCACCGAGTTGTATTTACGCAAAGGCATTTTGCTGCGCGCTCTTGCCGACAGCAACCACTTTATGATTCCCGTTTGGAAAGATTTGATACAGGAGCGGCTGGGGGTAGTGGAAGCATCGCGCGCTAATTGCCATGCGCTGATGAAACGGGGCGACAGCATAGTGGTGTACCCGGGCGGCACCCGCGAAATATGCCGCAAAAAGGGCGAGAAATACGAACTGAAGTGGAAAGACCGCAAGGGCTTTGTGCGTATGGCGCTCGAACACGGTTACGATATTATTCCGGTGGCTGCCGTTGGAGCCGAAGAGGCTTTTACCATTGTGCAGGATGCCAACGATTTTCTGAAAACACCTTTCGGGAAATTTCTAACATTTATAGGCGTATCGAAAAGTGTGTTTAAGAATGGCGATTTAATTCCCCCGGTGGTGCGCGGGGTGGGCGATACCATTTTTCCGCGCCCCGTTAAACTGTACTTCAGTTTTGGCAAGCGCATTTCAACCAAGCGCTACAAAAAGCAGTTTGATGACGAAGCCACACAGGAAATGATAAAGCAAAAGGTGCAGGAGGAACTGCTGAGCGAAATACATAGGCTCGATGCTATCCGCAACAACGACCGCGACCGAAGCAAGTGGCGCAGGTTGCTGAGTATGAAGAAGCCGAAGGTGGAGTGAGGGCGTTGAAGATTGAAGAGTGCATTTTGCAAATTAAAGATTGGGCTTTGCCTGTTTAACGGCTGCAGGTGGGTTTGTTTTAAAGGTTTTTCTACTCAGTTTATCCTCTGTGCTTGGCGGTATTTCCGCTTAAATTATCAGCACAATAATAGCTTAATAATTAACTGTTTTTCAGTAAATTATTAATACTTATTTTACCTTAATAAAAATATCGTGAATAAACCTGAACAGAAATGCTGTGCAACGGACTAATTGCAATGCCAAACTAAAATCATACAATATAAACAAGCCTGTTATTTACAAAGTTAAACCTGCTATAAATTAAACCAAACCTAAAAATTAAATAACATACCTGTAATAATGAATTACACGCATATTTAACTACATAATTAACTTGAAATACATTGTAACAGGCAAAAAATAAAAAATAACATGCCTGATTTTTAAAAATTAAGTGTATTTTAAACTATTGCAGACTATTTATTAATAAATACAAGTATAATTTACAATAAATCAGGTATGTATTCTATATTTACAACAGTAATTTAAAATTTACAAACCTGTTATTTTTAAAAACAAACTTGTTATTATTGTAATCAAGTAATAACTAACTAAAACCTTATTGGTACGGCATACAGCGAATGCAGTTTTAACTACCACCGCATAAAAGTGCACGAACTGGAAACATTTGCGCATGGCATTATGCTAACCTATTATGCCAACAATCCTCCATTTGCCACGCATGTAATACCTGTGGCGCAGTTTGAGCAACTTATACAAAGCTATATTGAATGTTACGCTGCCTTTGCCAATGGGGGACGGCTTCAGAAAGGCGACTACGAAATTGCGAAACACAACCTGCTTGCCGCCTTAGACGAAATAGCTGCCGATGTAAACCGCGTGGCTCAGGGTAACGAAAACGTAATTATAGAAGGTGGTTTTAAGCCCCGCAAAACCACCCGCTCCAAGCCCGGTTTGCCTGCCGTTCCGCAAATTAAAAAGCGGTACGCGGCAACGATGGCGAAATACTTGCCGAATGCCACATTAGCCCCGGTGCCGAGTATTACACCTGCATTGTAAGCGAAGGAACGCCCCTGCCCCAAACCGTAAGGCTGCACAGTACCAAACTGTTTATACCCGGCAATGCTCCCAACCTTATTATTGACGAAGGAAAGAGCCGCAAAAAACAGTTTATTGGCTTAAAACCGCTTACCACCTACTACTTTTATTTTTTTGCGCGCAACGCCAGCGGCTTAAGTTCGCTGAGCGAGGGCGTAGGCGTGCTTTGTGTGTAGTGTTGCTGCAACCGGAGCGGCTACGCCTTAACAATGCCATGGTAACCGTATGGAACGAAACCCGCAAAGCCCGGTTAACTAACCATAGCCTTTACAACCGCCACCGAGTACCGGCTGGCAATGTGCCGCACAAAAAGCGGAAAGTCTAAGGGCGAGTGCTCGTCAGCCGTATCGGATATGGTGCGGATAACCACAAAGGGAATGCGGTACTCGTAACACACCTGTGCCACGGCTGCCCCTTCCATTTCCACACATAGCGTATGGGGGAGCATTTCCACCAGGCGGTGCTTAGCCGCTGCGTTGGAAAAGAAATGGTCGCCACTGGCTATGTCGCCTGTGTACACCGCGGGCTTTTCAATACCGAACTTTTGCAGAAAGCGGTTTTCGGTTAGTTGGTGCAGGTGGCGGCTTTCCACCAGGTATTCAACGGCTTTTACGGCTCTTGCCCGCAGGGCTTCATCGGTTTCAAAATAGGTTTTTTGCAACAGAGGCACTTCAAACCGGGGCAGCAGAGGGCGGGCATCCATATCGTGCTGTACCAAGCGCTGCGCCACTACCACATCGCCAATGTTCAACCCGGCATCAACCGCTCCTGCCACTCCGGTAAACAACAGTTCGGTAATGCCAAAGTGCAGCACCAGCGTAGTAACCGTAGTAGCGGCTGCTACTTTTCCCCAACGCGAAAAAACAACCACCACTTTATTGCCGTTTAGTGTGCCGGAGTAATAGGTACGCATACCAATGTTTACTTCGGTTACGTTCGCCATTAAGTCCACCAACCCTTCAATTTCTTCGGGCATGGCGCCCATTATGCCGGTTACTTGTTTGCTCATGTTGTTTAGGAAAGAATCTATCTGCCTTTAGCAGCATTCAACTGTTCGGTGTATTTGGCAACGGTAACATCCGAAGGCGCCAGCATTGCCGCTTTCTTTAAATGCTGCTCGGCAGCGGTGTAGTTTTTCATCAAAGTAAAATTATAGCCCGCCTCGGCATAGCCGGTGGCATCGGTAGGGTTTAGTTCAATATGCTTTTGGTAATAGCCGTTGGCACGCTCGTATTTCATTAATCCATCGCGGTAGGCATTGGCTAAAACAAGGTAAAGCACTTTGCCCAAATTCTTATCTGCCATCAGGGCGCTTTCGAGCGCATCAATGGCTTTTTCGTACTGTTTTAACTGCAAATAGGCTTTGCCGATATACAAATAGCCGTTCCACAGCTTAGGGTTAAGCATGGCTTTGTCGAAATCGTTAATGGCAGCCTGATACTTGCCTTGGGCAAACAGCACTTCGCCCCTTTTGTAGTAGGCTTCGGCATAAGCGGCATCGCTGGCAATGGCTTTATCTAAAAACAATAAGCCTTTAACGGTATCTTTCTTTGCCAGCCAAACCAGTGCGGTATAATACTGCGAGGGTGCATGGTTTTTGTTTGCTTCCAGCGCCTTGGTAAAGTTAGTGAGCGCTACATCGAACTTTTTTGCTTCGTAATTGCTTTTGCCCACCATAAAATACACCTTGGCAATTCCGGTTTTATCCAGTTTTATCGCCTCTTCAAAATCCTTTGTTGCCTCGGTTTCTTTACCCAACTTTAAATTTGCCAAGCCGCGGTTAGTGTAGGCTTTAGCAGTAGGCTTAACCGCAAGCGACTTTCCGTAATACTCAACCGCTTTCGCAAAATCGGCTTTGTTGTAATAGGCCACTCCCACATTATTGAGCGCCTCGGGGTCTTTGGGTAAGTAACTAAGGTAAACCGTGTAGTTCTCCAACGCTTTGGCTGAATTGCTTTGCAGATTATACAAATACCCCAACTGGTAATAGGCATAGTAGGCATACTTTTCCAGCTTAACCGATTCGTTCAGCTTTTTAATGGCATTGTTAATGTTGGCAGTGTTCTTTTCATCGGTAAGGGTAAGCTGCACCGCTTCCAGAAAAAGTTTGCGCGCTTTAAAATTGGCAGCAAGGTAATGGTCATCGCCCAACAGTTCAATAGCTTTGGCGGCTTCTTTAACGGCTACTGCTATGGTGGTGGACGAGGTATAACTCATCTCTCCCTGCAACAGCGGGGCAATTATTTCCGAGCTGCGGTTGAGCAAGGCGGCAATCAGTTCGCGCTGCAAAAAATCTTTTGCCGCAGCATCGCTTATTGTTTTTGCAAGTTGAGTGTAGAAATAAGCGGCTGAGTTTTTATCAGGCTCAATCAATCGCTTTTCGTTTACCGCCTGCTGAAAACTTTTGTAGTTGGCATCGGCAGTAAAAGCAAACACATCGCCCCTGCCGGCAGCCGATGCAAACAGCGGGTAATCGCCCGCTTTACTTTCTTTCAACTTAGCCAGCAGTGGCGGCTTTACCTCTGCTATGTTGTTATCGAGATTGCCTACGGCAAAAGGCGTTTGCTTGTTGGGAGCCGCCTGCTTACGCACATACTTTTGCAAATACGTTTGAATTTCGAATAACGAAACCTTGCCATCGGCATCGCCTTCTTCATCCGCAAGTCCGGTTAAGCCTTCCACCAAATGAAACGAAAACAAACCGCGCCCGTTGCCCCATTGCTTTCCTTCCAGCGAAAGTTCATTCGCCTGACACGAAAAAATTTTGGTTTCGTTGCTCCATGCATCTTTCAAAGCCAGCAAACTTTTACCCGCGCCCTGCTCGCCTCCGCTCAGCGAACCCGAATGGCAGGCATCGGTAATCAAAAACACCTGCGCTCCGGCTGTGCTCATTTGGCTTACTATGTTCTTCAAATCTTCCTGATGCAAAAAGCCATTGGCGTTGAGGTAGTAATTCTCTTTCGGTGAATCGTACAGCAGCAAAACCCCTCCGTTCGAAATCTCCGTTTCAATATCGCCATGCCCGGCAAAGTAGATATACACCTTATCGCCTTTGGTCGCTTTCTTTTTAATGCTTACCAATGCCGAAAGCACGTTTACCTTGTTGGCAGCCGTGTTGGTAATAAGCGTAACACCGCTTGTGTCGGCAAGTGATAGTTTGAGATACGAAGCAAAAGCCGAAGCATCGGCATCGGCAAATTGCAGTTTGGGCAACTCCTTATAATCCGAAATGCCAATAACCAGCGCGTAGGTTTTGCCGGCAGCAGCGGGGGTGGTGTTAGTTATTGTACTCCCTCTTACCTGCGCCAGCAACGGCACTCCATACAACAGTAGCAGCAATATGCCTGCAAGTTTGTTCATAGTTTAAAAATAGAAATAGATTAGAGATAGAAGTTAGCACCCCAATCCACAAAATATTCCCGCTTTGCCTACCTTGCAGTTGTGAACAGATTGCTTTCCGCTATTATTACCATATTGAGTTTATGCGTTGCTAACGCAGCACCGCCCCATTCGTTGTTTCTTATCCCTCAACCCAAACAAATAGCGTTAAAAAGCGGAGTGTTCAGTTTCAGTAATATCTACGCTGTAACCGCAAGCAATACGCATAGCTTTTATGCCGAATTACTGCGCGATGCCATCCGCCAAAAGTGGAGCAATGTTGCCGAAAACAAAAATGCAACCCAACGCATTGAACTGATAAAGACCGACAGCATCGGTTTACAAACTATGCTTAACCGCGAGAACCTTTCATTGCCGTTCGCATTGGAGAGCGAGGGCTACGTGCTCATAGTTTCTCCCACGCACATTCGCATTGCCGCCAACGAAAACGCAGGCTTGTTTTACGGAGTGCAAACGCTCATTCAACTCATAAAAGCCAATGCTGCCGCAAGCACTATTCCCTGCCTTGTTATTTATGACCGCCCCGATATACCCATGCGCGGCTGGCAGGACGACATCAGCCGCGGACCAATTCCCACGCTCGATTTTCTTAAAGAACAGATTCGCACGCTGGCTTCGTATAAACTAAATACGTTTACACTATACACTGAGCATGTGTTTAAGTTGCAAAAGCACCCGGGTATTGCTCCTGCCGATGGTATAACTGCCGAAGAGATTGCCGAATTAGATGCCTATGCCAAACAATATCATGTTGAACTGATTGGAAATTTTCAATCGTTCGGGCATTTTAAAAATATACTAAGAACCAAAGGCTACGAAACACTCGCAGAAAATGAACACACACTTTCTCCTGCTAACGAAGAAACGTACCGTTTTCTTGCTGATGTGTTCAGCGAAATAGCGCCTGCTTACAGCAGTCCGTATTTTCATATCAACTGCGATGAGGTAACACTCGGCAACGGCAATGCAAAAGCCATGATTGATTCGCTGGGCGTAGAAGGCGTGTATGCCTACCACATCAACCGCATTCATGCGCTGCTGAAATCGTACGGAAAACGAATAATGATATGGGGCGATTTTGCTGCCAAACATCCGCAAGTGTTGAAATTGTTGCCCAAGGATATTATTCTGGTTTCGTGGGGCTATGCTGCCATGGAGCAAATGGATAGCGACATTGTTCCGTTAGCAAACAAGGGATTTGACTTAATGGTAGCGCCCGGAGTAAGCTGCTGGAGCCGCACTTATCCCGATTTGCAGCGGGCAGTGGCAAACATCTACAACTACCTGCGCGATGGAAGTAAATACCATGCACGCGGATTTATCAATACCACATGGGACGATAACGGCAACAACCTGTTTCGCAACAATTGGTATGCATTAGTGTGGGGTGCCGAATGCGGATGGAATGTTCCTGCCAATGAACCATTAAAACTAAGTGAGCAACACCGAAGCGAAAGGCAAGCAGCTTTTAATCGCAGCTACAACAAGCTGTATTATGAAACCAATAAGGACATTGCAGCTTTACTGCTCGGTATTTCGGGCTTGCATTACGGTGCCGTAAACAACAGCCTTACCGATGCCGCTATATGGCACCCCTTGTTACCCGATGATTTGCTAACCTCGCAAAATTATGAGCACGATAATATGCAACTACGCAACAGTATTGATAGTTTGATGAATGAGTGCAATCAACTTAAAATCCACTTCGGCAACAAAACCAATGAATTCGATTTGTTGCCCTTAGCTTTGCGCCATGCACGTTTAGTGGCAAACAAAAATCTGCTTGGCATACAACTGAAAGAATACATTGCCGGCAACAATGGCAGAACAGAAAAAACCTTCGTAAACGAGTTAACTGCATTAGCCGATACCATGCTTCAACTTAAATCGCTCTTTGCCGAGTGTTGGAAAAAAGAGAACCGCTCATGGTGGCTCGATACAGTGCTGGCAGCTTACGATTCTTTCTCTTCTAATATAAACAAACTGCAAGGCACCTGCATTATTCGGGCAAGCAACAAACTTGTAGGTGGTAAACGCGAAATTCGGCTGCAATCAGCTTTCAATAATTTACCCGTGTATTACACGCTTAACGGAAGTGTGCCAACGGCTCAATCTTCTCGTTACACCCAACCGCTTTATACCGATACTGCTGTTGTTATTACTGCCCGCGTCATTCACAACGGTTATGAGTATCCGGTACAGCGCGATAGTTTTATTTTTCATAGAGGCATAGGAGCTTTACACAAACTAAACACTGCATGGAACAACAGTAATCCGGTTTATGCTGCCCGTGGAGAACTTGCCCTGCTCGATGGCAGGCGCGGTTCGCCCGATAATTTTAACGACAACCGCTGGCAGGCATATCTGGGTTGCGATATTGATATTGAACTCGATTTACAACAACCCCAAAAACTTACGAAACTTACTATGGGTTTCGGGCAGTTGATGCCGTATGGGATTTTGTTCCCCAAACAAATTGAAGTGTACCATTCCGATAACGGAATACAGTACTCGCATGTAAATACAACAGTAAACAACATTAACCCCAATAATAAACAGCGGCAAACGAACGACTTTACGGTGCCGCTCAACGGAATTACTGCCCGCTATCTGAAAGTGGTAGCAAGAAATGCCGGTTTACTTCCCGAATGGCATTATGCCAAAGGCAACCCTTCGTGGTTAACAGCCGATGAAATAATTATTGAGTAGCGAAAAAGCAGTTTGTAACAAGTTATCGGCAACTGCGTATTACTTACTAAAACATACGCACATGAAAACGCCCAACAAGAAAAAGAACACAAAAACATTACTGATACAAGATGAAATGGGAATTGCCTACATAACGGTGAACACCCGCTAATCTTCCGCAAACCATACACAAAAAACGCTCTGCAACACGCAGGGCGTTTTTTGTTTGCACTGAGCTATCATTAGAACACAGCACGGTAATGTTCTTATGTTTTCTTCACCTGCAACCGACTTGTCCATTCATTACTCATTACTTCCCCCCTCTTCCAAAATCCTTCGCCCTGAATATATTTGCGCCTCCAAAAAATGTAAGGTGAGTTTTATTATTCGCAAAGGCTGTAAAGAAGATGTGCCGCAAATGTTCCGGCTGGTACAGGAGTTAGCGTTGTTTGAGCGTGCCCCTGAAGCAGTAGTAAATACCGAGCGCATAATGGAACAAGACGGCTTTGGCGATAACGCTATTTACAAAGTGTTTGTAGCTGAAGATGCAGCCACCAACCAAATTGTAGGTATGGCGCTGTATTACACGGCTTACTCTACATGGAAAGGCAAACTGTTGTTTTTAGACGACCTTATTGTAACCGAAAAATACAGGCAGTTCGGCATTGGCAGAAAACTGATGAATGAATTTCTGAAAGAAGCACAACGCCTGGGGGTAAATCAGGTGCGCTGGCAGGTACTCGACTGGAACACTCCCGCCATCCGCTTCTACGAATCGCTGAAAGCAGAGTTAGACCGCGAATGGATTACCTGCAAAATGAGCAAACAGGAAATTGCCGACTATATTAAAACGATTAACCATTAACCATATCCCGCTATGCAGGTTTACAAATTTGGAGGAGCATCGGTAAAAGATGCCGATGCAGTTCGCAACGTAACATCTATTTTAAAAGAGAACGACTTTAACGAAAAAGTGGTGGTTATTTCCGCTATGGGCAAAACCACCAACGAGTTAGAAAATGTGGTAAACCTCTATTATGCCGAACTTACAGGCAACAACTCCGGCACAGGCGCAGTTATTTCTCCCCTCTCTTCTGGAGAGGGGCAGGAAGCGAGGCAATGGAGCAAAGCGCTTGATGCCATTTTCGAAAAACACCTCACCGTTATGAAAGCGCTCTACCACAACGGAGCTTTCGATAAAGCCGTTGAAGATGTAAAAGTATTGATTGACGGAGCGCGTAAATTCCTATCCGAAAACACCAGCCGCAACTACAATTACATTTACGACCAGGTGGTTTCCATTGGCGAATACATTTCCACCACCATCGTAAGCGATTATGCCAACTCCATAGGGTTAAAAAACACCTTGCTCGATGTAAAGCAGGTATTGTTTACCGACAACGCCTACACCGAAGGAAAAGTTGATTTCAAAAAAACCGAAGCCGCCATACTTGGCAAAGTAAGCGAGTTGGTAAAAGAAGGGTTTGTAATTACACAGGGCTTTGTAGGCTGCACCCCCGAAGGATTTGCCACTACACTGGGGCGCGAAGGCTCCGACTACACCGCCTCCATTTTTGCCTACTCGCTCAATGCCGAGCGCATGACCGTTTGGAAAGATGTGGAAGGTATTATGAATGCCGACCCTAAAGAGTTTCCCGATGCTCAGTTTTTAAGTGAGATAACATACCACGAAGCCATAGAAATGACCTACTATGGGGCAAGTGTTATTCACCCAAAAACCATTAAACCTATCCAGAACAAGAACATTCCTTTGGAAGTACGTTCGTTTGTTAACTCGCGCAAGCGCGGCTCGGTTATAAGTGCCAACGCCAACACCAATTTTCTGCCGCCTATCATCATTTTTAAACGCGGGCAGGTGCTGCTTTCCTTCTCGGCAAAAGATTTCTCCTTTATTGCCGAAGAACATTTAAGCAAGGTGTTCGCCACCTTTGCCGAAAACCGTCTGCGGATTAACATGATGCAGAATGCCGCCATCAGCTTTTCCATTGCCGTTGATTTCAAGAAAGAGAAAATCGAAAACATCATCGAGCAACTCGGCACCGATTTCAGCATTACCCGCAACGACAACCTTTCGCTGCTTACCATCCGCCACTACAATCAGGGCATTATTGATAAGCTCACAAAGGATAAGGACATTCTCGTCCGCCAGCTTTCGCGCACTACCATGCAGGTGCTTATGCGCGAGTAATAAAGTTTTACAACGTTTATGTAAAACCAATCCTACCCATAATTGGGATTTACAATCCCGAAGGGATGGAAGGGCAGAGAAAATCAAAACATTCTTGACGATAAACGTTATACCTCTTCGGGGTAAATACAAATTTTCCGAACACTTGTGGCGCATCCGCCAACCATGGCATAAACCGTAAAAACACTAAACACACTAAACACACAAAACAATCATAGTTCAGCGTTCTTATTTTTACCCGAAGTGAAAAAACGCCTTGCCCGCTATGCTTACCGAATACTGATTGCGCTCATAACAGTGTTTATTTTGTTCTTACTGCTTAACTATCTGTTTCCGGTAAAAGAGCATAAAACATACTCCACTATTATACTCGATAACCGTGGCGAAGTAATCCATGCCTTTCTTACGCCCGATGACAAATGGCGCATGAAAACCGAACTGAACGAAATATCGCCAGTCCTTAAACAAACATTGCTTTACAAGGAGGACAAATACTTCTACTACCATCCCGGCATCAATCCCTTCGCCATTGCACGGGCAGCCGTAATGAATGTATTGCGTATGAAACGAACTTCGGGGGCATCTACCATTACCATGCAGGTGGCGCGCATGTTGCAACCCAAGCGCAGAACCTATTTCAATAAACTGATGGAAATATTCCGCGCCTTACAATTAGAATGGAAACTTTCAAAAGATGAAATACTGCAACTGTATTTTAATCTGGTTCCGTACGGCAGCAACATCGAAGGCGTAAAAAGCGTTTCCATACTTTACTTCGGCAAAAATCCCGACCATCTTTCGCTGGCAGAAGTAACTGCACTTTCCATTATTCCCAACCGGCCATCTTCATTGCGTTTGGGGCTTAACAACAATTTGATTATTGAAGAGCGGAACAAATGGCTAAAGCGTTTTGAAGAAGACCACCTGTTCGATGCAAAAGAAATTGCCGATGCTTTGGATGAACCGCTCAACGTTACGCGCAGCGAAGCCCCTAAACTGGCTCCGCATCTTTCGCTTAAACTCCGCAAGCAACTTGGTTTTGATATCATTCGCACACACTTGCGTATGCAACCGCAACTGAAAGCCGAAAAACTGGTAAAAGATTACGTGCAGAGTATAACAACGCACGGCATACACAATGCGGCAGTTATAGTAATAGATAATAAAACACATGAAGTAATAACCTACATAGGCTCGGCTGATTTTTACGATGCCACCGATGGCGGACAGGTAAATGGTGCCGATGCCGTTCGGCAACCGGGCAGCACTTTAAAACCTTTGGTGTATGGCTTGTGTTTCGACCATGGTATTCTTACCCCTAAAACCGTAGTTACCGATGTGCCTGTAAACTTTGGCGGCTTTCAACCCGAAAACTTCGATTCAAAATTTAACGGTTATGTAACGGTTGAATTTGCACTGGAAAACTCGCTCAATATTCCGGCTGTTAAAGCGCTTAACGCACTCGGCACCGAAACGATGGTGGCAAAAATGATTGATGCCAAATTCAAACAAATCAATCTCGATAAAAGCAAACTCGGCTTATCGCTGGTGCTTGGCGGCTGCGGTGTTACCCTCGAAGAGATGACTGCCTTGTATGCTTCGTTTGCCAACAACGGAGTTTATCAAACCCCGAAATACTTCAACACAGAAGCCTTTAACCGGAAGAAAGGCGCATTAACACCTCAACTACCCAACCACTTAACACAACCCGATACACTGCAACTCCTCTCCTCTTCCGCCACCTTTATGCTTACCGAAATTCTTTCGCGCCTTGCCCGCCCCGATTTGCCTGTAAATTGGGAAGCGAGTATGCACACCCCGCGCATTGCATGGAAAACCGGCACCAGCTATGGCAAGCGCGATGCATGGAGTATTGGCTACAATAGAAATTACACGATTGGTGTATGGGTAGGCAATTTCTCCGGAGCCGGCTCGCCCGAACTGAATGGCGCTAACATTGCCACGCCTTTGCTTTTTAAACTATTCAACACCATTGACTACAACTCTCCCAACGAATGGTACAACATGCCCAAAGAATGCGGCATACGCACCGTATGTTCCGAAACAGGGAAACTACCCTCCGATTTCTGCAAGCGAACAGTAATGGATTACTTTATCCCTTTAGTTTCGCCCTCACAGCCATGCGACAACATGAAAGAAGTTGCCGTAAGCGCCAACGAAAAAATTTCGTACTGCAAAAACTGTACGCCTGCCAATGGCTACAAAAAGAAATGGTACAAAATTGTTCCGCCCGAAATGCAGTCGTATTTCGATGAGCGTAGAATAACGTACGAAACCGTTCCGCCCCACAATGCCGAATGCGATAAAGTATTTACCGAAGGCGCACCCGTTATCCGCTTTCCGGTTAACGGCACCGAATATTTAATTG
Source organism: Chitinophagales bacterium (assembly GCA_026129525.1). Taxonomy (GTDB): domain Bacteria; phylum Bacteroidota; class Bacteroidia; order Chitinophagales; family LD1; genus Bog-950. Next base: position 120,850 of record JAHCHW010000009.1, on the reverse strand, counting down.
ACAAAGACCACCCCGAGCCGCTGCAACTTAGTTGCGATGTAACCAGCGATGTAAAAAATGTGTATTGGTATATAAACAACCGCTTTCTAAAGCAAACCGATGCCCGCAGCAAAGAGTTTTTTATGCCCAATGAAGGAACCGTAAAAATTTCCTGCACCGATGATAAAGGGCGCAACTCCGATGTATGGGTTAAAGTGAAGTTCGTAAAGATGTAGAAGAAGTATCCCAAACTTTCCTTTACCACACAAGCCTACAACTTCCCTCTACTTTTTTACTTTTAAGCCAAGCGAAATTTTTATGATGAGATTTTTTCTGTTGGCTTTAGTGCTTTTTACTGCCCGCCCTGCAAATGCACAAGGAGATTCTATTCGGTTGGGGTTGCCGGTAGGGCATACTCGGGGATGTTATTTTGTGGGAGTTACGGCAGACAATAAGTTTTTAATATCTGCTAGCGATGATTTATTAATACATGTTTGGCGATTAAATGATGGAATTTTATACAAAAGACTTAATGGCTATCTTCTTGGCTTAAGTAAATGTGGAAAATATTTACTATTCAGCGGTAATCATGGAAAAGAAATACATCCAATTTTAGTCACTGACAAAGATAATGAAATTAGCTTTGATGATTTCAGTTTCAAGAACATAAGTGCCGATTATATAATCAATAAAGATGAATCACTATATAATTATGTGCAAGTATTTAACAAACAGAATGTAAAGGTTTGCAGCATAGACTTAAATGGCAGAACTAAAACTCAATTTCCCTTAGGCATCTACAACCTCAATAACAAATCTATACTAATTACAGCGACAAGGGAAAATACGGGGATGGTGTATGATATGTCAAATGGTAAGTTAGTAAAGATAATTGAGAACCACAACAATGTACTTACCTCATGTAAATTTAATCCAAGTAATTCTCATTTTGTTTTAGGGTCCTTAGATGGGACTATTTCTGTTTGGCAAACGGACGATTTAAAGTTATTATACCAAACACAAAGCTCTAATTACAATGGATCTTCAGCAATAAGTAATATTGTTGTAACTGAGAAGTACATTGCAACTGCTAGTGAAGATATGATAATCTGTGTCTATGATTTAAAAAGTGGAAAAAAATTGTTTACTAAACAAGCCTTGTACTCTGACACCAAAGATATGATTCTTATTGACGGCAATCATATTTGCATTACAGACGTTGAAGGATGTGAAGGCATATATTGCATTTATGATATTTTATCGGGATTATTGTTAGATGAAATTGATTTATGGGGGAAGAAAGAACAATATCCACTTTGGTATTTCCCCTATATGGGTCTCCAGGAAAATAGGCTTTACAAGAAAGGAGATAAATATTGCTTTTCATTTGAAGATTCGGGGATAATAATATGGGATAATAATTTTAAAAAAGCGGAAAAAATATTGTCAGTTAGGGATTATCCCGGATATCATTTATTAGGCAATCAAAGCTCAATATTGTTTGTTTACAATAACAATAAATTGGATGTGGTAGATACCTATAAAGAACAAATAGTTGATAGTTTTGAGATTCCTTTTTCAAAATCTTTGAATCCTGACCCTGCCTCCCATTTTTTTTTCATGAAGCAAATTTCAGACGAAGAATTACTGCTTAGAGATAACAAGAACAATAACTTATTTTTAATAAAATTAAAAGATAGGTCAGTTACAACTTTAGGAGAGGTTAGATTCGAGGATATTTATAAAGCACCCAACTCTAATCTTCTCTTTATTGTTTACGAAGAGAAAATTTCATTATTCGATATTGACAATAAAAAGATTATTGCAGATTGGCATTTTTTTAATAATAATCATTCCTTTTTTATTACGGAGAATGGATTATTTGACGGAGATCGGGAAATATTTGAATATTCTTATTGGATAATAGAATCAGCAAATGATAGTTTAAATCATTTCGAAGTAATTGACTTTGCCCAGCTCAAAGACCGCTACTGGGAGCCGGGCTTGTGGGAAAAAGTAATGAAAGGCGAAAAGCTGCGCGATATGCGCGGCATGAATGAACTGAAGTTATACCCAACGGTAGATTTAGGAGAAATAAAAGATGACAAACTCCCCATTACACTCACCAAACGCGAAGGCGGCTACGGTAAAGTAGAGGTTAACATAAACGGCAAAGAAGTGGAAGCCGATGCACGGGGAGATGGTTTTGATACCACCAAGCCCGTGCAGGTTATTAACTACAGCCTTAAAGATAACTCGCTGCTAATGCCCGGCAAGGAGAATGAAATTACCGTTAAGGCGTGGAGTGCCGATGGCTTTGTGCAAAGCAGAGGAGCCGTTGCCATATACACCCCTGCGGGTAAAGCCTCCACTACTTTGCCTTCATTTTATGCCGTTGTTTGCGGGGTAAGCCAATACGGCAACCACGCTATTAACTTACCTTATGCCGAGCCCGATGCCCGCATGGTAAGCAATGCCATACAGTTAGGTGCACAAAACCTGTTTGGTAAGGATAAAACTTTTGTGTACACCCTTACCAGCCCGGGCACTATTGCTCCCACTAAAGAAAACATCCGCAAAACATTAGAGGAAATACAGAAGAAAGCAAAGCCGGAAGATATATTGCTTTTGCACCTTAGCGGACACGGTATTACCTGGGGTGGCGATGCCAACGATTTTTACTACCTCACTTCCGAAGCCACACAGGCGAATGCCGATGCTTACAGAGATGAGGTTATTCGTAAAAACTACACCATAAGCACGGCAGAATTTACCCAATGGATAAAACAAATACCCGCCCTAAAGCAGGTAATGATTATTGATGCCTGCGGCTCGGGCACCGCAATTGATAACTGGCTGGCAGCACGCGATGTGGGCTACAACCAGCTAAAAGCTATTGACCGTATGAAAGACCGCACAGGCATGTTTATTATTACGGGTTGTGCGGCTGATAAAAAGAGCTACGAGGCAAGCCGCTTCGGGCACGGTTTACTCACTTATGCTTTGCTGCAAGCCATGAACGGTGCCGCATTACGCGAAGATAAGTTTGTGGATGTAAGTATGCTGTTTCAGTACGCCAACGATAAAGTGCCCGATTTGGCAAAGAGCGTGGGCAGCCTGCAACAACCGCAAGTGCTGATTCCTAAAAGCGGAACTTTCGATATTGGAATACTGAACGAACCCGACCGGAAAAGAATTACACTCGCCAACCCCAAGCCCGTGTTTGTGCGCTCAGTTTTTATGAATAGCGACAAACTAAACGATAACCTGAACCTCTCAACCTACTTGGACGAACAACTCAGCAACATATCTGCCAAAGGCGCTGATGCCAAACTAACTTTTGTTGATGCCAGAGAATACTCCGATGGCTGTAAAGTAACCGGCACCTACAGCACAAGCAACAACCAATGGAAACTAAAAGGAATATTGAAATGCGGTGAAAAAGAAACTGCTTTTGAAATACTTGCTGCAAGCGAGAATGAGCTAAAACAAAAATTGCTGGAGAAAGTAAACGGCAGTGTAAAATAGAGCGGCAAGTAACTTTGCGGTTGTTGGTTTGCCTCGCTCTGCTTGGCAGGCAAGGCGTTCTTAACTGCCTCACCCCGCTCCGCTGCGCGGAGCTTCCCTCTCCACGCGTGGAGAGGGGTGTCCCGACTTTGTCGGGACGGGGTGAGGCATTTTCTCTCAATGAAAAAACATCAACTTTACTCCAAAACCCATAATGATAATGCCCGAAAGTTTGCCGAGCAGGAGCATAGCCTTATCGTTTACATACGGGCGCAACAGCGAAGCGCCATAACCCTTGCCGATATCGGTGGTAAGCACCATTACTACTGTGGTAACAAAGTGGGCAAACACAAAGCTGGTGTTGCCTTTATACAGGTTTACGGCAAACATTACCGCACCAAACCAAAAAAAGAAAACATTAGGGTTGGTGCTGTTAATTAAAAAGCCTTTTACAAACAGTTGGCGCAAATGCTTACGGTCAACCACGGGGTGGGCAGTATCAATTTTAGTTTTGGTAAAACTTTTAAAGCCGATGTACACCAACACCAATCCGCCTGCTATGTAAAGCGCGTTGATAAGTGTTGTGTGCTTTACAAGGCTTTGAGCAATGAAGTAAACAATCAGGATAGTTAACACATCGCTCAGGAAAGTTCCCAAACTAAGGTAAAGCACACCGCGCAGGTTGCCCTTTAGCCCAAGGTCGGTAAGCATAAAAAAGATGGGACCGAAAAACGTGCAAATAACCAGCCCGCTCATAAAGCCGTTGCCGATAGCTTCCAGCATAACTTACTTGTTGGGCTTTGCGGTGTAAATGTTATCGAGAAAATCGAGCACAATTTTTTCGAGGTCATCGGTGCCGGAGAGAGCGCCCATCATGCCATACATGGCGGCTTTGTTTTCGTTGTCAATTTCCTCTGCTCCCGCTTTGTTGAATTTTGCCAATGTGCCTGCGGGCAAAATTTTGCTTAAACCTTTTACTGCTGCGGTTTGCACCTTGTTACCCAATTGTTTCAGGCGCTTGTCTTTTACCGCTTCTACACATGCCTTAAGGTCGGCAATAAATTCATCGGCTACAGCATGGTGAATGTAGTTAAAGGTAAAGTGCAAACTTGGCGGCAGTTGCTGCCTTTCGAAATGCCAGCCGCGTTTGTTCAGTTCATCGGCAAGCATGTACACATCAATTGCATGGCTCTGAAACGATACCATGCTCATCACCGGACGGCTGATGATTTGCAACTCAGGAATCTCGGAAATCGCTTTCATCACTTTATCTGTTACCTGCATGGTGACGGCAGCCATTTCCATATACCCCTCGTTACCTATTACTTTAAGCGCTGCCCAGGCTGCAGCAATACAACCACCATTGCGGGTGCCGGTAATAGTGGGCGAGCCATACACCCCTCCGTTCCATTTGGTGTAAAGCGTAAACTGATGTTTTCGTAGCTCATGATTACTGTAAAGAATTGCCGATGAGCCTTTGGGAGCGTAGCCATACTTATGCAAATCGGCAGAAAGTGAAGTAACCCCTTCAAGCGAAAAATCGAAAGGCGGAACAGCGTAGCCGAGTTGTTTAATAAACGGCAACATAAATCCACCTATGCAGGCATCCACATGGCACAACAGATTTTTGCGTTTAGCAAGCGCAGCAATAGCCTCTATGTTATCCATTACCCCATGCGCGTAAGCCGGTGCCGAGCCAACAAGCATAATGGTGTTTTCGTTAATGGCTTTTTCCATAGCGGCTACATCGGCACTGTAATCGCTGTTAAGCGGAGTGGCAATAAAATCTACCTCCAGAAAATGAAACGCTTTCATAAAAGCCGGATGTGCCGATTGGGGCAACACTACATTCGGCTTTTTAATGTGGGGTTTTGTTTTGCGGGCATAATCGCGGGCTGTTTTTACCGCCAGCAAAATACTTTCGGTGCCGCCTGTGGTTACATTGCCGCAAGTTTCGGCAGTGCCGTTAAACAGCGAGGCGCACATGCTTACCGTTTCGGCTTCTAACTCGGCAAGGCTAGGGGTAGCAGTAGGGTTTAGTCCGCTATCGGCATAGTAAGCATCGAATATTTTTTTGATGGCGTGTTCACGCTCTTCGCCCGGGTAATAAATTAAACAAAACGAGCGACCTGCCTGCCATTGTATATCGCGCTGGCGTTTTGCGCGAATGGTTTCCAATAAATCATCTGCCAAAGTTCCTTTGTCCGGAAAGGGGCATACCGGTTTTTCCATGTTTATCTCCTTTTAATCAAATGATGAGGACAAATAAAACTATTGCGCGAGCAACTCATCTAAAAAAACAAGGCGGTTAAATTCTTCTGGCGCAAAAGGTAAACTAAGCAGTGGCAGGCGCGGAAACGTTTCTTCGTACAAATTATAGCGCTGTGTAAATCGCGTGGGGTAGTAATTCATTTTAATAATAGTGTTGGCAGCACGCTCATGCAAAACGGGAATAGCAGCGAGCATTTGCCGCAATGCCGGTGTTTTGCAGGCTTCAATTGCCTGATGTGTTCGCTGTTCGTTAAAGTTAGCAGCCATCAGTTGCTCATCGGTTTTTCGCTCGGCTACCGGCATGTTTCCTGCCCGCCACATGCTTTCGTTGTTATCGTGCGGGAACGGGTCAACCGGCTCGCCATTCAGCCACACGTTAAAATGCACATGCGGAATACCAAACGGAAAAGTAACAACCGCATCTAAACCGCTGTAACCCGAAAGAGCAATCGGTTCCCCGCGATGCACTACCTGCCCTTGCTTTACAAAGCTGCGCGCCAAATGCCCGCTGCTGGTAATTACTCCGTTGCCGTGGTCAATAAAAATTTTCAAACCGCCTCGGTTAAACTCCGAAATAACCGCCACCACCTTGCCGGGCGCTGCAGCACAAACCGTACTGCCTACCGGAATGGCAAAGTCGGTTCCGTTGTGGCTGTTGTAAGTAAGATTCTTGCCTCGGAAATCGCGTGTTTGTGTTTTTTCTACACTCCAGCCCTCTTCAATAGGAGTTTGTGTATGATTAAATAAATTAGAGATGATAACTGTTTTAGGAAGATACGCCCTGCCCCGCCACATGCGCGGTGATATGCGCGGATATAGTTGCTGCAAACTCGATAATCCGAATTTAGAACGAGGAACATCTTCTTCGCCCATTACGGCAATGCGCGCTTCTTTTAACCGAAGGGGCAGTGGTGCAAGCCCCATTACTTCGCCAAACAAGCGCAAGCGTTTGTGTTTTTCTTTTACAAGCATAAAATGTTGACGGCAGCAGAGTGAAAATATTTTGCTTTAACAGCACAGTGTTACAAAGCAAAAAATAAAAAAGGGCTAACCCAACCGGATTAACCCTTTAATATATTGTTGTTAGTGTAATTACTTCACTTCAACTTCAGCGCCTGCTTCTTCCAGTTTTTTCTTCAGGTCTTCGGCAGTAGCCTTGTCAACCTTTTCTTTAACGGGCTTCGGTGCACCATCCACTAAATCTTTAGCTTCTTTCAGTCCGAGACCGGTAAGGTCTTTAACCACTTTCACTACGTTCAGCTTCTGAGCGCCAGCGCTTTTCAGAATTACGTCAAATTCAGTTTTTTCAGCAGCAGCAGCAGCGCCACCACCTGCAGGACCTGCAGCTACAGCTACAGCCGCAGCAGCCGGTTCAATACCGTAATCTGCCTTTAAAATGTTTGCTAATTCCTGAACATCTTTTACAGTAAGGCTTACTAATGTTTCAGCCAGTGCTTTTAAATCTGCCATTGTTATTTGTTTTTGTTTTGTTATACCATATTGTTCCGCGGTGTTGCTGCGTTTCAGGGCTCACATTCCTGTAGGCAGTTTCACGGTAAGAACGTTTCCTGTTTTGATAATAGTTGGAAGCAGTTGTCAAAACGGGTTGCAAAAATAACTTTTCGGTTGATTTGTGCAAATAGAGAAATAAGGGAAAATCCCCTTATTCACGGCAGTCGAAATACGAATACGTGAAGAACTTGGTATCTACACTTGGAGGAAGGTAAGTGCGTACCGTTTTAATAGTGTAGCCGTTGCCGTCCAATTGATGCGTATAGCGTATGCGGGTAGTATCGCCACCGGCAATTATATGAAGGCTGTCCAACAGATTTTTAGAGGGTTTTCCGAAGTAAGGGGTAAACACTCCGTTATTATCATCTATGCCGGTTTTGTTAAGGGCTGTAGAGTGAAAGAAAACATACTTCTCCTGCTCGATGCCGCCAACAAACAGTTTACCTGTTGCGCGGTTGCCATCGGCATAGGTGTAAATTCGGGTTTCGTTTCCGGACGAATTACTTAGCGAAAACTGCGAAAGGGTGCCATCGGCATTGTACTGGAGCGAATACGTTTCGGTGCCGGTTACATTGCCCGAAGCATCAAAGGTAATCAGTGTAGCACTTGTTATACTGCCGTTGCTGTTCAGCAAACCGCTTAATAAGCTCAACAGCGTATCGCGGTAATCATATTTCTTCACAAACAACGTATCGGCTGAATAAACGAGGGTATCCTTTGTTTTGTCAACATAGGCAATCTTTATCAACCGATTGGCGGCATCGTAGGTAAAAGTGTTCGGGGTAGAATAATTAGCTCCATCGGTGGCGTAAAACTTGCCGAGTTTACAAAACTGCTCTTTCTTTTTGCAGGAAGAAGTAAAAAGCACACCACAAATTGCCAGTAACAATAAACTACTTCTCATCGCAGGTTACTTTTTTGCCCTTGTTGTAATAGTTCAGATAACTCTCTTTGCCGGGCTGGTTTACGCAAAACTCGTAGTTGTATGTAGGTGCCGTAGCAAAGCAAGTATATCCCAACGAAGTATCGGCAGAAATAGCCGCCTCGTATTGCTGGGTGGTATTAAAACTATCCTTGCACAAAACATGACCAAACGTGTGATTATTAACCACAATATTGCATTGCACACATTCGTTGTAACAGCGAAAACACTTTTTGCAACTCTGCGAAAATGCCATTACTACAAGAACAATGAAAGGGAGTATGAGTTTTTTCATTACTGGTCTGAATATTTAGCAGCGTTCCGTAAACGCCATAATGCGCCAAAGATAGCAAGCTGTTTTATCGGAACAAGTGCACGAAAACCTAAATCGTTTACCTTCGCGCTATGTCTGTGAAAGTGTACTTAGATAATGCAGCTACCACCCCTGTTTCGAAAGAGGTGCTGGATGAAATGCTGCCCTACTTTGCCGAGCATTTCGGGAATCCATCTTCTATACACAGTTATGGAAGAAAAGCCAAAGCCGCTATAGAGAAAGTGCGGAAAACGGTAGCCAAGTATTTGAATGCTTCTACCTCTGAGATATTTTTTACCGGCTCGGGAACCGAGAGCAGCAATACCATTATTAAATGTGCAGTGCGCGATTTGGGCGTAAAACGAATTATCACTTCCAAAACCGAACATCATTGTGTGTTGCATTCGGTAGAAGCTATGCAGCGCGAAGGGGTAGTTATAGACTTTGTTGTGCTGGATAAATACGGGAAGCCCGATTTGAACTCGTTGGGCGATTTGCTTGCAGCGGAAAAAGGAACCACGCTAGTCAGTTTAATGCACGCCAACAACGAAATAGGCACCATGCTAAACATTGCCGAAGTTTCGGAACTGTGTAAACAATACGGGGCTTACTTTCATTCCGATACGGTGCAAACCATTGGTTACTTTCCTTTCGATTTGCAAAAAGTGAAAATTCATTTCATGAGCGGCTCGGCTCATAAATTTCACGGACCCAAAGGCGTAGGTTTTTTGTATGTTAACAGCGAAGCCATGCTTAAACCCTATATTGATGGTGGCTCACAAGAGCGCAACATGCGTGCAGGTACCGAGAACGTGCCGGGCATTGTTGGTTTGGGCAAAGCACTTGAACTCGCCATTGAACAAATGGATGCCAACCGGCAATATCTGCTTTCGCTGAAACACTACATGATTAACAAGCTGACTAATGCCATTGAAAGAGTAGATTTTAATGGCGATGTTACCGATGAAGGCAGCAACTGTAAAGTATTGAACGTATCGCTACCCGAGCATGAAAAAGCAGAGTTGATGTTGTTTAACTTAGACATGGCGGGCATTGCTGCCAGTGGTGGAAGCGCCTGCACTTCCGGCTCTGAGAAAGGTTCGCATGTACTCGAAGCCATTGGTGCTGATCCGAAGCGAAAAGCCATTCGCTTCTCCTTCAGCAAATACAACACAAAAGAAGAAATAGACCACACCGTTGAAACCCTCCGCAAAATGCTGAAAGGAGAACCGGTAAAGCAGCCAATAGCTTAATGTGCTATTACTACTTTGCCAAAGTATATTGAATTAGCGCCTGCAATCTGAATAGTGTAAACCCCTTTGGCAAGCCAAGCCAATTCAACAACATTGTGTGTATGTTGAAGCGCTTCAGCATAAATGAGTTCACCGCTCATATCAAACAGTTTGAGTGTAACGTTCTGTTCAACGCTTGCTACAATTACTTCAAACTTGCCGTTGCTCGGGTTGGGAAACACCGAAACACTTTCTCCGCTTATATCACTTAACCCTGTGCAATCGGAAACAATTATTGTTTCGGTGGCAGTGTTGCTGCAATTGTTTGCATCAGTGTAAGTGTAGGTAATAGTATGTTGTCCAACACCGGCTACAGATGGGATAAACTCACTTCCCGAAATTCCTGTACCCGAGAAAGAACCACCCACAGGACTTCCGCCTGTAAGTGCAAGCGGCAGCGCATTTACACATATTGCATCCTGATTGCCGCTTAAAGTTACGGCAGGCAAACTGCTTACGGTTATAGTTTCGGGAACCGATACTGCAGTACAGTTATTGCCAACTGTTACTGTTACCGTAAATGTTCCTGTGGTGTTAACGGTAATTGACTGCGTTGTAGCACCATTACTCCACGCATATTGTGTGCCGCTTGTAGCTGTAAGTGTTACCGCATTCCCTTCGCAAAAAGTGGTAGCGCCCGATGATGTAACATTGGCTACAGCATTGTTACTTACGGTAACGGTTGTAGCCCCCGATGCTGCTGTGCATCCGTTCGCATCAGTAACGGTAATCGTAAAACTTCCGTTTTGCGAAACGGTAATACTTTGGGCATTGGATCCGTTGCTCCATAAATAAGTCAAACCGGCAGGTGCCGAAAGTGTAACCGCATCGCCCGGACAAATAGTAGTGGGTTTGTCGGTTGTTACTACAGCCGAAGGCGGAGTAAATACGGCAATGTTTATGGAAGATGAGTTGGTACAGCCGTTAGCATCGGTTACTGTAACTGTGTAAGTGCCGCTTGCATTAGCAACAAGAGTTTGTAAACTTCCTCCCGAACTCCACTGGTAACTTAACCCTGCGGGTGCAGATAAACTTACATTTCCTCCCGGGCAAAACGATGTTGCTCCCAGGGGAGTAATAGCGGCAGAAGGCGGGGTAGCATTTGTAACAGTAACGGTATTCGATACTGCATAGCATCCGTTGTAAATTTGAACGGTGTAATTACCTGCTGTGTTAGCCGCTAAAGCAGATGAAGTTGCACCGCTTACAGGGCTTCCGTCTTTAAACCATTGGTAGCTGTAACCATTTCCGGTTGACGCATTAAGTGTTACCGAATTGCCTGAACAAATTGCCGTACTGCCCGAAGGGGTAACAACGGCATTCGGAGCGGTGTTTACCGTAACCGGAATGGTATCAGAGTTGGCGGTGTTAGACCCGAGCGTAATTACTACATGATAATTACCTGTTTGCGTGGCGGCATACTGAAAAGATGTTGCTCCGTTAATCAGTACTCCGTTTCTGTACCATTGATAGGTATAACCTGTCCCTTCAATTGTCTTAAGATTTACCGATTGTCCGTTGCAGAAAGTAGTGGCGCCTTTCGGAATCACTCTTCTGTCAATAATCAAATTTTCATCTCCTGTTTGATAGGGCATATAGGTAAAGAAAACCATCATCATTTCCTGCGTAGTGGCTTCCCCGGCTGTTACATTCTGGGGCGGATTACTGGGGTTATTAGGATTAGCAGAAGTATTATCGTAAAAAGCAGTCGCGCGAAGCGTAGAGCCGTTGGGCACTTTTACGGCATTCGGGAAAACATAAGTATCCTGCCAGTGGAAATCCCAATTCGGAATATTTACAAAGCGGATAGTATCGTTAGGAACTGTTGTATTTGCCCACGATTTAATGCTTTTGCCAATAAGGTGCATGTGCGGAAAGGCACCTAAAAATGTCCAATTGCCCGATACATTGTATTGCTGGTTAAATGTCTTGGTTTGGTTGGCAGGAATTACCAAAGGTCCGTTGGTGAGTGATTGAAGGTGATTCAACAGGGGCCAAACAGTAAGTTCTCTTTTTGGGCCCGGGCTTAACTTAAAATTAACGGTAGTAGCATCGGTCATTCCCTGGCTGCCTGCCGGATAGTGCACCTGTATAACAATGTTAGTGCTCGTAGGCAAACGAAATCCTGTTCCTACAGGTGTGTAATAAGGCGATGCACCGGGGGTGTAACCTCCAATAAGTTTTGAGGCTAATGAACCTGTGCCTCCCACATTTGTGTACCCCGGACCCGGGTCGGCAGCATCGTGTTGAGCAGGAACATTAGTTGAATCATGAAATATGAGCACGTGATGAACAATTTGCGGAGTGCCGGGTATTACTTCAAATGCCGTAACATAATACCCGTTAGGCACAGTAACCGGGATGGGAAAATTGCGGTACACATCGCCTGCACCGCTTACGGTATAGGTTGGTATGGTAACACTCAAATCAACAGTTCCTAACTGTGTTGTGTTGCTGTAAGTAGGTTGTGCAGGTGCTTGTGTAATGTTTCCTTGTTGTGCACCGCTGTTTGCCCAATCAACTATGGTATTTATCTCCTGCGTGGTTAGCACCCGTTCGTGTACAAAATGTTTGTAGTTAGGGTCGGGGGGCCATGGCGGCATTCGTTTATTTTGCACCGAACTTTTAATGCTGGGATAAGCGGCAAATGCCTCGGCATAAGTCATCAGCGAAAAAGGTGCTATACCACCGGTATGGTGGCAGGGTGTGCAATGTGCGTACAGTATTGGCGCAACATGTTCAGACCACGTTGTTTGTGCAGTTGAAAAAGTGTATGCGAATACAAACAGGCAGGGTAAAAACTTCTTCATACAGTTTTGTTTACAAATGAAAGCTAAACAAATCGCAACATTCGCAATGTATTTTTTTGGGGGACATGAAAACTAAAACAAGAGCTAACAGTTTTTCTACTTTCGGTAAAAATTATGCAAAAAGTTCTCCATCAAATTTTACTGCCCGCATTATTGGTTTCAATAACCGGCATGGTGTTTAAGTTAATGCACTGGGCGGGAGCAAACGTGTTGCTTATATGCGGGTTAGGTTCATTGAGCTTGTACGGGCTGGCATCATCAATGGTAAGCGACAACATCGCTTACAAAGCGAAAGGTTATACTATCGCATTGCTTTCTGCCGGATTTCTTTTTAAGTTGATGCACTGGCCCGGAGCGCAAACCATACTCGGTGTTGCGCTTGTAGCAGCAATACTCACAATGCTGTTACTTATCTGGAACAGGCGAAAAGAATCTTAACCGAAAATTTCCATTTTCTTTTTGCAACGTTCAATGCTGTCTTTGGCAGTATCGAGCAGTTTACTGTCGAAAGTATTGGCGGCATATTGCTTATAAGCATCAATGGCTTCTTTGTATTTGCCCTGCCCTTCGTACATAATGGCATACTCGTTGTAGATGGTGCCTTTGTTAATGCCGGGCACATTTAATGCTTTCTGCAACAGTGCCTGTAGTTCATCCCACTTTTGCAAGGTAGAAAGCACAATGGCGTAATTGTAATAACCTGCATGGTAATCGGGCGAGTACTCTATTGCCTGTTTGTAATACTTTTCGGCATTGGGGTAATCTTTATACTTGGTTTCGTATATCCAGCCAATGTGATTATATGCTTTACCAAAGTTGGGCATTTCCTGAATTATGGAAGTAAGTTTGGTAAAAGCCTCTCCTATTTTTTGTTCGCTTATAAGGCGGTCAGCTTCCATAAACAGGTCTTCCATGCGTATGCGTAAGTTGTCGTTCATTGTGTTTAATGTTTAATGGTAGGCAAACGTAACCAAAAACAAATTTGGTGAGCGATTATTCTTTGGCTTATTGAAATAAATTTCAACCTTCCTCTAACAGCAATTCCCATAGTTTTTTCCATCTTGCAACTTTCAAAACAATGTACCGGATAAATGAAAAAGATAGTGCTGCTGGGTAGTGGTGAACTCGGAAAAGAATTTGTAATTGCTGCAAAACGCCTTGGGCAATATGTAGTAGCGGTTGATTCGTACAACAATGCACCCGCTCAACAAGTGGCCGATGAACGGGAAGTAATAAATATGTTGGATGGTGATGCGCTGGATGCTGTAATTGTCAAGCACAAACCTGATATTATTGTGCCCGAGATTGAAGCCATACGCACCGAGCGCTTTTACGATTATGAAAAGCAAGGCATACAAGTAGTACCCAGTGCTCGTGCCGCCAACTTTACCATGAACCGCAAAGCCATACGCGATTTGGCTGCGAAAGACCTGGGACTTAAAACTGCTAACTATCGTTATGCTACTACACTTGATGAGTTGAGAGCCGCTGTGCAGGAAGTGGGTATTCCTTGTGTGGTTAAACCTCTAATGAGTTCATCGGGCAAGGGGCAAAGTACTATTAAAAGTGCTGCTGATATAGAGAAAGCCTGGAACTACTCGCAAAGCGGCAAGCGGGGCGATATTGTCGAAGTAATTGTAGAAGCTTTTGTAAACTTTCATACAGAAATCACATTACTAACTGTAACACAGAAAAGCGGAGAAACACTTTTTTGTCCGCCTATTGGGCATAGGCAAGAAAGAGGCGACTACCAGGAAAGTTGGCAGCCTTGCGTCATAAGTAACGAACACTTAATTGAAGCGCAGCAAATTGCCGATAAAGTTACGCGCGCGCTTACCGGTGCAGGCATTTGGGGTGTTGAGTTTTTTCTGGCAGATGACGGTGTGTATTTCAGCGAGCTTTCGCCCCGCCCGCACGATACCGGCATGGTTACACTGGCAGGCACTCAAAATTTTTCAGAGTTCGAATTACACGCACGCGCCATACTCGGCTTACCGATTCCTTCCATTGAGTTATTGAAAGTGGGAGCCAGTGCTGTAGTGTTAGCAGAAAAAGAGGGAGCTAACCCAACCTACACAGGCATTGATGTTGCTCTGCAGGAACCCCGCACCGATGTACGTATTTTCGGCAAACCCACCACCCGCCCCTACCGCAGAATGGCAGTAACTTTAGCCTACGATGATGTGAATGCAGATGTAAATGCCGTTAAGCAAAAGGCTATTGGCAATGCAAAAAAAATAAAGGTGGTAACAGGGTAACCGTGTGGTCTATTTCTTCCCTACTCATAAAAAAAGCCGCCCGAAGTAGAGCGGCTTACAAGGATTTGTTCCCTGTTAGTGTATGTAATTTAATCCCAGTTCATCACCTCATCATCGCTAATGGAAGGTGTGGAAGTGGGTGTAGTGTTCTCCGAACTTGTTGTTTCGGTGTGATTAGTTTCGGCAACATGGTTTTGCGAATGATTTTCGCTGAAACCGGTTTCCTGATGGTTGTTGTTACGTACCGATGCGGGGCGTTCCGATTCGTAATCGTAATCGGGCATCAGGTCGCTTTTAATGTAGTCCACCGTTTCGTTCAATGCTTCCAGAAATTTTTTGAAATCTTCTTTGTAAAGAAAAATTTTGTGGCTTTCGTAGCCATCGCTGTCAAACTTCTTTTTGCTTTCGGTAATAGTTAGAAAAAAATCGCCTTGCTTAGTGCTTCGTACATCGAAAAAGTAAGTTCTCCTTTTGCCTGCTTTTAGCTTTTTGCTGAAGTAGCCGCTGTACTTCCCTCCGTTGTTGTTGTCCACAGTGTTGGTGTATTTGGTTAAAAAATGATGTCAGATTGCTAATATAATTTATTCTACAACAAACATTATACCGTTTTGTTTACTTTTTCGTGAAGCTATCAACTCTTATTCATTATGCCATCTTTTGCTTCTACCCTGCTTTCCTGTTGCTGCCTTCTGTAAATATCAGCATACAGCCCCTGCTTTTTGAGTAATTCTTCATGCGTACCCTGCTCCACAATTTTTCCCGCATCCAACACAATGATGTTGCTGAAGTGTATTAAAGAGAAGATACGGTGTGTGATAATAATGGCTGTTTTACCATACAAAATCTCATCGAGGTTTTGCTGAATTTGCTTTTCGGTTGCCGTATCAACTGCACTCAAACTGTCATCTAATACAAGAACGTTGGGCTGCTTAACCAAAGCACGTGCAATGGAAATACGCTGCTTTTGTCCGCCCGAAAGGGTTACCCCGCGCTCACCTACCATCGTATTATACCCTTCGGGGAAGCGCTCAATTTCGTTGCTGATAGACGCATAGCGGGCATAGCGGGTTGCAGTTGCCTGATCAATACCTTCTACGCCAAATCCTATGTTTTCTGTAATGGTTTCCGAAAAGAGAAAAACATCCTGCGGCACAAAACCAATTTGCCTGCGTAGCGAACCAAGTTTATAGTCATGAATTTCCACTCCGTCAATTTTTATTTGCCCCGAAGTGGCATCGTACATACGCATCAGCAAATCGGCAATGGTAGATTTTCCCGACCCGGTTTTGCCGATAATGGCAATACGTTCGCCCGGTTTTACATGAAACGAAACATCGGTAAGTGCCTGTATGCCTGTGTCGGGATAAGTAAACGATACATGTTCAAAGCGGATGTCGCCTTCAATGTTTTTTTCGATGCCATCTGCACCTTTTACCATTGGCTGTTGTTTCAAAAATTCATTTATTCTGCGTTGCGAGGCAATAGCTCGCTGCACCATAGAGGCAGTCCACCCCAAAGCACTTACGGGCCACATAAGCATGTTAGTGTACATAATAAATGCCGCCAGCGAACCGGCAGAAAGTTTGTTCATACCCACTTGCAATCCGCCTACATACACTACTAATATTATACTGCACCCGACTAAAAACGTCATTGCCGGAAAATAGACCGAATCAACACGGGCTAACCGCAGTTGCTTTTGCTTATATGCTTCGGCTTCCTCTTCAAAATGCCGCAGCATTTCCTTTTCGCGGTTATATGCCTGTACCATGCGTATGCCCGAGTAGGTTTCCTGTGCATCGGTTGTAAGGTCGGAAAGTTTTGCCTGTATAGCCGTGCTTGCTTTCTCCACCAGTTCGTTTACATAGTATATTACAAATGAAAGAACCGGCAGCGGCACAAGCACCCAAAGAGTAAGTTCCGGATTAATAAGCAGCATGGATATCACTGAAAAAAGAATAGTAAAAAGAAGGTTGACGGCATACATAATAGCCGGACCAACATACATACGAACACGGCTTACATCTTCCGTAATGCGGTTCATTAAATCGCCTGTGTTGTTTTTGCGATAGAAAGCCAGATCGAGTTGCTGGTAGTGGTCGTAAATTTCGGCTTTCATATCGTACTCAATAAGGCGCGAAACCACGATAATGGTTTGCCGCATAAAAAACGTGAATGCCCCTGCCATGAGTGCTACCGCCAAATACTTTAAAAACAAAAAGAAGACCTGCCAGCCTATATTGTTCTGGAGTGTTACAACGGCTTCTTCGGTAGTTGTTACATCGGCAAGGTGAGCAGCGATTAAATCAACCGCGCTGCGGGTAATAAGCGGGTTAATAACGTTGAGAAGGTTAGCGCATATTACAAAGAATACACCCGCCAATATGCGCCATTTGTATTTCGAAAAGTATTTATTGAGGAAGGCTAATTCTTTCACCTGAGGCTTTCAAAGTTTTCGGCACTAAAGTTATTGAAAGCTTTTACATGGATTTTACTAAAACAAATTCGCAAAAACCGAAGGGAATACCCCAATGAGAATCGTAAGCAGCACACAAAGCCCTATTACGAAACTGTATGCAGGTTTAAGGGTAAAGTGGGCTTCGTCAGGTTCCTTGGTGTACATAGCCAGCACTACTTTAAAGTAGTAGTAAACCGCTATTATGGAGTTTACAACAGCCACAACGGTAAGCCACAGGTGTCCGCTTTTTACTGCTTCGGTAAAAATGTAATACTTACCAAAGAAGCCTGCAAACGGAGGGATACCCGCCATAGAAAGAATAGCAATGGTAAGCGCAACGGCTACGAACGGCTTGCGCTTTGCCAGTCCGTTAAATGCTTCTATTTTATCGGAGCCGGTGTGCTTAGCCACGATAATGGCAACGGCAAAGGCAGCTACCGAAGCTATTCCGTAAGCCAGCGAGTAATAAAAAACGGCATTGTCGGTTTTGCCATAGATACCCACAATACCCATCAGCAAAAATCCGGCATGTGATATTCCCGAAAACGCCAACAGGCGTTTGAACGAATCCTGATTTAGTGCCGTGAAATTTCCAACGGTAATAGTAAGAGCCGTAACAGCCGACAACACCCATGCATAGGTAGGAATAGCGGAAAGAAAACTGCTGCTGAACAAACGGTAGAATGCGGCAATGGCAGCTATTTTGGCAACCGTTGCCATAAAAGCGGTAATGAGCGTGGGCGAGCCTTCGTACACATCGGGCGCCCAAAAGTGAAAAGGCACAGCCGATACTTTAAACAACATGCCTATCAGTATCATTCCCGCACCGGCATAAAACAACACCGAAGGAACAGCTGTAGCCGTGTAGTTGGTTATGCCGCGCAAATCGAAGGTGGCGGTTTCACCGTAAATAAGCGCAATGCCGAATAGCAAAATACCCGAAGCAAAACTTCCCATCAGGAAATATTTCATACCGGCTTCGTTGCTTTTTATGTCCTTCTTTTTACTGCCTGCTAAAACATAGAGTGAAATAGAAAGTACTTCCAGCCCAAGGAAAAACATGGCTAAGTTACCGAACGAAACAAGCGCCACTGCACCCGCCAGCGTAAAAACAATAACCGCTATGTAGTCGGAAATTTTTGCATGCTCGTGTTTGTAAAAATCGTTGCCAAGCAGAAGGATAAGTGTGGTAAGAAAAATAAGCAAGCCCGAAAAAACAACGCTGAAATTATCAACCATTACCATGTTATGGTAAAAGCCTTGATTAACACCCCATCCCTGCGTGTTGAGTGCAAAAATAACCACCAAGCCCGCTACGGCAGCAGGCACAATAAACCTTCGCAGGTTGAACATCTCCGCCAACATGCAGAGCACTCCGAGTGCAGAAGTATATATAAGCGTCCTCATCAGCGTAACGAATAGTTTAGAATGGTTTCCAATGCCGGTTGTGCTAACTGCATAATCGGTTTAGGATACACTCCGAATAAAAAGATGGCAACAATTAAAGGCACAAACACGGCAAGTTCACTCAGCGATAAATCGGAAAAGCTATGGGTAGCCTCTTTGGTTTCGCCCAACATAACGTGCTGATACATACGCAACATATACACCGCGCCAAGTATTATCGTTAGTCCGGCAACAACTGCTAACCATGTGTTGTATTCATACACTCCATACAGCAATAAAAACTCTCCGATAAAACCGTTAGTGGTAGGAAGCCCCACACTTGCCAGTGTAAGTATCATTAACGCGGTGGCAAATACAGGCGCCACATTGCGAATGCCGCCTAATTTGGAAATTTCGAGTGTTCCGGTTCTGCGGAAAATAATTTCAGCGGCAAAGAACAAGCCTACCACGTTTACTCCGTGTGCCAGCATTTGCACTACTGCTCCCTGAAAACCTTCGCGCGTTAAAGTGAAAATACCCGCAGTAATTAGACCAACGTGCGCCAGCGATGAATACGCAAACAGTTTCTTTAAATCGTTCTGACGAATGGCGATAACAGAGCCGTAAATAATTCCGATGGCGCAAAGCACTAATACAACGGGGGTCCATGTTAACGTTCCTTGAGGCAATACGGGAAGTAACCAACGCAGCAAACTGTAAATACCCATTTTGAGCATAATACCCGAAAGCAGCATGGTGCCTGCCGAAGGGGCTTCTTTGTATGTATCGGGCTGCCAGGTGTGAAACGGAAACACCGGAATTTTTATGGCAAATGCCACAAAGAATGCCCAGAAAAGAAACGACTGTTCTTTGTCGGATAAGTTCAATCCGTATAGCTCGCTGACTCCAAAACCATCGGCATGTTGGTACAGATAGATAAAGCCCAACAACATAAACAGCGAACCGGCTAAGGTGTACACAAAGAATTTAAAAATGGCGCGGTTGCGAAATTCCTTATCGCGGTTATCGCCCCACAGCAAGGCAATGAAGTAGATAGGAATAAGCGCCAACTCCCAGAAAATGTAATACAGAAAGCCGTCCATGGAAATGAAAACGCCTATGAGCGCAAACTGCATTAACAGAATAAGCGCATACAAACTGCGGGCATTTTCTACCTCTTTAGAAACAGAAGAAAGAATAATAACAGGCACCAAAAAAGTAGTAAGCAACAACAACAGCAAACTCAATCCATCGAGCGCTATATGAAAGTTGATATGCGGATTTTGAATCCACTCCTTCATAAACGAAATATTGAAGGCATCGGCATTGTTGTACGCAGGCAGCAACGCCAGCGAAGCGCCC
The DNA here is from genome assembly GCA_026129525.1 of Chitinophagales bacterium. Taxonomy (GTDB): domain Bacteria; phylum Bacteroidota; class Bacteroidia; order Chitinophagales; family LD1; genus Bog-950. The sequence goes on along the minus strand of JAHCHW010000009.1, from coordinate 100,780 downwards.
AACTCTACCACCGATAAACCGAGGGCAACTTTACCGGCATACCGGTTTCCCGCCACGTATGTAAGCAGGGCAGCCGCTAATGGAAGAAATAATACTATGAGGAGTAACATGCTATCGTTTACAGTTCGTCTTTAAATTTTTCTTTCAACTCATCCAACTTCTTCTCCACCTCAGCTTTCAGCGATTTCATTTCTAGGGTAGCTACTTCATACACTATTTTATAGTTTATAGCATCGTATTCATGCACCAGTCTGTTTCGCATCCCTGTTATTACCTTCCAGTTTATAGTTGAACTTTGTTTGGTTTCGTCAGTTAACTTTCCTGCCGCCTCACCTATATTTTCAATCAACTTTACTATTCCCCATTTTTCTATGCTACCGGCATTATAGAAATCGTGTTCGCTTTTTGTTGCCACATACCTTTCTATCTGCTCAATAAAAGCGAGTATGTCCGTCAGTTTCTGTATATCAGCTAACTGCCTTTTCATACACTAACTTTTTATCTCTATCCACAAATTTTCGTACAAATGGTTTCAGCAACTCTTCTTCGGCAAAATCAACTTTGTGCTTCAATAAGTCTTCCAACTCTAACTGCATAGCAACGTACTGCAACCCAATCTTCTTGCTCCTATCTAAGTTTATCAGCAAATCAATATCGCTGTTTTCATCGGCATCGCCCCGAGCATACGAACCAAACACATACGCCTTCAGCACCGGCTTGTTGCTCAGGTACTCGCGAATAATTTGTATTTGCTCGGTTGTTAACTGCATGGGTTATCCATTAAAAAACGCGTACGCAAAAATTGCCACCATACTTAATACCATCACCAGCAGATAATACCCTATGTATCCGCTTTGCAGTTTGCGAACCTGTGCGCCTACCATCAGCGAAAACTTGCCGGTGTAGTTTACAATGCCGTCCACAAAAATTCTGTCCACCACATCATGAAAGAAAACTGAAAGAAACGATACGGGTTTTACCACCAGCATATCGTAAATCTCATCCACATAATACTTGTTGTAAATAACTTTGCCAATGCCGCTCTCTTCTCCTTCTTTGGCGGGAAGGTTGCCCTTCTTTACATACAACACATACGCAATGCCAATGGCAACTATAGCTAACGTAAAGGCTAAACCCATTAAAGCCATTTCGGTGGAATGCGATAAATGATGAGCCGAAGCATGAGGATTGGCTACAATAACCGATGACAAAAATCCTTTGAGCCAATGATGGAAGCCGAGAAACTCCGGCAAACCCATTACACCTGCAACCGTTGCAAGCAACGCCAATACAATTAAAGGGAGAGTGATAGTAGCCGGAGATTCGTGTAAGTGTTGCTTTTGCTCTTCTGTTCCGCGGAAGTTTCCGTTGAAAGTAAGAAACACCAAACGGAACATATAGAAAGCCGTAAGGAACGAAGCAAACGAGCCTACCGCCCAAATTACTTTGTTGTGTTCGAAAGCAGCCGCCAGCATTTCATCCTTGGAAAAGAAACCGGAGAACGGAAAAATGCCTGAGATAGCGAGCGATGAGATAAGGAATGTCCAGAAAGTTATCGGCATCCATTTTTTAAGTCCGCCCATGTTGCGGATGTCCTGCTCGCCATGCAACGCATGAATAACCGAACCGGAACCGAGGAACAAACAGGCTTTAAAGAACGCGTGTGTTACCACATGAAATACTCCCGAACTGAAAGCCCCCACGCCCAACGCCATAAACATTAAGCCCAACTGCGAAACGGTGGAGTATGCCAACACTTTTTTAATGTCGTTTTGCAACACGCCAATAGTAGCCGCAAACAAAGCCGTGCCTGCTCCTATAATAGCAATAAACTGCATGGTTTCGGGGGCAAGCACATAAATAAAATTAGCACGCACCACCATGTAAATACCCGCAGTAACCATAGTTGCCGCATGGATGAGTGCCGATACCGGAGTGGGACCCGCCATGGCATCGGGCAGCCAGGTGTATAACGGAAGCTGTGCGCTCTTGCCCATTGCTCCAACAAACAGTAACATGGTAATAGTAATCATTAACCCGTGGCTTACTTCTACTCCTGTTAAAGCGGCTTGCAGTGTTCCGAAATGCAGCGATTTGAAATTGTAAAGCAACAGGAACATGCCCAGCAGAAAGCCGAGGTCGCCAATGCGGTTCATTACAAACGCTTTCTTGGCAGCATCGTTGTAGTTTTGATTTTTAAACCAAAAACCAATCAACAGATAAGAGCAAAGCCCCACGCCTTCCCAACCAATAAAGGTTACTAAGAAATTGTTGCCCAATACCAGTATGAGCATGAAAAACACAAACAGGTTGAGGTAAGAGAAGAAGGTGTGAAACTTCTCATCATCGTGCATATAGCCGATGGAGTAAACGTGAATGAGAAACCCTACTCCGGTAATCACCATCAGCCACATTACCGAAAGCTGGTCGAGCAGTAAGCCAAAGGTTATTTTGAAATCGCCAAAAGCAATCCAATCGAAAACATCGGCATCAATTTTTTGCTGCGAGCCGTTCAGAAAACCAAAAAAGAAAATGGATGAAAGAATAAACGAAACGAAGATGGTTCCCGAACCAATAATACCCGAAACAGTTTTAGGCAACTGCTTACCAACAAAAGCATTTACCAGAAAACCGGCAAGGGGTAATAAGAGGATTAGTAATAGTTCTGTCATTTTGCCTCACCCTAACCCTCTCCAACAGGAGAGGAAACAAGGGGTCTTTTTATCTCTTTAATATATCGTGTTCCCTTTAAGCCTCCCCTTAGGGGAGGTTTGGAGGGGCTTTACCACTTCAGGTTTTTCAGTTCATCAATATCTACCGTATGCACATTGCGGTAAATGGTTACCAGAATTGCCAAACCAACGGCTACTTCTGCTGCGGCTACCGCCATAATAAAAAACACAAACACCTGTCCGCTGGCATCGTTATGGTAGCTCGAAAATGCCACCAGCAACAAATTCACGGAATTCAGCATTAGCTCAATGCTCATAAAAATGATAATGGCGTTTCTGCGGAGCAGCACCCCCAACACCCCCACCGAAAACAACACCGCACTGATAAATATGTAGTGTTGAATGGGAACTACCGAAAATATGCTGAGCAACGTAGCCATTACAATACCGGGGTTTTATCTTTTTTAGCCAACAATACCGCTCCTACCATTGCGCTCAAAAACAAGATGGAGGCAAATTCGAACGGAAAGAAATATTCATCTAACAATACTTTGCCGAGGTTTTGCACGGTTCCTATTGTAAGGTTTTGTGTTGCCTGTACCGGCATGGCATCGGCTTTTACAAACACGGCAATAAGCACCATGCCCAACACGCCTGCCGCTATTACCGCACCTATGCGGGCTAAAGCCGGTTTATGTTTTTCGGTTTCTTCGTTCAGGTTCATGAGCATGAGGGTAAACAGGAACAACACCATAATAGCACCTGCATAAACCATTATATGCACCACCGCCAAAAAATGGGCGTTCAGTATTAAGTAATGGCCGGCAATGGCGAAAAAGCAACCGATTAAATAAATAACGGAGTGAATAGGATTCTTCGACAACACAGTCATTAACCCGCAAAAAATGGCAACAAACGAAAGGAAGTAGAAGAGGTATAGTATCACTTCGCTATTTAATGTTTACAGGTTTATCTTCTAAAGGCATTACTAATTTATCCTTACCATAAATGAAGCCTTCGCGCTGGTAGTCGGGTGCCACCAAATCTTCAGTTAAAAAAATGGCTTCCTTAGGGCAGGCTTCTTCGCACAAGCCGCAAAAGATGCAACGCAGCATATTTATTTCGTACACCGATGCGTATTTCTCTTCGCGGTACAGGTTCTCCTCTCCTTTCTTTCTTTCGGCTGAAGTCATGGTAATGGCTTCGGCAGGGCAAGAGAGGGCACACAAACCGCAGGCGGTGCAACGCTCGGCTCCGTTTTCATCGCGCATTAAAATATGGCGACCGCGAAACACGGGCGAAAACTCGCGCTTTTGCTCAGGATAGTGAATGGTAACTTTCGGTTTAAAGAAATGGCGCAGCGTTATACCCATACCTTTGGCAATAGCCGGCAGGTATATGCGCTCCATAAAAGTCATATCCTTGTTCGATACGTCCTTCTTTCTTCCCGAAAGTGATATGTTTTTTATGTTGGTTGCCATTTTTAAAACGGTCGCAAAAATATAATTCTCAAAAAACTACCCGCGCTGCCGACTGTTCAATTTTCAACATCATTTCCAAAGTAAAATTACTGCACCGGTTACCACTATGTTAGCTATAGCCAATGGAATTAAAACTTTCCATCCGAGGTTCATTAACTGGTCGTAGCGGAAGCGGGGCAAGGTCCAGCGCACCCACATGTAAAAGAAAATGAAGAAGAAAATTTTACCGAACAAAGCAACTACTCCCAACAGCGCCATAATGTTGGTACCGAGGGTTTCGTTCACCAAATTCATTCCGGGGTAATTAAAGCCGCCAAAGAACAGCACTGAAATAATTGCCGAGGAGATAAACATGTTGATGTATTCGGCAAACAGATAGAAGCCGAGTTTCATGGAGCTGTACTCGGTGTGGTAGCCGCCAATGAGTTCCGATTCGCATTCGGGTAGGTCGAAAGGCGTGCGGTTGGTTTCGGCAAAAGCGCAAATAAGGAATATGAGAAATGCCAAAGGCTGCTTGAACACATTCCACGAAAGCCAGTGGCTGTTCCAATCAATAAACCCGTGTTGTTGTATAGAAATTTCGCGGAGGCTGAGGGTGCCGGTCATCATTAACACGGCTATTATGGAAAGCCCCATGGCAATTTCGTACGAAATCATTTGCGAACTGGCACGCACCGCGCCCAGCAGCGAGTATTTGTTGTTCGATGCCCAGCCGCCAATCATAATGCCGTAAACACCAATAGATACTACCCCAAACACAAACAGCAGTGCCACGTTGATGTCGGCAATTTGCAAGCGTATTTCTCTGCCAAATAAGCTGATGGTATCGCCCCAGGGAATTACTGCACTGGTAACCAAGGCGGTGGTCATAAACAATCCGGGACCGAGAATGAAAAGGAATTTATTGGGAGTATCGGGCGTAAAATCTTCTTTGGTAAACATTTTTACACCATCTGCCAGGGGTTGAAGAAACCCTCCCGGACCGGCACGGTTGGGTCCAACTCTATCCTGAAAGAAGGCGGCAATTTTGCGCTCGGCAAAAGTGGAATACAATGCTATAAGCATGGTAATGGCGAATACCGCCAAAATCAAAACTCCTTTTTCTATAAAAAAAGCTGACTCCATGCTTTATTGTTTAACCGCTGTTGCTCTGCAATTAAATTCGCAAATAGTGTAAAACTTATAATTGAAGTAAATTTTATTGCCTGATATGGTGCCTACTACATTTTTAACTCCGGTGCATGGCTCGTTCAGCAACGCTACCAAAGACTCACCCGAAAGAGACACATCAAAAGAGCCGGTACAATGGTTGAAAGCTGATACGGTAACCGTGTTGTCGTTCTTTTTAGTAATTACTACCGCGTAGCTGTCGTAATCTACATCACCGGCAGGACCTCCGTCACAGCCTGTAAGCGATGAAGTAGTATCGTTGACCATGTAATTGCCAACAATATCATCTACGGTAATCTCTCCTCCGTTTTCTTTTTTACAACTGCCGAGTAAAACAAGCGTTGCCATACTCATGCTGCAAATAACTGCTGATAACTTCATAATTTATATTTGGTTTTTGGTGTTACTTATCTACGCTTTTCATGCTAATAACTTTGCGGTCTTCTTTTCTTCCGGTCATTAAGCGCGGGTCGGCATCAATTATTACTTGCTCGGTGGCTTTCATGTACTTGCCCTGGTTTATTACACTCCATCCTTCCATTTTGCGCACGCCTTCAATTACCCAATCGCTTTTTTGTTTCTTTTCGAAACGGCATTCGTTACAAATGAAAGCCGGTTTGCCGCTCTCATCGTTTTCTACTTCGTGGTACACATCTTTACGGGCGGTTACACGGTAAATTTCGTTGCCAAACATCCACACGGTTGTTTTGCCGCAACATTTGGTGCATTCGCGGTGGGCATCGTAGGGTTTAAGAAACCACACACGGCTTTTAAAACGGAATGTTTTATCGGTAAGCGCACCTACGGGGCATACATCAATCATGTTGCCGCTCATTTCGTTGTCCACCGCATTTTGTATGTAGGTGGAAATTTCAGCCGCATCACCGCGGTTGATTACTCCGTGGCAGCGCCCGGGGGTAAGCTGGTCGGCAACATAGGTGCAGCGGTAGCAAAGGATACAGCGCGTCATGTGCAGTTGTATCTTATCGCCAATATCTATTTTGTCAAAAGTTCTTCTTTCTTCCTGATAACGGGTTCCCGAAACTCCGTAGTTGTAGCCGAGGTTTTGCAGGTCGCACTCACCGGCCTGGTCGCATATAGGGCAGTCGAGCGGGTGGTTAATGAGCAGAAATTCTACTACGCCTTTCCGCATGTCCTGCACTTTTTGGCTGGTGAGGTTTTTTACTTCCATGCCATCCATAACGGGGGTGCAGCAACTTGCCTGCAGCTTGGGCATGGGGTTGGGGTTGGCATCGCTGCCTTTCGAAATTTCGACCAAACACACGCGGCATTTGCCTCCGCTGCCCTGCAACTTGCTGTAGTAACACATGGCGGGCGGCACTAAATCGCCCCCAATTTGGCGGGCGGCATTCAGGATGGTAGTTCCCTGTGCTACTTCAATGGTTACTCCGTCAATAGTTACTTTAGGCATACAGCGCTTTGTTGAGAACGCGCGCAAATGTAAACGGGCAAGGGTATAACTCCAAACTATATTTCAACATTGGGGAATACTAAACAGCTACAGCATAGGGAAGTTGGTTTTTGCCTCGCCCCGCCCTGCCTTTTGGCATCTCCTCTCTAACTTCATCCGTCCCGCCCTTTGCCCTCGCAGAGTATCTGATTGCAGGACTCTGCGCTAAGAAAAAATATGCTTTTGATGCCCGCAGAGTCCTCTTCGAGAGGCTCTGCGAAGGGGAAAACTTGTATTTACCCCGAAGGGGTACTATGTTTATAGCTGAAAGTGTTTTGAATGCCTCTACGACTCCTTCGGAGTCGAACAATTTTTGCCGTGTAGCAATTCTATAAACCTTTAATCCCTTCGGGATTGTCATTTTCCGAACTGTTGTGGTACTAACGGCAACTACGGGATGAAGTTGAAAATTGAGACTATAAGTAATGTATGTTATTTCGTAAGTTCAAGATTGGAGCCAATCATTACTGTAGCATTTCTATTTTCAAACACAGATTTCCAAAAAGCATTATTATCTCGTATTAAGTGGTCGGTAGCTTCGTTGCGATGGTTGACTACATATATCTCAATGCCTGTTAGGTCGGGCAAGGTGCAATGACATTTGGCTTGTATTTCTGTTAAAGAATCTTCGGTTAAGGAGAAAGGCCGGTTATAGGTTCTATAAAGGTCTGAATTTTCCAATAAATCCGAATAGAGAATAACTATTCTTCTTCCCTTTTTGATGTTCGCAAGTTTTACAAGCGCCTTGCAGGTAGGTTCAAAATAACATGTGCGTCTCAAGGAGCTAACACTGTCACCTAAATGATGCTGAATTACTTTAGGAATATTTGTTACTAAGTCTATTGCATCTTGTGGTATTGTAAACGGATCAACGTCTGGCGGTAAAAAATCATGGTATAAAACAGTACCCGGTCTTTCTCCTACATTCACTATTGGAACAACGCGAAAACTACCTGCAGTGCATGGCTGCGGCACATTGAGGTCAAATATCTTGCTAATTTGCTCAACATCTTTCCGCCATGTTTTTTTTAACCATGAATAATTTAATGAGTCAGTATAATCTATTATTACAAAAACCGCATTTGTTTTTGTGGATTCATCTTCGCACTCATTACAGCCGAATAACCCTATCATACATCCAGCAATACTCAACCAGAAAAAGCTCTTCATTATTTTCATTGCAATTAATATAAGAATTGGATTTTTTCGTCTTCCACAGGCAGATCAATGATTGGTTCTATACCATTGTGCCAATAAGCAGGATCGGGATCAGTACGGTTATTTTGATTTGCCCCTTTATATTTACTGATAGTTTGGATGTAGTTCTCATTTACTGTTTGTCCAAAACGTTTAATAAAATCGTGTAATTCATTATGCTGTCGGGATAACAATTTCAGATAATGATTGTACTGTTCCTCTTCAAGTATTGTCTTACCTTTTAAATCGGCCTCCTTTTTCTTAGCCCTACGAATGGATTCGAGTTCTACAAAATCATTCGCTCGTTTAAAATGAAAGTTCTTATATGCTGTTTCAAAGTTTGAATCGCTATCATGTGCATTGAACCCAAGTATTATACCAATCAGTATCAATAGTATGTTAAAGAAAAGCACCACCCAAAATTCGGGATGCGAAAAAGCCCCTGCCACCTTTACATGTTTAAATGCTTCCGCTAAATTGAGGTATGTTCCTTGCAGATTAATTGACTCAAAATAAACATAGCGGAAGAGAGACATTGCCACCGCAAAAGAAACAAGCAATGTTGCGAGTATTATGCTCCATATTTTATTGTGCGTTTTCCCATTCCATCGCTTTAAAAATAAGCCTGTAAAGTGTGCGCTAATTGGAATGATGATGACCAACAAAAGCGCAACAAGCGCTGTATCTCCTCTACCAATTTTAAATGCTTTAAAAACGGTGTTATTTAAAGGTAGTTCTAGTACCCCCAACAACCCTACAATTAGATATATCAACCAAGTATGCTTAAGGAAATATCCGTTGCCATCTGTTTGAGGTACAGCTCTTGATGCTTCGATGCGTGCATTTTCAAACTGCTGTTCGTATTCATAAATGCGTTTTCGAATAATACCCTCCGGGGTACCTGTAAAATAGCGTAATAATGCATTAAATTCATCGCGTAGAGTTTGCATGCTACCTTGTTCCTGCAGCATCAATTCATTATACTTACCCGTGTAGGCTCCTTCGATTTCTTTTTCATACCCTCTTGTATCATCGTTGGCACTCGGCTTGTTCAACTTGCCATCTGCTTCTCCATCTTTTTCAGCTTGCTCCAATAGTTTGCTGTGAAACTCTTTTAAGCTTAATACATCAGGATTATTTGCAGCCTTTAATCTTCTTATTTCTTCTTCTTTAGCATTCGTTAACTGCTGATAGGGAATAAAGTCCATAACCTTGTTTTATTTAATTCTCCCCTACTCTCTCACAGCTTTTCGGGAAACGCTGGTTTTTTTAAATAGAATTTTTGGTAACCGGTGTAGGCACTTCGCGTACTCGTATGGCTTGTTTTTTGGCATTGCGGTCAACGCGGTATGCTTTGCCACAGGTGGGGCAAACGGTATAGCATGTCCACCCAAACTGGTAGTAACACCTGCCTATAAGCAATTGATTGCACTGGCAGTGCCAGCCCGCGTTGTTTCCTTCGCTGGTGGCAGTGGCTTTTGTTTTATCTAAAAAAACTACCGGTATGGTTCCAAGTATTATTTGTGCATCGGGTATGTTGCGTGCCATAATTGGGTGTTTTTGCTTTTCGCTTTTCTATGAAATAATTCCGGTAAAAAACTCGCTCCAGCCGCTGTTGTTGGCGGGGTTGGTAAGGTTAATCCAGCGGGCAAAGCCTATTATCCGTTTGCCGAGGAGGTCGGTGGTAAAGGTGAGGTGAATAAGGGCAGTGCTGCTAAGCTGGCTGTGGGTGCATTTTTCGGGGGTGGGCATGCCATCGCCTTCGCGCTCGGGGTCTGGCGGGTTGTTGCCGGTATTTTCTTTTAGAATGGTATAGCGCAGTTCTACCCCATCGGCTAAGGGGTGCAGGCTGGCGCGGGTGGCATCGGTATCGCGTTGTACGCGCACTTCCATTTTGCCGCCCCCCAGGCTTTTAAAATTGGCGATTGGGGCTTCGTAAATAGGACCGCGGGGCGTAGGGGTGGTATCGCGCTCGGGCAGGTTAAAAGTGTTGCGGTCGCTGGGGGTTAGGTTGGGGCTGGCGGCTATGCGGTTAAGCAGGGGGCGGGCAAAGTTGCCGAATGCCTCCTTAATGCTGTTTTTTTGGTCGGTTATGGTTTTGGTGCGGGTGTCGGGGTTTACATACAGGGCGTAATTAGCGCTCCATTGGTTAAAATAGTCTATCCATTCGTTGTGTTCGGCAGTGGTTAAGCCAAGTCTTTCGGCACCGTTGGGGGTGCCTGTGTTTAGGGCTGTAACGGTGGTGCCTAAGTAGCTGTTAAAGTCGCTGTCTTTTGCGGGTATTCTTCTTTCGGTTGCCATAGTATTGTTTTAGGTTTTGTTTACAATGTTTTTGGCGTGTTTAAACAGAATGTAGTGGCTGATTATGTTGAGCCCTGCTTCTACAGTGTTGCAGAGGTGCTCCACAGTATTGCAGAAACACGCTGCAATGTTGCAGAGGTGCTCCACAGTATTGCAGCAACACAATGCAAAATTGCAGAGGCACTCTACGGTATTGCACAGGCGCTCCGCAATGTTGTAGAGAAACTCTACGGTATTGCAGCAACACTCTACAATATTGCAGCGGCACGCCACGGTATTGCAGAGAGGCTCGGCAGTGTTGCAGAATACCGCCCAACATCCTTTCTTTTACATCTGTTTAAAGAACACTTTTGCTTTTGCGACATAAGTGTAAGGCGGGCGGTTTTAGTATGCAAAGACATTTTTTGGCGTTTTTTTCAACTTTTGCCCGGTTGCCAACGCCCGTTTGTGAGGGAAAACAGGCAAAAAAGTTTTCAGAAATGGGTGGATTTGAAAATTGCGGGTAGAAAGTTTTTCCGGCTTATTTGGTTCCGTTAAGCGCTCCGAAGAAAGAACCGAATGCATACTACATATACTACGCGCTCATTTTTGCCTGCTTGCTTTTGGTTTCAACTTTACAACCGGAGTATAGGCAACCGTAAAGTGCCACTTTAATAAATGGGGTTTTATGCTTACTTCTCTTTCCTCATACTCTGCACTGTTATTGTTGCTGAAAATGCTCCTGTAACTCATAGCGGGCAACGGTATAAAATCAAAGTAAGAGGTAATACCGAATTTCAACCCTGTGTTTTTCGGAAAAGGATGGAAAAGCAGGGTATTCGACATACCGCAGGTAAACGATGGAAGGAAATTATCGTGCTTAGAGTAGTGGGTGTACATCTCATTCAATTCGCTGCCGTACTCGTAATGCTCGCCATAACCAAACACAAAAAACTGATTAAAACCGGCATAAAACGAAGGAACGTATTCTATGTGCTTATAGTTGGGTTTCCAATAATGCCTATAAACAAAGTTGAGGTGAAAAAGATATTGGCTTACCGTACTGCGCCAGTGGTGGTAGCTGCCACCGAAAGCCATTACAGCCGTTGGCATGGTTTTTAAGGTATACGAACTCATCGAATAGCTGAACCCGCCCCCTACCCCCAGGTTCTTATCAATCATATAATTTATCCCCGCCTGTACGCCATAGCCGAGTGCCACTGGCGAAAACTCCATTCGTTGCAACTTTACCATGCCTTTGTTGGCAATAAGGTTGCCGACCAGCCCCGCATACACCTGCACATAAGGCGAAAGCGAACGGGCGGGCACTTCCGCCACCACTTTTTTGTGCCGTAGCTTCAGCGAGTAATACGCAGTATCAGGCTGGTGGTTGGTGTTTAAAAATTTCCATCGAGTTTCGGCAACCCGTTTGCCAATTGAAAAATTGTATGACAAACGCAAACTTAAATACTGTTGGCGGGGCGCTACTGTTAAATGCTGTATTGCATAATAATCTGTGTTGTTGTGCAACTCATATACCCCTGCAAAACGCTTTGCTGTTCGCATAAACGAAATGCTATAGTCCGCTGCAATCACTAATCCGTTGAATTGCCTGAATGGATGAAGTTCAATTCCTGCTGTAACTCCGGCTTGCAGATACTTGGTATGTCCAAATGGTTCGTAACTTGGAAAACTATAATAGTTAAAAGTGGCAGGTATTTGATAAGGGGATGTAAGAGAATTTTTGGTGAGTTCCGGAACAAACCGATTGTAACCTATAACACTACCGGTAGAAAATGTAATACTCCGTTCACCACTGTTAAGCGGCAGTTCGTATAACACCTTAAGCGGAAACCAAAGGTTATAGTCGTAAAAAACAAATTCAGGGGTGAACCCATCAACCGGGTTGCCTGTAATCATTGAAATGTTTCGTCTGTAAACTACCCCTGCGCTTACGCCCCAATGTTTTCTTGCGGTATAAGCAACATCGAAACTAACATCAGGCACCCACCGTTGCGTCTTAAACTGCATAGTAGGAATCGCCAAATTAAACTGCTCTTTTTTAGGATTATAGTTAAGGCAAAAATTCAGCCCTGCACTCGGCTTCAGTTGTATTTTTTGCGTAAAAGCAAAAACAGGCACAATAAAACTAAAGAAGACAAACAGTTTCTTGTATTCCATTGGTAATTTTTAAACTATCAAACTAACAGAGTGCTTTATAGCGCTCTGTTAGTTATAATCTATAATCAGTGCTGAACAACAAACCGAAGTACTTCCTTACGAGTAGCGCTTTGATAAACAACAAAATACACTCCGGTTGGTAAATCCTTCGTGTTTAAATGCAAACTTTGATTTAGACCTTTTAAAAGATTCATTCCTTTGGAATTTGAAATCCTCTTGCCAGTTATATCTATAACATCAATATTGGCATACTCATCATCACATGATTTTATTTCAAGCGTTCGCCTGTCTTTATCAGTAGTCTTTAGAACAATCGAAAAATCATCACAACTTGGTATTGATGAGTATTCTTCAGAATTCTCCAAGTCTGTTTTACCGCTACTATTCTCTGCTTCAAAATCATAATAACTATCTGCATAAACTATAATACTCACCAAACTGGTATCATACTCCAATATTGAGTATGACAGTTTTTGTACAATACTATCTAAACAAACAATTCTAATGCTTCCAGTATCTGAATCATGTGTAGTTGATACAATGTTACCCATATTCGAAAATATCCCGGACTTGGAAACACCCCATCCGTTCAACATCACTGAACCTCGTTGGATTATGTTATAATTATCAAGGTCTAAGCATCCTTTATCTACTTCCGGATCATCTTCTTCGGGATCGAATCTCGAAGCTTCTACAATGTAAATCTCAAAAACTGCAGTGTAAAAAGTGCTGTCTCTTACCAACAAAGAACCTGTTATACTGTCTATGTTCGCTATACCGTCAGACATATACACCTGTGCCTTTGTAAGTGCTTTTGAAAAACCAGACCTATCTATATTTAAGTCAATGGTGTCCGGAATATATCTTGTGCAAGATATGCCTGCAGCAGTTAATGCATTCGCAATGTATGTATTGTTTATTGCTAATTTATGTTCATGCTTCGAGAATGCCATCCCTTTGCGAATTCCATAAACACCGTTTAAATAATGAAAGCCCAAGTATGAGTTGTATCGGCTAGCCGAAGTACAATGTTTATCTACTCCCCATGCTACATTCGTCCAGTCAGGTCCGTACATTGCATAACAGCTATTATTAGGACATCCGGTACATGAATACAGACACGTTTGCCCAGGAATACAACACGGATACCCTAACAATTTGGTTTCAATTAATGAAATATTTGTACCGGCTCTATACCTTTTGCCCACAACATAGCATTTGGCATAATGTTGTCCCCATGCATCAGCTATTAAATCGTTCCCCAACAATAAAGCAATAATCGTTATCCATAAAATCTTTATCTTTTTCATACCCTTAAATTTTAAATCTGCCTACTCTCTATCCGCTTTTCGGCAACCGCGCCAAGCGGGTAATTCTAAAGGGCACCGCGTTGGTTTTTTACATCCCTTGCCACCTTACTTTGGTAATGGCGGCTTTCTACCCGGGTTTGCGGCTGCGTGGCATGAGCAAACCCAATCGTTTTTTTCATATTTGCACCGCTTGGTTTATAATTCGCGTTATGGCTTAAGCAGGAGCGGGTGTGCAAGCCCGCTCTTTTTATTGCTGCCTGTTAGCTATAAAATTGCTACAGGCACTTTTAGTATGCAAAGACATTTTTTGGCGTTTTTTTCAACTTTTGCCCGGTTGCCAACGCCCGTTTGTGAGGGAAAACAGGCAAAAAAAGTTTTCAGAAATGGGTGGTTTTGAAAATTGCGGGGAGGGGCTTTTCCGGCAAAGGAGCAACTCCTTTCGGTTTACTGTTACCCATGCAGGAGCTTAAAGCGTTGCCATTCCAAAATAGTTTTGCATCGGCCTGTGCTTCACGTTTCAGAAAAGAATACTGGTTGCAGCAGATTGAATTTGTTTAATGTCAAATAAAATAAGATGTTTGTAATACAATCTCCCAACACCAAAAACCCCTGCCATGCGTTTTGCCAAGCTCGCTGCGGTTTACAAACAGTTATCGGCAAGCCAGCGTAAGCGCCTTAGCCGTTACCTCCGCTCGCCATATTTTAACGAGCCGCCTACGGCATTGGCGCTGTTCAATTACTTCGAAAGCCTGCCGCCCACCTTGCCTGCCCCGCAACTGCAACCGGCAGCCATTGCCCGGCACCAACCCCTGCTTAAAACGCCCTACGTGCAAAACAAAGCAAGCACCCTGCTGCTTAAAGCCATAAGCCGCTTTGCCGCCCTCGAACACTGGCAGCAGCAGCCCCACCAACAGCGGCTTAATACCTTAAGCGGATTAAAACAAATACACTGGTTTGAACAATACGCCCAACTATATGCCCAAACCAACCGCGAATACCTAAGCCAACCGGGCAACTCGCTGGAGCATTACCAACTGCAACACTACCTTACCGAAACCCACCACAACGGGCTCGATGTAAAATTTACCGGCAACCGTACTCAAAGCATACAACCCGTAACCCACACGCTTGATGTGTACTACGCCATAAAAAAACTGCGCTACCTGTGCGAACAAGCCGGGCGCAGCTACTCGGCAACCAACAACTTTAACCCCACCGAAGCCGCCTGCCTGTTGCAACTGCTTCAACCCTACTGCAACCGTAAGCACCCGTATGTTTTCCTTATGGTAAACTTGTATCATTTGCTTACATCGCCCCTGTACCCGGGCAGCATACACCACTATAAGCAGGTAAAAAAATACATTCTGCAACACAGCACCCCGCCCTTAACACCCGCTGTAACCGAAGCCATTAACCTGCTAAGGCATTACTGCATAAAATGGAGTAACCGGGGTGTTGCAGAGGTATATCCTGAATACTTGTGGAATGTTTCTTTTATGATTGAACACCGCCTTTTCGAAAACCACGGAGCCTTAGACCCGGTAGTGTTCAGCAACCTGTTTAACGTGGCACACAAAATAACCTGTCCGCCTGCACAAATGCAGCAGTTTATAACCCACCTAAGCCCCCTGCTTGCCGATAAGCACCGCAAAAGCCGCATTGCCTACGCTAACGGCATCTATAACTTTGCCCTGCACCGCTTTACCGATGCCGCAGCAGCGTTCAATACCATTGACGTTAAAAGCGACAGCACCTTTACGGCACTGGCCAAGCGGTGGTACTTTAAAAGCACATTCGAAAGCCGCCCCTACACCCCCGGGCTTGATGCCATACTCGCTGCCTACGAGCGTTACCTTAACCGCCATACCGAAATACCCGAAATACCCCTACGGCAATTTAAAGAGTTTGCAAAATACGCCCGCAAACTGCTGGGGGCATTTCACCCCCACGAAAAGAAAAATCTGATACACGAACTAAACCACACACAACCGTTTGCCGGTAAAGACTGGCTGTTGGAAAAACTGAAGTAAACATTACCCCCTACAAAAAACAAAACGCCCTGCTTGGCAAAGCGGGCGTTCTGCTGCTTTAGGGTAAGCGGTTATAAACCTACAGCAGTTTAATAACGCCTGAAACCCCAGGTGTACACCGTGTTGGTAGTAATTACCTTGGCGGTATAAACACCGCTGTGCAACCCCGAAAGGTCAACATAACATACATACCCGCTGCAACTTTCTTCAAATTGCAGTTCGTTGCTGCTGTTAAAAATCTGCACTTTAATAATTACCCCGTCTTCCTGCTGGCTGGAGGCAATTAAAATGTGCCCCTCAATTTGGCAGTCAACAATACGGGTTACAGTGGTTGCTTTTTCAGCCGTTGCCGAGTTGTTCCAAAGCAGGGCTATGCCAAGCAGGCATACGAGTAAAATCCGGTTCATACTGGTAGGTTTAAAATGGTTAAAAAAAAATTAGGCTCTTCGCAGCGGGCAGTAATGCACCTTATTACTACCGCACTTTACGGGCAGCCAAGAACGTACCCGGCAACTACACTACAGTTGCTCACATCAACCGCATGTGTATTGGCAGCCTAAGTGTAGGCAACACCGGCAATGCCTGCAAAGACATTTTTTGGCGTTTTTTTCAGTTTTTGCCCGGTTGCCAACGACCGTTTGTGAGGGAAAACAGGCAAAAAAAGTTTTCAGAAAAGGGTGGTTTTAAAGAAGTGTTGTTTGCCAAACGACATACGGTTAAAAACCCCTAACGCTGTTTTGCAAAACCCAATTTCGGTTACATTCGTGCAGCTAAAACACAACTACATGAACCACTTTCGTATGTTACACCTAACCCTGTTCTTTTTACTGCTGCTAACAGCAAGCACAACAGCACAACAAGCGCAAACGGCTCAGGCAGCCGCCATTCTTCCCAAAGTGTATTTCGATATTACTGCCGATGGCGAAAAGCTGGGCAGAATTGTAATGGAACTACGTTCCGATATTGCGCCCAAAACCGTTGCCAATTTCAGAGCGCTTTGCACCGGTGAAAAAGGCTTTGGCTACAAAGGCTCTCCGTTCCACCGCATTATACCCGGCTTTATGTGCCAAGGGGGCGACTTTACCAACGGCAACGGCACAGGCGGCAAAAGCATTTATGGCGACCGCTTTGACGATGAAAATTTTGTGCTTAAACACACCGGCCCCGGCATACTAAGCATGGCCAATGCCGGACCTAACACCAACGGCTCGCAATTTTTTATTACCACCGCCACCACCGCCTGGCTCGATGGCCGGCACGTAGTTTTCGGCAGCGTGGTAGAAGGTATGGATGTGGTGCGCGCCATGGAAGCACTCGGCAGCAAAAGCGGAGCTACTTCTAAAAAAATTGTGATTGAAGACTGCGGAGATTTAAAGAAGTAGTATTGCTTAGAACGAGTAACACACGTTTACCTGCAACACTAACTTTATGTTTTTAATTACAGGTATGCCGTCCATTTCTTCTTTTGTAAACCGGTCGTTGCGCGAATCGTAAAACACCGAAAAGTTTCTGCGGTAGCCCAACCCGCCCATAAAATCCATGTACCATCCGTTGCGTAACTCTAACTGGTAGCCGGTAACAATACTTACGTTTAGGTAATTATACATAAGATACGAATCGGTGCCACCGCGCCTTTTAATTTTTACCATGTTGTACGAAAAGTAGGGGCCTACATACAAGCCTTCGGGCGCTTCCTTACTTCGCAGCGGATAAAACCGGTAACCGAAAATTACCCGCCCACCGCGCAGGCTGTAACTTTTAAACCCCGTGCGTGCCGAATCGGTAACCAAACTCGCCATCAGCAATAAAATATTCGGATAGTTATACGAGCCGCCCAACAGCAGCGAATGGTTGTGGGCAATCATGCGCTCGTACGTAAAACGTATTTCGCCACAAATAGGAATTTGCCCTACAAACAACGGAACAGGGCTAAACTTAATGAGGTTTTGACGCTCGGGAAGTTTACGCGCTGTTTTAAAGCCTTCAAAGCCCGAAGAGTCTATATCTTCCTGTGCCACTAATACACCGAAAGCAATTAACCAAAAGAAAAGTAAACCTATACGGAGCAGCCGCTTCATACTCCGAAAATAAACTTACGGCAGCAACTCCGCCAACTTTTGTTCAAGCGCGGCACCGCGCAGGTTGGTAGCCACTATTACCCCGTTTTTATCTAACAAAAACGTGGCGGGAATTCCGTTAACGCCATAGCGCAAAGCAGCTTCGCACTGCCAAAATTTTAAATCGCTTACATGCGTTTCCCAATTCATGTTTAAGTTCTTAATGGAGTTAGTCCATGCCGTAGCGTCTTTATCTAACGAAACACTGTAAACCGCAAAGCCTTTGCTTTTAAACTTATTGTAAGCAGCAACCACGTTTGGCATTTCAACCCGGCAAGGCCCGCACCACGAAGCCCAAAAATCTATTAACACCACTTTGCCTTTAAGCGAAGAGAGTTTAATGTTCTTGCCTTCGGGTGTAGGCAAATCAATTTCGGGTGCCGGTTTGCCAATACCAACCTGCTCGGTAGCCTGCTCTTTCATTTCAGCCGCTTTTGCCTGTTGTTCATACTGATTGTAAATGCTGCGGAAATCTTTGGTGTACGAGGAGTTCGGAATCTCTTTTTCCAAACGCTGCAACACTGCAAGATTTTCTTTTGCATACTCCTGAATGGGAACGTTGGTAATGTAGAACATGGCAATGAGCGGACTCTTTGAATTTTTGGCTCCATCTAAACAAAGTTTTTCCATTTTCTCGCCTAATGCTTCAAACTCGGCAGCATACTTGGCAATAGTATCGGCAGGTAATTGCATTTGCTGCCCCATCATATAATTGTAGCGCGCCTGTTGCAGTTCCTGCTGGGTTTGTGTAAGCGCTGTTACCGCTACCTGAAACTCATCGTTTTCCTTTGAACCGGAAATTTTAAACGGATTTTGTGCAGCAAGGTCAATTTCTACTTTGTACGCAACCGGCTCTAACAGAAAAAGCCAAAATGTGCGCTCGTCTAACTTAATGCGGTAAAAACCTTTTTCCGAAACGCCTGCCATACGGAAACTGCCTTGTGCATCCACCTTCGATGAATCAATAACGGTAATTTGCTGCAAGCTCAGTTTTTCGAGCATTACCGATTGTGCCTGCGAGTTTTTAAGCGTTCCTTTTATTTCGTATTTATCGCTGCTGCCGTTAAGGTTGCACGATGCAAAAAGAATGGCGGCAAAAAAGAGCGATGCGATGGTTTGCTTCATTGTGTTTAGTTGTTTAGATGTGTTGTATGGATGATGAAAATAAGCGGTTTATTGAGATTCTAATTTTTCGAGCACTAATTTGTTGGTCAGTTTAGGGTCGGCTTTGCCTTTTGATAGTTTCATTACCTCGCCCACAAACAAACCAAGCAAACCTTTTTTACCCGCGCGATATTCGGTTACTTTTTCAGGAAATTTAGCAAGTGCCTGCTCTACTAATTCTGCAATCATACCTTCATCGCTGCTTTGCAGCAAATTCAACTCTTCAGCAATTTTTAAAGGTTCTCTTTCGGCTTGCGCTACCAGTACCGGAAAAATTTTAGTTGATGCCACCGAAAAATTGGTTTTGCCTTCGTCAATTAAGGCAATTAGCGCAGCAATTTTTTGCGGAGCTACTTTAAACTGCTGAATTTCCAAACCGTTTTCGTTCAGGTAACTTTTTACGGGACCCAACATCCAGTTCGAAGCAGCTTTGTAATTTTTGGTATGAGCAATCAGGTTATTGAAATATTCCGAAGTGTATTTGTCATCGCTCAGCAAGCGTGCATCGTATTCGGGCAAGCCGTAAACGTTCATGTATTCCTCTTTCAACTCGGCTGAAAGTTTGGGCATGGCAGCTTTTACGGCATGGATGTATTCATCGTTTAACACCACAGGCGGCAAGTCCGGCTCGGGGAAATAGCGGTAATCATGCGCGTGCTCTTTGCTGCGCTGCGAAAGCGTAATTCCTTTTACGGCATCAAAGCCGCGTGTTTCCTGTGTCAGCTTCTCTCCTGCCTCCAAGGCATCTACCTGGCGGATAAACTCAAACTCAATAGCGCGCTTTACATTACGCATACTGTTCATATTCTTTACTTCGCTGCGCGGATTGTAAGCGGTAGTGCCCTTTAAACGAACGGAAATATTCGCATCGCAGCGCATACTTCCCTCTTCCATATTGCCATCGCAAATACCGAGGTAGCGAACCAACTTGCGAATTTCGTTGAGGTAAGCCATGGCTTCATCGCCACTGCGAATGTCCGGCTCCGAAACAATTTCAATTAACGGAACGCCAGCTCGGTTTAAATCTACCAAAGTAAAATAAGGGTCAATATCGTGGGTTGACTTTCCGGCATCTTCCTCCATGTGTATGCGCGTAAGTCGAACCGTTTTCTTCTGTCCGTCTAACTCAAACTCTACTTTGCCGTTGGTGCAAATGGGGGTTTTATCCTGTGTAATCTGATAGCCTTTGGGCAAGTCGGCATAGAAATAGTTTTTGCGGGCAAACTGGTTTTCGTGGCGTATTTCGCTGTGGGTAGCCAGTCCAATTTTTACGGCATATTCAATAGCCGTTTCGTTCACCATTGGCAAAGTGCCGGGGTGCCCCAGCGAAATGGCGCTCACATGTGTATTAGGCGCACCACCGTACTCAGCCGAATCGCCCGAATACATTTTACTGTGGGTGGAAAGCTGTGCGTGCACTTCCAAGCCTACTATTACTTCGTATTTGCTGTATTTGTCGTTCATCTTCTATTTACTTTTCCAAATTTCAGGATCGCGGTGAGCGTGAAAAAATGAGATAACCCGTATGGTTTGATTGAACACTATGTAGATGATTTGAAATGGGAAGCGTTCCAGGTTAAACACTCTCAAATTTCGATATCTAACTTCGTAAAACGGATTCCTTTGCAGTATTAACAGAGCCTGATCCATATCCGCCTCCAACTCTTCACCCAAACCGGCTTGCTGAGTTTCATACCATGCCATTGCTTCGGCAAGTTCCACATAAGCGGCTTCCGAAATTTCAATGTTGTATTTCATCGCGCAATCGCTTCAGTCTTGCCTTTACTTCTTCCCACGTATAATATTTCATTTTTCCTTCTTCTACTAACTGTAATCTTCTGTCCAACTCCGCTTTTTGAGCAGGGGTTAAATCCGATTTCCTGTTTTCATCTAAACTCTCCCATATCTCACTAATAAGATTCAACTTATCTTCATCAGACAGTTTGTTTATTTCTTTGAGCAACTTCATAACCCAATTTTTTATCAAAGATAAATTACTTAAACCGCTCTTTCAATTTGCCTATTAAGTCTGCTACTTCCTTCTCACTTCCGGCACTTGCCTGCACAAAATCGGCTGGTCCACCGCCTTTAATGGTTGGGGCAAGTTCTTTTAAAAGTTGATTGCCGTTTATGCCAAACGATGGAGCCACCCGCAAATGAACGGGACGCTTGCCGTTTATGTCGGCAGAGAGCAACAACACATACGCATCTTTTAAATCGTTCGTTAACTGCATACCGAGTTTGCGGAGTGCTTCAACAGAGTTTAGCGGAATATTGACTGAAGCAAAAAACTTAGCCGTGCCGGTAGTTTCAACTGAAGCAAGAATCTGTTTTTTCAAATCGGCAACAGCGCGGTCTTCAAACTGTTGTAGTTGCTTTTTCAGTTCTTCGTTTTCCTCCTTCAGTGCTTCAATACTCTTCAGCACATCTTTTGTATTGTTGAGTGCGGCACGGGCATTCCCCAACTGACTGATTGCCGCATTCGCCAGTTCCAATGCTTTTCTTCCGGTAACCGCTTCAATTCTACGCACACCCGCAGCGGTTGAACTCTCCGAAGTAATTTTGAACAGCCCAATTTCTCCGGTAGAGCGCACATGGCAGCCGCCACACAACTCGCGGCTAAAGTTTTCATCGAAGGTGATAACGCGCACAAACTCGCCATACTTTTCGCCAAACAACATGGTAGCGCCCATTTTTTCGGCATCGGCAATAGCTACATTGCGCCTTTCATCTAACGCTACGTTTTCCATTATTTTATCGTTCACCAACTGCTCCACTTTGGCAATTTCCTCATCGGTCATTTTTGCGAAGTGCGAAAAATCGAACCGCAGATAATCGGGATGCACCAACGAACCTTTTTGCTGAACGTGGGTGCCCAGCACCTGCCGCAGTGCGGCTTGGAGCAAATGCGTTGCCGAGTGATTTTTTATGGTGGCGTTTCGCTTTGCCGTATTGATTTTTGCATGAACCGGAGCAGAAAGATTTGCCGGCAACTTTTTCACAAAGTGAACAATCAAATCGTTCTCTTTCTTTGTATCGAGCACATCAATTTTCTCTCCGCCAAAATCCAGGTAACCGGTATCGCCCACCTGCCCACCGCTTTCGGCATAGAAAGGTGTTTTATCCAACACCAACTGAAATAACTCTTTATCCTTTTGCTTAATGCTGCGGTATTTTATGAGGTGTGCATCGGCTTCGGTAAAATCATACCCTATAAACTCTGTTTGGGTTTCATCGCCAACAACCGTCCAATCGCTTTGCTCGGTGGCAGCATCTTTGCGGGCGCGCTCTTTTTGGGCAGCCATTTCGCGGTTGAAGCCTTCTTCGTCCACCGTCCAGCCTTTTTCGGCAGCAATCAGCTTAGTGAGGTCAAGAGGAAAACCGTAGGTATCGAAAAGTTCGAAGGCTATCTTTCCTGAAATAGTTTTTTTCTTAATAAAATCCACACCACTCAAATCTTCAATTACTTTGCCACGATATCTAGACTGATATATGTAATCATCAATCATTAGTGAGCCACTTTCCAAAGTTTTTAAAAACTGATCTTCTTCACTCTGAATAACTCTCTTAATGAATTCAATCTGATTAATGATCTCTGGAAAAACATCTTGATAGTATTTTGCAACTGCATCGGCTAACAAGTATAGCATTGGAGTGTGTCTGTCTAAACTACTACTGTAATATCTTACCGCCCTTCTTAAAATTCTTCGAATTACATATCCTGCTCCGGTATTAGATGGAACTACACCATCAGCAATCGCAATACAAATAGTCCGTATATGGTCAGCTAAAACTCTAACAGCAATTGTCGGGCGTTCATTTATCCCATAGCTTCTAAAACTTCCTCTACTTGGCTTATGTTCAGTCAGGTAGTATATGTAGTCAATTATACCCTCAAAAACATCTGTATCATAAGTTGATTGCTTCCCTTGCACAGCCATACACAAACGCTCAAACCCCATCCCCGTATCCACATGTTGTTTAGCGAGTTTTACCAGCGAGCCATCGGCTTTGCGCTCAAACTCCATAAACACGTTGTTCCAAATTTCAATCACCTGCGGGTGCGAAGCGTTCACCAATGTTTTGCCGTCAACTTTTTTTCGCTCTTCATCGCTGCGTAAGTCAATGTGAATTTCAGAGCAAGGACCGCAAGGCCCCGTATCGCCCATTTCCCAAAAGTTGTCTTTCTTGTTTCCTTTCAGTATGCGGTCTTCGCTAATCCACTTCTTCCATTCATTGTATGCCTCGTCATCAAAAGCCAACTTTTCTTTTTCATCGCCTTCAAACACGGTAACATACAGGCGGTCTTTCTCTAATTGGTAAACTTTGGTAAGCAATTCCCAACTCCACTCTATGGCTTCTTTTTTAAAATAATCGCCAAAGCTCCAGTTACCGAGCATTTCGAACATGGTGTGGTGGTAGGTGTCCACGCCCACTTCTTCTAAATCGTTGTGCTTGCCGCTTACGCGCAAACACTTTTGCGTATCGGCAACGCGGGGATATTTTATCGGCTCGTTCCCCAAAAAAATATTCTTGAACGGAGCCATGCCGCTGTTGATGAACATCAGCGTAGGGTCGTTTTTTACTACAATGGGTGCACTGGGCACAATTTTGTGTCCTTTGCTTTCAAAAAAATCAAGAAACGCTTTGCGTATCTGCGAACTTGTCATCACCGCTTAACTAACTTTAAGAACGCCACACTCTTGTAAAGGTGGCTTGAAACAAAAATTCAACTATTTTGGTTCCCGAAACAGAGCAACAGGCTCCGTTTTGAGAGGCACGAAAATAAGAGAATTAGCGACACAACAGGTTGGCGCCAACTGCCTCAAAACCATGCAAACATGGCTTTAAAAAGGAAAGAAAAATACATATTCAACACCCAAACCCTGCGCTACGAAAAAGCAGTGGTTAGCTGGACCACCCGCATAGTGCGTTTTCTGGCGTTTATGGTGGCGGCATTGGTTTTCTCACTCGGCATTTCCACCATCTACTATAAATTTTTCGATTCGCCCAAAGAAAAAATTCTGAAAGGCGAATTGAGCGAAATGCAAGACCAATACTACATTCTAAGCCGTGAAGTAGAACGGCTTTCATCGGTACTGGAAGAACTGCACTACCGCGATGGAAATGTGTACCGCGTAATGTTTGAAGCCGAGCCGGTGGCAGACGATGTGTGGCAGGCTGGCTCGGGCGGTATCAACAAATATCGCTTTCTCGAAAAATACGACAATGGCGAATTGCTGAAAGATGTAGCCATGAAAGTGGATAAACTGAAAAAGCAGATGGTGATTCAGTCGAAAAGCTACGACCAAATTGCCGACATGATTCAGAACCAGCAGCAGATGCTTGCCTCTATGCCTTCCATTCAACCTATATCCAACAAAAAACTGACGCGCATGGCTTCGGGCTTCGGGTACCGCATTGACCCTATCTACAAAATCACGAAGTTTCACGAAGGCATGGATTTTACCGCACCCGTAGGAACCGAAGTTTTTGTAACAGGCGATGGAACGGTGGAATCAGTGAACTATTCTTTTAAGGGCTACGGAAACGAAATTGTGGTGAACCACGGCTATGGCTATAAAACGCGCTATGCTCACTTGTCGAAGTTTAAAGTAAGGCAAGGACAGAAAGTGAAACGGGGCGATGTGATAGGCAGTATTGGCAACACGGGCAAGTCAACCGGACCGCACCTGCACTACGAAGTGCTTAAAAACGGAAATGCCGTTAACCCGGTTTACTTTTACTACAACGATTTAAAAGATGCCGATTTCCAGAAAATGATTGAGTTATCGAACAACCCCGGTCAGGCACTGGATTAGGAACAAATGTGCGAAAGTGGTAAGATGTTTTTAAGCGAATGAAATAACTTTAACGCCCGAACACTACACATCAACACCAAAAATGGCTTACAAGGAAAAAGAAATAGAAAAACTGTACTACACCATTGGCGAAGTAGCGGAAATGTTAAGCGTAAATACTTCGCTGCTGCGCTATTGGGAAAAAGAGTTCGATGTACTCAACCCGCGCAAAAATGCGAAGGGCGACCGCCTGTTTACCAAAGCTGATATTGAAAAGATAAAACTCATCCACCACTTAGTAAAAGAGCGCGGCTTTACGCTCGATGGCGCTAAAGCGCATCTTAAAAACAACTTAGCGCAGGAAGAACGAAAACTAAAACTGGTAGAGAAACTGAAAAAAGTGCGCGCCTTCCTTGTTCAGTTAAAGGAAGAGTTGTAAACTACAATTTCAAATTCCTTTATTAGCACCGGAAACCGGTTACAGCAATGAGAATACATTTTATAGCTATTGGCGGAGCAGTAATGCACAACTTAGCCATAGCACTAAAGCGAAAAGGAAACCAGGTAACAGGCTCTGACGATAAAATAAACGACCCCGCCAAAACCAATTTAGAGCGCGAAGGACTGCATCCGAAAACCATCGGCTTTAGTGCCGATAACATTACGCCCGATATGGATGCCGTTATTTTGGGAATGCACGCGCGTGAAGACAATCCCGAACTGCTGAAAGCGCAGGAACTCGGCATAAAAATTTACTCTTTCCCCGAATACATTTACGAAGTTTCTAAAAATAAACAGCGCGTAGTAATTGCGGGCAGCCATGGCAAAACAAGCATCACCTCTATGGTAATGCACGTGCTGAAAGAAGCGGGCATGGATTTCGATTACCTGGTGGGCGCTAAAGTGAAAGGCTTTGATACAAGTGTAAAAATTACCGAAGATGCCCCCATCATAGTGCTGGAAGGCGATGAGTATCTCGCATCGCCTGTTAACCGTGAGCCAAAGTTTATGTTTTACAAACCCAATGCTGCGCTTATTAGCGGAATAGCTTGGGATCATATCAATGTTTTTCCGAACTACGATGATTATGTAAAACAGTTCGAAAAATTTGCGTACACGGTACAAGAGTGGGGTTTCCTCACTTGGTTTATGCACGATGAAGAACTGAAACGAATTTTCAACCGCTTCGATGCCAAAGTGCGTACCCGCCCTTACGATACACACCCCGCTGTTATACGCAACAACATCACCTATCTGCAAACAGAGTTTGGCGATGTGGCACTCAAAATTTTTGGCGAACACAACCTGCAAAACATTGCGGGCGCTAAAAACATTTGTAACGAGTTGGGCGTATTCAACGAAGATTTTTACCGCGCCATTGCCACTTTTGAGGGAGCTGCCAACCGTTTACAGTTAGTAGGCAGCAAAGACGGCACGCATATTTACAGAGACTTTGCACACTCGCCTTCTAAACTGAAAGCCACCGTAAACGCCATGAAAGAGCAGTTTAAAAACAATAAACTGATTGCGGTAATGGAGTTGCACACCTTCAGCAGTTTAAACGAAAGTTTTTTGAATGAATACGAAGGCACCATGAATGCAGCCGATGTACCCGTGGTGTATTACGACATAGAAACATTTGCCCACAAAAAAATGGAAGTGCTGAAACCGGATGACGTAAAAATAGCCTTCGCCAATCAGCGCTTGCAGGTGTTTACCGACAAAGCATCGCTCGAAAATTTCCTGTTGTCGCAAAACAGGAATAATGCAAATTTACTACTCATGACCTCCGGCAACTTTTCCGGAATGGATATAGAAGCATTAAGCAACAAAATTTTAAATCAGTAACCGTGGAAAATCAACTGGACTTGTTCAACGTATCCGATAAAAAAACACATCTGCAATTAAAGCGCCCGCTGGCGGTTTTCGATTTAGAATCAACCGGGGTTGATTTTGTAAAAGACCGCATCGTGGAGATGAGTGTGGTGCGTATTCAACCTTCAGGCGAAAAAGATGTAAAAACATTTCGCCTGAATCCTACCATTCCTATTCCCATTGAAGCATCGCTTGTACACGGCATTTACGATGAAGATGTAATTACCTGCCCTACGTTTAAAGATAAAGCACAGGAAATTTTCGACCTGCTTAACCCCTGCGATTTGGCAGGCTTCAACTCCAATAAGTTTGACATTCCCATGCTGCTCGAAGAGTTTATACGGGCTGGATTAAACTTTAGTATTGATAATCGGGCGCTGATTGATGTGCATCGCATTTACACGCATTTCGAAAAGCGAACACTGGAAGCCGCTTATCAGTTTTACTGCGGTAAAACTTTAGAAAATGCCCATAGTGCCGAAGCCGACACTTTAGCTACTTATGAAGTATTGGAAGCGCAATTGGCAAAGTACAACGAATTGCAAAGCGATGTACATTTCCTCCACAACTTCTCGAACGAAGAGCGCTTTATTGACAGCGGCAGACGTTTTATTTACAGCGGAGGTAAAGCGGTATTCAACTTTGGCAAATACAAAGGACGACCTGTAAAGGATGTTTTAAAAACCGACCCGGGCTATTACAGTTGGATGCTGAACGGAGATTTTGCCGAGCACACCAAACAAAAACTGCGCGAGATTAAAGAAAGCGGCAGCTAAACAATTATTGCACTATGGGACTTATTGCCATTGAAGGAATGCAATTTTACTCGCACCACGGCTACTACAAAGAAGAGCAAGTGTTAGGTGGCAAATACACCGTTGATGTTTACATGAAGCTGAACTTTGATGAAGCTGCCGCCACCGACCGGCTCGAAAAAACAATTAACTACGAAGAAGTGTATCAACTAACACGTCACGAAATGGAAGTTCATGCCCGATTGATTGAGCATGTATGCAAGCGAATTTTAGACGGCATAAAACTGAAGTACCCAAACATAACACACATTAAAGTGCGCGTGAGCAAACACAGCCCGCCACTGAAAGGACACGTTGAAAGAGTGTTTACCGAACTGGAAGGTTGAGTTAACCTTCGTTTAACAACTATCATTTATTTGGCGTAGTAAGTTCCTGAGCATTAAAACCTGTATCTAACACACTTTCTGCAAAAAAACTTATAGCCCATCAACCAAAAGCTATAAGTATTGCACCATTTCCGAAACTTCCTAACTCTTGTAACTTCGCCCACTCAATTTTAAACTATGAGCAAAGTAAAAGTAGGCTTGGTGCAAATGAGTTGTGTAAAAGAGGCACAACCCAACTTGCAGAAAGCCATAGCAGGCATACACGATGCAGCCGCTAAAGGTGCACAAATTGTTTGTTTGCAGGAGTTGTTTACCTCGCTGTATTTCTGCGATGTGGAAGACTACGAAAACTTCAAGTTAGCTGAAACCATACCCGGACCTTCAACCGATGCTTTGAGCGCTGTGGCAAAAGAGTTGGGAGTGGTGATTATTGCTTCGCTGTTCGAAAAACGTGCACAAGGCATTTACCACAATACCACAGCCGTGCTTGATGCCGATGGCGCTTACTTAGGCAAGTACCGCAAAATGCACATCCCCGATGACCCTGCTTATTTCGAGAAATTCTACTTTACCCCGGGCGACCTCGGCTACAAAGTTTTCAAAACAAAATTTGCCACTATTGGTGTGCTTATTTGCTGG
The DNA here is from genome assembly GCA_026129525.1 of Chitinophagales bacterium. GTDB lineage: Bacteria > Bacteroidota > Bacteroidia > Chitinophagales > LD1 > Bog-950. Next base: position 72,251 of record JAHCHW010000009.1, on the reverse strand, counting down.
GACCAATGGTACCCTGAAGCCGCCCGCATTACATCGCTGATGGGTGCCGAAATCCTCTTCTACCCTACCGCCATCGGTTGGGCCACATCGCAGGACGAACAAACCAATCAAGAACAATACAGTGCATGGCAAACCATGCAGCGCGCCCATGCCATTTCAAACGGAGTGCATGTGGTGAGCGTGAACCGTGTTGGGTTAGAACAAAACGGTGCCATGAAATTTTGGGGCGGAAGTTTTGTAAGCAATCCGTTTGGTAAACTGGAATACCTCGCCTCGCACGATAAGGAAGAAAATGCCGTAGTGGAAATTGATTTATCGAAAACCGACTTTTACCGCACCCACTGGCCCTTTATGCGCGACAGAAGAATTGACAGTTACGAGCCGATTACGAAGCGCTATATTGATTAAGAGATGGCAGAAATCAGAAATCAGAAATCAGAAAAGCCGACTCCGCGAGAATTGGGCTACTCCTTCCCTGCCGAGTTTGCTCCGCAGCGCGCTATGTGGCTTTCGTGGCCCCATAAGGAAGCAAGTTGGCCCGGCAAGATTGACACCATCTATCCGGTTTACTCGCAGTTTATAAAATTGGTAGCCGAAGGGCAGCGCGTGTGTATTAACGTGGCAAACGAAAAAATGAAAGCCTTTGCCATTGACAACTTAGCTCGTGTAGAAGCCGATTTAAAACAGATTGATTTTTACTTCCACCCTACTAACGATGCTTGGTGCCGCGACCACGGACCGGCCTTTGTGCTTCGCAAATCCGAATTTTCAAATTCGAAATTCGAAATAGCGGTAGTGGATTGGGACTACAACGCCTGGGGCGATAAGTATCCGCCTTACGATTTGGATGATGTAATTCCTACCCTTATTGCCGAGAAGTTGAACTTACCTGTTTTCTATCCGCAAATAGTTATGGAAGGCGGCAGTGTGGAGTTTAACGGAAAGGGAACTTTGCTAACAACTACCTCCTGCCTGCTCAACAAAAACCGCAACCCGCATTTATCGCAAAGTGAGATTGAAAAATATTTGATTGAATACTACGGAGTAGAAAATGTGCTTTGGCTGGGCGATGGTATTGTGGGCGATGATACCGATGGTCACATTGACGACCTCACCCGCTTTGTAAACCAAGACACCGTGGTAACCGTGGTAGAAGAAAACAAGAGCGATGAAAACTACGAGCCGCTTCAGGAAAATCTGAAAATGCTCTCGGCAATGCGATTGGAAAGCGGTAAGCAAATGAACATTATTGAACTGCCCATGCCGCACAAAGTAATTTGGGAAGACCAACGCCTGCCTGCCTCGTATGCCAACTTTTACATTGCCAATAAATATGTGGTGGTGCCTGTTTTCCGCGACAAGAAGAATGACGACAAAGCTTTGGACATTCTTCAAGCGTGTTTTCCTACCCGCAAAGTGGTAGGGCTTGATTCTACCGATTTAATTTGGGGCTTGGGCAGCTTTCACTGTTTAAGCCAACAGGAACCTGCGGTGTAATAAGCACCCGAACTCTTACCTATATTCGTCCGTGCGCTTTAAAAAAATTACATTGTTGGTAGCAATAAGTGTTGTTTGCTTTTGTGCAATAGCGCAGGATGCCCTTTCCGTTTCGCTTCCATTTCCTTCCGACTTAGATTCTTTAAAAGTTGATTCTTTCTTTCAGAAACATTCTATTGATTTAGCCGCATCTCCAAATCCTGAATTGTATTTTGAAGTTTACCGCTGGTATCGCACCTGCTACCGCTATGGCGGCTCTGGCGAAAAAGGGATTGATTGCAGCGGATTCACCAACATGCTTTACGAAAAAGTGTATGGGCAAAAAATTCCGCGCGCATCTTATCTCATCTACGATGTATGTCAACCACTCGACAAAAAGGATGAAAAACGGGAAGGTGATTTTGTGTTTTTTAAAATCCGGAAGAAGCGCATTTCGCACGTTGGCGTATATCTGCAAAACAACAAGTTTGCACATGCTTCCACGCAAGCAGGTGTTATCATCAGCGATTTAAACGAGGCTTACTACAAAAAGTATTTTTTTAAGGCGGGCAGATTAAAAGATTTTTCACCCAAGACTACGGAGTAGCAAACTCTCGGCAAACTCCGACATATCCTGCGGCTTTACTTTGCGCCATAACACATTGTTGTAATGCTCACCGGTATTAAAGTAGTAGTGAATTTTGCCCTGTTGCATTTCGTTTACCACATGCTGCCTGAAATTTAGCGCCAGTATCCAGCCGCCTTCGTCTTTAATATCTTCATACCATTCTTCGTAATACAACTCATCCGATGCGTGAAAATTTAAAACATTTTCGCCTATAAGCACATACTTTGTAATTCCTGCCGAAATCATCGGGTCAATAAGGCTGCGTTTTAACTCCATAATGTCGTTGTGTACGGCATCGTTCCATTCGCCCATAAATTCAATAACAGCAATTTGTTGTTCGTAATTGGCATAAAGCACCTTGCAATAAAGTGTAGAAGAACCAAAGTTATCCCACTGCGGATGAATGTAGTGGTTGTAAATTCTGTCCGTAAAATGAAACTCGCTGTATTGCCTTTGGTAAAACGGTGAAAGTTTATCCTCCGAAGCAATGTAATAATCGCGCCAGTTGTAGTAAGGTTCAATATCGTGCATATACGCTGCAAAACTCCCAATTTAATTTCAACTCTTCTATTTTAGTCGCCATGAGAAATACGATTTTAACGGTTCTAGTTTTTAGTGCGCTGCTTGTCTTTAACGCTTGCGAAAAATGCTACCGCTGCCATAACGTATGCAAAGTTTGTTACGAGCAGCATACCGATACCACCCTCACCATCACGGTTTGTTCCGATGTGTTTGGCGAAGAATTTTACAAAGAGTATTTGGATTCACTTACTTCGCCTGCCTTAGGTTGGGTTTGTGCCGATACGGCTAACACCAAAAACATGCGCTTTTGCGGAACAAAATCAGGCAACAACTCCCAGTTGCTCAACAAAAAAGCGCAGGGCTATATCTGTTCGCCCGAATAAGTTTTCCACCGCTGCTTTATTACTTACCGAAACCGCATAAATTCACCCTGTAAGACAACACTATGCCTGTTACCCATATCAACAAACTTCTGGTCGCCAACCGTGGCGAAATTGCCATCCGCATTTTGCGCGCAGCCTCTGAACTGAAAGTAAAAACCGTGGCGGTTTATACATACGAAGACCGCTATTCATTGCACCGCTACAAAGCTGATGAAAGCTACCAGATAGGACCCAACAGCGAGCCGCTGAAACCGTATTTGGATGTAGAGGAAATTATCCGCGTAGCAAAAGCAAACGGTGCCGATGCCATTCATCCGGGTTACGGTTTTTTATCGGAGAATGTAACACTGGCAAGGCGCTGCGGTGAAGAAGGAATCATTTTTGTTGGACCCCGCCCCGAAGTAATGGAGCAGTTAGGCGACAAAGTAGCCGCTAAAAAAGTAGCGCTCGAAGTTGGTGTGCCGTTAATTCCCGACAGCCGAGTTCCACTGCTGAAACTTGCTGATGCTGTGAATGAAGCAGAGCATATCGGTTATCCGGTAATGTTGAAAGCCGCAGCCGGTGGTGGTGGCAGAGGAATGCGTGTAGTGCGTAACGAAGAAGAAATGAGCAAATCGTTTTTCGAAGCAAAAAACGAAGCGAAGAAAGCCTTTGGCGATGACACCGTTTTTATCGAAAAATTTATTGATGACCCCAAGCACATTGAAGTGCAGATACTGGGCGATAACCACGGCAACATTGTTCACCTCTACGAACGCGATTGCTCCGTACAGCGCAGATTTCAGAAAGTAATTGAGATTGCTCCCTCTATTCTGCCACAGGAAATCCGGGAGAAATTGTATGATTATGCATTGCGCCTGGCAAAGCACGTTAATTACAACAATGCGGGTACGGTAGAGTTTCTGGTTGATAAAAACAACAACATCTTTTTTATTGAAGTAAACCCGCGCATACAGGTTGAACACACCATTACCGAAGAAATTACGGGTGTTGATTTGGTTCGCTCGCAAATAATTATTGCGGCAGGGCATCCGCTTTCGCATCCGCAAATATTTCTGCACAACCAAAGCGAAGTAAAGTGCAGCGGATGGGCAATACAATGCCGCGTTACTACCGAAGACCCCGAAAACGATTTCAAGCCCGATTTCGGAACCATTGTGGCTTACCGCAATGCGGGCGGTTTTGGTATTCGGTTAGATGAAGGCAGTTCCTACTCGGGTGTAAAAGTGTCGCCTTACTTCGACTCTATGCTCGTGAAAGTTTCTGCATGGAGCCGAACCCTGAAAGGCGCTACGCAACGGTTAAACAGAACCTTACAGGAGTTTCGCATTCGCGGGGTAAAAACCAATATTCCGTTTCTCGTAAATGTGATGGAAAACGAGGAATTTCAATCGGGCAAAGCAACAGTTGGTTTTATTGGGCGTAACCCGCAGTTGTTAATTCCTAAGTGGGGTTACGACAAAGACCGGGGAACAAAGTTAGTGCGCTACCTTGCTGAGTTGAAAGTAAACGGACACCCCGATGTAAAGGAGTACGACCCGCACAAAAAATTTCGAACTCCGATTGTTCCTGCGTTTGATGCTGCTGCTTCTTATCCGAAGGGAAGTAAAGATTTACTGAACGAACTTGGGCGCGAAGAGTTTCTAAAACGGCTGAAAGCTGATGTTAAGATTCATTACACCGATACTACTTTCCGCGATGCCCACCAATCGCTTTTTGCTACCCGCCTTCGCAATATTGATATGCTGGCAGTGGCAGAAGGCTTTGCAAAAAACCATCCCGAAGTTTTTAGTATGGAAGTATGGGGCGGAGCAACTTTTGACGTGTGTATGCGCTTTTTACACGAAGACCCCTGGGAACGCTTGCAACTGCTGCGTAAAGCCATCCCCAACATTTTACTGCAAATGCTTTTCCGCGGCAGCAATGCAGTGGGCTATGCCGCTTACCCTGATAACCTGATTGAAAAGTTTATTGAAAAAAGTGCCGAAAACGGAATTGACATTTTCAGAATTTTCGATTCGCTCAACTGGGTAGAAGGGATGAAAATGAGTATCCGCACAGTGCGTAACAAAACCAACTCGCTGGCAGAAGCCTGCATTTGTTACACAGGCGATATTATGAATCCTGAAAGGCAGAAATTCAGCCTTCAATATTATTTAGACTTAGCAAAGCAACTGGAAGATGAAGGCGCGCATATGCTTGCCATTAAAGACATGGCCGGCTTGCTTAAACCATACGCTGCCGAATTACTGATTGGTGAGTTGAAAAAGAAAATTTCTATTCCCATTCATTTACACACACACGATACATCTTCGTTGCAAGCCGCCACTTATCTAAAAGCAGTTGAAGCGGGGGTAGATGTAATTGATGTGGCGCTTGCTTCTATGAGCGGATTGACTTCGCAACCTAATTTTAACTCGCTGGTAGCAATGATGAAGGGGCATGAAAGAGAGAATCCGGTTAACATTAAGTCGCTGAATGCTTACAGCAATTACTTTGAAGTAGTGCGCGAATATTACTACCCGTTCGAGAGTGAGTTAAAAGCGGGAACGGCAGAAGTATATGAGCACGAAATTCCCGGAGGGCAGTATTCCAATTTGTTGCCGCAAGCGCGATCGCTTGGTTTAGAAGATAAATTTGAAACCATTAAACACAATTATGAAGTTGTAAACGAAATGTTTGGCGATGTGGTTAAGGTTACACCTTCCTCAAAAGTAGTGGGTGATATGGCGTTGTTTATGACCTCGAATAATTTAACCGAAAAAGATGTGTACGAAAAGGGCGATACCCTTTCGTTCCCCGACTCGGTTAAGCAATTATTCAGAGGAGATTTAGGACAGCCGTATGGTGGCTTCCCGAAAGCACTGCAAAAAATTATTCTGAAAGATATTGTTCCATACTCCGATAAACCCAATGCCCATTTAGGCCCCATTGACTTTGACCGCGAAATGGCCGAGTTCAAAAAGAAGTATGACGACAAAGTAACTATGGAAGATTTCCTCAGTTACAAAATGTACCCGAAGGTGTTTGATGAGTTTTACAAGTTCCGCAAACATTTTGGCGATGTGATGTATTTGCCCACTCCGGCTTTCTACTACCCAATGAAACCCAATGAGGAAATTATTGTAACCATTGAGCCGGGCAAAAACTTACTGGTGCGTTTTCGCTATGTAGGCGAGCCGAACGAAGACGGTATGCGTGATGTTTTCTTCCAAATAAACGGGCAAACACGAAACGTAAGCGTGCGCGACAGCAGCATTAAAGTGCAAAAAGCCGACCACTACAAAGCAAAAGCTGCCAACGAAATTGGCGCACCGTTGCAGGGCAAGCTCATAGGTGTGTTAGTGAAAGAGGGCGAAGAGGTTCGCAAAAACCAGCCGCTGTTTGTAATTGAAGCTATGAAAATGGAAAGCACTATTACAGCCCCCGCAAATGGCAAGGTATCGAAAGTTTATTTGCAAGAAGGGGTAATGGTAGAGCAGGATGATTGTGTGGTGAGTTTGTAAAGCATTGCAACCTCAACCGTGCAAATGCTTTAGCAGCAGTTTCTCTTCTTCCGAAAAATCGAATGCCTGTTTTTGCTTTAATGCTTTAATCCTTTCAAGATATTTCTCAACAAACTTTCGGTGTGCTTCTGTGTTAGAATTACGAGGGCGATGATTGGCAGCGTTTACAACTTCGGCAATCTCCTTTATCAAATTCAAACTGTTTTTGTGTAAAAGTGTTTCGCAAAGTCGTTCCCAAACATACTCCGTTGCCTGTCGGTTCGGATGGAGCATATCCTCGGCATAAAAGCGGTAGTCGCGCAAATCATCTATCACCATTTCGTACGCGGGGAAATAATATAAATCAGGTTGCTGCTGTTGCAATTGATGCATGGCTGTAAACAAATGCGCTTTACTAACCGAATTTTCGTAATGCCCGAATGCAAAGTAACGAACGGGACTTACAGTTAATACAGTTTTCAGTTGCCGGTTGGCAGTATGCAGCTTTTGTAAAGTGCTGCCCAACTCTTCAACTATTTCTTGTGGCGTAAGTAGCCGCTGATTAAATAAGCCGGCCGGCATTTTGTGGCAGTTAGAAACTACTTTGCCGGTTTCGTTCAATTCAAAAACATGTGCTGTACCGAAAGTGAGAAACAATATATCTGCACTCAGTAAATCATCGGCTGCTTTGTTTAACTCTGCATTTAAACTTGACAGCATTTCAGCTTTATTAGTTTTTGAGTAGCTGCCGTGATGAGCAAAACTGTGCCACAGTTCATCGTGTTGCACCAAATCACGTTCAGTAAAGGGTTTGTTTTCCAACAGCAAATTGATAGCATGTGCAATGGATAGCGGATTGTATTGTTGTCCGAAGGGGTTGATGTTTATACGAAACTTGTTCTCTTGAAATTTCTTACCAATGTTTTCCGAAAAGCACGAACCTATACTCACCAACCGGCTTTGGTGCGAAATCTGAAAATTTTGTTTTGCAGCTGTTACAACCGTACGAAACGAGTTCATAGAACGAATATAGCAGCCGCAGTTTTAAAGTCCGCTCTTGTGCTTTAACTTGCTCTCAAAACTTTTGCCATGCACTTTATTTATATTTTAAAACTGAACGAACCTTACACCAACCCGAACGCATGGGATGATGAAACGAATAAGGTGCTCGGAATGCACTGGAACTATTTGGTTGACCTGCACAAAAAGGGTGTAATGGATGCAGTTGGCAGAACCGATTACGAAGTGGATAATCCTGAAATGTTCGGTATTGCCGTATTCCGCGCAGCTAATGAAGCAGCAGCTAAGGAGATAATGAACAATGATCCATGTGTAAAATACGGAGTAATGAAAGCCTCCCTGCACCCTTTTAATCTGGCATTGATTAAGGGTATCGAATAAAATTCAAACAACTGTTTGAATTTTATATTTTGGCTCCGTGAAACTCGAACTGAATTACCACGCTTCTGTTCAAGCTACGAGCAAAGCCCCATTGCTGTTCATACATGGTATGGCACATGCAGCCTGGTGCTGGGAGTGGAAATTTGTTCCGTTCTTCAATCAAGCAGGCTACGATTGTTACACATTGAGTTTGCGTGGGCACGGTAAAAGTGAAGGGCACGAAAAAATTCGTTGGCATAGTATAAACGATTATCTGCAAGATGTAAAAAGCGCCATCAAGCTGATAAACAGCACTCCTATTCTTATCGGGCATAGTATGGGAGGGTTTATCATCCAAAAATACTTGCTTGAAGGTAAGGAAGCCCCCGCAGCCATAACGCTTTCGGCTGTTCCTGCACGAGGTATGCTTAAAGGCAGTTTGAAAATTGCCGCAAATTTTCCGTGGCAGTTCCTCAAAGGGAATTTGACGATGAGTACTGCTCCGTTTTCGGAAAGCGAAGATATAGTAAGAACGATTGCTTTCTCCGATGATGTTGACAAATCCTTACTCAAAAAGGTAAAAGAAAACATGGAACCCGAAAGCTATCGTGCATACCTGGATATGCTGCTGTTGAATTTGCATAAACCGGCTTACGTCAATACTCCTCTCCTGTTCTTGTATGCCGAAAACGATTTTATTGTTGACTACGAAGGCTGGAAACAAACTGCCGATGGCTTTGGTGCAGAACAGCAGGTAATTCCAAATATCTGCCACGATATGTTTCTTGATACTTATTGGGAAACAGTTGCCTCAACCATAAAGCATTGGCTTTCGCAAAAAAATCTCTGACACCCACAAACAATTTTCACTATTCACTTAATAAACCATAACATGGCATTCAACAAGAATACTTCCATAGCCATAATAGGCGCAGGTTCCAGCGGTATTGCAGCCGCAAAAAATTTATTGCAGTGTGGTTTCGAAAACGTTACACTGTTCGAACAAAGCAACCGCGTAGGAGGCAACTGGGTGTACACCGAAGATGTGAAACACAGCAGCGTGTACGAAACCACGCATATTATTACCTCTAAAGCGCACAGCAGTTATCTTGATTTTCCAATGCCGGAGTCTTATCCCGATTATCCCTCGCATTGGCTAATGGCAGAATACTTTGACAACTATGCAAAGGAGTTTGGCGTGTATGAGCGGGTAAAGTTTGACACTACCGTACAACACATTACCCGCACAGCCGATGGCAAATGGACTGTTGAAACAGACAAGGGCACAAGTAATTTTGATGTGCTGATAGTGAGCAACGGCCACCATTGGAATCCCCGCTATCCGAATTATCAGGGAAAGTTTGAAGGCGAGTTTTTGCACTCTCATTATTTTAAAAACAACAAACCTTTTACCGGAAAGAGCGTGATGGTAATTGGCGCGGGCAACAGCGGCTGCGATGCAGCAGTGGAAGTATGCCGCGTGGCAAAGAAAACATTCATCAGCATGAGGCGCGGCTATCACTTCATTCCAAAATTTGTATTCGGACAACCGGCTGATGTTATTGCCAATAAATTTCAATGGGTACCCGACTTTCTGTTGGATTGGGTATATGATTTGGTGCTGCGCCTTGAAAATGGGGACATTACCAAGTGGGGATTAAAACGCCCCGACCATGGCGTACGCATGTCGCACCCTGTAAGTAATTCTGAATTGTTGTATTACATACGCCACGGAGAAATTACCGCCAAGCCCGACATTGAGCGCTTTGAAGGAAAAACTGTTTACTTTAAAGATGGCAGCAAAGAAGAGCTTGACACTATTATTGCCGCAACCGGCTTTACGGTTACGCTGCCCTTCTTCGATAAAAATTTTATCCATTACGAAGATACAGATGTGCGACTTTACAAACGCATTTTTCATCCGGAGTATAACAACCTGATGTTTGTGGGATTGATACAGGCAAGCGGTTGTTTTTGGAAGTTAGCCGATTTTCAAAGCAAATTATTGGCAAACTATATGGCAGGTAATTTTGCTTTACCGCAAAACATGAATGCCGAGATTGATAGAGAAGTAAAACAAATACGCGAAGGCTTTACCAAAAGCGCCCGCCACTTAATTGAGGTAGATTACTTTAAATACAGTGCCGATGTAATAAAGCATATTCCCAAAAATGCACCGGAGTGGACTAAAGCAAAATTAAACCGGTTAGTTGTGTAGCGATTCAGGTTAACAGTTCCTATATTTCGAATACCTTTTGCACTTACTTCTCTGCCATAAGGCTGTCCTATTTCGTTACTACTAACATTGCTAAAGATAAGCATTTAAGCAACTTCTTAGCTGCCCAATATAGCTGCGTCCGAACAAATTTACATCCACTAATAAGGGATACAGATTACAAAGGTTTATTCGTTGTTTCCAACCGTTCTGTAGGGGATAAACTTCTTCGTACCCATCGTAAAACGTGGTTGAAAAACCACCAAACAATAGTGACATGGCAATATCCATTTCGCGATTGCCGTAATAAACTGCAGGATCAATAAGATAGGGCTTGCCGCCTTTCTCTATCAAATAATTTCCGCTCCACAAATCGCCATGCAGGAGCGCGGGCTTCTCCCTAGGAAACAAATCGTTCATTTTTGAAAACAACAATTCAAAACTGCGGGCATCCGATGTATTCAGCAAGCCTGCTGCCAATGCCTTTTGCAAAAGAGGATTCAACCTCTGCTCAACCAAAAAATCTGCCCAACTGTTACTTTGCTTATTGCATTGCTGCAACGAACCTATGTAGTTATTATACTCCAACCCATAAAGGGCAGCGCTGTTTTTATGCATGGCGGCAAGTTGCCTGCCCAACTGGCGCATACTGTTTACGGATGAAGCCCCTGCTTCTATAAACTGTAACAACAAATATGAAACATTATCAACGTTGCCGTTTTTAACTACTTCGGGCACATTTACAGTTTTAGTTGTTGCCAGCAGGCGCAATGCGTGTGCTTCGGCTTCAAACATGCCCGGGAATAAATCTTCTTTGTTGTATTTCAAAAAATAGTCGCTGTGCTGGCAACTAATCTTTACAGCATTATTGATACAACCACCTGAAACGGATTGAGTTTCAAAAACACCAAACTGGGCAATAAGAAATTCATGAAGTGGCTTTGGAAGCATCTCCGAAGTAAAGAAATTCGGAAGTTACTTCATATCGCGAAGGGTAACGGGCGAAACACCGATTTTTTTGCAAACCGCAGCCGCTCCTTTGTTGGCAAACTGCGCTATTTCGCGCATGGAATACTTAGCGGCATAAGCCAAAGCTGCAATACTGATAACCGTATCACCCGCACCCGATACATCAGCCGCCTTTATACTTTTTGCCGGAACAATAAACGAATCGCCAGTTTTAGTAAAACAGAAGATTCCGTTAGCGCCAAGGGTAACCATTAAATTTTTAAAGCGGTTTTTTCTGCGAAGTTCTTCGGCTCCGCTTCGCAGGCTGTCAATACTTTTCGGGTTAATACGGTAACCTATTGCCTCGCTGAATTCACGCAGGTTAGGCTTAAACAAATCTATTGCCTGGTAATCGAAAAAGTTTCGCTCTTTAGGGTCAACCGCAACCGGAATTTCATTTTTGGTTGCCAGCAGTAAAATTTGTTTTATCACATACTTAGTCAGCACGCCTTTGTTATAATCCTGCAGAATAATAGCATCAATCTTTTGTGCCGAAAAAATTTTTTTCAACTCCTTCAAAAGCAAATTTTCCTGTGCGCTCTCCAAATCTTCCACTTCTTCTTCATCAAAACGCACTACCTGTTTGTCTTCATCAAATACTCTTGTTTTAAGTGCTGTAACACGGGCTTTGTGCTGCAACACATGCGCTGTTGAAACTTCGTTTTCCTTTAACATACGTAACAGCATGGCAGCCGTTAAATCTTTGCCTACCATAGTGAGCAGAATAGGATTGGCTCCAAGAGCCGCAATATTCAAAGCCACATTTGCTGCACCGCCCGGGCGCGCCTCTTTGGTTAAAATTTCCACAACAGGTACAGGCGCTTCGGGCGAAATACGGTTTACTTCACCAAACAGGTAAAAGTCAACCATTACATCGCCAACAATCAGAACATTCAGATTTTTAAAATCGGGCTTGGCAGGCATTAAGCAGTAAGGTGTTAAAAGTGTTATTGAAGTTTTGTAAAGGCCTCTTTCATTCTGCGGCAGGCTTCGCGCAGTTTTTCTTCGGATGTGGCATAACTCATACGCAGGCAATACTTATCGCCAAAGGCTTCACCGCTAACCAAACCAATGTTGCCTTCTGCCAACAAAAAGAGCGAAATGTCTTCAGGCGTATTCATCGCTTTGCCATTAAAACTTTTGCCGAAATACGAACTCACATCGAAAAAGAAATAGAAAGCGCCATCGGGTAAATTCACTTTCAACCCCGGAATTTCTTTCAGTAAAGCATATACAATATCTCTGCGCTTTTTAAACTCTGCTACCATTTTAAGCGATGGCTCAATGCTGCTCAACAGCGCAGCTTCACCTGCTTTTTGTGCAATAGAACAAGTGCCCGAAGTAAATTGCCCCTGCATTTTATCACACGCAGTCGCAATCCATTTGGGTGCACCTATGTAGCCAAGCCGCCAGCCGGTCATCGCAAAACCTTTACTAAAGCCGTTCACCGTAATTACTTGTTCTTTTACTTCGGTAAACTCTGCCAAACTGGTATGGCGGTGTCCTGTAAAGTTGATGTACTCGTAAATTTCATCGCACAGCACAAAAACATTCGGATGCTTTTTTACTACACCGGCAATTGCTGCCAATTCTTCTTTCGAATAAACCGAGCCGGTGGGGTTACAGGGCGAAGAAAAGATGATAAGCTTTGTTTTAGGGGTGATATGCGCCTCTAACTGTGCGGAAGTAACCTTAAAGTTCGAATCAATGGTTGTAGGAATTTCAACGCACTTACCTTCTGCCAGTTCGGCAATGGCGGCATAACTTACCCAATATGGCGCAGGCAACAACACTTCATCGCCCGGGTTAATAAGTGCCAGCACTACATTGGCAATGCTTTGTTTGGCTCCTGTTGAAACAACAATCTGGTCAATAGTATAATCAAGATTGTTTTCGCGTTTAAATTTTTCGGCAATGGCTTTACGTAACTCCGGATAACCGGGCACCGGTGTGTATTTGGTGTAACCTTTATCAATTGCCTGTTTGGCTGCGTCTTTAATGTGCTGCGGAGTATCAAAGTCGGGCTCGCCAAGGCTTAGGTCAATTATATCTTTTCCCTGCGCTTTTAGTTCGCGACTCATTTTTGCCATCTTAATGGTGGCAGATTCCTGCATGTTATTAATGCGGTCGGAAAGTAGGTTCATAGCTGCTTGTGCTTGTGTCATACCAAAAAATTAACGCGCGAAAATAGACAAGCGCAGATATTTACAGGAAGATTTTTGCGGGAAGTAATTAACCCGTTATTCACCGGTTTGCCATGCATGGGCATGCTTTCCTCCGGGCTCAAATAAATGCGGATAATGGATGCGTAATTCCTGCACAAACAGGTCGAAAGGGAAATCGTCAAACTGACCGTATTCATGCAAATATTCCATGTATTTTTTACCATGGGCAAATTCATGAAAAATGGAATCGTGCTCTCCGTCAAATTCTAAAGCTGCCACTCCGAATTTTTCGCACAACGATTTATTAAATGCAGGCGTACACTTTACCCATTTATCTTCCAGCCAAAACTCGTTGTAGCCATGAAAAACAAACTTGTCGGTGCGAAGCATTTCTACAAATTTTTGAGTAGAAAGGTGATTACGCACTATGGAAAACCCTAAGCGCGAAGGAATGCCAAGTGCTCTTCCGGCAGCACACAACAGCAACGATTTTTCTATACAATAGCCACTGCCCCGCGCCAGTGTTTGCGAAGCAGAAATTACTTCTGGCTTTAGAATAAGGTGATAGGGATCGTAAAGTATATCATCGCGTACGGCATAATACAAGGCTATGGTTTTCTCCTTGCCGGTATTACAACCTTGTGTTTTTTCGGCAGCGTAACGTTTTACTTCAGCGTGGTTGCTGTCAATAAACCTTGTGGGGCGCAGATAAATATCAAAATTCACAGAAAGGCAGGTTTATATCAGGAGTCTTTTTTACAGCACTTTTTCTTATCGGCAGAGCACGATTTTTTGCACTCGCCCCCGCATTTACCGCCACAGTCGCCCTGGCAAGCCGAAGCATGAGGGCATCCACTGCTTGATTTTTTACAACCCGCTTTACCTCCGGTTGAGCAACATTTCTTTCCGCATTTTTCGGCACATTCTTCTTTACTCATAATACAGCGACCACGCTCGGCAATCATGGCTTCGCAGGCTTCCTTGCCCATTATCGCTTCACACTTTTCTTTATCCATTACGCAACTGTCGCCTTCCATGTGGCAACCTTTAGTTCCGCTGCACGATGTTTCCTTTTTATGGCATCCACCATCTGTAGTTACCACTACTTCTTTTTCTACGGTGCATTTTCCACCACCGCATTTACTGCCGCAACGGGCAAATGCTTTATAGCCGGTGTAACCTAACGACACCAACGATGCTGCTACTACCAACCAAGCCAAAACTCCTATAACACCGCCAATATACTCACGCTTTACTTTAATAAGCAGATAAACACCGGCAGCTAATGCTAAAACTGATAATGGAAATGCAACCATCTTTTAAAAATTTTGAGCGAAGATAATCGGATTTTAAAGTTGGGCTATAGAATGTTTTTGAGAGAACAATGTGAGAGTTTTTTTTTCAAAAAAATTGGCATCTGCCTGTAACTTTTCCCTCTATAACTCGTAAACATATTTATAACAACGTTCTACGAAATTAAAGGCTGAAACCGGAGAAAGAAGTGCGCTGAAAATTCAAAAAGTGCAAAAATAAAAACCCCGATGCAGAACACCGGGGCTGAAAGTAACGAACAAGCTATTGAGTTACTTTACCGGAGAAACTTTCTCAATCATTAACCCGTTTGCCGAAGCCGTTAAAGACGGATTGCTTTGGGTTGGCAACTGGTTAAAGAAATCAGTATATGTGTTGCCGATGATGGTATAGCCGCCTGTTTGCAGGTCATACAGTATATTATTGGTAAGGTTTACGTTGTTGCCGCTTCCCTCGTTTTTATAGTACGATTGCTGTGCAGTTTGCTCTCCTTTAATGCTCAGTTTAATTCTGTTGAAGTTTACAGAAAGATTATCGGTGTTACCGGCTAAATGCAAGCCTACAACCTTTTCTCCACCTACCGCTACTGAGTTATTTACAATTTGGCTAAGTGCAGTTGCCTGAGCAGCACAATTGGTTAATGAAATTCCGTAAGTACCGTTAGCAGCATTTACAATATTGTTGCTTACCACTGTGTTATTGATAGCTGCCGTTAGTCCTATACCTGTAAAACCGGGTGTATTGGAAAGCGAACTGATTACATTGTTGCTTATTTCGGGAGCATCCTGATTGCTGAGCATAATACCTGCCATACTTTGGTTAAAGAAAGTAGAACCAATGATAGATGTCCCTTTGTCGGCACTCATACCGTTTTTCATTATACCAACAGTGCCATTGTTTATCTCGCAATCTTCGAAAGCCATATAGGTTTTAGGAGCGTTTGATGTAAAGTAGATAGTTGCGGCTTCGCGGGCATTGGCAGTTTCTACACCATCAAACACCACACTTTTGAAACTGAGGTGCGATGCATTGCCATCAATTTTTATGGCATTTCCGGAAACAGCATCCTTGCGGTCAATTGTCAGATTCTCGAAGGTAACCCACGATGTACCATTAAGCACCAAAGTTGCATCGGAAGTTGATGTAGTTATAACCACTCCCATATTTTCGCCTCTCTCCGATTCGAATTTTATAGGATTCACAGCGCTTGCGCCTTCTATTGTGCCAACTACTACTTGCTCTTTGTATGTTCCTTCTTCAATTTTAAAGTTAACGGCACCGGTAACTCCACCGCATTGCAACGCCTTTACTGCATCGCTAATGCTTGCAAAGTCGGCATTCGATTTTCCGATTAGGTAGTTACCTGAAAGGGTGGGACAGTCTCCGGCATTAACATTAAAGTTTACGGCTAATAGTGCTCCTGTAAAAATGGTTGTCAGCTTGTTCATAGTTGTGTGTTTTAATTTGTTTTAGTAAACGTCTCCGTTGCGTTACCTAATCAATGTAATAGCGGCACAAAATTTTGTCAAGGGGTGGTAAAAGTTTTTTTATGCAAACACTGTAAAAAGTTTCCGCATCAATCATTTAGCTACACAATTTTACTTTAGCGCCCTAAAATCCTTCTAATTACGAATAGTGAAACTACTCCTCTGCATATCTTCTTTAACCCATATTGAGCCATTGCTTACAGAGAAAGGGATTATCCTTAAGAAAAATCCTTCATTTTCGTTTCTCTATTCTTCACAAATATTGCATCACGAAACCGATGTGCTGGAAACCGTAGTCGGGGTGCACCAAACCACTTACAAAATCGCCAAGGCTTTGCAGCAAAACAAGTATCATTTGGCACTTAAACTTTCATTCGGCAATGCCTACAAAGCCGATTACACACCATGCCACATACTTAATATTGTGAACGAAAAGCCCGGTGATTATGGCACGTACATTAATGATGAATGGCGCGACTGCTATGATTTGGGGCTCCTTAAGCACGATGATGAACCGCATGTACGAGGCGGATACATTAACCTCACCAATGCCTATATGAACGTGTTTGTGCCTTTTAAAAAAGCAGTGGGCATTACAGTAAATAACTATGCCGATGCTGCACAGGTTAATATGCGAAAGGAAAAGTATAAAGTTGATTGCGAAACCGGAGATGGTTTAGGCTTTGCATACACCTGCCTGTTTGAAAAGCAAAACTTCTACCACTTATGCTTCATAGAAAGAAACCTTGTAACAGGTGAAGAGAACTTCCCCCTTGCAAAAACAACACTTAACAATACCTTAGGCGAAATTTTGGAAAAACTGTAACCACTGTACTGTATATGGCAAACGAGCAATTATTAGAACAATACCGTGCTAATCGAAAAATAACTGACCCTAAGTTCCTAAAGCTGGTAACCAACCCATTTTTGTTCAATCTGTTTTTAATGGGTCAATTGCCAATGGGCTTTATTGCCGGATTGAAAGTGCTTAAAACAGACATGGAAGAATGCAGTATTACGGTTCCTTATAAATGGCTGAATCAAAATCCGTTTCGCTCCACCTATTTTGCCGTACTTTCTATGGCGGCAGAGATGAGCACGGGTATGTTGGCGTTAATGATGACAAAAGACTCTAAGCCTTCTGTTTCAATGTTGGTAACCCATTTGGAAGCCGATTTTGTAAAAAAAGCAACCGGTATAACCACATTTACCTGTAGTGAAGGCAAACAAATAAACGACACCATTGAAAAAGCTATACTAACCGGAGAAGGACAAACCTATAATGCAACCAGCATAGGCACTTCAAAAACAGGAGAAGTAGAAGCTAAGTTCCTGATACAGTGGAGCTTTAAAGCCCGCTTAAAATAGTCGCCTCCCCCATCTTTTTAATTCTTACGCATTCAGCGGGCAGTTGAATACTGCAACCTCACATTCCTGACTATCAATCTTATTGATAGCAACATTCCTCATTTTGTTGATGGTGCTTTAAAAACATTTACCGCTAAATGAAACACTACAACAATAGTTGCCGTATATGGGGTTGAGTATTGCAATTGGAACCTGCAAAACTCAGATTAGGACCGAGAGGGAAGGAAAAAATTGATGAACTAAAACAATTTACCATGAGAGTCCTAATCTCTACACTTGCATTTTTTGCAATCGCAACGGGAGTTTTTGCTTCGCCCGACAAAAAAGAAGTAAAACTTCGAATCCAAAGCCAAATAGGTAATTTGGATGAAACCACTGTGTATTTCGACTACGGTGTAATAACCGACTTTAAAGCGCAGGAAGATATGCAGAAAAACTTCTCGACAACTTTGCCGGGAGTTCCTGTTATCTATTCGCTCTCATCGGACAATTACAAACTGATGCGAAACGGTTACAGCCTGCTTACACAGACTGAAATTGTTCCATTAGGTGTTGATGTAGACAGCGATGGAGTGTATAACATCTCCGCTCCTTTCATTGATAAGTTCGATGCCACAACAGTACTTCGCTTGGAAGACGCTTATCATCATGTTTTCACCGATTTGAGAACTAACTTCTATGAAGCCGCTATGCTGGCTAACGAGCCGGTTGAAGGTCGTTTCTTTCTGCATGTTTCTTATCCAATATCTTTTGTTCCAGCCGCTTCGGGTTGCGATAATAATGACGGAAGCATTTGGGTAGAAACCGACAATACCATAGAGTGGACACTTTGCCAACTGTATGATATGAACAATGTTCAGCGCGGCACTTACTCAAACATTAATGGTGGGTTCGACTTTACCGGACTGGAAGAAGGCGACTACTATATGGTGTTTGTGCATGGCAACTACACTACTACCAAGCAATTCCACATTAGCACTAACGCTATCACAGCTATCATCAATGTATCGAAAGTAAATGCTTATGCCGGTGAAGAGTTGAACTTCTTCTCTATTACTCAAAACGTAAGCGGATTTGAATGGGATTTTGGCGATGGTACGCAAATAATAGGGATTGCTAATCCATCATTGGCTTATTACACACCGGGAACTTTCGATGTAACGCTGAAATGTACTAACAACTACGGTTGTATGAAATATGCTACCACTGAAGTTGAAATTGAGCAGATTTCGAGCATTGGAAATGTAGCCACAAACGAACCAAGTGTGTTCTTAAATGCAAAAACATTAACTGTGAATTTGAACGAAGCAACCAACAACGGAGCAATATTAAGAGTGTTCAACCTGTTAGGTCAACCAGTAGCTTCCGAAAAAATTACTGCTTCGGTTACCAGTGTAGAACTGAACAATACTACCTCAGGTTACTATCTGGTATCTATTCAGAACAACGGAAAAACAACTACTAAGAGAATATTCGTAGAAAGATAATTGCAACTTACTCATAGTTTCATCAACAAAGGAGACCGTTCTGGGAAAGAACGGTTCTTTTGTTGTACAAGGGTTCCGATTGCTTACTTGTCGAAACAAAAATAATTCTGCTTTTGGTAGTACGCGGCTGCATCGTCAATGGCGCTTTTAGTGCCGCATACATTTTGCATATCCTGTAAAATGATACGATTAAAAGTGCTGTCGGGAAAACTGTTGTACACCGAATCAACCTGTTGGTAGGTAGTTGATTTTGTAGCACAAATTTTATACGCCAGCCCTGAATTATTTTTTGCCTCGCAATAGGCACAATACTGCCTACACTCGTAACAAACCCTTTTGCAAGAACTCGCTGCAAATAACAATACTAAAGTTATAATCGCTGTTTGGCGCATGAATCGTAAACGCAATGTTCAAAAAATAATTTTGAACGAAGTAATTAAAATACCTTTCTTTGCACACGCTAAAGGTGGTGGAGTTCATGTAAGCATGAACCGCCTTAATAGGGAACCCCGTGAAAATCGGGGGCAGTTCCCGCTGCTGTAAGCTCTTTTTGAAAGTTTCCGAAATCTTTCGCCACTGTTCGTAGTTGAACGGGAAGGCACCGGAAACCGGAGTAAGCCAGAAGACCTGCCTGTAGCCAATAATTTTTCAAAGCTTTCGGGAAGAAAGGCTGTGAATTGAAACGCTGCAGAGTTTCCGTTCCTCTTTTATTACCGGGCTGAATTTTTTAAAACCCAAAACTCATTTCACCATGAAAAAATTCACCCTTTCTGTTTTCACCCTTCTTGTTTCATCATTTCTTTTTGCTCAAACAGTTTCCACTTTCGAAAGTTTGAGCCTTGCGCCCGATTCGTATTGGAACGGCTCCGACCTTTCGGGCGGCTTTAGCAATGGCAATGCTTTTTTTGCTAACGATTACGACCTTACCTTCTTTTCGTGGAGCGGTTTTTCGTATTCGAATATGAAAGACAGCACCACCGCAGGCTGGAGCAACCAATACAGTGCCATTGCCGCTTCGGGCTACAACGGTTCGGCTAATTATGCCGTTGCCGATGAATACGGCAATGCAAAAGTTATCCTTACGGGAAATGCAGCCGGAAAATACGTGGAAGGTTTTTACGTAACCAATGCCACCTACGCGTATCTAAGCATGCGCGATGGCGATGTATTCTCCAAAAAATTTGGTGGGAATACAGGAACTGACGAAGACTGGTTTAAGCTGACCGTAAAAGGCTGGCTGAACGGAAACCTAAAAAACAACGAAGTGGAATTTTACTTAGCCGACTTCCGCTTTGCCGATAGCACCGAAGACTACATTGTACGCGACTGGCGCTGGGTAAATTTGCAACCGCTGGGCAATGTAGATAGTATTCAGTTTTTTCTCACTTCATCCGACACCGGTCAGTGGGGGATGAACACGCCTGCTTATTTCTGCATAGATAATTTTACTACTGCCGATGTAGCAAATGTTGCCCCTATTGCTGTTAACGATTTTGTTGCAGTTAAATACGATACCGATACGCTGATTGCTGTATTGGCAAATGATTTCGATACTACTGCGGTTCCCCTTAAAGTAACCATTACAGCAGGACCGCTCATTCCGGGCGCAACGACTACGGTAGATGCCAATAACAATATCCTCTACACTCCGGCAATTGGAGTAGTAGCTACCGATACGCTTGACTACAAGGTGTGCGATGGCGAAGGTTTGTGTGCCTCTGCCCGGGTAATTATCAATGTGCAATCGCCAACGGGCATTGAAGATGTTAGCGCATTCGCTGTTAGTGTGTTCCCTAATCCATTCACGAGTGTGTTGAATATTCGCTTAACGCATCCCGCACAGTCCGTTCAATTGTTCGATATAAACGGACGAATAGTAATGGAGCAAACGGCAGGCGACAACGTAGTGAGTTTTCATACACAGGAATTAGCCAGCGGCACTTATTTCCTGAAAGTGATTACTGCCCAATCATCATTTACCAAACGAATCGTAAAGCAATAATTTATGCTTTCGTTTTACAGAATACTTTCAATTATTGTTTTGCTCACGGCAGGGGCAAACCGCATTTCAGCACAGTTTGCTCCTGCTGCGGGCTTACACGGCAGCACCGCACTTTGGAAAGACTCTTCCATTTTTATAGCATGGGCAACCGGATGCACGTTACAACGAGGCTACATGGATATTGCCCAACCCGATTCGGGCTTTGCAAGTGTAGGCAATGTGGCAGCGGCTATTGGAGCAGCCGGAACAAACGGAGTAGTTAGCTTAGGCGATGGCGGCAGTGCCACTCTCACCTTTGCTCAACCCATCTATAACGGACCGGGGTTTGATTTTGCAGTTTTCGAAAACGGATTTGCGACAGGTGAAACCGGTATGGCTTTTCTGGAATTTGCGTTTGTGGAAGTAAGTTCCGATGGAATAAACTTTGTTCGCTTTCCGGCTATCAGCCACATACAAGATACGGCACAATTAGCTATGGTAGGAATTGATTGTTCGTTGGTGCACAACCTTGCCGGAAAATATGTAAACGGCTATGGCACTCCTTTCGATTTGGAAGAGTTAAAAGATAAACCGGGGTTGGATGTAAACCACATTACACATGTTAGAGTTATTGATGTGGTTGGTTCCATCCATCCGAACTTTGCCACGTACGACAGTGAAGGCCACAAAGTAAACGATCCTTACCCTACTCCGTTTCCATCGGGCGGTTTTGATTTAGATGCGGTGGGAGTGATAAACGCGGTAAATGTAAGTGCCATTTCGGATTTCGAATTTCGGATTTCGAATTTTGAAACACAGGTTTTTCCTAATCCTGCAGCAAGTACCGATGTTGAATTGCACGTGTTTGAAAACTTCAACGGAAGTGTAACGCTTTCCGATTTAAATGGAGAAGTGCTGCAAACCGTGCCACTTCAAACCACTAACTGTAAACTGCAAACTGCTCATCTGCAACGAGGCATTTATTTCATTACGGTTACCAACCATTCGCAAACCATTACCCGCAAGTTAATTGTGCAATGAAAGCGCTGCACTTTATAGTATTCTTTGTTTTTGCATCTGCATCGCATGCACGAGGAGTAAAAGACACTGTTGCTTTAGCGGAAGTGGTAAAACTTGAAAAAGTAAGCCGCGATGACCTGAACGCTCCGCTTACCGAAATAAAGTATCAACAGGGGAAAAAGTTGAGTGAGGTGCTGGGAGAATTTTCATCGGTGTATGTAAAAAATTACGGCAACGGACAGTTGGCATCGCTGGCTGTGCGCGGCACTTCTGCCGCACAAACCGAAGTGCAATGGAACGGCATTAAACTCAATTCGCCTGTGTTGGGGCAGGTTGATTTATCGCTGTTTGCCGTGGGCTTGCAAGATGAACTGAGTTTGGCACGCACCGGCTTTAAAGGAAACATTGGCGGCACACTGCAAATGCAAAACCAATGGAAAAAAGAAGAGGGCATTTCTGCCGATGCGGCTTTGCGTGCCGGAAGTTTTAAAACCATTGAAACGCTCGGCTCGCTGAATTACCGGAAAGGAAAAATAGCAGGCGCTACACGTGCCGCTTACTTGCGCTGCGAAAACAATTTCCGTTTCCGAAATACTTTTTACGAAGGACATCCGTATCAACAACAGCAAAATGCCGCAGTGTGTTTGTTTTCATTTTTGCAGCAATTACAAGCTACTGTTAACGAGCACCACACGGTTGCTTTTTACTTATGGCTGAACGAAGCTAACCGGCAAATTCCACCGGTTATGAGTAAGCCCATTGGCAAAGAACGCCAATACGATTACTCGCTACGCGCTATGGCTGAGTGGAAGGGAACGTTTAAAGCCTTACGCACTACATTTACTTCGGCTTACCTGAACGACAAACTCCGCTACGTAAACCCCGATGCTTTACTGGATGAAACAACACTCACAACGGCTATCCGCAATTTGCTGAAGCTGACGTACACATTTCCTGTTCCCGTTTTGCTGCATGCGGAGGCAAATTATGATTACGAGCAAGCTGAAGTAAAGTCGTACTACCAAATACGCAGGCGGCATATAGCAGGCGTAAAGTTGTATGCCGATTACTACCACCCAAGCGGAGTGAAAATTCATGCAGGTTTTCGCGAAGATGTAGTGGATAAAAACTTCTCTCCTTTTGCCCCTGAGTTGGCGTTGAGTTATTCAAAGAAGTTGAATGAAAAGCACCATGTTTCTGTTGGCATGTTAGCATCGCGCAATTTCCGTTTTCCAACCTTGAACGATTTATACTGGATACCCGGAGGCAATCCTGATTTGAAACAGGAAAAATCGTGGAACGGAGATGTGAACGTTCGCTATGCTTTCGGAAAGTTTTTCGATGTGTCGGCTTCCAACTTCTACATTTATGTGGACGACTGGATTCAATGGATACCCACCGGCAGCAACTGGAGCGCCATGAATTTTAAACGTGTGTTTTCGCGCGGTATAGAGGCGGCAGTGCATGTAACCTCATCCGAAACCAATTTGCCTGATAAGTTTATAGTTCACTTTAACGCTTCGTACACGTTTACCAAAGCAACTAATCTGGATGCTGCATCGGCATTCGACCAAAGCAAAGGCAAGCAACTCATTTACGTGCCGCTGCACAGCGCAACGGCTGCGCTGCAACTGCAATACAAACGCTTTTATGTGCGCGCGGTGAACAATGTAGTGAGCAGGCTTTATACAAGCACCGATAATTCGCAATGGCTGAAAGGTTTTGTGCTTTTCGATTTGGAGGCAGGAAAAGATTTTTTAATTGCCGGACATGAAACAGGGCTTTCGTTCCGCGTAAACAATGTGGGCAATGCCGCTTATCAAAGTGTGGCACAACGCCCCATGCCCGGAAGGAGTTTTGAAGGAACAATACGATACAAGTTGCAATGACCAATTTTCAATCATCAATTTTCAATTTTCAATGCCGGAACAATTGCAGTATCCCTCCATGTCTCCGTGCGCTTGTATTGTTTTATATCTTTTTTTCTATCGCCTCTTGTGAGAAAGAAAAAAACACCACCCTGCCTCCTTCCGGTGGAGTTTACATTATCAACGAAGGCAATTTCAACTTTGGCAATGCAGAGGTTTCGGTTTACAATCCGGAAAGCAAACAGGTAAGCAACAATCAGTTTCAGGCTGTTAACGGATATTCGCTGGGCGATGTGGCGCAGAGTATGTTTGTAAAAGATTCGTTCGGCTTTATTGTAGTAAACAACTCTTCTAAAATTGAAGTGGTAAAACTCCCTTCGCTGCAAAAAGTCCGCACTATTACCATCCCTAATTCTTCGCCCCGTTACTTTCTGGCAATAAACGATAGCATTGCTTACGTGAGTGAATTGTATGCCAATAAAATTCATGTAGTGAATTATGTAAGCGGCACTTTGGTAACGCAAATTTCGGTACCGCAATACACCGAGCAATTGGTACGAGTAGATGAATATGTGTTTGCCGAGGGCAAGAAAATTTTCGCCAACGCTTCATCTAAAGGCGCTTTGATTCGCTTACGGGTTAGCGATCATACATTTGTTGACAAAGTAGAGTTTGCCGGAGACCTTGGCGGTTTGGTAAAAGACAAAAACAATCACCTTTGGATAGCCGTTGGCAGCGATACCACAACTTCCACTTTTGCTTCTTTGAAAAGTTTCGATAAGCATTTGGCGCAGCAAAGCAATTACAGTTTCAATTCATACGCATGGCATCCTTCTAATCTTTGCATTTCGGGCAATGGAGAGCAACTTTGTTTTCTTTCAAATGACGTTTACCGCTACGACACACAAAACGGCAGTACTCCCGAAAAAGTTATCAGCAGTTCTTCCAATAATTTTTACGCGCTTGCCATTGACCCTGCAAGCGATGAACTGTATGTAAGCGATGTACTGGATTATGTGCAGCCTTCGCATGTATTGCGCTACCACAAAAACGGAGCTTTCATACATTCTTTCACAGCCGGAGTAATTGCGGGTAATTTTGCATTTGCACATGAGTAATACAGTTCGCACGGAGACACAGAGAAATACAAGAGTTGGCAGCTTACAGTTTGTTGTTGGTTGTTTGCTGCTTGTTTGGTGCAGTTGCCAACACAAAACCAACTCCACTGTACACGGGCAGCCGCATTGCGTAAAAGAGGCTTCGCTTCCGGTAAAATATGCCCGCGGCTTTGCGGTTGATTATTACAACGGCTTTAAAGTGGTGAGCGTAAACGATGTAAAGGACAGTACGAAACTGATTGCACAATATATTTTACTGCCCAAAGACAAACCCGCTCCGGTTGATTTTAAAGAAGCGCTGTTGGTTGACACTCCTGTTACTAAAGTAATTTGTGTTTCTACCACGCACACAGCCGAAATGCAGCGGCTGAATCTTCTGCACCTGATTGCCGGTGTTACTAATCGTTCACTTATTTACAGTAAAGAAGTGCTGGCGGCTATGGATGCAGGAGCTATTGCCGATTTAGGTGCCGAAGAAATGAACTACGAAAAACTGCTGGAGTTGAATCCATCGTTTGTGTTTACATCGGGCAGTTACGATGGAGGCGATAAACTGAAATCGAAATTAGATGCACTGCATGTTAAAACGGTACTCAACCTCGACTACATGGAGCAAGCCCCTTTAGCACGTGCCGAATGGCTGAAGTTTGTAGGAGCTTTTTTCGACAAAGAATATGAGGCGGACAGTATTTTTACCGAAATAGAAACCAACTATTTGGCTTTGTGCGAAAAAGCCAAAGCAGCAGCCACACAGCCGACTGTTTTTTGCAACATTCCTTTTAAAGAAGTGTGGTATATGCCCAGCGGAGAAACTCACATTGCCCGACTAATAGCCGATGCCGGAGGAAATTTTTTGTGGAATGATGTAACAGCCACTAACGGATTAAATCTGAACCTCGACTACGAAGCCGTGTATGCTAAAGCTGCCGATGCCGATTACTGGATAGGAACTGGCTTTGCAAAATCGTTAGCCGAAATAAAAGCAGCCGATAAAAAGAATGTGTTCTTTAAAGCGTATAAAACCGGCAACGTGTATAACAACGACCTTCGCAACACTCCATCGGGCGGTTTCGATTTTTGGGAATCGGGCGTCATAAATCCCGATAAAACGCTGGCTGATTTGCTCTTTATTTTTCATCCGGAGCTTTTGCCCGGGCATGAGTTGTATTATTACCGGAAGCTGAAATAATGATGTTTCTCATTTCGTGTTGAGTATTTCTTTCTCTTTCTTTCGGCATGATTCGCCCGCAAACTCCTTCGCCTGTTTACTTACTCAACGAGCCGCTCTTTGATGAAAAGGGGGTGCAGGTGTACTTAAAACGCGATGACCAAATTCATCCGTACGTGCAGGGTAACAAGTGGCGCAAACTGAAATACAATTTACTCGAAGCCCGCTTGCAACAGCAGAATACCATTCTCACTTTCGGAGGTCCTTATTCCAATCACATTTATGCTACCGCTGCGGCTGCACGCATGTTTCATTTCCGCAGTATAGGAATAATTAGAGGCGAAGAACCAACCATAAAAAGTCCAACATTAAAATTCGCAGCCTCGCAAGGTATGGAACTTTACTACATGGATAGAGTTACATACCGTCATATAAATGAACCCTATAGTATTGAAAGTTTGCGGGTACAATTAGGCGATTTTTACTACGTACCCGAAGGAGGAACCAACCAATATGCCATTGAAGGCGCATCCGAAATTGTTAGTGAAATTGATTTTGCATTTGATTACATAACCTCACCGGTTGGTACAAGCGGAACACTGGCTGGAATTGTTGCCGGACTAAATGGTAGAAATTTTGCCATTGGCTTTTCATCGCTTAAAGGAGAAGATACGCTTACAACTAAGGTAAACGCCCTTTTGCTTGAATATACGGGAAGGAGTTTCACTAACTTCTCCATCAACTTCAATTACCACTTTGATGGTTATGCAAAAATTAGCAGCGGGTTAGTTGAGTTTATCCATCAGTTTAGAGCAAAGCATAACATTATGCTCGAACCTGTTTATACCGGAAAGATGATGTACGGTTTATACGATTTAATACAAACCGACTATTTCAAAAGGGGGGATGTAATTGTAGCGGTGCACACAGGCGGGTTACAGGGTTTATGTGGTTTTGAAAATCATTTCCCGGGCTGGTCATCATCTTCCTTTTCCTGATTCTCTATTTCCTTCTTAAAACCATACGGGCAATGCCTGCAACCGCCTTTACAGCAATACCCCCTTTGCAGGTGATACTTTTCGGTAAACACCAACAAGCTGGTTTGTTGGTCTATGTAGTAAAAATCATCAGTCAGTTGCATACACGGCAAGCTACTTTAAGCTGCGTTAATTAAAAAAATGACATAAAAATGACAATTCAAACGTATGGATGAAGCCTGTTTGCGCATTATACAAGTAAATCCATACTCATGAAAACAGATTATTTGAACACCAGCATGCTCGACATAGTGTTTGAGCATCGCAACAAGGAATACGGAGCGTATGTGCTTCGCAGAGACTACAACAAATCGCTTGCAAAAGCCGTAGCTATTACCACGCTGTCCGCTCTTTTACTGCTGCTCGGAAATTTTATTGCTTCAAAGTTCAGTTCGCGCAACACAGTTATGCTATTTACCGATGGTAAACACGATTTACCGTTTATTGATTTGCCCAAAGAATTGAAACCTCAGGAACCCGAGCCGCCAAAGACAAACGAGGCAAAGGCAAAACAAACAATCGAAAACACCGAAAAGAAAGTGGTGGTGGAAGGGCAACAGCAAACCGATTCCATTCCCGATGCCGATGACCTAAAAAAATACGACTCCGGCTTAACTACCAATACCGATGCAGGGCTTAACAATATGGGTGTTGACGGTGGCAAAGGCGATAAAGACTTTACCGAAACCGAGAAAGTTGTTCCGGTAGAAAAATATACCCCTATCAGTATTGCAGAAGTAATGCCCGAATACCCGGGAGGCGAAAAAGCATTGATGAAAATGTTGGGCAAACTCACTCAATATCCTGACAAGGAAAGAGAACTGGGCATTGAAGGCAAAGCCGTAGTGCGCTTTGTGGTGAACGAAGACGGCAGCATAACCGATGCAACCATTATTAAAAGCGACAGCCCCGGCTTTGGTAAAGAAGCACTGCGTGTGCTTGGCAAGTTGCCGAAGTTTAAACCCGGCATGCAACAGGGCAAGCCTGTAAAAGTGTATTTCGTGTTGCCTTTTCAGTGGAAACAGACCATGTAACGTTCACTAAAAATCTGTTGAGGTAGGCTTGTGTTTAATAGTACGTATACGTGTTGGTGTATTTAAGTATGCCGTTGTGGTCGTACACCTTTTCGGTTGAAACACGATTGAATTCGTCAAACGTATAAGTGTGGCTGTAACGAATATTGCCGAGGAAATAGTTATAGCGCTTCGAAATCTTAGTAAGTCTGCCCGAACTTTTTCCATAATAAGCTGGGCGGTAAAATGGGTTACCTATGGTATTGGTTTGTTTAATGTAGTAGTGGTCGTAATAAAATTCAAAGTTGTTTTCGCTGGTCAGTGTATCGCGGTTAAACCAAACTTTAACATCGCCATCGCTTACCTCCCATTCCTTTTTGTTGATGTATTCCTGCGCGGCATTGTAGTTCAATTCGCTTAGCATATACCCATCCGAGCTATGCGTATAGTTGCTAAAACCGGTAATGCTTCCGCTACCATCTAACACTACAGCGTTGGTTGCCAATCCTTCTGTACTCAACATTACAATTTTTGATGACACAACATTACCTGCAGGTTTGCTGTAAACTTCGGTTGCCGTATCGCTAGCATAGGTAATTACGGTTTGCCCGCCACCGGAGTAATACATGCCCGCTAGCCGTCCGTTTGCATCGTACGAGAAAGTGGTGGAAAAACCGCTTGGCGAAGTGCTGATGGTTTTCAAAACTGCCGGGGCGGTTTTATACGTTTCTTTTTTACACCCGAATTGTAAAACCAATAATACCGGCAGCAGCAACAGCAGTGGCTTCTTCATAACTATTTTCTATACCCAAAGGTAAGCGATAGAAACAAAAAAAACCGGACGTAATATCCGGCTCTATGGTTACAATGCAATAAATTCTACAATCCGAGTAAACCTTTCTTCAGGTCTTCGTCCACCGGAGTGTCCGACAGCCAAATACCGAACAGTGCCTTTTTAAAATCAAGCCCGGCAATGGTGCTTTGCAACTTGCCATTTTTGTACGACTTTACCCCTGTGCCCGGTGTGTACCACATTTCAAAAACATCGCCTTCTTTAATTTCTTCCTTCTTAAAAGTGTTGATGAACTCATCAATTTTTGACTGAAGCGGAGCCGTATTTCCTTTCAACGATTTCCCAAAACCTTCTTTAATGGCTTCGCTCATGTTGCTGCTGCTTATAACACCTGAGGTGATGGTAAGTTGTATAGCTACTGGCTTATCGGCACCGGCAATATCGCTGCCGCTTTTGCTTTTCTCGGTTACATACAAACCGGCTGTATAAAGTTTAAAGAATGCCTTTTTACGAATACCTCCGCCATTGAGCGTAAGTTCCGTATTATCCTTTTTAAGTTTGGCGGGAAGCGTAACATTGTTAAGCGTTACCTGTGCATGTGTAGTAAGTAGGGTTACCACGGCAAGAAATAATGTTTGAACTGCTCTTTTCATTTGCTTTTTATTTTTTTGGTTTTGCAATATAGTTTTTTTCAGTTTTCCCAAGTTTTGTACCGCCAAAGCATAATAACTGTTAACAGGCTGCGAGTTGGCTATACGAAGGCGGAGATTCCTTCCAATAGCTGAACGCTTGTATTAACTTGGGCGAAATGTTTTTTTACAGGAATAATACCTTTAGGTTCTCTCAGAAAAAAAGGCAACCGCTTAGCTGTTGCATCGGACAACCGCCCGAAATAGCCATTGCTCAAACCTGGTATGGCTTCGGCAAATCCTTCCAATGCACCAATAAGCACTGTTGAAAATCCTATGCTTTGCAAAAACAACGGCATCATCGGATACAACATCTCGCTGCTGATGTCGTTCAGCACACTCACTACCGATAAAATTCAGATACTGCGCGTAAGGTATTTCAAAACAGATTGCGAACTTTGAAACTTGAAATTGAGCAAAATGCCCAAAAACCGAAATTTTGAAAGTGAATTTATTTTTCGCACCTCACGCAGCGGTGGTAAAGGCGGGCAGCACGTAAACAAAACCGAAACAAAGGTAGAGTTGATTTTTGATGTACTTCACTCGCAACTGCTCAACGAAGAAGAAAAGAAATTGGTGTTGAAGCGATGGAAAAACCGAATAAACGATGCCGGAGAACTACGCATTTGCAGCAGTTCGTTGCGCTCGCAGGCTATGAACAAAAGTAAAGTGATTGAAAAGTTTTACGATAAAATTGAAAAGGCGCTTACTGTTCAAAAGACACGCATTGCTACTAAGATGCCTAAAGTTGTGAAAGAGGAAATCCTGAAAAACAAGAAACGAAAAAGCGAAAAGAAAGCGCAACGCAATCTGAAAACCAGAGATTTTCTGTAAAAGATCAATGTGAAGCAGCTGTCAGTTTTTAAAGATGTGCTGATAGCACACACAAATGTTTTGCAACTGATAAATATTGGCATTAATAGTGCCGGGAACTTTTGAAGTGTTCAAATCTGCGGGCGGGCAAGTAAAGTAAGGCGAAGAACAAATGGTGTAACTTGGTTTGCATCCCGGAGGGCAGCCTTGCACGGTAGAACACCAAAAACGATTTACCCAGTTATCAGGAAAAAACTCCGACAAGTTGCTCAACTGCGGTTCAATAGTTTCTCCGAGTTTGGGAATGGTGAGCGGGTCGAGAATAATGAGGTTGCTATAAGTTTTGTAATAAACGGCAGCCGCGTAGTGCACGGCATAACCTACTTGCTGGCCTAAAGGTTTGTGTTCAAAAACAAGATTGCAGTTGTTGGCATTGGTGCTAACCCGCACAATGGTATGTTCATAGCCATTTTCGGCAAGGTAAGCGGCTACTTTCAGGGCACGCGCTTCGCAACCCCAGCGGTAAAATTGCCAAGGAATACATGTTTCGGTTTTGCCGTCAGGCAGGCAACAGTCGGTATTGTACACCCATCGTATTATGTTCTTTAAAGCACTCAGGGAGCTTACAACTTTCGCTCGACCTTTATCAAACGAAAAAGCAACTGAATCTTTATCCCCACTGAAAAGAAAATGAGCACTGTCAATAGGTGGAGAAACATCTTTTACTCTCGTAATTACAAGGCTGACATCATAAACCAGTAACACCCGTGTTACCTGATTATCGGCTTTTAACTTTCGAAGTAAAGAGAGTGCCGTATCGGTTATTCGCATTCGAACTTCGGTATCGGAGTAATATAGGTACCGGTAGCCTGCGGTTCCGTCATAATCTTCGCCTATGCTTTCAGGCGAGGCAATTTTGTACATGCCAGCATACAGGTTTTCAAAACTGTCTTTCTCAAAAAAAAGAGCAGGACGGCAATCGCGTCCTGCTCTCAGTAACTCTTGCACCTCAATACTAATTTGCTGTGCAGTGAAAGAAATTTGCTTCCCGTGTCGGCTTTCGGCATTTACCACCCAAAGGCTATCCGTAGTGGCATAAAACCCGGTCAAGAATAAAGTCCACCACATTTACTGCATCTTTTGGCGCTTACCTTGGGCGCATTACAATCACAAACGGCTGTGTGTTTCCGCATTGTGTAACTGTAACCGTACCGTTGTTAAACCCTGATTTAGTAGCAGTAGCTACTTTGTTAACACATTCACAATTGTTACCCCCATCGTAATCTACTTCGGTAATAGTTACAAAGCCGAGTGTATCGGTTAATCCACCGGTAGCAGCGCAGTCAATAGTTACATTGGCGTTCCGAATGGCAATGCCATTTTGGTCGGTAACTTTAATCAGAATGTTAAGCTGTGGAGCCATCTTAGAAGGGTCAGAAGAAACTGTTTGAGGGGTGCCGATAACAGGTTCTGCGGGTTCTTGCTCTTTTGCCGGTTGATTACAGGATAGTAATAACGAAGAAACAACAATCGTTGTCAGAAAAAATAACAGTGAATTCTTTTTCATGGTGTTTGGTTTTGGTGAAACATATTTTAAATATACATTTCCCCCTTTAACTTTCACGCTTTGGCAAAAGAAAATGCAAAATTTAGTGAAAAAAAGAGGCGACAACTGTCAGATGCCATCCGGTTGTACAACACAGGAGATTATGAAGCATGCCTCAGTGTATTGAATAGACTGAATGCAGCTAACGATAACCTTCTAAATGACCCTTATTACGGCAAAGATTTTTTTCTCTATAAAGGATTATGCGAGTTAATTAAAGGCGAGCATACTGCGGCTGAAACTAATATGCTGAAGTCGTTAGACTATTGCAATCAAATAGGTGTTCCGCGGTTTGTTTATGCCCGATACGATAATCTCGCTTCGATATACATGGGAATGAATCTGCAAAGCAAGGCGATTGAATACCTGCATAAGTCAATAACGTTGAAGGAGGCTGATGGTAACGGTGAGGCGCTTGCGTTGGGTTATATTCAGTTAGCACAGTTGTTTTTCGGCATTGAAAGCTACGAAGCAGGGAAACGAGCGCTTGAAAAGGCAGAACATTACATCCGCAAATACAAACAACAGGAGCATGCCAAGTATTTGTACTTTATACAGGGTAAGCAGCAAAAACGAGAACAGAAATACGAAGAAGCAATACAGTCTTATACAAAAGCCGCAAAGTATGCTGCGAAGTTTAATGACCCCGACTCTCAAATGCGCGCGTTGCATAACCGAGGAGAAATATACATGCGCTTGTTGCAATGGAAAAAGGCAGAAACCGATTACAGGAATGCCCTGCAGTTGGCAGAAGAAAACAGTTTACATGCCGATAAACCTGCATTGCTGGTTTCACTGGCAACCGTGTTGATGCAAAAACAGGATGACAAAGGATTTACTGAGGCAATAAGACAGTTGAACGGATTAATTACAGCCAATAGCAACAAGATACTATTACGCGACTATGAGGAACTTTTGGCTAAGCACTACAAACAACATGAACATTTCGACAAAGCATTGCAGCATTATGAAAATTACCTGCTTCATTATCGCGATACCTATAATCAGCAAATGAGTAATTCATTGCTCGATTTACAATCGAAGTATGAAAGTGAAAAGCGCGAACGCGAATTACAGCAAGCACAATTGCAACGAACCGAAAGCGAATTAAAAGCCTTACGCGCCCAAATGAACCCGCATTTTATTTTCAACGCACTTAACGGTGTGCGAAACGAGCTTTTGGACGGAAATACCGATCTGGCAGATGAATACATAGTGAGGTTCTCTAAATTACTCCGCCTTATACTCGACAGCACCCGCCAGCCTCTTGTGCGGTTGAGCGAGAACATTGAAATGCTTGAACTGTATATTAAAATTGAACAGGCAAGGCAAAGCAACCGTTTCAGTTACTCGTTCACTTTAGCCAAAGATGTGTATCCGAATGCGCTCTTTATTCCGGGAATGGTTTTACAGCCAATAGTGGAAAACGCAATTGTGCACGGCTTGTATCATAAACGTTCAAAAGGAAGTTGGCTAAAACTTCATTTCGAAAAAACAAAAGATTGCCTGCACGTAACCATACGCGACAATGGCGTTGGCAGAAGCGGTGTAAAGAAGAATGCCAACCACCGTTCTCATGCAACTTCTATTGTAAGAGAAACCTTGACATTGGCATGGGGCGAGAATTTTAAGGATGAGTATTACAAAATAACAGACTTAACTGACGCTAAAGGGAAACCTGCCGGAACCGCAGTCAGCATTTCGCTTCCTATTGCTTTAAAGCCTTGATGTCTATTTTTCCACAACCTGCCTGTGGGCATAATCATAGTGCGTAACTTACGTTAAATAGTAAAAGCAGATAGCTTTGCGTTTGTTAACCACTAAAACGTTTTGTTATGAAAAAGCTACTTTTTTCAACATTTATCGGGTTGCTGCTTATCTGTTCAAATAATGTAAACGCACAGGCTTGGGATAAAAGCAGCAAGGTGCTTTCAATAGGTATTGGCGGTTCTTATTTCTATTATTTTGGCGACAACCGTTACATTGTTGGTTATGTTTTAAATCAACCGGTTTATAAGCGGTACAATTTCGGAAGCCGGCTTACGGGGCAGTTTACTTTTCAGGGCGAATTTGCCGTGCACGATTATGTAGGCATAGGCTTTTCTACAGGTGTGGGCGGGCGTGCCGGATGGATTTACAGCACCTCCGGTATCTTGAATTTTCCCGTTGGCGCACTTGCTAACTTCCACTTTTACCAGTTAATTCAGGATAAAACCGGCAAAAATATTCATGCCGACAAGTTGGATATTTACGGTGGTGTAAGCATAGGCACAGGAGTCGCAGCCATATTTTACAACAATGAAAACGCATCTGTTGTTCCCATTATTTATGGTGGACCGCATGTAGGCATACGATACTACTTTACGCCTAAAGTTGCTGTAAACGGTGAGTTGGGTTATGGTAAAACCTGGGTAAACGGGGGATTGTCCTTTAAACTTTAAGCAACACATGGTCTGACCTTGGTCAGACTGAAGCAAACTACTTACACATTAAACAGGAAGTGCATTATATCACCGTCCTGCACCACATACTCCTTTCCTTCCGAGCGCAATTTACCTGCCGAGCGGCAAGCGGCTTCACTTTTGTAATGGATAAAATCGTTGTAAGCCATTACTTCGGCACGAATAAAACCGCGTTCAAAATCGGAGTGAATTACCCCTGCAGCCTGCGGTGCTTTGTCGCCCTTGTGAATGGTCCATGCGCGCACTTCCTTAACACCGGCAGTAAAATAAGTTTGCAGGTTGAGCAAATGGTAGGCAGCACTAATCAAACGGTTTAAGCCCGATTCTTTCAAGCCCAATTCCTGTAAAAACATATCGCGCTCTTCTGCAGTTTCCATAACGGCAATATCCGCCTCAATAGCGGCACTTATTATCACTACTTCGGCATTTTCTCCGGCAACCGCTTTGCGTATTTCTTCAACATACTTATTGCCATTAACCACACTTGCTTCATCTACATTGCAGCAATAGATTACCGGTTTGGCGGTAAGCAGTTGAATATCCTCAATAAAGCGCTTCTCTTCTGCCTGTACCGGTGCCGTACGGGCCGACTGGCCGCTTTCAAGGTGCGCCTTGTAAACCGCCAACACCTCTAACCCGCGAGCTACTTCTTTATCACCACTCTTTACAAGTTTTTTCAGCTTGTCTATCTTCTTATCAACGCTGTCTAAGTCTTTCAACTGAAGTTCTGTGTCAATAATCTCTTTATCGCGAACGGGATTTACAGAGCCATCTACATGTATAATATTTTCATTTTCGAAACAACGTACTACATGTATAATGGCATCTACACTGCGGATATTACCCAAGAATTGGTTGCCTAAGCCTTCGCCTTTGCTTGCGCCTTTTACCAAACCGGCTATATCCACAAACTCAATGGTAGTAGGTATTACGCGCTGCGGGTTTACTAACTCTTCTAATTTTTTCAAACGCTCATCGGGAACGGTTACCACACCCACGTTCGGATCAATGGTGCAAAACGGAAAATTGGCAGCCTGTGCCTTGGCAGATGAGAGCGCATTAAACAAAGTTGATTTCCCTACGTTGGGCAATCCTACTATACCGCATTGAAGACTCATTCGAAAAAATTTAAGGGCGCAAACCAAACTAAAGTTTTCGATTTATGAAAAGCAAAAACGTGTCTCATGTCCCTTTTCCCGTACCCCATTTACCATTTCATCTGCTTTTTCCATTAGACACCACCACTGCCCTGTGGAAACAACCTTAGCCCACTTTCGGCTACCTGCCTGTACTAAAAAATACATTTACACCGTTATTAGTAAAACCGTTTTTGCGGATGTGTAGTCGTTTTATTGGCGCAGTGCTTTTAGTATTCTTATGTTCAGCTGTTTCATCGCAGCAAACACAGTTCTTTATTGATAAGGAACAAGCCTACCTGAAAGGGCTTGAGTTGTTTGACGAGAAAAACTACCTCGCAGCCCGCGAAAAGTTTGAAGAAATTTATAAGCAACTGAAAAACATTACCGACCACGGCAATGAAACTCTACTTCAAAATCTGGAGTACTACATTGCCGTTTGCGCGGTAGAGGCAAACGATGCTGATGCCGAAAAACTGTTGCTCAACTATCAGAAAAACCATCACGAAACCGATAAACGCAGATTGTTGTATTTCTACCTCGGCAAGTTTTACTACAACAATAAAAATTACACTGATGCCATTACCTACTTTACGCAGGCGAACGTTACCGACCTTAACAACGAACAGTTATACGACTACAAATTTCAGTTAGGCTATTCGTATTTTACCAAAAAGAAGTTTGCTGAAGCCAAGCCATACTTCGCGGCTGTTAAAGAGGTAAAAGACAAATACTATTACCCGGCTAACTACTACTACGCGTTTATTTGTTTTTATACTAAGGACTACAACGAGGCGCTTAAAGCATTTCAATCTATTGAAGATTCGAAACTCTACGCACCGGTTATCCCCTACTACATCGCACAGATTTATTACATCAGAAAGGATTACGACAAACTCACTCCTTACCTGCAAAAAAATATCGGAAAGGCAGATGTAATGTATCAGCCCGAAATGAAATTTTTACTGGGGCAGGTGTATTTTCAGCAGAGCGATTATGCCAAAGCCCTGCCCTTACTGGAAGAATACATCAGCAAGAACAGTAAGGTAGAAAAGGAAAACATTTACCAGTTGGCTTATTGCCAGTATCAAACAGGGGCTTACACCAAAGCCATCGAAAATTTTAAACAACTGAACTTGCTTAATGAAGCGCTTGGGCAAAATGCCACCTATGCACTGGGCGATTGTTATCTTAAAACCAATCAGAAAGATAAGGCACGCTCCGCTTTTCAAAGCGCATCGAACTTGAGTTTCGATGAAAGCATTCAGCAAAATGCGCTGTATAACTATGGTAAACTTTCGTTCGAGTTGGGCTACAGTTCCGAAGCCATCCAGAGTTTTGATGCTTACCTCACAAAGTATCCGCAGGGTATTTATACCGATGATGTAAACGAAATGCTTGCCACTGTGTTGGTGCAAACCCGCAACTACGACCGCGCATGGAAACTGATGGAGAAAATGAAACTGAGCAATGCCATAGTGAAAGAGGCTTATCAGAAAGCTACTTACTTCCGTGCGGTAGAATTATACAACGATGGCAAAACCGATGAAGCACTCGATCTCTGCAACAAAAGCCTCGGCAATCCGCTTAATCTCGAAATTCAGGCACTCGCCACTTACCTGAAAGGCGAAATACTTTACGGCAAAGCGCAATACACACAGGCAGCTGAGCAGTATATGAAGTTTAACCAAATGACTACACCTGCTTTAGAGAAAAAAGGAGAGGCAAGCAAATTCCGTTCTTCGTACAATCTTGCCTACTGTTACTTTAAACAGAAGAATTACACCAATGCCGAAATTTATTTTGGTTACGCGGTAGATGAATCGGCTAATACTGCCGATGCAAAAGGCAAGCAGAATTTATTGCCCGACCTGTACATGCGCTATGGCGATTGCGCTTTTGTAAACAAAAATTATTTAAAAGCTATTGCCGCTTACACCCACATTGCCGATAACAAATGGAACGGGGCTGATTACGCGCAACTCCAAAGAGGCATCATCCTCGGCTTACAAAACAAGAGCGATGAAAAAATTGCCGCGCTCAATCAACTCATTGCCAAATTCCCCGGCTCGGGTTATGTTGACCGTGCCTACTACGAAATAGGCGAAACGCATTTGGACAACAACAACCTTGCCGCTGCCCGTGCCGCTTATCAAAATGTAATTGCCAAATTTTCGAACAGTGCTTTTTTACCTAAGTGCTATTTGAAAACCGCAGTTATAGATTACAACAGCAACAAAAAAGAACAAGCGCTGGAAGATTACAAAGAGGTAGTACGGAGATTTCCGAAAACACCCGAAGAGAAAGAAGCACTCGATGCCTTAAAAGAATTGTATGTGGAGTTGGGGCGTGCCGATGAATATTTCACGTTTGTGAAAAACACCACTAATGTAAACATAAGCGCTGCCGAGCAGGATTCGCTTACTTACCAAAGTGCCGATAATGCTTACACTGCAAACGACTGCGCCAAGGCTGTTACGCTTTTCGGAAGCTACATCAGTAAATTTCCCAACGGATTTTTTACCAACGAAGCCCACTGGAAAAAGGCCGACTGCCATTTAAAGGCAAAAGAGTTTGCTGCTGCGCTTCTAAATCTTGATGCGCTTATTGAAAACAAATACGGCAAGTATTACGAGAAAGCTTTGCTGAAAGCATCGGGTATTGCCTTTTACGAAACCAAAAATTACACCCGGGCGCTTGAATTGTACCGTATGTTGTATGTAGCTTCTTCATCGCAGGTAAATACCTACACGGCTCTAAGCGGCATGTTTCGCGCAGCCGTGCAAACAAAGAATAACGAACGCGTAGTGGAATATGCCGACCAGTTTTTAAACTCCGGCATGGCAAAAGAAGCCGACTTACAGGAAACCTATTTCGAGAAGGGAAAAGCATGGTATGCCATGGGCAACAAAGAAGCCGCAAAAGGTGCATTTAATCGCGTGGTGGACTACCCTGTTAGCGAGCGCTGTGTAGAAGCCAAATACATGGTGGCAAAAATTCTCTTTGAGCAGCAGAACTACAAAGCCTCGCAGGATACCTGTTTAAAGCTGAAGAACAAATACGCCAGTTATGAATACTGGGTGGTTAAAACCTTTATACTGATTGCCGATAACTACTATGCACTCGGCAATTCGTTTCAGGCAAAAGCAACGCTCGAAAGCATTGTAAATAACTACGAAGGCGACCAACAATTACTCAACGAAGCAAAAGATAAACTTGAAAAAATACGAACCGAAGAACTGAACAAAGCAAAGTTTATGCAGGTGTTACCGCAAGACACCTTCATTATGGAAAGCGATTCGTTACTCAATAACAGGCAATGAAAGCAGGAGTAAGAAACAGAACAAACCGCAGGTGGAAAGCATTGGTTACAATGCTTTCATGGTCAGTAATAGCGTTGGCGCAAACGGGCGTGGGCAACGAAGAAGTTATTGTGGTAAAGGAATACGAAGCCAAAATTCAGGATGCTCAAAAACTGAACATTCAACCCAATATTCCCGAAACGGAAGAGAAGAAACCAACCTTCGACTATACCATCCCCGCTAAAGACTACAAGAACTTTGCCTTTGAACCTAACCCGCTTAAGCCGGTGGCGCTAAGCAAAGAGAAAGTTGAGAAATACAACACTTCGTTTGTAAAAATTGGTTTCGGAAGTCAGTTGATGCCGCTGGCGCAGTTGGCTTACAACGACAACAAAACTAAAAACCTCAAGTTCGGCATTTTCTATAATCACCTTTCGGCTCACGAGTTTAAGGTGCGAAATCAGCGTTTTCTGGACGATGAAGCCGGTGTATATCTGCGCTACTATCCCAAAACATTTGAGGTGGGCACTGCCTTTACCTTCCGCAATTACCGCACGCATTTTTACAGTGTTGATACCATGTTCAGCGACACGGCTTTTAAAGCAAAAGATGTGCGGCAGGTATTTCGCAACTACGATGCCTCAGTTTATTTCGGTAATTCCCAAAAAAATAAATCACTGATTGATTTCCGGCAGTCGGTAAACTTTAATTACCTGCAGGAAACCTACGGCAAAGCCAATGAATGGTTTATTGCCGGCACTACGGCTTTCAGCAAAACATTTAAGCAACACCATGCCGCGCTTGCCGATTTTAATTTCGACATATCGCGCTTAAAGAACGATTCGCTGGTGCTGCAACGAAACATTTTCCGTTTTGATGTGGGCTACAGTTTTGATAATGACGATTGGGAAGCACTCGGAAAATTTGGACTGGCGATTGAAGGCAAAAAAGTATTTATACTGGCTGATGCCCACCTTGAAAAACGCCTTTACCAACACGCACTTATTGCTTACCTCGGCTATCATTTACGGTACGATAAAAACTCGCTTAACACCTTTGCTCAAAACAACAACTTCATCCATAATTGGGTGGCTATCCAAAATTCGCACATTGGCGACTTTAGTGCAGGGGTAAAAGGTACGGCAGGCGGCTTTTCGTACAATGCTTCTTTTCATTTTAACCACATTAACCGTATGCCTTTGTTTGTAAGCGACACAGCTGACATGCGTAGATTTGTAGTGGTTTACGACAGCGCAGTGAAAATATTTAACGTTCACCTTGAGGCAGGGTACAATGTAAAGGAGTGGCTGCGCTTTGCACTAGTGGGCGATTACAATTTCTACCAATTGAATGTAGAAAACCGCCCTTGGCATTTGCCTACAGTTAACCTAACCTTCCGCGCACAATACATTTGGCAAAACAAAGTAAAGGTGGGCGTTGACTTATTCGGCATTACCAATACCTACGCAAAATTGGCAGGCGCTACCGAAGCAAAAATTAAAGGAACGGCTGATGTAAACCTGAGTTTGGAATACATTATGAGCA
The DNA here is from genome assembly GCA_026129525.1 of Chitinophagales bacterium. Lineage (GTDB taxonomy): Bacteria > Bacteroidota > Bacteroidia > Chitinophagales > LD1 > Bog-950. Next base: position 31,785 of record JAHCHW010000009.1, on the reverse strand, counting down.
AACACGTTGCTTTCTTTGGCAACTTAAACAACATTGCCAACTTCCGTTACCAGCGTTGGTACAATTACCCCGGTTATGGCATTAACGGTATGGTGGGCGCTAAGTTTTCGTTTTAAGTTTTAGGAAATAAAGAATGGAGATTGGTGTATTCTCCTGCAATAGAATAAATTTGAAAGGGTGTTGTTGTAAATTACTCTTAGCTATATTTAGTATTCACCAACTATCCTAAGTTTCTACATCTGCTTCTTCAAACCCTCCAAATGTTTTTTCGCTCTTTCGAAAGTAGGATCAATATTGAGGCAATTTTGGTAAAGCATAGCCGCTTCGTTCAGTTTGCCCAATTCTTCGGCACACAACCCTTTGCTGAAGTATGCTCCGGCATAAGCAGGCGCTAATTTTAGTGCTTTGTCGTAATACTCATAAGCCTGTTCAAGGGAATCCATTTGGTAATAGCAGAAACCGATACCCATGTAGGCTTCTACATTGCGGTGATTAACTTCCACAACTTGCTTAAAAACTGAAATGGCAGCATTCAGTTTTTCGTAACTCGGCTTCAGTTTATCGGCTTCGTAAAGCGTTAAACCTTCTTCCTTTAAAAGGTTGGCTTTGGCATAAAGCGCATCTTCGGGTTTATCGCTTACCTTAATGGCATTATCAAAATATTTTTGTGCGCTTTTGTCGTTGCGCGCCTTTAGCAACAAACCTATTTGTACATACGCATCGTAGTATTTGGGGTTGAGTTCTGTTGCAGTTTGAAACGATGAAACAGCTTTTGCCGTATCGCCCATTTCTTTAAAAATGTTTCCCTTAAAAAAGTAGATGTCGGCATTTTGCATGTCCTTGGTAATGGCGGCATTCAGGTAGTCAAGTGCAAGTTTGTAATTCCCCGGAATGGTAGTATCCACAAAAGCCAATTCGGCAGCCTTTACATAAAAATTGCTGTTGAGCGAATCGGTAACAATGGCTTTGTTCATTAGCGCTATACCCCGTTGCGGCTCACCCGATTTCTTAAATAACTCTGCGGTGTAGAGATAAAATTCCGGTCGCAACGAATCGAGCGTAAGCGCCAGATACATATCAGTAGCAGCGCTTTTAAAATCGCTGTACGCTTCGTACGCCTGTGCACGTTTGTAATATAAGTATGGGTTTAACGAATCGGTTTTAATGGCTTGGCTCCATTTATCTACTTCCGGAATGCCCGTTGAATCGGCAGAGGCAGGCTCAGTGGCATTGTCCCTATTGCATTGACTACAGGAATTAAAAAACAATAGCGATAAGAAACAAACTCCTAATAAGAAAACCGTTTTACGCATGGCACAAACCTACATCATTAGCAACTAATCAGCATACATGGTTCAATACAACTGCACTACATCCTCTACGCGAGGGGTGCGGTTTACGGTAAAACCTTCGGCATATTTTACACCGGCAGGCACCCCAAAGTGTATAGCACGTGCTTTTACAAATTCTAAAAACTCGGGCGAAGAAATAAAGGTGGCAGGCTCCGTTGAATTTGCTTTATAGAATTGCGATTTAAAAGCGCGTATTACATCCATTTTTCTTTCGAAATAAGGAGTAATATCTACCACAAAATCAGGCTCGGCATGTAATGCCTGTATGTAATGGTAAACGGCTTTGGGCCTGAAAGCGGTTTGCGTTTTTCCTTTAAACGAAGTGGAAATTTTCTGCAAGCCTGCCAAAAAGCAGGCATCGCGCACCAGTCCGGCACTGCGTCCGTGGTCGGGGTGGCGGTCGTATTTGGCATTGGCAAACACTACATCGGGTTGATAGTGGCGAATAAGTTTGATAATCTCTAACTGATGTTGTTTGTCGTTCATAAAAAAGCCATCGGCAAAACCGAGGTTTTCGCGCATACTTAACCCCATCAGTTTCGAAGCTGCTTTTACTTCTTGCATACGGGTTTTTACATTGCCCCTTGTGCCCAGTTCGCCTTGGGTAAGATCTAATACGCCTGCCTTATAGCCGCGGTCAATATGTTTCAATAAAGTTCCCGAGCAACCAAGTTCAACATCATCGGGGTGTACGCCAACGGCAAGTATGTGTAGTTTCATTTTTAAAGGCGCTAAACGCCAAATTGGGTTAAGTGATGATTAAGATGTTTGAGTAACAAATCGCGCCACTGCTTTTTGTTGAGTTTACCAAACATGGGGTGAGGTTTCAACTTCGCTTCTTCCCGCTCATTAAACACATCCAGTAATTTTTTCAGAAACTCAGCCTCGGTATAAAAATCGCGCGGGGGGCTGCCTTGTTTTCCCTGCTGCATTTCGGGTGCAGTTGCCGAGCCTTTGGGCCAAGCGGGTAACACATAAACAGCCACCGGAAATGCGATGTAATGCCAATAGAAATTGGAGCGGTCTTTCGCTTCTTTCATTCCTAAGGCAATGCGCACGGCATCGTTCATGTGCGTAAGCATTTGCGTTACATTTAAAGTGCCCCACTTTGCTTTGCTTTCGGGATTAAGTTGGTTAATACGTGCATGAATGCCATTAAGGGTGCTGCTATCAAAACAATTATCGGTCACAAAAAAGTTACTTAAGTAATGATGAAAGGCTAATGTAGAAAAGGAAGCGGATAGTTGCGTACGAGAAACAGAACTGCCATAAAAAAAGGAAGGGCGGAGGCCTGACTCTCCGACCCTTCCGGGGTATTGCCCACCAAATAGCAACCCCCATTTATAGCCCTGGGAGGGCTATGTTTGTTTAGGCGTTATGCGGCAGCGAAAAATAAAATGTTGCACCTTTGCCTTTTTCACCTTCCGCCCACACTTCGCCTTTATGTCTTGTTATGGCTCTCTTAACTACCGAGAGACCTATTCCTACTCCTTCAAACTCATCGTTGCTATGAAGACGGCTGAACGTTTTAAAAAGTTCCTCTCCTCTCCCATTATCAAAGCCATCACCGTTATCCTTTATAAAATACACCACTTTGTCGTCTTTACGCTCGCTGCCTATAGTTACCTTCGGATGCGGATTTTTGGATGAGTATTTAAACGCATTCGAAAGCAAATTTGACAATGCCAAACGAACCAACACTACATCGCCTTTTATCGGTTCCAGATGATTTATCTGCACTTCTGTACTAACCATCTGGTTTACTCTTTGTTCTGTAATTACCGATTCAATTAACTGACGCATATCTATTGGGTTTACTTCTAACGTTTTTTTACCTGCCATAGAAAAGCCCAGCAATTCGGTAATCATGTTATTCATCCACTGTGCACTGCATCGCATACTGCGAAGCATTTGCAGCCCTTCGTCATTTAACGTTGCAGCATAATCCCTTTCCAATACACTTGTATACCCGCTTATTAAACGGAGAGGTGAGCGTAAATCGTGCGAAACGGTATAATTAAAAGCTGTTAATTCTTCATTCGCCTGCTCCAATTCGCGGGTGCGGAGTGCAACTGTTTCTTCCAGCGAAGCGCGTAACCTATCCACTTCAGCCTCAGCCGCTTTTCGCTTGCTTACATCGCGGTAGTTAATCATTAAAGCATTAATGATGGGATGCCCCAGCATATTTACAACAGTGCCCTCTACCCATACATAGCTGCCGTCTTTCTTTAAAATACGGTACTGATTAACAGCCGATTTGCCTTGCTGCCCTACTACTTCGGCAAAGAACCCTTTTGCAGAAGCTACATCATCAGGATGAATAAAGTCAAAGACCGTTTTATCGCGTAAATCTTCAGTATCGAAACCGCTTATATGCCTCACTGCCGGATTCCGGTAAACATGTTGCCCTTTTTCATCAATCAGCAATATGGCTTCGTTAATATTTTCAACCAATAGCTTATAGAAATCAGATTCCCTATCGGTAATTTCCTGAACAGGCATATCGGGGGAACACGCCTTAGCGACAAAGAACTCGCGGCTCGGGGGTAAGCCGCTGTTCTTGCTGTCGGAATTATTATTTGAAAACCTTAACGGAATCATTTTCTTAAATGCTTTTGTACTAATGAATAATGTTGTTTCGCTTATCGCTTATCATTTTTATTGTTTCCGGCACTTTTTCAAAATCGGTTGATTTGTCGAAAAAATAATCAGCCCCCAATTGCATACATCTTTCGCGGTATTGTTTGTCAGAATAATTCGTAAACATCATCACCGTGGTGTTTTTACTCTTATCCCTTACAATTTTCAATAAATCCATGCCGGTTACCCCCGGTTCTTCGCCCTGAAGGTGAATATCCAAAATCACTACATCGGGGACCGACATGGATAAGACCTGTCTGGCACTTGTCAAGTTTTCTGCCACTTCAATACACTCACTTGTCAGCAGGTCGTTTAGCATTCTCTTCAGTCTCCCTGCAATAGAAGCCGAATCTTCGACTATCAGTATTTTTAGTAAGCAGGAAGGGGTAGAGGTTTGCATAATGCGTTTGTTGTTTCTGTATATTGTTTTTGGTTGTTGTTGTTTGGTAATGCAAATAAACGGAGGCGGCAAACGAAAGTTAATAGTAGCAACTATGAAAGATGTGTAGCAGTTTCTACTACAAACCTATACTGCAAGTGCTGCTTACAGAGGGAGAATGAGAAAGATGAAGGTTCTAAACCAAGTTGTTTTCGATGGCGTAGCGGGTAAGTTCGGCACTGTTACTGAGGTGCAATTTTTCGAGAATGCGAGAGCGATAGGTGCTGATGGTATTTACACTCAGGGCTATTTCATCGGCTATCTCCGACACGGTTCTTCCCTTGCCAATCAATTGCAGCACTTGCATTTCGCGGTCGGAAAGTTGTTCGTGTAAAGGTTTACCCAAGGTACCGCCAACATCCTCCGCCAGTTTTTCGGCAACCGATGGTGTAATATACTTGCGCCCCGAAAGAATACGGTGTACTGCTTTTACCAGTTCATCGGTAGCTGTTTCTTTATTTAAAAAACCCGAGGCCCCTGCTTTAAGCACGCGAACGGCATATTGGTCTTCGGAGTGCATGCTTAACATCAATACGGGAACTTTAATACCATCTGCCTGTAGTTGTTTCAGAATCTCCACTCCATTTCTGCCCGGCATGGAAATATCCAACAGAATTACATCCCACTTTTTTTCGCGAGCCTGTTCGTACACTTCAGCACCATTGGTTACTTCGGTTACCTGTGCGTTCGGGAATTCCTCGCGCAAAAGCTGCACTAATCCTTTTCGGACAATAGCATGGTCGTCAGCTATAAGAATATTCATTTCAGACTTTGTTTGGCGATTAAGGGTCAGGCAAAATCACCGCTATTGAAACGCTTCGGAGTCAAAATTACGAAAAGGGTTTAGTTGATAAAATCTTTTTCGAAGTAGAGACATAGCTCAAAACGCAAACACTTTCCGCATCCTTAACATCGTTTTAATTTATGGCAAAGCTCTTTTCTTACTTTTGACGGCTTTCAAAATACCATGATTCGAGCAATAACCGTCCTCTTTCTTTTCGTAAGTTTTACCTGCTTTGCCCAACAGAAACAATACAAAACTACAGTTGTAGCATTCTATAATCTCGAAAACCTCTTCGATACCATTAACGACCCTAATAAAAACGATGAAGATTTTTTACCCACAGGGGCTAACCGTAACAATACCTATGTGTACACCGATAAACTCGGTAAGTTAAGCACAGTACTGTCGGAAATTGGCACCGATATTACACCCGATGGTTTTGCATTATTAGGGGTAGCCGAAGTAGAAAACCGGAAAGTGCTGGAAGATTTAACCGCCCAACCCAAGCTAAGCGAGCGAAAACTGCGAATTGTGCATTACGAATCGCCCGATGAGCGCGGAATTGATGTGGCATTGCTTTACAACCCAAAATGTTTCAGAGTAAAAAGCAGTCAATCGCTGTTTGTAGCGCTGCAAGGAAGTAACGGCAAGCCATACTTTACCCGAGATATACTTTGGGTAACGGGCGAGCTAAATGCTGAACGAGTGCATGTATTTGTAAACCACTGGCCCTCGCGCAGAGGTGGCGAAGAAGCCAGCGCTCCATCGCGTGCGGCAGCGGCTGCCGTGTGTAAGCATGTTATTGATTCGCTTACGGTATTAAACCCATCCGAAAAAATTATTGTAATGGGCGATTTGAACGATGACCCTACCAGCCCGAGCGTTACACAAGTATTAGGCGCTAAGAGTAAAAAGGAAGATGTGCCCCCCGGTGGTATGTACAACCCCTGGGTTGATTTTACCGACAAAGGCATTGGCACGTTAGCTTACAACGACAGTTGGAATTTGTTCGACCAAATTTTGTTTTCGTATGGCTTTTTAAATCAAAATCAAACAGGCTACTTTTTTCATCAGGCACATATTTTTACGCGCCAATACATGATAACCCAAACCGGCAAATACAAAGGCTATCCGAAACGCACTTACAGCGGCAGCCGCTACATTGGCGGTTACAGCGACCACTTTCCTACTTATACCGTGTTATTGAAGCAAACTGGAAATTGATTGAGAAAACGGTTCGTATCTTTCCGCTAACTTGCCGACTCAAATGAAAATCACCGAATCATCTTCACTTTATCGCCACCTCGAAAAAATGAGTACGCGCGAGTTACTCGTTAACATTAATGCGGAAGACAAAAAAGTTCCGGTTGCAGTAGAAACAGCTATTCCGCAAATAGAAAAGTTAGTGGATGCAGTTTCTGATAAATTGTTGAGTGGCGGACGGCTGTTTTACATTGGCGCAGGCACTAGCGGAAGACTCGGAATTGTAGATGCCAGCGAATGCCCGCCTACTTATGGTGTGCCGCATGGGCTGGTAATAGGATTGATTGCCGGTGGCGACAGCGCCATTCGCAAAGCGGTTGAGTTTGCCGAAGATGATGCTGAGCAAGGCTGGAAAGATTTACAGCAATACAACATTGATATGAAAGATGTGGTAGTCGGCATTGCCGCATCGGGCAGAACACCCTATGTAGTTGGTGCACTAAAGCATTGCCGCGAAAATGGAATAACAACCGGCTGTATTACCTGTAACCCCGATTCCCTCGTGGCAGTACAGGCAGATTTTCCTGTTGAAATTATTGTAGGTCCGGAATTTGTAACGGGCAGCACTCGCATGAAAGCCGGCACTGCTCAAAAGTTAGCGCTCAATATGCTCACTACTTCAGTTATGATTAAACTTGGCAGAGTGGAGGATAACAAAATGGTAAACATGCAACTTACCAACGAAAAACTTATTGAGCGAGGCACCAAAATGATAAGCGAAGCCACAGGGTTAACTACCGAGGAAAGCTATGCGCTGCTCATGAAACACGGCAGCGTTAAAAAGGCATTGGAAAGTTTAAAAGGCTGATGCTACTTTTCCACGCATTTGTAACCCTGCGTTTCGTAGGCATCAATAGTAAGTTTTAATCCGGATGTACCATCAGGAAAATCTTTCGAGCACAACTCTCTTACAACTCCGTTTTTAAAATCGCACTCGTAACACTTTTTGCAGGAGGAGAAAGTTGTTACTGCAAAAATGGCAAGAAAAACACCGGCTATTATCCTTATCATTATTCCGAATTTTTAATTCTGTTCAAATTTGAAAGAAAGAATTGTATTTCCAAAATTTGCCGCATGAGGTATTGCTCTTTTACAGCACCCGTTCTGATTTTGTTTTCCCTGCTCACTTTTAACCTGCATGCAACGCCCGACAGCACCTTGGGTACCCCGCTTGTTATACGACTAATGAACGGCATGAACGGAGTAATGGCTCCACTGCCAAATACCGACAAAGCTGAACTTACGCTCTACTTTAAGTATGGCAGTGTTTACGAAAACGATTCGGTGGCAGGCTTAAGCAACATTATTAAAAACATACTTTCACAACGTATTCAATCGGCTTTAGCATCGGGCAAACTTCCGCTTACAACTGACAACTGCACGTTTACATCGCAAGCTAACCCGGAGCAAACGTATTATCGCTTTGCGTGTAATGAGGCGTTGCTTAAAAATTGCTTGGTGTTTATCCGCGACACCATTTTTAATGCAAAATTCAATCAACAGGAAATTGATTCGGCATTGGCGCATGTGGCTGAAGAAATTAAGCGAGATGCGTTAATTCCGCGCAAACAGTTAGAAACAAAAATTCTGAAAGAAGTTTTCCGGCAGGACTATCAGAAATTGATGCCTTTAGGCATTCCCTCCAAATTCCAATTCATAAATCTTTCATCGCTCCAACGAAATTTCGAAAAGTATTATGTGGGAAATAATGCCATACTAACTGTTACAGGAAAATTTTCCGCTTCCACTTTTACAAGTATTTTTTACTCGGAGTTCAACACCATCCCCTATGCTGAATTTGACCCCGAAACAATTACCAAAATTATTGACTTCCGCCCCATGATTTACAACAACACGTTTGTGGTGGAAGATTCGGTAGAATATCCTGAGTTTCATATTTACTGGCAGTTTCCGGGTACTTACTCGTACCAGCAAGGCAGCCACTTTGCTCATTTATTTAACGCCATTATGAACGATGGCAACAACTATCTGCGTGTCATTGCAACTAAAATGAACTGCCGCAAGTTCGAAACCCGCTACGAGCCAAGTAGTTTCAGCGGAGTATTCAGCATTATACTGCAACCAGACAAAAACCGGCTGATAGAAACCTACGAGCGCATGATACAAGAAGTTAGCCGCCTTAACAACACATTGATGAACGAGTCAATGGTAAATGCCGGCAAACTACTTTATAAACGAAAATTCGAAGAAGAAAAATTGACTAAGGAATTTACAGAAAACATGGTAAAGTCGTGGCCATACAAAGAAGAAAGCTACATGCTTACTGTTTTGGATAGCGTGTTGGATATTAAAGAAAAGGAAATGCGGAGATTTACTGGCGAATACATGGTAGAGAATGCACACGTTACCGGACTGCTTATAAGCAATGCGGACCGAGTAGCATTAAACGTTGATTCGCTGTTTACCGATGTAGATGAGCAGGTAGGAAAGTATGTTTTTACCTACCGCAATAACGTTACCGATTTAGAAGGTGCCGATAACCTGAAACAACTCCGGAACCTTTCGCAGTGGCTAAGGCGCAATGCCGATGTGGTAGTTCGCATAAACGGCTATGCCGACCGCAACGAGTACAACAAAACCTACAGTGATACAATTATAGATTTTATGGATTCCATTCCTACTTTCCGCAAAGTGCTGCCCGATATTTTTAAGAAGGGATACCTGCGCCCCGAAATGATGCGTGCGATGAAAATTATTAAAAGCCTGTACGATTACGGCATTAGTGCCGACCGGCTTTCCGGCACCAGTATGGTAGCAAGTTCAACTAACCGAAAAGAAGAAGAAAACAACCGCAAATGCACCGTTAACCTCACCAAAATGAGGAAAATAATTTCGGTGAAGGAATACCACCACGGAACAGGAACAAAGTAATTAAGTAATACAGAAACAAGAACCATGTCAGCAAAAACACCCAAAGATTCGCTTACCATAATGACCGAAATCGTTCTGCCAAACGATACCAATGCCCTGCATAATTTACGTGGCGGAAAAATTTTACACTGGATGGATATTGCCTGTGCCATTGCAGGCGGGAAACATTCCAACGCGGTGGTGGTTACGGCATCGGTGGACAATGTATCATGGGAAAACCCTATTAAACTGGGCGATGTGGTAACCATTACTGCCAAAGTAACGCGCACCTTTAATACTTCGCTCGAGCTGCACTGCGAAGTATGGGCAGAGAATCTTCCTTCGCAAACACGCTATAAATGCAACGAAGCCTACTACACTTTTGTGGCGCTCGACAGCAACGGCAGACCGAAAAAAGTACCTGCACTAACTCCCGAAACTGAGGAAGAAAAGAAGCAATATACCTTAGCCATGCGTAGGCGCGAACTGCGCTTAGTGCTTGCCGGCAGAATGAAAGCCAGCGAAGCTCCCGAGTTGAAAGCCATGTTTTTTGAGGAGTAGTGTTTTGCATTTGCGCCATGGCTAACACTCAAAACATTCAACTACACCAAAGCTGGAAAGAAGCGCTGAACGAAGAGTTTCAACAACCTTATTTCCCCGCCATTAAACAATTTATTCTCGAACAAAAACGGAAAGGTAAAACAGTTTACCCTCCCGGCCCGCTCATTTTTACTGCATTTAATCTTACACCTTTTAACGAGCTAAAAGTGGTTATTATAGGACAAGACCCTTACCACGGTGCAGGGCAGGCGCATGGATTGTGTTTTTCGGTGCAACATGGCGTTAAACCTCCGCCCTCGTTGGTCAATATTTTTAAAGAGATAAAAAGCGACTTAGGTATTGAACCGCCCGCTCACGGCAACTTAGAGAAATGGGCAACGCAAGGGGTGTTATTGCTAAATGCTTCCTTAACGGTTAATGCGGGCGAACCTAACTCGCATGCAGGCTGCGGCTGGCACACATTTACCAATGCAGTGATCAAAAAAATATCGGAGCAGAAGGAGCATGTAGTGTTTTTGCTTTGGGGTAAATTTGCACAGGAAAAAGAAGCACTGATTGATACTTCGAAACATTTGGTTTTAAAGGCGGCACACCCCTCACCTTACAGTGCCGACCGCTTTTTCGGCTGTCGTCATTTTTCGATAACTAATGAATGGTTAAAGCAAAAAGGGATGAGTGAAGTAGATTGGAAGTTGTAATAACTTTCATTCCTCATCAAAGTCCATAAACTTGGTTGGCTCTTTGGTGTCGAAATATTTTTCCTCGCGCTTTTTTTCGTTCTCATCTACCTTGGGTGCAATTCCTTTTATAAGATTGCGAAGTTCTTCTTTCTCCTTCTTAAAGTCTTCTTTTATTTTATTGCGGGTAGCAGGCTTATCGTATTTTATTTTCAGATTGGTTAGCGGGCCGGTCATGCTCAGGTAAAGATTCAGCCCTTCGTAAGGGTCGTTCTCAATGTACTGCACATCTTTAGTATTGCGGTTAAATTTCTGCGCCAGCACTTTATGCAGGTTTACCTTAATGTGATAGTCAACCGTGTTATCGAAATGGTGAAACCCACTGAAAATAAGATTGAGTGCCGATGATTTTATTTCAAACTGCGGAATATCAATCCGCTTCCCTCCTATTTTAATAGTGTTGTTTAGGTCGGCAAACCGGATGTCCTCCAATTCTTCGATGCGGATAAATTTTGAAGCTGCCCGCAGCGGTTCAAACTGAAGAAGCCTTCCCTTTTTAATACTGAAATCAACAATAGCCGAAAGCGAATTTTGGTCAAGCTCTTTGTAAGCTATCCAAGTGGCATTCATAGTAAGTGCCGCGCTCATGGTTCCTTTTAAATGCTTATCGGTAAGGGTGGTTTGACCAAAATTATCGCACTGCTTAAAAATTTCGGGCACATCCATTTCTACTGCGCTTACATCGCAATTAATATTCAGCGCATTATCGGGTGTAAACGAAACCACACCCTGCGCCCGCACTTCGCCTTGCATGGCGTGGGCATCTAAACTGTTAATGCGAATAATGCCTGGCGCAATTTGCAGGTTAGCATTCAACTTGTTGAACTTCATTTGCCGGTAAACAAACTTTTCGATAGCCAATTGCAGATTTCCCTGCATGTTAAATACATCGCGAATGTTTACCTTTTGCTTTTGCTGCGTTGCAGGGCGGCTTTTCTTATCGTACGCATCAATAATACCCGACAGGTTAAACGTGTTCATGCTCACTTTGCCGTTAACACCCATAACTACATCGTTGGCTGTGCGCTTGCTGCTTAGGTTATAAACAAAGGCAAGCAGGTTATGAATGTTTCCGTTGAACGCAACGTCAGTGCCGAGGAAATTAAGTGTAAAATCACTGGCATCTATCTGCCGATTCTCGTATTTCAGCAAGCCGTTGATGTTGCCGTATGTAATACCGTTTTGCCTGAATTCCACACCGTCTAACCTAAACTCTCCGCTGCCGCTTAGCGATGATTCACCCGCATCGGTAAAGTCACTCTTCTTTCCGGTTAAATGAAATTGATGGAAGTGAATTTTACCGTCAGGTTCTTGCAAAACACTGTCGGGTATAAGAGAAGATATTTCACTTAAATGCAGTGCGCCATCGGCATAAAAATCGAACGAAGGGTTGCTGAGGTTGGCGAGCGTTAACTTGAAATGAAACGGAAGATTATTAAGGGTGCAGTTAAAATTGCTGATAACAAGTTTGTTGTTACCCTTTTCATCGCTTTCGTACACAGCAGTTGCGTTTACCTGTTTCAGAAACTTGTTATAGCTGCCGAATTTTACTTCGTTATCCTTTAAAGCAGCGCGCACTTTTATTTTCGGGTACGATGTGCTGCTGATGTTTCCCTTTACATCTGCCTCAATAGAGTATTCTCCGCGCCCTTCGGTTTCCGAAAAAGAGCTGCGGATATTTTCGGGTAACAATGCTACCAGATCTCGCACATCTTTCCCCGAATTGGAAAGTGTAAAATCAACCTGTGTAGCGTTTTTCAGCAATGCAAAAAATCCGGTAACGGTAAAGCCTGTTTTTTCAACCTCCAGTTTGCCGCGGGTAAACGTGTACTTGTTGGTGGCGGTATTAACCTGCATCGAAACATCAAGCGTTACATTTTTATCGTTCAGGTATTTCTCTCCGCCAACGGCTATTTGCTTTACTGAAAGTTTTCCGGCTGCATCAACATTAAACTGTGTATCGGAAAAGTTTCCCTTCAACTCAGCATTCTTTACCAAAGCATCAACAATGGTTCGCTGATTGCGGCTTTCGTATGCGAAGCGAACATTCTTCAACTCGGCTTTAGTTAAGCGTATGGATTGTTTGCTGTCCGAATCGTCTGCCTTTTTAAAAATATTGTAATTGTTTTTGCCCTGCTCGTTCTCGAACATGGAAAGCTCTCCGGCTTTAACCACCACACGTGTAAACTCCATTTCATTTTTAAACAAACTGAAAATGTTACACAGCAGTGAAAACTCTTGTGCGGTCAACAAGTGATTGTTTTTACGCAAGCGGTCTTCTACTTCAACCGAACGAAAAGTGAGTGAGGCAGAAGGGAAATGGCTGATAATCGAAAACTCAATACCTCCTTTTACTTTTATGGGAACCGTAACCTGCTTGTTTATTTCTTCAACAATGCGCTGCTTAACTGTTTTTTCCAAAGCAAAGGCGACAATAACTGCTACACTGAACAAGCTAACTGTTAGCAACAACAAAACAGCCACTGCCTTAAACGCTTTTCTCAGAAAACTGCTTTTCGGTTTGGTTACAGCTATTTGTTCGGCATTCATTTGTTCAATTTCAACGCAACCCCTTTGCAATAATTTCGTTTCTCTTTATGAAGGTTCAATAAATTTGGTTGTAAAGCAACTCTCAAACTCGTCTTATCTTCTTGACCATCAATTATGCAAAAACATTTTCTGCTTTTTCAGTTTTCTCATCTAAGTCACACATTACCTCATTTATCCACAAGCTACAAAGTGAGGATTTAACATTTTGCCCGAATACCCGCAATGTCCATTGTGTTTGCAGGTGCATTGGGAAAGAAAACTAGTTTCCTGTCTGTTGTCTTTTTAAGGGTAACATCATACCTCCAATTGTCGCATAATTCTTCCGCCAAAAACATAAATTGCGCCCCTTATTTGCAAAAGCATGAAGAACATTATTGCTGCACTGCTGCTAATAGTATCGCTCACAGCCGCAGCACAAAAGGGCTCCGTTAAAGGAGTTATTTACGATAAAGCCAACGGTGAACCCATTCCGTACGCCACTATTAAATTAACCGGCACCGACTTTGGCGCTGCTACCGATGACCATGGTGTTTTCAATATTCCCAACATTCCCGAAGGCGAGTACGAATTGCAGATTACCTACGTAGGCTACGAAAACCACATTGAAAAAGTAGATGTAAAAAAGGGAAAGACCGTAAACCTCCGCATTTTTATTTCGCAAACTTCGGTGGAACTGCAAAGCGTAGAAATTAGTGCGGAAAAACAACGCCAGCGCACCGAAACACGCGTATCGGTTACCTCCATTACGCCCATGGAAATGCGAAGACTGCCTACCATAGGCGGTGAAGCCGACATTGCTCAATACCTGCAAGTGTTGCCCGGCATTATTTCAACAGGCGACCAGGGCGGGCAAATTGTAATACGAGGCGGAACGCCCATACAAACCAAGTTTTTGTTTGATGGCATTACCATCTACAATCCTTTTCATTCCATCGGTTTGTTTTCGGTGTACGAAACCGACATTATTAAGAATGTGGACGTTTACACGGGCGGGCAACCGGCACAATATGGCGGACGTATTTCGGCTGTGGTAGATGTAACCACCCGCGATGGAAACCAAAAGAAGTTCAGCGGCAAAGTAAGCGCCTCCCCTTTTGCGGCTCATGCCCTGCTCGAAATTCCGGTGGTAAAAATTAAGGAAGAGAGAAACCTGAGCGCTTCACTTATTCTTAACTCGAAAGTTTCGTACTTAGACCGCACCTCGAAAGTGCTTTACCAATATGCCGATAAAAACGGACTGCCTTACAATTTTTATGATGTGTACGGAAAGTTTACGCTTAATGCCGGACGAGGGAACAAGTTTACCGTTTCGGGATTCAACTTTCGCGACAATGCCAACTTTAATGCCGCCAAATACGGTTGGAACACTTTTGGCGTAGGTGCTACTTTTCTTGCTATTCCCAAAAACTCCAACCTGTCTTTCAACACCCACGTAAGCTACTCGGAGTATGAAATAAAACTGACCGAAGCCGATGGCAAACCCCGCAGAAGCAAAATAGGCGGCTTTGATATAGGAATGGATTTTGCCTACTACATTAAAAATGGTGAAGTAAAATACGGATTGAATGTAGAAGGCAGCCGCACCGAATTTGAGTTCATAAACAACTACAGCCAGCGCTACGAACAAAACCAAAACACTACCGACATTGGCGCTTACTTTATGTTTCACAAATACGTAAAGAAATTTGTGGTGGAAGCCGGAGCGCGCTTTCAGTATTACGGCAACATAGGCGCATTTTCGCCCGAGCCGCGCCTAAGCATTAAATACAATGTGCACGACCGCGTGCGCCTTAAACTCGCCAGCGGTTTGTATTCGCAAAACTTTATAAGTACCAAAAGCGACCGCGATGTAGTAAACCTCTTTAACGGTTTCCTTACCGGACCCGATGAGGCTCCCGTTGATGCAACCGGAAAACTTTACGATAAAATCCGCAACATGCAGCGCAGTGTGCACGCCATATTCGGTATTGAAGTGGACTTGCCTAAAAACATAACACTGAATATTGAGCCTTACTACAAATACTTTTGGCAGTTGCTCAACATTAACCGTTACAAGCAGTTCAACTCCGACCCTAACTATTTAATTGAAAAGGGAAACGCCTATGGAATTGACTTTCTTGCCAAGTGGGAATGGAAAGGCTTGTATTTATACGGCACCTACTCGCTGGCATGGACTAACCGCAACGATGGCGTACAGGTTTATGCCCCGCACTTCGACCGCAGGCACAATGTAAATCTGCTGGCTTCGTACACCTTTGCCAAAAAGAAAGACTGGGAAGTAAGCCTGCGTTGGAATTTGGGAAGCGGCTTTCCGTTTACACAAACGCAGTCGTTTTACGAAAACCTCAGCTTCAACAACGGCATAAGCACCGATTACACTACCGACAACGGCAACCTTGGCATTATTTATACCAAAGAAATTAACGGAGGAAGACTGCCGTATTACCATCGTCTTGATTTCTCCATCAAAAAGGTGTTCGACATAAAAGGCAAAGTAAAAATTGAACTCAACGCCAGCGTATCGAACATTTACAACCGCAAAAACATTTTCTACTTTGACCGTGTAACTTACAACCGCGTAAATCAATTGCCGGTGCTGCCAAGTTTGGGGGTATCGTTCTCCTTTTAATAAACCGCTATGCAACAACTAAAACCATACCTCGAAGAAAACAAAGAGCGCTTTTTAAATGAACTGCTCGACCTTCTCCGTATTCCATCAGTAAGTGCGGATGAAAAATTTAAGGACGATGTTTTACGAACTGCCGAAGCCGTAAAGCAACGCTTAATGGAAGCCGGAGCCGATGCCGTAGAAATTTGCCCTACCAAAGGCTACCCTGTTGTATATGGCGAAAAAATAGTGGATGCGAAACTTCCTACCGTATTGGTGTACGGGCATTACGATGTGCAGCCTGCCGACCCTTACGAACTATGGAACTCCCCTCCTTTTGAGCCGGTAGTAAAAGATGGCAACATTTACGCCCGCGGTGCCTGCGATGACAAAGGGCAAATGTACATGCACGTTAAGGCATTTGAAATGATGATGCAAAACAACTGCCTGCCCTGCAATGTAAAGTTTATGATTGAGGGCGAAGAAGAAGTAGGCTCGGTTAACCTGGAAACCTTTGCTGCCGAAAACAAAAACAAACTAAAGGCTGATGTTATTCTCATTTCCGATACCTCAATGATTTCGAATGATGTGCCGAGTATTACCACCGGCTTGCGGGGGCTGGCGTATGTTGAAGTGGAAGTAACCGGGCCCAACCGCGACCTGCACAGCGGAGTATATGGCGGAGCTGTGGCAAACCCCATCAATGTGTTGTGCGACATGATTGCCTCGCTGCACAACAACGACCGCAGCATAAACATTCCGGGGTTTTACGATGATGTGGAAACGGTTTCTGCCGAAGAGCGCGCACAAATGGCGAAAGCACCGTTCAGCATTGAAGAATACAAACAGCATTTAGAAATTAACGAAGTGCTGGGTGAAGATGGCTACACCACTTTAGAGCGTGTGTCCATTCGCCCCACGCTCGATGTAAACGGCATTTGGGGCGGCTACACCGGGCAGGGCGCAAAAACCGTGTTGCCTTCTAAGGCTTTTGCTAAAATTTCAATGCGCTTAGTGCCCAATCAGCAAAGCGAAAAAATTATGAAACTGTTTGAGGAGCATTTCAAAAAGATAGCTCCGCCTTATGTAAAAGTAAAAGTAACTCCGCACCACGGTGGCGAGGCGGCTGTAACGCCTACCGACTCTATTGCCTACAAAGCCGCAGCCATTGCTATGGAGCGCACTTTTGGCAAAACACCCATACCTTTACGCACTGGCGGCAGTATTCCCATTGTTACCATGTTCGAAAAAGTGCTGGGTATAAAATCGGTGCTGTTCGGCTTTGGGTTAGACAGCGATGCCATTCACTCGCCTAACGAAAAGTTTGGCTTGTTCAATTATTACAAGGGTATTGAAACCATTCCGTATTTCTATAAGTACTTTACCGAGTTAAGCGCTAAAGAGTAAATGCCGGCACTTACTTGCTTTCTGCTTCTTTATTAGGTTTGTGGCGTGGGCACCTTTCTGCAAATTTTCTGGCAAAGTTTAGTCCTCTCGCTCGAAGAGTTGCGAGCCGCAAAATTGCGTTCCTTCCTTTCGCTGCTGGGCATTACTATTGGCATATTGTGTATTATCTCGGTGCGTACGGCTGTAAACTCGCTGGAGATGAACATTCAGAACAGCTTGGCGCAGTTTGGCAACGATATTTTATACGTTCAAAAATGGCCCTGGATATGGACGGAAGAATACCCCTGGTGGAAGTACCTGAACCGCCCCACCGTTAACCGCAGAGAGTTAGAGCAAGTGCAACAGCGCACCACCTTAGCCAAAGCAAGCTGCATTATGTTTATGGCGGGCAATTCCAATGTTATTGCGGGCGACCGTGTAGCAGAGCGCGTATCGGTAAACGGTGTAAGCTACGATTACAATAAGATTAAGGACATGGATTTTAGCGAGGGCAGGTATTTTACCCCTGCCGAGGCAAACAATGCACAGGGTGTTGCCCTGCTGGGCGCTGCCGTAGCCGAAACATTGTTTGAAGGGCGAAGCAGTGTAATAGGACAAGAAATAAAAATACGCGGAGTGAAAGTAAAAGTGGTTGGTGTACTGAAGAAAGAAGGCAGCGACCTGTTTGGCTTTACGCAAGATAACAACGTGCTGGTTCCGTTCAGCTACATGAGCATGTTTGTAAACATGAACGGCTTTGATGGCGACCCGCTTATTGCGGTTGTTCCTAAGGCAGGTGTACCGGTTGAAGAGTTAAAGTATGAACTGAAAGGCGTAATGCGCTCCATACGCAGGCTATCGCCTTATGCCGAAGATAACTTTGCCATCAATCAGGTGAGCGTGTTTACCGAAGGCATTGCTTCCATTTTTTCGGTGGTGGGTATTGCCGGATGGATTATCGGTATCTTCTCCATTATTGTAGGAGCATTCGGTATTGCCAACATTATGTTTGTAGCCGTAAAAGAGCGCACTTACATAATTGGTATTAAGAAAGCCATTGGCGCCAAGCAGGTTTACATTTTGTTAGAGTTTTTGCTCGAAGCCGTAGTGCTTTGTTTAATTGGCGGAATTGTAGGCTTGCTGGTGGTGGTGGGCTTAATTCAAACCTTGCAATACTTTATTACCAACGTGTGGGAATCAGACTTTAAATTTTACATCACCGCATTCAACCTTATGCTTGGTGTATCTATTTCGGTTGTGGTGGGCATTATTGCCGGGTTTATTCCGGCATGGTCAGCCTCGCGCATGAAACCCGTTGATGCCATTCGCAGCAAGTAGCACTACCACCGCAGCACATCGCGCACAAACCAATCGGCTATGCCCACTCCGTACGCCATGCCGAACAAACCGCCCAGCATAATTCCCGAAAAGATGAGTGTGGCGAACCACGCTCCCAGTTTTGTTGAAGTTGAAGTAGCAATGGTTGCTGCATGGTAAAAAGTTATTGCCGTAAAAAAGCCGATGGCAAACATGAGCACTCCCGCCATTAATGCCAGTGTATATTCGCCTATGTTTCCGGTAAGCAACTCCACAAAAATGTAAACCACCGTTACCAAAGCATACATTAACAAAAGTACCGGCAGCCAATACTTAAGCAAGCCGTTGAGCATCCACGAAACCGAAACCCCTTTGTAGAACTTCCATGCAAATGCCAGTGCCGCAAAAAACAGCAATACGGCACGCCCCATAATGTTCCATGCCAAGCCGCCAAAGTAATAAGCAAACACTGCCGTGCCGGCAGCCAACACTACAAGCAACAAGGCAATAAACCGCGAAACGGTTAACTCGGCTCCGTCTTTAGCAGGCGGCAAATGCTTGCCGGCTTTCGCAAAGCCGTTAAACTGATAGTGTATGTATTCGGGTAAATTCATGAAAGCTGCTTACATGATTTGTGTTTAAATGTAAGCCTAAATACCAATCTCACCGCTAAGAGGCTACAGCAGCTACAAAATATGCCGCAGCTACCGCAGACTTTCGCAGAAAGGGTATCCTAATTTGTGTGTTATGTAACGAAAAACACTTGGGCAAACTTAAGCTGAAGGTATTTGGAAGGGTTTCCATTTTTTTAGATGGATTCTAATCTCCTTTACACAGGCTGCTTCGTAAATATTCAAAACTTTAGCAAATTCTTACCCAAAGGCTTTTAAATTGAATTTACTTTCTGAAATTCGCCCACCGGTTAGCGGTTTATGAAGAACTGATTTTTAATCATCTCTGAATCAACTGCGCTGTAAAACATGAAATACCTCTTACTGCTGGCTTGCTGCTTTTGCATTTTGAATGCTAAACCCGCAGATACCATTATTGTTGAAGACCCCAAGGACATTCGCTACCTGCGTTATCTTGATTCGTTACATGCCTACAATGTAGGTTTTGCGGTTGCCAAAAGCATGGCTGATACCATTAAAAAAATGTACCGGAATGCTTCGTACGAAAACTACTTTTTGCACAAGTACCGTTCTAATGCCGACAGCATTCCCGGAGGCTTTTTTTATGTGTATGAGTTAGACCCGCAAGTGCAACTTGGACGAATAAGCGAAGGCTACATGGGCAGGAATGAAGTAAAAGTACCCTGGGGCTACATGCGGGTGTTGTATAAACGGCTTGATTCGCTGAATGTAAAACCCTGCGGCTTGTTGCAGGGTGCCGAACTACCCGATGTGTACATTTACGCAAAACCGCAGGAAGTAGTGGTTTGGAAAATTATTAAGCGCTATACGGTGGTTGACCCCAGCATTAAATTTACTACCGATAAGGACGGCAAAACCAAAGTATCGTACATTACCAAATACTATTACAGCCAGGAAAAAGGGGGCTTTCAGAAAATTGACAGTATTGAGAAGTTAGACCCTATTACCAAAAAGCGGCTTCCTAATCAATAGCGTTTTATTGCCGGGCAATGGTTGCGGCAAAATCGCCCAGCGATTCGCAGTAAGCATCCACTAACTTTTCGTGAGCGGGTTGCAGTTTGGCAACATCGCCAACAAACACGGTTAGCATACCTTCGGCTTTGCCAAACTGCATATCGGTAACCGAGTCGCCTACCATAATACTTTTTGCAAAGTCAATTTCGGGGAAATCTTTTTTTGCCTGTTTAGCCATACCGGTGGCGGGCTTTCGCATGTTTTTGCTGTCGTTTGCCACTAATTCGGTAGCGGAGTAAATAGCATGTATGCGCCCGCCATACTTACGCACTTCTTTGAGCATTTCATCGTGTATAAACTGAAGGTCGTTGCCGGTCATTAAACCTTTGCCAACGCCTTGCTGGTTGGTTACAATTATTATTCGCTTAAATACGCCCGAAAGTTTTTTGAGGGCATCGAGCACCCCTTCCAGAAAGAAAAACTCGTCCCAATGCTTAACGTAATCGTTGGGGTAATGCAAATTGATAACTCCGTCTCTGTCTAAAAAGAGTGTCCATGTTTTATCAATTTTCAGTTTGCTGAGGTGTACCATGTTAGCTACGGTGTATTGCCAAACATGGCGGCAAAATCGGTTTGCACTTTTTCGTAATCTTCGGGTATGCCTATGTCAATAAAATAGTTTTCGAACACTTTACCTTCCAAATTGAGAAAGCCGACATGGGTTTCGAGAATATCTTTTTCGAACGAAAACTTTTGGGGCAGGGGTTTGTTGAGCAGTTCTTCGATTTTGCCGAAACTTTCTTTGCTCATAACATATACTCCACCGTTTATCAGTCCGCTGGTTACCATTTTCTTTTCCGAAAAACTGATTACTCTCCCTGCTTCGTTCAATTGCAAGGTGCCGTAGCGGTCGAAATTTTGGAGGTGTTTTAGCGAAAGGGCAATATCGGCCTGTTTAGTCAGGTAAAAGTTAAAGAGGGCTTTAAGGTCAACATTAAAAAAGGTATCGCCATTGAGCACATAAGCGGGACCATCGGTAAGCGAAATTGCCTGATAGATTCCACCGCCCGTACCAAGGGGTTCGGCTTCTTCCATATACAAGATGGAGATGCCGTTGTAGGTATCGCCAAAATAACTGCGTATGGCATCGGCTTTGTAACCGACCGAGAGTATTGCATTGTGTACGCCCTGCTGCTTTAGATAGGTGAACAGGTAATGCAGAAAGGGTTTGCCGTTTACCGGAGCCATGGGCTTGGGCAAATCTTTTACCACATTGCGCAGGCGGGTGCCTAAGCCTCCGGCTAGTATAATGGCGGGAACATTCACGGCACTAATATGTCAATACATTTTAGAAGTAAAAAACCGAGGCACATGGCGAGGTTGTGCGCGGTTGGAATGACGATTGATGAGGTTAGTTGTTGCAAGAGCAGATGTGCAAAATGCACTTTAAGGGCTGACAGTTTCTGGGTTGAGACCGACAGTTGGCGGTGCAGTTGTGCGTAGTGCTTTGAGGGAGTTGTTTTTGCCAGGCAAGAGGTTTGCCAATTATGTTTAGGTAAGGTTTATTTTATGCTTTGTGCTCATTACTGTTGAAAAGGGAAAGGCAGAAACCAAATTTGGATTGGCAGGAACAGGATTGGCATTGGCAGGAACAGGATTTGGCTCGACAGATTGAAGTTTGGTATTGGCAGGAACAGGATTTATGTTAACAGAAGTTAAAGGGGTATTGGCAGGAGCCGGATTTGGCTTGGCAGGAAGAGGATTGGGCTTGGCAGATTATGGGTTGGGCTTGGCAGGAGCAGGATTTATGCAAACAGAAGTTAAAGGGGTATTGGCAGGAACCGGATTTGGATTGGCAGGAGGAGGCTCGAGAAGGGAAAATGGATGAATGAGGGGGAAGGGGAAGGTGAGTTGGCAGTAAGCAGCGGCAGCGGCAGTGGGTAGTAGGCAGGTTGAATGAATATTTGGCACACAGATGACGCAGATGGTTGTGATGGGGATTGAGGTTGGAAATTATTCTACGCAATGGGAAAATTTTTAGTTTTACCAACGTCAGCAAAACGGGGTGCGCGTGGCATCCTGAAACAACCACACACTATTATTGAGTTTTTATGAGCAGGCACCCGCAGGGCGTGCGGGTATGTGAAGGTTAGGGAAATAAAAAAGCCCCGGGACGAACCAAGGGCAGGGCTTAATCGCCTAAGGAATAATCCTTGTTGTGATAAGCTTTCGATGACAATACTAACAAAACAATAAAACAAACACAAATGAAATTTAAACACGTTATCGGACTTGACATTGGAACCAACTCATTGGGATGGTGTCTGCTCAAAGAATTTGAAGATGGAAAGATTGATATTGTAAAAACTGGTGTTCATATTTTTCCTATAGGAACAATAGTAGATGAGGTAAGCAACAAAGAAAAAACCAGAAATGAGCAAAGGAGGGCTTACCGTGGGGCAAGCAGGATGAGATATAGATTTAAATTGAGAAGGGAAAAATTAAAAAATGCTTTAAAAGATTTAGGCATGTTGCCTAAATATGAGTTGTACCATAAAGCAAAAGGTAAAGGACAATCTTTTGAGTTATACAAACTACGAGCAGATGCCATCAATCCTGACATAGCTATACAGCCGGAAGAAATAGGAAGAATTTTCATGTTGCTGAACAAATACAGAGGATTTAAGAGTAATGCGAAAAACCCCCAAGAAAACACTAAGGAGACAGGTGAAGTAAAAGCCGGATATGAAAAACTGCAACAATTGATTGATAAATCGGGCGCTCAAACAATCGGTGAGTATTTTTTTAAGATGCATGAAAAGGCCAAGAAACTATATGACGAAAACAAATGGCATAATTATAATGAACCAATTGATGAACGGGCATATAACAACGGTGACGAAAATGATATAATACTGTTCAACAGCAATGGTATAAGGCGGCACAACGGAAGATACACACTTCGCGACATGTATTTAAAGGAGTTTGACATGATTTGGGCTGCACAAAAACAACATTATCCAGATAAACTCACCGGCAGCAAAGCAGAATATGATGAGATAATGAAAAAGCCATACAAAGAATGTATTGCTGCCCTAAAAGCGTTTAAGAAAACTAATTACTGGCATTTACGCGAGTATTGTATTTACTTTCAGCGACCTTTAAAATCGCAGAAACGTTTTGTTTCTACCTGCGGATTAGAAAGAGGAGAATACAATTTGCAAGAAGTTGAGGTAAGCGAGAATGAAATAACAAAAATCAAACAAAAAAGGGTTTGGAAAAAGAAAGCAAAGAAAGTTTGCCCGAAAAGTCATCCGTTGTTTCAGGAATTTCGGATTTGGCAGAAACTGCACCAAATAAAATACTCGGCACCTGAATTAGATATTTTCAGGAGGTCGTTAGAAAAAGATTGGTTGCCGGTATTAGCTGAAGCATTAATGGAAAATGCAGAGGTGTATTTTAAAGGTACAAAGAAAGTTAAAGCTGAAGGCAAGCCATATTTCGGACAAATTTTATTATCCAAAGGCTTGATTGACAACGAAGCTATTTATGAATTTTACATTGATAAAAATGATGAAGATGTAGCGAGCGATGATAAGAACGAAACAAAAATAGCAGGGAATGTAACGTATGCTGGGTTTAAGGAAGCATTAGGCAATGAAAAATTCAATGAGTTAAAAAACAGCACTGTTACACTTAAACAACACCTTGATAAAGATACCATAGTTGAAGTTGAAGAAGATAAATTAACTCAACTATGGAATACCATCTATCAGGCAAAAGACGGATTGTTTAAAGAGCTGGATTGGCTATTACGAGTATTAACAGAACCTACAAAATGGAACTTGACTAAAGAGCAAGCCGAAAAATTGCTTGCCAAAGGTTTGGTTTCAGACTACGGCTCGTATTCATCGAAGGTATTAAAAGCAATTTTACCCTTTATGAGAGCAGGTATGAATGAGCATGATGCAAAACTTGCTACCAACCGTGGTTATGTAAATGAAGACGGAACTGTTGGGAGGAAAGTTCAGCAACGAGAGAAAATATCGCAACTTTCTTATCAAGAGTTACGCAACCCCGTAGTGGAACGAGCGCTCTCAAAAACAATAAAACTTGTAAATGCCATACTTGAAAAATACGGGAATGAAATAGACAGAGAAACTTTTGAAATACGCATTGAATCAACAAGGCAGTTGCGTAAACCAAGAGAAGAACGCGAAACTGAAAGAAGAAAGAATGCCGATAAGGATAAACTTAGGGAGCAGTATGCAAAGTATTTAACCGACAACAAAGAAAAACTCGGCTTTAAATACGACATCTACAAAAACAGCCCGCTTGTAAATAAGTATGAGCTATGGCTGCAAATGAATATGAATGAAGAAGACGAGTTCTTTATTCAAGAGTTCAAGAATTTTTCGAAAACCACCAAAGAGCAAGACAGATTAAAACATCGTTTATGGTTAGAATGCGGTAGACGTTGTCCTTATACAGGTGCTGTTATAAACCTGACCGACTGTTTTAGCCCGGAGGTTGAAATTGAGCATATCATTCCTTTAAGCAGAAGCTTGGACGATTCTTTTACTAACAAAACATTGACTTACCGCTCCACCAATGCAGAAAAGGGAAGTTTAACACCCCTTGAGTATTTAAGTAAAAAAGGAGATAAAGCGTTACATGCATTTAAGGAACGAATGAAAAGCAAACATCATCGGTTTAGCGATAGTAAGAAAGAATTGTTTTTAGCTGAGAAAGTAAGTGAAGGGTTTTCGAGCAACCAGATTAGTAACACTTCATACATTGCCAAATATACAAGAACCAAAATGCAGGAGGTTTGCAAGAATGTTCAATTTACCAACGGCTCTGCTACCGCAGAGTTGAGAAATTATGATTGGTCTCTTTCTAACTTACTTGATAAAATACGATATGAGGAAGAGACAGGTATAAATATGGATGAGATTTACACCAACTACTACCGGATAAAGAAAGATTACCAGCAATGGATAGAAAGGAAGTTGAACTCTACCGATATTAAAATTGATTGGAAAAACCTTTCCGATGACAAAAACCTACAAACATACACCAAGCAAACACAGAACGATTTACTGTATTGGTTTGGTGAAATCGAAAAATTTAATCAGTTCAGAGACAAAAGCGGGAAAAAGGACCGTAGCGACCACAGACACCATGCAATAGATGCAGTTGTTACCGCTTGCTGCACTCCAAGTATCATTAAAGAGTTAAGCACCAACAACGCTATCAGAGAGCAAAAAAATTTGAGAGACCGAGCTAAAATTGAAAAGAACTTTGACTATCAACAAGTAAAAGAAAGCATTGCAGCAATACTGGTTAGCCACAGCGAGAAGCAAACACTTATTAAAAAGCGTAAAAACAGAATTAAAACTAAAAACGGAGTTATAGAGCATGTAACTTATGCACCGCAAGGAAAATTGCATAAAGATTCTTTTTATGGTAAACGAAATGGTGCAACTGTTCGGAGAGTAGAATTGTTTAATGACGAAAGACAGAGTAAAGTGTTGTTTGAAGAAGCAGGAGAACTGGATTACAAAGTAAAAGGTCAGGTTAAGTGGCATTATATACCAGATGAAGAATTGTACTTAATTACTAAGGCAAGGCTAGAAAAATTAGGAAAGAATGCGTTTATCAAAAACGAAATGGAGAAAAACCCCTTTTACAGAACTAGTCCAAAAACACCCGAAAAGCTAACTAGTAAAAAAAGGGGAAAGCCACTTCCGGTTGTAAAGTCAATCAGGCAACGATATAATACAGACAGAACCTTGATTCAGTTACCGGCAACAGAAAGAGAGAGGAACACTAAAAAGATAATTTTCGAAAATAGATGGGTGGAAAATGACAGCAATGCTTTAATGGTTTTATACAACAAAACCAATGTGGATAAGAAAGGTAATTATAAAAAAAGCGACCGTGATTTTGAAATATTATCCTTTTACAAAGCGGTAAGTCAAAAAAATCCGAAGAGCAGTTTTTATCAGTATGGCGGAAAACTATACTATGATGAAAAGGATGAAACTGGCTTAAACAAAGAATGTAAATGGGTTAAACAAGGCGACATTGTAGCTCTGTATTTGGACGAGAAGGAAAAAGAAAACTTTGGCTGGGAGAACGTATCCCAACTAAAAGAACGACTTTTTATAGTTAAAGGCCTTTCATCCAGCATTGTCGTAACAAATGGGAAGGAATACGAATTTGGGTACATCTCTCTTTTGAAAACTAAAACCTCTAAAGCGCAATCTTATCCGAGTGCAAAAGAAATTTCCGAGTGTGTAGCACTTAACTCTTTCAAAATTTCTCATCTGAAGTTTAATGCCATCAAAGTCCGTATAAACATTTTAGGCGAGATAGTAGCTAAAGGACAAGAATGTTTTAGATGATTAGCCCATGATCAAACGCACCCTCTTCTTCTCTAACCCCACTCATATCTACAAACGGAATGAGCAGTTGTGCTTTTCGGTAAACCGCAAAACCGAAACCGATAATGAAAAGGATGTGATAACCGTACCTATAGAAGATATTGGAGTAGTGGTGTTGGACAATAAGCAGATAACACTAAGCCATGCCGTAATGGATGCATTGCTGCAAAACAACGCGGCTATTATAACCTGCAACGACCAGCACATGCCAAGCGGCATGTTTTTAAACCTTAACGGACATCACACGCAAACAGAGAAGTTTAAAGCGCAGTTGGAAGCAAGCGAGCCATTGAAGAAACAACTGTGGCAGCAAACGGTGAGTGCGAAGCTGAAGAACCAGGGTAGGTTGCTGAAGCAGTTGGCTGCCTCATCCGCCCTTAGGGCACCTTCTCGTGAAGGAGAAGGAAATAAAAATAACCGCGCCAAACGGTTGGAAGATGCAGCGGAATGGCTCCTCTCCTTTTCGCGTGAGGTTAAAAGTGGGGATGGCGATAACCACGAAGCACGCGGGGCTGCTATTTACTGGCAAAACATTTTCTCGGGCTGTTTGCCCCCCTCAGGAGGGGGTAAGGGGGAGGTTGAATTCAGGCGCGAGCGCTTCGGCTCGCCTCCCAACAACCTGCTCAACTACGGCTACTCCATTTTGCGGGGTGTAGTGGCGCGCGCATTAGTAGCCAGCGGGGCGCTGCCTACCCTCGGCATATTTCACCGCAACAAATACAATGCTTACTGCCTTGCCGATGATATAATGGAACCCTACCGCCCCTACGTTGACAAAATTGTTTACCGCATAATAACCAGCGGTGAAGATTGGAACGAACTAACACCAAACATCAAAAAATACTTTTTAGAAATTCCGGCAACTGATATTCTCATAGACGATGAACAAAGCCCCCTAATGGTAGGCTTACAACGCACCACCGCCAGTTTAATGCGGTGCTTTGAAGGGCAAACAAGAAAAATAGCGTTCCCCGAAATAAAATAAAAGTTATTGCGAGGAAAACTCTATTAGAGCAAACATTAATTGCGGGAAGCAATGTTCCGCCTTGCATTTTTAAAATAACATACCGGAAGATTGCTTCCGATACTACGCGATTGATTTGTAATGGAATTATTGTCGCAATGACAAGTGATTAACAATATGATTCGCCTAAACCAATATCGTATTATGTGGATACTCGTCTTTTTTGACCTGCCCACCGAAACCCGGCAGGACAGGAAAAACTATACCAAATTCCGCGATGCCATGCTCGATGACGGCTTTACCATGTTCCAGTTCAGCATTTACGTACGCCACTGCGCCAGCCGCGAAAACATGGAAGTACACCTAAAGCGAATGAAAAGCATCCTCCCTCCCAAAGGCAAAGTAGGCATCCTCACCATCACCGACAAGCAATTCGGCATGATGGAAATATTTGACGGAAAAAAAGAAGCCCCGCCCCAACGCATCCCCCAACAACTCGAAATGTTCTAAAATCTCAACCGGCTGTTTTTCTACCACTTGCGGTGCCTGCCCCGAACTTGACTCGAGAGGCAGGGGGGGGCGGCTGTTTATCCCCCGCTGGCGGGGGCAGGGGGTGGTATATTCTTCTTCTCAATATCACTAATTACATTCTCTATCGCTTTAATTACACTATCTATACGGGTAAGCACCTCATTATCCGTAAACCGCAACACGGTAAAACCGGCAGCTTTTAAATCTTCATCCTTCTGTTTATCCTTTACAACGGTTTCTTCCCAATGATGCGTTAAACCATCTACCTCAATTATCAACTTTAAATCCATACACATAAAATCGGCAATGTAATTTAATACCGGGCGCTCCCTTCTAAACGGGTAACCCTTCATTGCTTTTGCCCGCAAAGCATATTTCCACAAACATGCTTCTGCCTTAGTCATGTTCTTGCGTAGTTTATTTGCAAATGGTTGCAGGTTTTTGTTGTAGGCGTATAAATTGGATTTGTCGGCTTTCATGGTAGGGAAGATAAGAAGAAATACAACCACCTCTGCCCGTGGAGGGAAAATACAACCACCTCCGCCCGTGGTGGGAAAATACAACCACCTCCGCCCGCGAAAAGCGGGCACCTCCGCCAGCGGAGGATAAAAAAGCCCCGCTTTGTGTTAAGCGAGGCTTTTAACTTCCCGTTTTTTTAATCCTGTTTTTTACCCCAAACCCGCACCAATGCTACATTACAGGCGGGGTATGTTGTGTAACAAAGAACGAGAAATACATTCTGAAAGCAAATCACAACGATATTTCGGGCGCTTATTGGTTTTTTGCGGTTGTGTAACAAAGAACGAGAAATACATTCTGAAAGCAAATCACAACACAGGAAACAAGGGGACGGCACAAAAAAAAGTTGTGTAACAAAGAACGAGAAATACATTCTGAAAGCAAATCACAACTCACAATGTTTGTTTGCAGTTGAAATGTGTGTTGTGTAACAAAGAACGAGAAATACATTCTGAAAGCAAATCACAACCCAAGAGAAGGTGAAGAAGCTAAGTTAACGGTTGTGTAACAAAGAACGAGAAATACATTCTGAAAGCAAATCACAACGGAAGGTCAGTTACAGTTAGCGGGCTTTAGGTTGTGTAACAAAGAACGAGAAATACATTCTGAAAGCAAATCACAACCGTTACATTCAGATTGCCGATTCTCTGCCTGTTGTGTAACAAAGAACGAGAAATACATTCTGAAAGCAAATCACAACGTCAAACGAGCGCACGATAACATACTTGTAGTTGTGTAACAAAGAACGAGAAATACATTCTGAAAGCAAATCACAACGTCAAGTAGCATTTCCGCTAACGGGACTAGTTGTGTAACAAAGAACGAGAAATACATTCTGAAAGCAAATCACAACAATAAAAATACCGTGATAATCTTTTGATGGTTGTGTAACAAAGAACGAGAAATACATTCTGAAAGCAAATCACAACAATGAACAAAGCACAATCACCACAACATAGGTTGTGTAACAAAGAACGAGAAATACATTCTGAAAGCAAATCACAACAGCACCGGCAATTTCGACAACAGCGCCATGGTTGTGTAACAAAGAACGAGAAATACATTCTGAAAGCAAATCACAACAATAAATAGACCGTGATAATCTTTTGATGGGTTGTGTAACAAAGAACGAGAAATACATTCTGAAAGCAAATCACAACATTGTCATAGTTTAATAAATGGTAATTGCCGTTGTGTAACAAAGAACGAGAAATACATTCTGAAAGCAAATCACAACCACCCTGACGAGATATTAAAGTGGGAGTGCGTTGTGTAACAAAGAACGAGAAATACATTCTGAAAGCAAATCACAACCACAACCAACACATCGCCACTAACCACCGCGTTGTGTAACAAAGAACGAGAAATACATTCTGAAAGCAAATCACAACAGCCTCAAGAACCATCCATGAAGCAACTGCGTTGTGTAACAAAGAACGAGAAATACATTCTGAAAGCAAATCACAACTTACAGTTGCCTATTAGCTTTACTTCTCCGTTGTGTAACAAAGAACGAGAAATACATTCTGAAAGCAAATCACAACCAACTCTCCACAACGGCTCGGCAATTTAGAGTTGTGTAACAAAGAACGAGAAATACATTCTGAAAGCAAATCACAACATGGTTCGGACAATCTTCTCCCCAACAAAGTTGTGTAACAAAGAACGAGAAATACATTCTGAAAGCAAATCACAACGCCATCGGCTGCAATGTCGCGTAGCTCACAGTTGTGTAACAAAGAACGAGAAATACATTCTGAAAGCAAATCACAACCCCGTTTTACGCACAACAAACTCTGCCAGGGTTGTGTAACAAAGAACGAGAAATACATTCTGAAAGCAAATCACAACTTACTTTAAAAATTTCTTCTACAATTTTAGGTTGTGTAACAAAGAACGAGAAATACATTCTGAAAGCAAATCACAACTTCCGCGTCAAAGTGTTTGCGCGGGTTTGTGTTGTGTAACAAAGAACGAGAAATACATTCTGAAAGCAAATCACAACCCCCGCTCAAGCCTTCGCTTGTAGCTCGCGGTTGTGTAACAAAGAACGAGAAATACATTCTGAAAGCAAATCACAACCTCTGGCATGGCGGCTTCCAGCCCTTTAATGTTGTGTAACAAAGAACGAGAAATACATTCTGAAAGCAAATCACAACCGCAACCAAATAGTTCATTTTTTGACGCTGGTTGTGTAACAAAGAACGAGAAATACATTCTGAAAGCAAATCACAACTTACGTGCATGGATTAGCACCAGCGGTTAGTTGTGTAACAAAGAACGAGAAATACATTCTGAAAGCAAATCACAACACATCGCTAATAGCAGAGAAGGGCTGTGGGTTGTGTAACAAAGAACGAGAAATACATTCTGAAAGCAAATCACAACTCTATCACCAAACTAAATCTTTGTGGCAATGTTGTGTAACAAAGAACGAGAAATACATTCTGAAAGCAAATCACAACTACGCTATCTAAAACTCCCATTTCGCGCAGTTGTGTAACAAAGAACGAGAAATACATTCTGAAAGCAAATCACAACCCAAAACCGGTAAATCATACAAGAGCTAAAGTTGTGTAACAAAGAACGAGAAATACATTCTGAAAGCAAATCACAACAGAAACATGGCAATCAAAAATCCTCAAGGAGTTGTGTAACAAAGAACGAGAAATACATTCTGAAAGCAAATCACAACTCAAGGCTCTTCGTGGTATCTTCGAGTAACGTTGTGTAACAAAGAACGAGAAATACATTCTGAAAGCAAATCACAACTAAAATAATGGCGGCCATCTCGTCCATCTGGTTGTGTAACAAAGAACGAGAAATACATTCTGAAAGCAAATCACAACTAACTCAATCATTTGCGTTTCGCGCAGGTTGTTGTGTAACAAAGAACGAGAAATACATTCTGAAAGCAAATCACAACTTTAAAGGCTGTATGCACGGCTTAGATGTGTTGTGTAACAAAGAACGAGAAATACATTCTGAAAGCAAATCACAACTTCTCACGCGGTGTCATGGCACAAAATTTTGTTGTGTAACAAAGAACGAGAAATACATTCTGAAAGCAAATCACAACTACTTTTCTAATTTTTCAAAACTCAATTTCGTTGTGTAACAAAGAACGAGAAATACATTCTGAAAGCAAATCACAACTTCGCTGCCGGTATCTCTTACTGAATCTACGTTGTGTAACAAAGAACGAGA
>JAHCHW010000008.1 GCA_026129525.1 Chitinophagales bacterium | reverse complement strand
CTTCTCTTGCTAATCACTCGGTTGAGTTTACCGCTGTAGTGGGCAATGCCCCTGCCTCTGTTTATCGGTTTGACGATAACTTTTTGGTGCGCTCATATCCTAACCCCGCCAATACAACCAATATTTTGGAATTTACTTCTGACAAAAGGCAGAAGTTAAAGATTGATTTGTTTGATATAACCGGAAGTTTTGTAAAAGATGTATTCGATAACTTTGTGGAGCAGGGAACTACTGCCATACAAAACAATGTTAATGACTTAGCTCCCGGTGTTTACTTCTATAAAATCAACGGGCACAATTCATCTGCTAACCTTAAAATCGTGAAACAATGAAACGGAATATGCTTTTTCTCTTTATGGGCTTTATTACTCATCAGGTTTTGGGTAATTTTTTTATTAAGGAGTTATCAATACTTCCTTTGAATCCCACCACTGCGGATACAATTAGAATATGCTACAAGTGTTATTCTCCTTCATACCCAAATTGGTTGTACAGCCAAAATTTAGCAATCAGTGGCTATGAGTTAAGTTTAAATACTTGCTACAGATTGGGAATGAAAAACAGTACTGAGATGCTTTATGACACCATTGTTGTAGGTACGCTTTCACAAGGCGCATACTATTTGCAATTTTATTGGAATTGGACAATGAATCTTGGTGATAGTACATGTATGTTGCCATATAATCCTGTTGACTCCGCCTTTTTAAGCTTCACAGTTACAGATGCTACCAGCATATCAAGCCCTCACTCCGGTAACATTTCAATCTCCCCCAACCCCGCCACCACCCACCTCACCATCACCCTGCCAGAGCTAACCCAACCTGCCGCCCTCACCATTACCAACATCAGCGGCAGCATAGTGCAAACAGAGCAACTAAATGCAGCCAACACCACCATTCCAATCAACCATTTACCCGCAGGGCTTTACTTTGTTACCGTGCAAAACCAGCAACAGTGTATAGTTAAAAAACTGGTAAAACAATGATATTTCAAACCAAAGAACGCTACCACAAAACAGCAAATTCCTCTATGCGATGCAAAGAGAGAACCTGCTGCGACTTAAAATCGCGCAGGAAGTTCTTTGGTTAAGTTTCCACTATGCCATCATCCAAAATTTTCGAGGAAGGGTTACAGTTGTTTTGTTTACAAAAAGCAGTGGGTGATTGTTTTTAAGTATTCCGACACCACACTTACCGTTTACAGAATTGTGCATGGTTCGCGTTTAAGGTAACCACAGCCTTTTCTAAATCACATACTCCACCTCCTTAAACCCAAACCGCATTTCTCTGCCGCTGCTGTGTATTATCAGCTTGCCTTCTTTGCTTACTCCGTTTATTTCACCGCGTATAACTTTATCGCCCTTGCGGAACTCTTGGGTTTGCTGGTAGCGGAACAGTGAGGTGGTGTAAGCCTTTTCAAGAAAATTAAAATGTTGCTGCCGCAGTTGCAGGTAATATTTTTCCAGAAACGCGCTGAGCGTGTGCAGCGTTTCCTTCAGGTCAAATTCCTTTTGTTTTATCAGGCACAGCGAAGTGGGGTTTGGCAGCGAAGCATCAAACCCGGTTTGGTTTACATTCAATCCTATTCCCGCAATGGCAGATGAAATGTTTGTGCCGCTGATGCTGTTCTCCAGCAGAATGCCGGCAATTTTTCGGTTGCCCACATACACATCGTTGGGCCACTTAATTTTCACTTCATCGTTCAACAGAAACTCGCAGCAATCTTTTACTGCCAGCGCCACCGCCATATTTAGGTAAAACTGCATTTGCGCTTCCAGAAAAACGGGATAAAAAATGTAACTCACCGTCAGGTTTTTACCCGGCTCGCTTAACCAAATGCTGCCCGGCTGCCCGCGCCCCTCGGCTTGTGCGTATGCCATTATGACCGTTCCCTCAATTGGCTTGCTGTTTGCCAGTAAGTCTTTCGCATAAGTATTGGTAGAGGAAACGGAAGCGAGTTCTATCAGATTTTGTCCGGTAAAAAGCGTATCGGGCAAGGGTTGGGCGCTCATATTTCAGGTTTATTAAAACTAATTACTTTTGGCGTGTAACAACGGCTATTTATCAACAAAACCTTGAGCATTTGGCGAAAAGAAAAACGGCAACCGAAACGCTTCACAAAATTGTAATTGATGCGATTTTGGATAAAAAAGGAAAAGACGTTGTAAGCCTTGACCTACGCAAAATAAAAGATACCGCCTCCGATTATTTCATTATTACCCATGGCGATTCGAACACGCAGGTAAAAGCTGTTTACGACAATGTGTTGGAAGCTGCGGCAAAAAAAGGGTTTAAACCCTACCGCACCGAAGGCGGCAAAGGCGCTGAGTGGATGATTATTGACTTTGTGGATGTAACCGTTCACATTTTTTATAAAGAGAAAAGAGAGTTTTACGCCCTCGAAGAACTGTGGAGCGATGCGAAGGAAACAAAGTATGTAGACGCGCCTACGGTAAAATAAAACCTCCGGTATTTCGACAAGCCAACGGTTACAATAAACCAAAACAAGCAACGTCTGAAAGAGGACGTTTTTTAAACAGAGAGAAGAAGACATGGAAAATCAGGAAAACAAGAAAGAAACCACTACCGATAATAAAGCGGAGAACAAAAAGCAAGGCAAAGGCATTTTGCCGAACGAGCGCAAACCGAAAAAGATTTCGGACGAGGGTCCCAAGTTCAATTACTTCTGGGTGTATGCCATCATTTTCGCCTTCATCATTATTTCGTTCAATCTTTCGTTTTTTCAGGAGAATGCCCGCGAAAGCAGCCTTACCGAACTAAAGGAAATGCTGGAGCACAACGATGTGGAGAAGGTGATTATTGTGAACCACAAAACCGCAGAGATATACCTGAACGATTCCGCCTTGCAGGAAGAAAAGTACAAACTGGTGGCGCGCTCGCGTTTTGGCACCATCAACAAGGGCCCGCATTACTTTTTTACGGTTGCCAGCAACGATGCTTTCGACAAATTCATTACCGATTTTTACAAAGACAGAGCGGAACTTACACCTGTTAACGTAAAGTACGAAACACGGCAGGACTGGTGGCGCGATTTTGTGCCGTATCTGTTGCCCATTTTGCTGCTGATAGGTTTTTGGGTGTTTATGCTTCGCAGAGCCGGAGGCGGCATTGGCGGACCGGGCGGCAATATTTTCAATATCGGAAAATCGAAAGCCATACTGTTTGATAAGGATGAAAAAATCAATATCACGTTCGAAGATGTTGCCGGTTTGGACGAAGCCAAGGTGGAAGTAATGGAGATTGTTTCCTTCCTCAAGAATCCGAAAAAATACACCGCATTAGGCGGAAAAATTCCCAAAGGAGCGTTACTGATTGGCCCTCCGGGAACCGGAAAAACTTTGATTGCAAAAGCCATGGCAGGCGAAGCGCAGGTGCCTTTCTTCAGCATTTCGGGGTCTGATTTTGTGGAGATGTTTGTGGGCGTTGGTGCATCGCGGGTACGCGACTTGTTCCGTCAGGCACGCGAAAAAGCGCCTTGTATAATTTTTATTGATGAGATTGATGCCATTGGTCGCGCCCGCGGAAAAACATTAGTGCAGGGAAATGACGAGCGCGAAAACACCCTCAACCAGTTGCTGGTGGAAATGGACGGCTTTAGTTCGGAGAAAGGTGTAATTATTCTTGCCGCCACCAACCGCCCCGATGTGTTGGACACCGCGCTGCTGCGCCCGGGGCGCTTTGACCGTCAAATTTCCATTGACAAGCCCGACCTGAACGGACGCGAGCAAATTTTTAAAGTTCACCTGAAGAACATAAAACTGAGCGAGAAGGTAGATGTACACAAGTTAGCATCGCTTACTCCGGGTTTTGTGGGAGCCGATATTGCCAACATATGCAACGAAGCGGCACTGATTGCCGCACGGCAGGATAAGCCCGATGTGGACATGCAGGATTTTAACGATGCCATTGACCGCGCCATTGGCGGTTTGGAAAAGAAGAACAAACTGATATTGCCCGAGGAAAAAGAAATTATTGCTTACCACGAAGCAGGACATGCTATATGCGGATGGTTTTTAGAGAACGCTCACCCGCTGCTGAAAGTTTCTATTATACCGCGCGGTGTGGCAGCATTGGGTTACGCCCAGTATCTTCCTAAAGAAAAATACATTGAACGCGAAGAAGAAATGCTCGACCGCATGTGTATGACATTGGGCGGACGCGCTGCCGAAAAAGTGGTATTCGGTAAAATTTCGACAGGCGCACAAAACGACCTCGACCATGTAACCAAAATTGCGTATGCCATGGTTTCCATTTTCGGTATGAATGAGAAGGTGGGCAATGTGTCGTTCTACGACATGCAAAACCAAAATGCTTTCAGCAAACCGTTCAGCGAAGAAACATCGAAGTTGATTGATGAAGAGTCGCGCAAAATTATTGAAGGACAATACGAGCGCGCACAACAACTGCTCCGCGACAAACGCAAAGAGTTGGATGCTCTCGCAAAACTGTTGCTGGAAAAAGAAGTGTTGTTTAAAGATGACCTGGAAGCACTCATAGGCAAACGCCCTTTCGATAAGCAGCCCGAAGTAACCACCGAAGAAAAAAATAACCCGAATACAAACGGTCAGTTTACCGTGTCCACAAACACGGACGTTACTAACACTGCTGTTGAGAATAAGGAGTAGAAAAACTTCACATGCGTTAACGCTTGGTTAACTTCGTACCCCGTATAGCAGCATTCATAACCAAACCTATGCGTATGTTTTCTGAAGACGGGGAATTCTTCAACCGGATAAAAAGTTTGCTTAACAACGGTAAAGTGGAAGAGCAAACTGAAAAAGTAGTGATGAGCACCACCGGAGATATTTTGGTGGAAACCTTAGAGCCTGAAACCGTTAAGCCCCCCGAAATGGAAATAAAGGAAAAAATTCAAGCCGCTATTAACGAGCGTCCTTCTTCGTTGGTAAACCGCGAAGAGAGCATTACCGAAAAACCAATTGGATTACGCACCGTGCAGGTATCGGCACCTACCGCTACTTACGTGGCTCCGGTTGATAAAGAACTCGACATACGGTTTGCCACCAAATTTATTGATGCAGGCGGTAAATTCCTTTTCTGCGAAAGCATGAAAGAGGCAATTGAAACGCTGAAAATGCTGAAAGAGGAAAACGGATGGGAGCATGTGTTTGCCTGGGAAAATGAAGTGAAAGATGCTTTTGTGGCAAGCAATTTTCAGAAAGGTGCCGTAGGCTTTACCATTGAAAACTCCGATGCCGCCATTTCGCTTTGCGAATGTTTAATTGCCGATGAAGGCATTGTGATATTAAATCCTAAGCAGGCTTCGCGCAGAAGGCTGCCTTGTTTCCCGAAGGCGCATGTAATATTAGCCGATGTTACTACGCTTATTGGCAGCGAGGCTGAAGGCTTGGAGAAATTCCATAAAAAGCACAAAGGCGAACTTCCTTCTTTTATAAAGCTGGGGCATTGCAACGAAGGGCACTTTTACGATAAGCAACGCCTTATACTTAATGCCGAAGGTCCTGAAGATGTGTATGTAATTCTTATTGATGAATACATACCGCCCAGCCTGCGCCCGTAGTTTTTACTGCCTGTAAAAAAGGGCAAGCGGATTCCATCTGGTTTATCTGGTTGCCAAGTCTTTTCAACTTTACTGCATAGCTGTTGTTTATTTGTAGCACGAAATAATGTTACGAAGTGTCGCCACTGCCTTTTTGCTTAGTTTTCTGTTGCTTAGTTTGCCCTCGTGCGGGCAAAGGCAACGCACCTCATCTTTTAAAAAACCGGAAATGAATACAGCAGTTTCAGCAAACGATACTATTACATTAGGTGGCGGATGTTTTTGGTGTTTGGAAGCCGTTTTTCAGCGCCTCAACGGAGTGGTTTCGGTGGCTTCGGGCTACAGTGGCGGGTACATTAAAAACCCTGCCTACAAAGAAGTGTGCATGGGCACCACCGGACATGCCGAGGTAATACAGGTGGTGTTCGACCCCACCGTTGTTTCGCTTCAAGAAATACTGAAAGTGTTTTTTAAAATACACGACCCCACCACGCTAAACCGGCAGGGAAACGATGTGGGAACACAGTACCGTTCAGCTATTTTTTACCATACCGATGAACAGAAAACAACTGCGGAAGAAATTATAGAGGGACTAAACAAATCGGGAGCTTTCAACTCCCCCATTGTTACTGAGGTTTCGCCTTTCACTGTTTTCTACAAAGCGGAGGATTACCATCAGAATTATTTTAACCAAAACAAAAATTCCAATCCTTATTGCCAATTTGTAATAGTTCCGAAAATTGAAAAGTTCGAACAATACTTTAGCGATAAACTGAAAAAGTAGATTGCCGCACACAGCATTTTGCAGGCTCAAATGCTTCATTATCTTTGAAAAAACCTCCTTGAATGGAAAAACTGGTACGGCTGAACGATTTAACGTTCAGGCTTTTTAAAAGTGAAAGTGAAATACAATCGGCTGTCCGTTCCGTAGCAGGCAAAATTAACGATGACTACATTGGCAAACGCCCTTTGCTCATCCCTATCCTCAACGGCTCGTTTATGTTTGCGGCCGATTTACTTAAAGAGTTGAAATTAGATTGCGAACTATCGTTTGTAAAGGCGGTTTCGTACGATGGCGCTCATTCCACCGGTAATCTCGCCACACTTATCGGTTTAAATCAAAACATTGAGGGCAGGCATGTAATTATTGTAGAAGACATTGTGGATACCGGGCATACACTTTCTAAAATCCTTCCCGCTTTGCAGGAACAAAATCCGGCTTCGTTAAAAGTGGCATCGCTGTTGCTTAAACCTCTTGCTTTACAAGCAGAACTGGCGGTTGATTATGTAGGCATGGAAATTCCCAACGAGTTTATTGTGGGCTACGGTTTAGACTACAACGGCTTGGGCAGAAACCTGCGCGATATTTATCAGGTAGTTCCGGAATGAAAAACGTAATAGTGGTTGGCGGAGGCGCTGCGGGTTTTTTTGCCGCCATTACCTGTGCCGAAAAAAATCCGGATTACCACATTACTATTTTAGAGAAATCGAAAAAACTGCTTGCCAAAGTAAAAG
Organism: Chitinophagales bacterium; assembly: GCA_026129525.1. GTDB lineage: Bacteria > Bacteroidota > Bacteroidia > Chitinophagales > LD1 > Bog-950. The sequence goes on along the minus strand of JAHCHW010000008.1, from coordinate 173,736 downwards.
TAAGCGGTGGGGGACGATGCAATGTAACCCACGCCTGTTTCGATGTGCGGGAGTTAGTAAAGTTTTATCCGCGCGGCAACAAGCAACTTATTGGTGCATTTACCCGCTTTAACCCTATACATACCATTGAATGGTTTCGCCAGCGCGGAGTTGAACTTAAAACCGAAGCGGATGGAAGAATGTTTCCTGCCACCGATTCATCGCAAACTATTATTGATTGCTTTTTAAGAGAAGCGAAGGCAAATAACATCAATATTCAAACCGGCATTGGAGTAGAAGATATTTTCCAGCGCAACGGAAAATGGCATTTAAAAACTACCACCGGAGAAACACTTAGCTGCGATGCTGTGATAATGGCTACAGGAAGTTCCGAAAAAATATGGAGCATGCTTGCAAAACTCGGGCACACTATTGTTCCACCTGTTGCATCGCTGTTTACTTTCAACATTAAAGATGAAACACTGAAAGGTTTGCAGGGTATTGCAGTGCCCGATGCGGTTGTTTCGGTGCCAAGCCTAAATCTTTCTGCCAGCGGTGCGCTGTTGATTACGCATTGGGGACTAAGCGGACCAGCTGTGCTTAAACTTTCTGCTTTTGGTGCCCGCGAAATGGCAGCACTGCAACACCACTTTGGTATAACTGTAAATTGGTTGGGCAGCAAAAAGTCGAATGAAGCAGTTGAAGCTATAAAGTATTACAAAGAGAAACACCCTAAACAACAGGTAAGTGCAAATGCGCTATTTAATGTTCCGAAACGATTGTGGGAAAGCCTTACGGCAGCAGTTCAATCTTCATCAGTTACATACGCCAATCTCTCCAACAAACAAATTGCTCAAATTGCCGAACTGCTTACTTCATCCTCATTTGTCGTAAAGGGCAAGTCAATATTTAAAGAAGAATTTGTAACCGCTGGCGGAATTGATTTGAATGAAGTAGATTTTAAAACCTTGCAGAGCAAAAAGTTTCCGGCTTTATACTTTGCCGGAGAAACATTAAACATTGATGCCGTAACAGGCGGCTTTAACTTTCAGGCAGCATGGACAACGGGTTACCTTGCTGGCAGTTCGGTGTAAAAAGTTGTCTCTCTACCTTATTGTTTTCATTCTGCAAACAAACCTGAAACAATGTGTTAAGCACGGCTTGCCCATTGTGGAAAAAGCAACCATTCGTGTTATAGTGCTGTCCTTGTAGCATAGGGAGTAACATAACTTTATAAAATGTTGAAAACCGGAAACCCGAAACCGAAGATTGTAAACCGCTTACAGTTAAATTTAGGAAACCAAACATGAATGCCATGAACTCAGTAATTCAATCGCGATGGCACCGTTTAGACGGCACCATCATTTCGCCTCCAATAGCCGAGGCTGTTGAGGTTGCGCTTGTAAAAGAGCAGGAGTCAGGATATCAGATTAAAGTTTGCATTGGTACCGATTCGCAGGTGCGCGGAGCCGAAACTGAATTTGCAACGGTTATTGTTCTTCTTCGCAAAGGGCACGGAGGTTTTATGTTCATCAATAACGAAAAAACGCGGCAAAAAATGACGTTGAAAGAGCGCCTGCTTACCGAAGTTTCGCGCTCTATTGAAATTGCTTATCATCTTTGCCCGTTGTTCGACAAGTATGGAACCGAGTTGGAAGTTCATGCTGACATTAACACCAACCCGCGCTTTGGTTCAAATACGGCACTGAGCGAAGCAATGGGCTACATTCTTTCCATGGGCTTTACGTTTAAAGCCAAGCCCGATGCACATGCCGCAAGCTGCTGTGCGAATTATGTGGTGTAGTAAGAAAAATTACACACTCCAGCTAACTAAAATTTCGCGTGCTCCTTCGTAAGGTAAGCGCCCGTGTGCTGTACTGAAATTATCAATAGCCACTACATCATTTTTCTTCCACGGAAAAATGACAAGGTTGTTCCAGATAACTTCTTCGAGATGTTGTACATAGCTGTCGGGAATTGCCAAGCCATCGCCAAACAACACATTCATACTTTGGTCAATAGGTGCAGTAGTGGCTTTTTTCACCTTCACCATCAGGTTAATGAATGTACTCCACAACAGCGTTTTAAAACGATGCTGGTAATTATGTATGTGTTTATACTCTTCGGCAGCAGCAGTTGGGTGGAACACCTGAATGTGATTAAACCACACTTTTTCTTTCGTACGCGGATGTTCAATGGCAGCCGGAGTGCGATGCAAAATGCGAAGTCCGCCATCTTGCAGCCACTCGTATTCCATTTCCTGCTCGTTGCATTGCCGCTCAACCTCCTGCTTATCGGTGGTATTGAAAATTTCGTTCCACTTTTTTAACTCAAACAAATTGAATTTAGAGCCTTTGCCAAGCCCCGAATAGTTGCGAACGGTAATGAGTCCTTTCTTGTCAAACTCATCGCGGATTTTTGGATTAAGTTCGGCATACACTTTCCGAAAATTGCACAACGGTGTTTCGCCACCGTATTCCGGTTCAATATGGCAATAGAAAAAAAGTGTAACGGGCGGTTTTTTCACATAACTCATTTCGCAGTGTTGCGGAATGGGATAATAGCCGGGCAATTCGCTGGCAGTGTAAACAAATTTTGTTCCAGCTACGGGATTGCGGGGAGATGTACCGTAGTAGCCGCTTTCCATGCGGTTGTCCACCTGTTGGGCTATGTCTTCAAAATCTTTGGGTGTATCCAAATTAAATCCGCGGAACAACACTGCTCCATTTTTGTAGAATGCTTCATCAAACTCTTGCTTGTTACCGGCTATGTAATTAGCCAAATCGGTTTTGGATTTTCCATTGCCGTTCGGCTCTATTACCAACGGCAGTTGATGTGCGTTGAAAAACGATTTTTTCATTTTGTTGTTGCGAATGTGCAAAGGCAAAATAAGGCAATATGCGGTAAGTAGAAACAATATTGCTTGGCTACTGCTTCACCAGCTTTCGCACAGCTGCAGTTTTACCGTTTACAATGCACTCTAAAAAGTAAACGCCTTTACTCAACTCATTCACCGGAATTGCAAACGATTGCAAGCCTTCTTTTAAAATTCCGAGTTGGTTTGTAATAATTGTACTGCCTATGGCTGAAAGTATTCGACATGTAACTTCTCCGGATTGCTGTAATGTAAACCTAACCTCTGCATGTTCAACGGCCGGATTTGGCGTAATACTCAATCCCTTCAGCAAGTTGAAGTTTTCATCAATGCCGCTCAGGCATGGTCCCATGGTATAGCTTGTAACTCCGCCATAGCTGTGTGCATCGCAGGGATTGTTGTAAGTAACATTGTTGCAGCCGCAAACCATCACCTGCGGCACAAAATCACAACATAGCGGGTGATTGCAAATAAGCGATGAGTCAATACAGGCGTGGCTGATGGTAATAGTGTCGCAATACACATCATAACAAGGCTGATTCAAACTATCTAACGCAGTAAGGTGCAGGCAAACCACATAGTTGCCTTCGCCATTATAGATATGATGTGGCGAAGCAAGATTTGAAGTTGCATTATCCCCAAAATCCCACACGTAATTTATTACAGTTGCTGCCGAAGATTGGTTGAAGAACTGAACCGAATCAAGTAATTTATTGTAAGTAAAAAATGCGTTGCATCCGCCCGATTGAGCAGATGTATCATCGTTTACCCAAAGAATTTCGAAACAGGTAAAATCAACATAGGTGCCTTGCATGCAAAACGACATGCAGTTGCCCGCAGTGTAATTGTAAGCTACAGTATCGCCTTCGTGCAATATAATGCCAAACGGTAAACTGCAAGGCATTAGCAGTGTATTGGTTTGAAAATCGGAAACCAATAAACATTCTACACCCTGTACCACCACCCCTGTAAATACACAAGAGTCGTTTCCGGTTTGCCCGCAAGATCCGGCCGTCCAAGATGTTAAACCGGCATTCTGAGCTTCGCAACTGTTGCTATAGGTAACTCCATTGCAACCGCAAACAGGGTCGTACACCGCAGGGCAGGGGCAGGTAGTACAAATTTGTGTTGGGTCTATACAAGGAGTTGGAGGAGAGCTAACCACTTCGAAACAGGTAAAGTCAACATACGTGCCTTGCATACAAAACGATGCACAATTTCCCGCAGTGTAATTGTAAACAACCGTATCGCCTTCATGCAATACAATGCCGGTTGGCAAACTGCAAGGCATTAGTAAACTGTTGGTTTGAAAATCGGCAACCAACAAACACTCTACGCCTTGTACTACAACTCCGGTGTAAATGCAACTATCGGTGTTTGGCGGGGCGCATTCACCGTTTGTCCAACTCGTAACTCCGGCATTGGCTGCATAGCAAGAATTGCTGTAGGTATTTCCATCGCATCCGCAAACAGGCGCATATAAAGCAATACAAGGACAGGTAGTGCAAATTTGAGAAGGGTCAATGCAGTTGCTAGAGGCAGCATACTTCAGTTCCAACTCATCAACCTTAAACTCGGTAGGCGCTGCAATTATGCCGCAACCGCCAAATACTTTTCCGCCTTTAATGGTAATGCGACAGGAATCGAATGCCGAACTGTTTTTGGAAACAGGAACGACAATTTTTTGATAAGCGGAGAGAAATCCGGGCGAGTGATATTCCCACTTACCGGCATCCACCACAGCGCCATTCAGCAGTACTTCAATGGCAATACTGATGGTGTCCTGCTCGGGAAACCCGTTATCATTTACGCAAGGTGCAAAGTTGTATTTAATCCATGCCGATAATGTATCCGGATGATTACTGATGGCAAAAGTAGTTGTGGCAAATGCTTTGAATAAACCGTTAGCATAGAAGTTAGCGGCATAGTTTCCGCTGTGGCGGTCGGTATCCTGTCGTACTATGTAAGGCTCCCAAGGTGGCAATGTAAGCGGTGCACTATTGGTTTGCCAGTTTTGTAAAACCGGTCCGGCATTCCAGTTTTCGAAGCCGCTGTTTGGAATTTGCGCTTGTACAGAAAGAAAAAACGGGGAGCACAGGAAAAAGAGCCAATAGTTTTTCATAGCCTAAAGTTAAGCAGTGTAAGTAAAACGATAAAAAATCCGTTTCGGTTGCTTCGCTACATTGTTCCGATAAGAATATTTTCGCGCACATGGGCAAGGCAAAAATGTTCAAGATAAATTCGGTAGCAACGTTTCCGAATGTTTTTCAGAACCCGCATTTCACTAATCCGAAACTGATAAACAGCAATGGCGAAGAAGTGGAGTTGAAAGGCAAATGGAAAAGCGAAGTTTTTAAAAACAGTAATCCTTTAGTGCTGGAACTCGCCTGCGGTAAAGGCGATTACACCCTTGCATTGGCTGAAAAGTATCCGCAAAAAAACTTTTTGGGAGTTGACATAAAAGGGGCACGTATTTTTACGGGAGCTAAAAATGCGCTCGAAAAAAATTTTTCCAACGTAGCTTTTGCCCGCATGAAAATTGAAAACATTACCAACTTTTTTGCGGAGGGCGAGGTGGACGAACTATGGATTACTTTCCCTGACCCGTTTCCCAAAAAGGGCGATGCCAAGCGCAGGTTAACGGCTCCTTCGTTCCTAAAACGCTATGCTGCAATATGCAAACCAAATACGGTGGTTAATTTTAAAACCGATGATTTGCCCTTATTTCATTTCACCAGAGAAATGATAGAAGAAGCTGGCTTACCACTGTTGTATTACAGAGAGAATATTTATGCTGCTCCGCTTGATTTTGCAGAGCTGAATATTCAAACCTATTACGAAAAAAGCCACCTTGCCAACGGGCGCACCATCAATTTTTTGAAATTTGAATTGAAGCAATGACAACGAAAATTAAAAAGGCTGAACCCAAAACCGAATACACTTTTTTTGAAAACGTGTGGGATGTGGTGCGCTTAGTTCCGAAAGGAAGAGTTACCAGCTACGGAGCAATTGCAAAATACCTTGGTGCACCCAAAGCAGCGCGAACGGTTGGTTATGCCATGAATGCCTCGCATGGACAAAAACCGAAAGTGCCTGCCCACCGCGTGTTAAACCGAAACGGGATGCTCACCGGCAAACATTATTTCGGTGCATCGGATATAATGCAAAAACTATTGGAGAAAGAAGGTGTAAAAGTGAGGCAGGATACCGTAGTAAACTTTGAAAAACTGTTTTGGGATCCTTCGGTTGAGTTAAGTAGTTAAGCAAACCTACTTCCCTCTGAAATTCGGTTTTCGTTTTTCTACAAAGGCAGTTACCCCTTCTTTATAGTCTTCGCTTCTGCCGGCCATTTCCTGTCCGTAGTATTCCTGTTGCAGCATTTCGTTGAGGGTAGCACAATAAGCTTTGTTGAGCATTCGCTTGGTAATAGCATACGATTTTGTGGGACCCGCTGCATAACGCTGCGCCAACTCGTTTACAGCATTATCTAATTCTTCAGCAGAAACTACTTTGTAAACAATGCCGAGTTGCAGCGCTTCTTGTGCTGAAACTTTAGATGCCAGTGTAATCAATTCAAACGCCTTGTTGTAACCCACCAACTGCGGAAGGAAAAACGAAGAACCCGAATCGGGCACCAAACCTACATTGGAGAACACTTCAATAAGCGATGCACTTTCCGAAGCAATAATTATATCGCAGGCTAAAGCAAGCGAAGCCCCCGCTCCGGCAGCTACTCCGTTAAGGCGGCAAATAACCGGCTTAGGCATTTCGCGAATGGCAAGTATCATGGGGTTGTATCTCCGCAACACCGAATCGCCCAAACTGCGGTTGCCCACTTCGCCTTTAATGTCTTTCAAATCCTGTCCGGAGCAAAAGGCTTTTCCCTCACCGCTTATTACTACTGCCCGTACAGCTTCATCTTTGGTGGCTTTCTTCAATGCATCTATAAATTCGGCACTCAATTCTTCATTAAACGAATTGAAAACATCGGGGCGGTTAAGGGTAATACGGCAAATGCCGCTTTCAATGGAAAATAGAACGGTGTTATACATGGTATGGTTGATTTTAAAGTATGTGTGGTATAATGTTGAAAGCTACAAATTGCCCCGTAAATCCTACAAAGTAACCAAGATAAACTTCACGTTGCGTGTGGGCATTCAATGTTAACCTTGCTGTGCCTATAGCACCTGCCAGAAAAATAAATGTTACGAGCAGTATTCGTAAATCATACGTTGAAAAACGGATAATGGCAAGCACCAAACCCAACAGGCAACCGGCTGCAATGGTGTGCAAACTTATTTTGGTAAAAATGTTGATGAAGAAGCCAAGAAAAACTGCCACGCAAGCTCCAAGCATCATGAAAAAAATCAACTGGTTAGGCGGAATTTTCATGGTGGCGCTAGGCTTAAACATCCAGGCTGTCCACAAGTAAAAAGTGGCGGTAGCAATAAAAGGTATGATGCGTTCCTTGGCGGTTTCCAAATGAAAACTCTCTATCATTTCCAACCGCTTCATCATTACCAACCAAATAACCGGAAACACAAACGTGAGTGCAAAAATGATGATAAGCCAAACTACATGCACTTTCTCACCAAAGTAGCCGTACAAATTAGGGTTGGTGGCAAGTATAAGCAGCGCACCGTAAGTAGGAAACAGCAGCGGATGAAACAGAAAAGAAAAAAGGCGGGCAATAGATTTCATGAGGTACAATTATACAAACGTTGTGCTCATGTTCACCATTTATGTAAGCAGTTCATGTTTGCTTTCAAACGGAAATTCACTATTTTTTTGAAGCATGATTGTGCGGTTCGAAAACAAAAAAGTGCTTGAACTTTATGAATTGGAGGTAAAGTTATGCGTAAGCAAATACAAATTTGCAAAGCATGTTATCGAAAAATACAAGATGCGTATAGGTCAACTAATTGATGCTCCCGACTTAAGAACAATAAGCCAAATTAAGTCGTTGAATCTGGAAAAATTAAAGGGCGACAGAAAGGGACAATTTTCGATTAGAGTAGATAATCAATTCAGAATTTGTTTTTACGAGTTAACCGAAAAGGAAATAACAATAGAAATCTTAGAACTAACAGAATACTATTAACCTAAAAGATATGAAAACAGCAAATGAAATAACACCTACGGATATTTTTCATCCGGGAGTTGTGCTTGAGGAAGAGATCGCTTACAGAAACCTTACTAAAAGGGAAGTGGCTGAAAAAATGGGAATATCTCCAACCGTTTTAAGTGAGTTGATATCGGGCAAGCGTAACATTACTACAGCCATTGCGCTTAAAATTGAAGGTGCGTTGGGAATCAATGCCTTGTTTTTTCTGAGTATGCAAATGCGTTACGATTACTATACCCTGAAAAGGAAATTGAACAAAGCAGCATAGAGTTTCTGAGGCTACTCCATTATCAATCTGCCTTTCCCTAAAGTTTTTCCTGCGGAAGTAACCTCCCCAAAATATACTCCACTAAGAACGTTGCATCTTTCTAACTTTATTTGTTGCGACTTGATTACTTCTTGTTTTACATGTCTCCCCCATACATCATACAGTGAAAAATAGGCAATATTGGTAGGTAAAATGGAAATTTCTATATCAAACTTATCTATAACAGGAACCGGAGTTACGGTAACAATTGGGTTCTTCAACTCCGCTTCCTTTATGTCAACTAAATTATAGTGTGGAACTCCCCACATGCTGCCATTTTTCGAGTAATAGATAAGCCGTTTTTCCCATTCTGTAAAGTATGCCCCATCGTACCCGCTATGTCGAATAACAGTATGCCCAAGCCCTTCTCCGAAAGTGTAAGTGTGTGCGTGCTCGAAGCAGGAAAATCCGATACTATTACAAGATATACTCTCGTTTGTTTCAAAAAAGGAAACACTTGCGATGCAAGATGAATCGGGAAGAAAATACGAGACAATTTCAAAGTTGTCTAAGTCGGTATAAACGAGGTTACTATTATAAATAACTGTATCGGAATTGAGACTGATGTACTTAGAGTCAATTACAAGCCTACTGTAAGTAGGTAATAGCTGATAAGGTTGGTAGGTTGTTCTAAAAATCAAACGTATCGCCAACACTAAAGTCGAAAATCTGCCTTATAGTTAAAGTATCTGTGGAGTTAACGCCAAGAAAATAAATGCAAAGCACAATACATTGAGCCCATTTTGCCATACTTTGAAAATACGATAATTTCCATTTTATCGGTAAACACTCAACCCCTTAGAGCTATAGTTCCTTTCTCAATCTCGCCACCGGAATATTCAACTGTTCGCGGTATTTGGCTACGGTTCTGCGGGCAATGTTATAGCCTTTCTCGTTCAGAATTTTGGTGAGTTTTTGGTCGCTGATGGGTTTCTTTTTGCTTTCTACGGCAATCAGGTCGCTCAATATTTTTTTTACCTCGCGGGTAGAAACTTCCTCTCCGCTGTCGGTACTCATTGATTCGCTAAAGAAAAATTTGAGCGGAATAGTGCCAAACTCGGTTTGTACATACTTGCTGTTAGCCACCCGCGAAATGGTGGAAATATCAAAGCCGGTTTTGTCGGCAATATCTTTCAATATCATGGGTTTCAGCAAAGTTTCGTCACCGGTAAGCAGGTATTCTTTCTGATACTCCATTATTGCCTGCATGGTAAGCAACATGGTTTGGTAGCGCGATTGGATGGCATCAATAAACCACTTGGCGGCATCAAGTTTTTGCTTGATGAATAACAAAGCTTCTTTCTGTGCTTTGCTTTTTTCTTTCGACTTTTTGTAGTCCGAAATCATTTCGCGGAAATGAGAACTTACCCGCAGTTCGGGCGCATTTGCCGAGTTCAGCGTAAGTGTTAACTCTCCACTATTGTTGGTTATCAGAAAATCGGGAACAATTACATACTGCTCGCCACCGCCACCGGCAAAAGCACTGCCGGGCTTCGGATTAAGGCGGGTAATTTCTTCTATTACTTTCTTCAGCGTTTCGCCATCAATACCTAACTGCCTTTCTAATTTGGCATAGTGCTTTTTGGCAAACTCATCAAAATGTTCGCGGATGGTTTTAATGGCAAGTTCGGTGTATTCGCTCGGTTCTTCCTTGCGTGCAAGCTGAATCAGCAAACACTCCTCAAGCGTTCGCGCACCAACACCTGGCGGGTCAAACTTTTGTATTTCTGCCAACACTATTTCAATTTCCGGCAGGTCGGTTTGTATGTTTTGGCGAAACCCCAAATCATCTGCCACAGCATCCAAATCTCTTCGCAGGTATCCGTCATCGTCAATACTGCCTATAATGTGCAGCGCAATGGTTTTCTGCTTTTCATCTAACCGCAACATGCCTACTTGCGATTCCAAAAATTCGTGAAACGAAGAAGTAGTGGCTACCGGAATAGTTTTCTTGTCATCCTCCGGGTCGTGAAATTCGCTGGGGTCTTCGGTTTTATAATCTGCTACGCCTTCATCATCTTCATCGTAGTACTCGCTCATGTCCACATCATCGTCCACCTTCAGTTCTTCCTGCTCCGCTTCTTCGGCTTCGGCTTCTTGCTCGGCAGCTTCCGTTGGTGCTTCCGTAATTTCTGCTTCAATGTTTATCTCCTCCTCCTCTCCTTCGCCTTCTTCCAATGCAGGATTTGCCTCCAGTTCCTCTTTAATACGCTGTTCAAGGTTTGCAGCAGGTATTTGTAGCAGTTTCATTAGCTGAATCTGCTGGGGCGATAACTTCTGTAAGAGTTTTTGTTGCAGCCTTTGTTTAATCATTCTTCCTTATAGCATAACGAAACTCACATCGTTTTCGTTTGCACAACCGTTTGCGACAAAAATTCAAAAAACTACCGACTTGTTTGCCATTTCAACAGAACAAAGGCTTTGATATATTCGCAGTCTTCAAAAATTTGCAATGCTTTACATTAAAGATTTGCCCAAACACGAAGGGCAGGAAGTGGAACTGAAAGGCTGGAACGCACAAAAACGCGACAGCAAAGGATTGGTGTTTATGACTTTTCGCGATGGCACCGGCTTTTGCCAGGCGGTTATTGATTTGAATGTGGTAGGCGAAACTTCGTTTGAAGCAGCCAAGCGCTTGCCGCAGGAAAGTTCGCTCAGCATAAAAGGAAAAGTAATTAAAGACGAGCGGCAGATAGGCGGTTATGAAATTCAGGTTTCGGCTTTGCAGGTAATTGCCGAAGCGGAAGATTATCCTATAACTCCCAAAGAACACGGAGTAGATTTTTTGATGGATAAGCGCCACTTGTGGCTTCGCAGCCGCAGACAGTGGGCCATTATGCGCACCCGCAACGAAATCATTTATTCCATTCACCGCTTTTTTCAGGAGCGCGGTTTTGTGCAAATGGACGCGCCTATTTTTACCGGCAACGCCTGCGAAGGAACCACCACGCTTTTTGAAACCGATTATTACGGTGAGCCCGCTTATCTCTCTCAATCCGGTCAGTTGTATGGCGAAGCCATGGCAATGGCGCAAGGTTTAATTTACACCTTCGGACCAACTTTCCGTGCCGAAAAATCGAAAACGCGCAGGCACCTTTCGGAGTTTTGGATGATAGAACCCGAAATGGCTTTCTATGATTTGAAAATGGACATGGACTTGATTGAAGACTTTGTGCGTTATGTGGTAAGCAGTGTGTTAGATAAATGCAAAGAAGAATTGAAAGTGCTGGAGCGCGATACTACTTACTTGGAAAAAGTGCGCGAGCCGTTTATACGCATGAAATACGAAGATGCCGTGAGTGTGATAAGAGGCGAAAAGGATGTAAATGGCAGAACTTCGCTGCAAATGTTAGCTGATGAAGAAGCTGCGTTGAAAGATGAAAAACTGAAGCTGGAAGCGGAGATTAAAGAGCGCGAGGAAAAAATTGCAGGCGGCACTTTAAAGAAAGGCGAAATCAACTTCAACCAAAATAAAATTGACAAGCTGAAGAATGAGATTAAAGACTTGGAGGAAAAGCTCTCCAACATTCCTCAATGGCTCAACAGCGCCAAAAATTTTAAGCGGGGCGATGATTTTGGCGGAAGTGATGAAACGGTGCTCACCAAAATGTTCGGGCAGCCCGTAATGGTGTACAACTGGCCTCAGGAAGTGAAAGCCTTTTACATGAAAGAAGATGAAACCGACAAAGGCTACGCCAAAGGTGTTGACTTGCTGGCGCCAGAAGGTTACGGTGAAGTAGTAGGAGGTGGTGAGCGCGAAACCGATATTGAACGACTGAAAAGAAAAATAGTAGAACACCAACTGCCCATGAGCGCCTTTGAGTGGTACTTAGACCTCCGCAAGTTCGGCAATGTGCCTCATGCAGGTTTCGGTTTGGGCTTAGAGCGACTTGTTGCCTGGATTTGCGGTTTGCAACACATCCGCGAAACCATTCCGTTCCCGAGAAGTTACGGCAGGTTATTGCCGTAGTAAGTTTACATTTACATGTGTTATGATTATTCGTTTAAGGGTAAAAGGCTTTAAAAATCTAAAGGAAATAGACATCTCTTTTGGGGCTTTTACATGCATTGCAGGGGCAAATGCAGTTGGAAAGTCGAATCTTTTTGATGCGATACGTTTTTTAAGTGCTACAGCTAATCTAACTTTAACAGAGGCAGCGTTCTCTATACGTGATAGCCAAAATGAAAAACGATCTATTAACGACATAAGAAATATTTTTTATCACAATGGCAGCGGGTACTGTGAGAAGGCAGAGTTTGAAGCGGACATGGTGATTCCAAAAACAGCGATAGATCATTTGGGGCAAATAGCTAATGCAAAAACCACTTTTGTTCGGTATAAACTTGAAATAGCTTACAGGGAACAAACTGATATTGCACAAAGTGCTATTTCAGTAATTAGTGAAAGTTTGACACCTATTCCCAAAAGAGAAATGCATAGAGCATTAAAAAACATAGGGGCATCTTCCAATTGGATTAACTCTATTCAAGCAGACAGGAAAGCCTCAACCCCCTTTATTTCCACAAATCTAGAGTCAGCCAAGGTAGAGATTAGCCAAGATGGTGTGGCAGGAAGAAAAAAAGCACTTAGTATTTCATCTCTGCCAAGAACAGTGCTGTCAACTGCAAATGCAGTCGAAACGCCTACGGTATTAGTTACCAAAAAGGAAATGGAATCTTGGCAACTTTTGCAGTTAGAACCCTCGTCTCTAAGAAGCCCCGATGATTTAATCTTCACGGAAACACCGAAAATCACAACAGACGGCAAACACCTTCCAGCAACCTTGTATCGCTTGATTAGTGATAAACGAATTCAAGGCGATGTAAAAACATCTGTTGCTAATAGGCTAAACCGCTTAATAGATGATGTATTTAGAATAGAAATAGAGAAAGATGATAAGCGCGATTTGCTTACCCTGATGATACAAGGCAGAAAAACGCCAATGATGCCTGCTCGTTCCTTATCAGATGGAACACTACGATTTCTTGCCCTTGCGGTTATTGAGTCAGACCCTGAAATGCAAGGGGTGATTTGTATGGAGGAGCCGGAAAATGGCATACATCCAAAGCGAATTAAGGCAATACTTGAGCTGCTTGAAGATATAGCTGTTGATATTACTCAGCCTGGTGGTGATGACAACCCTCTTCGACAGGTCATAATAAACACACACTCACCAGTAGTGGTTTCAGAAACTACCGAAGACAGCCTACTTTTTGCTGAACAGATTAAAATTCCGGATAAAAATAAAACAGAAGTAAATGTAACCTTCAGATGTTTGAAGGGAACGTGGAGAGGGGACAAAAATACAATCTCCAAAGCCAAAATTTTAAACTACTTGAATCCAACTTCTCCAGAGGTAGACTTAGTTGACGACTCGTCTACAAAAAAAACAGAAGAGTTATTTGCTCGCAAACGAGTAATTGATCGCATTGGCATACAAGGAAAATTGGCGTTTACGGAATGAGTAATTTTAAGACATTAAATTATGTTTTGATTTCGGATGGTAGTTCTGATAAAGCATTGCTTTCAATCATCGATTTTACCCTTGCGAGATTTCATCCAGATACAATTTTTAGTGGCGACAGAGCCGAGTTATCCTTCTTTAATCCACAACCTAAAACTCTAGTTGAGAAGATTAACAACACACTTTTTTATTATGAGCCGGATATAATCTTTATTCACAGAGATGCGGAAAAGGAAACGCTTCAACAGAGAGACTTGGAGATACAAAATGCGATAGAAAATGTCCAGAACTTCACTTACATTAAAATAATACCCATTAGAATGACGGAGGCTTGGCTCTTAACAAACGAATCAGCCATTCGAATAGCAGCAGAAAATCCTAATGGAAGGGTAAAACTTGCACTTCCACAAATTAGTAAGATTGAATCTCTATCCGATCCAAAACAGACACTTAGAAATTTGATTATTGAGGCAAGTGAGTTAAAAGGCAGACGTCTTCAAAAACTAAAAAGGAGCTTAAGTGCAGCAATCCATCTGGTTGCTGAACACACAGAGGATTTTTCTAAACTGGATCAACTTAGTGCATATAAGCACTTCGAAGAACAGATTAAGACACTGCCTCTTTAAAGAATGTAATCATGGACTTCCTCAAACGCACCTTTCCAATTCTGCTCGGCATTTTTTTGCTGAGTGTACTCGTGCGTTTGCCGCAACTCAACCGTCCGCTTTCCAAGCACCACGAATTTTGCACGGCTGTATCGTTGCGTATCATGCAGATATGGTACGATAACGGCATTGAAAAATACAACTACAACCCCGTTATGACTTACAATCATCCGGCTGATAAGTTCATTAACAACCACGCCAACCAAACCGGTAAAATGGTGGATAGCGAGGGCAACTACTATTATGTGTCACACCCGCCTTTTGCGTATTACTTCCCGTTTTTCATTTTCAAAGCTCTACACATTCGCCCCGATGTGTTGCCCTTACAGATTTTCAATTTGCTGTTGCATTTTATCAGCGGGCTGTTTGTGTACTTTACGGTTTGCCTGCTTAGTTTTAACCGTGCGCGCAGCTTGCCGTATCGCTCGGCTTTGGTAGCGTACGCCATTTATCTTTTTCTTCCGGTTACACTGTGGTTTCAGGGCAATGTGTACATGAGCGATATGGCGGTGCATGCCCTCTTCATTATCGGAGTTTACACCGCGCTTAAAATGATTATCCGCCAAAAATTCTATGTGCCCAAATACATTTTTCTGTATGTGCTTATTCTGGCGCTTATGATTTACACTTCGTGGCTCGGTGTGTTTTTTGCCTTCGGAGTGTTTGTGTATTCGCTGTTGCATTTAAACCGAAACAGTGGTTTTAAAGTGCTGTTGTGGTCAACAGTAATTGTAACGTTGGTCATGCTGCGGCTAATGGCATATCAGTATTCACAAATAAACGGCCCGATGGCTTACATCGAAGAAATGTTCAGCCGCTATTTGATGCGCGGTAGTTTAGCCGCCACCAACAAAGGCTTGTTTCATTTTATGTTCGATTATCTGTGGCTTTTCAAAACGCTGCTTTACAACTACATCATCAACTATATTGTGGTGTATGTGGCGCTGGCTTTGTTTGTGTGGCTGGCAATAAGCCGCAAAAAATTAAAAATTGTTTTCAGCGATAACGGCTACCGTTTTATTTGGCTGAGCGTAATGCCGGTTGTGCTGTTGCATGTTTTCTTTCTCAATTATTCCGAGCACGATTTTACAGCACTATATGCCTCACTATTTTTTAGTGTACTGATGGGAATTTTGTATGATAAGGTGAAGAAAAGCGGAACCATGCCGTTGCGCAAAATGCAGATTGGTTTGTTGGTTCTGTTGCTGGTATTTGTTGCTCAGTATCAGGTAATGAACTTGCCCGATGTTTTATCGTATTCTTTTGAAAAAGACATGGGCGAAAAAATAAAGTCAGCCGCTACGCCCGATGAAGTAATTTTTTTCACCGACCCCGATGTTTCTCCACAAACAGTATTCTATGCCGGGCGCAATGTGCGCTATGCAAAAGATGCCACTGATGCCATTGCCTTTTTGAAAGCAACCAACCGCACTAAGGGAGTGTTGCTGAATAGCGGCAACCGAAAAGGCACTGCATGGGTGGAAGTAGTTGAACGAATTTCCCTTTAGCTTTTTTACAACATTCCTTTCTTCAACAAATACTCTGCAATCTGCACGGCATTGGTTGCCGCACCTTTGCGAAGATTGTCGGAAACTATCCAGCAGTTGAGCGTGTTGGGTTGGCTTTCGTCTCTGCGAATTCTGCCTACAAAAGTTTCATCCTTATCGTGTGCGTGAATGGGCATGGGGTATTTCAGATTTTTTACATCATCTACCACCACTACTCCGGGCGAGTTAGAAAGAAGCGTACGCACTTCATCTAAATCGAAATCTTTTTCAAATTCAATGTTCACGCTTTCGCTGTGCCCGCCAATGGTGGGAATGCGAACTGTAGTAGCCGTAACGCGGATAGAATCATCGCCCATTATTTTTTTGGTTTCGTTCACCATTTTCATCTCCTCTTTGGTGTAACCATTTTCCAAAAACACATCAATGTGCGGCAGCGCGTTCATGTCAATTTGATAGGCATAAGCCATTTCCCCTTTTACGCCAGCGCGCTCGTTCATCATTTGGTCAACCGCTTTTTTACCGGTACCGGTTACGCTTTGGTAAGTAGAAACCACCACGCGCTTAATCTTGTATTTATCGTGCAGGGGCTTAAGCACCACCACCATTTGTATGGTGGAGCAGTTAGGGTTGGCAATAATTTTATCGCTGGCAGTTAACACATCCGCGTTTACTTCGGGAACCACCAAAGGGATATTCGGTTCCATGCGCCATGCGCTCGAATTATCAATTACCGTGCAACCTGCTTCGGCAAATTTGGGGGCTAACTCTTTTGACGTGCTCCCACCTGCCGAAAAAATAGCCACCTGCGGTTTTCTTCTCACCGCTTCCTGCCAACTGCATATTGTATATTCCTTTCCCTTGAACGAAACTTTTTTGCCTACGCTTTTCTCGCTGGCAACAGGAATCAACTCACTTACCGGAAAATTTCTTTCTGCTAACACCTGCAACATTTTGGTTCCTACCAAACCGGTGGCACCTACAACGGCTACCTTCATAATTTCATAACTTTTAGGAGCGCGAATTAAATCTATATTAGTGCTACATGAAAAGGTTTACACGAAATTTTTTTCTGCCGTTTTTAAGTGGATTAGCCTTGTTCTTTGCCGGAATTTTACCGCTTCCGGCAGTGGCGCAGGTGTTGGATGATTTCAGCGATGGCGACTTTACAAGCACCCCCGCATGGCTCGGCAAAACCGATTCGTTTTACATTGATAACGACATGCTGCGCAGCAACGGTCCGCAGGCAAGTTCCAATATTTATTTAGCCACCGCTAATTCGTTAATGGATTCCACCGAGTGGAATTTTCTGATTCGATTAGATTTTAATCCCAGCTCTACCAACTATGTAAAAGTGTACTTAACCAGCGACCAGCAAAACCTTGCCGGAAACCTGAATGGTTACTTTGTGCAGTTTGGTGCGGCAGGAACCGGTGCGGACACGCTGTTGGTTTACCGCCAAAACGGAAACACTACTACCAAAATTTTTACGGGTGTGCAAGGCTGCATGGGCAGTTCAACCAGTAATTCGGTACGCGTAAAAGTAGTGCGGCATATTGGCGGCACATGGGATGTATATGCCGACTGCACAGGCGGCAGCAATTTTGTATTTGAAGGAAATTTTTCCGATAACTCTTTTACCACTACCTCCTGGTTTGGCGTAGCATGTCGCTATACCACCGCATCGCGCTACAATCTTTATTTCTTCGATGATTTTTCGATTGATTACCTGAAACCCGACACTACTAAGCCGCAGTTACTTTCTGCAACGGTTGTTTCGCCTACGCAGGTAGATGTAACTTTTTCCGAAGCGGTGGAGTTGGTTTCATCGCAAAACAACGGCAACTATGCCATCAACAATTCTATCGGTACTCCTGTTTCAGCCAACCGCGATGCGGTGAATTTGAGCGTAGTGCATTTAACCCTGGCTAACGCGCTGCAAAACGGAACCAATTATCAACTCACTGTTTCGGGGGTGAAAGATTTGGCGGGAAACACCATAAACACCTCTACCCTTTCATTCTCATTTTACAACCCTGCCGCTTACGATGTGCTCATCAACGAACTAATGGCTGACCCTACACCCGTAGTAGGTTTGCCCGAAGTAGAATTTGTAGAACTGTATAATCGAACAGCTTTCAATATCAATATAACCGGTTGGAAATTTTCCGATGCCACTTCTACTGTAACAATCCCAAGCAAAACCATTGCAGCCGATGATTATTTGGTGCTGTGTGCTGCCGCCAATGTTGATTCGTTTTTATCGCTCGGCATTGCTGCTTCGCGCATCGTAGGGCTTACTTCTCTTCCTTCCCTGAACAACACAAGCGATAACCTTTCGCTGAAAGACGGCAACAACAATTTAATTCACTCGGTAAGCTATTCCGACAAATGGTATGGCAACAGTGTTAAAGCCAATGGCGGTTATACGCTTGAACTTATTAACCCCAACACCCCCTGTCGCGAAGAAGGCAACTGGATTGGCTCGAATGATGCCACAGGAGGTACACCCGCCCGCAAAAACAGCGTGTGGAATCCGAACGCTAATTCGCAGTTTTCGCTAAATGCTGTAAATGTGTTAAGCAACACCGAACTGGAAATTACCTTCAATGAAAATGCCGATGCAGTTTCGGCAACAACGGTTTCCAATTACACCGTAAACAAAGGCGTTGGAAATCCGCAAACGGCTTTAATTGATTCCGTTAACAAAGCAAAAGTGCGGCTCATTTTTCTGCAGGATTTTGATGCAAATGAAGTGTACACCATCACAGTTTCGGGCCTATCCAATTGCAGCGGAAACAGTCTGAATGGAAACAAGAGTTTGCTATTTGCGCTGCCGCAAACTCCTTCGCGTTTCGATGTGTTGATTACGGAAATGTTGCCCGACCCTACACCTGTTATCGGTTTGCCCGATGCTGAGTTTGTAGAGCTTTACAACCGCAGCGGCAAAACGTTTAACCTGAAAAACTGGAATATTTCCAAACCCGGTACTACAGGCGCTACGTTTCCCGATTATCTCATATTGCCCGATTCGTTTCTCATAGTTACTTCTACAAACAATGCGGCTTTGTTTGCACCATTCGGAAAAGTGTTGGGCTTGTCGTCTTTCCCCGCTTTAACCAATGCTGCCGACCAACTGATGCTGAAAGACAAAACCGGAAATTTGATTCACTATGTGGCGTATGACGATACCTGGTATTTGGATAACGGGAAGAAAAACGGTGGGTGGTCGCTCGAAATGATTGATGTGCAAAATCCGTGCAGCGGAAAAGAAAACTGGAAAGCCAGCGAAGATGCTTCGGGCGGAACACCCGGACGCAAAAATTCGGTGGCTGAAAACAACCCCGATACTATTCCCATTCGTTTGGTTCATGCTTATCTGGAAGACAACAACACACTGCTGTTGCAATTCAACGAAGCGGTAGATATTGCCAATGCATCGGTGGTAAATTACTATTCGGTAAGCAACGGAGTGGGCACACCTCTCCTCGCCTTGCCCGTGCCCTTCGATTACACTACCGTTCGGCTGGAATTTCTGAACGATTTTTCGAAGGGAACAATTTACACCGTTAAACTCACTAACGCTGTTACTGATTGCAGTGGCAACGGAGTGGGCATAAGCGACTCGGCACGCTTTGCCATTCCCGATTCGGTGGCGATAAACGATTTGGCGATAAACGAAATACTGTTTAATCCGCGCACCTACGGCTACGACTTTGTGGAACTTTACAACCGCTCGCAAAAAGTGATTGACCTCAAAGATTTGGACATTGTAGAAAAAGACATCAGCAATCCATCGGCAGTGTTGGAATTGGGGGCGGTTTCATCGGGTAGCTTTCTGTTGTTTCCGGGGCAATATGTTGCCATTACCGAACAACGCGAAAATATTTTGCAGAACTATTATGTAGAGAATCCGGATTTTCTGCTGCAAAGTTCGCTGCCGAATTTTCCAGATAAAGAAGGAATATGCGTGCTCAAAGTGCGAAATGGAATTACGGTAGATAGTCTTTCGTACAATCAGAGTTGGCATTACGGCTTGCTCGATGATAAAAACGGAGTTTCGTTAGAGCGCATTGATTACAACAAACCCACGCAAGATAAAACCAACTGGTACTCGGCAGCATCAAGTGTGGGGTTTGCTACACCTACCTATCGCAATTCGCAGTTCAGCGAAACGAATATTACCGAAAACAACATTTCCATAGAGCCGGAAGTGTTTACTCCGGATAATGATGGCGATAAAGATTTCACCTACATTCAATACAAATTCGATGAGCCTGGCTATACCATGAACTGCGTCATTTTCGATGCAGTGGGAAGAGAAATCCGAACGCTCGTTAAAAACGAAACCCTCGGCAGCGAAGGGAAATTTATGTGGGACGGGCTTGACAACAACAACCAAAAGGCACGCATAGGCATCTATATTGCATGGGTAGAAATTTTTAACCTGCAAGGCAAGGTAAAACGGTTTAAAAAAGAGTTGGTGGTGGGCGGAAAATTTTAGCCTTTGTTGTTTGCAGGTAAGGGTTTTATCTTAGCTTTCAATTACAAATAACAGTTCATGAGGGTTTTCTTCTCATCAATTTTCTTTCTTCTATCTTCTGTTTCGCTTAGCGCGCAGGCACTGTTTAATAACAACGGGGCAGATATTTATGTGAAAGATGGTGCCTTTATGATTGTAAAGACCAATTCAGTTTACAACAACACATCTGGCGGCAGCGGAGTATTTGACAATGCCGGAACAGTGGTAGTAGAAGGCTACGTGCAAAACGATGGCATCATCAACGCCTCGAGCGATACTATCCGCCTGAGTGGCGACTGGATAAACAACGGCAGTTACGCAGGTAGCAACAGTTGGGTAGAAATGAACGGAGGCACACAACAAATTACGGGAAGTGCGGTTACAACTTTTAATAATCTTAACTTGCTTGGCGGGAATTCGGTAAAGCGCCAAACTATCAATGCAGTTACCTCCGGCTTACTTGCTTTAAATGATGCCGAGCTTGCCACCGATGTAAACGAAATGTTGGTTACCAATACCAACCCTAACGCCATTACCCGAAACAGCGGTTTTGTAAGTTCGGCAGGCAGCGGAAAACTATCTCGCAATACGGCTTCTATAAGTGCTTATCTGTATCCCACCGGCTCGCCTTCGTATAACAATCCGCCAAGTATTTTCCGCCCTGTAGAATTTACTCCGGTAAATTCTTCAACCAATACATACGGAGCCATGGTGGTAAAAGGCGATGCTACTTTCGATGGTTACGATGTGAGCGTTATGGATAACATTCTCTGCATAGTAAATCCGAATTTTTATCACCGCTTGTATCAAACTAACGGAAACGATGCTTCGGCATTGCGAATGTTTTTTAATCCTTCTACCGATGGCGACTGGACGGATGAAGCACATTGGGATTTGCCCAACCGCTGGAACGATTTAGGAACTGCTTCGCTTGGCAGCGGGCTTGGTTTTTCATCTGTAAGTGTAACCGGTGTAAGCGATTTCCAGCCGGAGCCTTTTGCCTTAGCTAGAAAGAAATTTACGGTTGATGCCGGTGCCGATGTAAATATTACGTTAGGTCAATCTACCACATTTAATCCAACTATCAGCGCTGCCAATGTTTCTACCGTAAACTGGTTGCCCGATTTTGCATTGAGTTGCGATAACTGCCAACAACCTGTGGCTTCGCCTACTTTAACTACCCGATATACCATTACTGTAACCGATGATGCGGGTTGCGTGGTGTCCGATTCGTTGTTGGTTACGGTTACTTCGCCAGAGTTATTGATTCCAACCGCATTTTCTCCCAATGGAGACGGCATTAACGACAAGTTCCGCGTAATGAACCGCGATTTGGTAAAATTCCGCTTACAGGTGTACAACCGCTGGGGCGAAAAAGTTTTTGAAACCACCGATTTCACAAGCGGTTGGGATGGTGTTTTCAGAGGAGTAGAGCAGGAAATGGGCGTGTACGTTTGGACCTGCGATTATATGTTGCAAGGGCAAACCAAAGCTACTGTAGCAAAGGGCAATGTAACGTTGATGCGTTGATTAAAGTAAAATTTACCAGCCTGAATCCTTTAGGCGGGTTATCTAAAGCACTAACAACTTCTCTATCAACAATTCATTTTTTGTCTACCATTGCTACTGTGCGGTAAAAACATCAACTCAAATACTTCCCTTCAATAGGCATTCGTCTGCCAATGCCAAAAGCTTTGGGCGATACACGGAGAATTGGCGGAGCCTGATACCGCTTCCACTCATTGCTGTTTACCAATTTCAGCACGCGGTCTGTCAACGCTTTTTCAAAACCCATTTTCAGTAATTCTTTGGGTCCCTGGCGTAACTCAATATATTGGTAGAGTAGTTTGTCCAACACATCATATTCGGGAAGCGAATCGGAATCCTTTTGATTAGGGCGCAACTCTGCCGAAGGCGCTTTGGTGATAATACTTTGCGGAATTACTTCGCCATACCGGTTAATGTAATGTGCCAATTCGTACACCCGGGTTTTGTACACATCGCCCAGCACACTCAAGCCTCCGCACATATCGCCATATAAGGTACCGTAACCTACCGCTGCTTCGCTTTTGTTAGTGGTGTTTAACAAAATGTAACCGAATTTATTGCTGAACGCCATCAGCAACACTGCGCGTGTGCGCGCCTGCATGTTTTCTTCCGCTACGTTAAAAGGCATATCCTTAAAGTAAGGTGCCAGTGTTTCTCTGAACGATTGAAAAGTATTTTCGATAGAAATGATTTCGTGCTTGGTGCCGAGATTGTTGGTAAGCGCAACCGAATCCTCAACCGAATGTTGCGATGAAAAGCCGGAGGGCAGCAACAACGAAAGTACATTCTCTTTACCTAAAGCTTGTGCTGCCAAACAAAGCACCACGGCTGAGTCAATCCCACCGCTTAAACCGAGAATGGCTTTTTTGAATCCGAGCTTTTCGAAATAGTCCTTAATGCCCATTACTAAAGCATCGTGCATAAGCGAAATTTCAGTGGGTACCGATGCTGCACTTTTAACTTCGTGAAAACATTCGGTATCGGTTAGTTTAATGTCTTCTTTAAAAAATGGAAGTTGTTCAACGACTTCGCCTTTAGCATTCATTACAATGCTGCCGCCATCAAAAATAAGTTCGGTTTGTGCGCCTGCTTCGTTTACGTAAATCATTGGAATGCCATATAACTTTACATTTTCCGTAATCACTTTAAGGCGCTCGCTGTGTTGTTTGTAACTGAATGGCGAGGCGGACAAATTGATAATTAAATCCGGTTGTTGTTTTATCAACTCATCCATTGGGCAAAGTGTATAAAGCGGATTTTCGTTGCCTACATTCCAAATGTCCTCGCAAATAGTTACAGCTAATTTTTTTCCTTTAAACCAGGCAATTTCGAACTTTTTGTTAGGCTCAAAATAGCGGTACTCATCAAACACATCGTAGTTCGGCAAAAGTGTTTTGTCGGTTATGTGTTTTACCTCTCCTTCAAAAAGCAGGAATGCGGAGTTGAACAAATCTTTTCCTGCCTTTACAGGATTTTTTCGCGGACAACCTACCAAAGCAGCTGTAGTGTGCGTGTGTGCCGCAATTTCGTTCAGGGCATTGGTGCTTTGTTCAATAAAATCATCAAATTCCAAAAAATCGCGCGGGGGATAACCGCAAATACACAATTCGCTAAACACAATCAGTTCAGCACCTTGTTGTTCTGCTTGTTTAATGGCTGAAATTATTTTTGCGGTGTTGGCAGAAAAATTCCCGACATGATAATTGAGTTGGGCGAGCGCTATTTTCATGAACGATTGTCGGTTAAAATAAAATGCCTATACGCAAACTCATAAACCGCATCACATTCGGTTCCTTTTTTGCATCGCGGTCAAATAGGTTATTGATAAATCCGTTGTGGTAAAAAACACCGGCAAACAGCGAAGCCTGCTCATCGAAACGATATTCAAATCCGGCACCTGCCCCTAATCGCACATCAAAAAAATTACTGCGAAAACCGCTGATTACTTTACTCACCTCGTTATTGCTGCGTAAGATGTTTTCTTTTTCTACCCAATGTGATGATGTTGTTCCGATAGAATCGCTGAAAGTGGCGCGCGCATTCACCGTAAACTGTAAATCTACTCCTAACTGCCCCCACACACAAAACTTGCTGTCCTTTATATCGTTTGTTTTCAGTTTGAGATACGCAGGCAACACAACATAATGAAATCCGTATTTTTCGGTTACGGTTTTAATTTTGTTTCCTGACGCATCATTTTCAAACAAATTGCGGCTGCCTATGTTACAGCCGTCAAACGCACCTGCCAAGCCCGTAGATAGTCCGTAGTTTTTAGCGAACCAGTACTCTAATGTAAATCCATAGTTTACGCCAAAGCGCGGTTTGCCCTTGGTTAAATCGTTGCCGGCAGGTTTGCTCCATGCAATGCCGGGCGAGCCGTAAAAGCCTATCCGTATCCGTTCGTTCAGCGAGTAGCCGCTAAAAAACAGAAACATAAAAAATGTGAGAATTAAAGTGTGCTTGATTTTCTTTCGCATTTTCGTGTAATGATTCGGGATGTAAAGGGATTAGTGGTTGTTTTAATGGCTTTGCTGCTTACCGGTTGCAATGAAAACAAAAGTAGAGAAAAACCCGATGTATCGAAGATAGATGTAAATGTACGGTTGCTGCGGTTCGATAAAGATTTACAGGCGTTTAATTCCGGAGATTTTAGCGCGTGGCGCAACGAAATGATAAACCGCTATGGCGCTTTCTATAAGTTTTACATCAGCAATTTTGTGGTAGGCCCACGCCCGGCAGGCGATACTGCCGATATTGAACAACAAGCCATCAGCCGCTTTTTGAGCGATAAGTATATCCGTATTATTCAGGATTCAATTTCGGCAAGATTTTCCAAGACCGATGATGTGGAGCAAGATCTGAAACTAATGTTCCGATACTTTAAGCATTACGTTCCTCAATTTGAAGCCCCCGAAATAATAACTATCAATTCAGCCTATGGTGCAGGCGTTTCACCTTTCGGCAACAATCAACTTATTATAGGGCTTGATATGTTTTTAGGGGAAGACAACCGCGATTACGATAGTGTAGGTGTGTATGCTTATTTGCGCCATAAAATGAAACGGGAATACATAGCCCGTTACGCTGCCGAAGCTTTGTACGAAGAACATTTTCCTTCCATAGAAATGGCTGCCGATGTTAATCTGATAGATGCTATAATTGAAAGGGGTAAGAAGTTATACTTCATCAGCTATTTGTTTCCCGATGCGCCCGATAGTATGATTTTAGGCTACACCGCTTCGCAAACCAAATGGTGCAACGAAAGTGAATATGCCATTTGGCAGTTTTTAAACGATAAAGACTTATTGTATAAAAACAACGCGATGGAGAAAACCAGGTACCTGGGCGAAGGTCCCGGAACAAACGGAATGCCGCCCGAAGCGCCCGGAGCTATCGGCAATTTTGTAGGCTTGCAAATTGTAAGAAAGTTTATGAAAGAAAACGGCAAAGGAATTACTATGCCCGATTTGATGAATAACTATGATGCAAAGGTGATACTTGCCAAATCGAAGTACCGGCCCGCCAAATCGAATTTTTAATCTATAATTAACCGTATATCTTTGAGCGCACCACTCAAAAGCGTATAAATGGATTCCGAACAACGGGGAAGAGAAATTTGGCATGAACGATTAGCAAGAATTGTAAATTCAGCGGCATGTTTTGTGTTTGCTTACGTGCTTTTAACACAGTTATACTGGATAGTAATGGCTGTTGCCGGAACAATGTTTGAATTTGATGCGTTTGCCTACTACTACGGGGTTAAATTTATGTTGCAAGGTAGCTATTGGAGCCGTTTCAATGTTTTTGTTATCTATTCTTCCGGAGCATTATTTGTGTTGTGTATGGGAATATTGGGCATGTTTTTATACAGCAAACTAAAGAATATACAAAGTGTTGCCAATGTTTTATTCTTATGGATGTTTGTTACAGGAACAGGCATTTTTTGTGCTCAGCTGTTTATGGGCACCATTGTACATTCGCAGTATGTAGTTGAAACCTACAACAACAGAACACCACTGCAAGCGCAAAATATCTCTGCCACATCAACAGTTCCCCTGCTGCCCGAAACAGATGACGATGAAGTATATACTACTTTAAATGCTGCAAGCTATTCGGATTATGCGGTGCCCGGGCTGGGAGTTGCGTTGGCATGGTTAGAATTGCCCGCTTTTTTAGTTTACCTGCTGGCAATTGCAGCAGTTGTTATGTTGATTTATTTTTCAGCAAGTATTTGCCGCCCGTTTTTATTGTTGGCGCATTCTTACTCTAAGGTTAACAAGCTCTCGCGTAAGCAACGTTATTTTTTAGAGGTTTTAGTAGTGCCTTATGCCATTGGCGCACTTGGTACAACGCTCATTACTTATCCCGAAAATCTGTTTGCACATGGTGTGCAGTTGGCGGTAATTTTTATTAGTCTGATGATTGCATTTACAGCCATAAAATTAGTGGATGTGCAAAAGGCAGATGTGTTGCGTTACAAAACGTTACAAAAATTTAATCCTTACCTTTTGGTATCGCTGGCATTTCTTATTGCCTTTGTAATGCTTATTCGCAACGGTGTTTATCTGTCGTAGCAAATAGATATTGGGCGCAAACGATTGATGTATGACTTATGTGAATTTTGGTTTGTTACAGCAGGAGTTACCAGCCCTTCGAGATAAATTCAACAGTTATCCTACATTTCGGTTTTTGGTTATTGAAGATTTTTTGTTGCCCGAAGTTGCCGAAGCACTTTTAGCAGATTACCCAACACCGGCATCGCCAATTTGGAAAAGCATTACCTACATTCATCAGAGAAATAAATTGCAGAGTGCAAAAATTTCACAAGAGTTCAGCAAAGTGTTTGAGGAACTGAATGGGGAAGAAATGCGCCAATTCCTATCAACGCTTACGGGTATTAATAATCTTAAAGCCGATGATGAATTGTTTGGAGCGGGATTTCATCAATCTTTAAAAGGAGCGTTTCTGGATATTCATGTTGACTTTAATGTGCATCCGGAAAAAGACTGGCACCGTAGATTAAACTTGCTTTTGTTTTTAAACAAAAACTGGAAGCCAGAATATGGCGGAAATTTGGAATTGTGGGATATGGATAAGCGAGAGCGGATCGCTGAAATTGTCCCCAAGTTTAATTGTGGTGTAATTTTTGAAACAACCGAAAAATCGTTCCACGGTCATCCGCAGCCTTTAAATACACCCGAAGGAGTAACTAGAAAATCGTTAGCTGTTTATTATTACACACAGCAACCGCCCGATGAGCAGCAAAAAGTAGAAGCACACAACTCTGTTTTTAAAAACACAGAAGGCATAAAAGGTTCAATAAAAAATTTTCTATCGGGGCTGATTGCTTTTACAGAGCGAGTGCGTGGTAAACGCTGATAGTTTCTTTTCTTTATTGCATGATGCGAAATTTCCTTGAAAACAGATTTCCGAACCTTACTGTGCGGATTATTTTTTGCATGGTACTGGCCTACGTTACATGGAACTTTGTTGAGTTTATCTGCAACAATACGTTCGTTGTTTTCCGCGAAACCATAAGTTGGATGTACGATTTTACAGGAAGTTGTTTGGTATATTTTGCGGGAAACATGCTCAGGTTGTTTGGGCAAGAAGTTGTTTTTTACAAGCGCATGATTACGCTAAATACTTCAGCGGGGTATTACTTAACCGATACACAAATTATGATTGCTCCGCTTGCAACATTTACAGGCACAGCAATTTGCCTGCTTAGCTTTAAAAGAGCAGTAAAAACCATTGCGATTGGAATAGCGGTAATTTTTTTTCTGAACGCGTTACTTGTAGTTGTGTTGGCAGAAGCAACTTTCCATCAGTCTTTATTTGCACTACAGGCAGGAATTTACTTTTTTGCCATGCTTGCTTATGTGTTCTGCTTTTCGCATTTATATCGAAGAATGAAGGTGCTATTGTAAGAGCATTTTTCAGGCACCGTACTCCTGCAAATAATCGTTTATGCTGTGCTTAATTATCTGCTTGGCTTCAGCGCTTCCGTAGATATGGGTAATTTCCACCTTGTTGTTTCCGCTGCCGGGCATATCCTTGTAAGTAAGAAAATAGTGTTTGAGCCGCTCAACAATTCCGCTGCTCAGTTCGCTTACATCTTTAATATTTCCATACACGGCATCGTTTTTCATTACGGCTAAAATTTTATCGTCAGCTTCGTTTTTGTCAATCATTCTAAAGCCGCCAATGGGAATTGCCTGCACTAAAAAACCTCCGTTCGGAAATGCTTTTTCGGAAAGTACCAGAATATCCATAGGATCTTTATCGCCTGCAATGTTTTGTCTGCCGGTTTTTTGCATGCAATGTTCTGCTACCAATGTGTTGCACCATGTTTGCGGAATAAAGCCGTACAGCGCGGGAACAATGTTCGAAAACTGCTGCGGACGATCCACCTTCAGCCATCCGCTTTTTTTGTCCACTTCGTATTTAATAGTATCGGTAGGAACAATCTCAATAAAAGCTGTAACCGTTTCGGGGGCTTCATCGCCCGCGCTAATCCCATGCCAGGGGTGCAACGTAAATTTTGAATGAGTCATTGTGTATATTGAAAATTACCAAGAGCCTCCTGCCCCCCCACCGCCAAAACTTCCTCCTCCAAATCCGCCAAAACCACCGCGGCTTCCGCCACCGCCACTCCACCCGCCACCGCTGCTTCCACCCCAGGTTGTGCCGCCTCCCCATGTGCGGTAGCCTCTGCCTCCGTACGTTGTGCCTCCGCCTTTATGATTTCGGAACAACACCGGCAACAAAAAGAATACAATGAAAATGATAAGAATGATTACCCAAAGCGGAATTTCAGATTCATCATCGCTGTCGGTGTTTTCAAAAGTTCCGGAAAGGCGGGCTATCATTTCATTGGTAGCGTTATCCAAACCTTCGTAGTATTTGCCTTCTTTAAAATCGGGCTTTATAATTTTTTCTATAATCCGCTTGCAAATAGCATCGGGCAAATATTCCTCTACACCTCTTCCGGTGGCAATAAAAATTTGGCGGTCTTCACTTGCCACTAAAATCAACACCCCATTATCTTTTTGCTTTCTGCCAATACCCCACTTTTCGCCCAATTCAGTAGCATATTGAGCTTTATCCATTCCATTGAGCGTGCGAATAATTACAATACTTATTTGAGTAGAAGTAGAATCATCGTACGCTACTAACTTATCTTCCAGATTTTGCCGCTCGAAAACTGTAAGCATTGTTGCAAAATCGTTTACCAGCCGGGGAGGGTTAGGGCGCTCGGGAAAATTTTGTGCAAAACCTGCTGCCCATAAAAGCAGCAAACCTGCCAGCACCCAAAATTGAAACCTGCCTTTGTTAACCTTCGCTGATTTCATTTGGCAGTTCGTTTATATCGTTGTATTGCACAGGGAAATATTGCTTTAAATGAAAGCCGGTTTCCTTAATGGCAAATACCACTCCCTGAAAAAATTCCCCTTGTTTAAAGTGTCCGCGCATGGCTTCTTTTACGCCATCCCAAAAAGCGGCAGGCACTACTTCGTTAATGGCTTTATCGCCAATAATGGCAAGTTTATGGTCGGCATAGGCAATGTAGATAAGCACTCCGTTAGATGCAGCTGTTTTGTTCATTTCCAATTGATGGAAAACTTCTACCGCGCGTTTTACGGGGTTGCCGGCACATCGCGCTTCTACATGCAGGCGTATTTCGCCCGAGGTCATTGCTTCGGCTTCGCTTATAGCCTGTACAATCGCCTTTTTTTCCTCTTCCGTAAATAATTCTTTTGAAAACAACATGCTTATGTGGTTGTGCGGAATATTACCGCTTCACTTGCGTGTTTAAAACTTTACCTCAGGTGCTTTTTCGGCACCTGCCGCAGCTTTAAAATATGCTTTCTCGTTAAAGCCGAAAAGTTTAGCTATAAACAGTTGCGGAAACTTGGCAATGTAGGCGTTGTAGTCCTGCACGGCACTGTTAAAGCGGTTGCGGGCAGTATTTATGCGGTTTTCTGTACCTTCCAATTGCGCCTGCAATTCCAGAAAATTTTGGGTGGCTTTCAGGTCGGGATACTTTTCAACCGTAACCAACAGGCGCGATAGCGTTCCTTTCAAATCTTCCTGAGCCTGTTGAAACTTGTCTAAGTTTTCTTGTGTAAGGTCATCGGCTTTTAACTGAATAGAGGTGGCTTTGGAACGTGCTTCAATCACTTCTACTAAAGTGCTTTTTTCAAAGTCGGCAGCGCCTTTTACGGTGTTAACAAGATTTTGAATGAGGTCTGCCCTGCGCTGGTAAGCCGACTCTACATCGCCCCATGCGCTGTTTACGGCTTCGCGCTTTTCCACCATGCTATTGTAGCCGCAACTCGACAGCGAAGAGGCAATAATCAATCCTAAAAATATGCGAATAACACTTTTCATTGGTAAATGGTTTTTGGTTTTGATAAAGGTAAAAAGTTTTTGAACGGATAAAATTTCGTGTTTGTTGATTACTACTTTTGACGCAACCCTAAACCGTAAATTGTATGAGCCGCTTAATTGACGATTTTAATGAATACCGTTCGCGGATGAACGAGGTAATACTTTCAAAGAATAACCTTGTGATGAAACGCTTTTGGAGTCTCGATAATCAGGCATATACCGATGGCGCCTTGCCTGCAAAAACCAAAGAACTGCTCGGCTTGGTAGCTTCAATGGTGTTGCGCTGCGATGATTGTATAAAGTATCATTTAGGTAAATGCCACGAATTGCATTGCGGCACCGAAGAAATTTATGAAGTGTTTTCCATTGCCAATTTGGTGGGAGGCTCTATTGTTATACCACATACAAGACGGGCGGCTGAGTTTTGGGAAGAATTGATTAAAAGCACCGAAAAGAGTTAAACTTCCTTTTTAGAAACTAAGGCTACACCCGCCAGTATAAGCGCCAAGCCGAACAATTGCACCAACCCTAAAACTTCACCGTCAAAAAAGCCCCAGCCCATAGCTACTATGGGAATAAGGTAAGTAACACTGGCGGCAAAAAGCGCATCGGTGCGTTGCACCAAGCGGTAAAACAAAATCCACGCTACAAAGGTGCCCAACACCGATAACGCTACTATACTCAATAGCGGAAACCAAGCCGTTCCCGCTAAAATTTTTGCAGGTGCTTCGCCTGCCAAAAAGATAACAGTTGCCGGAACGCCTATCATAAACATGGCAATGCTGGTGGTGTACAACGGATTTTCATTTTGTAACTTTTGTTTGGTAATGTTGGTGCTCATGCCATAGCAAAAAGTAGCGGCAACCGGCAGCAGGCTGTAAAACAAATCGGTGCCCGTAAGCGAACCGAATGCACTTTCTGTTTTTCCTAACACCAATACCACTGCACCCATAAAGCCGATAACTATACCCGCCACTTTGGAAGCTGTTACTCCAATACTGAAAAGATAGTAGCCGATAACCAATGTCCAAAGCGGAGAAAGTGAATTGATAATACCATTAATAGCGCTGCCCGAATGTGTCATACTCAATGCAAACAAAAATGCCGGAGCACCGCTTCCGAAAATGCCTATTTGAAAGATGGTGGGCAGTTTTTCGCGCGAAACGGTTTTCCATGCTTTTACCGCAAACGGTAAGGCACAAACAAACGAAACCGCTATCCGTAAACTTGCCAACTCTAAGGGAGTAAAAGCAATCAATCCTTTTTTGATAAGAATGTACGAACTGCCCCAAATAAGGGTTAGCAATGAAAGCAGCAGCCAGTTTTGCGTGTTATGGTATGATGAAGACAATGCGAAATGAATGAGCGAATATGCATAGATGGTGCGAAACGGAAAACATTGCCGGCACTTCACACAATTTCACAACACAACGGCACGATGTTTGAGCATTTATACAAATATTTGCATCGGAAATTTTTAACACAGCGCCTGACATGTTTTCTCTTGTTTTTAAACGTTTTCTCTTTATCCCGCTTACAATTTTGTGCTTTAATCTTTCAGCACAAAGCGATGAAAGTTGGTTGGTTTCATCGGATGAAGTATTTTTTATGCAAGTAAAGCGCGAGGTAACCAAAGTTAGAATTGTGCTTTTTTTTATGAACCCGGAAGGAATAGGTAACGTGAGCGTGGAGCGCAGCGATATAGGCAATACCAGCTACGGACAGTGCAAATACATTGATTTTGCGAGCATAAATCCGAAGGATACTATTGTGCGTATAGACAATTACCCGCAACCCGCAGCGGTTGATACGTACTACCGCTTACGCATTACTTCCAAAGACGGGGTTTCGAGAGTTTATCCTGCCGTAAAACTACTGGCGGTAAACGACCTGCAGCGCAAAAAAACTCAGTGAAAATCGTAGCCGCCTTTTTTGCTTAGTAGCGAAGCGGCATCGTTTGCCGAAGCAATAATTTCTTCATAGTTGGCAATGCTTTCCTCCCATTCCAGTTTGGCGGTTTTACCTTCGGCTTTGGCTAATTCTTCTTTTGCCAGTTTCTTTTTGTCTTCAAAAAAGCGAACTAAACGTTTAAGTGCTCCGCGTGCAGCACTGCTTATATATTGCTCATCAGTTTTTGAAGCCGTTTCCAGTATATCGTTAATGCCTGCCAATACCATTGGTTTTTCCATGCGGGTAAGAAAATTGGCGTAGTAGTAAAACATATACATGCGGCTGTAACCACCCCCTTGCTGCTTAATTTTTGTTCTGAAATAATCGCGGTAATTACTATCGCCTTCTTTGGCATATACATCGGCAACAGCACTTGTTATGTTGCTGTTTTTTTCACTTTCCAATGTTTTGGCAATGGCTAAGGCTTTTGTTGCATTTACACTTACCAGGGCTTTGAGCGCTGCACCAACCACGGTGTACGAACTGTCGTTGATGGCATTCTCAAAAAGCGATTCGTAGTTTTTGTTGGTCCCTAACCGTGAAAGTTTTTCGATGGCTGACCTACGCACATAACTGTTTTCATCGTTTACGGCAAGTTTTTCGAGTGTTGCGGCAAAGTTTGCCGAATCAGGAAACGGGTAGCGCAGCCTGCCAATGGCTAAATCGCGCAGGGCAAAAAAACGGTCGTTTACTGCTTTTGCCAGTGTGGCTTTTGCATCGGCACTTACTTTTTGCGAATCAGCCAAAGCCATCAGCGCTTCGTACCGCTGCACAAAACCATCGGAATGGTTGTACTGGTAAATGTAATTGGCAATAGTTTTATTCTCGGTTCTTTTGCAGAGCACTACACGGTCGGCATCGGCATCGGTAAATACCGGAGTGCCTTTTGCCGGAAACGAAAAAGTGGCGGCAAATTTTTTCAATTCAATAGGATAGGTGTAGCAGCTATCGGTGTAGCATACTTTTACGTTCATCGGTAATGTGTAGGTTAAGCCTTCTTCGGTGTTGTGTTTTTGTTCAATGGTTACATACACGCTGTCGGCATCGTTAAAGTACGTGATGGTTAATTCGGGATGCCCGTTTTTGAAAAACCACTGATTAAAAAACCAGTTGAGGTCTTTGCCGGTTACGGTTTCAAAGGCTAAGCGCAACTGGTGTATTTCAACCGTTTTAAACTGGTTGGTTTTTAAGTAAAGTTCCAGCGATTTAAAGAACGCCTCATCGCCTACTATATTCCGCAGGTAGTGTAGCAGCAATCCTCCTTTTTCGTAGCTGTGGCGGTCGAACATGTCTTCGCGGTTGTTATAGTAAAAGCGGATAAGGTCAACGTTTTTCACGTTCGACTCTTCCATGTATTTTTCGTAGTTATCATACTGCTTGTAGTCGGCATATTCCTTTCCGTATTTGTATTCGTTCCAGAGGTATTCGCCATAGGTGGCAAACGATTCGTTGAGCGGAATGTTGCTCCAGCTTTCGCAGGTTACCAAATCGCCAAACCACTGGTGAAAAAGTTCGTGGCTGATGATGTCTTCAAAGGTTTCATCGAGTCTTTCGCGCGGATTGCGTTGCAGAAACTCACCATGCAAGGTGGCAGAAGTGTTTTCCATGGCACCGCTCACATAATCGCGCACCACCACTTGTGCATACTTGGGCCAGGGATAATCGAAGTTGAGTTTCTGCGAAAAGAATTCCATCATTTCGGGCGTGTTGCCGAAAATTTGTTTGGCATAAGGGGCGTATTCTTTTTCTACATAGTAGGTAACGGGCACATCGCGCCAATTGGCTTTAATAATTTCAAACTCGCCTACGGTAATCATAAACAAGTAAGGTGCGTGCGGCAAATTCATGCGCCAGTAATCGGTAACGGTGCCATCGGCATTATCTTTACTGCTAACCAATATACCGTTCGATAATGACACATACTTTTTATCGCGGGTTATGTAAACTTCCTGCGTGGTTTTCTGATTGGGTTTGTCAATGGTAGGAAACCAGCAAGAGCTTGATTCGGTTTCGCCCTGCGTCCAAATTTGAATGGGTTTGGTAGAGTCTTCGCCTAACGGATTTATGAAGTACAAGCCTTTATCGCTGGTAATGGCAGCGCTGCCGCCTGCTTTTCGCTCTTCGGGTTTTGCGGTGTAACGGATGTAAACGGTGAGTTCATCGTTGCGGGTATATTCCTTATTGAGGGTTATTTGCAGTTGAAGCGAATCGTAGGTATAAGCAAGATTGGTATTGGTGCCGTCTTTGTTTATCACGCTTACTTCGTGTATGTCAAATTGTTTGGCATCGAGCGTAAGTGTAGTTTGCGGATAAAAATGCGGTTTCAGTTTAATGGTGGCTTTGCCGAACAAATATTGTTTGGAGTAATCAAAACTCACTTCGAGTTTGGTGTGTATCAAATCAAAATCGAGCGGAGCCGAAGCACGGTAAGGGTTTTCGCGGTTGGCGGTAATCTCAATGGTGTCGAGGTTAATGGAGATAATGTCATTCTTCTTTGTTCCGTTTTTGGTGGAAGAACAGGAAGCGGCAAAAAGTAACACGGCTGCGGCAAACCATAAGCGATAACACATGAATAGCATAATTTTTAAGGTGCGTAAATGTAATGAAATGCACAGGAGCGGAAATTTGCACAAACCCGGAGCAACTAAAACCGGCTACGGGTATGCTATGTGTTTGCGGTAAGTTAAACTATATATACGCAGGGCAAAGGCATTAGCCTATAACCCCGAAAGGGTTTTAAACCCTTTCGGGGTTATAGGGAATGGAACCGTATTTTAAACTGCTATGAGCGGAACATTGTAAATTTTATCTACTCCCGAGTTAATAGTAATTTGCACCTGTTAGGTAACAAAGCCTTCTTTTTGAAAGGTAACAGTGTAAGTTTCCGAAGGGATGTTGCCGGTTAGGTATGTGCCGGTGGCATCGGTAAAAACTTCGAGGTCAGGTTCTTAGATGTAAACCGAAACGTCCGGAATGGGGTTTTCGGCAACATTTGTAATGTTGCCTTTTAAAGTGGCCGGACCCGGAGGACTAACCAACTCCAATACTTTGGTAAAGGTAAACCGCTCGAGCAGGGAAGGGTTGTTGCGGAAAATAACGTTGGCATCTTTTCCTATTCGGATAAGTTCATCGTAGAGGTTGTTGTTCGCAGTTACTTTTTTATCGGTTTGCTGGCGCTGGTCGAGGGTGGTATCGGAAAGTTGGTTGAAGAGCGCCATGTAAGCGGCTTGTTCGGCTTGATACTCGGCAGGGAAAGCCGGAGTCATACTGTTAGCCGTTAAGGCAGGTTTGTTGCAGGGGGCAATACAATTCACTTACTTCCCATAACTTTTTCTGCAACGTTTTATCGAGGGTAATTTTTGCAGGTTTTTTTATCTTGCACTTATCGAAATACTTGCCGGTAACATTTTTCACGTCATCTGACGAGGCGAGGTACACCGAAGTTTTAGCTCCGTCTTTGAGCGTAATGCCAGCCAGTTTGGTTATCAACGTCCACATGTGTGATGAAAACCAGGGCATTTCTTTATTGCCTATGTTGGTTTTTACCATGCCGGGGTGCAGGCAGTTAACAGTAATGTTGGTTCCGGCTAATCGTTCTGCCAATTCCTGAGTAAAAAAAACATTGGCAAGTTTGCTCTGTGCGTAGGCAAACATGGTAAAATAGCCTTTGTTTTTGGTAAATGATTCAAAGTCCAGTTTGCCCTGGTAATGTGATCCCGATGAAACATTTACAATGCGCCCGGCTTCCGATTTTTTTATCAAATCCAACAATAAGTTAGTTAGCAGAAAGTAGGCAAAGTGGTTGGTGGCAATGGTCATTTCCAGCCCATCTTCACTTAGTTGGAAATCGGGAAACACTGCTCCGGCATTATTGATGAGTACATCAATGCGCGGGAGTTTTTGCTTTACATCTTCTGCTAAAGCGCGAATAGATTTTTGCGAAGAAAAATTTGCCAAAAAGTAGCCCGCGTTTTTATTGCCGGTATGCGCTATAATTTCTTTGACGGCTTCTTCTGCACGCTCTTTATTTCTTCCAACAATGTAAACGGCTGCTCCTTTGGCGGCTAAATCTTTAGCGGTTTGAAAACCTATGCCGGAAGTAGCTCCGGTAATGAGTATGATTTTGTTAGTCATGCTTTGAAAATAATGGTAATGTTTTGACGGAAGAGTATTGCGTAAATTGTATGCGCGATAGGTTAACGATTACAAAACTTCGGGAAAGAAGAACTGCAAGATGCAAAAAGCAGAATAAACCTACTGCCCCGCCATTTCGCGGAGAGTGGCATCAATGTCTTTATTTATACCGGGTACTTGGGGTAAGGGCACATTTAGCTCGTTAATGTAAAGGCTGAGGCTGAATTTGTAAGGCATAAAATAAAACATCAGCGCCTTGGCAATAGCTGCTTTAGCAACTTGTTGGTGTTCTTTGTTTTTTTCCAAAACAGGATGGAGTAACTCGTAAAGCTGATTTTTGATTGTTTGGCTGTTTTCTGTTCCAAACAAACCTGTTGCAGGTTTTCCGTTCAATAACAACTGCTCGAATTTAAAGTTGCAGTACAGCAACCTTACTGCAGGCAAACTCACTTCTACTTCATTCCTCTCTCTTTCAAAAATCCTGAAGTTGCGTACAGCCAGGTCAATACCGTATCTGCCATAGTAAGGAATAGAAACTAAAACCGAGTCGGAATTCTTTTCGCCCAGGTAGCCGAAAAGCGTTTCGCTATCCGATTTTTTAAGTGTGAAATTGACAACCGTATCCACTTCGGTAACGGCACTATGTACTATGTTTTTAATAGTAGGATAATTATCTATTAGCCCTTTTCGGACTAAGTTGGCACCGGTTTTCATGCCGATAAAATATGCTGCTGCAATTAGTGCGAGTACAAGCAAAAACGGCAGAATAACCTTAGTGTATTTCATTAGCGGCAATTTTTTCTATGGAGCCAATCGCTTAATCTTCCATGCGTTGTTTTCTAGTTCGTATACAATGCGATCGTGCAGACGGCTGGCGCGCCCTTGCCAAAACTCGAAGTAATCTGCCTTTAGCACGTAGCCTCCCCAATGCTCGGGGCGATGAATGTGTTCCAGTTTTCTCAGTTCTTCTAGTTTATCTTCAAGATACTGCCGCGAGGGAACTTCTTCGCTTTGTTCCGATACTATGGCGCTCAACCTGCTTTCGAATGGTCGGGTGGCAAAGTATTCTTCCGATAATTGAGCATGTGTTTTTTCGATAGTGCCCTCTATACGTACCTGTCTTTCCAATTTATCCCAAAAGAAAAGTAAACACGCCTGATTGTTTTCGCTTAACTCGCGCCCCTTGCGACTGTGGTAGTTGGTGTAAAATATAAATCCGTTTTCATCGAAGGCTTTCAGCAGCACCACGCGCGAAGAAGGCTTTCCCTCTTTAGTGGCTGTAGAAAGGGTCATGCAGTTAGGTTCTATAATATCGGAGTTGCTGGCATCTTCAAACCACCAGCCGAATTGTTTATAAGGGTTGGGAGAAATTTTTTCTTCGGTAAGTTCATGCAGTTGGTAATTTCTGCGGTGGTGGTGTAAATCTTTTGAAGACGACATAGGCAACTATTTGCCGCAAAGCTACTAAATGAAGCGCCTTGCAAGGTTGACATTGCTCAACAACGCAATTATCTAATTTACCTGTAATGCCACTATGCGCGCATTACGTATGTAGCCCGGGTAAGTAGCGTTGTAGCCGCTGTATTTAATGTTTACGGTAGCAGTAGTTGCATAGGTAACATACACCGTATGCGATACCGGAACATAACTCGATTGGGTAGAACTGCTGCCATCTAAAGGAGTCCATCCTTGTGCGAAGGTGGTGCTGCCATCATCGAACTGATACTGCACACAACCGGCATTACATTTACCCGAAAGTTCAGCTGAAAAAGTAATAACGTAAGTTCCCGGCTGCAATGTGAGTGATGTTTTTGTTACCAACGAAGTACTGTTTGCAGGACCCGACTGAGCCGTACTGGCATTCTGGAAAACCGTTACACCTCCCGAGCCGGCAGGTCCGGTTGGTCCGGTGGCACCTGTTGTGCCCGTACCTGTAGGTCCGGTGGCGCCCGTTGCGCCTGTATTTCCGGTTACTCCGGTTGGTCCCGTTGGTCCTGCGCTTCCTGTACCTGTAGGTCCTGTTGCGCCTGTATTCCCCGTAGCACCGGTTATGCCTGTAGCACCTGTGGGTCCGGGGGTGCCTGCGCCTGTTGGTCCGGTAGCTCCGGGGGCGCCATCATTTCCTGTGGCACCCGTAGGTCCTGTTGGTCCGGTAGCTCCGCCTCCGCTGCCTGCGGGTCCGGTGGGTCCAATTGGCCCATCATTTCCGGTGGCACCTGTTGCGCCTGTGGGTCCTGTTGCTCCCGGAGTTCCTACTCCTGTTGGTCCGGTTACTCCTGTTGGTCCTGTAGGTCCCGTTGCACCGGTTGGTCCGGGTGTGCCGCCTCCTACAGGTCCGGTGGGGCCTGTTGGCCCGGTAATTCCGTTGGCAGCATTACCTGCGTAAAGTGCATAAGGCACACTCACCATTTGCGTAGTACCCATGTCGGTAAAATTGCTTCCGCCCGCAGGGTCAACTTCTACTTGTAAAAATTTATTGCCGTTACCCCAGTTTACTGCGGCTAAATTTCCTCCACCTCCGCCAATTACCACCGTAATTAAACCAAACTGGTTAGTGGCAGTAGTATGTGTTTCCTGAAAAACTACTGTGCCGGTAGCTGTGCCATCGTGTATTTTGAAACGAATGCTCACATTACCCGAGGCAACCGGTTGCCCCTGTGCATTGCGAACTACCGCCTGGTAGTTGATGCCTTGAGGTGATTGGGCGTTGAGGTTTTTGGAAAATGTGGCAGTGAGCAGTAAAAAAACTGCGAGAAAAAAACGTTGAATGGTAAGGGCATTCTTCATAGCAATTAGTTGTTGGTGTTTGGAATATTGATGGAAAAACAACTGAGCAAACAGTGTGTTTACAAATTAAATGTAAACTTTTTCCTGCTTTATAAAACTATGCAAACGAGAGGGGTAGCGTAACAAAGAAAAAATCAGGCAAATACTTCTTTCAACTTTTCTATCAATCCTTTCTTTTCGGAAAGTTCATCAAATCGCGGACCATGAAGACGTTCAATAAACTCAGACTCATCAATAGTGCGATGTTTGTAGGGAATAGTTCTTACGCGTTTCACATTTCCCGGATTTTTCCACGGGTTAAACTGCATGTAAAAATCAACATCCACTTCCAGCACTTCTACTTGCTCCATGCTTACTGACGGATTCATGTGATAATGGATGGAGGGAAACTCTGAAGGAATACAAATGAGTTGAATTGCCAACCGCAAATCTCCGGTTTTGTTAATGGCAGAATAATGCACAATGCTGTCGTCCAGTATTACACAATCTCCGGCTTTGGTTTCCAACGGCACTAAATGTTTTTCTATGATTTCCTGCTTAATGTTGTCTAACTCCCAAGGTATCATCGGACCTCTTATTTCGCCAAATCGTTTATGGCTGCCGGGTACTACTTGCAGTGTTCCGTTGTCAACGGTAGAGTCAACCAACGGGCACCAAATGGAAACGGTAAAACATTTGCGCTCATCGGCAAATGCCCAGTTTTCGTGCAGAGGCACTTCACCGGTTTCGGTTTGCTTGCGGATGTAGTTGGCAATAATGGGGCGATAGTTAGCCAAAAGCCTGTCCATGTGTGGCTTAAAGAAAGCAGTAATGATGTTGAATACTTCGCGTTTGTATTCGGGGTTTTTATCAATAAAGGTGAAATCGTAAGTAACCAATCGGCTATTGGCAACACCGGTTTCGGATGCCGTAATTTGCCCTCCGCTTTTAGGCAGGGTATCGAAAAATTTTTGTTTGAGTTCGGCTACTTCGGTTGGGGTAATAAACGGCACACGCACGTAACCGTTCTTTACAAACTCATCGTTGAGGGCATCGTTGTTTAAAACTTTCCGCATAGTGTAAAATTACGGTGGTGAAGATAGGTAAAACAAAATCCAATGTAGTAATGACGGTGGTCAGGTTGCGATTAGTGAAACTGCTACATTGTTATGAGTATTTAGCGCTTACCATTTACTTGGCTATAACCAACTTTTGCGTGCTGTTACCAACGGTTACAAAGTAAACCCCGCTGCTCAAACCCGTGGTACTAATCTCGGATTTCGAAGTAGTGATTTCGGATTTCAATACTACTAGTCCCATTATGTCAATTACAGTTGCCGTGCTGCCTATCAGGTTGTCGGGAATACGGATGGTAACGGTGCCGTTGGCTGGATTGGGATAAAGATAGATTGCAGAAGATGAGTAGGGTA
Organism: Chitinophagales bacterium; assembly: GCA_026129525.1. Lineage (GTDB taxonomy): Bacteria > Bacteroidota > Bacteroidia > Chitinophagales > LD1 > Bog-950. The sequence continues at coordinate 133,071 of JAHCHW010000008.1, read as the reverse complement.
TAATTGAAATATCAGTAGCAGATAGAATATTGAAAGCGGTGGAGCACTCGGTTCCGTTGTAAACAGCTTTAAATGTATAAGTGCCGGGAGCAGTAGGCAACAATTTTGAAAAGGAGCGCGTGCCTGCTTTGTAAGTGGCAGTGCTTGTGTATGTCCAACTGTTGAATACGGTATTGTCGGGATTCAAAATACTAAGACTAGCTGTTAGTCCCGAAGTTTCGTTACGCATAAACAAATAAAACTTGGCATAACCGACCGGCAGGCCAGCACCCTGAAAAGGCACAGTAAACGAATTGCTTTCGTTTGGAGTTTCGGTAGCCGGACATGCCGGAATAACCGCATCGGTGGTGTTTACCGAAACTTTTATTGCTGCAGGGTCTGTATAGGGCTTTTGTGTCGCCCACCACGAAGTCCCGTTAAGTGTGTTGCAGTTTCCGGCAAAAGGGTCATTTAGAGTAGCCACAGTGCTGCCATTCCAAACTTCAAAATGCAAATGCGGTCCCGATGAATTTCCGGAACTCCCCACCACACCCAAATATTCACCGGCTACTACCGTTTGTCCAACCGTTTTAGCGGTAAGAGAATTTTTCTTTAGATGAAAGTAGTTTGCCTGTGAGCCATCGGCATGGCGGATAACAATATAGTTAGCCGTGTCGGTATTGGTGGCGCAGTATTTATCGAAATGCCCATCGCTTTTGTAAAGGATGGTACCTGCTGTAGCCGCTACAACTTCCACTTCGTTGTGGTCCATTTTGTAATACGGATAGGGCGTAATGGCAATGTCAGTTCCTCTATGCCCATCGTAGGTATTGCTGCCACAGTTCCAGTCGGCAACTGTACCGCTTGTCGGGTTTTGATCCACATAAGCGCTGATGGTGTACATGCCGCAATCGGTTACACCGGCAGCCGACCGTAGTGGCCAGCCGAGCGTTGTGGTATTGGTGCTGCGTTGCTCCACATGGGGTAAACCAAGCAGTTTTAGATTCTCGGCACACCGCTGTTCCAAAAACTCATATTCTGCTGAAGTTATACAAGGATTTGCCGCATGGTTGCTCTCAATAGGATAATCTCCGCCTTCTACGCTTAACTCTGGGATTTGCGATTGAACTTGGAAGAAGAATAAGTGAAGCAACAGTAAAAGTACAAGGCGAGGTAAGTGCATAATCGTTTACTTACAGATGATGAGTTTCTGCGTAGCGTTGCCTATGGTAACAAAGTAAATACCGCTAGTAAAGTTTTCGGTTTTCAATTGACAGTTTCCGGTTGTCAGATTAACAGCCGCTGCTACTCTTCCCGTCATGTCACTTACAGTTGCTGTATTACCTATCAGGTTTTTGGGAATACTGATGGTAACGGTGCCGTTGGTTGGGTTGGGGAACAGTGTAAAGTAAGCGGCAGCAGTATTCAGTTTAGTAATAGCCGTGTTGATGCTGATAGTATTGGTAGTTGTGTTGGTAATAACCGGCTCATTAAAATCAAAATAGATGTAAGCGGTGTTGCGTATTTGTGTGCCGATGGACAGGTTGTTTTTGAGTTTTACTTTGTATTGCACATAGCCATGCGATGCAGGCTCGTTGGTGTTGCTGTCGGGCAGGTTAATGTTGGGGAAGTTGAAGCGCACGGCATTCTCTTTTATCTGCACCATAGGTTGGTGGCTGTAAGCAAGCAGTTGAAAGGTGGAAACATCAATATTATTATCTAAGGTATCAGAAATGTAAATGTGCTGCGCTTCGGCAGTGCCGGTGTTTTGAAAGCGGATAGTGTAAGTCAGTTCTTTTTGCGTGGTATCAATATCACTAATGGGGTAAACCTGCTTATCGTTCGGGTCGAAACTGGCAACTACGGTAAAACAATGGGTAAGCACATTGTTGGCGGGGTTGTTATCGCCCGAAATAGGGTTCACCGTTAAGGTAAAGCAAACCTGCTGACCTATTTGAGCAAAAGTATCGGTGTGCATTACAATGTTGAAGTCGGTAAAGAAGTTCACATTGCCAAAATTGGCAATGCTCCATGTAAGCGTGTTGCCATTTACGGTAGGCGTAAGTGCATTTTGTGCAGCGCTTACAAACTGCACGGGGCCGGTAAACGTAAGCACCACACTGCCGCTAACTCCTGTAGCGCAGTGGGCGTTGTAGAAGTTGGATGCATCACCGGCTGAAATAGATACCTGCCGGGTATTTGCAGGAACAAAACCGCCCATAATACTCCATGCTGCTAAATCAACTCCGGGTTTGCACTCCAAACCAAAGTTTCTGTCACTATGCAGAGAGTCAATGGCAGTAATAGTTTCGTGCCATATATTGTTAGCGGGGCATGTAACGGCAAAGGGCAAACCAGTATTATCAATACTTACAGCAAAGGTTCCGTATGTTTCGGTTACGAAAGAATACAAACCATATCCTGCAAGCATTTCTTTAAACAATATGCCACCACTGAACAATTGCACCTTTATATTACTTACATGGTTCTCCCCTGTATCTTTTATACAGTTGTGGTTTTTGTCAAAGAATTCATTGCCGCTTATATTCCAGAAAACAGGGCAGTTATTGGCATTCACACCTTCGCAAAGTTCTACCGTATTCAGCGGAGGCGTACTGGATAAAATTCCTTGGGGGATGTTGGGTAAGCAAGTAATTCCGGTGTTGTAAAATTCAAAAAATCTGATGGTATTTAGTTTAGGCAGGCAATGAAGGTTGGGATTGTTGGAGCAAAAAAAGTAATAAAGTGTATCGGGTAGTTGAGGTAGAATTGTGAGTTGGTTATCATTACAATGGAGCCACCTTAAACTATCAGGTAGTGCCGGTATTGTTGACAACTGATTATAGCTACAATTTAGGTCGCTTAAACTTATCGGCAAGTTAGGTAAATATGTTAGTTGATTGCCCTGGCAAAATAGCTCGAATAAAGTTCCCGGAAGATTGGGCAAAGAATTCAGTTGATTATAGTCACAATACAAATGAATCAAACTAGCGGACAGGTTGGGAAGAGATGTTAGTTGATTGCCACCACAATACAAATAGATTAACCCGGCTGGCAATGTGGGTAAAGCGGAAAGTTGATTCGTATGACAATTCAACTCAAGTAAACTATCAGGCAAGCCGGGTAATGCAGTTAGCTGGTTGGAGTAACAAATCAAATATGTTAAACCAATTGGCAGTGTGGGTAAGCCGGTTAACTGGTTATGTTGGCAATACAAATAGATTAATCCATCCGGCAACTCGGGCATGCCGGTTAACTGATTATACTCACAATTTAACCCCGTTAGATTATCGAAATACTGAATGCCCGTGAGGTCGTGAATGTTCTTATTGCTACAATTGATTGTAGTTGCCCCTACCACAGCCGGGCAAGTAGTATCCAATTGCCAGCCTACGGTGTTGTTGCCATGCAAGCATTGGCTATAGCCACTTGTATCAAGCCAGGTTGCAAAATTGTTATCGGGTATGCTTACCCATTGCGCTTTAAGGTAGGCGTTAAGCAACAAGTAAAGGGCAAGCAAACAAACAGCGGGGCGAAATATTTTCATACTATTGAGTTTACACCTGAAAGCTACACAACTTTCTTTCATGTATTTCCTGCCTGCATAAAAAATGACAGAAAAATGACAATTGGCGAGTGTTAACGCATCATCCGTTTTGTTAAGCACTCCAAGCACTTTTTACACTTTTTTTCATTTCACCGCGAACCTTTCCGGAAAAGCGCTGTTTAAGGTTTGTAACTAATTCGTTAAACAAAACAGATGACTATGAGAAAGTTCTTCCAACAAATTGCCCTTGGTGTGGTTGCCTTTGCAGGCATATCCGCCACTGCTTTGGCGCAAACAGCTAATGTGCAGGTAATACACAATTGTGCCGACCCTGCTGCCGCTTCCGTTGATGTATATGTAAACGGTACGCTTACCCTCAACAATTTTGCCTTCCGCACGGCTACCGGCTTTTTGCCTGTGCCTTCGGGTGTGGCGCTGGAGGTGGGCGTTGCTCCAGCCAGCTCCGCTTCGGTAAACGATACCATTAAAAGTTTTACGCTCGGACCTTTAACTGCCGGTGAAAACTATGTGGTGGTTGCCTCGGGCGTGGTGGGCACCGGTTTTTCCGCCAATCCCGATGGACGCAGCATTGCTTTCGACCTGAAGGTGATTGCTTCCGCACAAACCGCTTCTGCCAATTCAGGAGAAGTTGACTTTACCATTTTTCATGGAGTAACTGATGCGCCCGGAGTAGATGTAAAAGTTACCGGTGGACCTACGCTTGCAACCAACGCCCGCTTTGGCGATGCTACCTCATACATTGGTGTAGCCCCCACTTGGTACCCGATAGATATTTATGCCACAGGCGGAACAAATCCGGTGGTACGTTATGTGGCTGATTTGTCGGGATTGGCTGATGGAGCAGCAGTAGTATTTGCTTCCGGATTTTTTGTTCCGGCATTGAATAACAGTGGTCCCGCATTCGGATTGTTTGCTGCACTTGCCAACGGAACTGTAGTGCAGTTGCCCGTTCAGCAGTTTGCCAACGTACAGGTAATTCACAACTGTGCCGACCCGGCTGCATCATCGGTTGATGTGTACATTGACGGAGCAAAAGCGTTAGACAATTTTAATTTCAGAACGGCTACTCCTTTCATTCAATTGCTGGCAGGTGTTGACCACAGCATTGCGATAGCTGCATCTAACAGTACAAGTGTTGCCGATGCCATTGTTACCTTCAATAACATCAATCTTACTGCCAACGAAAATTATGTAGTGGTGGCTTCAGGCGTGGTAGGCAGTGGTTTTGCCGCCAACCCCGATGGACTCAGTACTGCTTTCGATTTAAAAGTTATTGCCAACGCACAAACTGCCGCAGCCAACAGCGGCAAAGTTGATTTTGCCATTTTTCATGGAGTAACCGATGCGCCCGGTGTGGATGTAAAAGTTACCAATGGACCTACACTGGCTACCAATGCCCGCTTTGGCGATGCCACCGGTTATATTGAAGTAAACCCTACCTGGTATCCGATAGATATTTATGCAACCGGAGGAACCAATCCGGCTGCGCGCTATGTTGCCGACCTTACCGGTTTGGACGGTGGAGCAGCCGTAGTATTTGCTTCCGGATTTTTTGCTCCTGTGCTAAACAACAACGGACCCGGTTTCGGATTATTTGCGGCTTTAGCGAACGGAACAGTTGTTCAATTACCCATTCAGCAAAATGCAATGGTGCAGGTGTTGCATAACTGTGCCGACCCTGCCGCTGCCAGTGTTGATGTTTATATTGACGGAGCAAAAGCCATTGATGATTTTGCTTTCAGAACCGGAACTCCTTTCATTAACCTGTTAGCCGGTGTTGACCACAGCATTGCCGTGGCACCGCCCAACAGCACAACGGTGGCTGATGCACTGGTTACTTTCAACGGAATAAACTTAGCTGCCAATGGTAAGTATGTGGTCATAGCTTCGGGAGTTGTAGGCAGTAGTTTTGCACCAAACCCCGACAGTAAAAACATTGCTTTCGAACTGAAAGCCATAGGCAACGCACAAACAGCCGCAGCCGATACCAACAAAGTAGAGTTGATGGTGTTTCACGGAGTAACCGATGCGCCTACGGTAGATGTGAAAGTAGCAGGCGGACCAACCATAGTTGATAATGCCGCTTATGGCGACAACACTTCGTACATTGCGGTTGACCCGGCTTCGTACAATCTGCAAATACAGGATAACACCGGCATGGTTACACTGGCAACCTACACAGCCGATGTTACTGCCCTGAAAGGCGGAAGCGGTGTGGTATTGGCATCGGGCTTTCTTACGCCTTCGCTTAACAACAACGGGGCTGCTTTCGGATTGTTTTTAGCACTGCCAACAGGTGGAAACTTTATAGCCCTTCCTGCATTCAATAACATTAGTAATGTATCGGAAGAAATTTCCTTGAGCATGTTTCCGAACCCGAGCAACGGTATGGTGATTTTTACTTTCAATTCTACTGAAACAGGATTGGTGAGCATTCATATTACCGATTTGAGCGGAAGAACTGTAAAGCAATTTGCGAACGATTACACAGGCGGCAACAACACATTTGCTGCCGACCTGAGCGAGTTGAGCAACGGAACTTACTTAGCCGGAATTACGCTGAACGGTAAAACCACCGTAAGCCGACTGGCAATAAATCGCTGACAGAATTTTGTCATCGTGTCTTGGGTTTTAGCCGCTCCGCAGGGGGCGGCTTTTTTATTTCCGCAGCATTATCAAATGCGGAATGCCGTCTTCCATATAAGGTTCATTCATGTCTTCAAAGCCGAATGTTTCGTAAAACTTTTTGAGATAAGCCTGTGCTCCTATGCGAATGGGAACTGTGCCATACAGTTTCTCTGTTTCCTCAATGACTTTCTGCATCAATTCTTTTCCAAAGCCGTTTCTGCGGTGTTTTGCTGAAGTAACCACTCTGCCAATAGAAGGTTCGGTATAACTTACTCCGGGAGGAACAATGCGGGCATAAGCTGCTAAGTCTCCTTTAAAAAATCCGGAGAGGTGGTGCGAATAAATGTCTTTGCCATCGGTATCTACATAGGGACAGTTTTGTTCCAGCACAAACACTTCGTTCCGCAGGCGCAGAATGTTGTAAAGTTCTGAAGCACTTAGTTGGGTAAATGGTTTAAGTTGCCACAGCAGCATAAGGCGAAGGAAACAACATTTTCTAACTATGAAATGGTAGTAAGAAAACCAAAATTCATTGGCGGCTATTTACTATTGAAAACGTAATCTTGCAGCCATGGATTTTAAACTCACTACTCGCTACCAACCTTCGGGCGACCAACCGGAAGCCATTAAACAGTTGGTGGAGGGCGTGCAACATGGCGATAAACATCAAACCCTGTTAGGCGTTACCGGTTCGGGCAAAACGTTTACGATTGCCAACGTAATACAGCAGGTGCAAAAACCTACGCTTATTCTTTCGCACAACAAAACATTAGTGTCGCAGTTGTATGGCGAGTTCAAGCAGTTCTTTCCTGAAAATGCCGTAGAGTATTTTGTTTCGTACTACGACTACTACCAACCCGAAGCTTACATTGTTTCATCGGGCACGTATATCGAAAAAGACCTCTCTATAAATGAAGAAATAGACAAACTGCGACTAAGCACCACTGCTTCGCTGCTTTCGGGCAGACGCGATATTATTGTAGTGGCATCCGTGTCGTGCATTTACGGTATGGGTAACCCGGTTGATTACGAAAATGGAATCATTCGCATTTCGCGCGGGTTAGTGATTTCGCGCAATGCTTTTCTGCACAGTTTGGTGGATAGCCTCTATTCGCGCAGCGATAACGAACTGCACCGCGGCACTTTTCGCGTTAAAGGCGATGTGGTGGAAATTGCCCTGCCCTACGTTGACTACGCATACCGCATCACCTTTTTTGGCGATGAAATTGAAGAGATAGAAAGTTTTGAACCCAGCACCGGAAGGCGGCTGGGCAAAATGGAGAACGTAGCCATTTTTCCCGCTAACCTGTATGTTACTTCGAAGGATGTAATGAATCAGGTGATGGATGAAATACGTTTGGAATTGGAAGAGCAGTTCAACTATTTTAAAAGTGTAGGCAAACATACCGAAGCAGCACGCCTGCGCGAGCGGGTAGAATTTGATATGGAAATGATGCGCGAACTGGGCTACTGCAGCGGCATTGAAAACTACTCGCGCTTTTTAGACCGCAGAGCTAAAGGCACCCGCCCATACTGCCTGCTCGATTATTTTCCTGATGATTTTTTGTTGGTGGTGGACGAAAGCCATGTTACTATACCACAGGTGGGCGGCATGTACGGTGGCGACCGCTCGCGCAAAATAAATTTGGTGGAATACGGTTTTCGCCTGCCTTCGGCAATGGATAACCGCCCGCTGAACTTTCACGAGTTTGAAGCCAAGGTACATCAGGCAATTTATGTAAGCGCCACTCCGGGCGATTATGAACTGGAAAAATCGGGCGGGGTGTTTGTGGAACAGATAGTTCGCCCCACCGGTTTGCTCGACCCGCCTGTGGAAGTGCGCCCCAGTATTAACCAAATGGACGACCTGTTGGAAGAAATTGACGAGCGCATAAAAATGAAAGAGCGCGTGTTGGTAACTACGCTTACCAAGCGCATGGCGGAAGAGTTGAACAAGTACCTTACTCGCCTCAACATCCGCTGCCGTTACATACACAGCGAGGTGGATACGCTTGACCGTGTTGAAATTATCCGTGACCTGCGGCTCGGTAAATTCGATGTGCTGATTGGCGTAAACTTGTTGCGCGAAGGGTTGGATTTGCCCGAAGTTTCGTTAGTAGCCATATTGGATGCCGATAAGGAAGGGTTCCTCCGCAACCGCAGAAGTTTGATACAGGTAAGCGGACGCGCAGCACGCAATGCCAACGGCAAGGTGATAATGTATGCCGATAAAATTACCTCGAGCATGCAAATGACTATTGATGAAACCAACCGCAGACGCGAAAAGCAGATTAAGTATAACACTGAGCATGGTATTACCCCTCAAACAGTTTTCAAATCGCGCGAGGAGATTATGAAGCAAACATCCGTGCTTGATATACGTGCCCTTTCGCCCGATGTGTACATTGAACAGGAAGAAGAAGTGTCGTTGGTTGCCGAGCCGGTAATGCAGTATATGACCACCGAGCAACTGCACAAGGCTATCGAAACCACCCGTAAAAAAATGCTTGAAGCCTCGCGCGATACCGACTTCCTTACCGCAGCCAAATACCGCGATGAAATGCAGGCGATGCAAAAACTGCTGAAGGAAAAGGGGGAAGGGTAGCGGCAAGTGCGAACCCTACCGGGGCAGATTTACAACTGCATCAATTTATCCAAGCTGATGTTTAATATATTCAATTGATTTAATCACTAAACCTGTAATTATTATGATTACTCTTATGCTTGGGGAAATGATTTACCGCTTAAATGAAAATGTGCTTGGCTCAACTAATTTTATGTTTTGAGATTATACATTGACACCAAAAATATATCCAACTAAGGCGGACAGCCCCATTGCAATGGTTCCCCAGATTACAATTCTTATTACTGCTTTAGTAATGCTTGAACCACCTGTTTTTGCTGAAACTGCACCCAGGATAACCAGAGATATTATTGTGAAACCATAAAGGAAATACTCCATTGATTTAACAGGTGCAAAAAGTGTTACCAGTAGTGGTAACAGTCCGCCAATGGTAAAAGCCGCACCCGAAGCAAAGGCTGCTTGTATTGGATTTGCCTGACTAATTTCATTGATTCCTAATTCATCGCGAATATGTGTTCCGAGAGCGTCTGATTGAGTTAATTCTTTTGCAACTTGCAAGGCGGTTTCCTTTGTTAGCCCACGTTTTTCATAAATCTGTGCAAGTATTTTCAATTCAGCTTCGGGCATTTTTTCTAATTCTTGTTTTTCTCTTTCAATGTCGGCTTTTTCAATGTCGGTTTGTGAACTTACCGAAACATATTCACCTGCTGCCATAGATAATGCACCTGCAACAAGTCCGGCAATTGTCGCTAATAAAATAGGGTCTCGTGTAGTGCTTGCTGTGGTAACACCAATTGCAAGGCTGGATATGGAGATAATACCATCATTAGCTCCCAAAACAGCAGCTCGTAACCAGTTACTACGGTGTATATAATGGCTGTCTAAATAGTTGTCTATGGTTATCATTTTCTTGTTGTTGGTTTCGAGGACTGCTACCGTTTTTCGGCTTTGCGTAGTGGCGGACTTAGAAGCGGTTCATTGTTAACCCATTCAAAAACTATTTAGTAGCATAAAGGTACGATTTTGTACGAAATCTGCCATTACGCAAAACTGCCCCAGTAGGGGTTGGATTTACAGTGATTGGTATTGTTACCGACCATGGGCGAGGTTGGCGAGTGCCTCGTCCTAAAATAGGTTGACCAAAAATTAAACAACCACTGGTCAACATGGACTCTCAGAAAAAACAAACCTGCCGAAAAAGAAACGGCAAAGAAGTCAGTTTTGACTTCAAAATTTCCGTCATTGACGAAATCAACAACGGGCAGATTTCTGCCAATTATGCTTCCAAAAAGTATAACATTTCCCGAAGCACCATTGCCTACTGGCAACAGAAACTCAGTAACTTCCGTGCTCAATCTAAGAACATGAGCAAAGACGCAGAACTCAAAAAACTCCGAGAGGAAAACGAGATGCTGAAGTTCATCAAAGACTTCCAGCAAGACATCATTATTGAATTTGAAAGAGTTACGGGGCAGGAACTCTCAAAAAAGTATTTACCCGAGCACATAGCAAACGAGATACAGCGCAAGAAAAAAAGGCTTACAAAATAAAGTGGCTGTATCAAGTGTTCGGGGTGTCCAAACAAGCCTATTATCAACGCATTCAACGAGAAAAAAAGAAAGCAATGGAACACGATATTGTATTGAAAGAAGTAGCTAAAATCAGAACAAAAATGATCCAAACCGGAACCCGGAAACTCTATGAGCATCTCAAGCCGGTGTTGCCTCAGCAGGGCATCAAAATGGGCAGAGACGCCCTGTTTTCGCTGCTGAGAAACAAAGGATTACTCATTCGTAAAACCAAGCGTTATCATGTTACTACCGATTCCAAGCATTTCTTTTACACTGCCCCTAACCTATTGAAAGAACTTGAAATTACTCATGCCGAGCAGGCGTTTGTCTGCGACATCACCTATATCAAAACCGATAAATGCCATGCATACGCAGCCATTGTTACCGATGCCTATTCCAAGAAAATCATGGGCTGGAGTTTAGAAAACAATATGAAAGTATCTATGGTGAAAGACGCCCTGAAAATGGCACTGTGCAATTGTATTCATGAACATCAAAGCATCATTCATCACAGCGATCGTGGCATTCAATACTGTTGCCCTGATTATACCGAATTTGCCACCAAGAAAGGGTTTGTCATGAGCACTACCCAAAAGTATGACCCTTATGAAAACGCAGTGGCTGAGCGCATCAACGGCATTCTCAAATATGAATTCGGACTGCGCAAAACATTACCCAACGTTGAGGTAGCAAGAAAAATGATGAAGCAAGCTGTAGCCATTTACAACAATGAACGATTACACTGGAGCCTCAATCTGCAAACCCCGCAACAGGTTCACATTAATTACAACACAGAAAAATACAAGAGCTATGAAAAATCTGCCGCCTGATTAACTATATTTGAAATGTTCATGTGAGGAAAGAAGCAGGCTCTGCTGGGGAGCAACCTGAATAGTGCCAAAATCATGAACCACGGAAAATGAAGTAGGGGGCACTGCCCCCACTCATCTTAACCATTTCATTTTTTGTGCAAGAAAAAACTAAGAAAACCCATTTCCATTTTCTAACAAAAAATGGTCAACGTATTTTAGGACAAGACAGAGGACGCCAACCAAGAGATGTCATAATACGCAGCCGGTATTTAAACTTTCTTAGCTGGGATGAGAGAATACTTGTCGCGGATTGGAGATTTCTAAATCCGATTGAAAACTTACTTGGTGCATATAAAAGAATACTCTGTTGAGGTGTGAGTTTCTAAAAACAGAAAGGGGGTTTTGTCCGCAAGTATGATAACTCTCTTTACTTTTGCATTAACTTTTTAAGACAGGATTTTGGCGTAGAATACAAGCTGAATAATCGTTTTACACTTAAGTAGAAAATCCTACTGTAACAGCATCTGCCTTAGCTTTTTTACTAAATCTTCCTTTGATTTCAGATTTAGCTTTTTTCTAAGGTTTAGGCGATGCTTTTCGGCATTGCGCGTTGTAGTTAAGGTAAGCGTTGCAATTTCCTTGTTGCTTAAGCCTTTAGCTAACATAATAGCAGTGTCAGCTTCTTTAGCTGTAATGCTTGGGTGAGCAGCAATCAGCTTAATAGCCATTTTACCGTGGACTTCATTAAATTTAGTATTGTATTTTCCATTTTCAGTTTTCTGTGTTGCTTTTGCAGTTTGCACCATTTGGTGCAGGCGGACAAAAATTTCCTTTCGCCTTAAATTGGTTTCCTCCAGTTCGTTGAAGAAACTTATAAACTGCCCGATTAGTTTGTCTTTTTGCTGAAGGTGTGCGTTCAGCATTTGTAATTCCTGCTCTTGAAGTTGCAATTCTTTCTTCATAAGTTTTTCGTTAAGATTTTGCAATTCCAATTCATGTTTTATTTCAATCGCTTTCAACTTTTCCGAGTCCTCAATAGTTTGCCAGTGGCGGTATTTGTTGAAATATTTATCGTACGCTCTTGCAATACTGTGCACATCGCCAGCAACTTTTTCATATTCCACTTTTAGCTCCAACACACTTACTTCTAACCTTTTGTTGCCGACTTGGGCAGTGAGTTTCTCGGCTTGCCGGAGGCAAGCCAGCATTTCTTTTAATCTATTTTGCTTTAAATAAAGCCGGGCTAAATTCAACTGCGAGTCTAATTTGTGTGTGGGCCAGCTCGATTTTTGTCCAAATGCAGCAACATCTTTATACAATTTTTCAGCTTCGCGAAATTGTTCTTTCTGCACCAGAGCACTTGCCATGTTTGAGGTGGCCGCTATATACAATAGCGAGTCGCCAATTTGTGATTGCTTTAAGTGCTTTAGTATGCGCGTGTAAATTTCTATTGCGGCATCGGGATTGTGCTGCTGCTGATAGCAGTTAGCCAGCAGATTAAAGTAGGTTAGGTGTTGCGGCTTGCTCAAATCTTTTTCATCGAAATGTTTTTTAACCGAAAGGCAGGCTGCGAGTGCTTCCTTGAAATAGCTAAAGAAAAAGTACACGTGCGCAACAGCCCATGCACTTTGTAAAATGTAGTAGTCGTTCTTGCTTTTTTGTGCCTTTAATTTGACTTGTTGTGCCGTATCTAATGCTTGCTTGAAATGTCCTGCGTGCATCTCAATGAGGTGAAGCAGAAACAATGCCCTTAACTCCTCCTCATGCCATTCATTTGTTGCTGCTTCCTCTGCCAATGCTTTGGCTTTGGCAATGGTAGTAGTAGTATCGCCCGAACGCATCTCCTCTACCACTTTCATTCGGCTCCAGCGGTGTGCGTAAATTTTCACCTGTATGCTTTCAAACTGCAACTTACGTTTGGCGGTAAGTGCATCGGCTTCTGTGTGGCGATTTAAAACACGGAGCAACATTACTTCGGTAAGGTTGGCCAATGGTTTTTGCTCACGCGTAAACGACTGCTTGTTTTTTGAAATAAAACTTGAAAATTCTTGATACTGTTGTAGCGGTGGCACAAGGCTGCTTGCCCACATTTTTTCTATAAAATTTACAATGGCAGATTTGTTCCTTCTACTCACGGTTTTACATGCTTTTAAGCAAAGCTAATAGCGATTTAAAGCCCACCAAAGGTAGTAGTAAACAAGTAGTAGTGTGTCAGGTGTTTTGTTTCATAGGTTTGTGATAGATTTTTCTGCTTTAAACAATTCCAATGGCACACATTCTGCAATTTTCATTCTGCTTCCCTTTCAGGGGCTTATCAAAACAGTTATTTACTACTGCAATATTGATTGTGCTTTTAATGACCACCGGTGGTGTGCATGGTCAATCATCGCTTAACCAAGTTTTACCTTCATCCACTTTTTTTACCCGCCCTATAACCAATACAAACGGCAATTGGGTAGTGAACTACCCCACGGAGCCGGATAATATAAATTTGTTGGAAACGGAGTTGTGGAGTTTACCTAAGCGTGGATTAGGGGTGATGGGTGTGGAATTTAAACTGGTGGGTGGTGATGGGGGCACTGCTAATTTCAACAATGGTTTGCAAAATCAATTGGCATACGGTGGGCAGGGGGGCACCGTGCAGTTTAAACTGTGGCTGAAAGGAAGTTCGAATAATTACGGTTTGCCATTCTTTGTAGCGTATGGCAAGCATGGACAGAGCACAGCCGTAAATTCTTCATTTACTACAGGTGGCGGTGGTGGTTCAACCGGAATGTGTTTGTTGACTTACGAGCATAGCGTTAATAGTTATCGCTCAATGCTGGCTACATACAACGACACGGTGCACCTGCCGGGCAACAATGGTTTGCGAGGCCGTCAAATTGCCGGTGCCGGTGGCGGTGGCGGAGGCTGGGCAGCAATAAATGATGCAAAGGCAGGTAAGGGTGCAGGTACTCCAATTACTCAGACATATCAGGCTGATGTGGCTGTGTATCAGGTAAGCAATGGCGGGCAACCTTTAGCCGGAACATACTCGGGTGGCTCTTACAGAGATGTAATCAATACAGGAATGAGCGGATTAAATACAGCGGCTGCAACACATGGCATATTCAATTACACAACCGGATTTTACAATAATACGTTTGCTATCAGTTCGCTTTCGTGCGGTCAGGGTGGAGGTCAACCCACCTACCTTAGTACCTCAGGGCCTTATACCAACTCTACTCTTGTTAGTGTGTATTATGGTGGAGAGATTCCTTCTGTTCTTTCATTAGGTGGTGCCGGTGGTTCAGGAATAAGAGGCGGTGGTGCCGGTGCATCTACATTAAGTGAATACTCGGTAAATTATCAATACCCGGGTGGAGGTGCCGGTGCAGGAGGTCGTTTCAGAACTACAGCCAGCGATAGCAGAAGAGCAGGTTGGGGTGGTGATAATTATGTTGCCACAGGCTCGCAAATTCAGCAAGTTGTTAACAACATTCAATTAACCAATGGCGGCATTACTGCTACTCCGCAAAGTGGTTCATTTGCTTACCGAACTATTCGCGATACAATTCCTCCTTATGCAAGCATTACTACGCAAGGAACCCTACAACTTTCGCTGAATTACATCAGTGGATATGGTGCCAACTCTGCCAATCAGGTTACTTTGCCTTTCTCCAACATTTACTGTCTTGCCAACGATAATGACTCAGTTCAATATACCACCTTTACAAAGTCGGTTTTCACTTGTGCAGATACCGGTTATCATCAGGTTCGGCTGATTGCCGTAGATTTTGCGGGAAATGTAGATACCTCGGATAACTACTTAACGGTGCACGTAACTGACGGTGCAGCACCACATATATCTACCTATCCGTTGGAAGGTCCTATAAAATGGATTGACATCACAAACGGTCCTCGTGCTGTAGTGCAGAGCGACTTTCCAACAGCCACTGATAACTGCGGAGGAGTGGTTACTTACACATGGGCGCCACATGTGTTTAGCTGTCAGGATTTGGCAGGACCGGTAAATATCAGTTATACGATAACTGATGTTAATGGTAACAGTGCTGTATTGAATCAGCGGTTTATTGTTTTCAGCAATAATGTTATGGACAATGTATATGTGGATGCTTCTGCCACCGGAGCCAACAACGGCACCTCTTGGGAAAATGCATTTACCAATTTGCAGGATGCGTTTACTTTTTCCTGCAAAGACAATCGAAACATTTATGTGGCAACAGGTACTTACTATCCCGACCGTGGAGCAGGGCAAACCCTAAACGACCGCAATGCCACTTTTACTTTCCGTAATGGCGATAAAATTTATGGCGGATTTCCGTCCGGAGGCGCTGTATTTGCCGATCGAAATCCTTCGCAATACCCGGTTGTTTTATCCGGCAACATCAACAATCCGCTTAGCAGTGCCGATAACAGCTACCATGTGGTAACCATACCTGCCGGTGTAAGCACAATTTTGATGGAAGGCATAACAGTTGCTGATGGCAGAGGTGATGAAAGTCCAACATCGTTTGGGGGCGGAATCAAGTTGCTCACTGCCTTTGCTGACAGCTTGAACAAACTGACATTAAATAGATGTGTGTTGCAAAACAATTATGCTACGGGAAATGGAGGAGCTGTAGCTTACCCCAACATTGCTTTTGTAAGTAAGGTTACAGCTATCAATTCATTGTTTGTTGGAAACACCGCAGGCGGCAATGGCGGAGCCATGTATAGTTCTAATGCCAGCATTCCAACTTATGCATCATTTGAGGCAACTAATTGCGTGTTCAGGCAAAATACTGCTGCCAATGGAGGTGCATTTTTCTGTCAGAATACAGCAGCTTTATTAACCAATTGTTCATCGGGTTTTAATAAGGCAACAGTTAATGGTGGAGCAATCTCATCAGCAACATCCACTATTTATTTGCGTAATACCGTGCTTTACAGCGATACTGCCGGCAGCGTGCAAAACGAAGTAGGTGCAAGCGGTCAATGCCAATTTACTTACTGTAATGTGCAGGGAAGTGGTGGCAGCAGTTCTTGGAATAATTCCTTTGGTGTTGACAATGGCTTTAACATAGATGTCAATCCGCAATATCTCTCCGCCTTTGACTTGGATATTTCTACGGCAAGCCCCTGCAGAAACACAGGTTTAAAATCTTTGAACACGATTGCCACCGATATTAGAGGCGTGCCGCGTGTTGTGCAAGATACTATTGATATGGGAGCGTATGAATTAAACCCGATTGTGTTTGTAGCTGCCGATGCAGCTAACGGTGGCGATGGAAACACATGGGCAACCGCGTTTAATAATTTAAGCGATGGATTGAGTGCTGCTTTCGGGGGTTATTATGTGAAAGAGGTTTGGATAAAAGCAGGAACCTACCGCCCCGACCGTGGCACAAACGGCACCAATCAAGGAAGATTCAACACATTCCATGTGCTTGGCTCCACAAAGTTGTATGGCGGTTTTGCGGGTAATGAAAATGCTTTATCGCAACGCAATATCAAGGTTAATCCAACTATACTTGATGGAGATATTGGTATTGCCGGTGACAGCAGCGATAACGCTTACCACGTGGTAACATTAGATGGAGTGTTCCCGGGCTTCGATGGCTTAATCATACAAAACGGCAACGCTAACCATCCCACTTTAGCCGCCTATCAAAGCGGTGGAGGCATCTATCATGGCGGTATAGCATTTGCACCAACACCAAGCGCAACCAACTGTGTTTTCAGAAATAACTCTGCTTTCAATGGCGGAGCGATAGAGGTATCGAACAGTTTTGCGGGTATTACATTCAATGTTTACCAGTGTTTGTTTTACAACAACTATGCAAAATTTAACGGTGGCGCTGTTTATGTGCTAAAGGGCGGCACAAACAATATTGATGTTACTTGTAACCTGTATAACTGCACCGGTGCCAACAACATTGCCAACGGTTATACAGGGGGATTTGTTGAGAACATAAATACCGGCAGCAACGGCAATGCAACTACCAATATCTACAACAGCGTTGTGTGGGGTAATTACATAAACCAAAACGGCAACGGCACCATCAATCAAGACTACCACAACACCAACAATGGCGCTGCCACAAATATTTTTGATAGCCATGTGGGCGGAAGCAATCCCAATTTTACCAACATCGCAAACCCTGCCGGTGCCGATGGGCAAGTAATGACCGATGATGATGGCTTGACTTTGCAAACCTCAAGCACAGCCATAAACCTTGGTGTGGATAGCAATGTGCCGGAGGGCATTACAGTTGACTTAAGAGGGCGAGCACGCATTGGGCAAGGAAAAGTAGATGCCGGTGCTTATGAAAACTGGGGTTGTCTTGGTTTAACTACCATCTATGTTGACAGCAGCGTTGTTGAAAGCGGAACCGGTGCAAACTGGGCTAATGCCTATAAGTATTTGAGCGATGCAATACAAGCAGCAAACATTTGTCCACAGGTTACTGATATTCGTGTAGCTAAAGGCACCTACTATCCATCGGGAACTAATACCTATTTGACAAGCCGCGATACGGCATTTTACATCAAACGTCCATATCGCTTGCTTGGTGGTTACCCCACCGGTGGTGGTGTGCAAAATGCAGATGCCAACCCGACCACACTTTCCGGGGATATTAATTCCACCACTTTCAACGATAACGCTTATCATATTCTGATTATCAAGAGCGGCACTACGGATACAACACTTCTGGATGGATTAACTTTTACAAAAGGTAATGCCAGTCAAAACGGTAACTATACTCTTGATGGAACCGTTTACTCGCGCAGTTCGGGGGCTGCGGTGGTTTCAAACAACAGTAAACTGCATATACGTAACTGCAAGTTCAACAACAATTCGGCATTCCAGGGCGGGGCAGCGGTTTACAGCGCAGGCGGTTTTATTGCCAGCACAAATTGTGTTTTTGAAACAAATGTAGCCCGTTATGGCGGGGCGTTGCGTGTTGAAGGAACCGGTGTTACGCCTGCGGCAACCATTAATGCAAATGTATTTTACAAAAACATCAGCACCGTTACCGGGGGCGGTGCTATCAGTTGCTTTAACGGTGCATTTACTATTTCCAACAATCTGTTTGCTTACGACTCATGTAACCAGCAACAGGGAGGAGCCATAAATATCACCGGGGGTAAAAGCTCCATAACAGGTAATACTTTCTTCAAAAACTTTTCGGTAGGGGCAGGTGGAGCCATCTCACTTGCCGCCACTATAGATACGCAAGTAGTAGCCAATAATATATTCTACCGCAATATTGACCCGGGTAATGCTCAGCTTTATACTGCAGCAGGTGTAGTAACCCAAAACATCGCAAATCTCTTTAATGGTAATCTACAGTTTACCGACACCACTTCATTGAAAGGAGCCGACAGTCTTTGGGCTACACAAGATGATGGTTTGATAATGATGAAAACAAGCGCTCACATTAATTCCGGCAACAACAGTTATGCTACCGGCAGTAGTGATTTAACGGGTGCTTCGAGAATACAACATGGCAGTGTAGATCCGGGCGCATACGAAAGCCAAAACATAGTTACCCGTTGGTATGTAAGCGCACTGCAGGATAGTGCCACTCAAAATGGCTTGAGTTGGGCAACTGCTTTTCAAAAATTTGAAGATGGCGTAAACGCAGCCAAACCCGAAGACAGCGTGTGGGTAGCACAGGGAGTTTATACTCCTGCCAATTCGGGCACTTCGTTTAGTATGAAAAACGGAGTGAAAATTTATGGTGGTTTTGCTTCTAATGAAACAGACCTTGCACAACGCATTTTAAGCAACGGATATAATTCTGTATTGAATGGAAACAATGCAAGTGTAATTTCAAACACGAACATTGACAGCACTTCTTTTATTGACGGATTTGTTATCCAAAATGGAGCAGCCGCACAAGGCGGTGGTATGTTAAACACCGGCTCATCGCCTGTGCTTAATAACCTGTTGTTTATCGGCAACCAAGCAAGTGTAAATGGTGGGGCAGTAGCTAACATCAACTCAACATCACAATTGTTCAATTGTATCTTCTACAACAATTCGGCTGTAAATGCCGGTGGTGCTGTTTACAATAGCGGCTCTAATGCGCGGGTTATTAACTCTACTTTCTACAATAATTCAAGCGCAAGCGGTGGCGCTGTTTTCAATAATTTCTCTTCTATACCAACAATCGGCAACTGTATTTTTAATAACAACGCAGCCGCTACCGGTGCCGATATTTTTTCTACCAACGCCAATGTGAGTTATTGTTTGTTGCAAACAGCAATTTCGGGAAATGGAAACATAGTAAATGACAATGCGGGCTTTGTAGCTGCATTTTCTCCGGCAGGCACTGATGGAGTTTGGTTTACAAACGATGACGGCTGGCAGCTTGGCTATCTTTCTCCAGCTCTAAACAAGGGTTCAAATGTGCTTTCTTCGGGCATTACAACAGATGTTACAGGTGCATCGCGTTTACAAAATGGAACGATAGATATGGGCGCTTATGAAAGCCCGATGCTTGGTTTTTGCGATAGTGCAGCGCTTAACAACCAACATGTAATTTATGTTGATGGCGCCCGGGCTTCCAGCGGAAACGGCAGCAGTTGGGACAGAGCTTTCCGTTCACTTACCGAAGCCCTGAACGTTGCAAACTATTGTAACAGCATTGATTCTATTCTTGTGGCAAAAGGACACTACTACCCTGCCGCTTATCAGGCAAGCACTAATCGCAAAGCCACTTTTTCCATTCAGCGCAGCGGGTTGTTTTTGAAAGGAGGTTATCCGAACGGTGGCGGAGACCGTAACCTTTCAGCAAACAATACTTTTTTAAATGGTGATATAGGAATGTCTAATAACGCTTCTGATAATAGTTACCATGTGTTAACCTTCTCTCAAACCGGTGTTTCGGGTATAGATGGTTTTGTTATCACCAACGGCAATGCCGATAGTATTCTTGAGCCGTTTAACTCGGGTGGAGGCGTTTATGTGAATGGCACAACTGGCGCAGGTAACAAACCGGTAATAAGCAACTGCGTTTTTACGCGCAATCAAGCAGCTTACGGTGCAGGGCTTTACAACGATGGCTTCGGAAGCAATCGGAATGCATCGCCAACAATCGTAAATTGTGTGTTTGTGGATGATACAGCTTCAATCAATGGGGGAGCTATTTTCAATAACGCAAGAGCCAACGGAAACGCATCTCCTCAAATTATTAACTGCACCTTTGCGCGCAATTATGCTATGGACAAAGCCGGTGGTATTTACGATGCAGGTAATGGTGGCAAATGTGCTACTAAAATTACCAACAGCATTTTTTGGTCCAACTCATCGGCAACCGGAACTGCATCACAACAACAGATTTACAACGATGCAGCAACAGATACCGCTTCTTATAGTTTGTTTCAAAACGGAATGCCGGCATCAGTTTATGATGGTGGACAAAACATTTCTTCTGCTCCATTGTTCGCGGCTGATACGCTGCCCATTGGTTTTGTGAATCAATGGATGAATAAATACAATGGCTTTGCGCTTAAAATAAACAGTCCCGGATTGCAAGCCGGTAATCCGGCAATTGCACCACCAACAGATATTGCAGGAATTTCGCGTCAACCACAACCCGATATGGGGGCTTACCAAAACAATGGCGGTGGAACAGGAACCGTTGTGATGAATGCAACGGCATGTGATAGTTTACTTTCTCCGGGGTATAATCACTATTGGTATAACAGCGGAATTTATACAGATACTTTGTTCAATATTTTGGGCTGCGATACATTTTACCAAGTTAATCTTACCGTTTTTCGTTCTTCTTTAGTAAACCAAACTATTTCTACTTGTGGCAGCTACCAAATTCCCGGAGGCAATTATGTTTGGGACTCTACCGGTGTTTACTCCGATACGCTGCAAACCGTAAACGGCTGTGACAGTATAATTATTATTAATCTTACAATAACAAGTTTAAGCGATTCAGCATTGGTTAATGGTGCACTTTGCACTGCTCAACAAGCCGGAGCAAGTTACCAATGGATAGATTGCACCAGTAACCAACCGGTTAACGGTGCAACACAACAATCATTTGTTGCAACTCAGAATGGTTCCTACGCTTGCATTGTTACCGATGGCAACTGCACAGACACCACCAACTGCGTTTCCGTAATAGTTTTGGGTATAGGCATGCAGGAAGAATTGATGGTTGAAGTATTTCCCAATCCTACTACCGGAAACCTCATTCTTACGCACAACATACCGGCAGATGCATCAGTAATTTTACTTGATAACCTTGGCAGAAGCGTTACTACCTACCATATCAACTCACAGTTTACAACGCTTGATATCACCAACTTCAACGCAGGTATTTATTATCTGCAATTATGGAAAAACAATGAAAAACTAATTACTACAAAGGTTGTGAAATTTTAAGTGCAGGGGTCATATGGTAATACCTGTGAACACAACTTTTGGATAAAGGGGCAATAGCAAATGTGAAGCCACTTATGGGCAGGTATGTGGATATGCGTTGCTTCTCTTTTGCTTTTGTGTAGAATAGCCAAACGGTTTTACACCCATTTGTCCTGTTTTTCGTTAACAAATGTTGCACTAAATGTCTGAACCCGCTATTCCGTCAGACCCTTCCAACATTCCAATTGCCAAAAATCGCAATAAGGTTGGAACGCCAAATTTGTAGGATGTCTTGCCAACAATGATGCTTGCAAAAAGTAATAGCGATCCAACCAAAAGTATATTTTCAATTGTTAAATTCATCCTCTTTTATCTTATGTAATCTCTCCCCACAAAGTTACTTTTTCTGTATGGTTACGTTCTCAAATTGTATTGTTGATTTTAGTTGCTATCTACCCGAAAATTTTCCAGTTTGCACAACGTTATTTCGCTTACTATTCTATCGTTGCGCGTTTGTCGCCAAGAGTATAAACTTTTCAGCAACTAGTATGTTGCTTACTTAGTTGGACGCAGGCGCAGCCTACGCCCAGTAGGGCAAAAACAAAAAAGCGGAACACCGGTTCTGCTTTCTATTTTAAAAAATCAGTTGATTGAATTAGTGAATAACCTGAAACTGCTTGCTTACCAAATGGTGGCGGTTGCTTTTTTCGGAAGTAAAGCTAAGCGACATAACATACACGCCTGCCGAGTAGTTGGAAACATTCATTGTCTCTACCACCTTGCCGTTATCGTAATTGCCGGAGTAGATGTCGGCTACTTTTTGCCCTAAGATGTCGAAAATGCTAACGGTAACTCTGCCGCTTTCCGGAAACTGAAAACCAAACCACAGGTTGTCCACTGCCGGATTGGGATATACCACAAACGAGCCGAACTCATCGCGGGTAATATCGAGCATTCCTACGCTTAAATCGTTGGGTTGTTGGAAACCTTGTGTAAGTATGTTGCCTCCTGCGCTGAAAGTTTGCACCATGGTCATTTCGCCCACGGTATAAGAAAGACTGCCGTTGGCATTGCTGGAAAAACCTCCGGTGGAAGAAATTACGGTTGGGGTAAGCGACTGTGCCGAAGCAACAAGAGCAACTGCCGAAAACAGGAGTGTAAAAAATTTATTCATAGTGATTGTTTTATGTAATACGGTAAAAATAGCCATTTCAATTTTACAAAGAAACTTTCCACCGGGCGTTGTCCAACAACGGGTTACGGCTGTAAGTGTGAAAACGTTGCCACATTTACCGCCTTTTTAAAGTTTTAATAGAGCATTCTCACCTTAATCGTGCTCTTTACTTCTTTCAACAGTTTAAAAGCTTCTTTTGAAAGGTTGGTGTCAACATCCAGCACCACATAGCCAATTTCATCGTTGGTTTTTAAATACTGACCAAGTATGTTGATGTTGTGCGATGAAAGTTTAGAGTTGATTTCGCCCAATACGCCCGGCACGTTTTTGTGTATGTGCAGCAGGCGGTGTGTTTTAGCCTGCATGGGCAAATTGAGGGCAGGCACCGAATGCGAGCCGGTGCTTACACCTTTTTCTAAGTAGTTCAGCATTTTGGAGGTTACATCCAGTCCGATGTTCAGTTGGGCTTCTTCGGTAGAGCCGCCAATGTGCGGGGTGAGAATAACGTTGGGCAGGTTTTGCAGAATGGTGTGAAACTTCGCTCCGTTTTTTTCGGGTTCTTCGGGAAAAACATCAATGGCGGCACCGGCAAGTTGTCCGCTTTCAATACTTCTTTTCAGCGCATTTAAATCCACCACATCGCCCCGCGAGTAGTTGATGAGCAAACTTCCCTTTCGCAGATAACTCAACAGGGTTTCGTTAATCATTTCTTTTGTAGAAGCCTCGCTGGGCACATGCACGGTTACAATGTTGGAGCGCTTCATCAACTCTTTTAAGGTGCGAACCTGCTTGGCATTGCCGTGCGGAAGTTTCGGCTCCACATCGTAATACAACACTTGCATGCCCATCATCTCCGCCAGTACGCTCACCTGCGAGCCGATGTTGCCATAGCCGATAATGCCGAGTGTTTTGCCGCGCAACTCGTAACTGCCTTTGGCATCTTTCTGCCAAATGCCTTTGTGCATGGCCATGTTTTTATCGGAAATTTTGCGGATGAGCATAATGGATAAACCGATAACCAATTCAGCCACACTGCGGGTATTGGCATAAGGCGCATTGAAAACCGCTACTCCGTTATCGGTAGCTGCTTTCATGTTAACCTGATTTACTCCAATGCAATAACAACCCACTGCCAGCAACTTGTTTGCTTTAGCAAGCGCTTTGGCAGTTACCTGTGTTTTGCTGCGAATGCCCAGCAGGTGTACATCCTTTAGTTCGTTGATTAAATCTTTTTCTTCGAGTGCACCGCTCAGTTTTTTTACGTTGGCGTAGCCGGCTTCTTTAAATTCTTCTACGGCTGCATCGCTTATGTTTTCGAGCAGCACAATTTTGATTTTGTCTTTTGGGTACGATGTGGGTTTTGAGGTCATTGCTATTTAGGGTTGAACAATAAGTTTTGATTTGGCTAATAAGCGGTTACCCGAATAGACCGCCACAAAGTAAATACCTTGTGCATACAAAGCGGCATCGGTTACAAAAAAAGGTTCTGATAGGTGGTGGTGTTGCTCGGTCAACTTGCCGGTTGCATCGGTTACGCTAATGTTTAAAGGCGATTGGCTTAAAAAGTTTGATACATCGAATGTTACTTTTCCGGTTGTAGGATTCGGGAAGAAAAACAACTCCGCATCGCGGCTCAGCTTGATGTTGGGCAGCGAGGAAACTACTTTGCTTAGCGTATCGCAACTTACGGCTGCCGAAGTGTTGTTGCTGAAACCTCCGGCACATTCGCTACACATTAGCCGTTTCAGAAAACAACTTGCATGGCGCACTAAATTCCATGTAGGGTAGGAGCAATGGTTGAGCGACAGCGGCACCAAATTCATTTCGTTGCAAATGCCTGCATTGTTCATCATGCTGTGTATGGACGATGAACCCCAACTCCAAAAAAACGACTGACAAGTGCAACTGATTACCTGCCCAACTGCTGTTGGTACCACACAATCGTTTTCATCGTGAAAACTGATAACGGGAATGTTTCCATTATTGAGCACCACCGAATCGCGACTAACAGCACCGCAGTTATCAATTACTGCTTTAATGGTGTAGGTGTTGGCAAGGCTGTTTCCTGCTGTGTCCAACAAGCCCACATCGTTTTTTGCCCAGTTTGCAAAAGTGTCGGCTTCGTCCTGAGTCCAAAAGGCGGTATGCAATGCAGTAATAGAACCGGCACTTTCGCCACCAATAAAAATCCATGAGGTATCAATACCAAAAGCATGGGCATTGGCAGTCATGTAACGAAGTGCCGCCCGCGCATCCTGCACAGCACGGTAGGTAGCGGTTTTCAGTTTAAAATTTTCGCCCTGGCAAAAAATGCACACGCCCAGCAAATCGGTAGCGGCACAATTCCATCCTAACCTGTAAGATATAGTAGCCACTACAAAGCCTCTGCGCGCATACTGCATACATTGGTAGTGCATATCGGCACGGTTGCCCGCCATAAAAGCACCACCGTGTATGAGTAAAATAAACGGACGTTTGCTGAGTGTGTCTGTTGCCGGGGTTGGCTCAAACACATCTAACTTCAAAGTATCGATAGTTGTAGAAGGCCATCGCTTTGCCACTGCATACGGAACGGCAGTAGTAATTTTTATATCGCTGCTGTCGAAACAAAGGTTTTCGGAAAATCTTCCCTGAATGCAATAGTTGCTTTGTGAGAAAGCGGAAAAGAAAAAACAAACGATGGAGAAAAACAGCAACTGCTTTTTCATCTATCACAGATTTGCCACTTCTTGTTTAGCCTGCAAAAATTCGTTCCATATTTCGCGCACAATTTCTGCTGCGGGTTTTATTTCTTTTACAAACGAAGCAATTTGCCCAATCTCCAGTTCGCCTTCGTTCATATCGCCTTCAAACATTCCTTTTTTGGCACGGGCACGTCCGAGTATTTGTTGCAGTTCTTCTTTGGTAGCGCCCCGGTCTTCAGCTTCCTGAATGCGTTTTTGAAATTCATTTTTAATCAGCCGAACAGGAACCACTTTTTTCATGGAAAGCAGGGTATCGCCTTCCTGTAAATTTACTACGGCATTTTTAAAATTATGATGACCGGATGATTCCATACTTGCCACAAAGCGGGTTCCCATTTGCACGCCTTCGGCACCCAACACCATAGCGGCTAACATGCCCCTGCCGGTGGCAATTCCTCCTGCGGCAATTAAAGGAAGATTAGTGGCTGCGCGCACCTGCGGAATTAAAACAAAAGTGGTGGTTTCTTCGCGTCCGTTGTGCCCGCCTGCTTCAAAACCTTCGCACACTACCGCATCGCAACCGGCTTCTTCTACTTTCTTCGCAAACTTTGAAGAAGATACCACATGCACCACCTTAATGCCATGTTGCTGTAAATGCTTTGTCCATGTTTTGGGGTTGCCTGCACTGGTAAAAACCACTTTTACGCCTTCTTCAATAATAATGGCAATGTGTTTATCCAAGTCGGGATAAAGCAAAGGAACGTTTACGCCAAAAGGTTTATGGGTAGCTGCTTTGCATTTGCGAATTTGCTCGCGCAGAATATCGGGATACATACTTCCTGCTCCAATTATTCCCAATCCGCCCGCATTGCTTACGGCACTTGCCAGTTCCCAACCGCTGCACCAAATCATACCGGCTTGGATGATGGGGTATTCTATTCCGAAAAGTTGTGTGATTCTATTGCTCATTCTATTGTTGCAATTTATGGGGAAAGATTTTGTTACTGTTTCTCTCCTCTCAAATCAATCTCGGTATTATCGCCAATATTTAAACTTTGGCTTAAGCCTGCCACACAACTGTCGCTGCCGATGAGCGAGCCGTGCAACACCACGTTTTCCAATTTGCTGAAAGAGCCGATGATGGAGTTTTTAATGATGCTGTAGTTGATTTCGGAGTTTTCGCCTACCGATACATTGGGGCCTATGATTGAGTTGCGGATAATTGCTCCCTTCGAAATGCTTACGGGCGGAACGATAATGGCGTTTTCGCATGTGCCCTTGTTGGTTGCTTTCTCCCCTTGCTTGCGAAGCAGAATGGCGTTTGTTTCGAGCAGAATATCTTTTTTGCCTACATCGTACCAGCTATCTACTTTATACGCTTTCACGGTTACTCCTTTCCGAATCATACTCATGAGCGACTCGGTAAGGTAGAGTTCATTTTGCAGTTTTTCGCCTTTTTCAATTTGTTCATTTACCGCTTCGAGCAGCAAGGCGGTTTCTTTTACAAAATAAAAACCCACCAGCGCCATGTTGCTGCGCGGAATCTGCGGCTTTTCAATTACTCCGGTAATCACGCCTTCGCTGTTTATTTCTGCCACGCCAAATGCGCGCGGATCTTCTACTTTTTTTACACAGAAGATAGAGTGTTCCTCTGCCAGAATTTTTTTGATGTCAATATCTACAATAGAATCGCCTAAGTGAATTACCAAAGGCTCGTTGGGGTTTATTTCCTCTTTGGCACACCAAATGGCATGTGCCGAGCCTATGCGCTCTTCCTGCGTAACAAAGCGGGCGTTGAGTTGGGGATATTCCTTTTCGACAAACTCGCGGATTTTTTCGCCTAAGTAGCCTATTACGAAAATGAAATCGTTTACTCCGTTTTCGAGCAGTTCGTCAATAATGAACGAGAGAATGGGCTTGCCTGCCACGGCAATCAGCGCCTTGGGCTGGGTGTAGGTGAGAGGTCTTAGTCGGGTTCCCGCTCCGGCTACGGGTATAATTGCCTGCATAACTCAGTGAATTGAGTGGCGAATATAAGGTAGTAGTGTTAAGGAAAATATGAGAACAGATTGTTTTAAAAGAATCCTCGTACAAAGCCATACAAATTAAAGTTTGCTTGCTGCAAAGCGGTTTTCAGTTGGTTACGCAATGCTTCCTTGTCAATATCCTTCATTCGTTTTGCGGCAATAAGTCGCAAAGCTTTTTCGGTAAGGAGTAGTAGCCTGCGATTATCGGAGGCAGGGTGTTTTTTTAAGCGTTCTATTTCCTCTATCATCTCGTTCACTCCCTTTACTTCCACAGCAACTGTTTTTATTACCGGTGTATCGGCTTTGCCGTTCATCTGCAACTGGTGTTGCAATGAATTAACCAACGCATCGGCATCGGCACGGTCGGCTTTGTTTATTACAAACAGGTCGGCAATTTCCATCAGTCCGGCTTTCATTGCCTGTATGCTGTCGCCCGATTCGGGAACCAGCACCACCACTGTGGTATCGGCTAAGCCGGCTATTTCCACTTCACTTTGTCCTACGCCCACTGTTTCCACAAAAATGTAATCGAACGGATAGCTTTTCATTACCTCCAACACCTCAATAATCTTGTCGCTCAGTCCGCCAAGCGATCCGCGTGTGGCAAGTGAACGAATAAATAAATTGGGGTTGTTGAAGTGAGTGGTCATTCGGAGGCGGTCGCCCAGCAATGCCCCAAAGTTGAAAGGCGAAGAGGGGTCTACCAAAATCAATCCCACTTTTTTACCCTGCTCCAATAAAATGCCGACTACCGCGTTTAACAGCGTGCTTTTGCCGGCACCGGGAGGTCCGGTAAAACCAATCACCGGCATATTGCCGGGTTGGAGTTGTTGCAAGAGAGTTTCAAAACCTTCCGCTTCATTTTCTACAACAGAAATACTGCGGGCAAGTGTTTTAAAATCGCTGATATAGGTAGTGTTCAACTCTTGTATGTTTGCGGGTGAAAAATAGTGAATAGTTAATAGTGAATAGCGAAATGCAATACTGCAATACCGGTTTTATTCCGGTTAAATATGCCGACCGGTTAGTTGCACTGTGTTGCACACTTATTTTTATAGGCTTTACTTGTTCGCGTGCCATGGTAAGCATTGGCATGATTGGGATGGTAGCGGTAGCGGTTTTCAGCAATCATCCTAAAACACTTTTCGACAACTTTTTTAAACGAAACGAGTTGTGGGTGTTATCGCTTTTTTTCTGGATTGTTTTTGTGTCGGGCTTGTATTCTGAAGATAAAAATGACTGGCTGAATTGGGTGCGGATTAAACTGCCGTATTTGTTTTTGCCCTTGGCATTTGCAGGCATTAAAAAACTGAGCGATAGAACTTTTGTTGCTGTTTTGTATGTATTCATCGGTACGTTTTTCGTAAGCACCACGGTTATTTTGTTTAACTACTACCAGGATTACCGGCATATCACCGAATCGTTTTTGAGGGGAAATGCACTTGCTATTCCGTACAGCCATATCCGTTATTCGCTTATGCTGGCTTTTTCGTTTTTTGGTTGTTTGTATTTGTTGCGGCAACGTATGTATCTGTTTAGCAGTGCTGAAAAATATTTGCAGATTTTTTGTGCTGCCTTTGTTTTTGTTGCGCTGCATATACTAAGTGTGCGAAGCGGATTGCTTGCCTTGTATCTCGGCTTGTGTTTTATGGTGGTGCATTTTTTGATTGCCGAAAAAAAATGGCTGTGGGGAGTTTTGCTGATGGCGGCAATCGCCCTGCTTCCGTATTTGGCGTATCAGTTTATTCCCAGCCTGCACAACAAAATAAACTACATGCGCTACGATTTGGGCGAGTATAAAAAGGGAGAAATAAACAACAAGAGCGATGCCATGCGGCTCGCTTCCATGAAAGTGGGTATAGACATTTGGAAAGAACATATACTGTTAGGAGCCGGAGCCGGTGATTTAAAAAATGAATGTGCGAAGTTTTATGAACGGGATTACCCTTCCGTTTCGCCCGAAAACCGGAGACTGCCGCACAATCAGTTTGTGTGGATGTTGGCTACCACCGGTATTGCAGGTTTGCTGATTTTTCTGTTCGCATTTTTTTACCCGTTTGTGTTAACGGGTTTGCATAAACAGTGGATTGCCGTTGTGTTTTACCTTTCGCTTTTCTCTTCGTTTTTTACCGAACACTCCCTCGAAGAACAAATGGGAACCGGTTTTTACCTTATCTTTCTTTTGTTGCTGCTGAACCGCTTTCAACATGACGCATAAACTTTCGGTAGTTATCATTGCTTACAACGAAGAAGAAAACATCGGAAGGTGTATTGATTCGGTAAAAGAAATTGCAGATGAAGTATTAGTGGTGGATTCTTTTTCTACAGACAATACCGTTGCAGTTGCTACTAAAAAGGGTGCACGTGTTGTTCAACACAAATTCGAAGGGCACATACAACAAAAAAATTGGGCGAAAGAAAATGCCGCACATGAATATGTGCTTTCCTTAGATGCCGATGAAGCATTAAGCAATGACCTGAAGCAATCGCTGTTATCGCTCCATAAAAATTTGGATGCGGACGGTTATACCATAAATCGCCTTAATTTTTTTTGCGGCAAGCCGATAAAAACCTGCGGCTGGTATCCGGACACTAAACTCCGTTTGTGGAACCGCACTAAAGGCGAGTGGAAAGGAATAAACCCGCACGATAAGTTCGAACTCGAAAAAAGATGTTCCATCAAGCATTTAAAAGGCGATTTACTGCATTACACGTATCCAACCCGCGAATCGTTCTTGCAACAGCGGGAAAAATTTGCAGACATAAGTGCACAACATTTAAAAGTGGAGCGTGCGGTTTTTCTTTTCTTCAAAATGATGTTTAGTGCACCGTTTAAGTTTATTCGCAACTACATTTTTAAACTCGGGTTTACCGAAGGGGCAACCGGATTGTTTATTTGCTATCACCAAAGCCGCGAAGTGTTTCTGAAATATTTTCGGGCGCTTAAACTGAAATATTTGCGAGTGAGGTTATGAAAATTGGATTTGATGCTAAACGTGCTTTAAATAATGCCACCGGCTTGGGGAATCATGCGCGCATTTTGCTCAATGCGCTGATGCGCGATTTTCCGGAGCACGAGTATCATCTGTTTTCGCCAAAAGCACAGGATGAGTTTTTTCACCAGTTACATGGCAATTTTAAACTTCATTTTCCGGAAACAAAATTTCAAAAGGCGTTTCATTCGCTTTGGCGTTCGTTTGGCATAAAGAGCAGTTTGCTAAACAAACGCATAGATGTTTATCACGGTCTCAGTAACGAAATTCCGTTTGGTCGTTTGTTACCGGGCATTCGCAAGGTCGTTACCATTCACGACCTTATTTTTCTGAAACACAAAGCACAGTATCCGTTTTTCGACCGGCAGATATACGAACTGAAAACCCGTTATGCTGCCAAACATGCCGACCACATTATTGCCGTTAGCCAAGAAACCAAGCGCGACCTGATAGAGTTTTACAAAGTACCGGAAAAAAAAATTACGGTAATTTACCCAAGTGTTGATACTGCCTTTCAAGCACCAGTCATCGGTCATCGGTCATCGATCGTTACGCAGAAATACAATCTGCCGAGGGAGTACATACTGAATGTCGGCTCCTTTTTTCCGCGCAAAAATCAACAAACACTGATTGAGGCTTTCGACAGAATTAAAGATAAAATAGAAGAAGATTTGGTATTGGCAGGCAACAGCGGCAGCAACCGAAAAGAAATTGAACAATTGATTGCTGACAAAAATCTGCAACAGCGGGTTCGCATTGTTTCCAATATCAGCAACGAAGATTTACCGTCAGTTTACCAAGCGGCAAGTGTGTTTGTGTTTCCGAGTTTGTTCGAGGGCTTTGGCGCTCCGGTTTTAGAAGCATTGTTTTCCAAAATTCCGGTTATTACTACTAAAGACAATGCGATTGAAGAAGCCGCAGGAAAAAGTTCATTGCTTGTCAATCCGCTTTCTGCCGAAGATATTGCCGAAAAAATTTTGTTGGTATTGAAATATGAAAATCTCAGAAGCAAGATGGTTGCCGAAGGATATGTTCACGCACAAACCATGACCGATAAAATATTTGCAGAGAAAGTGATGCGAGTTTATAAGGCGCTTGAATAGCTTCTGTATTTAGCAGCAATAAACAAGGTAAATACAATGAAGCAGATTGCACTACCGGTTACTGCCCATCCCAATAAATTTTCTGTGTTTGCAATCAAAACAACACCGCCCGCCAACATCACACACAATCTTGCTGCTTCTGCATAATCAGCCCACTTTTTGTTTTCCAGCAATGCCGTATAAATACTGAAGCAAACAAATACACCTCCTGCTGTTGCTGCATAAAGCCAAAGGTTGCGTGTTTGCTCAATCGTGTTCATCAGTAAAAAGCCTGCAACGGCAGTTAGTAGAAAATTGATAAACACATAAACTACTTTCTCGGATTGTGGCGTAAACTGTGTTGCCGATGCCGTAACTTTTTCTTTTCCGTAAATAGCCGAAGGCTTTCCGAAAAGCCATTTCATTTTACCGCTCACTGATTCATCATTCCAAACTCGTTTCAAAATATCGGCATGATGGTGCACATTACTCCACAACGGATTTTCGTTTTGCAGCGGTTGTGTAATGCCGTATTCTACTTTTTCGGTTTCGGGTTCAAACGTGCCGAAGAGTTTATCCCACACAATAAAAAATGCCCCGTAGTTTTTATCGATATAGCGTTCGTTTTTGCCGTGATGCACGCGATGGTGCGATGGTGTTGCCATAAATGTTTCCAGAAAACCTAAGCGCTTTACGAATTGCGTATGCACCAAAAACTGCCAAAGCAAACTCACCGAGTACGCCAGCACAAATAGTTGCCACGGAATGCCGAAAAATGCCAGCGGCATAAAAAACACCCAGGTGTAAATTCCTTCTACCGCGCTTTGCCTAACGGCTACGCTGAGGTTGTATTCGCTGTTGGAATGATGTGTAACATGCCCAGCCCACATAATGTTTATTTCATGCGAAAAACGGTGTAACCAATACTGGCAGAAATCGGCAATTACAATTACCAAAAAATAGTTGAACAGTTGCAACGGATTGAATGGCGAAAAAGGATTCACTGCTTCAATCTTCTTCCACCCGAATAAATCTTGCAACGAATAATGTTGTTGCACCCACACAAAGGCAAACAGAAAAACTCCTTTGTTGAGTAAGTCGGTAAGTTGTTGCAGAAAGGCAACCGATAGATTGATTATGAGATACTGCGAAGAAGCATAATTTCTTTTCAGCACTTTGGAGAGGAGAAATTCAATAAAAATGCAACTCACAAAAGTTACGGCAATGGCAATGCCTGCAATTTTTACCGCTTCGTTGTTTGCTACTTCAAAGGCATCCATATTATTTATGAAAATGAATTAACCGACAGCGGTTTTCATCAAAAACAACAGATAAATGAACACGAACATCAATCCTTCCCAAACCGAAATTTTTTTGTCCTGTGTAATCAAGTAAAAGAAAATACCTGCTGCCCCCATTACGGGCAGCGAGAAACTAACTAATGCCACAGGAACGGTAATTACACCCACAGCCGAAGTAACTCCCGGTATTACCAGTGTGTTGAACACGCAAGAGCCTAAAATATTGCCTATTGCCATTTCAGCCTTGCCATCGCGAATGGCTGAAATATTTACTACTAACTCGGGTAAGGTAGTGCCAAGCGATAAAACCGTTAATGCAATTATTGCAGGAGGAATTTGCAATGCAACGGCAATGGCTCCAATAGAGCGTACTGTGTATTCAGCTCCAAAATAAATACCCACGGCAGCCCCCAACAATAAAGCAACTGCTTTTTTAGGAAATGAGGTAACACTTACATCTGTTGAAGCTTTCGGATTTTCCTCACCGCCTCTTATCAGAAACACACTATACAACACAAAAATTACCAGTCCGAAAAAACCTTCGCTGAAAGTAATCTGCCCATCGTGCGCTATCAGAAACAACACAAAAAATCCGCCTAACATAAAGTGCAGGTCAATATTTATGTAGCTGCTGCCGAGCGTAATGGGTTTGCGGTTAATAGCAACGGCAAAACCGGTAACCATCAGCAAATTGGCAATGTTGGCACCAATTACATTGCCGGGAATTATCTCCGAACTTCCTTTTAATACTGCCAGCACGCCCGAAATCAGTTCCGGCAAGGAAGTGCCGATGCCTACAATAAAAATTCCAATAACAAACTCGGGTAAGCGCATCCACGCGCCAAGCAACACTGCCGAGCGTGTAAACAAACGCGCGGAAAAAAGCAATACTGCCAGCGCAGGCACAAAAAGAAGCATCTCCCAATTCATACAGCTATAAATATAAAAATGACAGGCAGTAAAGTTTCAAACAATTCATACACCGAATTCTGTTTTAATTTTTAGCATTGTAATCCACGCTATGCAAATAGAATTTGTAAACCATGCTTCGTTCGTAGTACAGGAAGGCAATATCCGGTTGTTGATTGACCCTTGGTTGGAAGGCTATGCTTTTTACGAAGGATGGGCACATGTAAGCAGAACGAAGTTTACATACGAAGACTTTAAAGACATTACACACATTTGGTTTTCGCACGAACACCCTGACCATTTCAGCCCACCGGTACTCAGCAAAATTCCTATGCAGTACCGCAAGCGAATAACGGTGTTGTATCAGGAAACGCTAGACAAAAAAGTAGTAGAGCTATGCAAGAAAATGGGATTCGGCAATGTGGTGGAGTTAAAGCCGGAGTGGGTTGCTTTAAGCGATGCAATTTCGGTTTACAATAAACCGCACAGCGATGGCGATTCGTGGATTTGTATTCGCACGCAAGATTGTACCCTGCTTAATCTGAACGATTGCGTAATGGAAAACGACCGGCAGGTGGAACACATAAAGCAAATTGCCGGAAAAACCGATGTGCTGTTTACGCAGTTCTCGTATGCTAATTGGGCAGGCAATAAAGACGACCATGCCACACGCAAACGAATTGCCGAAGAAAAATTACAGGAAATACTTCGGCAAAACCGCATTGTTCAGCCCGAATACATTGTGCCCTTTGCCAGTTTTATCTGGTTTTGCCACCGCGAAAACTTTTACCTGAATGACGGAGCAAAAAAAATTGATTTCATTTTCGATTTCATAAAACAGCATACTAAAGCTACGCCTGTTGTTATGTATCCGGGCGATGTATGGAAGGCAGGCAGTAAGGGTTACAACAGCATTCCCGCTATTGAACGCTACATTGCCGACTGGAACGCAATTATGGCTAATCCGCCATTGGCAGAAACAAAAATTGTGGCGGAAGATGAACTAACATTGAACGCAAAAAAGTTTGCCGATGATTTACTGAAGTTCAATTCGTTTTTCATTCAACTGCTGAAACCCACCCGCATTTACATTACCGATTATGCGGCATCGTACATTTTTTCGCTGAAGACCGGTTTACAAAAGAGCGAAATGGCGGCTGATAACTGCGATATTGCTCTTTCGGCAGATGCACTTAATTATTGTTTTAAGTATTTGTGGGGCGGTGGTACGCTGCGGGTAAACGGACGTTACCAGTTACCACCGCGCGGAAGTTTCTTCAACTTCAAAATCTATTTTCAGATTTCGCAAATGAACAACTTTGGCGAAAGATTCAATCTTGTTTACATAGCAAAACAAGTATGGAAACGGATTAGCCGGAAACTAAGCGGAGCGTAAAAACGCAATGCTTTTACAGTTTACGTTGCACTTCTACTTCTTCATACACCTCAATAGTGTCGCCTGTTTTAATATCCTGAAAGTCTTTTATCTGCACACCGCAATCCAAGCCGCTTACCACTTCTTTGGCATCGTCTTTAAAACGTTTCAGCGAAGCCAGCACACCGTTGTGAATTACAATGCCATCGCGGATAATGCGGATTTTGGAAGAGCGCAAAATTCTTCCTTCGCGCACAAAGCAACCGGCAATGGTTCCCACTTTCGATACATGGAAGGTTTCGCGCACATCCACGTTACCGATAATTTTTTCTTCAATCTTAGGCTCCAATAAACCTTCCATTGCACTCTTAATATCTTCAATGGCGTTGTAGATAATAGAGTAAAGTTTGATTTCGATGTTTTCGGTTTCGGCAATCTTTTTCGCGTTTTGCGAAGGACGAACATTAAAGCCGATGATAATTGCATCGGAAGCTGTTGCCAGCAACACATCCGCTTCGGAAATTTGCCCAACGCCTTTGTGAATTACTTTCACCTGCACTTCTTCGGTTGAAAGTTTCATCAACGAATCGGTCAACGCTTCTACCGAGCCGTCCACATCACCTTTAATAATGAGGTTGAGTTCTTTAAAGTTGCCCAATGCCAAGCGTCTGCCTATTTCATCGAGCGTAATGTGCTTTTTGGTGCGTATGCCTGTTTCGCGTTCTAACTGTGCGCGTTTGTTGGCGAGTTCTTTTGCATCCTGTTCGTTATCGAACACCTTAAATTTTTCACCCGCTTGCGGGGCACCGCTTAAACCAAGAATTTGAACAGGAGTAGAAGGTCCGGCTTTTTCAATTCTGGCACCGGTGTGGTCGAACATTGCCTTTACGCGACCCATATAAGGTCCGCAAACCAAAATATCGCCTTTGTTTAATGTTCCCGACTGCACAAGAAGCGTAGCCGTGTAGCCGCGTCCTTTATCGAGTGTAGCTTCAATTACCGAGCCTATGGCCGGTTTATTTGGGTTGGCTTTCAGTTCAAGTAAATCGGCTTCAATCAAAATTTTATCGAGCAGCGCATCAATGTTCAATCCCTTTTTGGCCGAAATTTCCTGACTTTGATATTTACCACCCCATTCTTCTACCAGCAAATTCATGTTTGCCAACTGTTCGCGAATTTTATCGGCATTGGCTCCGTCCTTATCAATTTTGTTGAAGGCAAAAATCATGGGCACGCCTGCGCTTTGCGCGTGGTTAATGGCTTCTTTTGTTTGCGGCATCACCGCATCATCGGCAGCAATTACAATTACGGCAACATCGGTAACTTTTGCACCGCGTGCACGCATGGCGGTAAACGCTTCGTGGCCGGGGGTATCCAAAAACGTAATCTCTCTTCCGCTTGCAGTGGTTACTTCGTATGCGCCAATGTGTTGGGTAATACCACCGGCTTCTTTCGAAACCACATTTGTTTTTCGGATGTAATCCAACAACGATGTTTTACCGTGGTCAACGTGACCCATAATAGTAACAATGGGCGCGCGTGGTTTTAAATCTTCGGGTTTATCTGTTTCTTCTTCAACAAAAGCAGTTGTTTCTTCTGCCGATTGAAACTCCACTTCAAACCCGTGCTCGCCTGCCACTAACTCCAAAATTTCGGCATCCAAGCGTTGGTTAATGGAAACCATTACGCCCAACTGCATACAAGTTTGAATAACCTGCACCGGAGGAACGTTCATAAGGCTGGCGAGTTCGCTCACTGTCATAAACTCGGTAACCTTAAGTTTGCCCGAAGCGGTTTGTGCCTGCTCGGCTGCAAGTTTTTCCTGAGCGGTTTCGCGTTTCTCTCTACGCAGTTTTGAACGGTCGCTCTTCGAAGTTTGCGCCTGAATCTTAGCCATAGTGGCTTTGATTTTGTCTTCAATCTCCTTCTCGGTTATTTCGGCAGGGGCGGCAGTTTGTTCAGGTTTTCCTTTTTCGTTGCGCTTGCGCTGGAAGTTTTCTACTTTTTTATCGTAGTACGTATCGCCAGCAACCGGTGCAGCTCTTTCTTTTTTCTTAACCAGTTTGCGTTCGCGCTTTTTCTTTTCACCGTCCGCATCGGTTTTGGGTTCTTCTTTCTTTTTAACCGGCTCCTGCTTTATTTCAATTTTTCCGAGAACCTTAGGACCTTCTAACTTCTGGTATTGTGTTT
Organism: Chitinophagales bacterium; assembly: GCA_026129525.1. GTDB lineage: Bacteria > Bacteroidota > Bacteroidia > Chitinophagales > LD1 > Bog-950. The sequence continues at coordinate 95,825 of JAHCHW010000008.1, read as the reverse complement.
CGTGTTTTACTTCGGGTTCCGGCTCGGGTTCCGGTTTTTTCTTTTTGGCAGGTTTTTCCTGTACTTCTTCAACGGGTGCAACCGGTTCTTCTTTCTTCTTGGTTTTCTTTCCGGCATTTAAGTCAACGGTGCCCAATACTTTCGGGCCATCCAACTTCACTTTTTCGGCAGCAATCACTTCTTCTTTATGCAGAATGTTGCTGGTAATAAGAATGTCTTTTTCCTCTTCTTCTTTTTTAGGATGATGCGTGGTGGCAACATCTTCCTGCATTACAACCGTTTCGGGTTTTGTTTTGTCCAGCTTGGTGCTGTCGGCCTGTTGTTTAATGTTTTTATCCGTTCCGAACTCCTTGTCCAGTACGGCAATCATTTCAGCCGTCAGTTTTTCGTTGGGGTTACCGGTAAGGGCAAATTTTGCCTTTTTCAGTGCTTCCAGAATGTGTTCCTGCGAAACATTGTAAGTGGCTCCTGCCTTTGCTAATCGTAATGCTTTTACTTCTGCCATTGCTTTATTTGTTTGTATATCGGTATTGGCGGTCAGCGGGTTTTCACCAACCGCCAACTGCCAATTACAAATCGTTATTTATTACCTGTTTCATGACTGTAATGCTTGCACATTATTCATCCTGAAACTCGCTCTCGAGTATCTTTCTGATCTCTTTGATAGTTTCCTCTTCAAGATCAGTTCTGCGTACCAATTCATCATCGCTTAATGCCAGCACACTCTTGGCGGTATCGCAGCCTATTTTTTTCAACTCGTCAATCATCCAGCCTTCAATTTCATCTGCAAATTCATCGAGTTCAATATCGTATTCTTCTTCCTCTCCCTCATCGTTTTCGCGGTAAACATCAATTTCAAAACCTACCAAACGGCTGGCGAGTTTAATATTTACACCACGCTTACCAATTGCGAGCGAAACCTGATCGGGTTCGAGGTAAACAGAAATGCGTTTCTTTTCCTGGTTAATATCAATAGAGTTGATTTTAGCAGGAGCCAACGCGCGCTGCACCATCAGCGAAAGATTGTTGGTGTGGTTAATAATGTCAATGTTCTCGTTTTTCAACTCGCGCACAATGCCGTGAATGCGTGAACCTTTTACGCCCACGCAAGCACCTACCGGGTCAATGCGGTCATCGAACGATTCAACTACCACTTTAGCTTTTTCGCCCGGTTCGCGCACAATGTTGCGGATAACAATCAGCCCATCAAAAATTTCGGGTACTTCCTGTTCCATCAACTTGGCAAGGAAAGCATTGTCGGTACGAGAAAGAATAATGTAAGGGGTTCCGTTTTTCAGTTCCACGCGGGCAATTACTGCACGCACGGTTTCTCCTTTCTTAAAAAAGTCGCTGCGTATTTGTTCGCTTTTGGGCAGCAACAATTCGTTGCCTTCTTCGTCCAACAACAAAATTTCTTTTTTCCAAACCTGATATACTTCGGCTGAAACAATTTCGCCTACGCGCTCTTTGTATTTTTTGAAAACTTCATCTTTTTCCAAATCGCCCACGCGCGAAGCCAGTGTTTGGCGCGCAGCCAAAATGGCTCTGCGTCCGAAACTTTCCAGTTCAATTTTCTCGTAGGTTTCTTCGCCAATGTCAAAGTCCTCTTCTATTTGTTTGGCTTCGGTAATGCCAATTTGAGTTATCGGATTTTCAACGGCATCATCTTCCACAATTTCGCGCCTGTGCCAAATTTCAAGGTCGCCTTTATCGGTGTTAACGATAATGTCGAAATTGTCAACGTCTCCGTATTTTTTACGCAGCAGGGTTCTGAAAACGTCTTCGAGCACCTTCATCATTGTAGGGCGGTCGATGTTTTTCATTTGCTTGAACTCGCTAAAGGAGTCTATCAGTTCCAGACTGTTCATGATGTTTGATTTTTCGTTTTGAAGATGTATGGATTTTAGTTGTTTACTTTTTAAAAGCTGAAAACCAGTGTTGCTCTTTTAATGTCGGCATACTTTACCTCGTACTGTTTCGGCTCCGGTGCAGCTTCTTTATTTTTCTTGTTCTTCTTTTCTTGTATGGTTTCTACCAGTTTTATTTTTTCATCATCGGCTTCGGTCAGTTGCGCTTCAATTTTTTCACCGTTGGTTTTTATCACTTCCAGTTTTCTGCCAATGCGCTTTTTATATTGGCGCGGAACCCGCAACGGATTGCTCATACCGGGCGATGAAACTTCCAGTATGTAGTTGTCGGGCACTAACCCGCTTCCATCAAGGTGCCTTTCCAAAAAGCGCGAAACAACCGCACAGTCGTCAATGTGGATGCCTTCATCGCTGTCCACATACACCTCTATTTTCTTTCCCATCGAAACTTTTACATCCACCAGAAAAAAGTTTCTTTCTTCCAGTAAGGGGTTTAACCATTCGCCAATACGGCTTTTTAGAGTTTCAATGTCCATACCACATCCGCCCCACCTGTGGTGAGAGCACCTTCTCCAACAGGAGAAGGAAATTTGAATAAACGCTTCATGAAAAAGCGAGAGGGGACTCTCGTCCCCTCTTCCAATCATGAATGCGGTGCAAATATGTGTTTAATAACCGAAAAAATCAAACGAAATTCTATCTGCTTATTATTTACCCGGTAAACCCATGGCGTTGGCGGTGTTTATTGCCATGTAATCGTTTTGGCTCACATCGCCCGTTTTTCCTTCTAAATACTCTTTGATTTGCTGCTCGGATTCCGCTTCCCAAATACAGGTGGCAATGTCCATTGTTTCGTTTGGAAATACCCCGTGTATTTTAATGCCTTCGGGAAGATTAGGTAAAGAGGCTTGTGCCCGTGCCCAAAATTCGCCCGGGTTTGAAATGGCGTGGTTTACTCTGAAAAACATAGTTGGTAGTTTTGGGTTAACAAATGTGAACTGTAAGATACGCACAGTTTCGTGTTTCCATAAACTATTTTCAGAGTAGAGAAGGGGATAAGCAAAAACAATACTACCTCACCAAGGTAACGCTGCCTGCCTTTTCAATTTTCTTATTGTTCAGAAAAATTATTTCGGCATGGTAAGTAAACACCTGCGGCAGTTGCAGTTGGTTTTTGTAAGTGCCGTCCCAGCCGTCAAACTGATTGTTTGATTTGTAAACTAACTCGCCCCAGCGGTTAAATATTTTTAAATCAATGGTTTTAATGCCTTGCCCGTAAATTTGGAAAACATCGTTATTGCCGTCACCGTTCGGAGTAAATGTGTTGGGGATGTAGATGGGCAACTCCGGCAATACATCTACCAATAAAGTTGCTGTAGCATAGCAAGCGGCATTTGCCTGCGAACTTACCGTTACGGTGTAATTGTTTCTGCCGTACACCAATACAGTCGGATTGGCGCAATCGCTGCAACTAAGGCCCGTTGGCGGATTCCAGTTATAGTTAACATTGCTTGCGTTTTGGTAGGTAACCAACACTTGTCCCGATGCTCCTAAAGCCAGAATAAGCGAATCGGGCGTTACCTGTGCTATAATTGGTAGTGGTTGATGTACAACTGCCTGAAGCGTTGTAATACAACCGTTGGCATTTGTTACGGTAATGCTGTGTGTGCCTGCCGAAAGAAAATAAAAATCGCCCGAAAACTGCTGAAAGCCTCCGTCAACCGAATACTGAAACGGAGCATTCAAAGCTGTTGTAGGCACAACATGTATCGCTCCATCGTTAAAATTAGGTCCATAGCAAGATGTGGAATCGGTAGTAATAGTAAAGGCATCGGTCGCAGCATCGGGCACAACAGCTACCACCGTTTTTGTGCATCCGTTATTATCCGATACAATTACCGAATAGCTGCCCGGAGCTAAATCCTGAATTATGCCATTGGTAGCAAACACAAAGTTGGCGAAGTCTAATGTAGCTGAATAACTGTAAGGAGAAGTTCCGCCAACGGCAAAAACGGTGATGGTTCCGTTTTCATCGCCTGCACATAATACTGCCGTAGTTTGTGTGTTAATCACTAAATCGGGCGGTTCGTTAATAAGTATGGAAGAAGAAGCCGTACAGCCGTTTACATCGGATACAATGCAACTGTAAGTACCACCGGTTAAAGCAACAGCGGCAGCCGTAGTTTGCCCATCATTCCATAAGTAATCATAAGGTGTTACACCGCCTGTTGCCACCGCATTGGCAGAGCCGTTAGCCCCCTGATAGCAAGTAGCATCGGTGCCGGTAATTGAAACAGTAAGCGGTGTTGCCTGCACAATGGTGTAGGTTTGCGAAGCAGTACACGAATTTCCATCGGCTACTACCACGGTATAGGAATTAGCTCCTAAGTTTGTAGCACTTGCACCGGTTTGCCCGTTGCTCCATGCATAAGTATAACCGGTTCCCGCTGCGCCCGGAGTTCCACCGCTGGCGGCTACGGTTAACGAACCATCGTTTGCTCCCGAGCAGGAAACATTAGTTTGGTTAATCAGATTGATAACCAAAGCTGTGGGTTCCGTAATAGTAAAAGTAGCTGTGCCGCTGCAGTTTACATCGGTAACGGTAACATTTACAATGCCCGCACTTAATCCGGTTAATGAACTGTTTGGCGAATTACCTGAGCCGTTCCAGTTATACTGATAAGGTGCTGTGCCGGTGTTTACGGTAACAATTGCAGCGCCATCATTTCCGCCATTGCACGATACATTGCTGAATGATGTGCTGAACGAAAGCGGAGTAACCTGAATAAGTTGGTAGTTGTTGCTTACGGTACATCCCGAATTATCGGTTACGGTTAAGTTGTAGGTATCGCCATTCAGGTTAGTAATTGTTTGCCCTGTGTATGTTTGACCGTTCGACTGTTGTACCCAATTATACGTATAACCCGGAGTGCCACCGCTTGCATTGGCGGTAATAGAGCCGGTGGTAGCACCTGTGCAACCTACATGCTGTATGTTAGGTTGGTTTAACACTAACTGTGCTGCTTGGGTAATAGTATAAGAATCCGAAACGGTGCAGGCACCATCGTTAACTATTACGGTGTAGGTGTTTGCCGTTAAGTTTGATGCGGTACTTCCGGTTGCTCCGTTGCTCCATTGATAGGAAAAAGTACCGCTGCCACCACTGGCACTAACGGTAAGGCTTCCGTTGTTTCCGCCAAAGCAGGTAACGTTGGTTTGGTTTTGCAGTGCAACCGTTAAAGCAGGCGGCTCGGTAATAGTAAATGTTGCTGTGGCGCTACAGTTGGCATCGGTAATGGTAACGTTTACCGTTCCGGCACCTAAGTTGCTCAGCGATGCATTGGGCGTATTTCCTGTTCCGTTCCAGTTGTACTGGTAAGGCGGTGTTCCGCCTGTAATGGTAATGGTTGCGGTTCCGTCATTGGCACCAAAGCAGGTTACATTGGTTGAACTTTGTGTAAAGGCAACACCTGCGTTCTGAGTTACCTGATAACTTGCCGTAACAGTGCAGTTGTTATTATCTGTAACCGTAAGATTATAGGTGTCGGCTGTAAGATTAGAAATTGAAGCACCCGAATAAGTTTGCCCGTTTGACAGTTTCGTCCACGAGTAGGTGAGCGTGCCTGTTCCACCCGTTGCACTCGCTGTAATTGAACCGGTACCTGTTCCGCAACTTATGTTTTGAATTACGGGTGGATTCAATTGCAATGCAGCGGGTTGCGAAAGGCTAATCGTTGCACTTGCCGTACAGTTGGCATCGGAAACTGTAACTGTGGTTGTGCCTGCACTCAATCCGGTTGCCGTATTGTTCGGAACATTACCCGTGTTGTTCCAATTATACTGATAAGGTGGTGTGCCCGATGAAACAGTGGCAGTGGCTGTTCCATTGTTTCCTCCGTTACAACTTACATTGGTTGATGACAACGAAAAATTCAACTGCTGTACCTGCGTAACCGAATAAGTGGCAGTGCCTGTGCAGTTGCTGTTATCGGTAACAGTAACATTATATGTTGCCGCCTGAAGATTGCTGATGGTTTGCCCCGTATAGGTTTGCCCACCGGGTTGTTTTGTCCATGAATAGGTATAAGGCGGATTTCCGCCTGTGGGGTTAGCCGTAATAGAACCTAAAACGCTCGGGTCGCAGCCAATGTTCTGAATAGTTGGCGCATTAAAGGTTATCTGTGTTGGTTGGGTAATGGTAACCGAATTGGTAGTTGTGCAGCCTGTTCCGTCCGATGCCGTGAAGGTGTAAGTACCTTGTGTAAGGTTATTGATGGTTAAGTTGCTGCTTCCGGTTGACCAGCCGTAATTTACCGGAGCAACTCCTCCGCTAACAGAAGCTGTAGCGGAGCCATTGTTGCCGCCAAAACAGGTTACATTTTGCGATGAAGCTATACTTGCATTAAGCGATCCTCCGGGCGATACGGTTACATTGCTGCTCACCACCACGGGTGTTCCACCGGTGCAGGGGGTATAAGTGGCCTGTGCAGTATAGGTAGTAGGTGCTGTAGGGCAAACCTGCACGGTTGCCGTGTTTGAAATTTGAGTACCGCCTTGCAGCCATTGAACACTTACTATAGATGGTCCACTGGGGGTAAATCTACGCGCATCATTTTGGGCGGTCCAAACCGTAGGGTAATTTCTTCCGGGAACGGTATAAGCTACTGTTCCGTTTTGGTTTTGTATGCCCTGTATGGCATAACCCGAATTCCATGTGGGGCACGAAGGCTTATTGGCAATATACATTTCAATCACATTGGTGGTTTCGTACAGTGCCACCTGCGATGTAGCTATCAAATTGTTACACGATGAACTAAACATGGGAATATTGTACCAACTAACCACCAAAATGCGACATGGAGCTGTGCCAATAACCTGGTATTTGATGGTGCCCGAACCTACACTGGGGTCAATATCGTGCCAGGGTGCCATAATGGTATTCTGCATATCCGTTGGTAATGCGGAAGGGATAGCCGCATTAATGGGCCATGTGCAGCTTGGATAAAACAACGGTGGAACACAAGTTCCTTTAGGCGTAAACGAAACAACGGCATTAGCCCCAATTACAAATTGATTATAAGATTGGCCGAAATAGCAAAACGTGAAGGGCAACGAAATAGGGCAACTCCAAATATCGTCTTGATTAACCAGTACCGAGGTGCCTCCGGTATATGAAAATGGCGTGTACGGTATTTGACTTACGGTGTAAGTAGTGGTATTACCAGCCTGAAAATAGGTTGCAGTTAAATTAGTGCAGGTTGTTCCACAAGGCAGGGTTACATTGCTGCCTGCACTTATAGAAGGGCAGCCCGGCTGAGCAATACTATTTAGCGCTAATAAAAGACATAAAAGAGCAAACGCGTTTTTTTGAAAGTAAAGGTGTTTCATTTTAAACTAATCAGTAGCAAGATGAAAAATAGCGGCAAATGGTTGAACTAAAACTAAAAAAAGCACCTTCTGTTACAAAGACGCTTTTCTCCAATTATCTATTCCCTTTCCTCCATGGTTAGAAGTAAGGGCAGTACTTTTCGTTTTGAATGGAACGGGGGCGCTCTTTTTTAAATACATACACCAGCGAAACTTCCACTGCACCTTGTGCACGGCTGGCGGCTTTTAAGCCGGAGTGGTTAATGTCGTAACTTAAACCAACGCGCGTGTTGTAAAACTCTACACCTAAATTAAAAATTACGGCATCCATTACACGGTAAAATCCACCGCCAAAAATGGCAACATCGTCATTTACCCAATAGTTAACACCCAACCCGAAGTTATACTGTTGAGCATTCGACTGCATCATAAAAAGGAAAGTGGGTGATATGCTGAAATCGTAATTGTTGTCTAAAAATATTTCCATGCCCGCCTGTACGTTGTAGCGGTAGTTGAGGCGGTTGCGTGCATCGCCCAAAAACGATTCTTTGGGGCGCGATAAGTGATTCATGGAAAAACCCAAATAGTAACGCCACATTTCTTTAGGTGCGTGTGTCCACATAGCACCCACATTTACATCGGGATAAAGGATATTTCTATTGGTAAAATTCTCACCGTTGCTCAGTGCCGGGTTCCATCCGAAATTGTCTAACTGACTTTCAAAAATTAAATCGGAAATTTTTACCTGCTTAGAAACCACACCTGCCTGAAGCCCCAATGAAACTCTTCCTCTGCCATAGCGATCAACCGCTTTGTGATAAGCAATAGAAACCATGCCGCTGTAAGTGGTAAGGGCGCCATCGCCTGCACGGTCGGCATAAAATGTGCCGCCAAAGCCGAAGCCGTCATTTCCTAATCGTTCTCTCAAAATAGGGGCATCAACCGAAGCCTGATAAGTTTGATAAGGTGCTACCGAATTAAGAACCGGAATGGTAAACCATTGATTGCGATAATTAAAATTAGCACGAAAAACTCCGTTAATGTTTGCAGTTAATGCAGGGTTAAGTGTTAGGGGCGAAGCGTAATACTGCGAAAAGTGAATATCCTGTGCAAAAGCGTGCAATCTGAACAGGGCAACAAGTACTGCAAGGTAAATTTTCCTCATGAAGGCAATTTTAGAAAACTAAAAGTAGATAAAAATAGCATTTCGCGAAATCAAACAAATATCTGCTTTTACAGATGCCGGTTTTGGGTAAAAAGTTGTTTAGGCGGACAACATAGCAGGTTTACTCCTTAATCTTTCCCAAATCGAGTTTTCCGGCAGCCGATACAGGGTTAATGCGAGCTAACTCTCCGTTGGGAAATTGCACTTTGTAATCTGTCCAACCGGTGGTTCCCGCCCGGGCATCGGGGCGGTAATAATCGGTGGAAATTATTTGCGCTCCGCTTTCAAAGGCGGCATCCATACTGCTGTAATCGCCATTGCGTGCCTGCGTGGTGCCGGCATCGCTTCGTGTGCGAACAATAAACCCTTCCTGCACGCGCTGTTGAATAGTGGTTTTGCTTCCTTTCGCACTATTCAGAATTACAAAAGCCGCTTCATCGGAATTTGGGTTGGCATACACAAACATGGCTCTGCCCTGTAAGGATGGATGACCTGCTTTGTAGTAAGATTCGGCAGCCCCCTGCATAATAAATACCACTTTATTTCGCGCTTGAGCAAGTGTTAGCCAATTACCCGCCAGCACCGCTTCGCGCAAAGTGGTAAAGTTGCCGCGAATTTTATCGGGCGTTATTACCTTTTTTAAATCGTTGCCAAACACGCTTTTAATTTCTTCATCTATTAAATCGGCAGCACTATTATCGTACGGGATAGATTGAGTAAGATTAGCCGCGGGCAAAGCTGCAGCAACCGTTTCTTCGTTGGTTTCTACATTTATAAAAAGGGGAAGATGATTGGGGTGCGCCACGCTCCAATTGTAAATTGTCTGCAATGTTTGCTTAAAGGTGGTATGGTGCGAATTAAAATCGAAGTCAACCAGGTGAATGACTTTGAAGCCCGGCAAATTCAAATCGGGGTTGTGCGAATCGGCACTGCCGCCTGCCAAAAAGCGCCCCATTTGGTAGTAGTATTGACCACCTGTGGGATCGTTGTAAATATCAATTTCCAAACCGCGTACGTTGTAAAGGTTAAACTGGTTTTCGTACGTTTCGTGTGTGTAGTCAATTTCATCGGGGTCTAAACTGGACGGAAGCACTCCCAATGAATCTAAACTCTTTAACCAGTTAAAAACCGTTTCATCAGTTTTTAAATGATAACTATTGTGGCTGGCAATAATTTGAATTTCGTTCATCTTTAAACTATCGGTAGGTCCGTTATCAAAACCTTTGTCGGTAATTTTGGTTTCGTATTTTTTGCAACCGCACAAGGCAACACTTAGCGCAGCAAACAGAAGTAAAACAGAATGTTTCATTAGTGTAACTTTAAAATGAAGTTAATGAAACATTAACAGCAGGCAAGTAAACTTTCGGAAATGAGGAAAGGAGCTATCCGTTTTTAGCGGCAGATTTTTTCCAACCCGCTAAGGCACCTATTTCTTCACCAATTCCTATAACGGAGCGGTAGTTAAGCGGAAACTCCAGCAGCACATGCAACATGCTTAGAAAGTAAAGTGCTACCAAACCAATGTAGTAATCGTAAGCATACAACGCCACCGACAGAATCCACAACACAACAATAAACGCCAGCTGATTTTTGGGTACTTCGTGCCATTTAATAACCTGTGTTTTTGAAAACCAGTTGAGGTAATGGTAAGTGTAAGCGAACGCAATAAACCGCATAATGCCCAAGCCGGTGTTCGATTCAAAAACATTTTCGCGTGTAAACTGACCAAGCTTGAAAATTTCGATGATGGATTTGTTGAGTTGAATAAAACCGCTTTCCTGTAATGCTTTTTCGGCATAGGCGGTTACTTTGTAAAACTCAATATTCGGATGAAGCAGAAAAAAACTGATGGCGCATACGGCAAAAACAACCAGCGAAGCAATGCCTGTTACACTTTTGTTTTTTAATGCGCCATACAAAATAAACAAGCCGGTAAATAGAAAAACGTGAATGAGCGTGGGCAGAAAAACACCAATGAGATAAACAAACGAAGGCGCATTTTGAACGGCTGCTCCGACTACGAATGCCAATGCCACAAAACCTAACTTGGCAAAGAAATTTTTGAAAAGTACCGTGCCGAGCGAAAAGAAAAACGCTACAAAAATAAATACGGTGGCAAGCCTTGAATGCTCCGTAAATATGAAAGTAAACATAAACAACAGCACACAAAAAGCAATCAACAGCAGGTAATCGTTTTTGCCGGTAGCGAAATAGTTACGTTTATGCAGCCAACCAATTTCGGTGAGGTAGTGAAGCGGACCTAACACAGCATACGAAAACAAAAACATTTCGAACGGAACAGCAAAAGCTGCTACGCAGGCAAGCAGCATCAGCGCAATGTTGGCTAAATCAATGGCTTTGGTGTTCATCGGCAAGTTGAAAATAGCAAAACAATCAACCCATACCCGGGAAATCCTCCGGCAGCATTCCCTTGGTTACGCCCATCATTTCACTTTGCATTACACCGTCCGCTTTTTCCAAAGCCTCGTTAATGGTTGACTGAAGTTTTGTTTCGAGCGTAAGTTTGTCGGAGGCATCGCGTATTTCTATATCCTTAATTTTTCGGTTGCCGGTAGCCGTAACCTTTACCCATTCATTTTCGGAAACTACTTCAATGGTATCAAGGCGTTTTTTTACCTCGTCCATTTTTGCTTTCATTTCCATTAGCTGTTTCATTTGGTCTAAAAAACCCATAGTATGTGTTTATTGTATTGATTCAGTGCGGTCAAAGTAAATGTAAATTATTCTGCTTCGGTAAACCCGGCTTGCTGAACGTGGCCAAACCCTATTCTACATCCTGCATAGCCTGCAATTAAGGCAGGTGTTTGCTATTGTTTCCTATTCTACAAAAAGCATGGACAATGGAATACGTTTACTCTACTTATAACTTAGCGTTAGCAAGAAGAATAACAGTAATGCAGCTTTTATTTTCCAGAAAGTATTTTTCCATACATAGGGCGATTGTTTAATGCTGCTTATCAGAATAGGTGGGATAATTGCAGAGCAGTTGTAGCCAATGTGGTGTTTGTATGGGCAAAATTCCTATGCAGAAGTAATCTTTTCAGTTATGCCAATCAGTTTATTCAAATCGGCTTTTAATTCTTCAGGATGTTCATCTTCAGTAAAATCTCCGTAGCTTCTTTTTAGCTTGGTAATAGTATCGCTTAGTGCTTCCCAAATCTGGTATTGCGTGGTCTGAGTTACATGCGAAAGCTGTGTAGTGTCTTTTCTGAGTTGATACTTTTCTGCCAACTCGGCAATAAAAATTTTTGCATTTGCCAATGCGGTTTTTGCGGTATCAAGTTGTTCTGCGCTTAAATCGTTTTCTACACAATAAATGTTTTGGTTGGGAATATGATTGAGCAATTGGCTTAGTTCATCTATTCGCTTTTCTACTACTAATAGGGCAGCCCACACAGCGCGTTTGTGAATTACGGATAAATGAATGTGTTCCATAGTAAAATTAACTTCAAGTCATTAAAGCGCGTGCAAGAAACAACGCTGCTTACTTGCCTCTGCTGTATTGATAGATAACGTTTCCATTTTCATCAATAAAATACACATACATGGTGTGGTTAGTAATAGCCACCATTGCAAAACCCGCAATACTTTTGGCAAACAACGTATGTTGATACGAAGCGGAAGGACGAAGCTCGGAGCCGGCACCGGAAACAAAGTAATCTACCTTGCTGCCTTTAGGTTGCTGATGTTGCAGGTCGTGGTCATGTCCGCAGAAATACGCCTGCACATTGTATTTTTCTAAAATTGGTTTTAGTTTTTCTATCAGTGGCGGACTATCACCGTGCATGGGATTGGAAGAATAAACCGGATGATGACCTACCACAAGTTTCCAAGCGGAATTTGACGCAGATAACGTGCTGTCAATAAATTTCCATTGATTATTGGTAGCCGTGTTGTTGGAATGAACAAGCGGCTCAGTATTAGTAAAAACAAAAGTTACTTGCGTGTTGTCGGCAGTTTTGGTTTCCATCGCAAAATAATCGCTTGGCATTTTCCAGTGCGGATTGATTTTTGAATAATCAATTTCTGCTTGTTGATTGCCGTAGTGGTCGTGGTTGCCCAGCACCGGATACCAGTCGGTTTCTTTAATAGCATTGCCGTTGTATATGTTCTCGTACGATTTCTTCCAAAGTTTATCGTTGGTGCTCTTAACCCCGAAGGTGTAAAAATTATCGCCTGTAGAAATAATAAACTGCGGAGGTGCAACTTCCGCGCAAGTATTCATGGCTTCTGCCACTTTTCGCTGATGGTATTTGCCTTTGCGCCCCCAGTCGCCAATTACATAAAACACCAAAGCATTTTTGGGAATTAAATTTTCGGTAAACGGTTTCGGTAAAACGGTTGAACTATCTGATGGCAATGCTGTTGCCGCATAAGTTTGATAAAGAGCCAGGAGAAGAAAAAAGTATCGCATAATTTACTTTGAAGGAACAACCAATACAGGAATTTTAGAACGCTCCACTACGTATTCAGCCACACTACCCATCAGTAAGTTCATTAAACCGGTTCTGCCGTGAGTGCCCATTACTATTAAGTCGGCTTCCCAATTTTCAGCGGTTTTAATAATGTCTTCTTTCGGATGGCCTTCCGGCATCAGCTTTACCAGATTGTCGCCATTATACGATGCCAAATGCTCAAGCGCTTGTTCTGCTTCTTTTTTCATTACTATAAGTGCTTCCTGCTGCGAAATTCCCGCATCGGCATTGCCTATGGTTTTGGCGGTGTCAATTACATACAGCAGTGCAACTTTGGCGTTTAGTTGGTGTGCCAATTCCAATCCTTTTTTTGCCGCAGTGATAGAGTATTCGCTGCTGTCAACGGCTATGAGAATTTTACTGAATGACATGGTAAAGTTTTAAGTAGTGAAAAAAACAGTGGCGGTTTATTATTCCGCATTTACTGAACTTGGTTTGCGAACAAAAAACAGCATGAACAAAAATACAGCAATACTTACAACAGCCGTTATAAAGAATGTTACTGATGCGCCATACCAACTCCAAATCAAACCGGCTATCGAACTGGCAATCATCAGCGATATACTTTGCAGCGAAGTGAATAAACCGATGGCGGTTCCGGTTTCTTCTTTTTTTACCAAATTACTCAGCCATGCTTTTGAAATGCCTTCGGTAGCTGCCATGTAAATACCGTAAATGCCGAATATGAAGTAATACATCATATCCGACTCCGCTTTTGCCATACCGAAATAGGTAGCTGCATATAAGAGCAAGCCGAAGAGAAAAATGGTTTTCATACTGATTTTATCAGCCAACAATCCTAAGGGGTAAGAAGCCACAGCATAAATAAGGTTATAGAAAATATAAACCATCAAGGTGGTGTTTTCGCTGCCGGTGCTTTGTTTTACTTTCAGCAGCAACAGCATATCGGAACTATTGAACAAAGCAAACGCCACAAGCGGAACAAGCAAAGTGCGGTATTCGCTATTCGCTTTTCCCCAGTATTTAAAAAAGGAGAAAAAACCGGGCGAAGTTTTTTGCTGAACGGGCTTAAACGTTTTTTCTTTTATAAGAAAGGTAATAAACACAGCCACCATACCCGGAATAAATGCGATGTAAAACAGTGTGGCAATTTTGCCCGGATAGAAATGTAAAAATACCAAAGCCGTTATTGGGCCAAACACAGCCCCCAGCGTGTCCCACCCGCGGTGAAAACTGAAAACTTCAGCTTTTGTTTCGGGAGTAGCTTCGGCTGAAAGCAAGGCATCGCGGGGGGCGGTGCGAAGTCCCTTGCCGAGCCGGTCGGCAGTACGCGAAAAAAACATCCAAAGTGGAAATTGCAGAACAGCCATCATAGGCTTTGAGAGCGCACTCAAAAAATATCCCCAGCGCACAAAGGGCATTCTCCTCCCTACATTATCTGACCAGTTGCCGAAATAACCTTTGCTAAGTCCGGCTGTGGCTTCAGCCACCCCTTCCAACAAACCAATTAAGAAAACAGAAAAACCAATCGTTTGTAAATACACCGGTATTATCGGATAAAGCATTTCGCTTGCCACATCGGCAAACATGCTTACTAGCGAAAGAATCCAAACGGCACGGGTGATATTTTTCATTTTTAAGTTCATATATTTTTTCTTACGCCAACTCCAATTAAACTATTTACCGCAATTTATTTTACGATTTAAGTGTTGCTATTAATTGTTTCGGATGCTCAATCAGTAACAAAGCATCTTTAATGCTGTTGCAAACCAAATTACCCGCGGTGATGCTTGCCGTGGCAGCGCCTTCGCTTTGAATTACGGTAATTCCTATAGCAGAAAGCTGAAGCATAGAGCGGTCGTTATTGCCGTTGCCAATACTGATAACAGAATCACTTCCCAAACCCGCCACATATTTTCCTTTCTGAAAATCCTGATTAGCTTCTTCTACAATCGTTACTTTACAAGGAATGTCTTTAAGTTGCTCTTTAGCCGTGCCGAAAGTGTCGCTGGTTACCACATGCACTTGCAGTTTTTTTGAAATGCCGGTGAGCAATTCTTTAACACCGGAAATGAGTTTTCCTTCAATAGCGAGTGTGCCATTGAAATCAACTACTAAATGTTCCAATTGCAAATCGTTTTTAAAACCGGGAATTAGTAATGGTATCATACGTTTAAATTTTTAATGGTTAGAAAATGTATCTACAGTTCTTGATTTGCCTTTTTCTTTTTCCGCTTTTCATCTTTCTGTTTCTGATTTTTAAACGACTCCAACCCCGCAAACACCGAATACTTTCCCAACTCTTCTTCAATGCGTAACAGTTGATTGAATTTTGCCGTGCGCTCACCACGGCATCCGCTACCGGTTTTTATGTGTCCGGCATTGGTAGCCACTGCCAGGTCGGCAATCGTAGTGTCTTCGGTTTCGCCACTGCGGTGCGAAATGAAACAGTTGTAGCCGTTTGATTTTGCCAACTCAATGGTATCAATGGTTTCCATTACCGTTCCTATTTGATTCAGTTTAATCAACACCGAATTGGCAATGCCTTCATCAATTCCTTTTTGAAGAATGGCGGAGTTGGTGCAAAAAATATCATCGCCCACCAGCTCAATTTTTTTGCCGAGTGCGTAAGTCATGTCGAGCCAGCCGTTCCAATCGTGCTCTCCCATGCCGTCTTCAATTAAAATAATGGGATATTGTTTCACCCAGCTTTCCCAAATTTTTAAAAGTTGTTCGGGTGAAATCAATTCGTTGCTCGATTTGAAAAAACGGTATTTGCCGTTCTCCCACATTTCGCTCGTGGCGGGGTCAAGACAAATGGAAATATCGGTGCCGGGTTGGTAGCCCGCTTTGGTAATGGCTTCGAGAATTACTTCCACCGCCTCTTCGTTCGATTTTAAATCGGGCGCAAAACCGCCTTCATCGCCCACACCGGTATAATATCCATTTTGTTTCAAAATGCTTTTGAGCGCGTGAAAAGTTTCTTCGCCCATGCGGATAGATTCTTTAAAGTTGGGCGCATTGTGCGGAGCAATCATAAATTCCTGAAAGTCCACATTGTTGTCGGCATGTTTACCGCCATTGATTACGTTCATGCAAGGCACCGGTAAACTGTGCGGGTAGTGGCGGTTGAGATATTGATAAAGCGGCATGATTCGGAAATCGGAATTGGCTTTGGCAAATGCCATAGAAACGGCAATCATGGCGTTGGCTCCGAGTTTCGATTTATCGGGTGTGCCGTCTAATTTTATCAGTTCGGTGTCAAATTCATTTTGCGTATCTAACATTTTATCGGTAAAATGTTTGGCTATGATGGTGTTTACATTCTGCACCGCTTTCAGCACTCCTTTACCATTGTATCGTTTGGGGTTATTGTCGCGCAGTTCCACCGCTTCTTTTTCACCTGTACTTGCACCCGATGGCGCAATGGCTCTGCCGCGCACCAAGCCGTCTAAAAAAACTTCAGCTTCTACTGTTGGATTTCCTCTCGAATCAAGCACTTCACGCGCTGCTATTTTTCTTATTTGCATGTTGTGTTATTTGTTTTTCAGTTCTTCAATGGCTTTCATTTTTTCTTTCAGCAGTTGTATTTCTGTTTCCTGATTTATTTCGGTTTTGCTTTTTTCTTCCAAGGTTTGAGCAATAATCTGCTCCATGTTTTTTAGCAGCAGTTGCAGTTTTATATTCAGGTCGTAGCTGAATTTGCGAAACGATTCCTGTATGCGATAAGTTAAATCGTAAATCATGCCTGCGGTATTGGCTACAATTATTTCATCTACACTTTTCCTCATGCCGTCCATTACTTTTTGTTTTACCAACGAAGCCGGCAGCAGCCGGTACAAAAAATTTTTCTCTAAATCGGGTACGGAAACATTCGCCTGTGTATGGAAATAAAATGAGGAATAAACATTAAGGTCGAAATTGCCGATGAGCAAATTGAAATCGAAACCCATGAGTGCACTCAGGTTTTTAGAAAGTTCATTCACGAAAGTTTGCGACTGGCTGCTGTAATGTTCGAGCAGCGATTTAAAAGTGCTTCTGGTGTCGGTCTCTAATTTGGCTTGCAGCTTTTCAAATTGCGCCACAATATTTTTCGACCATGCCAACTGAACCGAATTGCTTCCGTTTTGCCTAAGTTGCTGCATAATAATTTCCGACTGCTCACCCAATTGCAGTTGCATTTGCTGTTGAATGGTACGGCTTTCTTTGTTTACTTCTGCTTCAATGCGGGTTTGCAGTTGTTTTATTCTGCCTTTTATGAGAATGTCAAATTCATCTTTGTTGGTAAACATGGTAGCGGTGGCTTGCTGCAATGCCGCGCGCTTTTCTTCAAGTTGCTGAACAGGACTTTGTAATGCTTCCAATTTTAATTTCAGCAGTGTTTCCAACTGCGCGGTTAAACTTTTAAACCGCGATAAGCCCGATTGAAAAATGAGTTCATCTTTCTCTATTGTAGCCAGTTGTTCAATTTTATTTTTCAGCAGCGGAATATGGCTCTCTGTATTCCCGTTATCTGAAAATTGTTTGGCTGAAACCACAAGCAACTCAATACTTTCATTGCCATTCGCCAAAACAGTTTGAATAGTTTGCTTGTTGTAAGCGAGCATTTTTTGCAGCTCGTTTGGCGAAAGCAAATCGGCTTTGTTGAGCAGGTAAATTATTTTGGGTACTGCGCTTTTCAGTTCGCGCAAAAACTCCGCATCTTGTTTGCTCATAGGAGTGTCAGCACTCAACACAAACAATGCAGCATCAATTTTCGGGACAAAACTGTAAGTAGCTTTAGTGTTGTGCTCCAGCACAGAGCCGATACCGGGCGTATCTACCAGTGTTATGTTTTGCAGCAGCGGGTTATCGTCAAAAATTTTTACGAGCGAAACATTTTTTGCATTGTCCGGATTTTTTTCCTCGCTGATGTATTCTTCCACATTACTTACACCAACTGTTTTCTTTTCGCCTGTGGTAAAATAAATTTCAGCCGATGGCTTACCATATTCAAACAAAGTAACAATAGCCGTAAGCGGAGTTACCGCCACCGGTGCCAGCGGTTTACCAAGCAGCGCATTGATAAGGGTTGATTTGCCGCGTTTAAAAATTCCCACCACTACTAAATAAAATTTACCGGTGCTTAGTTTAGTGCTGAGTTCCGCGGCTTCCTGAAAAAAATCATCGGTAGCAATGCCTGTAGCAAGCTCCTTTAAATTTGTAATGGAATGATTTAGTTCTGAAATTGTTTTCACCGCTTAAATTTTAGTGAGCGAAAGCCCGATAAATACAGCTAATAAACCAACCGCAAAACTTGCCGAACTGTAGGTTGCAAAAGTGATGTAATTACCATCCTGCAATAGCTTTACGTTTTCAATAGCAAATGATGAGAAGGTGGTATATCCGCCACAAAAGCCCGTTGCCAAAAAGAACCGCCATTCGGGTGTAAGCCAGTTGAAGCGGTCAGACAAACCGAATACAATACCGATGATTAAGCAACCGATAACATTAGCCGCAAATGTTCCGTAAGGAAAGGCAGCGGAATAATATTTAGTGATTGTAGAAGCGGTAAGATAACGCGCAATGCTTCCGAGAAATCCGCCTGTGCCTATTAAAAACAAAATCCTACTCATCTTCTTTGTTTTGATTGAGTAGGAGTTATCAGCTTGTTAAGGCGGTTAAGGCGAACTCCATCGCCTTTTACGGTTGCAAAGAAACGAAATAAAATGATGCGATAATAATAGGGAGGCAACCGGCTATCTGATAAATATAAGATGCTGAAAACTAACTCTTCATATTCTCAAACTGCAAGGGAAATCCGAAGTCGCTTTTCTTAAGTGTGGCTATAATCATTTGCAGTTCGTCAAACTTCTTTCCGCTAATCCTCACAATGTTATCCATTTTTTGAGGTTGAACTTTTGCGCCTGTATCCTTAACAGCTTTTATAATTTTCTTAATTGCCTCTGCATCTAAACCATTCTTCAGTTTAATGTCTTTTTTTACCATAGCGCCCGATGCATAATGGTCTTTGCTTACATCATAACTGCGTGGGTCTATTCCCTGTTTTGAACCACGAGTAATAATGATATCAATAATGGTATTGATACGCATTTCGTTTTCAGTGGTGATATGAATGCTCAAATCCTTTTTGTTGAAATCAATATCGGTGTTGGAGCCATGAAAATCGTAGCGATTTACAATTTCTTTTCGTGCTACGTTAATGGCATTCTCCACTGTTTGCGGATCAACTTTACTAAGTACATCAAAACTTGGCATACAAAATTTTTAATCGGAACCTATGTGCAAATTAAGAGGAAGTTTTGATTTGCCTGAATTTTATGGATAACGAAAACAGCAATTTTGTTTCTTCATTTTTAAGCGACTGAAATTTTTGTGGCATGTGAGCAAAGCCTGAAACGCAGACTTATCAACACTTTCAGCGAAAAAATTTTTTTGAAGCAACCGACAAGTCTATATTTGTCGGGCTAAAAAAATTCACTAACCTTTTTAAAAACTACACCATGAACAAAGGAGACCTCATCGAAAGAATTGCAAAGGATGCCAAACTAACCAAAGGACAAGCAGGCGATGCGCTTGATTCGTTTATTGGCGGTGTAGCTTCAACGCTTGCCAAAGGCGGTAAAGTTACATTGGTAGGTTTCGGAACATTCTCCGTTTCTAAACGTGCATCGCGCAAAGGACGTAACCCCCGCACCGGAAAAGAAATAACCATTAAGGCAAAAAAAGTTGCCAAGTTTAAAGCCGGAGCCGAGCTATCGAAAAAAGTAAACAGATAATTTTCTGTTACACAAGCGAGTAAAAACCCGAAAGGCAAATGCCTTCGGGTTTTTGTTTTTTTGGCAGGTAATGCATCAAGCATTTTCCTTTAAACAGCACAACACCGCACCCGTACAATAAAACAATACGCGATTTCGTTATCTTTAGCGTAACGCTTAAAACTTAGCGCATGAGGAAACTGCTACTTCTCTCCGCTGTTTTTTTATTTTTTACAGGTTGTCGCTTTGGTGAAAACCAAACACCCGATGCTGAGCGGGTTATACGCGATACCGTAGCCGAAAATATTTTCAAAAATATTTACCTGCCCGATGGAGTAACAGGCGAACGTATTGCTGTATCGGTATCGGAGAACGATTTTCCAAGGGTACAACAGGGCGATATAAAACAATTGCTGGAGCGTATAAAAAGTGCTCCGCAAAAATTTATCATCAATGGCAGCACTGCTAATGAAGTGCAGGCCAAACGCGGCACCACACTACGTTTTCAGCCCAATAGTTTTACCGATGAAAGTGGAAATACGGTATCGGAAGATGTGGTGATAGAAGTGAAAGAGTGTTACAGCCCCGAAGAGATGATACGCGAAAATGTGATTACGCAAACAAGTGACGAATTGCTCGAAAGCAAAGCCATGTTGTATATGCGTGCATTTAATGACAAAGGGAAAGAACTGCGAATAAAGAAGGATGGAAAAGTGCAGGTAATATTTCCGTTTAAGGTTAAACCGCGCAACAGCTATGCTTTTTATATGCAGCACGAGAACGCTAATTGGCAACTGTATACCGAGCCAGTTATCCGCGAACCAAAGTTTTATCCTCCCGTGTTTGCGGGCAGCCGTTTGCGTTTTACCGATTATTTACAACAGATAGTAACGTATCCCGACTATGCAAAAGCCAATGAGCTTTCCGGAAAAGCCTATGCCGATGTTCATATTAACGAGTATGGCACCGTAACCGGTGTTAACGCCTATTCCGACTATCTTATTTTTAAAGAGGAACTCAATGGTATTCTGAAAAATTTACCCGTATTTGAACCGGCAACTTTTGGCGAACATGTTGTTGCCTCAACCCTGCGCGTGCGTTTCGAGTTTAACCTGCGAAGCATTCAGCAAATAAAAATTACAACCGACCCTGCTGAAGTTACTTACACTGCTTCTGAGGCGCTTAAACTTTCGGCTGTAAAAAACGATGCTACCGCTTACTTTACAAACACCGGATGGATTTGCTTTGGCAAAAAAGTTTCAAATGGCAGTGCAAAAAAAGCCGATGTGATAATTCCTGCCGATGCACATACCGATGTGCGGATAGTAACTTCAGGAGATAACTCCATTGTGCACGTGCCAAACTTTGCAGGTTACTGCCGCAGTAAAGATTTTACCGTAAACACAAGCGTTAAAGTGCTGATGGTAAAATGCGAAGACAATAAAATTTTCTATTCTGTAACAGCCCATACACTGCAATCCCAAAATGTAATCGAACCGATTTGGAAAAAAGTGGAGGAAGCCGATTTGTTAGCGGCTTTGCAAACTAAGTTTCAGCGAAAGAAAAGCTAATGCTAACCGGTAAAATGATTCCAGCCCTGTGCTTTTAAAGGGTGGCGGTTTCCGGCTTTTGAAATAAGCGAAACCCCTTTTTCACGCTCGGTCATTTGCCCAATAATGCTAAAAGCATATTCGCCTGCAAGTTTGGTTTCATCTTCAGGTTCTATGGTAAACAGCAGTTCATAATCTTCGCCACCGTTCAATGCACAGGTAATCGGGTCAATGTTAAACTGAAGCGCCATGTTGTAAGCATCTTGCGAAATGGGCACAGCCCCTTCGTTTATCTCACAACCTGTTCCGCTTTGTTTGCACAAGTGCATCACATCGCTCGAAATACCGTCACTCACATCAATCATGGCAGTGGGTTTCAATTCTATTTCTTTTAAAAAGCGAATTACATCTTTTCGCGCTTCTGGTTTCAGGTGGCGTTCAATTAAATACTTTGCATTTTCAATTTCCGGTTGCACATCCGGGTGTTCGAGGTAAATCCTTTTTTCGCGTTCCAATATCTGCAAGCCTAAATATGCTGCACCGAGGTCGCCACTTACACAAATCAAATCACCCGGTTTGGCACCGTTGCGGTACACTATTTCATCAGCCACTGCTTCGCCAATGGCAGTAACCGAAATAACTAATCCTGTTACCGATGACGTAGTATCGCCCCCTACCAAATCAACCTGATAATTTTTACACGCCAACTTTACTCCTTCGTACAATTCTTCAAGAGCCTCTACCGTAAACTTCGAAGAAATTGCCAGCGACATGGTAATTTGTTTGGGCTGTGCGTTCATGGCGTATATGTCACTTAAGTTTACCACCACACTTTTGTAGCCAAGATGTTTCAGCGGGGTGTATACCAAATCAAAATGGATGCCTTCTATCAGCAGGTCGGTGCTTACAATGGTTTTCTTTCCATCGTAATCAATTACAGCCGCATCATCGCCAACGCTTTTCACGGTAGAGGCATTGACAGGAGCAAAGCCTGTGGTTAACTTATCAATTAGACCAAACTCGCCCAGTTTGCTTACAGGAGTATATTTCTTTTCGGTTTCCGACATAGAACAAGTACTTGTTGAATGGGCAAGATTAGTATATTACAAGGCAAATCTTAAACACAAAGTCTGGCGGAATAAAACACGTGTATAGGAATGGTGTTTACCAACAAAAGGCGACTGCAATATTTAAGCTGGCTTACCTTGCTGGGTATGAGCGCCATCGGTATTGTGCTGATTCATTATTTACAACAGAAGGGAGTGCGCGATACCATGTTGGGAGGCAAGAAGTATTATCTGCAATTGCTTGCCGGTTTGTTTTTCGGAAGTTTGGCTGCTTTATTGGGGGTGTTACTGGTTAACGGCAGAAGGTTTCGGAGTTTGCGTACTTTTTTCGAAGATATGATTGGCGAAATCAACCCCTCGCTTTTCGATATTCTGTTTTATTCGTTTTGTGCTTCGGTAGGCGAGGAGGTGCTGTTTAGGGCAGGCGTTCAACCGCTTATTGGAATATGGCCAACAGCGGTGTTGTTTGTGTTATTGCACGGCTACATCAATCCGGCTAATATAAACCTTACCATCTACGGATTGTTTCTTGTGGCTATCAGTGCCGGATTTGGTTATTTGTTTAAATTTTTCGGATTGTTTTCGGCTATGGTAGCGCATTTTGTGTACGATGTTTCCATGTTTTGCGTACTTAAATACGCGTACCGCAGAAACATGGAGGCGGGTACAGCCGTTTAATTTTTTTAACCGTACCATTTTATAAAATACGTACATTTGAATTCCTGACAAACAAAATATGCTCACCGGATTGAAAAATATGCCCAACGCGTGGCGGAAAGCATGGGAGTCTAAACCCTTCCGCAATCATTTGGCATTGTCGTTGTTGGCTCTTATAGGCGTAATGGCATATCAGTTTCATTACCTGCGCTTGTGGGAAAGCCGCTTAGGTGTGCCGGTTAACGATTTTGTACAGAATCTACTTCCACCTATTGATTTCTCTGTTCCGATTTTTGTATTGGAATACTCGTGCTTGTTGTTGGTGTTTATTTACGTATTAACCGAGCCTGAGCGATTAGTAAAGGGCTTGCAGATGTTTGTTCTGATTATACTTGCCCGTACGGTAACGGTGTATTTTGTGCCGTTAGAACCGCCTCAGGATATGATTTTTTTGAAAGATCCTATGGCAAGCCTGTTTTTACATACCGAAGATGTGCAGGTTACCAAAGATTTGTTTTTTAGCGGGCACGTATCGGCTATTACGCTTTTGGCTTTGCTGGCGGGTAACCGTTACCTGAAGTACTATGTGGTGTTTTCTTTGTTTGCCGTATCGGTGATGATTGTTTGGCAGCATGTGCATTACTCTATGGATGTGGCTTTTGCCACAATTGTCTCATACACAACTTTTCGCTTTGTTGAATGGTGGCATGCACAAACCAAATACGGTTTGCAATTGCAGGATGCCTGATTTCCCTTTCCATTTTTAATGCTTGAAATGCCGCACTCCGGTAAACACCATTGCTTGCCCGGCTGCGTTGGCAGCATCAATACTATCTTGGTCCTTAATACTGCCGCCCGGCTGTGCAATGGCAGTAATACCGACTTTGGCGGAAATGTTAACACAATCGGGAAACGGGAAGAAAGCATCGGAAGCCATTACCGCCCCTTGTAAATTGAAACCGAACTCGGCAGCTTTACGAATAGCGTTTTGCAACGCATCAACGCGTGAGGTTTGTCCGCAGTTGCTGCCAACTAATTGCTTGTTTTTTACCAATGCAATGCCGTTGCTCTTTAAATGTTTTACGGCTTTTACGGCAAACTCCAAATCGGCAATTTGCTCAGGTGTAGGCGATTGTTGTGTAACTGTTTTAAACTCATTTCTGCCTTCGGCTGTGCCGTCAACATCTTGCGCCAGCACTCCGTTCAACAGATTTTTAAACTGCATTTTACCGGAAGAGTTATCTGCCGTTTTGTGGCAAATAATGATGCGATTTTTTTTCGATTTGAGAATAGTGAGCGCTTCATCAGAATAAGCAGGCGCAATAACCACTTCAAAAAACAGAGAATTCATTTCGGTTGCGGTGGCAGCATCTACTTCGCGGTTAAGCGCAATAATTCCGCCAAAAGCCGAAACGGTATCGCAGGCAAAAGCAGCTTTGTATGCTTCACAAATATTGCTGCGCGAAGCTAACCCGCAAGAGTTGGTGTGCTTAATAATGGCAACCGTAGGTTCTTCAAATTCCGCTACCAGATTTAAAGCCGCATCAACATCTACCAAATTATTGTATGAAAGTTCTTTGCCGTTAAGGATGTCGAAAATTTCTTCGAGATTGCCGTAAAATACCCCGCGTTGATGCGGGTTTTCCCCATAGCGCAACACTTTGCCGCTTAGTTCGCTTTGTTTAAAAACATCCAACCCAAAACTGCGGTTGAAGTATTGGAAGATGAGTGTATCGTAATGCGAAGACTGCATAAATGCTTTGGCGGCAAAAAGTTTGCGATCCTCCAACGAAGTTTCGCCTGCCTTTGTTTGCAGCAGTTGCAACAACTGGGTGTAATCGGTTCGGGAAGAAACAATCAGCGTATCGTTAAAATTTTTGGCTGCCGCGCGAATGAGCGAAATGCCGCCTATGTCAATTTTCTCAATAATTTCTTCCTCGCTTTTGCCGGCTTTAACGGTTTCTCCAAACGGATACAAATCCACAATTACCAAATCAATTTCGGGAATGGCGTATTGCTGCATTTCCTGTTGGTCGGTGGGGTTATTGCGCCTGCCCAATATACCGCCAAAAACTTTGGGGTGAAGAGTTTTTACCCTGCCGCCCAGTATAGAAGGATACAAAGTGAGTTCCTCTACCGGAATTACCCTAACTCCAAGTGATTCAATAAACGTTTGCGTGCCCCCGGTGGAGTAAATGGTTACCCCAAGTTTGGAAAGTTCGTTTACAATTAGGTCTAAGCCATCTTTGTAAAAAACGGAGATAAGGGCTGATTTTATTTTTTTCTGCACGGGCTGAATTTTGCGCGCAAAAATACGCCTGCCTCAATGTTGCGCCCCGAAGAATATAAACGACTGTTGAAATTTGGTGGTCAAAAAAAGGAAACGGTTAAAACATTCCTCTCGCTTCCTCCTTCAAAAACTCCAGTGCATGCTCGGTGGGCAACGGTGCATTTGCCTGCTGAATACCGTGAAAAAGCGCATTGATTAACTGTCCGGCACTGGCTTCGGGCGGTAATTGGGTGCCTATCAGGTTAACAGTTTTCATCATTTCCTCTTTTGCCTGCACTATCAGATTCCAGGCACTGCTGCTTATATACACCTGTTGCGAAAGGTTGTGGTCAAATTCTTCGCGGATGTTTTTTACCATAGCATATTGCAGTTCGCTTGCCAGCATGTCCGGTGTGCGAACTCTGGAGATAACCGCAGCAAAATTGATGCGTTCCAGAAACAATGCGAGCCGCTCATACGCCTGTAAGCGCAACATCACAATTTCCTTATCGCGTTTCATTTTCAGTTCAATGGCTTTGGCGGTTGCTTCCTTTTGCATGTAGCGGGTTAGCAAAAAGTAAGCAGTCAGGAAAACGATAAGTGCAGGAAGAGTGTATTTCAGAATTTCGAGGATGGCGGCAAGAGTCATAACGATGTTTAACCTATAACGTTTTGTAAACCGGAATTGGTGTGCAAGATAGAAAGCGCAATCAAAAAATCGGTGCCCGGCTACTTATCCTCCTCAATCCTTGTTTTCAGTTTTTGTAGGTAAGTAACTTTCGCACTTTCCTTTGCATCGGTTGCTTTACTTATCTCTATGTTCAACAGCCCCAAATATTTCTGTTTGTACGGTCGCCCGTCAATTATCATGTTCATAGCTGCCACCAATTCTTTTTCGAGCGAAACATACTTGCCTCTTGCCAAATAGAGTTGCTGCAAAAATCCGCTGAAATCGTTCTGCACCAAAATGCGGATAACATCGGTGTACAGATTTTCTACTTTATCGGCTGCGCCTGAATTTCGCATGTACGCCAGCGCATCCAAATATTTTTTGTCGTTCGATTGCAGGTAAGCCACTGCAATACTGTCGAACAGTTTTTGTTTGCACTCTGCCGTATCGCTAAAAATGCGCGAAACATTCAGGCGGATAAAATCCAAATGTTTTTCCACGCTGTCCATCAGCACACAAGGGTTATAAACCGGTTTGGTTGATTGTGCAGTGGCAAGGTGTAGTGCAGCTAAAAGGATAAAGACTAAGAGTTGCTTTTTCATCCTGCTTAAAAATAAGAAAGGCTGCCCAATGAGCAGCCTTTCAAAATCTTATTCACGGTTTATCTGCCGGTAATGTAGTCGTTCAATTCATCTACACTCGAACTAAAACCGAATACATTGTTTACCTTAAAGTAGTTTTGCGGCTCGGTGCAGCGGTCGTAAGCAAACTTGGCAAAGTCGAGTTTGGTAGCTTCGAAACCAAATACTTTGCAGATGTCGGCAATTTGCGTAGCGCTTAAACAGTTGCCTCCGGCAATTTGCTTGGCGCTTTTTAAGCGGGTTTCATCAAAGCTTTGATTTTTTACCGAAGCCAATGCACTCGAAAAATCGGATGAACCCATAGGGTATGTACCGCGGCATCCAACATTAGCAGGTTGTGTGGTAGTGGTGTTCATACTTGCATTGGTAGTAGTATGTGTAGTAGTGGTGGTTTGTGTAACGGTTCCATTCAGCAAAGGGTCGTTAATGGTAACACCCACATTTATGCCGCCCATATTTACGTTAGCCCCTACGGTTCCACCTGTGCCGGTGGTGGTGGTGGTAGTTTGTGTAACAGTTGTTGAAGCAGGTGTAGTGGTTACTATGGTTGCAGGCGGTTGTGGTTGCCCGGTGCGAACCACATATACATTCGATGGCGGAACATAGCCTTGCACCACGGGTGTCATGCTGAAAAAGTTCAGCGTCATTTTCCCGTTGTTCTTGTTCTTTTTGATTTTGTAGGTAACATCCTGCTTTACCGCGTTAGCATCGGCAATGGCAAGGTAGTTCTTGCTTATTTCGCCCAAAGTTTGATCTTCAAAAATCACCTTGGCATTATAGTAGTCCTGTGTAAGGTCTTCTACGCGCAGGTTGGTTTGCGCTACGTTGTTTTGCTTTTCTCCGTTCAGGATAAGGAAGAATTTGTCTCCGTCTTCCGAAAAAATGGTGAGGTGACCAACCGGTTGCGGTTGTGCGGCAACTGCGAGGAACATCATCAGGCAGGTTGCATGTGCGAGTAGTTTCTTGTTCATAGTTTTTTATTTTGGATGGAGTAATGCCAAGCGATGTGCCAAAGTAGGCAGTTGCAACGCTTTTTACAAATTTTCAGAATCAGCAGCGGGTTGTTCGTTAACAACATCCGAAATACTATCAGGAGCCGTACCTACTACATTTTCCTCCATAGGCGGCAACACATCTTTCAGTTTAGGCAACTCGTTGGTAGAGTTAATGCCGAAGTAGTCGAGAAAATTTTGCGTTACCTTGTAAAGCACCGGTTTGCCGGGCGCATCTTCAATTCTTCCTGCCACTTCAATCAGTTCTTTCTCCAGCAATTTCTCTACCGAGTAATCGCAATTTACTCCACGAATTTTTTCACATTCAACTTTAGTAACGGGTCCGCGGTAGGCAATAATGGAAAGCGTTTCGAGCGCAGCGGTAGAAAGGCGTTTCTTTTCTTTCATGCCAATCAACGCTGCTACGGTGTGGTGATACTCCGGTTTCGAAAAAAACTGATAGCCTCCGCCAATTACGCGCAGTTCAAACGCAAAAATGTCGCTTCGGAATTTTTCCTGTAAATCGCTCAGAATTTGCTCTACCACTTTTTCATCGAGCACGATACCGGGGGCGGCTTTTTTGAGTGCTTCCACAATATCGTCAATGGTAACAGCGCTTTCCGAGCTGAAAACCAATGCTTCGATATGTTGGTGAAGATTCTCCAATGGATTTGATTGATTTTGTAATTAGTTGATTGCGTGGACTAAGTTGCAATAGCAGTGCAACTTAATCAACTTCATTAACCGTTCTCTTCCAACGCTGCGGCACCGCCCACAATTTCCAAAATTTCTTTGGTAATGGCAGCCTGACGCTCGCGGTTGTAAAGAATACGCAACTGGCGCATCAGTTCTTGTGCGTTGTTGGTAGCCGAATCCATAGCTACCATGCGCGCACCGTGTTCCGATGCATTGGAATCTAATAAGGCTTTAAAGAATTGTGTGTTCAGAATTTTCGGAACCAATTCTTCGAGCAGTTTTTCCTTTTCAGGTTCAAAAATATAGTCGGCTTTGGTGGTGCTCTTTTTGCCGCCTTCAGTTTGTCCCGGAGCCACCGGAAGGAAACGTTCTACCAGAAATTTCTGCGTAGCGGCATTCACAAACTTGGCGTACACCAGTTCCACTACATCATACTTTTCTTCCAAAAACCATTTCATCAGGTTTTCGGAAACCGCCTGCGAGTTATCAAAATTCAAATTGCTGAATAACTGCTGGTAATCGGTAATAAAGTTGATGTCTTTTTCTTTTTTAAAATAATCGTAGCCTTTTTTGCCGATGCACAAAAAGGTTAATCCGCCTTTCTGCTTTTGAGCAGCGTATGTTTCGTTGGCTAACCTGCGGGCGGTTTTAATAAGGTTTGAATTAAAGCCACCGCACAATCCTTTATCGGAAGTAATAAGCACTACCAGCACATTTTTTGCTTCGCGCTTTTTGTTAAAGCTGAGCGATGAGCCTCCTTCCAGATTGCTCATAATGTTGCTCAGAATTTCGTTTAGCTTTTCGGAGTACGGGCGCATTTGCAAAATGCGATCCTGCGCGCGTTTCAACTTCGAAGCAGCCACCAATTTCATTGCCTTAGTAATTTGCTGCGTAGTGTTTACACTCGCTAAACGTATTCTTACTTCTTTAAGGTTTGCCATGTTATACTTCGGTCAGACCTTGGTCTGACCCGGGAATTAGTTGCGTGAATAATTCAAAGAAACTTCGGCTGCTAAGTCTGCCAACTGCTTTTCAACAGCCGCATCCATAGGGTTTCTCAACCCTTTCAGCACCTCAGGGAAACGGGTTTCCAACTGGGTTAGAAAATCTTTTTCGAAATCCTTCATTTTACCAACCGGCACTTTTGCTGCCAGGTTTTTGGTTCCTATGTAAAGAATGGCAATTTGCTTTTCTACCGTGAAGGGAGAAAACTGCCCTTGCTTCAGAATTTCCACGTTGCGGGCACCTTTGTCCAATACGGCTTTAGTGGCAGCATCCAAATCGGAACCAAACTTTGAGAAGGCTTCCAACTCGCGGTATTGCGCCTGGTCCAACTTCAATGTTCCGGCCACTTTTTTCATTGCTTTAATTTGCGCGTTACCACCCACACGGCTTACCGAAATACCCACGTTAATAGCGGGGCGAATACCTGCGTTAAACAGGTTCGATTCCAAAAATATCTGACCATCGGTAATAGAAATTACGTTGGTAGGAATGTAAGCGGAAACGTCACCGGCCTGTGTTTCAATAATGGGTAATGCAGTTAGTGAACCACCACCTTTTACCATGTGGCGGATAGATTCCGGAAGGTCGTTCATGCTCGATGCCACTTCCTGATTGGCGTTCACCTTAGCGGCACGCTCTAACAAACGGCTGTGCAGGTAAAATACATCACCGGGGTAAGCTTCGCGTCCCGGAGGTCTGCGGAGCAGCAAGGAAACTTCGCGGTAAGCCACCGCTTGTTTCGATAAATCATCGTAAACAATTAAAGCCGGGCGGCCTGTGTCGCGGAAATATTCGCCTACGGCACATCCGGCAAAAGGAGCATAGAACTGAAGCGGGGCAGGGTCGGCAGCCGAAGCGGAAACCACTACGGTATAAGCCATCGCTCCGTTTTCTTCCAGTGTTTTTACCACACGGGCAACGGTAGATGCTTTTTGTCCGCAGGCTACATAAATACAGTAAACCGGCTCTCCTTTTTCGTAAAATTCTTTTTGATTAATGATGGTGTCAATAGCCACGGCAGTTTTTCCCACCTGACGGTCACCGATAATCAATTCGCGTTGTCCGCGACCAATCGGAATCATGGCATCAATCGCCTTAATACCGGTTTGCAGCGGCTCGTTTACCGGCTGGCGGTAAATTACCCCGGGTGCTTTGCGCTCTAAGGGCATTTCGTATAAATCTCCGGTAATCGGTCCTTTGCCGTCAATAGGTTCGCCAAGGGTGTTTACTACACGACCTACCATTCCTTCGCCTACCTTAATAGAGGCAATAACCCCGGTGCGTTTTACGGTATCGCCTTCTTTAATTTTATCAGAAGCCCCCATCAAAACCACCCCTACGTTGTCTTCTTCCAGGTTAAGAACGATGGCTTTTACTCCGCTGTCGAACTGCACCAGTTCACCGGCACGTGCGTTGGTTAATCCGTAAACGCGGGCAATACCATCACCCACCTGCAATACGGTACCCACTTCCTGAAGTTCAGCTGCGGTTTTAAAGTTGGAGAGTTGTTCGCGCAAAATCGCTGAAATCTCATCCGGTTTTACATCTGCCATTGTTATAGTTGTTTTATTGTTTTTTGAAAAGCGCGGCAAAAATAGAAGAACGAGACACAATTTCAAATAAGATTTGGGCCTTTGAAGGGAAGTATCAAGGAGCAAAAATTGCAGGCAAAACCGAAATTGATACCTTAGCGCAAAATCAAGGTTTTATGCAAAAGGCGTTCGTTTTTTCGGGTATCATTCTCATGCTGTTTTCTTCGTGCAAAAAGGAAGAAGCATTTATAAGCCCTGAGTGCCGCAATCCTGTTATTTATCAAAAGTTTGATAATGCCCGCGCTTTGGTTATAGGTGTGTTGGATGCCCGCTTAAACGACTATGCTAACACAGGGCATTGCGACAACTGCTACGATACCGAACTGATACTGGCAAATCAGGAAGTGTATTCCATTGGCGAGCTGTACGAGCAAACTTCAACCTGTTATAATGTGTATCACTTGTACCAAAGCTATTGCTACAAAATGATTACCGGCTCACAATTCATCAGCAACCAAACTGACTCAGCCGAGTTAGCAGTCCAAAAACTTAAGTACGAAGCGCAGTTTGGTCGAATATTGAACTACGTGAAGAGTTTGCAATAGAAAATTCCTCCCTTTCAATTTTTTTAAGAAACATCTTCCCTTTGCCGGCATACTTCGGCACGGTTCTTTTACGTTGAGTAATTGTAATCAAAAACAAAAGCTATGAAGGGGTTCGTATTAATGGCACTGTTTGCCACAGCAGGTTTCGCTTCCTGCTCTAAATGCACCACTTGCACCCAACAACAAGGCAGCGATGTGCGCGTTTGCGAAAAGGACTATAACACCAATGCCGAGTACGGAGCGGCTGTTGACTTTTACGAAATGGCGGGCTACAATTGTTTTAAGAGTTGGTAGCTGAACGCATGTTTGAAATAAAATGACAATGGCTTACAGCAGTTTCCTGAAGCGGATATGTTGCATATTTGGCTGCAAGTGGAACATTTTGTAATGCTGTAATATTTCCTGCCCGGCATGTTTCTTCCGAAATGGGAATTCCCAGTTCAGCGTACATTTTCTTATAGTCGTAAAACCGCAGCCTGCTTTGCGGTTGTATGGAATTATCAATCCATTTCCATTCGTTGTCAGTAAAACGTAGAAAATGGTAAATGTTGATGGATGTGTCGAAATGAGCAAAGTGGTCGGACATATCAATGGCGTGTGATAGTACGCCTCCATCTTTTTTTACTACTCGTTTAAACTCTTTTAAAATAGGAGCAAGAATTTCGGGGTAAATGTGCTCGAAGGTGTTATTGGAATGAACCAAATCAATTGAGTTATCGGGGAGCGTTAGGTTTCGTGCATCTTCAATAAGGTAAGTTATGTGCAGTTGTTGCAGAATTTCGTCTAAGGTCAGGTTGGTATAGTTCTTTAGCAATAGGTTAATAACGGCAAACCGTTCCGGAATAACCGGAATGTATTTTTCCAACTGCCCTGCTTGTTTGCTTTCCTCAAATTTCAGAAGGGTACTCTGAATCCGTTCTTTTGAGGTAAGAAAGGAAATGTCAACAGAATAAATTTTATCGGCACCTGATAGAAAAAAACAGATGGGAACTGTGGGATACCAACCGGTTCCTATCTCTAAGGTTGAAGCAGGAACAAGGTTGCCGCTAAACTTTCTGTAACCATCTAAATGTACTTTGGCGTGTTCGAGCCGGTCGTAAAAGTATGTATCGGTTAAATAAACGCCTTTGGTAACATACTTCTGAAATAAATAATTCACCTTATGCCCAAAGGGCAAATACGAAATCGCTTTCTGAACAATTGCTTTCTGTTTCCACTTTTGCATAGGCGCTTAACAAGCGTGTAAAATCATTCGGGTAAAAATGCATAAAAAGCAGAAAGTGCCGATGGAAGGTAATCCTTCGCACAGCGGCACTTTCGCGTATTAAAATAACCTTAGGCAACTACTCCGCCTTCGGCACAAACAATTACTTTGTTGTTGAGGCACTCTACAAACCCTCCGTTGATGGAAAAGTTTTTTACTCCGTCTTTACCATTCACTTTTACGGTTCCTTTGCCAAGCGCAGAAATAAGAGGTGCGTGTTTATCGAGTATTTCAAACAAACCATCCACCCCGGGAAGTTGCACTAAAGTAGCTTCTCCGGTGAACAGCTTTTTTTCGGGTGTTAGAATTTCGAGAGTCATAGATTAGTAGTTAGATAGCGGTCGGTCGAATTGGTCTAAATATTATTTACTATCTACCGGTTACCGGATTACTTTGCAGCTTCCGCCAATAATTTTTCTCCTTTTTCAATAGCTTCTTCAATAGAACCTACAAGGTTGAAAGCGGCTTCAGGATACTTGTCAACTTCACCATCCATAATCATGTTAAATCCTTTGATGGTTTCCTGAATATCAACCAATACACCTTTTAAACCTGTAAATTGCTCGGCAACGTGGAACGGCTGCGAAAGGAAACGCTGCACACGTCTTGCACGGTGAACAACCAGTTTGTCTTCCTCGCTCAACTCGTCCATACCGAGAATAGCGATAATATCTTGTAACTCTTTGTAGCGTTGAAGTGTTTCTTTTACGCGCATGGCACAACCGTAATGCTCGGCACCCAAGGTTGCTTCATTCAAAATTCTTGAGGTAGAATCTAACGGGTCAACCGCAGGGTAAATACCCAACTCGGCAATTTTACGGCTCAATACCGTGGTGGCATCCAAGTGAGCAAACGTAGTAGCCGGAGCGGGGTCAGTTAAGTCATCGGCAGGAACGTAAACCGCCTGTACCGATGTAATAGAGCCACGCTTAGTTGAAGTAATGCGCTCTTGCATCAAACCCATTTCGGTAGCCAGTGTAGGCTGATA
Source organism: Chitinophagales bacterium (assembly GCA_026129525.1). Taxonomy (GTDB): domain Bacteria; phylum Bacteroidota; class Bacteroidia; order Chitinophagales; family LD1; genus Bog-950. The sequence continues at coordinate 62,274 of JAHCHW010000008.1, read as the reverse complement.
ACCTACCGCTGAAGGCATACGACCTAAAAGAGCGGATACTTCAGAACCTGCCTGCGTGAAACGGAAGATATTGTCAATAAAGAACAGAATGTCGCGTCCGCCTTTAGCATCGTTTTTATCGCCATCGCGGAAGTATTCGGCAATTGTAAGACCTGAAAGCGCCACACGTGCACGTGCTCCCGGTGGTTCGTTCATTTGCCCAAACACCAACGTAGCCTGCGATTGAGCAAGTGCGTTAGCATCTACTTTGCTCAAATCCCAGCCGCCCTTTTCCATGCTGTGCTTAAATTCTTCACCGTATTTAATAACGTTACTTTCAATCATCTCGCGCAAAAGGTCATTTCCTTCGCGGGTTCTTTCGCCTACGCCTGCAAATACCGAAAGACCGGCATATCGCTTGGCAATATTGTTAATCAGTTCCATGATAAGAACCGTTTTACCCACACCGGCACCACCGAACAAACCAATTTTACCGCCCTTGGAGTAAGGCTCCAACAGGTCAATTACCTTAATACCGGTAAAAAGAACTTCGGCATCGGTTGCCAAATCCTCGTAAGCCGGGGGCATACGGTGAATGGGGTATCCGCCTTGTTTAGATACGTTTACATTGATTCCGTCAATGGCATCGCCAATTACGTTAAACAAGCGTCCTTTAATAGACTCGCCAACCGGCATGGTAATGGGAGAACCGAGGTCGGTAGCATCCATGCCTCTTCTTAAACCATCGGTTGAATCCATGGCTACGGTTCTTACCCCGTCTTCGCCCAAATGCTGCTGCACTTCCAGAATCAACTTCTGTCCGTTATCTCTTGTTACTTCAAGAGCGTTCATAATTTGCGGAAGTTTGTTGCTTTCGCCTTCGAAACTTACGTCCACCACCGGACCGATAATTTGCTTGATTTTACCAACGTTTGCCATGAGAATGGTTAATGGTTATTTACGTATTGAATGTTAATGAAGTGCCCCCCTTTTAAACAATTGCCGATTGGGTATTGTTTTTAAAAAGGCGGTGCGAAAATAAGTGGAAATGGGAATTATCAAAGTGAATATTTTAGAAGCCATTTAGAAATGTATGGGTGAAATACTATGCGGGCAAAATTATTTAGCACTTTAAAAACTAACAGAGAAAAAATAATATTGACAGGTAATTGAAAAGTTCGCGATAATTAAAGGAAATAAAAGCACAGTTTAGGGGGGATGGAGAATTTTGTATGTATTCAAAACGTGATGCCAATGGCGAATGATGCCGGAACATTTTATCCGCTGTTAAATTATTTGCTATATGCTACCGTAAGTGGAAACATTCAGAAAGGATGAAATAATTTAACCCAATGCGTCTTACAAGCAAAGGCAAAAAATATACTCCGGCTGACCATATGATTGATGGACAAGGTTTTAAAACAATGGCTGTAGGCATTTTTTAGGCAGGCTATTCAAATTACTATAAAAGAAAGGGCAGCCCATATCTCAAATTAACAGTATTGTTGTTAGTTGCAAATGGATGTAAAACAACAAGTAAGAGAAGATCGGTGTTGATTCGGTAAGATATTTTCTAAAGTAAAAAAGACACAATGGAGATAACATATAAACTTAACACGACACCCGTTACGGAAGCAATAATTGACCTTTACAAGAGTTCGGGTATAAACCGATCAACGGACGATAAGAAAAGGATAGCAAAAATGTATGCTAATTCAAATTTGATTGTTACTGCCTGGCACAACGATAAGCTTGTCGGTATCTCAAGGTCATTAACTGACCTTTGCTGCTGTTGCTATTTACCAGACTTTGCAATCAGACATGAGTATCGGAATCTTGGTATCGGTAAAAAACTGATTGCTTTAACGAGAGAAAAAGTAGGCAACCAAACTATGCTCTTACTTCTTTCGGCACCAAGTGCTATGGAGTATTATCCGAAAATTAACTTTCAAAAAGTAAAAAACGGATTCATTATTAACCGGACTACGTAGTGTTTATAAAGTAAGTGTTCAAACTCTCTACTGCCCAATCAAACTCCGCAGATATTGCGCCTGACTTTTGTTGCCGGTCATTTCGTAAGCCACGCTTAAGTAATAAATGGCGTTGGGATTTTCTTTGTTTAACGCAAGTGTGGCATTCAATGCATTCATAGCTTTTTCAATGCGTGCAGGATCGGCTTGTGCGGTTTGCAGGTATGCCAGTCCTAAATTGGTAAGCGCCACGTCTTCTTTCGGAAACTTAGCGCAGTATGGTTCGAGCAAACGAATGGCTTCTTCAAAGTCATTTTTCTTGAGCGCTTCCTGTGCCAGATAATCGCTTTGGTCGTCCTTACGTACTACGCAACATAGTGGTACACCATCGGCTTGTGCGGTAAACACAGTTTGAGCAGGCGGGAAACAACCGTTCAGTAACAAATCGCGGTCAACATAGCGGCAGTACAAAATGAGATAATCGGAATAAGCCGAAGCGCGATTGCGATAACTAACATAGCCTACTCCAACATTGGCGGTATCGTTCATAAAGTAAAAATTACATGGTGCTACTGCATTGGAACGTAGTACTAATTTCTCTCCGTTCTTTTTTTCAAGTTTTTCATTTTGCTTAATCCAGTCGGCACATTGCTTTACCGAATTCATGTAGTAGTCGGTTTCGTAATTGGCATACGCACCTTTAATGCCGCCAATCAGTTCATTAAAATAAACCGCTTGGTTGGGATGATTAGCAACCATAAAGCGTACGGGCAACAGCAATAGCACCATCGCAACACCTGCCACGGCATACTTTGCAGGTTTCTTCATCAGCCTAATAAAATAATCGAACGCGAGCCCCGCCAGAATAATGATAGACGGATAAACAAAATACAGGTGGCGCATACCATCGTACAACACTGCTTTTTTGTAGATGATGTAGAACACCGGAAATGCCAGTGTAAAAAAGATGAAACTCAACAGCAACAGTTTTCCTTCTCGTTTCATGTGCGGAATAATAGCAAACGAAGCAAGCAAGCCCAGCAAGCCGAAAAGCGGAGTAGTAATGTAAATCCACTTGGGTATGTAATACCATGGAATTTCGGTTGACACCATTTTTTTACCATCGAACAACATACTGATGGTGGCGGGGAATTTAGATGACACACCGAGCGTTTCAATAGAATGTTTAATAGGGCTTATTAAACCGTAGGGCCAAAACAACATGCCCAAAGCAAACCCCAACACCGAAGCAAGCAGCACCCAACGAAAACTCGGCAGTATGTTTTCTTTAAATTTTGAGAAGTTGAACACTTCACCCAAACCATATTGTTGCACCAACGCCAAACCATAAAACAAAAACAGATATGGAATTAACAGCAAGCCACCGATACGAATACCGAGCGCAATACCTATTGCTAATGCCAGCCACAGTGCGGTGGAAAGTTTAGGCTTGGGCATTTGTTTAATGAATTTCAGGATAAAGAGGTACGACAAAATGTAGCCTGTTGCCATAGTAATATCCTTGGGGTTATTCATGCCTTCGCCAAAAAAGCGGGGCGAAAAAATCATAAACAGGAGCACAATTAAACCCGCCTGCCATCCGGCAATTTCTACGGCAACTAATCCTGCAAGAATCATCGCGGCACTTGCAAAGAGCGAATTCCATGCGTGGCGAATGCGCCATTCGTCCACCGATGGAAAAGTTTCGGCAATGGCGGCTGCAGAGCCATCAAAAAAACCACCGTAGTACATCATCAGCGAATCGGGGTTGCCATAAGGCAGCGTGGCGGTTTTGTCTTCGCCCAGCGAAGTGTAAAAGTGCCAAACGTGATGGCCGTACACACGGTGAAAGTTTTCATCGCCCGTAATGCCGTAGTCCTTACTTAAATACAACATGGCAATTACCAACACCACGGCAATGCCCGTAAAAATTTTCTTGGTAAGTGCATCGGGAATGAGGTTTTCCAACACCGCGATGCTTGGTTTTGTATTCGAACTAGTTTTGCTTTTTGCAGCAGTTTGCTTAGCCATTGTAATTACTTGAAAGGGCAAAATGATAAGACTTCCGAAGTTTTCAAAACTTGAGGAAGTGTTATATGGTTTTATATCTTTGCGCCCGGTGCCAAACCTTACTTGTTTACCACCGCAAGAGGGTAGATAAGTAGCGCGGGCAACAGCGAAAGTTGTTGCCCTTTTTTATTTCTCCGCCCTTATAAACAAACTCTGGCTCACCTTATTCACCACCGGAATTTTTTCGAGCACATCGCCAACGGTAATAGAGGGTTGAATGAGAAAATCAGGAATGCCGGGCAGTAAAAAATCTTTGTAGTCAACCTGAATGTTCCCGAAACCGGCACCTTTTAACAGGCGGGTAATGTAGCTTTTGGAGAAAGCCATTTCATCAGGTTCTAAGTTTGCCCAGTTGCGCGCTATGTTAAAGATAACGGCACAATAAGGATTGTAAATGTTTGGTTCCAGAAAAACAATTTTTCCGTTTTGGTGAAGCAGTTCGTGCAGGGTAGTAAGTGCTGCGGGAAGTTTGTAATACAAATGGTGCAGAATACCGTTGCCTACTATGTAGTCGAACTTTCTTCCTTTCACTTGTTCGGGATTATTAAAATCGAGCACTTCGTATTGCAGATTGGGCAACACAAATTTTTTGCGGGCATCTTCAATAAACGGTACACAAAGGTCGGTACCCAGCACCTGTGCTTTGGTTTGCTGCGCCAGCCAATAACTTACCTCACCGGTGCCGCAACCTATTTCGAGCAAGGTGGCGTTTTCGTGTTGTTGCATTTCCGAAGCCATCCACTCGGCACGCCTACGCATACGCACTTCGGTGCTTTTTACCAATTCAAAACCCTGATTAAACCCGCGGTCGTCTTTAATACTCGCCATCCTTAAAAATTATGCCGCTTTTCGCAACGGCTTGCGTGTAAACATACGTGTTTGAAGTTTTTGCACACAATAGTTCACGCTGATGTTTTGGAACTGTCGCGTTTTACCTGTTTGTTGAGGTCGGCTTTAGGGTCGTTGCGCTTAATGTTTTCCATACCCATATTTTGCGCCAGAGTAAGTTTTGCAGCGCCATGTTTGTGCTTTACGGCATCAATGGCTTTGTAAAGTTGAATTTCTTTCTCGGTATCATCAAACAGATTTACCTGATATGCTCCTTCTTCCAAATTGGTAAAGCGCAAGCCAATGAGGCGCACCTTTCGCCCCTGCGTATAAAATTCGTTGAACAGATGCAGAGCTTTTTCCATCAATAGTTTTGAATTGGAAGTTGGCGGAATAGAAATTTGTTTGGTATGCGTACTAAAATCGTTGTAGCGAATTTTTATAGCCACACAACGCGTTAATTTTCCTTCGCTACGTAAATCGAACGCGAGTTTTTCGTTGAGGGTTACAAGCGCCTTTTTCAGCCATTCGGCATCGCTGCTGTCGCGACTGAAGGTTCGTTCGGCACTCATGCCTTTCGGGTCGTGGAAAGGATGAACGGTTACGGAAGCTTTGCCATGCGCCCGTTCCCACAAAAACACTCCGTTTTTACCAAGCAAGTTTTCCATGGCTTCGCGGGTAAATTCCCTCACCTGGCGAATCGTATAAATGCCTCGCTCGTTCAAAAAACTTTCAGTCTTCTCTCCGCAAAACGGAATTTTGCCAACCGGTAACGGGTCTAAAAATTCCTGTTCTTTTCCCAACTCAATCATAAACTGCCCGTTGGGTTTGGCTTCGTTGGTAGCCATTTTTGCCAACATTTTATTTACCGATAACCCGAACGAAATAGGCAGGTGGGTTTCTTCCATAATTTTTTTTCGGAGTGCGGTGCTCCATTCCCAGCATCCGAAATACTTATCCATGCCGGTAAGGTCAATGTAAAACTCATCAATAGATGCTTTTTCAAAAAGCGGAGCGCGCCCGGCAATAATATCGGTTACTATTTTGGAGTAGTGCGCGTACTCTTTCATGTGCCCGGGCAGGTAAATGCCATGCGGGCAAAGCGAGCGCGCTTTTTTAAAATTCATGGCACTGCGTACGCCAAACTTGCGAGCCTCATAGCTGCACGATGAAACCACACCACGGTTACCCGTTCCGCCCACAATTACGGGCTTGCCCTCCAGCGAAGGGTCAAGCAATCGTTCTACCGAAACGAAGAACGAATCGAGATCCATGTGCAGAATGAAGGGTTGCATCGTTTCGCAAAATACTAATTATTTTTGCTTAAATTCGCCGTTCAAACAAAAATTTTTAGCGATGGAATTTATTAAAACCAATCTGAAATTTTTGAGAAAGCTGAAAGGCTGGACACAAAACGATTTGGCGGAAGCCCTTGGTGTTACCCGTGCTGTAGTGGGTTCGTACGAAGAAGGGCGCGCCCGACCAACGTATGAAGTGTTGTTGGAGCTATCGAAACAGTTTAAGTATAAAATTGATGATTTGATTACCCGCGACCTGCGGCAAACCGAAAAAGTGCCGCTTTTCAGCGAAGAACAGTTGCAAAGCGATGTGGAAGGCAAGCACCTGCGTGTGCTGGCTATAACGGTTGACCGTAAGGATAACGAAAACATTGAAATGGTTCCCGCCAAGGCTGCTGCGGGCTACCTGAACGGCTATGCCGACCCGGAGTTTATTCAGGAACTCAACAAGTTTCGCTTGCCGTTTTTGCCTTCGGGCACTTACCGCGCTTTCGAAATTAAAGGCGATTCCATGCTGCCGGTGCAGCCCGGCTCGGTAATAGTGGGCGAATACCTCGATAATTGGAAAAACATTAAGGATGGGCAAACGTACATTGTGCTGTCGAAACACGATGGCATTGTGTACAAACGCGTGTTTAATCAGGTAGAAGAAAACGGCACACTGATTATGCGGAGCGATAACCCTTCGTACCCCGCTTATGCCCTGAAAATTGACGAAGTACTGGAAATTTGGCGAGCGGTTTTAAACATCAGCCACCTCAATAAAGGCACAGACCTGTCCTTCCAAAACATTCTTCAAATGATGCAAGATTTGAAGAAAGATGTAGAGGACTTAAAAGCCAATTAACCCGAGGCTTAAACAGCCCTTTGATTTTTACATCCTTCGTATATCTTTGCAGTCCTTTTTTTAAAGGATACGCACCCATGGTACTTACTACTGAAGTAAAACTTTTTGCAGGCTCTGCCACCAAGTATTTGGCTGAAGACATTGCCGACCACTATGGGCAACAGTTAGGTAAGATTGACGTTCTTGAATTTAGCGATGGCGAATTTCAGCCCGAAATAAAGGAATCGGTACGCGGCTCGTTTGTGTTCATTATTCAAAGCACGGCTCCACCGGCTGATAACCTGATGGAACTACTGATGATGATTGATGCCGCCAAGCGCGCTTCGGCTGACTATATTGTTGCGGTAATTCCGTATTTCGGTTATGCGCGGCAAGACAGAAAAGACCGCCCCCGTGTTGGTATTGCTGCTAAGTTGGTAGCCAACCTGCTTACGGCTGCGGGTGCTGACCGTGTAATGACCATGGACTTACATGCCGGGCAAATTCAGGGTTTCTTCGACATTCCTTTAGACCACCTGAACGGCTCTGCCATTTTTCTGCCCTACATTCAAAAGCAAAAGTGGAACAACCTCTGCTTTGCTTCGCCCGATGTAGGCTCGGTAAAACGCGCAAGAATTTACGCCCAGTACTTTAATGCCGATATGGTGATTTGCGATAAATACCGCAAAAAAGCCAACGAGGTGGCGGAAATGACATTGATAGGCAATGTAGAAGGCAAAGATGTGGTGCTGGTGGACGATATGATTGATACCGGTGGTACGCTTTGCAACGCTTCGCACTTGCTTATGGAAAAGGGGGCTACCAGTGTTCGTGCGCTTTGCACACACCCGGTACTTTCGGGCAAAGCATACGAGAACATTGAAAAAAGTGCATTAAAAGAGTTGATAGTAACTAATACACTTCCCCTCAAACAGGAATCGAAAAAAATTAAAGCATTAAGTGTAGGAAAACTTTTTGCACAGGCTATAAGGAATACCCACGAGCATAAGAGCATTAACTCGTTGTTCCTTACACCGTCAGTTTAAATTTTGTAACCAATTAAATTCAAATAAACAATGCAAACAGTTGTTATCAACGGCACGCCAAGAACCGAATTAGGTAAAAAGGCTACGCGTGCACTGCGCAAGGCAGGAAACGTTCCTTGCAACTTGTACGGAGGAACCGAGAGCATCAATTTTTATGCTCCCGAAGCATCGTTCCGTAAATTAATTTACACACCCGAATTCCGCTTGGCGGAAGTGCAGGTGGATGGTAAAACGTTCAAAGCTATTTTGAAAGATGCCCAGTACGATCCTATCAGCGAAAAACTACTGCACGTAGATTTTCAGGAACTGGTTGATACCGTAAAAGTAAAAGTATCGGTGCCGTTAATTCTTACCGGAACACCCAAAGGTGTTGCTACGGGCGGTAAGTTGGAGCAAGTTTTAAGAAGGCTTACCATTTTGGCTTTACCGAAAGATTTACCCAACGCCATTGAAGTAGATGTAGCAGAAATGGATCTTGGCGACATTAAGCGTATTCGCGATATAAATGTGCCCGGCATTTCCTTCCTTCTTTCCGAATCGAACCCTATTGCCCGCGTTATTGTACCGCGTGCAGTTAAAGAGGAAGAAGCTGCTCCTGCTGCCGCTGCTCCTGCTGCCGCTGCTGCTCCTGCTGCCGCTGCAAAACCGGAAGAGAAGAAAAAGTAATTTCCTCGGAAAAATAGTTTACAAATGCGTCAGAGTAGCTCTGGCGCATTTTTGTTTTAGCCTATTGTCTATTCCCTATTAACTGTTCACTTTAGCACCATGAGTTTTTTAATTGCAGGACTTGGCAATATTGGTGAAGAATACGAAAACACCCGCCATAATGTTGGCTTTAAAATTGCCGATGAACTGGCAAAAGCAAACAATGCCGTGTTTACATTGGAACGACTTGCTTTTTTTGCCGAATACCGCAGCCGTGGAAAAAAAGTGTACATCATTAAACCTACAACCTTTATGAACCTGAGCGGAAAAGCCGTTCGGTACTGGATGACAGAGTTAAAAATTCAGCCGCAAAATTTATTGGTGGTGTTGGATGATTTGGCACTCCCCTTCGGAAGTATTCGCATTCGCGGAAAGGGCAGCGATGGCGGGCACAACGGACTAAAAGATATTGATGCTACACTTGGAAACGGCAACTATCCGCGCCTCCGCTTTGGTATTGGAAATGAGTTTGCCAAAGGGAAACAAGTAAATTACGTACTGGGCAAATGGAGCGTTGACGAAATAAAAGTGCTGGACGAAAAAGTAAAACTGGCTTGCGAAGCTGCAAACAGTTTTATGTTTGAAGGCATTGACCGCGCAATGACTAAGTATAATAAATCGTAACCATGAAAATTATTTGCGTAGGGCGTAACTACAGCGAACACGCCATAGAGCTGAAAAACGAAATACCCGATAAGCCGGTTATTTTCATGAAACCGCAAACGGCTTTACTTAAGGACAATAAACCGTTTTACTATCCGGAGTGGACAAGCGATTTACACTACGAAACCGAAGTGGTTTTAAAAATTTGCAAACAAGGAAAATACATTGACGAAAAATTTGCCCGAAAGTATTTTGATGAAGTAACCGTAGGTATTGATTTTACCGCACGCGATTTACAAAGTCAACAAAAAGCAAAAGGATTGCCGTGGGAAATTGCCAAGGCGTTTGATGGAAGCGCGGTAATAGGACAGTTCAAAAAAGTGGTTGGCGAGAACATTAGCCACGGCATAAATTTTTCAATGAAACTCAACAGCATTGAAGTTCAGAAAGGTAATACCAACGAGATGATGTTTCCGTTCGAAAAAATTATTGCTTACGTGTCGCTGTTTTTTACGCTGCAAACAGGCGATTTAATTTACACCGGTACCCCTGCCGGAGTCGGTCCAGTAAAAATTGGCGACAGGCTGGAGGGGTTTCTTGAAGGAGAACAGGTTTTTGCTTTCGAGATAAAGTAAAACAGAACTCTTTCTATTTTGCGCGGAGTGCAAAAATTACTTACGCTGCTTATCGCTCACTTATTGTTTGCTGTTGTTTTAGCGCAGCATTCCTACTACTATTCCATTAACGATGAAAAAGGATTGCCGGGTAACGAGGTGTATTACCTGTTGCAGGATAAAGCCGGCTTTATGTGGATGGGAACCAGTATGGGATTGTACCGGTACGATGGCAACGAATTCAAACGTTATGGCAACAAAAAGCAAAATAGCCGCGGTATTTCGCATTTGATTAACGATGAAAAGAGAAGAATTTGGTGTCAGAATTTTTCGGGGCAAATTTTTTATGCGGAGAATGATTCGCTCCATCTCGCTTTTGATTACAGCAGCAAATCAAATTTTCCGGTTTTTAATTTGGGAGAAAACAACACTGTTTACATTGCATCGGACAGCGGCATTCATCAATTCGAAAACAAGCAGCAAACAAAATTTTTCCGCCTTAATAACAATTTTCAGCAGGGCAAAATCTGCTACATAACCGATTTAGCGCTGTTTGATTCAAAGCTGTTTTACAGCGAAGCAAAATCGGTGGGATATTTTGCTGATTCGCAACTGCACTACATCAGCAACACTAACCGAAGGGAAAGGTTAGAAGATGTTTACAAGCATTCTTACCTGAATGTAATCAACAAACGTTTGTATTTGCTGGCACATGGCGGGCAAAAAAATTCTGTTTGGGAAATACGAAACGATTCGCTGATATGGCTGCTTGATTTGCCCGAAAAACTCGGACGGGTATTTGCACTGCACGATGATGAGCAAGAGCGAATATGGGTAGGCGGCAGCAATGGAACTATTTGCTACAATTACAATTTCGAAGAAGAACTTGGCGGACAACTTTTGTTTCCCGGAAAAAGCATCAGCGATGTTATTTGCGACCGCGAAGGAAACTATTGGTTTAGCACCTTGCAGGACGGAATTTTTGTTGTGCCGAGTTTAGATGTGCAAGTTTATACTTCCGAAAACTCACCGCTTGCCGATACCCGTGTAAAACGATTAGAAACAGATGGGGAAGGAAATCTTTTTATCGGCTATCAGAACGGAAAGTTGAGCCGATTCAACATTCATTCAAACAAATGGAGTACAGTTTCTTTTCCCAACTCACCGGCTGAAATTCAGGAAATGACATGGGCGCCCGGTGCTCAAAAATTAGTAGTAGGGCAAAACAATTCGTGGCTGGTTGATGGCAAAACGCTTGCGGCTGTTCCTGCTGCGCTCGACATTAATCTGAAATCGGTAACGCCTATTGCCGGTGATACTTTTTTTCTCGGCTCGGTAAATCATGCAAACGTTGCTGTGTTAAAGAACAACTTTAAAAAAGTAAGCGAACTCCGCAGCAAGCGTACCCGCTGTTCATTTTATGATAAAACAACAAAAACATTGTGGGTGGGCTATACCGATGGCTTGTTTGTTTACCGAAGCGAAACTGAAAAGGAATTGACATTTGACGGAAAGAAAGTTTACGCTACCGACATTGCCCAAACAGCCGATGGAAAAATTTGGATAGGGACTGTTGGCGATGGGCTTCTGTTTTTCGATGGCGAAAGAATTTTGAAGCAGGAAGATATTTCACCACATACTGCTAACGGATTTATACGAAAACTTGCCGCACAACAAAATACACTATGGATTGCCTGCGAAAACAGTTTACTGCGTTTTAACACCCACACCTTTACGGTTGATGTACTGAACCGCTTTGACGGTTTGCCATCGCAGGAAATTGCCGGCATGAAAATTTTGGATGATAGAATTTTTATTGCCACACCAAAAGGTTTGGTAACATTTCCTGCTAACATAAAAGCAGACAATAAAGTGCCGCCTACTGTTTCAATCAACAGATTTAAAATTTGGGGCGGTGATACTGTAGTGCATCAATCGTACACATTGCCGTATTCATTGAACAACATCGAAATTGATTTTACGGGAATAGGTTTCCGCTCGCTTGGCGAATTTCAGTTTTTATACCGGATGAGCGGACTGGATTCAACTTGGATAGAAACCAACAGCAACAGCAATTTTGCCCGCTTTCCTTCGCTGCCTGCCGGTAAATATGTGTTTGAAGTAAAAGCGCTGAACGAAGACAGAATAGAAAGCATTCAAACAGCGCAAATTGAAATTGAAATTTTGAAGCCCTACTGGCAGCGTTGGTGGTTTTTTGTTTTGTGCGGACTGCTGCTTACCGGTATTGTTTCCGTCTTGTTTGCTTTACGCATACGCAGCATTCGCAAAAAAGCCGTATTGGAAAAGCGTATGGCAAACTCGCAATTGGCCGCATTAAAAAGCCGCATGAATCCGCACTTTATGTTTAATGCCCTCAATTCCATACAGGACTTAGTACTACAACACGAAACCGATAATGCTCAGTTGTATCTCGGAAAATTCAGCGAGCTAACCCGCAAAGTGCTCGATGCTTCGGGCACAGAATTCATTTCGTTGCAAGAGGAAGTAGAAATGCTGCAACTCTACCTCGAACTGGAAAAACTTCGATTTGGAAGTGAATTGCATTATACCATTTATGTAGATGAACAATTAGATGCCGAGCAGGTAAAAATTCCTTCTATGATTGTGCAGCCGTTTGTAGAGAATGCGCTTAAACATGGATTGCTGCATAAAGAGGGAGATAAAAAGCTAACTGTTTCGTTTGTTTGGAACAAAAGCTGTTTCCTTTGTACTATTGAGGACAACGGCATAGGTCGTAAAGCATCGGCTGAAATAAATTCGCGCAGAAAAAAGCATAAAAGTTTTGCAACCGATGCAACAGCCGAACGAATTCGTTTGCTAAATGATTTTTACCGCTTGAAAATTGCATGGCGTATTATTGACCAGCAGGAGGGAACCAAAGTAGAAATACAAATACCCGAAATTCCGGCACATGGATAAAATGAAAGCAATAATTGTAGATGACGAAGAGCGCGCAAGGCGCTCGCTGGAAACATTACTGACCACACATTGCCCCGAAATTGAAATTACAGCGCAATGTGCCGGTGTGGCTAAAGCCGTGTTAGCTATAAGGCAACAACAGCCCGATGTGGTTTTTTTGGATATTGAAATGCCCGAGTTTAACGGCTTTGAATTACTCAACTTTTTTGACGAAGTAAATTTTCAGATTGTATTTGTAACAGCTTACAGCGAATATGCGGTGCAGGCGTTTGAGTGCTCGGCAGTGGATTATTTGCTAAAGCCGGTGCAGGTAGAAAAACTGAAAACGGCAGTTGCCAAAGTAAACCTGCACCTGAACAACGGACACATGCTCCAGCGCCTGCAAGTGTTACAACAAAATTATCAGGCAGACGAGTTTAATAAAATTGCTTTGCCTGTTAGTGACGGGCTGCTGTTTGTGGAAGTAAACAACCTTTTGCAATTACAGGCAGAAGGAGCATACACGCAGGTTTTTCTTGCCGATGGCTCTAATTTATTGGTTAGCCGCAAACTGAAATTCTTCGAGGATCTTTTGCTCAGGCGAAAAAACTTTTTCCGCATTCACCGCTCACACCTTATTAACCTCAATTACATAAAAAAATACAACCGCCTCGAAAGTTTTATTGAAATGGATAACGGAAACTCCATGCCGGTATCAAAAGAGCGAAAGAAAGAATTTGAGGAAAGTTTCAGCGAGATAAGAATAGGGCGGTAGCAGATGTTTTTTACAAATTGGGAATTCAATTCCCAATTTGTAAAAAACACAACAAACAATATCCGTCAACTTAACGGGGGTATTCCCGAAATCAAACGAAGGGCTTTAGAATCGCATAAACAATTTATTGCCGTACCCCCTTTGATAAATTAATCGGAATGAAATTTTGAATTGACGATGTTTTTTAAAAAAAGTGAACGATTTGAGGCAGTATGATACCTTCGGCATCATTGTATCTTGTTCGATAAAATTCTATAAACCTATCATCACTTCGTGATGTAACCAGCATGAATCCGAAGGATTCGTACAAATCATTTTCGGGAAGACCCTAACGGGTGTAAGAGAAGTATAAGCGACCTGTTCATGAAACCAAAATGGGGGGTTCGTGAAACAACTTGCGATTTTGTTTGAATTGAGTAGGAGTTTTACGCCAAACAAAATTCTCAGCATATGATGTTTCGCTACACATTTATCTTTTGGGCATCGCTGTTTTTATTGGGCAACAAGGCTATTGCCGGCAGCGACAGAAATAACAATTTCTCAACTTCTTTCAAGCAAATAAGCTTCGAAGAAAACAAAGGTCAAATAAAAGACCAGCACTGGAAGCCGCGCCCCGATGTGTTGTTTTCGGGCAGCACAGGCACTATGAACTATTTTTTGCGTAACAATGGTATCTCCTACCAGTTTGTTAAGCAAGAGGTTCCGGAAGAGATAAAACTGTTGCCTTTAGAGGAGCGGATGAAAAAAATAAACGAAATCCCCACACAGATTTACCGCGTTGATGTAAACTGGAAAAACACCAACAAAAATTTTTCGGTTGAAAAGACAAAAGCATTGGATGATGTAAACAACTACTACAATATGCCGGCAGGTGTTCAACCCGCTTTGAATGTAAAAAAGTATGAAGAAGTATGGCTCCGCAATGTGTGGAAAGGGGTAGATATGCACTACTTCAGCCGCGATGGTGTGTTGGAAAGCGACTGGGTGCTTACACGCGCTGCCGATTATATCAACATTGCATTTGAAATTAAAGGCGCTGAACTTTCGATTGAAGATGGCGAATTGGTAATGAAAACACCATTGGGCACTATTCGTGAAGGCGCATTGAAAAGTTTTCAGGAAGGAAAAGAAGTATCTACAAAATGGAGCGTAGAAGGCAACACCGTTCGTTTACAATTAGAAAATTTTAATGCCGAAAAACCGATTACAATAGATCCACCAACAAGGGCTTGGGCAACTTATTACGGTGGTTCGGGCAGCGATATTGTTTGGGCGATGAGCACCGACCAACTCAATAATGTAATTGCAACCGGGCAAACAACTTCGGCCACTGCCATTGCAACTACAGGGGCACATCTCACTACTATTGCCGGAGCGGTTGATGTGTTGGTGGCAAAATTTGACAGCACCGGAGTTAGGCAGTGGGGCACTTATTATGGCGGAACGCAAGACGACATTGCCCGTGCTGTTTCTACAAGCAGTTCCAATGAAATTGTTATTGCGGGGTACACAAAATCAAATTCAGGAATTGCAACTGCCGGTACATTTCAAACTGTTTACACTACAAACAACGAAATGTTTGTTGCCAAATTTAGTTCAACGGGCGTGTTGCAATGGGGCACTTATTATGGCTTTACGGCAGATGATTACGCTTATGGATGTGCGGTGAGCGGAAGCCATGTGTATGTAGCAGGAGAAACACTTAACGGCACAGCCACATCGTTGGCAACCACAGGGGCACACCAAACGGTTGGGAACGGAAACATTGAAGCAATTTTGATTAAGCTAAATCTTAATGACGGAACGCGTGCATGGGCAACCTTTTATGGAGGAGTATTAGCTGACGGAGGAAGAAGTTGCGCGGTTGATGCAAGCGGCAATGTTTATTTTGCGGGCTACACGCAATCGCAAAATACCACCTTACAGTATCATATTGCTACAAGCGGAGCGCATGACACAACCTATGCAGGTAGCGATGATGGCTTTTTGGTGAAATTCAACAGTGCAGGAACACGTTTGTGGTCAACCTACTACGGTGGCGGTTTGGCAGATGTGATTAGAAGTTGTGTAGTGGATGGCAGTAATAATGTTTACATATCGGGTGTTACCGCTTCTTCTGCCGATATAACCACAAGCGGCTCCCATCGTTCGGGTTATTTAGGTTCGGCAACGTTCAGCGAGGGTTTTGTAGCTAAGTTTAATGCAAGCGGAGTGAGGCAGTGGGGTACTTACAGCGGAGGAAACAATACCGATGAGATTTGGGCGAGCGCTGTTACCAAAAACGATGAAATTATGGTGGTGGGCGAAACAAAATCTACTGCCAATGTTGCCACCGGTGATGCACACCAGGGTACATACGGTGGTGGTTCGTGGGATGTATATCTTAATGTTTACAGTGCTGACGGCACAACACTTGTTTGGGGAACATACTATGGTGGCACCGGTTCCGATGAAGGTGTGGCTGCCGCAGTAGATAAAAGCGGAAATTATTTTTTAGGCGGAATTACCACTTCAGCCAACACAAGTAATGTAATTGCCACCAATGGAGCACATCAAACGACTGCGGGTGGAGGAAATGACGGGCTTGTAGCTAAGTTTAATCGTCCGTGTGCTGTTTCTTTAACACCATTAAGTGCAACCATTTGCAGCGGACAAAGTACAACACTTACCGCCAGCGGAGGAGTAAGTTATGTGTGGAGCAACAGTTTAGGTACGAATGCCTCCGTTTCCGTTTCACCGGGCAGTACCACTACTTATACTGTTACTGCAACCGATGCCAATGGCTGTAGTGCTGCATTAAACGCAGTAATAACCGTTAATACTTCACCAACCGCTA
This sequence comes from Chitinophagales bacterium, assembly GCA_026129525.1. Lineage (GTDB taxonomy): Bacteria > Bacteroidota > Bacteroidia > Chitinophagales > LD1 > Bog-950. The sequence goes on along the minus strand of JAHCHW010000008.1, from coordinate 45,805 downwards.
ATGTCAATCCTCCTACCGCAACTCATTGCGGTTTGCAATCTACAGCGCTCACAGCCAGCGGAGGAGGAACTTACTTGTGGAGTAATGGCGGAACTGCTGCCAGTTTTTTTGCTTCACCCGGAGCAACTACCACCTATACAGTAACCGTAACAGCCGCAAATGGCTGTACTGCCACGGCAAGTTCTACTATAACGGTTATTACGCAGCCAACTGCAACTGTAACACCGCAAAATCCCGCCATATGTTTGGGGCAAAGTGTAACACTCACAGCGAGTGGGGGTAGTACGTACTCATGGAGCACAGGCGCTACAACGAATGGCATTACTGTATCGCCCACCAACCCAAGCAACATCTACAATGTAACAGTAAGTAATGCACCTAATTGCAGTGCAACCGCGCAAGCGGTGGTAATTGTAAATGCTAATCCTAATGCCACCATATCGCCAGCCAGCGCTACTATTTGTACCGGACAAAGCGTTACACTGACAGCGGGTGGCGGCACTTCATATTCGTGGAGCAACGGTATAACTACTTCCAACAACATAGTATCACCGGCAAGCACCACTGCCTATACAGTTACAGTTACGGCAAACAACGGATGTACAGCTACGGCATCTGCAACAGTTACCGTTAACTCATCTTCCAGCGCATCTATCAATCCTGCATCGGCAAGTATTTGCAACGGGCAAAGCGCAACGCTTACTGCAAGTGGCGGAGGAACATACGCATGGAGTAATGGATCTTCCAATGCTGCTATTTCAGTTTCGCCTGCATCTACAACTACTTATACGGTTACTGTTACTAATGGAAATTGCAGCGCTACTGCTTCTGCTACCGTAACCGTTAACCCGGTACCTACTGCCGGCATTTCGCCTGCTTCAGCTACTATTTGCGAAGGACAAAGCACAACCCTTACTGCCAGCGGAGGAGGAACATACGCATGGAGCAACAGCGGTGGCAGTAATGCAGCGGCAACATTTTCTCCAACAACAAATACAGTTTATACAGTAACAGTAACCGGAGCAGGCAACTGCACGGCAACAGCAAGCAGTCAGGTAACTGTAAATGCGTTGCCAACTGCTTCAATTTCACCGGCAACAACATCAATTTGTAATGGGCAAAGCGCTACGCTTACAGCGAGCGGGGGCGGTACTTACGCCTGGAGTAATTCGGGTGGAAACAATGCTACAGCAACGTTCTCGCCAACCACCAATGCTACATATACTGTTACAGTAACAAATGCCGCTAATTGCACAGCAACTGCCAGCGCAAGTGTTACGGTTAACTCGCTTCCTGCGGCATCTGTTAACCCTGCCACTGCAAGTATTTGCAACGGAACTTCACAAACGCTGACTGCCAGCGGAGGAACTTCATACAGTTGGAGCAACGCTTTAGGAAGCGGAGCATCAAAAACAGTTTCACCGACTACAACTACTACTTATACGGTAACCGTAACCAATGCTGCAAATTGTACTGCAACAGCTTCAAGTACAGTAACAGTGAACACCGTTACTGCCAATATAAACGGACCAAGCACCATTTGTTCCGGCTTGCAAGCAACATTAACTGCCAGCGGAGGAACAAGCTACGCATGGAGCAACAGCGAAACAACAGCAAGCATTACGGTTTCGCCATCCTCTACCACTACCTATACCGTTACGGTAACCGGTGCGGGTAACTGCACCGCCACCGCATCGCAAACGGTAAGTGTGCAAAGTGCTCCTTCGGCTACCATTTCGGGTCCAACCGAAGTTTGTGCAGGAGAAACCATAACTCTAACAGCAAACGGAGGTAACACCTACGCATGGAGCAACAACGAAACAACTGCTGCCATCAACGTTTCACCCACAACAAATACTACCTACACAGTAACTGTAAGCGTAGGTGTAAACTGCTCGGCTACGGCATCGCAAATTGTTGCGGTAAAACAACCATCGGCATTCAGTTTTGCAGAAACAATCTGCTTTGGCGACAGTTACACGTTTGACAACCAAACACTGACCCAAAGCGGCACTTACACCAAGACCGAAGTAAACAGCGTGGGCTGCGATAGTGTAATTACCCTTAACTTAACTGTATTGCCGGAACTTACTTCATCATTTAGTGAAAGCATTTGCAGCGGAAGCAGCTTTACGTTTAACGGAAATACACTCACTCAGGCCGGTCAGTACACCGAAGTGTTTACCAGCGTAAATGGCTGCGACAGCACGGTAACACTTACATTGAGCATTGCGGCTGCTCCGCAAATTACCCAACAGCCATCGGCAAGCAGCAGTTCGGTATGCGAAGGCACAGGCGTAAGCATCAGTGTAACAGCAACAGGCGATAACCTGAGCTACCAGTGGAAAGAAGGCAACACCAATGTAGGCACCAACAGCAGCACTTACAATACCGGTAACCTTACATCGGGCACAAAAACTTATACGGTAGAAGTAAGTAATGCTTGTGGCAGCGAAACATCGAATCCGGTAAGTGTAACGGTACATGCTTTGCCTAATCCAACCATTACTCAAAGTGGATTTACATTGAGCACACAGTTATTCGCTGCATACCAATGGCAATTAAACGGCAACAACATTAGTGGTGCTACCAATCAAACACACACCGCCACGCAAAATGGAAGCCACACTGTAGTAGTAACCGATGCCAACGGATGTTCAAACACTTCAAGTGCGGTAAATGTAACGGGCGTTGGCATAACTGAAGTGGTAGATTTCAGAAGTGTGATATATCCGAATCCTGCAACAATAGAGTTAACCGTTGAAGCAGATGAGATGTTGCAATCAATAGTTATCACCGATATAATCGGCAAAACAGTTGTTGGTCAGTCAGAAATCTTCAGTCTAAAATCTAAGATTGATGTAAGCAGATTAGCGGAGTCAACCTACTTTATCCGCATTACAACAACAACAGGTAAAACGGTTGTTAAACCATTTGTAAAGAATTAAAACTTTTCGTGCTCACCAAAGAGTAGTGTTTCGAGTTGAGTTTTGTTTTATCCCGCTCTCAGTATTTGAGAGCGGGATTTTGTTGTTAGAGTGTTTAGGTTACAATTCCATACAAGTCAATCGGTTGCTATTGTGCAGTACGCTACACAATAGCAACCGGTTGTTTATTAAAGTTCCACTGAGTTTAAAAAGCAAGTAACTAATGGTGTTACTTTTATAGCGTGGCACATAATCCTGTAGTTGAGTCGTTTTTAAATTACATCCGCTACGAGAAGCGGTATTCGCAGCATACGTACGAAAGCTACAAGAACGACTTGCTTCAGTTTGCCGCTTTCATTGGTGCAGAAGAAGATATTGCGCAAGTGAAGCATTCACAAATCAGGAATTGGATTGTTGCAATGATGGGCGATAAAATTTCGCCAAGGTCAATTAACCGGAAAATTTCTACACTCAAATCGTTTTACAAATACTTGCTCAGAAAGGGAGTAATTCAAGCGAATCCTTTGCAAAAAGTTCAAGCGCCAAAAACTTCCAAGCGGCTGCCGGTATTTGTAGAACAACCGGGCATAGAAAAGCTCTTGCACAGCATTGAGTTTAGCGAGGGCTACGAGGGAATGTTGGAAAAACTGATTATAGAATTGCTCTATGGCACAGGCATGCGAAGAAGCGAGTTGATAAATTTGAAAGAAAGCGATGTTGATTCTTACAATGCCCAATTAAAAGTGTTGGGAAAAGGAAATAAGGAAAGATTGATTCCGGTGCATCCGCAATTGCTCTCATCTATTAAGCAATATTTGTCAGAGAAAAAGAATGTTGCACCAAATCAACAAGAGCATTACTTGCTTGTAAATGCCAAAGGAAAAAAACTGCCACCTGCTTTTGTGTACGCTGTTGTGAAGCGCTATCTGAACCTTGTAACCACCATCAACAAAAAAAGTCCGCATGTGTTGCGGCATACATTTGCTACACATTTAATGAATAACGGAGCCGATATTAATGCCGTAAAAGAACTGCTCGGTCATTCCAGCCTTGCTGCAACGCAGGTTTATACGCATAACACCATTGATAAACTGAAAGAAGTTTATCGGAAAGCACACCCCAAGGCTTGAACTGTGTATCATCCCTGAGTCTGTTTGGTAGAGCGATCCAAAATTCAGGCTAATATGTTATCAATTTGCCCTCAATAAACTAAAATAATTAGCTTTGGTTAAAATTTGTGGCAAAATTGAGCTATTATCAAAACCATATAAGTACTGCCAACCTTAAACCCACTATCATGTTTGTGGACATGAACTCGTTTTTTCCGAGTTGTGAGCAACAGGTAAACTATTGGCTGCGCGAACGCCCTGTGGGAGTATGCGTTTACACCGGCAGAGAAGGTTCCGTAATTGCGCTTTCCAAAACTGCCAAGGCTATGGGGCTTAAACCCGCCCGGCTTTCCGACATGTTAAAACAGTGTCCGCAGTTTGTTCCCTTAGAAACAAACCCTAATCGCTACCGCGAGTTTCACAGGCGGCTTATTAAAACTCTTCGCAACTTTTCAGACGAAGTAATCCCTTTCAGTATTGACGAGGCGGTTATCAATTTTTCATCGTACCAGTTAGTGTATAGGGATATGCGGCAGTTGGCATTGGAAATCAAGAAAAAAATAAAGGAAGAAGTAGGTGATTATCTTACCTGCTCTATCGGTATTGCGCCCAATGAGTTTCTTGCAAAGCTCGGCACTGAATTGCAGAAACCGGACGGGTTAGTGCTAATAACTCCCGAAAACATTGATGAGGTTCTTTCAACACTTGCACTTACCGACCTGCCCGGCATTTCGAAAAAAATGGCGGCACGGTTAGTAATGGGAGGTATTCACTCTCCGCTGCAATTGCGCCATGCACAACCAATGGTTTTAAAACGTGCTTGTAAAAGTATAGTTGGACACTTCTGGCATTATCGCCTCAACTTTATGGAGGTAGATATGCGCTCCGAAAGCAAGTACAAATCCATGCAGGCAATGCGGCAAATTTCTGCTGAGCAACGCGCTTCGGCAGAAACATTGCACGACATTCTTTATGCGCTTTGTTTGCAATTGGAAAAGAGAATGATGACACAGGAAGTGTTTTGCCACTCGCTTGGGTTCTCTTTCACTTACAAAACAGGATACTATTGGAATGACCGTGTACATACCGATATTCCACTGCAAGGCGGTAACGATTTGAATGAAATTATACAACAACGTATAAAACAATTGGAAGAAACACTCAACGGAGAAAAAGTGATGAACAGCGATTTAGGACGAATGAGTATTTGGGTATCGGATTTTGTGCAGGAAGGTTTGCAGCAGTATTCCATGTTCGAAAACTACCAGCGGAACGATAAACTGCGAAGAGCCGTTTACAATGTGCGCGACAAGTTCGGGTTTGAAAAAATTCAATCGGCTGCCGAACTGCTTGATAAGCCGGTTATGAAAGATGTTATCGGCTTTGGGTCTATTAAAGATTTAGCACCTGGCATTTATGACGAGAGTACATAATATACACACATCACAGTTCATACAATCGCTAAAACTCAATAGCATTTACCCTAATAACTCAGTTTTTGCTTTACGCAGTATTTCCTCTACGCGTTCTTCGCTGCCGGCTTCGGCATATACGCGCAGTACGGGTTCCGTTCCGCTGGCGCGCAGCATCAGGGTTTCTTCGTCTTGCAGGTAAAACTTATAGCCGTCCGTATCTTCTACTTTGGTAACGGGAATATCACCAAAGGAGGCATAAGCGCCTTTTTTGCAGTTGTCCATTATTTGTTGCTTCTGCTCCTCTTTCAGGTGCAGGTCTTCGCGGTTGTAGCTGAATTTACCTACTACATCATATACTTCCTGAATAAGTTCCTGCAGGGTTTGCCCTGATTTTACAAGGTGCTCAACAATTACCAGTCCGTCCCAAATACCATCGCGCTCGGGTATGTGTCCTTTTACGGCAATACCTCCGCTTTCTTCGCCCCCTACCAGCACATCTTCGTGTTGCATTATTTCGCAAATGTATTTGAAGCCTATTTTGGTAACTTGTACAGGTATGCCGTAGGCTTCGCATAGTTTTTTCACTTTGTTGGAAACCGAAAAAGCGATAACCACCTTGCCGTTCATCTCTTTGTACTTATGCAGTATGTGAATGAGCAACAGAATTACGTGATGGGCATCAATAAATTTCCCTTTGCCATCGTATAAACCAATGCGGTCGGCATCCCCATCGGTGGCAATGGCTAAGTCAACATGTTTCATTTCGCGCAGGTAATTTTCCAGTTCCTTCAGGTTTTTGGGGATGGGTTCAGGAGCAACACCATAAAAGGAAGGATTGTATTCGCAGTGCAGAAAATCGGCATGGGGCATAAGGCGGGGAAAAATGCTTTGCCCGGCACCATACATGGCATCGTACGCCACTACCGGGTTCGATGATTCGTTGATAGCTTCTAAATCGAAGTTTTCGGCTACATGCTCGTAATACATCTGTTCCAAATCAACAAACTCCAGCAAACCTTGTTGCTCCCATTCTTCAAGCGTTAAATCTTCGCAGGCGTAGGTATCGGGTATCAGGTTTTCAACTTCGGTAATGTATTGTTGAATAAGCGGGCCGCCATGTTTGGCTTTCAGTTTATAGCCGTTGTACGAAGGCGGGTTGTGGCTGGCAGTGAGGATAACGCCCAGTTCGCAGCCGAGGTTGCGGGCAGCAAGCGAAATCATGGGGGTGGAAACAAAGTGCTTATCGAAAAACACTCTAATGCCGTGGCGACAAAAAACATTGATGGCTGCGTGAGCAAAAAGCGGTCCGGCAAAGCGGCAGTCGAACCCTATTACAATAGTTGCCTGCGGATGGCGGGCAAGTACCCAATCGGCAGTGGCTTTGGCTACCCGTTTAACATTATCAACCGTAAAATCTTTGGCAATTATGGCGCGCCAACCATCCGTTCCGAATTTAATATCTCCCATATCGTAAGTTTCTGTTTTTGCCCGAAATAGGGCGTAAATCTATAAAAACAGCCGATGCGGTATTGTCCTATTCTGTGGCAAAGAAGGGACGTATGTGTTTAAAAACCAAGGTACTCCCAAGCCTTCTATTCGTTTGATTTACACCCCGATGGTAGCTATGCAGCAGAATGATACGTACCGCCATAAGGGTTTGCGGAAAGAGTTAGCCAAACAATTAGCCGAAGAGAAGTATCACTTGGTTGAATACCCTAACGGCAGCAGGCGTAAAGAACTGAACCGCCCGCCCATAACCGATAAAAATGTTTTAGCCGCCATTGAAACAGTGCCCCGCCATCTTTTTTTCGGAGAGGGAGACACGGTTTTTCATGAAACGGAAGCATACAAGGATATTGCCTTCCAAATTGGCGAAGGGCAAACTATATCGCAGCCTTATACCGTAGCCCGGCAGTCGGAACTGCTGCAAGTGCAGCCCCGCGAAAAAATTCTGGAAATAGGCACCGGCAGCGGCTACCAGGCGGCAGTACTGGATGTTTTAGGGGCAAAAGTGTTTACAATTGAGCGCCACCGCAAGCTGTACGAGCGTACCCGACCATTGCTGGAAAGGCTTGGTTATCAGAACGTAAGATGCTATTTCGGAGATGGGTTTGAGGGGCTGCCTATGTATGCTCCTTTCGATAAAATACTGATAACCGCGGCTGTGCCCGAACTGCCCAAAAAGCTGTTGAAACAACTGAAGGTGGGCGGCACTATGGTTCTTCCGTTTGGCAATGAAACAAACTGCATTATGCTTCGTATTACCAAGCAAGGCGAAGACCAATATGGCACAGAAGAGTTCGGAAAATTCGCCTTTGTTCCGATGTTAAAAGGCAAAGTTTTTTAAAACCACACCACTATGAAAAAGTTTCTACCCATCGTTATCGTTCTCCTGTCATTTCAGGCATTTGCCGATAACATTTCGTACAGCCTTCGCATAGTTGAGCAAAATTCCCAAACACCCATAGCCGATGCCTACGTAAGAGCCATTGACCTTACCGAAGGCAAAAGCCAAATGGTGGCTACAAATAGTTTAGGGTATGTTTCGTTGGAACTTAAAGCCGACAACCGCTACCGGATTGATATTGGTAAACACAGCAAAGAGGAAGGAGTTAAATACATTACGTACTCTTACTTTTTGAACGGTGTTGAAATTCTGAAACCTACTTTTAAGGAGATAGGGTTAGAGAAAGTAAAGATTAACAGTCAGGTTCATCTTTCGAATATTTACTTCGACCGCGGCAGAACCGAACTGAACGGCAACGATAAAATGGCTTTAGCCAATACGCTGATTGCGCTGAAAAATTCTCCGCAGTTAACTATTGAAATTGCCGTGCGTGCCGACTGCAACGAATCAGACGATATTGCCGCCATGCGTTACAATGCCATTAAAGAATACTTTGCTACCAAAGGCGACTTAGCCAAACGAGTTACAGTTAAAAACTACGGAAAAGAAAACCAGCTTGCCGGCTGCAACTGCAACAGCCCTACGGTTTACCCCGAAGAGGTGTACACCTTGAACCGTGTGGCGGAGTTCCGAGTAATAAACTTTTAACGGTACTTTTTAAGTACCCTTTCCATTTCGCGTTTTGTTTCTTTCTGTTTAAGGCTATCGCGCTTGTCGAATTTCTTTTTGCCCCGTGCCAGTGCTACTTCCATTTTGGCAAAACCGCGCTCACTCATAAATAAGCGCACGGGAATAATGGAGAAACCTTTCTCGCGGATTTTGGCATCTATTTTTTCAAGCTCTCTTTTTTTAAGCAATAGTTTTCGGAGGCGGGTAGGTTCGTGGTTGGCGTAGGAGCCGTGTGAGTATTCGGGGATGTTCATGTTTTTAATGAACAGTTCTCCATCGCGTATTATGCAGAATGCCTCGTTAATGCTGCCGCCTCCGTTGCGGATAGATTTTATTTCGCTGCCTGTGAGCACTATGCCTGCTTCGAAACTTTGTAGTATTTCAAAGTCGAACCCGGCACGTTTGTTACGTATGTTTATTCGGTTAGGTTCAAGCATTATTCAGCGATTCAAAAAGTTTTTCAATTCGTTCTTTGGGTAAAATTTTTTGCCCTGTTCTTCCTTCGGCAACAAGGCGGCCATCTGCCTTGGCAGTAAAGGAGCAGTTTATTTCGTTGTCTTTCAGTTCGTCAATTACGGCTTCAAACACTACCTGCTGCCCCACAAAAGCAGGTGAAACATGGCGCACGTTTACAAAGGTGCCTATGCCTTCTTCGTGCGGTTCTTTCATGTCGAGTACAAACAGGCGGCTGCTCCATTCGGCATCGCGGGTAAGGGCAAAGGTGGCATAAACGGGGTGTACCTCTCCGCTATCGAAAGCAGCGGTATCTTCTTCCCGAACGGTTCGGGTAAATTGTTTTTTATCACCTATTTTAAAAACCGGTTTCACAAGAGCGCAAAGTTGAAAAAATTGAGGGGATTGAGGTGTAATAAACGTGTTTCTCACCTCACTGAGTAAGGCATATAACGGGTTTTTCTAAGCTATGCAATGAAACACCTGCTGTGACAAAAGGAACGAGTTTGCTGTATGGTATAGTGACGTTCGGGGTGAGTGCGGCAAGTTTTTGATGAAGTGCAGAACCTGTAGGGTAAGTGCAGCGAGCTTTAGGTAAAGTGCAGCGGCAAATATTGTGAGTGCAGCGGGTTTTAGATAAAGTGCAGAGAAATTTCAAGTGATGCTACAGGTTTGAAGTAAAGTGCAGCGGCATTCCGCGAGAGTGCAGCGGGAAAACAATAATTACACCACCAGCACCGGGCATTTAACGGAGTGGCGGACAGAGTCAATAGTTTCGCCCAACACTATATCCATAAAACTGCGGTGCCCATGCCTGCCTATTACCAGTAAATCGGCAGCAGTTTCTTCTACAATACGCGGTATTTCTTTTTTGGGGTTGCCATATCCTATTTTCTCTTCCACTTGGTAACCTTGTGCACGCAGGTTGTCGGCATACACTTTCAGTTGGGCAATGTCTTCATCGGTTTCGTGGTCGCTTATGTGCTCGCCATAGGAGCGCGCTCCGGCTGTTTCCACCACATGTATCAAGTGAAAAACAGTTTCGGTATTTCCTTGCGAAACACCTTCGGTAAGGGCTTTTACATCGCTGTCGGTAAAATCAACACAAATGGCAATGCGCGCGTATTGTTTCTTTTGAATAGTCGGGATGTGCATGGCTTTGCCGTGCGGCACTTTGGCTTCGCGCACTTTGCCCAATCCGCGGAACGCGTAATAAATAACTAACAACAGCAATATTGCCGCAATAATTACCACCGGCATAATAACAAAGTTAAACACCCAACTGCTCTGTGCCAAAGCTGCTCTCCATTCGGTAAGTGTATCAATCAATAACTGAATGTTTAAGCCCACAATAACCGTTGCTGATACCCACGACAAGGTTTTAACCACTTTGCCAATGGCGAACACGCCCATTTTTTCTTTATCGCTTACAAAATGTATGAGCGGAATAATGGCAAAGCCCAACTGCAAGCTGAGTATTACTTGCGATAGAATGAGCATGTTGCCTACTTTATCTTCGCCCATTAACCATATAACTAAGAAAGCAGGCACTACTGCCACTAAGCGAGTAACCAGCCTTCGGAGCCAGGGCGCAATACGCAAATCGAGGTAGCCTTCCATGACTATTTGCCCTGCGAGTGTTCCGGTAATGGTGGAGCTTTGCCCTGCGGCAATCAATGCCACGGCAAAAAGTATAGGAGCCAGTTTTTCGCCCAGCAGCGGTTCGAGCATCCGGTGGGCATCTTGTATTTCTACAATATCATGATAGCCTTGTTTGTAGAATACTGCTGCTGCCAGCACAAGAATGGAAGCGTTTACAAAAAAGGCGAGGTTAAGCGCCAATGCCGAATCGAAAAAATTGTAGCGGATAGCCGTGCGTAAGCCTGCTTCATCTTTTTTGTTTCTGCGGGTTTGCACCAGCGATGAATGCAGATACAAATTATGCGGCATAACCGTAGCGCCAATAATGCCTATGGCAATGTACAGCGCACCGGAGTCTTTCAGCGAGGGCACAAAACCGGTAGCCAGTTCTGCCAAATCGGGTTTGGCGAAGGTCATTTCAACAAAGAATGATACACCAATGAGCGCTACCAAACCCAGAATGAGGGCTTCCATGTAGCGCATGCCGCGGCTTTGCAAAAAAAGAATGAGGAAAGTATCGAGCACTGCCAGCGAAACACCCCACAGAAGCGGAAAGCCGAACAAGAGGTTTAAGCCTATTGCCATACCGAGTACTTCGGCAAGGTCGCAGGCGGCAATGGCAATTTCAGCCAAAAACCAAAGCGAGTAGTTAACTACTGCGGGGTAGGTTTCGCGCGATGCCTGCGCCAAATCGCGCCCGCGTACTATGCCCAAGCGTGCACTCAAACTTTGCAGCAACAGGGCAATAAGGTTACTCATAACCAATACCCACAAAAGCGAGTAGCCGTATTTGCTGCCGCCTGCAATATCGGTAGCCCAGTTGCCGGGGTCCATGTAGCCTACAGCCACCAAAAATGCCGGACCGGCATACAGGAAAAACCGTTTCCAGCGCGATTGCGCCTGTGTGGTATCTATGCTTTCGTGAACTTCTTCGAGGGACTTGTGGGTGCGCACGTTCTAAATTTTTAGACAAATCTAAAAATGTTTTTCGCAAATACTAAAAATGAAGCAGATGCCATATGATGGTTTGAGTAACTGCTTATGATTACAGTTCGATTCTGTAGGAGTCGCATGTTTATGGAATTAGGACAACCTATAAACATACAACCCCGCAGGGGTCGAACTTTCTTCGTCCTGCAGCATTGTTTTTAAGGTAAAATATTACCTGTTACCGAATTGTTCAACAGAAAATGAGGTTGAATCCTGATAAAGCACAAAACAGTATCAAAGCCACTTTGTTTCCGTATGTTTCTATGTGGTGGTTATCTCAATTCTTCAAACATTACAAAACATAGTTTACTTCGCAGTGTATGCCGCAAATGAAATACACCATGTTATGTTTGGGCGATTCGTACACCATTGGCGAAGCGGTAGAGGAGCATGAGCGCTTTCCGATGCAGGCAGTACAAATGTTGCAAGCTAAAAATGTAGTTTTCGAAAAGCCTGTAATTATAGCCAAAACCGGTTGGACAACCGATGAACTGATGCAGGCAATTGCCGAACAAAACCCCGTAGGCAGCTTTGACGTTGTTACACTTCTGATAGGCGTAAATAACCAATACCGCGGTCGCGATTTAGAAAACTACCGCAATGAATTCCATGCATTGCTGCAAACTGCCGTCAACTATACCGGTGGAAATAGCAACCATGTATTTGTTATTTCTATTCCCGATTGGGGAGTTACTCCGTTTATAGCACAAGATGCCAAACACCGCACCCGCGAGCAGGTGGCTGCCGAGATTGATGCTTTTAATAAAGTAAATAATGAAGTAGCGAAAGCGCTGAAGGTGCACTACATGGATATTACTGCTCACTCGCGCCAGGCATTTGAGCAACGGGAGCTGATTGCCGGTGACGGGCTGCACCCTTCAGGAGAAATGTATAAGCACTGGGCAAGCGAGTTGGGTGCCGGAATTTTAAAGCATGTTGTAAACGATTAAACATTTGTATGCTGATAGATTTTGAATTGCGCGGACAGGAGTACATTGAACTGAACAAACTTTTAAAACTGTTGCAGTTAACCGAAAGCGGTGGCGAAGCCAACGAAGCCATTGTAAGCGGCAGCGTAAAAGTGAACGGTGCGGTTGAAATGCAAAAGCGCAAAAAAATAAGAGCGGGGTTTAAAGTGGTGTATGGAAAAGTAACGGTGCAGGTAAGCGCATAAGTTGACATACCCCATAGATTCCAACAATAGAATTTACAAGATCTTTACTTGGTCTGACCTCGGTCAGACCGGTTTAAACACAATCATCACCGGCTTGCGGCTTTCGGCAGGGCGCAGCGACTGCAAGTGAGCAGTAGTAACAAAGTTAATGGCAGGAATTACCCGCAGTTTGGTTTGCAATGCGGTTTTAATTTTCGGCTCTATGGCATCGGGGCTGCCGCTTACCGAAAGGTGCAACACAATTTCATCGGTGCCCAGTACATTCTTCGACACTTCTACCACGTAATCTTTTACTTCGGGCACATGGCTGATGGCTTCGTAAATAGCCGGAGGAAAAAGCGTAGTGCCTTTGTATTTTATCATTTGGTTTTTACGTCCCGTTACAGGCGAAAGCCGAATGGTGTTGCGCCCGCATTTACAAGGCTCTTCGTAGTAGCAACAAATGTCGCCCGTTCGGTAACGCAGCAGCGGCATTCCTTCCACTCCCAGCGAGGTGATGGTTACTTCGCCAAACTCACCGGCTTTCAGTTGGTTACCTGCTTCATCTAAAATTTCCACAATCAACAGTTCGGGGCGATGGTGCCCTCCGCATCCGTGTTCGCATTCTGTAAAAGCCGTTTGCATTTCGGTAGAAGCATAGGTGGAGAACAGCGGAAGATTCCATTTTTCGTGAATGCGCTTGGCAAGAATGTTCTCCGATAAATCGGCATGGTGGATTGGCTCGCCAATACAAACCGCTTTTTTTATGCTGCTGTTGTTGTAGTTAATGCTGTTTGCATCGGCATAGTCAATCAACTTTAGCAAGAAAGAAGGCACTACCACCAAGGCAGTAGGTTGAAAGCGCAAAATATTTTCCCACTGCATTTGCGGTGAAACCGGACCCACGCGCACCGCACCGGCTCCCATTTTGCGAATACCCAAATAGTACGCCATACCTGCCATAAACTGCCGGTCGAGCGTAAGCATGAGTTGATACACATCAGAAGCAGTGCCGTTGGCGCACACAAACGAGCGCTCTTCGTTGTAAGCCAAACGCTGCAAATCGTTTTCGGTGAGCGCCACCGTAACAGGCGAACCCGTAGTGCCCGAAGTGGTGGTATAATCGGTAATCGTGCTTTTGGGTACACACAAAAAATCAAAATTGTGTAGGCTGAAATCGTCTTTGGTAGTGGTTGGAATTTGGGTTAAATCAGTAATTGATTTTATGCTTTCGATACGGATGTTGTTTTCGGTAAACAACTTTTTGTAGTAAGGAGATTGTGCTGCCAAGTACTGCAATGCCTGTTGCAAAGCAAGGTCCTGATACTTCTTAATCTCGGCAGGCGATTGAAATTCGAGTTGCGGTTGGGTGTAGTTCACGTTTCAATGATAGTAAAAGCAGGAAGTATTAGTTATTCAGTTTCTTCAATTGTTTGCGAATTGCCTCCACCTCCTTAAAATCATTTATCTCTTTGCTCAACGCTGTTTCAAAATATTGTTTGGCACGTTCGGGTTGATTTCTGCTGTGGAAATATTCGCCCAACCAGTAGTAAGTTTCCCAAAATTCGGGGTTGGCGCTTGTCATCAGTTTTGCAAAAATTTCTTCATCGGTGATAGCCTTCTTCTGTTTTATGGCATCCTTCACCTGTTGTTTGTATTCACGCCATTTCAGAAAATTGTTCCATTGGTTAGAGTAAAGGAAAGTATCGGCAGCAACGGTTAAAGCGGTATCATTCAACATAGCGTTTCCATTCATGCTTGGTGCTTCGGCAAAAACTTTGTTTAAATCGTAACAAACAAACTCGCCTAACTGATACGGATTCGCACTTACCCAAAAGCGCAGTTTTTCGGGCTGAAAAACAATGCCGTGGTGACTAATGAGTTGATTGAGCGCTTTTTCGTTTCCCATACCAATATTGCGGTCGTTCAAGCCGCGCTGGTCGCGCAAAATTTCGGCAGCGGCTTTGTAATCCAGTTTCGGATAGCGACTCAACAGTTCTTCCAAACGATTAAAGCGATACATGGATGCACTGCTGCGAATGTTCTCCAAATTGTTCTTATCGGTGCTGAACGTTTTGCTTTGGTAGTGATTGGTGCAAAGAATGTAGTTGGTATCGGGGTGCAGCAACACGGTTTTGGAAATTGATTTTTCAATAAGCGCAGTTTTGTGGTCGGCTGCCGAGCCAATCATCAGCGTTTCGCAAACAAAAGTTTTACGCTTCGATGCAATGCTAAATGCTTCCTGAATGTTGCCCGCATACTGCAAAATTTCGCGCGCCAACAAAGAGATGGGCGTGGTGGCTCCGCTTGGCACATCGCTTTTGGCGGCATTGATGGTAACGGTCAACCCTTTTTCATTCATGCCCGACACACAGCCCATAAAACCCGCCCAGGTAATCATGGCAAATTTGTGCCCTTGCTTTGGGTTGCAGAAGTAAACGATTTTGTCTTCGGCAAACTTATCGCCCAAATAAAAATCGAGGTTGCGCCCGATAATCATGGATGAGTCGGCAGTGTGCCCGTCCCACGCAGCAAACGATGAGCAGCCCACCAATGCCAGACTTTGCAACGCATGACCAATATCGTGCGCGGCATGGTAGTTCAACATGCGGTCGTACGCAGGCGATATGTAGTCAAACGCTTTGGGTGCCGAAAACGATTCCCCGTAAATTTCCAATTTGTTTTCTTCAGTTACATGTTCGCTCAAATTGCGATTGAATACCCGCGTAAAATAGCCGAGAAACTTCAGGTAGGTATTGTTCGGCACTAAGCTATGAATTTGCTCTACAAAAGCGAGTTCCTGTGTGTAGAGCAATTCTCTTTCCAATTTACCGGTAATTACTCCGCGTTCAAAAGCATCGCCTTCAATATATGCTTCCCATAATCCGTTGCGGGTTTTACGAAGCATGTTGTTGCCTATGCGGTAAAAATTTTCACCGGCTTTTTCTCTTTCAAGTTGCAACGAAGATTTATCGGCAGGTTGCGGTAATGCAGGCGCCAAACCCCATACTATCCATACAAAAAGACACGAAAACAATAATGCTATTGCAAGTAAAGTGTAGCCACTTACTTTAAGCAGTTTACGCATTAGCTTCATGAATTTTGTTGAGCAAATATTCCTTCCCCAAAATACTCATACAGGTAAGCAAGGCGCATTCGGTAACGCCCAGCACTCCGTGCAAATTTATACTCTGCCCGGTTAACAGCAGGTTGGGTACTTTTGTTTTTACGGAAATCATACTCTTCATGGGCTCGTTGTAATCTTTTACAATGCCATACATGCTACCGTCATCGGTGCCCATGTAATCGCGATAAGAGAGTGGGGTAGAAGTGTAATAACTCTGAACACACTCGCGGATGTTCGGAAATTTTATGGCTACCACATCCAGCAGTTTCTCTGCTTTTTCTCTTTTGAATTGCTGGTAGGCTTCATCGCGCATGTTTTCATAAAGCGTGGTGTGGAATGTGTTTTTCCATTTTGCTACTTCATCAAAGCGCATGTAGGTCATTATGCTGATGCCTTCGGTGTATTGGTTGTTTTTCTCCGGCACTTCTTCAAATAGTGCGTACATGTTGGGCCAGCTTTCGTTGGTATGCGTGGCGGTTTGCCAAACATCGTCCTGATTAAAATAGTAGTAGTTGCGGTTTAGGTATGGAAAAGTGCCGGGCTTTAACACAGCATACAATACAAACGTGGAAACTGAATTTTCCAAACCCGCAATTCGGTTTCGGTAAGCCGGGCGAAGAGCATCACTGTCGGTAAGCTCCAATGTTTTGGCAGGATGAATGCCTGATATAAAAAGCGCTCCGTAAATTTTTCTTCCGTTGCTCAACTCTACCGATTCGGCAATGCCATTAGTTGTGTTTATCTTTTTTACCTCTTGCTTACGGAGAATCTCTCCTCCGTTTTCTTTAACAACGCGTGCGAGCAGTTTGGCAATTTGGTCGCCACCGTTTTTAATGCGATGTGCACTTTCGATGTAACTGTTTACCACCAATGCATGAACATACAGCGGTGTTTTATCGGCAATGCCGGCATACAGCAAGTTGGTTCCTGCTAAAATGTTCTGAAGTTTTTTGTTGGGAGTGAGTTGCTCCAGATAGTTCTTTACTCCGGTTGTAAAAGCCCATGTATCATCGCTTTGTTCTTCGGCACTCAAATTGTAAAGCGGAACCGAAGCGCAAATCTGCTGTATATCGGTGCAGTATTTTTCGATGGCGTTTTTTTCATCGGGAAATTTTTGCAGCAAAATCCGCTGAAAATTTTCGTAGCCCATTCCATAAGGGTATTCATCCGCATCACCTTTAAAGGCTACTACATCAAAACCGCCTTCGTTCATCTTTACGGTTTCCAACCGACCCATAATGCCGAGGTAATTGAAAATTTTCCAAAGGCTTTTTCCTTTTTCCAAACCGCCTATGTAATGAACACCCGTATCGAAGGTTATGCTATCTCTTCTAAATGTTTGCAGACAACCGCCAAGTTGTTCGTTTTTTTCAATAATACAAACGCTTCTTCCTTCTTTACTTAAAACAGCACCGCACACTAAGCCGCCCAAGCCGCTGCCTATAATCACCACATCGTATTTTTTTGCCCTACTTGTCATGTGCGGTTAATCGTGTATAAATTGTTGAAGAGCTTTGTTGTGGAAAAATTTTGTAATTCATCGGTATTACCAATAAGCAGCAAGTTGCTGCCGCTTTTCATTTTTGCAAAGCATTTTTCAATAAGTTGTTTCAGTTGCTCCGCATTCAACAAAAGATTTTCGTTGTTGATAATGATGGCATCGCTTTCGGGAAATTCGGCTTGCATTACATTGGCACATATAAAATTGATGCGCTCGCTTTTGCTGTAGCAGTTATTGGCAATATCAATTTTTTCTTCGTTGTGGTCAATACCGATTAAGTTTCGTTTCCATCCCGTAAAGTGCATCATGTAGGTAGCGAAACCATAGCCGCAGCCTAATTCGGTAATAATGCCTGTGCGCGGCAGGGCTTTGTTTAGCGCGTCATAAAAATCTTCTTTGGTGCGTTGTTGCAGTGCCAACCATTCAAGTTCAGCACCTTTGTACATGTAGTTCATGCGTAAGCGCTGGCGGAAGTAACGGGGTGTTTCGTTTTCTTCGCGCAGTTTTTCGTACTCTGTTTTGAAATATTTTGAAATGCGTTTTGCGCGCTCCGCATAGCCTTCGCCAAAACTTTTATCATCGGGCGAAATACGCGGCAGAAATTTCATGGTCATAAAAGCGTTCATCACCATAAAGTCGCCTTTGCGAATGGTATCGCCTGTGCCGTGCAGCAGCATGGGGATAATGTCTAACTTTAATTGTTCTGCCAAAAAGAAAGCACCCTTGTGAAAGCGTTTCAGGTTGGCATCAGGCGAGCGGGTTCCTTCGGGGAAAATAACAATGGAGTAGCCGTCTTTTACAATGTCCACAAATTTTTCAATGGCAGGGTCAACGCCTTCCATTACCGGATAGTAATCGGCTAACTGCACCACTTTGCCGAACACAGGCGAATAATACACCCACTTGTTCGTCAGCAAAATCAGCTTGGGGTGCTGCATTACGGTAACGAGAATATCAAGAAACGATGCGTGATTGGCAATGATTACGGCAGGCTTCGAAAAATCCAACTGTTCTCTGCCAACGTGCCGCTTGCTTACGTTCACCATCATGTACGTAAGAACGCGAAGCGCGTAACACACTATGTGATGAAAAAACAGTTTGCGCTTTTTAATGTTCGGATACGGCACCAAATACAACAGCATGTAGCCTATAAGCGTAGCCACCAAACACACTGTTACGTAATAGCCGAATGCAATCCAAAACAATATGAGTGTTGGTATTGTCCAGGGAGGAAATGCTTTCTCTTTCCGGCTTTGAATAAAAAAGTTGTAAAGAAAAGGCTGCACCGTTTGCCCGATAAACAACACGCAGAAAATGCCGATGATGGAGATAAGCGCAATGGAGCGCAATGCGGGATGTTTGGCAAAAATGAGTGCGCCTAAACCGAATGTGATGGTAATGGCTGCGAGAAAAATAGAAACGCGGTGGCTGGCAATTACTTCTTTGCCTTCTTTGAATTTGCGCGTTAATCCATCGGTAATAAAAATGCTGAAGTCGTCACCCAAGCCGAAAATGAAGGTGGAGATAATGATGTTGATAATGTTGAAGTGCAGCCCGAACAACCCCATTAAACCGAGAATCCAAATCCAGGTAATGAGCATGGGCAGGAAGGTGATAAGCGTTAACTCTACTCTGCCATAGCTGAAAAGCAGCGCAAAAAACACCAGCAGCGATGTATAAAGCAGAATGGAATTGAAATCGCTGTAAATAATGTCAATGAATTTGTTGGTGATTATTTGCTTGTCGAGAATGATGGCGGTTGTGTTTGCTGTTAAACCGGCATACAGTTTTTCGCGGTGGGTTTTATCAACCGTAACGGCATTGATTACCGTAAAGGTTGAATCGGACTGTAACAAATACTCATTGCCGAAAGAAGTTTTGATGGCTTCGAAATCTTTCTCATCAGCTACAGTATAATTTTTACTGAGCAGGTTTTCGAAACTTCTGAACGCATTGGCGGTGAACCCGAATTTCTTTGCTTCGTTTCTAACTGTGGCAAGCAGGTTCGTTTTCTTCTCTGCTGTCCAATAACTGTTCCAGCGAGCAAGTCGCTCGCGTTGCCGTTTTTCGGAAGGCATAAAAGCGCTGATGGACGAATACTTATCAATCCAGCCTTGTTGTTTGGCTTCTTCCAATTGTTGCAGCAGTGTTTCATTTTGCCGGAACATTTCTTCGGTGCTTTTGCCGGTAGTGGCAATAAAAACGGTTTTGGAGGTGTCGCTCTGCATCCAGTCAATTTCCTGTTGCGCTTTTTTCATGCGCGCATTCATAAAGTTGAACTGGTTCATGTCGCTTTCGAAGCGTACATTTTTAGCGTGGTAGAGGAAGAAACCGGTAAACCCTATAATCAGCAAAAAGAAAACACTCTTGTAAGGCATGTTGAAAGCAATGGCTTTCTCTAACCATGTTTCGCTGTTTCGCTCTTTTTCGGTTTTGTAAGCAGGGGTAAAGTGCGGAAGAAATACCAACGTAAAAATGGTAGCGCCCACTAAACTCCATCCGGCAAACAATCCAAAATCGTTGAGTATTTGCGACTGCAACAGCGTAAGGCTGAAGAATGAACCAACGGTAGTAATACTGCCAATGGTCATAGGGCTAATGAGGTCGGCAATGGTTTCTTTTATGGAGCCGCTGTGTTTGTAATGGCTGAAAAAGTGAAGCGAATAATTAACTGCAATACCAAGTATAATAGAGCCTGCGCCCAGCGCAATACTCGAAATGCTGCCTTTAATAAGTGTAATAACTGCAAGAGAAAAAACGCCTCCGAAAACCACCGGCAACATCATAATGAGCGGCACTCTTTTTCTGCGGAAGAAAAAACCGATGAACAGTACAATGGAAACCACAGTAATGCTGAGTGTAAGAATGGTGTCTTCTTTCAGTTGACGGGCATTGCCCACTGCCACCGGAATACCGCCATAATACAAAATCTCGGTACCGGGCGCTTGTTGTTGAATAGTTTTAATAATGCCGTCTAAACCATCCAATAGCTCGGCATTTTGTTTTGTTTCCGATGAGCCGTGCGATGGGGTAATAAAAAGAAACAGGCTTTTTAAATCTTTCGAAAAAATGTAGCCATCATACAGTTCAAAGTTTTCATCGGTTTGCAGCAATTGCAGTTTTCGAAGCGCCAGCGTTGAAATCCCCACGGGATCATCGGCAATCATTCGTTTCATTACCATGCCCGAAGCGGAAGTAAGCGTAGCGTAATTGCTTTCCATGGCATTGGCTATGGCTTCGGGGGTAATCAGGCTGTCAATTTTTGCGTAGTCAGTTTCTTCTAAGTAAATGGGGAGATGGAGGTGAACCGTGTTGTAAATGGCTAAAGCAGTTTCATCGTCCACTCTTACTTTCAATTCCGAAATGTGCGAAGCATAATTTTGAAGCAGGCGGCTTTCCAAACTGTCCGCCAATGCAATCATGTCATCAGGCAAAGCGTTTTCATCCGGTTTAATTTTTACAATGATGCGGTCGTAAAAACGCGAATGGCGCAACACGCGGTTTATCTGTTCGGTTTGCGCCCCATTAGGCAACATGCGGGCTATGTCTTCTTCCACATTGATGCGCGAGGCAACAATTGCAAGCAGCGCAAACAACACCGCGGTAATTGCATAGAACAGCGGCTTGCGAACACTAAAAAAATCGTAAACAGATAGGAGAACCGGTTTCATGAATGCGCGAATATAAGAAGGGGAGTACTTAGGAGAAGTGAACTATCCTAAGTAATACAACTATAAAAACTTGCAGGGTAGCCAGAAGGCGTTTAATACGTTCTTTCCAACACAAACCAGCTAAACGCACGCAGGTTTAGTTTTACCATACTGTCGCGCAACAGTGGGTCTACTTTTTTCCATGCGCGTTCCAGAATGGTTTTAGCTTCCTTTTCGCAGGTTTCAATCACCTTGTGTTTGTCCATCAACGCAACAGCTTCTGTCAATAAGTTTATGTCGGAAGTTTTTGCGCTTACAATTTCCCACAGACGGGCGCGGTCTTTTTTATTAAGTGCTGCCATTGCTTTAGCAACGGGGTAGGTAATTTTTCCTGCGGTAATGTCTTCGGCTTTTGTTTTCAGGTTATCCTTAAAGCCTTTCAGGTTAAGGGTATCGTCAATTATTTGAAACGAAATACCAAGCGCTTCAAAGTAAGTACCCATTGCTTCGGTTTGCTCTTTGCTGCCTTCGCCCAACAGTACACCAATGCGTGCCAGATATGCGGCAGGCGCTGCGCTTTTAAGACGGTGAGTAGCAATAACACGTTGTTGCAGCAGAGCAGCGGTTTTATCATCCTTGAGGGCAGCGGGCATCATGTAATCTAATCCGTAAATATCCATTGCCTGTCCGCTGTGCGAAGCACGCATGGCTTCAAAATACCAGTTGTAGATTTGTACTTTTTCTTCCCACGATTTCTCAACGTTGTAAATGCAATACTGCCCCACAAAGTAAGCGGCAGTGCCGGAGTTGATGGCTATCGCTTCGCCATGCACTACGTGTGCAGCCGGTCCGCCTCTGCGTATGGTTGATTTATCCTGCACATCATCCACCATCAACGAACCAACGTGCATTAGCTCTGGCAGTGCCAGCCAGTCAATTGCCACTTGTGAGTTTCCGCCAACGGCATCGCAACAAGCAATGGTAGCATAACTACGCCAGCTTTTTCCGCTGCGGTCGGTTATTTCGCGGATGGGTTTAATGAGTTTATCAATATAGGCTTGCTTATCCAATCCTTTAATAAGGTGATGATTGCCTTTGCGCGAAACCAGTTCTTCAAACTTTTCATCGGTAAGTTGTAGCGGAAGAATTTGGCGAACCGAGTTGAGTGTGGCTTTCGAAACAGCTTTCAAAAACTCTTTCATGTTGTTGCTGTTCACGAAGCCGTGGCGCTCAATGTAGCCGGGCCCGCTTACTTTCTTTCCTTTCAGCGTACCGCTAATGTTCATTCTGCCTTCCCAAAACGCAGGCTTGGAAATAACGGTGGCAAACTCCTGATTGGGGAATGCCGCTTCGGCTTTTACTTTCAATCCGAATTCAGGTGCTTCCACTATCCAGGCAGTAGGATATTCATTAAAGGTGCGTGTACTTGTCCAAAGTTCTCCAACAGGTGTAAGGCTGAATTTTTTGGAGTAATGGCGCTTTCCTTTTTCATCAATCATAATAATGAATGAGCCGCAGTCTTCACCGGTTTTCAAATCAATCAAATCGTAAGCGGTCAGTTCGCAGCCGTTGTTCAACTGCATAGCAATCCAGTTCCACGACACATCTTTCTTCATGTCGTCCTTCTGCTCTTTCTTTTCGGGCGGGTGGCAACCAAATTCATGGTCGTACCAACCGGTGGCTGAAGTGATATCTAATTTTTCTTTCTTCAGTTTTACGCTGCCGGTTACTTTACACTTGGGTATGAAATAGTAAAACATGTCCTCGGCAGAAACACCGCGCACTACCCCGTTATCACCATGGCGTGTAGGCGGTTTTTGCGGTTTAAAGTTGATGTCCACTCCCAATCCCAGTTCTTTGTGTTTAAGGTGAAGCTGATAAGTGCCATCGGGTAATTTCTTAAACGTGTTACCGTCATAATCTAAAAACAAACGGGTGTTGGAAATGGTAGGGTCTTTGGTGAGCAACTCATCCGGATAAGGCATTACGCCTTTGCTGAGCATTTCAATAGCCGCACGTTTAATGAAAGGATCTTTTACCAACTCGCCTTTTTTCAAACGCTCTAAACCAAGTTTAGGAGCGCGCTTATCAACCAGCGAAACGGTGTAGTATTTTTTATTGTCAATGTCCGAAATTCCCCAGATAACCGAGTGAGCATAATCGGGCTTGTTGGTTTTTTTATCGAACGAAATGGCGTGACGAAAGAAGGATGCAAAAAGTGATAATTGTCTTCCGCCTTTTGCTTTTATGTGCGTGTGCATGTACCACCACTCTGTAGAGGAAGAGGCGTGCGGCAAATCGTGAATCTTTAAATCAATGGGACCATCTTTAGGCCAATCGGCAGCGAAAAAAGTTGGTTGAGCGAGTGTAGAGGGTTTCTTCATTATGGTTTTCGAACAGAGGTTTTAATTAAGGGGACGATGTTAGCAAATAATTTAAAGCGGAAACATGATTTTTTGCAGAGGAGAATAAGATGTGTGTGTTAGGTGCTATTTGCTTCAATTCGCTTGCTGCAACTTACTGGATCACCCGATTATTGATAAACACGTACAAGCGCTCTACCATCCACGCGAAAAAGCACCATGCGGGAAGGAAATCTAAACGGATAAGCCCCATTATATGCCAGCCCGTTTTATATTCCCATGGGCAACTGCCGGTAGTTACTTTCAGAATATAGCCTGAGATAAACTCAACGGTGTAAATGAGAATGACGTATAACCCGATGCGGTTGTAAAACGGCTGCGTTTTTACTTTTTCGTACAGGTAATGAGCAATAATGGGTATAAGCCCGTATATGAATGCCATCCACACATAAGTGGTTCCTGCCAAAGCAACAAGCGGTTTGTTGTTTACAGGTTTGCCGGTGAACAGCGCCATAAAAGCGGTAAAAAATATTTCGGTAGTCATACCCAAACACACAAAAAAAATAATCATGAAAAAGGTGTGTCCTCTGCGGTGTTTGCTGAAAGGCATTTGCTGTTTCTTAGATAATCTCCCAATACCTCTTGGTTTCCCAGTCGGTTACTACGCGTTGAAACTGCCGCCACTCCCATTCGCGGGTTTGGGTAAAGTGCTCTACAAACTTTTCACCGAACAACGCTTTGGCTACTTTACTTTCTTTCATAGCCTGTGTGGCGTCCCACAAGTTGCGGGGCAGAGTGCCGTGCGAAGTATCGCGGTAGCCGTTTCCGGTGGTGGCAGGCTGCAATTTGAGTTTGTTTTTTATACCGTACAATCCCGAGGCAATGCTTGCGGCAAAAGCGAGATAAGGATTGGTGTCGCTTCCCACTACTCTTGTTTCTAAGCGAGTTGATTTTGAAGAACCGGGAAGTGCGCGCAGGGCAACTGTTCGGTTATCTAAGCCCCATGTGAGTGTGGTGGGTGCCCAGGCTCCTTCCACCAATCGTTTGTACGAATTGATGTTGGGCGCAAACATTGGCAGCAAATGCGGTAAACAATACAGTTGCCCTGCAACGTAATTCTTCATTAAATCACTCATGTTGTTCTTGCTCTTTTCATCGTAAAAGAGGTTTTTCTTTCCTGCTTTATCCCACAAGCTTTGGTGCACATGCCCCGAGCAGCCGGGCAGGTTCTCCGAAATTTTTGCCATAAACGTGGCAATGATTCCGTGCTTGTAAGCAATTTCGCGCACACCGCTTTTAAACAACACTGCACGGTCGGCACCTTCGAGCGGTTTGCCATAGGTAATGGCGGCTTCGTACACTCCGGGTCCGGTTTCGGTATGCAGCCCTTCAATGGGCACATCAAATTTTTTCATGTCATCGAACAGTGCCGTAAAGTAATCGTTGCGAAGGGTGCTGCGTAGCAGCGAATAACCAAACATGCCGGGCGTAAGCGGTTGCAGGTTGCGGTAACCCTTATCGGAAGCGCTTTGCGGAGTTTCCTGAAAATTAAACCATTCAAACTCTTGTGAAATAATGATGGAATAGCCTGCTTTATCGGCATCAGCAATTACTTTACGCAGCAACTGCCGCGGGCAAACCGGAAGCGGTTTGTCATCATCGGTAAAAAACTCGGCAAGAAAAAACGGCACATCGTTTTCCCACGGAATTTTGCGAAAAGTGTTGAGGTCGATACACGCTTTGGCATCGGGGTAGCCGGTATGCCAGCCGGTGTAAGCGGTGTTATCGTATGCTACATCGCTGCTGTCCCAGCCGAATACTACATCGCAAAAGCCGAGGCTGCCTTCCACAACCGAAAGAAATTTTTCGAGCGAAATGTATTTGCCGCGCAAAACACCGTCCACATCGGTAATGGCAAGTTTTACTTTTTGCGAAGGATGTTGTTTAACGTAATCGATGATTTGTTTGGTTGTCATGGGTAAATATTAAATGCGACTATTTTTCTTTGGTGTGAAATAAGCGATACAAAATAAAAGCGATAGCTACGGTGGCAAAGAAAATTAAAGACAGCTGCAAATTATAGTAACTCATTGCCACCAATGCCACTGCTGCAATTACTAAAGCAATGATGGGAAACACCGGATAAAGCGGCACGCGGAAAGGGCGCTCCAAATCAGGCTCGGTTTTCCGCAATCGGAAAATGGCAAGGCAGGAAAAAATGTAGAGGCAAATTGCTCCGAATACGGCAAGTGTAATTATCTCATCTGTTTTGCCGGTGAAAAGCGCTATAACCCCAATTGCCATGTTAAACAACAATGCCCAGTGGGGAGTGTGAAAACGCGGATGCACTTTGCCAAGCATTTTCGGAAACTGCCCCACCCTTCCAAATTCGAAAGTTACTCTGCCCGCAGCCAACAACAGCCCGTTAAATGAAGCAATAAAACCAAACAAGCCTATGCTCACCAACATGTGGTACATTACTCCTGCTTCACCGGTAATTTGTGCCAACGCTGCGGGCAAGGGCTTATCGCCAATTTTTGCCTGAGAAATTTTTTCCCAACCGCCTACGCCCACTGCCGAAAACAAGGTCATAAATGCCAGAATGCCGAGTGTAGCCATGCTGTAAGCAAAGCCTTTCGTAATGTTCTTTTGCGGGTTGATGGTTTCTTCCGCTACGTTGGCAATTCCTTCCATGCCCAGAAAAAACCAAATGGCAAACGGAATGGCGGCAAATATTCCGGGAATACCGTTGGGCAGCGGGTTCATCTGCAAATTTTCCAATTGAAAACTCGGCAGTGTAAGTCCGGCAAAGAGCGTTAACTCTGCCACGGCAATAATGGTGATGATGAGTTCGAATGTTGCCGAAATACGCACACCCCAAATATTGATGCCCGTAAAAAGCAGATAAGCGATGATGGCAAACTGCACTTTGGGAATTTCCGGCATCAGCAAATGAAAATACTCGCCAATGCCGAGGGCAATGGCGGGCGGGGCAAACACAAACTCTATCCACTGCGCCATGCCGGCAACAAAGCCAATATCTTTTCCGAAAGCGCGGCTTACATAATCAAACACTCCGCCTGCTTTCGGAATGGCACATGCCAACTCGGAATATGAAAGCGAAAAAGTGATGTACATGAGCAGAATAAAAACCGTGGCAATGCCCAAACCCAGAGTGCCGCCTTTATCCAGCCCTATATTCCACCCGAAATACATGCCGCTGATAACGTAGCCCACTCCCAAGCCCCAAAGCATAAGCGGGGTGAGTGTTTTTTGCAGCCCGTTGTGATTGTTTTCCATGTTTGTTTTAAAACGAAAGTCTGACCAAGGTCAGACCATGTGCGGGCAAAATACACACTTTGCCCAAGCCGAAATAATTTCTGCTTATATTCGTCTGCCTTTGGCATACAACCACAAAAACAGCCGTTTATGGAAACAGCAACAGCCACCGCTACGCCTACTATTCCTATAGCTCCCAATACCAAATTGGAGGAAATTCTGCGGATTTATGACGCGCAGAAAAAGAATTTTCAGAACGTAAAAAACTCATCGCCATCCGACCGGCTGAAAAAGATTAAAAAACTGCGCCAGGTGGTTTATGAAAAGCGCGAAAAAATTCAAAAAGCGCTTTGGAACGATTTTCACAAACCTGCTTTGCAAGTAGATGTAAGTGAAATTTACCCGGTAATAGCCGAGGCAAAAAATTTTGAAGCCAACCTGCACGAATGGATTGCCGCCAAAGAAGTAGATACACCGTTGATGCTGGTGGGCACCAACTCAAAAATTATTCACGAGCCAAAAGGCAATGTGTTGCTGCTTTGCCCGTGGAATTATCCTTTTCAGATTCCATTAAAAAATATGATTGCCGCGTATGCTGCGGGTAATGTGGTAATTATTAAACCTTCTGAGTTTACACCCAACACCGATGACATTATCCGCGAAGTGGTAAAAGAAGTGTTTGCCGAAAACGAGGTAGCGGTAATTTCGGGCGACCATACTGTTTCCATTGAGTTAATGAATTTGCGTTTTGACCATATTCACTTTACCGGCAGCCCGCTGCACGGAAAATCGGTGATGAAAAAAGCGGCTGAAACGCTTACCAGCGTTACGCTTGAGTTGGGAGGAAAATCGCCTACTATTATTGACGACACTGCCGACCTGAAAGCCACTGCCAAAAATTTTCTTTGGGGAAAGTTTCTCAACTCCGGCCAAACCTGTGTGGCTATTGACTATGTGTTAATTGACGAGAAGAAGAAAGATGAGTTTGTTTCAATTCTGAAAGACACCATTAAAAAGGCTTACGGAGACAACCCGCAGGCTTCGGGCGATGACTGCCGCATTGTAAATGCCAAACATTTTGGCAGAGTAAAAAAACTGTTAGACGATGCTATTGCCAAAGGAGCCAAAGTGGAAATTGGCGCACAAACCGATGCTTCGGAAAATTATGTGGCACCTACGGTACTTACCAATGTTACACCCAACATGGAACTGATGAACGAAGAAATATTCGGACCTATTGTGCCTATTGTGTCTTACAAAAATTTGGACGAAGCCATTCGCATCATCAACAGTAAAGAGAAACCGCTGGCGCTGTATATTTTCAGCAAAAGCAATAAAAATCAGGAGTACATTATCAACAATACTTCGGCAGGTGCTACTTGTATTAACGAAACCATGATACACAACGGCCATGCCAACCTGCCTTTTGGCGGAGTAAATAATTCCGGTATTGGAAAGAGCCACGGGTACTACGGCTTTAAAGAATTTGTGAATGAACGCCCTGTTTTAAAAGCGTGGAATCCGCCTTCGAACCTGTTGCTGCCTCCGTATAAGAGCCTGCACAAGACAATTGCCGATTTAATGTTGAAGTATTTGTAAACCATTCAGGCACTACAAGTCGTCTATAATTTTAAGTTTGCCCTTATACATTTATTGCAATGAAGAAAATACTGTTTATCGTTTCCGCATCAGCGCTGGTATTATCGGTTCTGTTTATTGAATCGTGTAAAAAAGATGACCCCAAGTTGCCTTTAGAGCCGATTACCTTGGTAAAGCCCGATACGGCTATCATCCGCCAATTTCCGGGCGATGTGTTGCCTATTGAACTGACTTTTACCACCGACCGCCCCATTAACTGGATAAACTGTATGTACGATATTGACTCTACTCATACAACCGGCTATGTGGCCACTTACCCCGATACTTTATTTTTTGTGAAACTCGATACGCTTGACCCGCGGGTGAATATTTATACCTACACAACTTCGTATTACGTTCCCGATACCTTAAACCCGTACGATGTGGTGCGCTTTAAAGTTTCGTTCGAAGCGGGTAAATCTACTTTCACTACCGGGCAAAATTATCCGGCCGGTATTGTAGGTTTCAGCAAAGAGTTCAGAATTGATGTGCGGTAAATTGGAAACAGAGAAGTGTGTGAAAAGCCATGTTGTTCAAAAATGAAATACTCCAGAAGCAATTTGACCTGTATGGTTATGCGGTAATTCCGTGTTGAATCTATAGCAGGTAAACGAGTTACGTCAGTTTTTCTTTGTTTTTGCACAATGGTTCCGTCAAATTTTTTCTAAAATAGTGTAGTGCATCCTTTGGGCTGATTGCACAAGGCAAGAATTTGTCACAAAGTGCATTTCCCTACAAGAAATTTACCGCTTTTGGAAAGTTTAATGGAGGGGGGAGAAATGTTTGTTTCATTGACAATTATCTTGAGGTGATGGTTTATTTCCCTTCGAGTAGAATTTTGGAACTGCCCCTTTTCTGCTACTGAAAGTTGGCAGCTACTTAACCATTTTGTTTTAGCTGCTGTTTTGAAAAGATACAGGGCTGACACAATTGTTTAGAAAAAGGAAGTTGCCCAGGCCGAGATAGCCAATGGCATATATTGAAGTGGTTTTGAGTAATGAAAGAAAGCATAAACACGGCTTGCGTGAACCATGCAACACACCATGCCTTATTTACATCTTAAAAGGGTAAATTCGCAAATGATATTGAGTTAAGTTTTTGCTGTATTTTCACACTCTTTTTTGTAAATCCTGTATTTTGACGTTTTTAATGAAACGATTTCTACTTTCTTCCTCTTTTGCTGCGCTCGTTGTATTTTCTCTGCCTGTTTCGGCACAGTTTACCATTACTTCAAGCACAAATGGCAATCAGCTTTCTAACCTGTTGGTTGGTAACGGAGTAACTATTAGCAACCCGGTGCTTAATTGCGCCCAGGGTACTTTCAACGGCTCAGGCACTTTTACAGGCGGTAATGCTACTAACATGGGTTTGAATCAGGGAGTGATTTTAATGACCGGAGATGTAACAGCACTAACTACAGCTTCCAGTAATCTTAGCAGTGTTTTAGGAAACAATCAGGGCGATGCCCAATTAGATGCATTATCTCCTACAATACTTCCGTCCAGAGATAGATGTATTTTAGAGTTTGATGTAATTCCGCTAGGCGATACGCTGCGTTTCCGTTATGTTTTTGCTTCTGAAGAGTATCCTGAATATGTATGTTCCAGTTTCTCTGATGTATTCGGCTTCTTTGTTTCCGGTCCAAACCCCGGAGGCGGCAATTATACAAACCAAAATATTGCCTTAGTGCCCGGAACTACATTACCAGTATCAATAAATACCATTAACAGTGGAACCCCCGGAGGCGGATATTTAGCGAGTGGATGTCAGTCGTTAGCATATTCTTCCTTGTACGTTGACAATTCTACG
This sequence comes from Chitinophagales bacterium, assembly GCA_026129525.1. GTDB lineage: Bacteria > Bacteroidota > Bacteroidia > Chitinophagales > LD1 > Bog-950. Next base: position 15,674 of record JAHCHW010000008.1, on the reverse strand, counting down.
AGCCAGAATTTGGTTTTCGATGCATTTACAACTGTTCTCACCGCAAAAATTGCCGTGGTTCCATGCCAAACCTATCACCTTAAGCTTGCTATTGCTGATGTGTCGGACCAAGCTTTTGATTCAGGTGTTTTTCTCGAAGCAGGCTCAATTAGTTCAACCAATGTTACCATTACACCGCAAACTGCTTATGGCACTGGTTTTCAGAATGCGGTGGAGGGCTGTGTAAACGGACAATTCAAATTTCTTATCAATCCACCGCTGCTTAATCCTTATACCATTAACTACACCATTGGCGGCACTGCAACAAACGGAGTAGATTATACTACTATCAGCAATTCGGTAACAGTACCTGCCGGAGATACAGTGGCATACGTAAACATTGTTGCATTGGCGGATGGCATTAATGAAGGAACAGAAACCGTTAAGCTGTATTTATTGAATCCATGCAACAACCTTCCGTACGACAGCGCTGTTCTGCTTATACAGGACTCTATTTATGCCGATGCCATTGCCGACAGATATTTTATATGTGCGGGTGAAAGCGCCATTCTTACAGGTCTCGGAGGCTTAACTTACCAGTGGGCACCTTCAACAGGTTTGGCAAACCCTACATCTCAAACCACTATTGCTACACCAACGGTTACTACTACCTATAGTTTAACTGCATCTATTGGTGCTTGCATTGGTCGCGATACATTAACTATTCATGTTAGTAATCCGAATTTTACGGTTGATGCGGGACCTAACCAAACTATATGCGCCAACCAAAGTGTGCAAATGCAACCCGTTGTTACGCAGGGCGGTGCGCCTTATACGTACCAATGGTCGCCCACTACGTACATGAGTGCAGGTGGTTCAACACAACTAAATCCGGTGGTTACACCGTTGCAAACTACTACTTATACTTTATCGGTGTTTAGTGCAAACGGGTGTACTCTTTCCGATACTGTAAAAATTACTGTTTCGGGCATTGGTCCGCCTGTGCAGGCAACCGTTACACCATCTACTGTTTGCCCGGGTGCACAGGTGCAGTTAGATTTTACATCCAGTCCGGTAACTTGTGCAGGCAATTCGGTTGGTTGCGGTGGATCGGATAAGATTGACTCGGTTGGCGTAGGTTATAACGTACAAACCGGAAGTCCCACAACAAATGTTACTATTTACGGTAACTATTTTAAAAGCACCCGTATGCAAATTATTTACACGGCTGCGGAAATCAATACGGTCTTCGGAGGTGGAGGAGGAACTATAAAATCTTTGGCATGGGAAGTTGGAACGTTTAACAGTAATGCCACCTTGGAGAACTTTACATTAAAAATGAAATGTGTGCCTCCATCGCAAACCACGCTAACTACATGGGAAAGCGGATTAACCACAGTTTTCGGACCGCAATTGTACACACCTGTTACAGGTTGGAACAATCATAATTTGGCAACTATGTACGATTGGGATGGTGTTTCGAATATTGTTGTGGAGATTTGCTTCTTCAATCCAAACACCTTCAGCAACTTTAATAATATGATGGTATTTACCACTGTTCCGAACTCGGTAATTTACTCGCGCGCCAATACCGACCAATGCAGCATTAACGGAACGGTATCTACTTCGGCACAGCGTCCAAAGTTGCGTATGCGTTTGTGCCAGGCAAATTATCCGGCATTTACCATTGCATGGACTCCGGCAACCGGACCGAATGCAGTTTCCAATCCGTCTATCAAAAACCCAACCGCTAATCCTCAAACCACACAAACCTATCAGGTAACGGTTACGCAGGGCGGATGCAGCGGAAGCAATTTTGTAACAGTTAATGTTGACACCACCGTTAAAGTAAATGCCGGGCCCGATAAATCATTCTGCACAGGGCAACAAGTGTCGTTATCGGCAACACCATCCGGAAGTCCGTTGCCGGGGCAGAGTTTCGCTTATCAATGGAAAATTATTCCATCCGGAACTGTAGTGGGTTTATCGCAAAATGTAAACGTTAACCCCAATGCTCCAACAACCTATGTGGTTACTATGACTGGCGGGCCTTGTGCGGTATACGATACCATTAATGTATTTATAGGCGCATTGGGCGTTACGCATACTACAACTAACGTAACTTGCAACGGAGCGAACAACGGTAAAATTAAGCTGACTCCAACAGGTACAGGCCCTTATACTTTTCAATGGAGCGCCAATGCCGCAACAGGCAATATTGATTCGGCTGTAAATTTGGCTCCCGGAACGTATTATGTTACTGTTACTGATGGGCAAAACTGTGTGGGTTACGATACCGCTGTAGTAACACAACCTGCTCCATTAAACTTCAGTTCGAGCGTAACCAACGTAGCCTGTTTTTCAGATAACACCGGCAGCATAACAATTACCCCTTCGGGCGGAACCCCTAACTACACATACGCATGGAGTGCAGGGCTGCCTTCCACAGCTACAGTTTCAGGTTTAATTGCCGGAAGTTATACAGTTACTGTAGGGGATAATAATCTATGTACAACTTCAGGCAGCATTACGGTTACACAGCCGCCTGCGCTTTCATTCAATGCTCCGCAAACAAAGAATATTCGCTGCTACAATGGCAACGATGGCTTCATTATAGTTTCTCCTACGGGGGGAACTCCACCATATTCTTATACATGGAATCATAATACAAGTTTAAACCAGCCGAATGCTTTAAACCTTACCGCCAGCAATTACAATGTATTGGTAACCGATGCAAACGGATGCACCATTAGCCAAAACTTTACGCTTACGCAACCTGCCAGCGGATTGGTTTTAGCTACACCAACAGTGGTTGATGCAACCTGCTTTGGTGCCGCTAACGGAAGCGCAACAGCAAACCCCGCAGGCGGGGTGGCTCCGTTTACGTATCAATGGGATGCTAACACCGGCAACCAAACAACACAAACTGCTACAGGGTTGGCAGCAAATACCTATTCGGTTACCGTAACCGATGACAGTTTATGTACTGCAATAGGCTTAATTACTGTAGGTCAACCTGCTGAAATACAAATTGCCGGAAATGTTACCAATGTGTTTTGCACTGGCAACAACGATGGAAGTATAAATGTTACGGTTACCAACGGAGTGGCTCCGCTTACGTATAGTTGGAGTAATGGCGCTGTTACCGAAGATATCATCAATATACCCATAGGTAGTTATTGTATTACCGTAACCGACAATACAGCGTGTACACAAACAGCTTGCTATAATGTTACACAGCCAACGCCTTTAGTACTAAACTCGCCAACTATTACCAATGTTTCTTGCTTTGGAGGAAACAACGGTGCCATTACCGCCAATCCTTCCGGAGGAACACCGCCCTATTCTTATACGTGGAACCCTACGGGCACTACTCAATCTATTACAGGATTAATTGCGGGAACGTACAATCTTACCGTAAACGATGCTAACGGATGTTCGGTGTTAGATGCTTATCAGGTAACCGAGCCTGCTGCACCTTTAACTTTTGGAAGCCCCGTAATTACTGATGTTTTATGCAATGGTGCTGCAACAGGGGCAATAACGGTGACCGTAAGCGGAGGAACAACCGCTTATTCGTACGCATGGAGCCATAATGCTAATTTGAACAATGCTACGGCATCGGGCTTGTTGGCAGGATCATACTCTGTTACTGTAAATGATGCCAACAGTTGCTCCATTACGGCAACACACACAGTTACCCAACCGCCTGCTATTGTTTTCGGCAATCCGGTAGTTACCAATGTAAGTTGCTACGGTGGAAACGATGGCGCTGCTACCGTTACTCCAAGCGGTGGAGTGGGAGGGTTTTCGTACACATGGAATGGTATTGCCGGAAGCAACCCGCAAACAGGCTTAATTGCAGGCAACTATACCGTTGTGGTAACCGATGGCAATAATTGCAACGCTACTACTACGCTTACCGTAAATCAACCTTTAGCGTTAACAGTTACACCCATTGTGCAAAATGCCCTTTGCTATGGTGCCCCTAATGGCAGTATAGACGCTAACCCTGCCGGAGGCAATTCGCCATATACATTTACATGGAACGATTCTCAAAGCCAAACCACGCAGATAGCGGTTGGTTTGTATGCAGGGCAATACTCGGTAACAGTAACCGATGTAACGGGTTGCACCGCATCTTCGTTGGCATTGGTAAACGAGCCTTCGGAGTTGTTCTTTAGTATGCAAACAAAACAAGTGAGTTGCCCGGGCGATGAAGATGGTTCTATTACCGTGAATGCTGTTGGAGCAACACCACCTTACAATTATTCAGCCACACAAGACGGGGCAAATTTTATAAGCTCAACTAACGGTGTTATACAGGATTTGGCTCCGGGCTATTATGTGGTAATTGTTTCGGACAATAACGGTTGCACCAAAATAGATACTGCGTTTGTTCCCGATGCAGTACACGATACGTTTACGCTTACCACCGATTCAACATCATGCTACGGGCCAAACTACAACGATGGTGCCATCCATGTTATTGGGCACACCGCTGTTAATATGCCTTACCAGTATTCATTAGATGGCGGGCCAAAACAGTTCTCGGGCGATTTCTTTTTTGTAAGTGCCGGCAACCATCAGGTAGTAGCTACCAACAATTGGGGTTGTACTACCACGCTTTCTGCATTTGTACCGCAACCTGCCGATGCTTTTGCCGAAGTTTTCCCTACCGATACTGTAATTGATTTAGGGCAAACCATTCAGTTGTATTCCACCTTCGGACCTTATCCGGCTTCTACTATTGTTTCGTACCAATGGACACCGAGCACAGGTTTAAGCTGTATTGATTGCGCGAATCCAATGTTGTTACCGTATGCTCGTATGACAGAATACACCCTTACTATTACTTACAACGGGCATTGCTTTACTACCGCATCAATGAAAGTATTGGTAGAAAACGATTTGGATGTGTTTATTCCGAATGCTTTTTCGCCTAACGGAGATGGCAACAACGATGTGTTTCTTATTTACGGTGAAGGAATAAAAACAGTTGACCTAACCATTTTTAACCGTTGGGGCGAGAAAATTTACGACAGCGAAAGCCAGTATGCCGGATGGGACGGCACCTACAAAGGAGTATTGCAAAATCCGGGCGTGTATGTTTACAATGCGCGCATTACTTTCCTTGATAACCGCACCATACAAAAAACCGGAAGCGTGAGTATTTTGCGCTAAACTTGCTTTTATCTGACCTTCATCTTATTTCTGCCTAAAAATGGGTTGCCTTGCAACTCATTTTTAGTTTAGAGTTATCTTATTGATAACTAATTTAGAAATTGTATTTTCAGTTGCTTTTAGGGCAACACCAAACCGGAGATTATGGGAAGAATTTACATTGCACTTGTTTTTGCTTTGCTGCTATGTTCCTGTGGTTCGGCATATTCTCAAATTGCAGTTACTACTAACAACAATGGTGCTCAACTGGCACAAATTCTTTCGGGAAACGGGGTTACCATCTCTAACGTTCAAATGAACTGCCCGGCAATGGCAGCGGGTACCTTTACTTGCACCAATTGCAATGTAGGGATGTCGCAAGGCATTGTACTTACTTCAGGTGATGCACAATTAGTAGCAGGCCCCAACAACAGCGGCTCGCAAGGTTTGGATAACCTTGCTCCGGGAAATCCGCAGTTAAACACATTGGCAGGTGCAACTACCTACGATGCCTGCACGCTTGAGTTTGATATGGAAGTGTTGAGCGACAGCGTTGAATTTCGCTACGTATTCGGTTCGGAAGAATATTTAGAGTGGGTGAACTCGGGCTTTAACGATGCATTTGCATTTTACATTAGCGGGCCCGGAATTGCAGGGCAGCAGAACATTGCGCTGATTCCCGGCACAGCTACTCCGGTTACTATTGACAATGTGAACAACATCAGCTACCCGCAGTATTATGTAGATAATGGTACAGGTTTCAACGCACCGTACAGCACATCGCCTTACTACATACAGTATGACGGTTTTACTACCGTACTTACAGCAAAAAGAAAAGGATTACAACCGTGCCAGATTTATCATTTGCGGTTAACCATTGCCGATGCGGGCGATGGCATTTACGATTCGGGCGTTTTTTTAGAAGCAAACAGTTTAACCTCCAATGCTGTTCACTTAGATTCGGTGGCTACCACTTCAAACCCCAATGTAAGCAACGCTATGGAAGGATGTATTGACGGCTCTATCCGTTTTTACATTGAGCAGCCGGTTAATGTTCCAATTACCATTCATTACGGCATTGGCGGTACAGCCATTAACGGAGTAGATTATACACACATCGCGGACAGCATCACCCTTCCCGCTAACGCTTCGGATGTTTTTCTAAGCATACATCCAATTAGTGATGGATTGGTTGAAGGCACCGAAACGGTTGTTATTTACCTTTACAACACTTGCAGTACGGTTCCGTATGACAGTGCAGTGTTGCTCATTGTAGATTCGTTCGGTTTGGCAGTTAGTGGCGATACTACTATTTGTGCCGGGCAATCGGTTAAACTTTATGCCAGTGGTAGTTTTAATTATGTATGGACACCTGCGGCAACGCTCGATAACAACACCATACCCCAGCCAACAGCCACACCGGCTGTTACCACTACCTATTTATGTACCACCAATATTGCCGGCTGTGTAAGCTCTGATTCGGTTACAGTAACCGTTATTCCTCCACCGTTTTCGGTAAATGCGGGACCCGATATAAACGATTGCAGCGGGTTGCCTGTTCAGTTAAATGCGGTGGTTACCGGAAGCACCGTGGGCGGTCAGCCGTTTCAATACTCATGGAGTCCGACCGGCCCGTTAAATAATTCTACCATCGCCAACCCTCAGGCTACTATTGCATCGAACACCACTTTTGCTGTAGAGGTTACCAGCGGAGGTTGTAAAGCAAACGATACGGTTAATGTTACGGTAGGTTCGCTTACCATTAGTGCAACAGCAACCAACACCACCTGTTCGTATTTGGATGATGGCACTGCTACTGTTACTGTTCAAAATCCGAACGGCAACTATACTTACCAATGGAGCAATAGCGCCACCACACAAAACCTTACGGCATTAGGCAGCGGCAGCTATACGGTAACGGTTACCCAAAATGCCAATTGCACCGCTTCGGCTTCGGTAACGGTGCAATCGCCACCGGCTATTTTGTTTGCGAGTCCGGTGGTGAACAACACTACTTGTTTTGGAGGAAATGACGGCAGTATTTCTATTACTGCCTCGGGCGGCACGGGCAGTTTAGTGTATTTGTGGAGCAACGGGGGCAGTTCATCTTCAATCGGCTCATTAGTTGCGGGCAGTTATGTGGTAACCGCATCGGACGTAAACAGTTGTACTGCTACGGCAAGCGCAACCGTTAGTTCGCCTCCGCAATTGCAACTTTCATTATCGCATACCGATATAACTTGCTTTGGCAATAACGATGGAACGGCAACAGCTACTGCAACAGGCGGAACAGGAACCATTAGTTTGCTTTGGAGCAACGGAAGCAGTTCGGCAACCATAAATAGTTTACCTCCGGCAAATTATTCGGTAACGGCAACCGATGCAAACGCCTGCAGTGTAAGTGCTTCGGTAAATGTAAACGAACCGGCATTGCTTACGGTTAGCCTTAGTGCTGTTGCTGTAAGTTGTTTTGGAGGTGCTAATGGAATTGTGTCGTCCAATGTTTCGGGCGGCACCGGCAACAAAACCTTTTTATGGAGCAATGGCGCTGTTACGGCTAACCTGAATAATGTAGCCGCCAATACTTACTCGGTAACTGTAACCGATGCCAACAACTGCACCGCCTCGGCAAGTATTGTTGTTGCAGAACCTACGCAGCTTACTTTAACCTACACAACGGTTAATGTTACCTGCTTTGGCGGCAACAACGGCAGTATTGATATTACGGTAACAGGCGGTGCACCGCAGTATGCCTACAATTGGAGCAGCGGCACAGGCAGCGAAGACCTGCTGAATGTTGCCGCCAATTCGTATTCGGTTACTGTTACCGATGCGAACAGTTGTACCGTTTCATCAAGCATTGCGGTTAATCAGCCAACACAAATTGTATTCGGCAGTCCGGTTATTACAAATGTAAGTTGTAAAAATGGTGCCGATGGCATGGCAGAAGTTACCCCTACGGGCGGCACGGGCAGCTATACTTATACATGGAATAATGCTCCGGGCAGTAACCCGCAATCGGGCTTAGTGCAAGGCAACTATACAGTTGTGGTTACCGATATAAACGGCTGCACCGCTTCTACAAACCTTGTGGTAACCGAGCCTGCTTTGCTTACGGCAAATCCGCAGGTAACACACGCTACTTGCTTTGCCGGTAATAATGGTAGCATTGATGCCAACCCATCGGGCGGAACACCGCCTTATTCTTTTGTGTGGAACGACAGCCAAAGCCAAACCACCCAAACCGCTGTAGCGCTTTATGCCGGATTATATTTTGTGGCTATAACCGATAACAACGGCTGCAGCATTACTACTTCGGCATTGGTAAATGAACCAACCGAAATGTTGTTTACCACCCAAGCAACTAATGTAAGCTGCCCGGGCGATGAGGACGGAACCATTACGGTTATTCCTACAGGAGCTACCCCGCCTTACAGCTACTCGGTTACGCAGGATGGCGCCAACTTTGTTTACTCAACCGATGGCGTTATTCTGAACCTTGCGGCAGGAAGCTATTCCGTAATAGTTTCCGATAACAACGGTTGCACAAAAATGGGCACAGCCATAGTGCCCGATGCCGTACCCGATGTTTTCACCATTACTACCGACTCTACCTCCTGTTACGGAACTGCTTATAACGATGGCGCCATTCATATTGAAGGCACAACCGTTTTCAATATGCCGTATAAGTATGCGGTAGATGGAGGCACACTTCAGTTTTCGGGCGATTTCTTCTTTTTGGGTGCGGGCAACCATCAGGTAACTGCCGTAAACAGTTTTGGATGTGTAACTAACCTAAATGTAGTTGTGCCCGAGCCTGCCAATGCGGTGGCAACTATCTTGCCCGGTGATACCACCCTGCAAATTGGGCAAACCGTGCAGTTGTTTACTTCGTTCAGTCCTTATCCGGCATCCACCATTACCGAATATGTGTGGTCCCCTACAACCGGTTTAAGTTGTATGGATTGCCCCAACCCTGTTGCTTTACCTTACGACCGTAAAACCGAGTATGTGTTAACCATTACTTACAACAACCATTGTGTTACTACTGCAAGCGCCATTGTTTTTGTGGAAGGAAACCCCGAAGTGTTCATCCCCAACACATTTACACCAAACGGTGACGGCAACAACGATGTGTTTAAAGTATATGGCGAGCACATTATGATGCTCGAAATGGACTTATTTAACCGCTGGGGCGAAAAAGTATGCACCTTTACCTCGCAATACGATGGCTGGGACGGAACTTACAAGGGCTTGCTGCAAAACCCGGGCGTGTATGTTTACAATGCTACTATTACCTTCCTTACCGGCAAAAAAGTGCAGCGCATGGGCAGTGTTACGCTAATGCGGTAGAAAGAATCACCACAAAAAAACAAACCCTTTAACAACGGAAACCGGGCAAGGCTACGCCAGCCGCTTTACCAACCAGCCTTTGCCTTCGGGGTCAATCCCCTTTTCTACTTTCCAACCCCTTTTGCGAACAAAGGCATTTACCACCCGCCAGGGCGTATGCTTAGTAACCCAGTCGGTACCGCGCTCTATAAGCATAGCCTCGTTTACCTTTAGGCGCGCCAAACCAAGCACTACACGGGTATGGCGCTTGCTCTTTAAAATTACCAGTTGGTCGGCTTCTTCGGGCGTGTAAAACTTCATGTTACTTGTTTTAACCGGTTTAAAAACATAAAAGGTACTACTGCTGCTGTTTACTGCTCCGCTTTCGCACATTGCAACAACAACCTTGTAGTTTACAACTACTATTTTAGTGTTATAGAACTACAACAGCCTACTATAAAAGTAAACAATCAAACAAAGTTACTACATAATGCTACAAAACTACTACAATAAAGGACTTATTTACGACTATATTCGACTTAAATAACGACAACATCCGACTATACTACGACTACATCCGACTTAAAAACGACAATAAACGTTACAATAACGCTACAAAAAAAATACATTATACTACCTTTTTTTAAGATAACTAAATGATAATCAACAAAAAAGCCAACCGGTTATTTTGGTTGGCTTTTTGAAAACTCTTAAAAGAAAGCGCAGTTTTACGGTGCAGGTGGAGTTTCAGGATTGCTTTCCCTGTCAAAAAGCGGTTTAAGTTCCTCAACCGGAGTGCCGGCTCCGGGCACATTGCGCTCATCAGCCCGCTTGGCATTCAGGTAAAAATCGAGCGTAAACTGATAAGCCAACCGCTCATTGGCAATGGCAAAATCGGTAACCACCTCCATGGTTTGGTTTAGTTTGGTTACCAACTCGCGGCAGGCAAGCGCACAATTCATGTTTCGTTCTGCCTCGGCTACGTCCTGAAAGCCCGGCACTAACGTAGGGTGCGATGGTGCAAGCTGTTGTATAGCTTGTTGTACGTAGGGCAGGCGGGTATTGTCAATACTGGGTCCCTGCTGCCGCTCTTCGGGCGTAAGGTTAATAACGGCTTTGCCGGTAATGGTGGTAATCACCGAATCCAGCGATGTAATCATAGCGCTCAGCTCTACTTCGCTGATGCTGGCGCCAATTGAACTTGGAAATGGCATAACTTTTAAAATTTAAATGTTAAAAAATATGGTTACAGGATGCTAATTAAAAGCAATAGCCTAAACATTTAACCTTGTTATAACTTATACACACAAAGCCAAAACCGCTATGTTTATTCTATACCAATTGTAACTTATACATATACAACGAGTTTTAATTGTAATTAATCGGCAAACAAAATTATAAACGTTGATACATATATGAGCAAAGTGCAAAACCGCAAGTAGAGCCAAAACCAACCCAAGAGTGCAAAACAACTTGAGTTAAAACGTAGCGAAAAGCGAAGGGAACATTTTGCCGATAAGCTCGTAAAAAGAGGGTACAGTAGCCATTTTTTTTTGTAGCATTTTGTAGCCGAAAGAGCACAGGAACCGAGAACCTCCTAAAAACTTTTAGCATTTAATTTGCTGAAAATCAAATTATTGCATTCAATTTGGCAAATAGATGTTAAAACGGGCATTATTGTTGAGTTATAGAATATGGTCTTATAGTGGTTTTTGCCATTTGACAGGTTTAGACAAGCACATTAAATTCACCTCATATTTTCAGTTACAAAAACTCCACCTAATGATGAAATTATTTACAAGAAAAAATTCCAAGACAAGCAAAGAGTTTTTATTGTTAACCACATTATTGATGGGTTGGTGGGCAAGTTTATATGGGCAAACCAATATAGCGTTAACTGCTACTGCTTCTCATACCGGTGGAGGTACTGTTGTGCCATATACCGCAGCCTCTTATAATGATAATAACATAGATGCTTGTCCGGGTTCGGTATGGGGTTGGGTAACCACAGGTCAAAATATTGATTTAATATGGGGGTCTAACCAAACTTTTGATAAAGTGCGTTTTTTTAAGGGCGATCGCCCTTTTACCAGTTTGGTAGTTCAATATTGGAATGGGTCGTCTTACGTAAACATTGGTACATTTAGTAATGGAACAGCTTGTACATCAGTTACTGGTGGTTATCATGAATACACTTTTACTGCAGTAACCTCTACGAGAATACGTTTTGCCAACGTACAGGGCTCTAACCCCAATTTTAGAGAAATTCAGGTTTTTCAAGCTTGTACGCTTGCCTGCTGCTACACCCCCGTTCAACCTGAAACCACCTCACCGGGGTCGGCATCAACGCTTAATCACATAGCGGCATCGGGCTGCAGCAATGGTACTTTTAAATTAGGCGCAGGTGCCTATTTTGACCTGCCTGTTACAGCCAATACCTATTACAATTTCACGTGGGCCAACGGGGGAGCTAACATGAGTGGTTTTTGCGCTACCCCTCAAAATGGCAATGCAACCGTATTTAACAGCAACCAAACCGGTTGGTTTTCGGGAACCACCACCTCGTTGCGTGTTGCCGCCATCCGTTCATCATCAACATGGGTAGCCACTTCAGCCACCATGACCTACCGCCACACCCAACCAACGGGCGGCTCGGTTACCATAAACGGAAGCACTTCCCCTGCAGCCATTTGCGTAGGCGGTGCTATTGACCTTAACTCCTCCGGATGGAGTTACGTTGGAGCCACCGCTCCCATATATGCCTGGACAGGGCCTAACAGCTACACCAACTCCAATTTAGATCCTGCCTCGTTTAACACCACCACCACTGCACAAAGCGGCACCTATACCATTACCGTTAACAACAACGGTTGCACCAATACGGCAAACAGGGCAATTTCGGTTGTAGCCGACCCCTCTTTAAGTGCACCTACCGCAAATACCAATATATGCCCGGGAGGAAACGTAAGCCTTACCTCCAACCTGACCAACGGCACCGGCACAATGAGTCCGGTTTGGCAATATTCATCCAATGGTACTACTTATTCCAATATAACATCTAACGGCACGCCCACCGGTGCCAGCTATGCCTCCTCGTGGACAGCGGCTACGCTTACGGCAAACGGAATTACTGCACCCGGAGTGCATTACTTTAGGCGAAATTTACCTGCAACTGCTGAAGGTTGTAACGCCACCAGTGCTGTAGGAACCATCACCGTACGTCCGGTTGAAGTTACCGCAACAGCAGGGGTAACAGGTCCAACTTATTACGCCAATTTGGCCACTGCATTTACAGCCATAAGCAATGGAACCCATCAGGGAGCCATTACCGTAAAAGTTAACTGTAGTTTAACAAGCCATCCTGCTGCCACACTTGGTGCAAGCGGTACGGGAGGGGCAAACTACACTTCCGTTAATGTTTACCCTACGGCTAACGTAAGCATTACCGGTAATACGAACGGGCCTCTGATTAACCTTGATGGTGCAGATAATGTAACTATTGATGGCAGGCTTAATGGCAGTGGAGCAACCCGTAACCTTACACTCATTAATCAGGCTACAGGCACTAGCGCATCGGTCATACAACTTGCTAACGAGGCCACGCAGAATACTATTCGAGACTTGCTTATAAGGGGTGCCGGAGCGGGTACTGCCCGGGGGATGATATTCTTTACAACTTCTACGGCTGCAACAGCAGTGGGTAACAGTAACAATACGGTAACCAACAATCATTTTACCGGTGTTGACGCTTCCAATCGCCCGTATATGTGTATTTATTCTTTAGGAACTGCGGCTAAAATGAACGTAAACAATTCTGTTACCAATAACCACTTTTACGATTTTTACCGACCGTCAAGTACTACGTACGGGGTATATGCCCATACTAATAGCTCAGCATGGACCATTACAGGCAACCATTTTTACGAAACAACAAACATAGCATCTAACGGCAACGCATCGTACATTAATATTCGGGTATTAGATGCAACCAACGGAACCGGTCATGTTATATCAAATAACTTTATTGGCGGTAAGGCTTCAAGTGCCGGTGGCGCACAAATGAATATTGCCTCCACTACGAACCAACCAATTTTTTACGGCATTTTGGCAAGTTCAAGTAATGGCACGGCAACCCCTTCAAGCATGCAAGGCAACACTATTGCCAACATTAGCATGAATACCCGACATAACAGCGCCTTTAGGGGAATACAAATAGACGGAGGAACATGGAATGTGGGTACCACCACCGGTAACACCATTGGCGCAGCTTCGGGAACAGGAAGCATTGTACTTACATCGCCCTTAGACCTGACCACGCAGGTGGCGGCAACCGCAACAGCCACTGTTTCGGGAGGAGTAGTAGATGGATTGGTATTAGGTACTAACACAGCTATTTATACAAGTGCCCCTACCGTTACTTTTTCCGGAGGTGGGGGAACAGGCGCAACTGCAACCGCAACGCTGGCTTCAAACGGCACTATACAGTCTCTTAACCTTACTGCCGGTGGTTCAGGTTACACATCTGCCCCAACCGTAACCATTAGCAACCCGGCATTTGTGAGTAGCAGTTATGGGATATTGTTAAACAGCACAGGAACATTAGATGTTAGAAACAACCGGGTGGCATCCATAACAACTGTGGGTAATACTAACTGGTCGCACGATTTTTACGGAATTTACAGGAATACGGGAGTAGGTGTTTCTACTAACATACAAGGTAACCTTATCGGAAGTGCTACGGCAAATAGTATTCATTGTTCTTCTGCTACCAGTAATGCACGAGGGCAAAGTTTGTGGGGCATTCGGGTAAATACCGCCAGTCCCTGTACTATAAGCGATAATACAGTCGAAAACTTGACCAATGCCTATACAGGTACGGGTAGCTCTACGGTTTCTAAAACTGCCGGTATATCTATGCAGGATAACAGAGCAACAGATATTACCATTACAGGAAATACCATTCGTAACATATCAACAGCCAGTGCCGGCACCGGCACTACCACTAATTCCATTTTGTTTGGAATTATATTTGCCAACACATCCAACGGTACGCATACCATATCCGGCAACACTATCCACAATTTAAATGCATCTAACGGCACAGCAGCCGTAAACGTAGTTGGTCTTTACTTTGGTGCTGTGGCAGCGGGGGCGCATACCATTTCAGGCAACTTTATACATAATCTTACATCGCCATCTTCTAATGGTTCAGCCGCCATATTCGGTATAAGAATGAATACCGGCTCTGCCACTATTTCCAACAATATTATCAACCTTGGTTCTGCTTCCGAACAACCTACGGCTAAAACCATTTACGGCATTTACGAAACCGGTGCTGCCGGCAATAATTACAACATATATTACAATACAGTGCGTATTGGCGGCACTGTTACATCGGGCACCGGCAATACACATGCATTTTATAGTGCGGCTACTACTAATATTCGAAACTTCCGCAATAACATGTTCGTAAATGCTCGTAGTAATAGTGGTGGTTCAGGGTCACATTACGCAGCCTTTTTCAATTACGCAGCCAATACTAATCTTACATTAGATTACAACAATTATTTCGTTTCAGGAACCGGAGGTGTTCTCGGCAGATATAATAGTCTTGATGTTTCTGCCCTGCCTATTGTTACCGGCTTAGATGCCAACAGCTACAATCTAAATCCGAATTTCAGTACTGCTGTGCCAACCAATGTAGCTACACATCACCGCCCAACCTGCGGTTTGGCAGCGCAAACCGGTACGGGCATAACAGTAGATTATGCCAATACTGCAAGAAACGGAACTTTACCCGCAGTAGGTGCTTACGAGCCGGTTAATGCAATTCCCGCAGCGCCAACTCCGGTTACGGCTACTCCGTCAACAATTTGTAATGGAACCAGTAGCAATCTTAACGCAACTTCAGCAGGCAATACCATTAGGTGGTACACGGTAGAAAAGGGAGGCACTCACTTTGCTACATCTGCCAGCGGGGTAAACTCTTCTGTATCGCCAACATCCACTACAACCTACTATGCCGAAGCCCTTACAGGTGCAGGCTGTGTAAGTTCTACCAGAACAGCGGTAACAGTAACCGTAACCCCCACCAATACCATAACACTTACTTCCGCCAACAACACCCAAACAAGATGCAGCGGAGTGGCTATTGCAAACATTACGTATAACACTACCGGTGCCACAGGCGTATCGGTAAC
>JAHCHW010000007.1 GCA_026129525.1 Chitinophagales bacterium | reverse complement strand
TAAATTCAGTTTACCTTTGACAGGTCAGTTATGAAAAAGCTATTTCTACTACCTATCTTCATTTTCTTTTTCGCGACAAATTCTACAGCGTCCGGAGGTGTTATTTTACAAGTCTACGTCAAACCCACTCACCCTACGACAGATGATTCTGTAAAAGTTTTTTTTTACATATACAGCTCTACTTGGGCATATAATCTCTTAGACAAAAGTGTTGTAAGTAATGACAGCAACATTATCATCAAACGATGTAAAATGGTAGGCGCGTTCGATTCTGAATGGTGGGAGTGGGATTCGTTAAACTTGGGTAAATTCCCTTTGGGAAACTATCACGTCACCTACATTATAAATCACATCACTTCCCAACACAGTGATTCAACTTGTAATTCCTTTACTCAGCCTGTTGACACGGCTTATATAGATTTTACAGTTTCAGAACCTAATGCTATTTCAGTAATTCCAGTTGACAATGACATTGTCATTTTCCCAAACCCTGCTGACAATAAATTAAACCTACGGCTGAATGACTCTCCAAACGACAAACTTATATTTCAAATACTCGCGACAGATGGGAGTGTGATTATGCAAGACAAAATCATAAACCAACCTAATCTTGAGATAGACGTAAGTGTACTTCCAGCAGGACTTTACTTTATACAATTACCGGACGACAAACAGAGGTTTATAAAACGGTTTGTAAAGCTACTGACAGACTATTGAGTGTAGTATTTCATTTGACAGTGACGCGCTTTATTGACAGACAAGAAAGTTTAACTTTCATTTTTGTGTGATGTCCTTTTGCGGACATCAATGGCACAATGCCGCTAACAACGGTTTAGCGAAATGCGGGGTGAAGTCGTTAAGTGAAAGTGTTGTCCTTCTTTCTTACATTCGTCTTTCGCGGATAGCTAAGTGCTTTCTCCTCCCGCACTTCAGCCAACCCGAAAAACGTTAGCGACTACCGGCATACACAACAAACTTATCGGCAAAAAAATTTTCCTGAAAATAATTGGTAATAGGAACAACCTGCGAATGCCGAGGTTTGGCTTCTTCAATTTCTTGCTGCACGTTTCCGCCTTTAAGGCAAATTAATCCGTTGGGTATAGCGTTTAAATTTTTAGGAAGATATTTTCCTTTGGTCCATTTCAGTAAATCGCTCAATGGAGCTACCGCCCGCGACACCACAAAGTCGTATTGAAAATCCATTTCCTCCGAGCGGGAATGAAAGGTGTAGAGATTAGTTAAACCGGTTTGTTCTTTCACGGCATCTACCACTTTCAGTTTTTTGGCAATAGAGTCCACCAAATGAAAGCGGCATTCAGGAAACATAATAGCCAGTGGCACTCCGGGAAAACCACCACCGGTTCCCAAATCCATAATTTTTGTGGCGTGCCTGAACGAAACAAACTTGGCAATACTTAACGAGTGAAGCACGTGACGCAAATACAAGTTCTCAATATCCTTGCGGGAAACCACATTTATTTTTTCGTTCCACTCGGCATAAACTCTTCCGAGCGAAGCAAACTGTTCAATCTGTCGGTTAGTGAGTTCGGGAAAGTATTTGAGAATGATGTCCATTCCGCAATCAGTACTTGTCCTTTGTTTGTTTCAGGAGGTTGTATAACATATCCTTGGCGCGGAACAATTGTGCTTTTACCGTGCCGAGGGGAATATCCAGTTTTTCCGCAATCTCTTCGTAAGCCAGTTCATCCAGATAACGGAGTTCGATAAGTGTTCGGTATTTGGGCGAAAGTTTTTCAATAGCAGAGCGGATTTTTGCCGCACGCTGGTCTTTCATCATTGACTGTTCCGGGTCGGGATTATGGTCCTTCACCGCAATCGGAGTTATCTCCCCTTCTTCGGTTGTGGTAGTTTGTTCGAGCGAAGTAGTTTGCAGCCTTTTTTTGCGGATATGGTCAATACAATTATTAGTCGCAATCTTGAAAAGCCAGGTACTGAAAGCAAAGTCGGCAGAGTAGTTGCCTATATTGTTGAATGCTTTGCCGAATGCTTCAATAGTCAAATCTTCGGCATCATCGCGGTTGTGCACCATTTTAAGCACCATAAAGAAAATTGATTCTCTATAGCGGCTCATCAGCTTACCAAAAGCCGCCTGATCGCCCTCTTTGGCTTTGGCTACCAGTTCGAGGTCTTCATTAGCGCGGTCAGAAAATTTTGCGTTTAATTCCAATTCTTTTTCGGTTTCAGCAATAATAAGAAAAAAACAAGGAGTAGATAGGCGTAATAAAAAATATCGAGCAGCGGAGTAAGCGCACCTAAATCGCTTGCCCCCAACTTGTTGCAGGCTTTGTAACTGATAAACATTTTAAGCAACATTAGCCCAGCAAACGCAGGCAAAACATACTGCCAGTGAAACGTGGTTACCGCAAGCACGGCAAGCGAAAGATAGAGCAGCAAGCCTGATGCAGCAAACAAAAACAACAGCAGTTGATGATACCAGCGATACTTAAATCCCGAACGCAAATGCCTGCGTTTTTTATTGAGCCATTCGTTGAAGGTGCCCGGTGCCTGTGTATAGGTAAACGCATCTTTATGAATACAAACTTCCGTATTGTTCCTGTTTGCTACCGCGTTTACAAACAAGTCGTCATCGCCTGTGGGCAACTGCTTGCTCCTCTCCCATTTATCAAAACCTGTAAACAGTTTTTTGCGGTACGAAAGATTTCTGCCTACACCCATATACGGCAAACCTGCTTTTGCAAAGCCAAGATATTGCAGGGCAGAAAGCAGATTTTCGTAACGAATAAACTTGTTTAAAAATCCGTTTTGTTTCTCGAAAGGCGAGTAGCCCAACACTATTTCCGTGTTGCTCAAATAAGCACCGGCAACATGCGCCAGCCAATGAGTGCCTGCAGGGCGGCAATCGGCATCGGTTAACACCAGTGTATCGAACTGTGCCAATTCAATTCCTTTCAGCAGTGCGTATTTTTTTCCGGCATAACCGCTTTTCTCACCGGCAGGAATATTTACAATACGTACGTTCGTATTGCGGGTGTAGTAATCAACCATTACATCAATGGTATTATCGGTACTGCGGTCGTTTACCAATATAACTTCAAACTGCGGATACTGCTGTATGAGTACCACTTTCAAAAACTTTTTCAGGTTCTCCGCTTCGTTGTGCGCGCATATAATAACCGACACAGGCGGCAGTTGCCCGGGTATGTAAGACGATGTGCGGGCAAAACCTACCCTTGCAAAAACAAGCAGGTAATAAAGCAACTGTACTGTAGCTGCGGCAATAAAAACATACAACACTATTTCCATTACGGTGCAAGTGTATGCTAATAATGAATGAAGTAGGATAGGATAACGGGGAAAGTTATCCTCAACCTAACTGAGCATTTTAGTTGAATGATTTGAGGAAAGATGCGTGGTAACGATAACCGTCTGCCTTTACTCGTATGCGATAAGCACCTGCTGCGAAAGTTGCGGTTTCAAACTTTTCAATTTGACTGCCGGGTTGCACAACGAAAGTTTTAAGCAGCACCAATTGCCCTGCATTGTTGTAAATCTGAATTTCGGCAGTAGTGGTTTTCTTGGTTTGAAATTGCAACGAAAGTTCATCGCGCACAGGGTTCGGATAAATATGAAACAGGAAATCGTATGCCGATTCGCGCAACACTGTGTTATTGGCAGAAAGAAGCCACAACTCCGGGTCGAACAAAAGCGTATCGGCAAGAAACGGAAGCACGAAACTGAACTTCTGCTCGTTTTGAGAGTTGTTGAGAATAATGGTGGTGTCTTTTACGGCACTGCGAAAAACTACCGGTAAAGGCATTTCGAAATATGATACCGATGCATTGCTTTGGGTTTGCGTAACGGTTACTTCGGTGTTTCGCAAAAAATCCTGATTCCAAGTAATAGTGTAACTCGGAAATCCTTTTCCGTAAATCCAATCATTAAAAAAACCCTGCAAATTTTTCCCCGAAACATTTTCGAGATGCTGGCGCAAACCGGTGGTAGTGGCAAATGAATATGCGTGATTAACATCGTTCAGGTAATTTCTTATACCTGAAAAAAACTTTTCATCGCCCAAAACAAAGCGCAACATGTGCAGCACCATAGCTCCTTTTGAATACGAAAGGTATGGGCTGAAAATGCGGCTCACATTTGTAGTGTCATCACACCAAACCGAGCCGTTAGGTTGTGTAACCGCACCGGCAATACGTGTTTCTTTAAACGACATCCAGTATTGCGGTAAAATATTTTCGTAGCAAAGTCCGCTCAGGTAAGTGGCAAATCCTTCGTTGAGCCAAATGTCGTCCCACCCGGCACAGGTAACCATGTTACCGAACCAATGATGCGCCAACTCGTGCGCCATTAACTCAAAACCGAAATTGCCCATAAAGGTCATGGTTTGGTGTTCCATACCACCACCCCAACCAAACTGCGCGTGTCCGTATTTCTCCATGTGGAAAGGATAGATACCAAAGAGCGAATCGAACAACTGCATTATACCGGCAATGAGTGGAGTTTCCAATTTTGCCTGCTCAAGTTTTTCGGGATATACATAGTTAACCACCGGAATAATTTTGCCCGATGACACAGGCACGGTGTCGGTATAAACAGCGTAATTTGTTACGGCAATACAAACCAGATAGGTGGCTATAGGATAGCGGTGTTTCCAATAAAATGTTTTTTCGTTACCGTTCTGAACTTCGGCAATCAGCAAACCATTACTCGCTACCGAAAAGCTATCGGGCGTTGTAACTACTACATCGAGCGAGTCAATTTTATCCTGCAAGTTTTGTTTGCATGGCCACCAGTCTCTGCCGCCATAGGGTTCTGAAAGTGTCCATACAATAGGCACACTATCGTGATATGCCTGTATAAACGAGCCGAAGCCCGACTGCGAAGGAACTCCCTGATAATACACCGTGATAGAGTCAACCGTTCCGCTACTTAATGCTGAAGGGAATTGTATTTCTACAATGTCTTCGGAATGAGTAAAAGCGAGTGTGTTGCCCTGATACACTACACTATCTACCGTAAGGCTGTCGCTTAAATCGAAACGAATAGTGCCTATGTCGTCCAACGCAATAAAGGTAGTGGTAACGCTTCCGGCAATGTAGTTCACATGCGGATTAACTGAAAGGTTGAGCCGCTGATGAACAACATCGGTAAAATCAGCCGCACCGGCTCGGTCGGAGCAATGCTTCGCCTGAAACGATTTCATTTCCTCTTCAACAATCTTTTCTAAATCGAACTGAGCCTTTGTGCAGAGAGAAGAAAAACATAAACCCAACACCAACCAAAAATGCCGCATAAGTTTTTCAAAGATAAAAAAGCAGATGTTTCAGGCTTTAACGCTCGTTGCAAAAATATATTCTACTTAAAACGCCCTGCTTATCGCCACTACCCACCGGAACTTAAAATGGTTTTGGTCAACATAGGGGGCATGGCTGATGAAGAACGGCACATCGAAACGAAGGGTAAGCGGTTTGATGTTTTGTAACGGACCAAACTTCTTCAAAGTAAGCGCAGCACCTACCCCTGCATCAAAGCGCACTTGCGAAAATTCCTGCTTGCTGTTAGAGTTGATGTAGGTAATTACCCCAGCATCGCCAAACAAGTATGTATTGAGAATAAAGTGCTCGCGCAGCCATTTGTTTTTTACCGGCACTATACGATTGAAATCAACCTCGGCATTGATAGCTGCCCCCGATGGACCTTTGTATGCCGCTATTACATTCCCGTTCTTATCGGTTTCAGCTAAAAGATAACCGCTGTAGCCGCGCATGTTTAAGCCACCGCCAAAATGCAGACGGCTCACGTTATCGCGGTAGCGCAGCGCCCAACTTTGCGGCACAAAACCCGATGCACGGTAATACTTGCTTTCCATCATTTCCTCAGGGTTGCCACCGGCAAAGTAAAGTGACGACTCGCTTGCCAGATTATCACCTGTTCCTATTCTGCCATAGAAGCGCGTATGAAAATCTAACTTCCAAACTTTAGAATGGTTTTCGTGTATTACTTCTAAATAGTGATAGTTAAACGAACTGAACAGCGCACTGCTGCGGAGTTTTACCGCCAAACTTCCGTTGGCTTTCTGCTTACTGTAATTATACAACAGCAAAACATTAAAGGATGTATTGAACTTTTTGTTGCTCGTCCAAATCGCATCCCACTCGTTAGGGTAAAGCAGATAGTTGCGCCAATCTTCGCGGTTGCGGGTAAACGCTTTTATATGAAAATTGAGGGAGAGATTTTCAGGAAGTTGCTTAATGATACCGGTCTGATACATTTCGCACCCATCTAACCAACGGCTTTTGAAATAAAAGGTTGATTGTTTGAATACTTTATCAATGGCAGTAGAATAGCTGAAATTGTAAGAAAACCACCCGGCTTTGCTCCGCATTTCTTTAGTAAAGAAATAGCGTTCTCTTCCCTGCAATAAATGTGTATTCATCCATACGGTAAGCGAAAAATTGTGCTTTACATACATGTAGTTGCCTTCAAGATGCACACCGAGTTTTACTCCGTCATAGGCATTCCACCAAATATCGGGGCGCATATACAGGCGGTATTTTTTCCAACTCGGATAAGGATAGATGTGTGAGTTGAAGCGAAACTCCACCGTTCCTTTCTTACGGTTATCGAGCATGTTTATATCCGCCAATCGTTCGCTGGGGTCAATTATCACATTCTTAATTCCCCCGGGTATATTAACCGTAGCAGTGTAGGTGGGTTGCAGTTTATCCCAACCGTACCATTTAGGAAGATTGACGGCTGTATTCCTTCCGTCTTCAGTCTTCTGTCCCACTTCATTTTTCCGGAACCACGTATTCGGAATATGAAAATCGTACACCGAATCGTTTTTTGCCACTACACGAAAATCAATGGGCATTTGCATGCGACCTTTTCTGCGAAAGCGGATAGTGTATTCATCTTTGCTTTTAGTCTTCTTAACGCAGCCTATTTTGTAATCAATGTTTTTGGTGGTTTCCATCCATTGGTCGAAAAACCAATTGAGGTCAACTTTGGTAAAGTGCGTAACCGAATTGCGAAAATCCTCAGGATACGGATGAGCAAACTTCCATTGTGCTACATAGTTTTTCATGGCTGCACCAAACAGCGAATCGCCCAACACATACTGCAAGTTGTAAAGCATGGAAGCGGTTTTAGAATACACATGGCGGTACCCTCCGCCCTGCCCCAATGCTCCGTTAAAACCATCGCTGTGGGTATTCAGCGGCTCATCGTTATAGCGAATGGCATCGCTCAGGTAGCTGTAATACACGCGGCTGTCGCGCACATTGATTGGTTCAAAAAACTTGTTGTAGTATTTGTTTTTGCCCAAGTCGTACGCCAGTGTTTTTCCGTCAATAGCTTCCAAGCCCCATGCAGTTAGAAACTGCGTAAAGCCTTCATCTAAACAAGCGCGGTAGGTTTCGTTGTTGCCTATCATTCCGTAAAACCAGTTGTGCGCTACTTCGTGCACCAGCAGACCGCGGTACGATTTATCTCTGCCGCCATCTAAGGTCAACATCGGATACTCCATGCCATCGGCAGCATCAGCCACTACAATTTTGGGATATTCATACACGCCAAAATCGCGCGAGAAAACCGAAATGATATTGGCGAGATAATCGGTGGCATTTAACCATCCGCTTGCGTTACTCTCCTGCACAATAGCCACACAACGCACGCCTTCGCCATTTACACGCCCGGGGTAAATAATGGTATCGTGTATGCGGTAAGTGGGGTTGGCGGTAAAAGCAAAGTCGTGTACGTTTTCTGCATGGTACTTCCACGTTTTTGTTTCGCCTTTTACATAGGGTGTAATAACCGAGGCTTTGCTCCCTTCTTTCTTGTCTTTAAAGTTGTAGAGATTAAGTTTCTGCTTCAGGGTATCGGGCAACACTTCGGTTTCGTTTTGCAAAACTCCGGTGGCTTCCAGCACATAATTCGAAGCAAAGGTTAGCTCCACATCAAATGTTCCGTAATCGCCATAAAACTCGCGGTTAAGATGCTGGTCGGTATTCCAGCCGCTTTTGCGGTCGTACACGCAAATTTTCGGGTACCACTGGCAACCGTTGTAATGCGTAAAGCCCGAAGATTTAAACTTTTTCATCCGCCTGCGGGTAGAGCCGCTATCGTAATACGTTTTAAAACGAATGAAAAACGAAGCGGATGATCCCGGCAACAGAGGCTCGTTGAGGTAAACTTTCAGGATGGTGTTATCTAACTCTGTTTTCAGATTTCCCGATAAGGAGGCCATGCTGTCAATTTCGGTTCCCTTCTTATTTTTTTCGTACTTGCCGTACGATGGATGAACATCGTTGTGCTTCTGCAAGTCATCTAAGTAAGAGCCGGGCTGAAAAGCATTTTGATAAAGATTAAAGTAAACGAAGTGCAGTGTATCGGGCGAGTTATTCCAATAAACTAACTGCTCCTCTCCTGTTATAATATCGGTTGTTTCGTCAATGTTGGCTTTAATGGTGTAGTGCACATCCTGCTGCCAGTAACCGGCAAAAGGCATCTTGTTTTTCCAGTAATGCGGATTAGCCGAACTTCTGAAAAGATTATCGGGACCGCGGTCGGTATATTGTGATTTGACATTACTAAGAATACAGGAAACACAAAACAGCAGCAGCACCGGTTTACTCATAGCAAAAAATTGACGGCTTTTATACATTTGGTGAGTTCAAAATAAACCGATTTGGCGAATAACTCCTCCACCGAACTTCTTTACCGCATTGCACTTACACTGGTGCCCAACATTGGTTCATCGTTGGCAAAAAATCTGATTGCCTATTGTGGCAGTGCCGAGGCGGTGTTTAAAACAACCAAAGGAAGGTTAATGAAAGTGCCAAACATAGGCGAAGAAAGGGCTGAAGCCATTTTGAAAGCCGATGTAATGAAAGAAGCGGAAGCAGAAGTAAAGTTTATCAGCAATTACAAAATTACGCCACTGTTTTTTACCGATGCCGCTTATCCTGCAAGGCTCAAAGAATGCAGCGATGCACCTATTCTTCTCTACTTCCGCGGCAATGCCGATTTAAACGCGCAAAAAACGGTTGCTATTGTTGGCACACGCAGAGCTACCGATTACGGAAAAGAAGCAGCTAAAAAAATGATTGAAACATTGGCAGCCCACCATGTTTTAATTGTAAGCGGACTGGCTTACGGTATTGATATTGCAGCGCACCATGCTGCATTAGACAACAATCTGCAAACAATAGGTGTGCTTGGGCATGGGCTTAATACCATCTATCCAAAAACACATAAAGCCACTGCTAAAAAGATGATAGAAAATGGCGGTTTGCTCACCGAGTATAACAGCACCACAAAAATGTATCCGCACAATTTTGCCGACCGCAACCGCATTGTTGCCGGCATTAGCGATGCGGTGGTTGTAATTGAGTCTGCCGAAGATGGCGGAGCTGTGTTAACTGCGAACATTGCCAACTCGTATAACCGCGATGTGTTTGCCTTGCCGGGAAAAACTTCCGATAAGTTTAGCAAAGGTTGTAATGCACTCATTAAAACTAACCGCGCACAACTGATTGAAACCGGAGAAGATTTACTGAAAGCCATGAATTGGGATATAGCTGCCGGTAATGGAGCAATAAAAAAGAAACAACGCGAACTCTTTTTGGAACTCAACGAAGACGAGCGCACTATCCATAAACTGCTTGCTGAAGCCGGTGAGGTTGAAATTGAACAACTGATTGAAAAAAGCAACATGAACAGCAGTGTGCTTGCGGGCATATTGCTCGAAATGGAAATGAACGATATAATTACTGCCTTACCCGGGAAACGATACAAATTGGTGTAGAAAAGCCTTAATCCTATTTTTACTCAATGAACATTACCATACTCGGAGCCGGAAATGTTGCTACACAACTGGCTTTAGGCTTACGCAAAGCAGGACACAGCATTGTGCAAATATTTAACCGAAGCGATAATGCCGGGCAAGAACTGGCGCGGGCTGTTGGCGCATCGTTTACATCCGATGCACGCAGTTTACAGAATGCCGATGTGTACATCATTGCCGTAAAAGATGATGCTATTGCCGATGTAGCTTCGTTGCTGAAAGCAGGTGATAAAATTGTGGTTCATACTTCAGGCACCAAAACAAAGGACTTGCTCAGTTTTTGCTCTGCCAACTATGGCATTTTTTATCCGCTACAAACCATGACTAAACTTTCGAAGGTTGACTTTAGTAATGTACCTGTACTTATAGAAGGCAACAACGAAGCTACGCTGCAATTACTTGAAACGCTGGCACGCTCATTAAGCAAACAAACTCATAAGGTAACCGAGGAGCAAAGGCAATGGATACACGTAGCCGCTGTGTTTGCCAATAATTTTACAAATCATCTGTTCGCTGTATCAGAAGAAATTTTAACCATGCATGGGCTTGATTTTGAGATTCTCAAACCACTCATTTTCCGCTCTATAGAAAACCTGCGCGAACACTCTCCGGCTGTTTTGCAAACCGGGCCTGCCGCCCGAAGAGACAAACTCACCATTGAACGGCATTTGGCTTTATTGGAGCAGCACAAAAACTTTCAGGAACTCTATCGCCTGCTGTCCGACAGCATTACCGCTACGCAATCTAAGCGCTAATTGTATTTTTAACCGCATTCTATTTTACTGAAACATGTTGGCATTCCTGCAACTTATACGAATATCCAATTTGCTGATTATTGCATTAGCGCTCTCACTTTTCTACTGGTTTATTCTGGTTCCTGCTCATCATTACAAGCTCTTTACTTACTTGCTTCCGTTTACTACCTGGGAGTTTGTGCTGTTTGTTCTGTCGGTGGCAATGGTGGCGGCAGCAGGAAACACTATAAACGACTATTTCGATTTTGAATTAGATAAAAGCTACAAACCCTACCGTCCTCTGCCTTCGGGTAAAATAAGTTTAGATAACGCCATGTATTTGCACGCGGCATTTGCCCTTGGCGGAATAGCTTTGGGGTTTTACTTAGGCTGGCGCGCAGGCAATTTTAAAATAGGGTACCTCTATGTTATCAGTGCGCTGTTGTTATACCTCTACTCATCGTACCTAAAAAAAATACCGCTTGCAGGCAACATCACCATATCGGCACTTACAGGTTTTGTGTTTGTGTTGCTCATGCTGTTTGAAGCTGCTTTTCTGAATACTATTTATTTCGAAGGAAGCCGCTTTGTAATGGATATGTTGCTATGGCAAGTAGGCTTTTACGGTGGCTTTGCATTTCTAACTAACCTTATCCGCGAAGTAGTTAAAGACTTAGAAGATATGGATGGCGACAGCGCCTTCAACATTGGCACATTTCCGGTTGCCTTTGGCGAAAAAGCAGGTAAAATTTTAACTGCTGTATTGGTTGTAGTTCTACTTTTTTGCCTTAGCTATTTTCAAATGCTTTTTGTTGAAGGTAAAGCGTGGAAACAATTCACATACATACTGCTGTTAGTTCAACTTCCGTTGCTGCTTGTTTTTCCAATGCTCATTAAAGCGAAAGTATCGGCTGATTATAAAAAGCTAAGTTGGCTGCTTAAAGCAGTAATGGTGTTAGGCATTTTATCAATCCCCTCTTTTTATTTGTTTAACCGTTTTAGTTAAGCATGTTGCTGCAAAATTTGAGTAACCGAAATATCATTCTCGCATCAAAATCGCCACGCAGGGTTGAGTTGATGAAAATGGCAGGCTTTACGTTTGACGTAAAAACCAAAAATGTAGATGAAATACATCCTGACGGGGTAGATGTTTATTCTGTGCCGCTTTATCTGGCACAAAAAAAGGCCGAAGCCTTTGCCAATGAAATTTCCCCTTCCCACATTGTGATAGGTGCCGATACAGTGGTAATTTTGAACGGTAAAATTTACGAAAAACCCGCAGACCGAACCGAGGCAATAGATATGCTGAGTAAGCTAAGCGGTAATATGCACGAAGTAGTAACGGGAGTACACATCTACTCTGCCGGTAAGCAGGTTTCCTTTTCCGATAAAACAAGCGTTTACTTCAACTCGCTTACTAACGAAGAAATAGCCTATTACGTTGACACCTATAAACCTTACGATAAAGCCGGTTCGTATGCTTGTCAGGAATGGATAGGTGCCGTAGGCATTCAGCGCTTTGAAGGCGACTTTTTTAATGTAATGGGATTGCCCGTTAATAAGGTTTATGCTGCACTGAAAACCTTCTGACCCAAAGGCGCAATTTGCCATTCGTCCTTACAAAACTGCCAATTGTACAATCAAAGGCGCTTATGGATAAATGGAGCAATCTACATCAACCATACCGTTTACATTTGTTTTCAGAATATATAAAGCAATGGATTTTGTTTTACTGAGAGTACAAGAAGCCGAACCGGTAGCCCGCGAAACACAGGTTTTGCAAATGATTGCCGATGGCTACAGCAGCCGCGAAATAGCCGGTTGTCTGTTTATTAGCGTAAGTATTGTAAAGTCTATTCGCTTAGACTTGTTAAAGAAAACAGGTGCCCCTAATGCTCCCTCCTTAGTGGCTTATGCGTATCGGAAAGGGATGATAAAGTAGTCATATTGCCCCATAGAAATAGCCTTTTCCGCTATTGACACATATAAATATTTTTCAGACGTTTGTCTTTATATCAGTATGCAATCCTGAAACTTTCATATTGATAGAGGAAGGACGTTAGCACCAAATAAATTTTATAGTGAAAAAAAACGGAAAGCATAAGGTTGCCGAACCGTTGAGCAAGCGCGAAAAGCAGATTTTGTGGCTTATGGCTGACGGCTTAACGGACAAGGAAATTGCCAAAAAACTGGCAATAAGCCACGACACTGCCGAAAGCCACCGCAGCAACATTATTAAGAAACTGAACGCAAAAAATGTAAGCAATGCTATTGTAATAGCGCTGCGCCAAAACATAATCATATAAACCAACTGTCATGAATTTCGCCTTATCCATTTTTGCTTTACTCATTGTAGGCTTTTCGGCCATTGCGGTGCAGGCGGGTATAAATGATATGCAGGATGGCGAACCAAGAACTGATAATAGTAGTAATAAAGATACCGATAACAGCTAAACAGTTATGCAACGCACCATACATAATAACCGTTCGTTTTTCCGGAAAGTTCTACTCAGCGAATCTTTGTTTCCGGTATTGATGGTTGTTATTATGCTATTGGCAATAGCGTTTGCCCTTTGGCTGTTGTAAGTTTTTGGAGAAAAGGCAACCGTGTTCAGAAGAAGCATCAGGGCTTCTGAGCCGGTTCCTTCCTCCGTTTAAATAAAACTGATGTTATGGCTGATATACCAACAGAAGCAGATTCTTTATACGAGTCAGATGAACATGTAATGAAGAAGGAAGGAAATTATGTTCGGATAATCATTGTTGTTATTCTTCTTTCGTTTTGTGCCGGAGCAGTTGCCGGAGTTTTGTTATAACTAATCGTACACCACCAATAGCACCCAATCGTTAATCGCCTTCCGCGCAGTATGGCAAATTACAGGTGTCGAAAGCCTGCCTGCTGCTGCGGTTGGCTGATTAGCCAAACGAGCGAAAATTTATACTTAGCGAAAATTCGCTTGCTTTTTTCCTGAATGTTTCTCACTTTTGCCGCGAAAATTTTGCCGTTACACGGTCTGACCTTGGTCAGACAAACAAAACACTACTAAATGGCTGTTGCAAACCACATACACGGATTAGAAATTTTAGCCCCCGTATCGGAACAATTTGCCCAAATTCTCACCCCCGAAGCGCTCGAATTTGTTGTAAAACTTCAGCGCACTTTTAATAAAAGAAGATTGGAACTGCTGGCAGCCCGTGTAGAGCGCCAAAAGCAGATTGATGCCGGAAAACTTCCCGATTTTCTGCCCGAAACCAAAGCAATTCGCGAAGGCGATTGGGTAGCGGCTCCCATACCTGCCGATATTCAGGACAGAAGAGTAGAAATTACCGGACCCGTTGACCGGAAAATGATAATCAATGCGCTCAATTCAGGCGCTAAGGTTTTTATGGCAGATTTTGAGGACTCCAACTCACCATTCTGGAATAACAATATTGAAGGTCAAATAAACCTGCGCGATGCCATCCGCAAAACCATTTCGTTTAAAAACGAAGCAGGAAAGGAGTATAAGCTAAACGAAAAAACGGCTGTGCTGATGGTTCGCCCGCGGGGCTGGCACCTGCCCGAAAAGCATGTAAAAGTGGATGGCGAGGTAATGAGCGGCTCACTTTTCGACTTCGGATTATTCTTCTTCCATAACGTAAAGCAACTTATTGTAAACGGCACAGGACCATACTTTTATCTTCCTAAAATGGAGTCGCATCTTGAAGCCCGTTTGTGGAACGATGTGTTTGTGCTGGCTCAAAATGAACTGGGTATTCCGCAGGGCACTATTAAGGCAACGGTGCTTATTGAAACCATTACCGCCACCTTCGAACTGCACGAAATTATTTACGAACTGCGCGAGCACATGGCAGGGTTAAACTGCGGACGTTGGGACTATATTTTCTCCTACATTAAAAAACTCCGCAACGTAGAAGGATACGTTTTGCCCGACCGCGGACAGGTAACCATGGCAGTTCCTTTTATGGCAGCTTATTCAAAATTGGTTATTCAAACCTGCCACAAGCGCAGGGTGCATGCTATGGGCGGTATGAGCGCTTTTATTCCTATTAAAAACAACGAGGCAGCTAACAATGCGGCTATTGATAAAGTAAAGCAGGATAAAATCCGCGAAGCCACTAACGGGCACGATGGCACCTGGATAGCGCACCCCGGCTTGGTGGGCGTGGCTATGGATGTTTTCAACGAGTATATGAAAACACCAAACAACTACCACATTACCCGCGAAGGCGAAGTTTATACGCAAAAAGATTTGCTTACCCCCTGCGAAGGAACCATTACCGAAGCCGGTTTACGGATGAATATTAACGTAGGAATTCTTTACATTGAAAGTTGGTTACGCGGGGTAGGCGCTGCGGCCATTCACAACTTAATGGAAGATGCCGCCACAGCCGAAATATCGCGCACACAGGTGTGGCAATGGATTAAAAACGGCAGTAAGTTAGATGATGGCAGAACAGTTACCTACGAACTGTTCAAACAAATTCTTCCTTCAGAATTAGAGAATATAAAGGCATACGTTGGCGAAGAAGCATTCGGCAAGCCGACCATGAAACGCGCCATTGAAATATTTGATGAATTAGTGCAACAGGGCGATTACAAGGAGTTTTTGACCTTGCCTGCTTACGAGGAAATTGATTAAGAAAAGATAGGTTCGTTCTTTATTTATTATTGTTTGGACTTTTGCCGTTAAACTAAACGTTTGCTGCAAATATTAAAACACAGCATTCAGCAGATAAAACAACCGTATTAACCGTTGATGCAAGCTGTTCAGCCGATAAAACAACCGTATTAACCGTTGATACAAGCTGTTCATTCAATAAAACAACCGATTTAACCGCTGATACAAGCTGTTCATTCAATGAAACAAGCGATTTAGCCGCTGATGCAAATCAAAAAATGCTCAAAAAAGTTCAAAACTGGCGAAATGAGAATAAAAACAGAAACAACTGTATTTTCTAACTACTAAATACTATTTACTAACTACTATTTAAAATGGCAACAAAATTAGAAAGAGCGCTTGCGCTAAAAAAAGAATGGGAAACCAACCCGCGTTGGAAAAATGTTACACGTCCGTACTCAGCCGAGGAAGTGATTAACATTTCAGGTTCAGTTCAAATTGAGTACTCGCTTGCACGCAACGGTGCCGAAAAACTTTGGAACCGCTTGCATACCGATAGCTGGGTGGCAGGCTTGGGTGCACTTACCGGCAACCAGGCGGTGCAGGAAGTGGCAGCAGGCATGAAAGCGATTTACCTTTCGGGGTGGCAGGTAGCGGCTGATGCCAACCTGGGCAGCGAAATGTATCCTGACCAATCTTTATATCCTGCCAACTCGGTACCTGCGGTGGTTAAGCGTATTAACAATGCTTTAATGCGCAGAGACCAGATTGAATACATGGAAGGCGAGCCGCAACGCGACTGGATGGTACCCATTGTTGCCGATGCCGAAGCCGGTTTTGGCGGTAACCTGAACGCTTTTGAACTAATGAAAGGAATGATTGAAGCAGGTGCAGCCGGTGTGCATTGGGAAGACCAACTGGCTTCAGCTAAAAAATGTGGTCACTTAGGCGGAAAAGTGCTTGTTCCTACACAAGAAGCTATCAACAAATTAGTAGCTGCCCGTTTAGCGGCTGATGTTTGCAATGTGCCCACTTTGGTTATTGCCCGTACCGATGCCGAAGCGGCAAACCTGATAACTTCCGACATTGACCCACGCGACTCAAAATTCTTAACCGGCAAGCGCGCTCCCGAAGGTTACTTCTATGTAAAGAACGGCTTAGAGCAAGGTATTGACCGCGGTCTTTCGTACGCTCCGTATGCCGATTTAATTTGGATGGAAACAGGAAATCCGGATTTAGGATTAGCTCGTGAATTTGCTCAGGGCATTCATGCAAAGTATCCCGGAAAAATGCTGGCATACAACTGCTCGCCTTCTTTTAACTGGGCTAAGTTTATGGACGAAAAACAAATGCTCACTTTCCGCGAAGACATTGCTGCCATGGGTTACAAGTTCCAGTTTATAACACTGGCCGGTTTCCACGCGTTGAACTCTTCTATGTTTGAACTTTCGAAGAACTATGTGGAACGCGGCATGGCAGGCTTTAGCCAAATGCAGCAACGCGAGTTTGCTATGGAAAAAGACGGCTTTAAAGCCATCAAGCACCAGGCATTTGTTGGCACCGGTTACTTTGATGCTGTGCAGAACGTTGTTCAGCAAGGGCAAAGTTCAACAACTGCACTGGCAGGTTCTACGGAGGCAGAGCAGTTTCATTAAAATTTCGTTGCAACTTTTAAAAGAAAGTCAACCGGCTTTAAAAGTTGGTAAGTGCTGTTAACCGCATCCTTACCAACTTTTTCATTTTGTTATTTTCGCTCCGCCCTTTTAAAAGGGCAGGCAAAAAAATTGCATGAAACAACTACTTAAAGGAATACTAACACTGGGCGTTTTTATTGCTGCTGCATGTGCTGTTAACGCGCAGGCTACGCTGCAAGAGCCGAAAAAGAAATACGATCAGGTTGAAAAATTTAATGAGGTATTCACACTTATCCGTAATTATTATACCGATACCGTTAACGAAGAACGACTAATAGAGGATGCCATAGCCAAAGTGCTGGAAGACCTCGACCCGCACTCCTCGTATGTAAGGGCAAGCGATGTTAAACGCAGCGAGGAAGGACTGGTTGGTAACTTTGAAGGGATAGGTATTACATTTCAGATTCTGAAAGATACCGTAATGGTGCTGGAAGTAATACCGGGCGGACCATCGGAAAAAGTAGGCTTGCGGGCGGGCGACAAAATAATTTTGGTAAACGATACCACCATTGCCGGAATAAAAATTGACAACAACTCGGTTATTAAAAAACTGCGCGGCAACAAAGGCACCAAAGTAAAAGTGAGCGTGCAGCGCGGCAACGAGCGCGGGTTAATTGACTTTACGATTGTGCGCGATAAAATTCCCATTTACAGTATTACCGCTTCGTATATGGCAGCACCAAATGTAGGGTACATTCGCTTGGAACGCTTTTCAGCCACTACCATGAGCGAGTTCGGGCAAGCGCTCGACAAACTGCGCGCACAAGGCATGAAAGATTTGATTCTCGATTTACAAGGTAACGTTGGCGGCTATTTGTACACTTCGGTTGATTTGTGCAATCAGTTTTTGGGCGATAATGAACTGATAGTTTACACACAAGGCTTACACGCCCCGTATCAACCGTATTTTTCCAACAACCGAGGGGTGTTTAAAGAAGGTAAAGTTGTGGTAATGATTGATGAAGGCTCGGCATCGGCTGCCGAAATTCTTTCGGGATGCTTGCAGGATAACGACAGAGGCTTGCTGGTTGGAAGAAGAACTTTCGGAAAAGGCTTGGTGCAAAAACCATTTACACTTACCGATGGCTCGCAACTAAAACTTACCACAGCACATTATTACACGCCAAGCGGTCGCTGCATTCAAAAACCTTACGGCAACGGCAATAAGGAGTACCGCGATGA
The DNA here is from genome assembly GCA_026129525.1 of Chitinophagales bacterium. GTDB lineage: Bacteria > Bacteroidota > Bacteroidia > Chitinophagales > LD1 > Bog-950. The sequence goes on along the minus strand of JAHCHW010000007.1, from coordinate 248,904 downwards.
CTACAAAGAACGCGTAGAATCGGGCGAGTTGTTCGGTACAGACACATTTAAGTTTGCCGATTCGCTGATGTATAAAACTAAAAACGGACGTAAAGTGTATGGCGGTGGCGGGGTAATGCCAGACTATTTTGTAAAAGTAGATACCAGCGGAATTTCTCCACTTTACAACCAACTAATCCGCAAAGGGGTAGAAAATAAATTCTGTTTAGAATATGTAGATAAAAACCGTGCAACACTGAATGCCGTTTACACCGATGCCGATAAATTTTTCAATGAATTTATTGTTGATACCAATCTGTTGGCGGAATACTTTGCCGCAGCAGTGCGCGACAGTGCCATTTTTTTAAAGCAAGGAACATCGGCACACTACTACTCACAGTATTTTGAGTTTGCTGCAAACGACTCAACACAACATTTTACTACCGACTTTGCCAAATCGGAAACACTTATTAAAGCAAGATTAAAAGCTACCATAGGCAGAAATTTGTTTGATACCGGGATGTGGTACCGTGTTACCAACTCAACCATTAACGATGTGTTTGCCAAAGCATTAAAAGTAATTACTACCGAAACCGAATTTGAAGTTTTGAAGAAAAAAGAAGAACCCGTAAAGCCTACCAAAGGCAAAACAAACACTAACAATAAAAAAGTAAAAGTTACATCAAAGTAATATGGCGCAAATAGGATTATTTTACGGTACCGATACCGGAAACACCGAACGAACAGCGAAACGAATTAAAGAACTGCTCGAAGGTAAACTTGGAGCCGGCAGTGTGGAGATGCACGAAATTTACAAGAAGAAGAGCGATGACATGGCAAAGTACAACCTGCTTGTGCTTGGTATGCCCACCTGGTACGATGGCGAATTGCAAGGCGACTGGGAAGAGTTTATTAAAGAAATGGAGCAGATTGACTTTAGCGGAAAGAAAGTTGCATTCTTCGGCTTAGGCGACCAGTATGGTTACGCTTCGTATTTCTGCGATGCCCTACAAGTGTTCGGAGAAATAGTAGAAAAGAACAAAGGAACGCTTGTTGGTTTCTGGAGCGTAGAAGGTTACGAGCACGATTTTTCGAAAGCACAGCGTGGCGATAAGTTTATAGGCTTAGCCTTAGATGTAGATAATCAGGATGACCTAACCGAGCCGCGTATTCAAAAATGGGTTGAGCAGATTTACGGTGAGTTTGGCTTGTAAACTGTCTTAAGTCCGCACATAAATTCCCTTTTCGGGAGTAATGGAGTTGTTGCTTACCGCGTAAATCTTACTCGGATATTTTTCAATTAGCCCGTAGTTGTGGGTGCTCATGAGTATAGCCGTGTTGTGCTCGCGGTTAATTTTAATAAGCAGTTTCAGTATTTCATCCGATGTTTCGGGGTCAAGATTTCCGGTAGGCTCATCGGCAATAATAAGCGGAGGATTGTTGAGCAATGCGCGCGCAATTACCACCCGCTGCTGCTCCCCCCCAGAAATTTGGTAAGGCATTTTAGTGCTTAAATGCAGCAAGCTGAGTTCGGTAAGTACTTCATCAATTCGCTCGTTGCGTTTTTCCTTTACACTCCAACCGGTTGCACGCAAAACAAAGTCGAGATTTTCGTACACATTGCGGTCGTTCAGCAACTGAAAATCCTGAAACACAATACCTATTTTTCTGCGTAAATGCGGCACTTCCGATTTTTTGAGCTTAACCAAATTATAGCCGCAAGCAGAGGCTTCTCCTTCCTTAACGGGCAACTCGCCATACAGCGTTTTTAAAAAACTGCTTTTGCCGGTTCCCGTTTTGCCTATCAGGTAAATAAACTCGCCAAGGTTTACATCAATAGTAACATCACTCAACACCAAGGCATCGCTTTGATAAATATTTACGTGCGAATAGCTGATTACTTTTTCTTCCTCCATAATTTCAAAAGTAGCTAATCGGGAATGTTTATGGTTAACAAATAAACAATGCCCAAAGTAACGCTATACAATTTCGAGATGCCGGTAGCGCAAAAACATAATAGAGCCGGTAAACATTGCCACCCAATACACCCATTCAGCTGTCCATACCCACCAAACGTTTGCCCAAGGTTGGCTTAGCAAAATCATAAAGTAGCCGATGTAAAGAATCACTACTACCACTTCAATACCCAACGCAATAAAAATATCGCCCACGCTTATTACACCGTTAAAAACAATATTGCTGAAACTCATGAGAATGAAAATGACGAATATGACCGGCAACGATTCTTTTGCCATCGGCAACAGCGAAACACTATCAAACCGGTTAATGAAAATGCCGATGCAAAAATCGGGAAACAGAAAAATGAGCAAGCTCGATACACAAGCAAAGCCGAGGCTTACAAAACTTATTCTGCGTATGGCAGTTTTTATATCGCCTATGTTGCGCTGACCAACCAGATTACTTATAATGGTGTTGGCAGTTGAACCAAGCGACCATGTAGGAATGGTGAAAAACAAAATCAACTGACGATAGATGGATGAAACCGCCAGTGCATCTTTTCCCAAGGTAGTTTCAATGCGGGCAAAAAATACCAGCCATCCGCCTACCGCCACCAATGCCTGCAACATAAGCGGAAAAGAAATTTTTACCATTTGCCGCAGCAGTACACCATCAAACTTCAAGAAACCAAACAGGTGAAATTCTTGTCTGCGGTTTTTATACAGCGTTCCTAAAAACATTACACCAATAGCAATGGTTTCGGATATGCTGGTTGCCATGCCCGAGCCGCCAATGCCCATTTCGGGCATTCCGAATTTCCCGTACACCAATCCGTAATTCAAAAAAATGTTCAGGAAAGTCATTATAACTATGGAAACTGAAAGCACTTGTGTTTTCCCTATGCCGGAATAGAAAGCGATGAAAATGAAACTCAGGTAGCTTGGCACTAAGCCCCACATGCGATAATTCAGAAATTCATCGCAGGCAGAAATAATGTCGGCATTGTGCAACATAAATGTGAGAATGTTGTGCGAATACACCTTTATAAGCACAAACAACAAGGCAGATACCGCCAACAGCGTGAGCACCGTGTTATCGAAAATATTACCTACTTCTTTTTTGTTCCCCTCTCCCATTCTGCGGGCAATAAGCAGCTGTGTGCCGCGGGTAAAACTGAAACCCATCATAAACAACACCGAGTAAAACACGCCTGCAAAGCCAATGGCATCTAATTCAACTTTACCGAGGTTGCCTACAAAAATGGTATCGAACACACCATTGAATGTCCAAGCTACGTTGCCGAGTATAAGCGGAGTAGCAATGCGAAAAATTTCTTTGTATGTAGCCTGTAACTGTGCCATGATTTGTTTTACACAACCGCCATGGTTGCACTTCCTTTTGCAACAATTACCTCTTCGCCTTGTTCGTTCAGGTAATAAATTTCGCCCTGGCAAAAATGGAAACGCTTGCCGGGCTTATCAACCCAGCCGCGCGAAAAAAACTTACTGGCAATACCCGGATTGTAGTAAGAAATTTTTGCTTCAACGGTAAACACCTGCTTGCCTTCTTCCACCAAACTATATGATGCAAAACCCTCCACCATATCTAATATGGCAGATGAAACTCCTCCGTGCAGCCAACCGTTTTGCTGTTCGTGCATTTCCTTAAAATCCATTTCTGCCTCAATGTAGCCGGGTTCTATTTTGGTAATTTCCATGCCCAGCCACTTTATAAATTTATTCTTGCCTATTTTATAGCGTGTGTATTCCTCAAACTTCGGATTACGCGACTCTAACTTTCTCATACGCTCAAACATAACCGAATTATCGCCAAAGGGAAATGATTTTTAGGAGCTATGCACGAGCCAATAATGTATTTTCGCAGCATGGCTTCGGCACAACTCAAAAATTCGTTTACATCTATCGGAGAAATTGAAAGTTCGGTTCAACCTTCTACGCTTACGCTGAAAATTTCTGTGAGCGATACATCATTGCGGTATGCCGTATTGTCGAATGCTCATCAACAAATTTTGTTTTTCGGGCAATACACGCTGCACCATGTTGCCGACAATAAGGAGTTAAGCCAACGCATGGCAAAAATTTTTGGTAAGGATGAAATTTTACAATTACCGTTTGCACAAGCACTCATTGGCGTTGACACTCCTTATTCTCTTTTGCCGATGGAGTTAACGTTTATGAAAAATGCTAATCAGCAACTGCAATGGTGCACACGCGCTGCGGTTAACCTTGCTTTTACTATTGATGAAGACTTAAAAAACACGCTACAGGAACTGTTTCCGGAAGCAACATTTGTGCATGTAGGTTCATCGCTGTTAGAAACCTATCCGCTTTGCCTGCCTCAAACCGCAGACAAATTGTTTGTAAATGTGAGTCAGCATTATTTTGATGTAGTGAGATTTAAGGATGATAATTCGTTATTAATGATGAACCGCTACAAGTTTAAAACGGAGACTGATTTTATCTACTTTCTGTTGTTGTGTTGCGAGGAATTGGGCATTAACCGCGAAACAACCACACTTGTGCTTTCGGGCGAAGTAGATAAGAACTCAAAAGTGTTCGACATTTGCTACCGCTATTTTAAAAACATTGAATTTGCCGAAGTGCCGGAGAGTATTACGTTCAGCAAGCATTTTGGCAAACATGCTCCTCACCTGCATTTTAATCTTTATACACTTGCCGCATGAGAATTATTGGAGGCAAACTGAAGGGCATTCGCTTTGAACCGCCTAAAAACATTCCTACCCGCCCTACTACCGACATTGCCAAAGAAGGATTGTTCAACATCATTAACAACAGTTTCAATTTCGATAACATAAAAGTGCTCGACCTGTTTGGCGGCACGGGCAGTATAGCCTACGAGTTTGCTTCGCGGGGGTGTACCGATATTACTACTGTTGAAATTTTCCCGAAGTGCGCTTCGTTCATTAAAAAAACCGCTGCTGAACTTAAACTGCCCGCCATTAAAGTGTTGCAGATGGATGTTTTCAACTTTATTAAAACAAGCCCTGAAAAATTTGATTTGATTTTTGCAGGCCCGCCTTATCCGCTTGAAACGCTCAACACCCTGCCCGATGTAATTTTTGAAAATGATTTAGTAGAAGGCAAAGGCTGGTTTATTTTGGAACACAACCCCAATCATAATTTCGAAAGCCATCCGCATTTTTTGAAAAGCAAAAATTACGGCAGTACTATTTTCTCCATTTTCGTTAACGAAGCGAAAAAAGGCTAACCCTTTTCGCGCTGTTAGCTGTTTTCAAACTTTTTACTTTAGCGCATTCGCAAAAAGAAATGTACTTATGTTTTTAGCCGACCAGTTGCACAACTTTAACGAGCACACCTTTGCTTACATTGAAACCGAACTGAAAGACCACTGCTTTACCATTACACTTAACCGCCCTGAAAAGAAAAATGCGCTCACACCCGTTTTTTTTAAAGAATTAGCGTATGCATTGGAATACGCAGCTTACAAGCGCGAGATTTGGGCAGTAGTTGTTGCTGCCAAAGGCGATGTGTTTTGTGCCGGTGCCGATTTAAAATCGTTTGCCGGAGAGCCGGAGCAAACCAACTCCACCGTTCCCGACCCGGGTACCGAAATTGTAATAGGCAACGTGTTTAATGCATTACATAAACCTTGTATTGCGAAAGTTCATGCACCGGTTTATGCGGGCGGCTTTCTGATTATTTGCGGATGTACCCATGTAATTGCCGCCAACGATGCGGTTTTTGGTTTACCCGAAGTTAAGCGCGGGCTTTTCCCTTTTCAGGTAATGCAAAGCATGTTGCAGATAATGCCTCCGCGAACGGTGTTGGATTTTTGTATGCGCGCAAAAACCGTTAATGCTGCCGAGGCTGAAAAAATTGGCTTAATAAGTAAAGCAACAGCAAAAGAAAACTTAGATGCCGAGGTGAATGCATTGGTGGAAGAATTGTTTCAATACTCTCCATCGGGCATACGCCTGGGCTTAGAAGCGTTCGATAATCTGAAAAATGTTCCTCCTGCCGATGCCCATAAGTATTTAAAACAAATGCTGGGCGAAGCACTCCAAACCGAAGATGCTGCGGAAGGCTTACAGGCATTTATAGAAAAACGAAAACCGGTTTGGAAAGGATGAGTAATGAATGATGAGAGATGAGTAATAAGAGATGAGATTACAACGCTTATGCAATTGCGTGTATTGGTTAACAGTTTACACATTCGCACATCAACATAAAAGTAACGCATGGCAAAAAAGATAGTAATAACTGCCGCCCTAACCGGTGTGTTAGCCCGCAGAGAGCAGTGCCCGTATATTCCGTACACACCCGAAGAAATTGCTTTGGAAGGAAAACGTGCGGTTGAAGCCGGTGCAAGCATTTTACACATTCACGCACGCAAGCCCGATGGCTTGCCCGCTTACGATATTGAAACCTACCGCGAAATTGGCGAGCAGGTTCGCAAGCACTGCGGCAACGTTATTATCAATTACAGTACAGGCGCGGTGGGCTTATCGAAAGAAGAGCGCATACAGCACATTACTGCGCTAAAGCCCGACATGGCAGCACTTAACATGGGCTCTATGAACTACGCCATTTATTCGCCCAAAACAAAGGAGTTTTACCACGACTTTGTTTTTCAGAATCCATTTGGTGAAATAAAATTCTATCTCGAAAAAATGAAGGAAGCGGGCACCATTCCCGAAATGGAAGTGTTCGACAACGGACATATAAATAATGCCATGCCGCTGATGGATATGGGGCTGCTGCAAAAACCGTATGTGTTCAGTTTTGTGATGGGGGTGTTGGGAGGTATTCCAATTTCTACCCAAAACTTGTTGCATCAGGCTGCTTCGGTTCCTGCGGGTTCGCACTGGCAGGCAATAGGCATAGGCAGAAAACAATGGCAACTGATGGCGGCTGCCATTACTATTGACGGCAACATTCGCGTTGGGCTGGAAGATAATTTTTACCTGCCCGAAGGCGAAATGGCAAAAAGCAATGGCGAGTTAGTAGATGCCGCAGCAAAAATGGTTCGCATGTTGGGCAGACAAGTTTCTACTATTGAAGAAACACGTGCCGCACTTGGAATGAAGTAAAGTACTGAACGCTAAATCAGAAATTCGAAACATGTTTCAATCCGACTTATTTAAAGGGAAAACAGTTTTAGTAACCGGTGGCGGCAGCGGTATTGGCTTCGCTATTGCCAAAAAGTATTTGCAATTAGGTGCTGAGGTAGTTATCTCCTCGCGAAAAGAAGAAAAGCTGAAAGTTGCTTCTGACCAACTAAACGCTTTCGGCAAATGCCGCTATGCCGTATGCGATATTCGCCTGCCCGAGCAAACCGAAGCAGTAGTTGCCGATATATTGCAACACGAAGGAAAGTTAGACATACTCATAAACAATGCAGGCGGGCAATTCCCCAGCCCAGCCGAAAACATTTCGCCCAAAGGTTTTGCTGCGGTGGTTAACAACAACCTTAACGGCACATGGAACATAACCTACGCTGCTGCCAACAAAATTTTTATTCCGCAAAACAGCGGAGTAATTGTAAACATTATCGCGCAAATGTTTCGAGGCTTTCCGGGCATGGCGCATACAGGCGCGGCACGTGCTGGCGTTGAAAACCTTACCAAAACACTGGCGGTAGAATGGAGCAAGTATCACATTAATGTAAATGCCATTGCCCCCGGCTTTATTCAAAGCAGCGGCATGGAGCAATATCCCGAAGAGTTTAAAAAAGGAATGGAAGATGTGGTACCTGCCAAACGATTAGGCACGGTTGATGAAGTAGCCGACTTAACCGTGTTTCTTTCCTCCCCTGCCGCCAATTACATAACAGGCGAAACCGTTTACATTGACGGTGGACAACGCCTGTGGGGCGATTTGTGGAAGATGTAATGCATTAGCTGCATTCTTACAACTTTCTCGCCTGCATTTCTCCCTTCTGTTTATTTACCAGCATCCAATAAAAACCCAGATTGATAACCGTTTTTGCAAAATCTTCGAAGGCTATGGGTTTGGTAATGTAACTGTTTACACCAAGGCGGTAGCAGGCTTCAATATCGGGGTCGAGGTTGGATGATGTGAGCACAATAACCGGAATAGATTTTGTGTCTTCATCCGACTTTAATTGCTCCAACACTTCAATGCCCGACACGCGGGGCATTTTAAGGTCGAGCAGAATTATTTTCGGATGCACTTTATCGCGCCCTTCGTACTTACCGCGGCAGTAAATAAAATCAAGCGCTTCGGCTCCATCGGTTACGTGCATAATTTCGTTTGCTAAATGGTTTTCTTTTAGCGAGTTAATGCTCAACTCTGCATCGTAGGGATTATCCTCCACTAACAGTACTTCTATCCGGTTGTTCATAATAATTGGGTTTATGTGGTAATGAAAAATAAAATGTGGCTCCTTTGTTTACTTCGCTTTCAGCCCAAATTTTTCCGCCATGCTTTTGCAGAATGCGCTGCACAATGGCTAAGCCTACTCCTGTTCCTTCAAATTCGGCTTGGGAATGCAGGCGCTGAAACATGCCGAACAGTTTATTATAGTAGCGCATATCGAATCCGGCACCATTATCTTTTACATAAAAAACCTGTTCGGTTTCGGTAGCGTACGAATTGAATTCAACCACGGGTTGCTCCGAATGGCTGCTGTATTTAACAGCATTGCTCAACAGATTTTGCAGCACTTGTTTCATCAGTAACCCATCGCAGGTTATTTTCGGAGTAGGCTTAAGTATTGCATTGAATTTTACTTCGGTATAAGCATTGCGAAGCTCGAGCAGTACGCGTTGCGCTAAATCGGTAAGGTCGGTTTCGGAAAGTTGCACGGCTGCCCTACCCACGCGTGAGTAATTGAGGAGGTCGTCAATGAGTTGCGACATAAGGCGGGCGTTTTCGTCCACCACATCAAACAGGCGTTTGCAGTCGGCTGTGAGTTCGTTGCTGTATTTATTGCGGATAATGGTAGAGAAACTGCTGATAGCACGCAGCGGAGCGCGGAGGTCGTGCGAAACAGAGTAGGTAAACGATTTCATTTCGGTGTTTACTTCTTCCAGTTGCTGAACAGTTTTTTGCAAGCTGTTGTTGAGTTCGGTAATTTTTCGTTCGTTGTTTACGCGCTCGGTAATGTTGGTGGCTACCCCGCACAAGCCGGTAATGTTTCCGGCTGCATCGCGCAGCGGAAAACGCGAAAACAAAAAAGTAACCGGCTCTCCGTTAATGGTAACGGTGTTTTCGGTATCGCGCAATTTGCCCGATGCCATTATTTCCATGTCTTCGCGGTGCACGGCATCGGCTTCCTCAAACGGCACAAGGTCGTACACGGTTTTGCCTATGCACTCTTCGGGTGTTTTGTTAAAGTAAGCAACGGCAACTTTATTGAGCAGCAGAAATTTTCCGGTGGTATCAATAGCCCAAATAGAGTTTGATGTGTTGCTGATAATGGATTGCAACAGGGTATGCAGTTGAGCGATTTCCGTTTGCTGCTTACGCATTTTGTCGGCTTCGGCAAGCAGTTGATGGTTTAGTTGCTGCACCTCGGCAGTGCGCTTGTAAACTTCCCATTCGGTTTCGCTTACGCGATTTTGCAGTTCGAGGTTTTGTTCTTTTTGCTCGGCACTTTGTTGTTTCATTTTTACAAAAGCCGTTACATCCTCAACGCGGTGAATGATAAGTTCCACTTCGCCTTCTTCATTTAGTATGGGGGTGTTAATGGGGCTCCAGTAGCGCTCTTCGAAATTGCCTTCGGGGGTGCGGATGTCGTATTTCTGCACCGCCATGGTATGGGGCAGTTTGTGTTGCAGCACGTAGTTAAGCGAGGCGCGCAGGTTGTGTTCTCCGGTCGCGGTTTTATCATCGGGGTTATCGGGAAAAACATCGAACAGGTAATGTCCTGTAATTTGTTCGCGCTGGGTAAGGGTGGCTTTCAGGTAGGCTTCGTTAACGGCAGCAATGGTAAGGTCGGGCTTTAGTATAAGGTAAAGCCCGGGTGCAGCGTTGAAAATTTTTTGGTAGTTAATATCGGTTGTTATCATAGTTGTTGTTGTTGTTGTTGTTGTTGTTGTTGTTGTTGTTGTTGTTGTTGTTGTTGCCTCACCCCTGTCTTTTTTGCCTCACCCCAGCCCTCTCCGCAAGCGGAGAGGGAGAGCCTCGCTCATCCATTCATTTGTTCATTCCTCTTTGTCTGCATTTGGCAGATAGTATTATAACACCATATCTTCTTCCATAAGTCCTCCTGCTTCTTTTATTACAGTAATAGAGGGCACTCCGGCATAGGTGTCGCGATACACGTTCAGTTGCTCGTGGGGGTAAAGTTTTACCACGCTGTATTGTATAAGCAGGCTTTCGAGCACTAACTTTTTGTGTAAATCGCTTGAGCGCTCACGGGGGGCGCGCAGTATGGCTCCGGTTTCGTTGCCGCAGCTGTCGTAAAGGCGTTTAACGGTTACTCGCATAGTTTGGGGGTTTATTGGTTATTGAATATGGTTTTGTTTGTTGTTTGGTTAAGTTGTTATTGAATAACTATTCTGTTTTTGCCTCACCCCGGCCCTCTCCGCTTGCAGAGAGGGAGTTGCCTCGCAGGCAGGTTCCTTTAAGTTTCACAAAAAGAGAATCGGCTGCGACATAAGTATCATGTTTGGATAAAGAAAAACAATGCATTAAGGGCAATGAAAAAGACGATAGTTAATGCTAAATACTGCCAACTTAGCTTTGCTCCTTCTTGTTCTTCCTTTACTACTGCCCAATAGAATCCGAGTTTGCTGAACAGGATAGCTTGCCTTATTAAAAGATACATGAAGGCGACAAACATTGTTGCCGAGCAGGTAAACCGCAGTTTATCGGCTACCCCATCGCGCAGCAAAAAATAAATAACCGCTGTTAAGAAAAAAGGCGGAAGTGCGTTTGAAAGGATGGCTCTAATGGTTTTAATGGTATTCATAACTTTAATTGTTTTGTGAAGCATAACTCCAAAAAAAATAGCTGAATTTACCTAATGCCAATATGGAGTATATGGCGTTTTTCTGATCGGTAGTTAGCTGAGTTGAATTTTGAATGGCAATCACAAAGTCTTTATGATAATCTGAAAAATTCTGATACTCTGACATTCCTATGCCTTCTATTCCATCAATGTAAGTGTTTAGAATGGTGTAAACGCGATTATTGCCATATAAACCTGCTGTTTGAAGTAAGGAAGTTAGGTTTGCACGATAGTTAGAGTCAGTTGGGTTTAAACTTTCAAAGTCTTCCGCAATGGACAAAACTGTTGAGCGATATACAATCAAAAATGTATCAGACAGATTTAACGAAGGCACAGAATTATCAAGAAGCGTAATTAACTGTACAATTGAATCATACATTGCTGCGTTTCCGTTTTGAAAAATAGTTGTGCATTCGCCTTGCTTGATTACTAGATTGTGAAAAATGCCACAGTCGTCAAAATTGTTTGCATATTGGAACTGGTACTCGGTATTGGTATATATATCCCAATAGGTTTGTCCAATCAAAATATCATAGGCTGGTGTGCCATCATATAAATATTGAACGGTTTGGTTTTGACATGGGTCGTCAGTTGTAAAATTGCCATTGGCTCTACACATAGACGAGAAGTAAGTACCAACAGCTACTCCAAAAGCTACAGCTCCAGGACCAGAAGCGGCAGTTAATGATGCTGCTCCGCAACCTGTGAATATATCTGTCATTAACCCATAGAAAGTTCCCAGTTGGCGTGTGTGTTTTTCGGCAGATTTGGAGTTATAGTACTTACTGTTTATCTGTTTCAGAGTTATCAGTAAGTGGTCATTAGATTCATTGGTTATTAAATCATAGCGCTTATTGCAACTGAATATCAGGATAGTTAGTAATAAAACTGAACATAGTATAGTTCTCATTGTCCTAAATTTTAATCCTCCCGCTCTTTTCGCATTACCCACCGTAAGGCGGGGCGAGCGGGCAACTGCGCCAACGCGGTTATTGTAAAGGGCACCGTGTTGGATTTTTTTTAGCCCTTGCCCGTGTTTTGGAGGGCAACTTACCGGTATGCCGCTTTCGCTTTGCGGCTGCGCATACCATTTGTTTTTTCATTTTTGCACCGCTTGGTTTATAATTCGCGTTATGGCTTAAGCAAGAGCGGGTGTGCAAGCCCGCTCTTTTTTTGCCTTTGTTTTTTCTTCACCCCTGCCCTCTCTGCAAGCGGAGAGGGAGTTGCCTCGCTCATAAATTTCTCATGGTTGGTATGGTTATCAGTCATTTTGTTTTGGTTGGTGTAGTTGAGAATAACACGACCATGGTTAAATCAAAAACTTGCCGCATATAGCCATACTTTATCGTCAGTAAACCGGGTGTAATACACTTTATTGTTTAATACTCCAACAACATTTGTTCCATCATCTGCAATTTTTCGTATGTCGGTGGGGGTTAACTCGGGCAGGTTGTAATAGTGGGCATACACTCCTTCGTTTTTAATTGAAAGAAACATAACTGCTTTGTCGGAGGTTTGAATAAATCGGTCTATCCAGCAAAGTGGTTTTCCATTGCTGAATAGTTCTTCGTTTAGAAGTTCTTTAAGGGTAAGTGAATCGGATGTTATATTGTATATGACGGGGGCTACGTTAAACATGAAATAGGTTTTGTTATCTATGGTAGTAAACAGGCCTAAGTATCGCATAGGGTTTCCTGTAGCCGGATTTTTTAAGGGGAAATATGTTGGGTATGAAAGGTTATACACTTTTACAAGAGCCGGAGGAGATTGCTTTAAAGAATAGACTACAAGGAGTGAATCGTTGTTGGCTGAGTTACAAAGTGAATAGAACGTATCGTTCTTTACATACCCGCCTTCGGTTATATTATACAAATTGGGATGACCTTCTACCTGATACGGAAATGAGTAAACAGCGCGAAAAGATAAGTCGTTGTTCAGTTTTACCAAATACTGCGATGGCATAATAGCGTTAAGCGTATCGCCATTACGCATAATTGCTTTTTTTATACGCACGGTAAGCGGCACATACATACCGGTTTCGGTAAAGTAGGGCACCGATACGGAAATGCCGCTGCCCACAAGTTGTTTGATGGAGGTATAATCGCGAATGTTTATTTGTTTTTCTTGCTCGCTGAGGTTAACGTTGTGTTGGATTAAAAGCGGGAAGGAGTCTTCGAGGTTTTTGAAGTGGTAGGTGTTTATGACAGATTTATTGGTGAGGGTTAATTGGTAGGTAGTTGCTTTCAAATCGTTGGTAATGTATAGGCTGTTGCCGGTAATGTTTATACCCGAAGCGTTGTTTCCGGCATAGGATGTAATATCTAAAGAGTCAATAATTACCGCTTTATGATTGGTTAGTTCATGGATGGTTTCGTGGGTGATGTTTTTTAGGCTCCATCTGGTTTGTATGCGGTGGTTTTCTATGAGTATAAGAGCAGAGGTGATGCCGGGGTTTATGCAGTTGAAAAAATCGGTGTTTTTTATGATGGTATCGCCTTTGTTAAGGGTTCCCAGTTTTTCGTAAGTAAATGTATCGGCTAAGCGAATAGGCACTTCACCATAAACAAAAGTTACTGCATGTTTTTGTTTTAAAAGGCTGTAGGTTTTAGCAAGCGCTATGTAGCAGTTTACGCAATCGTTACCGTACACTGCCAGTACAATCCGCTGTGGTTTCCAGTAGGGGTCTTGCAGGCAGGTGGTATTTGCTTTGGCGGAGAGCACATAAACAAACAATGATAAGCCTGTTAATAAAGCTTTGAGCATAACTATTTATTACTATAATTTATTGCCCCTGCACAAAGGAGGGGAACCCTCCTTTGTGCAGGAAATATTCATTTAAAATATTTCTGTATCCTTAGGTACGGAAATATATTTTAAGCACCATCCCGGACCCGGAATACACTGCACTATCCATTTATCGCCTATTTGTGTAACACTCGAAACCAATCCTAATAAAACTGTTGTACCTCCGCTTTGCTGTATGTAAGCTATTTCGCTGAATTCTGACTCTGACATTGAGCCGTATTCTGTTACGGCATGAATGGTTGCTTGCAGATTAGGATATGGGTTAAAGCCGCTTGTAACAGATGTTCCCACAAAGGCTTTGGTTGTGATATCGTTTACCAGCACCAGATTGACGAGTGGTACATTAGCAATGTTGTTGATTTCGAAGCAATCGTTGTTGGATGGGTTGCAGGTGATGATGGTTTGCCCGTTGTTGTTGGTATAAACATCGCGCCTGTCGCCACAAACCACGTAGATGGGTTGTGGTTCACCAGAGCCTGCGCTCCGCATCATGCCAGACATGGTAACGCTGCTGCCTTCGTTACTTTGGTTTACATCGGTATATCGGCTGTAATAAGTATTACCGGTTGATGGTACATATACTTTGTAGGTAGTAGTAGTTTGTTGTGCGTTTGCTGAAAGTGTCAATACAAACAGCAGTAATTGATATATGGGTTTCATTTTTTCTGATTTTTTAATTCTCCCGCTTTTTTCGCATGGGCGGTAATTGCGCCAACGCGGTTATTGTAAAGGGCACCGGGTTGGATTTTTTTTTAGCCCTTGCCCGTGTTTTGGAGGGCAACTTACCGGTATGCCGCTTTCGCTTTGCGGCTGCGCATACCATTTGTTTTTTCATTTTTGCACGGCTTGGTTTATAATTCGCGTTATGGCTTAAGCAGGAGCGGGTGTGCAAGCCCGCTCTTTTTTTGCCTTTGTTTTTGCCTCACCCCCGGCCCTCTCCGCTTGCGGAGAGGGGGTTGCCTCGCAGGCAGGTTCCTTTAAGTTTCACAAAAAGAGAATCTGCTGCGACATAAGAGAACTGTTGGGACGCAAGTGCTAGTTCGGTATGCTTTCTTAATCATTTATCAAATATTGGCTGCAGAACACTTCTTCGCCTCCGTATAGTTTTACTTTTCGGTTGGTGTTGGCAGTAATGATGGCGTTGCCGCGCATAACAGTAATGAGCAGCTCGTGTTTGGCGGGTATGTCCTTAAAATCATCGGCAGTAAAGGTGTAATCGCCATCGTCATCAGCAAGAATAAAGTTGGTGGCATGGTTAACATATTTGCTCATATCAGGCATCCCTTGTTCGTTTATCGCATACTGATTCTCTATCCGTATTACTACGCCTTTACTGTTGCTGGCATCGGCAGTCCATTTTAGTTGCAGTCCGCTGTTGCGCGAAATTGCCGGTCTGCCGAAATAAGTTTGCCCGTTGTCGTTAAATATTGCATTGAGTTGCTTTGGAATGTATAACTGGGTTTGTTGCGCTTGGTATCCTGAAGTCTCAGAGCCTTGAATGGAAAAGTTTACGGTGTTGCCGTAAAAGCTGCGAAAAGTATTTTCCGATTCTGAAAAATCGCGCACCAAATAGCCGTTGTGCGACTCAATGGGTAGTTGAAAGTTGTCAATCTTTACTCGCCCCACATTTTCGTACACTCTATTGGCAGTGGTGTAGCTTGCCCAAAGGTTCCGGCAAAAAGTGGCGTAGCAATGCCATGTGGTTGACGACTGATTTTGGTAGGGGCGCGATGCTTTAAAACTGATTACCCCGTGGGTGTCTTCAAAAAGCAGGTCGTAGGTTTCGGCACGGCTGCCGCTTAGCTCCGATTTAAAGTTCTGCTTACCTGTGGTTGTTCCAAGAATACTGTTTTGAGGTATCTCTTTTTTGCAGGAAGAGGAGATACTGAATAAACAGATAAGGATAAAGGCGATGCGTTTCATGGCTTTGGCTTTTAGTATTGTTTTGAAGATTATGGACATTGTAATGCAGCAACATTTGAGTTGTTACAGTTAAAGTAAATAGGATTTACCGCATATAGCTGCCCTGCTGTAAAATTTGGGTAATTGGAGGAAACGATAACTGATACTTCAGCAGCATCGTAAGATACCTGAGTGGTAAACTTCCACGCATTATCCCCAACGTAAGTGTGTGTTCCGCAGTTAAAGCAAATACACTCGTTGCAATTAGTAATGGCGCTAACGGTAAACCGCAGCGGCTTGTTGGTTGCCACCGGAATATACAGAAGTTCATCGTAGGCAGTGTAATAACCCGGATAGCTCACAGTTGAACCTACCAGTTCAGTAATGTAAACCGGGTTTCCACAAAACTTATCCTGAAAAATGAATCGGGTTTCTTGCTGGCAGTTTTGATTCTCATCTATTACGCTTACCCACAATTTCCAACCGTTGCCCATTGCGGCTGTCCATGGTATATACTTACCAGCTACCAAATAAAAAGGAACGCAGTACTGGTGGCTAAACGTGTAATTGTTGGTATAAACCTGTAAGGTGGAAGGTGGCGGTGCTTTTACATACACAAAACCAGTACCTTGCGAATAACCTCCGCATCCCCCAGTAGTATTGTTTGCGGTTTGCCCACTGTTGCAGTCTTGCAAAGTTGCAGACAGGAATACAAAAAGCATTAAAGGCAGAAAGTAAAGCACTGCCTTATTGTTCATTAATCGCATATCTCAGTTCAGGTCGAAGCATTAATTGTTTTTGTCTATTTCTGCTCCGTTTACAAAAAAATATCCGTATTCGATCCCGTCAGGTTTTCGGCTTCCCTAAATCATTTCCGGCTTTCCCAAAATCGTTTTCGGCTTCCCCTAAATCATTTCCGGCTTTCCCAAAATCGTTTTCGCTTCGGCTGAGGTCGAATAATAAAGTCCGCATACCTGCACTAAATTTCAGCCCCTCGGCAATATCATCCAAGGCATGTTTTACTTGCTGCTGATTTTCGGTTACCTTTTGCATACTCCTCCTATTTTGTAGTTTCACATGCTTACATTGGTGTATTCGCCACACAAAAAAAAGGGCTTGCAAGGCTACATGCCGGAGAGATTACCTGATGGAGGCAAGTAAACTAACCGCACCCGGGGGCATGGTAACCTTGCAAGAGGCTTTAAAAAGCCCGAGCGGACAAACACCAAAAAAAGAACCCCTTTTTAACCGGCAGGTACGACCTGCGGCTTTCGGAAGCAAGAGTATCTCTCTTTGTAAAGTATAACAATGACAAATGCCGCCATTTTTTGTATTTAAACGGCAGCTTTAGAAAGGACTAATTGTTAAAAAATAAGCCGAAACCCTTATGGGTATTAGGTTTCACTATTTTCTACAAAAAATATGATTTTATATTTTTGGAACCGATATTTTATTACATTTGAAACACCGAACCGACAGCCTGAGCGGTTTAGGTTAAACAAAACACACACTAAAGCTGCACTATGCACTTGCCCAAACTTGTAAAAACTCTTCAGGCTTTTGACCCAACGGCTTTTTTACGCCTTAAAGAGTTTGTAAATGCCCCGTACTTTAAAGTTCCTAAAGCATCGGTTGTACTGTTTAACTATTTATATACCTGTTACCCAAAATTTACCGTTCGCAAGGTAAACCTTGAGGATATTGCCCAACTGGGCGAAAATCTGTCCACCTATGCCAAGCAAAGCGCAGCGGCTTCTAAACTGCTCGATGGCATTGACCTGTTTTTAGCCTGCGAGCAATGGCAGCGCAACAACAAAGCCGTGCAGCGCTACACCCTTGCCGGGTTTAAGGATATGCAGTGGGTGGACGAATTCGACAAAGCCTACGAAAACGAACTAGCCGAACTTGACCAAACCCCCGAGCAAGATATTGACAGCTTTTACCACCGCCACATACTTACCGAGTTAGCGGCAAACGGTTTTAGCGCCAAACTGGTTCGCACCCACAAAAACAACCTTGTGCCGGTTATTCAAACCCTCGATGAGTTTCACGCCCTCAAAAAACTGCGCTACCTCTGCGAAGTGTTCAGCCGGCAATGGATGGGGGGAAATTATCCAAAGCAGGATGTTCTCCCTTTGCTCGATATTCTAAAACCCTACAACCGCCCCGAGCACCCTTACGTGTACCTGTTTATACACGTGTACCTTATGCTAAGTGCCGATACCTACGAAGAAAGCACCGGACCTTACAACGTTATAAAACAGTTTGCCGAGCAACACAGCGAAGGCGTGCTGCCAAAAAGCGTATTAGAAAGTATGGGATACGCTATCAACTATGCACTTCGCTGGTTCAACAAAGGGTTCGAAACTGCCGCAGATGAATACCTGTGGTGGACCGACCTCAAAATGAAAAAGAACGTTCTGTTGGAGGGAGGCAAAATACTCCCCATCAGTTTCCGGAACATTATCAGCCTCTCGGCCATTAGCAACAACAACCCCGACTGGATGCAGCGCTTTATTGAGCGCTATGCTCCGCATTTGCCCGAGGCTCACCGCCTTACCAACCACGCCTTTGCCCTGGGTTTGTACGCCTACAAATGCGGGCGCTACAAAGAGGCTATACGGCAGTTGATGATTGCCCATGCAGGCGAAGAAACCAACTTCAACTGCGTAATAAGGCGCTGGCAGTTTATGGCGCTGTATAATTTCGACAGTTCCGAAACCGAAACTCTGCTTAACCATTTAGATGCCTTCGAAAAATACATGTTGCGCCATGCCAAGCAGGTAGCTACCGTTAAGCGGCTGTTCGATAAGTTTATTCACTATGCCCAACTGCTTATACGCACCTCGCCTTACGATATTGGCGAAACCCTGCTGCTTACCCTGCAAGCCGAAGAGTATTTCCCCGGTAAGCAATGGTTAGCTGAGCAGATGTATGCCAAGTCAACCAACGTGCGCAGGCAAACATCTAAGGTTCGGGTTTAGTCGCCAAGGGTAAATGCCTGTGCGTGCACGCTGCGGGTGGTAATTACCGTAGCCACATACAAGCCCGCAGGCAGGTTGCCTACATAAGCCGAGCACTCGTAGCTGTAGCCACCGCAGTCCTCAGTAAGTACCACCGCTCTGGCTACATTGGTTACTACAATTTTAATGATGGGACCATCCACTGTTTGAGAATGGGCAATTAGAACTTCATCTTCTAAAAAAACATCCACAATTTTTTGCGAGGCAACAGAGGTGGTTTCTTTTGCTGTAATTGTTTGGGTGGGCAACAGCATTCCCATTACGCCTAAAAGGCATACTACTAACACTTTTTTCATTGCTAATGATGGTTTTGTGCCTGCCTCATCGGCAAGCGGTTTAAAAAATTGGTTTTGTTACCGGCTACAGGGGGCGGTAAGTGTGTCCCTTATACGCCTTTGTGCCGTTTCGGTTACAAGAGTAGGCAGGCAAAAAAGCGGGCGCAAAGACAAATTTTGCGCGCTTTTAAATTTTTGAACCCGTTTTACGCATTAGTATTTCGAAAGATGAAAACGCCAAACCCCTTGCCAATACACGTTTTTAGCTTGCAGATGGCAAGGGTGTGGTTTTGTATTTAAAGAGGATAGAAAAAAGTTTTGAGGGAGGGTAAAATTGTTTGAATAGAGCGTTAAGCAAGTGCGGCCCGGTTGAAAGGAACAATTAAATTGTGAGGAGAAGCTATCTCAAAAAATCATTGCCTCACCCTGTTCCGCTGCGCGGAACTTAGACGGGGTGAGGCAATAATTACTGAGATGATTCTATAAAATACAACAACAAGCCCGGCTGTTTCTCCGTGCCTGTGTGGAAACTATTTGTTTGTTTACGCAATAAAGGAAATCCTCTACCTGCCCGGCAGCCCTTTAATCATTCGCCCGGCACTGCTCATTTTTTGCATGCTCTTCATCATCTTTTTCATTTCCTCAAACTGTTTCAGAAACTGGTTTACTTCCTGAATGGTATTACCGCTGCCTTTGGCAAGGCGCAGTTTTCTTCTGCCGTCCAGCAAATCGGGGTTTTCGCGCTCGTCAGGGGTCATGGAAAGAATAATGGCTTCAACTTTTTTGAACGAGTTTTCGTCAATATCAATATCCTTAACCGCTTTGCCCATACCGGGAATCATGCCCAGCAGGTCTTTCATGTTGCCCATCTTTTTTATTTGGGCTAACTGGGCAAGAAAGTCGTTAAAGTTAAACTGGTTCTTTCGGATTTTGGCTTCGAGTTCTTTCGCCTTTTTTTCGTCAAACTGCTCCTGGGCTTTTTCTACAAACGAAACAATATCGCCCATGCCCAAAATGCGCGAAGCCATCCGCTCGGGGTGGAACACATCCAGTGTGTCCACCTTTTCACCGGTCGAAACAAATTTGATGGGTTTGCCCACAGTGTAGGTTACCGTAAGCGCTGCACCGCCACGGGTATCGCCATCTAATTTGGTAAGCACTACCCCGTTAAAATTAAGGCGGTCGTTAAAGGCTTTGGCGGTGTTTACGGCATCCTGCCCGGTCATGCTGTCCACCACAAACAGAATTTCGTCAGGACTGGTTTTTGCCTTTACTGCCGAAATCTCATTCATCATTTGCTCATCAACCGCCAGGCGACCTGCGGTATCTATAATTACCACATCTAAGCCTTGCTGCTTTGCCTGCGCTATACCATGCAGGGCAATTTCAACGGGGTTGGTATTTTCTTTTTCGTGATAAACCGGCACGCCAATTTTTTCGCCTAACACAATCAACTGGTCAATAGCCGCAGGGCGATACACATCACCGGCAACCATCAGCGGGCGTTTAAACTTTTTGGTTTTTAAGAAGTGCGCCAGCTTGTGTGTAAACGTGGTTTTACCCGAACCCTGCAAACCCGCAATAAGAATAACGGCAGGGTTACCTTTAATGTTGAAATCAGCCGCCTGACCACCCATAAGTTTGGTAAGCTCATCGTGCATAATTTTTACCATCAACTGCCCCGGCTCCACAGCCGTAAGCACGTTCTGACCAAGCGCTTCGTTCTTTACCTTATCGGTAAACTCTTTCGCTATTTTGTAGTTAACATCGGCTTCTACCAGCGCCTTGCGAATGTCCTTTACTGTTTCGGCAATGTTCAGTTCTGTAAGCCTGCCATGCCCGCGCAGCGATTTAAATGCACCTTCTAACCGTTCCTGTAAATTCTCAAACATAGTTTTGCGAAAAATTGGTAATCAATAAATTTTCTCCTCTGTAAGCCTTTCTGTTAAGGGAACGCAAATGTAGCAGAGATGCCGAAAAAGTAAACGGGGCAGCGGGTTGAATGACGTAAGCCGCAGTTTCCTTTACTTTTCGCTGCCTTGCCTTGAGCGTTCTAAAAATGCACCGTAAAACCAATGTCGGCTATAAAGGCATCGGTGCTGATATTAAAGCCGGAGTACTTGGGTTTGCCCGAAACAGGAATGGTCCAAAACAAATCGAGCAGAAAGCAAGCGTTAAGTGAAAAACGTTTAGTAAGATGAATTTGCGCGCCTACAAATGGCGAAAGCCCCACCTTTAGGTTGGTTACAATATTCTCGTTGTACGGAAACTGCGGGTAAGGGTCGGACACAATGAAATACGAAGTGCCTAACGAATCGGTATAAGTTTGAAAGGTAAAATGTTGTTCGTTTTCAATTGTACGAATACGCTCCACTCCTATTAACGCATCAACTCCCAACATGCACTTTACTCTTCGCTTGCCAAAGCGGTGTTCGTAACCAAAGCGGATATCGGGTGTGTAATAGCGCGTTTGCTGAAAAGAACGTGTAAAAACTGTATCACCGGGTTTCATGGGAAGTATAGAATCGCCCATATAAACGAAACCGGCATCAGCATTCCTAAGTCGGTCATAGCTTGTAGCATAGTTATGGTAACCGTGGCGAGTACCAATGCGAAGCGCATCATTTTTATCGAAAAACCTTCGGTAAGTAGCGCCAAAACTTTGGCGCACATTACCAAAATCGCCTGTAAGAAAATTTATTACAGGGCTAACATCTACCGAAAACTCGTTTTTAAAATAAAGTGTATCCCACTGCGGTGCAGGTCGCTCACGTTTGGGCTTTTTAACCTTCTGCGAAAAGCCCGTAAGCGGAATAGCAAAAACAGCAACAAAGAGAATGTAACGCATGTTCGAAAGTTTTTAAGTAAACACTTTCAGGTAAATTTATTTTATTCATTTGTAATCCATACTGCTGCACCGTTTACGTAAAACAAACTTGCTTACAATTTCACCAATCGCACTGCGTGCGTGCTGCCTGCCACATTCACTCTAACCACATATACCCCAGCGGCAAGTGTGCCAATATCAAAGCGTTCAGTACCCGAGTTATAGTTCGGCAAGCGGGTTTCATAAACCTGCTGACCAATTGCATTTAATATTTCTACATCAACATCCTGTCCGCGGCTCAGTTCAATAGCAACATTCAACACATCGTAAGCAGGATTCGGGAACACAGTTACCGAAAGTATATCCTGCACGGCAGTAATACCGGTGCTGAGTATGGTTACGCTTGCCACTTTAATACAGCCTGCATTATCGGTAACGGTAACCGTGTATGTACCGGCATTAAGGTTGCTGATGGTTTGTGTTGTGCCACCATTACTCCACTGATAAGTGTACGGAGCAGCACCACCGCCCGCATTGGCGGTAATGCTGCCATCGTTGCCCTGCACAGGATTTTGTGTACTGAACGTTACACTAACGGTTGAGTTATCGGCAACCGAAGCAGCCGCAGAAACAGAACAACCGTTGGCATCGGTAATAGTTACGCTATACGAGCCTGCCGGAATTCCCTGCACATCTTCGGTACTTGCACCGTTACTCCACGAATATGAAAATGGCGCAGTGCCACCGTTAACGGTTAGGTTAATTTGCGGTGCTGTTTGACAAGTGCCGTTTATAGGAGCCGCAGAAGCCGTAGGCGCTGTTGCTGAAACTACCTGCCCGGTGGCAGTACCGGTGCAACCGTTGGCAAGTGTAACCGTTACAGAGTAGGTGCCGGGTGCAAGGTTGGCAATAGAGCCGGAAGTTCCGCCCGTGTTCCAGTTGTAGCCGCTAACCGATTGCGTACTGTTGGTTACCACAGCCGATGCAGAGCCGTTGTTAGAGCCGCAAGCCGCAGTTGTGTTAACATTTACATCAACGCTTACTGTTTGATTGGTTATGGCTATTGAAACGGACGATGTGCAGTTATTGGCATCGGTAACCGTAACGCTGTAATTGCCTGCGCTGAGGTTTACAATGCTTTGATTGGTGCCTCCCGTACTCCACGAATAAATGTAACCGCCTGCACCACCCGTTGCCGCTACCGATGCGCTGCCGTTAGGCAAGCCGCACAAGGCATCAACCGCATTTGGCGTAAGCGTTAAAGCCGCTAAAGGCTGACCAATGTTTATGGAAGCCGATGCAGTACACTGACGGTTGTCGGTAACCGTAACCGTGTATGAACCCGAAGGTTTGTTGTTGATAACACTGCCAGTGCCGCCACCACTCCAACTGTAAGTGTAAGGTGCTAAGCCCCCGGTTGCCGATGCACTTGCCGAGCCGTTGCTGCCGCCAAAACACGAAACAGGGGTAGCATCCATAGTAAGCGTTGGCTTGGCGTAAACGGTAATGTAATTGTTCTGCGTACTGTTATTGCTTCCGTTGGCATTGTACACTGTAAGCGAAACATTGTAAGTACCTGCTGTGTTGTACGTAACCGTAGGATTGGCAGAAGTGGATGACGAAGGCGTTCCTCCGGGGAACGACCAACTGTAAGAGGTAGGGTTTCCGGTTGATGTACTCGTAAACGAAATTGTTCCTCCCGAACAGGTAGTAGTGTTGTTTGATGTAAACGATGCGGTTGGCCCCTGCCCTTGCGAGCCGGTGCAAATAATGGGCAAAGCAAAAAGGTCTAAGCCGTTAATACCGTACGATTGCTGGAAGGTTGCCCAGGAGTTGTTGCTCTTTTGTTCCCAACCGTAATTAGGCGCGGGCGAGTTCATGGTTGACGAAACCAATGCCACCGTATCGCCTGCAGCGTTGGTCATTTCGAAACCCACAAAAAAGTTTCCGCTAACGGTTGCCGGAGTATTAAAGCTTACAAAGGTTAATTGCTGCGCGGCAACATTTTGTGCAATAGAACTTATAAGCACTTGCTTGGAGGCAAGCGTATTGCCCGGAGAATTACCGGTGCCTGTGGCATCCCAAACCTTTGCAGTTATAAATGCCGTATTCGGGTTCAGGGTTTTGGCAACAACAAAATAGAACAATGCACCAGTTACTTGTGCTCCGGGTGTTGGATTAACGTAGTATTCTGCTTTGGCTTTATCAGCCTGTGCATTGTGCCCCGTTACATAACCACCGTTGTTGGTAAACACGTAATAGGTTAGGGTATCCTGTGCTACAAAGTTGGTGAGGGTATCGCAGGTTTGTGTGCCACCGCCCTGCACTACCGTTATGTAAGCGGTTTTAGTAACAGAGTTGCTGCCGTTGGCGTTGGTGGCGGTAAGCGTAACCGGGTATGTTCCCACCGCATTGTAAACTATAGAAGGGTTTTGAATGGTTGAAGTGCTTGGCGTACCTCCTGTAAAACTCCAACTCCACGAAGTTGGGGTGTTGGTTGATAAATCGGTAAATGCAACGGAGTTGCCAACGGTAACCGTTGTAGGCACTCCCACAAAATCAGCTACGGGTGCCTGCCCCTGCGGAGGTGTAGCATTAAAGATGTTTACATTATCCAAGAAGATGTTGTTGCCATAGCGGTTCGTATTCACAAATGCAAAGCGAACATTTGCCTGCCCGTTTAAGGAGGCTAACGACACCGAATCGGTTTTCCATTGCGATGAAGTAGGAACAAAGTTGGAACTTGTAGCAGTAGCCGTAGCAAGCGAACTTCCTCCTTTTTTCCAGATAGAAGTCCATGTAGTTCCGCAGTTGGTGGAGTAAAACACTTCGAGCGAATCGGAATAACCCGACTGCGTGTAAGGAGCATAAGCATAATCCCACTTTATTCGTCCGGCACTAACCGAAGCAAAATTGTACGAGGGAGTAATGAGCCAATCTTTTTGGTTAGTAGAACTGTAGTTGTAGTTGTTTACATAAGCGCTGGCGCTTGAAGTGCCGTAACCGCTTGCCGAGGTAGTGCGTACCCATGTGGTGCTGTTATCGGCATTTGTAATTGTCCAACCGGTTGGCGGAAATGTGGTGCTTTCAAAACCCTGTTGTAAGGGCAATGCGTTGGCACCCGATACCACAATGTAATTGTTTTGTGTGGCAGTGTTGTTTTGCCCACCGCTTGTTACGGTAAGGGTTACACTGTATGTGCCTGCTGTGTTGTAAACCACAGCCGGATTTTGTACGGTGGAGGTAGAAGGTGTGCCACCGGGGAACGACCAACTGTAAGTAAGATTAGTTCCGGTAGATGTGCTGGTAAACTGCACGGTTTGTCCTGTACAAATTGAAGTGGGTGTTGCCGTAAAGCTTGCCACCGGTCCGCTAAGGGGTGTGCAGGCAAGGTTGTTGGTTACCAAACTACCGCGCGTGTTAGTAAGCACATTATTCATGTAGTTAGCTTGCTGCGTGGTAAACAACACGGTGCAACTGCTGTAGTCCATGTAGTTTTCGTACTGGTCGCCATACGATGAATTGTTAGTGCACGACATTTTGTAGCTGCAACCGTAATTGGGGTCTTTGGAGTCGGGGGTATCGCTAAAGCCGTCATCGGTATCGGGAAAAACATTGCCGCAGGCATTGCCCGAAAGGTCGCCCCAAATGTGATGCAAGCCTAAGTAGTGCCCAATTTCGTGCACCCAGGTTTCTACATTCATTCCAATAGAATACTCAATTACCAAACCGTCAATACTGGAGCCGTGCATACCGGTGGTAGGCAAGTAAGCATAGCCGGCTGTTCCGCCTGTTGTGGGCGAACTGCCGCATAAATCAACTATCCATACATTCAGGTATTTGGATGAATTCCACGGATTAGCACCTCCGGTAGAGGTGCTCTTCATAGCATTAGGCGAAGAAGTATAATTAAAACACGAGGTGGAAGTTTGCACATGCTCAATACCGTTGGTTGCCTGCCCCGATGGGGTGCGCTGTGCCAAACAAAATTCAATTTCCACATCGGCTGCCAAAGGCTGCACTGCCGAGCGGGCCGAATTAAGCGAGGTATTCAGTTTGCGGTATGCCTGATTGAGTTTGTTTACCACATTCTGAATGGCGGCATCGCTCACGTTTTGCGCGGTTGTATTATACAGCACATGCACCGCTAATGGAATAGTGCGTACTGCCCGTGCCGAATAGTAAGGGTCTTGCTCACCGGAAGCCACCCACTTTTTTAAACTCAACTCCGCATCGAGCAAGCCCTGATGATATACAGGGTCGGCAACGCGTAACTGGTCAACAACCTGGGTGGAATAACATTTTTGCTGTGCACGAAT
Source organism: Chitinophagales bacterium (assembly GCA_026129525.1). Lineage (GTDB taxonomy): Bacteria > Bacteroidota > Bacteroidia > Chitinophagales > LD1 > Bog-950. The sequence continues at coordinate 222,836 of JAHCHW010000007.1, read as the reverse complement.
GCCTTGCAAGGCAATTACACACAATACGGCAAGTAACAGTTTTTGCATACGGGTAAGATGTTTTGAAACTACGTTAGGTTGGTTTGCGGATATTTAGGAAACAATGAAAACAAATTTACACGATACACACAAAACCCTGTGTGCACATGGCATCTTGTTTTGCTGCTTGTATTAGTCGTTAAAACGGGTGCAGTTCCGTTTGCTGGCGCCAAAACTATTTTTTACTCCACTTTAACCGTACCGTGCTGCTTTCAATTTTTAGTTCGGCAACATACACCCCTGCCGGTAGTTCGTGTACAGCTATTCTGTTATCGGCAGGTTGAGCGATTTCTTTGAGCAGTTGTCCGTTTATATTAAACAAACGAACACGTTCAGCCTGTAAACCCCTGTATCGAATATTCAATACATCGCCTGCAGGATTCGGGAAAAGAAACATTTCCCCTGCGTCATCCGCTTCTTTTATATTACCGGGCAGTTGGCTGACTACGTTTACGGTAACAGCATTCTCTGTTTTATACAAGTAAACCGATGAGTCGCAATAAGTAGCGCTGCATCCGTTTGCATCGGTAATACTCAGGCAAATGTTGTAATACCCCGCAGTATCGTAAGTATGCGTAGGAAAAGCTCCGGCAGAAGTAGCACCATCGCCCCAACTCCAAAGGTAACTGATGGGTGCCGCCCCTGTTGCCTGATTAACCGCAAACCAATTATGCGGTGTATTTAAATCGGGAAACAAAACAAAGTGAGCGGTACAGGGGGAAAAATACACCGGTGATGAAACCCTTACACATCCGTTTGTACCGGTAACGGCTACCGTATAGTAACCTTGCAATTGTGCGGTATAGGTGCTGCCTGTGGCAAAGTTTATTAAGCTGTTGTTGCGATACCACTGGTAAGCTACTGCCTGCCCTACAGTGGTGGCAGTAAGAACATTTCCGGAAACTGTAATGGATACCGGTGGACCTGCCACTACCCAAAGCGGTATGCTGTTGGAGGATGCAGTGCAGTAATTGGCATCGGTAACGGTAACGGAGTAAACATTGTCAACATTGGTTACAAAACAGGCGGTGCTGGCGCCATTGCTCCACTGATAAGCTAAGTAACCGGCAGGGGCACATAACAGCGCACTGTCGTACTCACAAATTGTTATATGGCTCGAAGTTATGGTTACCGGGCTGTTTCCGCTTCCCAACACAGTAAAGTTTTTGGTTAAAACACAACCTATGGCATCGGTAACCGTTACGGAATATAAACCCGGGCTTACACCAATAATGGAAGAAGTAACAGCTCCGTTGCTCCACAAAAAAGTATAAGGAGCTACACCGGTAAGCGAAACAATACCCACTGCACCGGTATTGCCTCCGCAGGTGGTGTGCAGCACCGAGTCGGTGAGAGCAAAAGGCGACAACAAAATGTTAGTGCCTGCCACCATTGAACTTCCTCCGGCATCGGTTACCGTAACATAGTAACTGCCCGGACACAAACCGCTAATTGTTGCCGAGGTAGCACCGTTCGACCATATATAACTGAAAGGGGCAGTGCCATTGGCAGTAACCGCAGTGGCACTTCCGTTGCACATGCCCGCGCAAGTGGTGTTGGTGTTGTTAACGGTAAGATTGAATGGCGGAGAAAGATACTGACCGCATGCCGACATGTTTATGACGGCAACAAAGCCTGCCCCGCTGGCGGCAACCTCACCGTTTTTACTTACGGCTAATGCATACACGGCACCGGGAGTAGCAGCCGAATCTATAACATTGAGATTACCATCGTATTTATACACTGCTGTTTGCGAACCCACATACACATTGCCGCAGTTGTCAATAGCTATACCCCCGTTTTTCGGGGCAATACCTATACCCACAGTTCCAACTCCGCCTCCTGATATTTTGTCTCCCATTAAGATACTGCCGGTATTTATATCTCTTTTTACTATTGAGTCACCTGTAGAGTTATAGATGTAGTATGCATTTGCACAAATAATATTTTGCCCTTGAGGAGTGAATCCGAAATCAGGACCCTTATAAGCGAACGCTCTACCGTGTTTTGTTCGGAAGGTTATTCCAAACGCGGGTGTTGCCCCGCCAATTGTATCAGTAGTTAGAAAGTAGTAGTTCCCGTTGGGTGAGTAACAAATAGCTCGCACTTCATTCGGATACGGATACACTATTCCGGCATAAGTTACTTTAACAGTATCTATTGGAGTACCTGTATTTAAATCAATATCATAAAGCACACCACTAATCTTTAAGCCCCCATAATCCAGTGTTCCTCCTACAATTAGTTGTGTTTCATCTGCGTTTAAAGCTAATCCCCAGTATTCATCACCTGACGATGCGGTTGAAATTTCTTTTGTCCACACCATTGTTCCGGCAGTATTAATCTTCGAGATAGCGGCAAGTGAACCTCTGGTAATGTAGGAGTTCCCCGCCTTATCAACTATAAGCGTGCCGAACCAGGCATTGGATGAATCCCACGGGGTGGAATAGGTCCATTGCAATGCACCTGCGGCATTATACTTCTGTAACTTAAAGGGAGAATCGCCACCATATACATATACGTTGCCGCTGCTATCGGTTTTTACACAAAAAACTTTGTTAGAGTTTGGAAGAGCGGGGGTTACTGTCCAAGGGTCAATTACCACTTCTTTGGTTTTATCGTACTTGCCTAACGCAATGCCAACACTGTTACCATTCTTCACAAACCGCGAGGCAATTTTAGAAGCCGGGTTTCCGGCATAGTAGGTAACCGGAGCATGGTCAACCATGTTGCCGAACAAGGTGGGCAGCAACAGGTTGCCTTCGGCATCGCTTTCCATTCGCTCTATGCCTGCATACTTTATCTTTATCTTGGTTGCATCGGCACCTGCACGAACTATAAAGTTGTATTCTATTCCCTCTTGCGGGTGAAACACAAACTCTGCATCAATACCCGGGTACAAGTTGCGGTACACTATTTTTTCGAAAGCCCGCGCACCGCTTATTTGCCGCTTACCGGCTGAGTAGTTATAGTAATGCCCCGCTTGCTCTACGCCTTCCAACTGTACCCCCGCATCGGCATTTTCCCATTCTATACTTACCGCATCGGTTTCTACCTTTGCTGAATATTCTTCCTGCTCCCATTCTTTGTAGGGTTTGTTTAAATCGTATTTGCGCTGCTTTTCCGTTTTGCGGTATTCTCTCTTTTGTAGCAGGTAGGTAACTCCCTTTTTGCTGAACAGTATTTGCACAGCTCCATGCTCGGTGGCAAACAACACCTTGTCGGGTGAATGAAAACCGGATTGCCCTTCGGCAGGCAGGCAGTTGTCAAACTGTCCTTTGTTTTCAATAAATACTTTCCGGGGTTCTATGGTGGCCGTCCATTTAACAGTAGGCTGTTGGGCAAACAAGCTGCATGCTGCCATCCATAATGCCAATAGTAAGGTTGTACTTTTCATAGGAATAAGGTTTAGTGTGGTATAAAGTAAAGCAATTCTTTATAAATGCCTGAAATAGTATAATAGAAACAGAAGTAGGGGATGGTTATGCTATCAATTGCAGAGTTGCCGGAGCCGGTTTGTAAGTTCTTTGGCAGTTAAGTTTCTTGCAATAACAATACCGTTTCTGTCAATCAAAATATTATCGGGAATAGCACTAATGCCATATATCAACGCAGCTGTGTTCTGATCGCCCTTCAAATCGCTAAGGTTTGTAAACGATAAACTATCCTTTTGTATGGCTTTTATCCATGAGGCTCTGTCTTTATCTAAGGAAACACCTATTACTTCGAATCCTTTTGGGCTAAACTCATTATATACTTTTACAAGGGCAGGGTTAGTTTGTATGCAGCCATAACACCACGATGCCCAAAACTCAACCAAAACAACCTTGCCTTTAAAATCTGATAAACTTATTTTTTTACCTGCTGTATCGGGCAATGTAAAATCGGCATACCGGTCGCCTGCTTTTACATTTTTATACACTGCAATAAACGCTGCTGTCTGTTTGCCGTATTCCGACTGTTTGTTTTCCGGGCTTAATAATGTAAACAACACTTTTACGGTATCGAACGCCCAGGTGGTTTTGTAAATATTGAGCACGTTTGCACTGACCAGCGAACCGGAGTACTCTCTGATAAAAGATTGATAAACTGCTTCTTCCTGCTTATCCAACTCTTTAAACTTTGGATAAAGCAAATCTCTTGCTTTTGCGGTTGTATCGGCATAGAAAAGTTGGTAAAGCGAATCGCGTTTATCCTTAACAGGGTTAATGCTGTTTTCTAAAAGGTTGGCTTCGTTTTGGGTTTTTGCACCCGTAACCGCTGCATTTTTAAACTTGCCTTTTTCTCCTTTAAAGGTGAGTGTTGTATTGCTTTCCATCCAAAAAAACTTGTAGTCGCGATGGTCAACAGTGCTTAGCACTACCTCTAAAGCTTTGTCGGCTACAGGGCTTTTAAGGGTAAACTTGCCGTTTAAAATGTATGCGGAATCTATTACCTGAGAGGAAGATGCATCGCTTAGCAACAACAAGGTGCTATCGGCAAAACCGGTGGCGTGTCCTAATACTGTACAGTGCGATTGAGCCGAACAAAAACTAAAACCGAATAGAAAGAGGAGAGCCAACCAGTGTAACATTGCACTAAAATATGTTGTTTGCGCTTTTTACATATATCGGACCACAAGGATTACCCTCCGGTGGTACCCAACACATATCACTGTACGAGGATTCGCAACAGTGCCCACTGTCAGGATTTGGCCGGTGCCTGCTTACCCAAGTGCCCGGAAGGTAACGAGGGTCATAAGGTGGTTTTTTACCATCAATAACCGGATTTTTTTCCGGTGATGATTTTTATTAAGTCAACATACTTACCATACCCCAGTTCATGAATGGCATTATAACCTACTCCGTTCACTATTTTTTCTCCGTTGTAATCTCTGAACATTAACCGGCTTCGGAACTCCGCTTTACCGGCATGGCTTAAATAATTTAAGGGATATACGTTCATCCTTGCCAATACATCAAACTCTTCCACACTGCTGATTCCTTTGGGAGCAGAGGTGTTGTAGATGCTTATGCTGCTTTTGAAAAACGTACCCGATTGTAGTCTATACATAGCCGCAGATTTATTGTAAGCAACCGCAATTTATTACCGGTTTTTGGGGCCACTTAAAAATAACTTTTCCGGCAGTAACGGCTAAAGCCGAACCATAGCCCATAAAGGCACTTACCTGGCGCCCCTGGGTGTTAAATACATTAGGTTCGCTGATAGCCACTGCCTGCACTTGTGCATAGCCCGAAAGCACCGCAGTAAAGGCGGCTATTACCCAGGTGGGTATGTTGGCATAATTAACGGCTTCGTTGCTGTGCAAATAGGCTGCCCAACTGCCGGGGGTAGCCACTGTGGTTTGCCAATACGCGCAACTGCCTTGTGCATTGGTAAGGGCTACATACAGGGCCTCTTTGGAAGCGGTGTTTATATCGGCAGCCGCCAGCAGTTCCTGAGCGCTTAACAAGTAGTCGGTAAGGCTGTCGGTGGTGTTTTCTTTTATGCCGCTTAGCACGGTTTCAATAAATGCCGAAGCGGCTCCCCCGTAGTTTAAGTTAACGGCAATGGTTTGGTTTATGTAGTTGTTAATGCTGTATATGTTGGTGTTTTGCATAATGCTCAGCGCCTCGCTGCTGACAGGGTTGGGCAGCGAGGTAAAGTAGGCTAAAATGGTGGTGTTTAAATCATTTACGGTAGGGCTGCCGGGCAGGTTGGCAATAAGATAATTGAACCCGTTGGTAAGCAGGTCGGTTTGGTATGGGTTGTAGTTAGGTATAGCCATGGTTTGTTGGGTTTAAGATTTTGTTTGAAGGTTTTACTGTTTGAAAGTTTGAGTATTTGCAGTTTGTTGTTTGTTGTTTGTTGTTTTACAAGGGAGAGAACATTCCTGACAAGTTTCCTCTTTCCCCTTACAAGGGAGAGAGCATTTTTGACCGATTTCCTCTTTCCCTTTACAAGGGAGAGAGCATTCCTGACAAGTTTCCTCTTTCCCTTTACAGGGGAGAGAGCATTTTTGACGGTTTTCCTCTTTCCCTTTACTGGGGAGAGAGCATTCCTGACAAGTTTCCTCTCTCCCCTTTAGTGTTTCATTTAATTGCTTTCAGGTTTGTTTGCTCCCTTTTAGTTTTTTAAACCAACCATTACAGGTTTGCTCGTTCTTTTGTAGTTTTTGTAAGCATTTGTTTAAGTTACTACCAAACTTATGGTTTGGCTCCAAGCCTGCGGTCCATCTTTGGTTACCAACCGGTGGCGGAAGTAAATGCGGTTGCCGGGGTTAAGCCCGGTTACGGTGGTTTTGGCTTGCAGGGTGCTGGGCAGGGCTGTCCACTGGTTGCCGTTAATGCTGCTTTGCCAGTCGTGCGAGCTGCGTGTGGTGCCCGCGCGCGCTTTTAGTAATACGGTGCCCGAAATAGGACTGTTTTTGGCTTCAAACTCGGTGGTGGTGCGCGGGGTTACGCGTTTTACCTGTAAGCCGGCACTTTCAATAATTACTTCGCTGTTGGCAGAGTTGGCATCGGCAATGTTTTGCACGTAGTAGGTAAGGTCGCGCAGGTCATCGGCTACTATTGCCAGTGCTGCATTGCGGGCTTCTACGGTGCCTTGTGCGCGGGTTTGAGCAGCTATTTGTGCGGTTTCCAGTGCATCAATATGTTCGGTTACAGTAGCTAAGGCGGGGCTGGGCGAAGGGAAAAAGTCGTTATCGGTCATACTTTGTACTATTGCCCGCGCCTGTATAATGGCTTCGCCTACGCGTTTCGAAAGTTTAAGCACGGCTATAATGCGCCTAATGGGGTTAATTTGGTTTGCTGCCATACAATTTTGTTTTAGTGGTTAAAAAAAGAAGCGCGCCTGCCGTTAACCTGTAAAGCCGGTATTGCCGGCAAACGCAGCACAAAGGTGTATTGCAAAACGGCAAGGTGCAGTTACTAAAGTAAGTTACCAAAGTAATGAGGCTTGCCGCAGGCAGGAGGCGGCAACAAGTACAGGCAGGCCGGTTTAGCGGCACGCCCTAAAAGCTGCCGCTAAACCGGCAGTGGCGCGTTGGTATGCTCAGGCAACCGGCACTTGCGGGGCATAGCGTTTGGCAAGGCGGTAATGGCGCTCGGTAAGTATGGCAGTGCCTTTGTAGCAGCCCTTAAAATCGAATCCGCTTTCAAAGGCTTTACGCATAAACAGGTTAAGGCTATGAGCATTGCAGGCGCTCTCTAAAAAGTGCATTTTGTTTTTTACCGTACCGTATTCAAGCCCCAGGCAGTCCGAAACCTGCTTATAGTTTAAGCCCAGCATTACATAGGCTACCATTTCCGCTTCGGTAACGGAAAGGTGCGTACCGCAAATAGTAATACTACGGTTAGCTGCCATGCCGGGGCGATTGGGTTGAACTATCCCGAAAGTATAAAGATTTTAAAGAAAATTACAAATATCAATTGTCATACTTGTGTAAAAAATATAACCATCAAAGGCAAAGGGGTAAGGCAATTGTCAATTTTCAATGTTCAATCATCAATTTACAATGTTCAATTGTCAATTTTCAATGTTCAATCATCAATTTACAATGTTCAATTGTCAATTTTCAATGTTCAATCATCAATTTACAATGTTCAATTGTCAATTTTCAATGTTCAATCATCAATTTACAATCTTCAATTTTCAACTTCAAACACAATCGAACACCCAAACGTTTCGCCTGCCGGCAAGCTTTGCACCGCTTCTCTTTCCGAAAACTCTACCGCTTTACCGGCAGTATCGGCACAACCCAGCCAGGGTTCAATACATACATACGGGGCACCCGGCTTTGCCCACAAGCCCAAATAATTAAATTGCGGAAAACTTACTTTAAGCCATTGCCCATGCTTATCGCTTTTAAGCGTAACGGCTCGCGATTGCAGGTTTTTAAAAATGTAGGCATCGTTTGCAAACATGTTTTTGCTAAGCGGTAGTTTGTTGGTGCCGGAAAGCACCGCTTCGGTTCGTCCGTCAAAAAAACCTTCGCTGTTTATGTAGTGGCGTACTAAGTCTTCGGCTTGTTCAAATTCAATGTAGTAATCTTCGTACTTTTCGTTGGCATAAAACGGAACGGCAAATGCCGGATGCCCGCCTAATTGAAACGGCATAGTGCGCCCGCTTTTGTTTATTACTTCGTACGAACACACCAGCGAATGTTGCTTGAGTTGATAAGCAATTAAAAATTCAAAATCAAACGGATAGAGCTTTTTAGTTAAATCGTTTGATTGAAGCATAAATACCATTTTCAAATCGCTTAACTCCAGTAAACCAAAGTTTGATTTTCGGGCAAAGCCGTGCTTTTCCATAGCATACTTTCGGGCATCAATAGTTACTTCATCGTTCAAACATCTGCCCACCACCGGAAACAAAACAGGCGCATACCAGCCCCAAAATTTTTCATCAGCCTGCCATAAGTGTTCAATGCCGGTTCGTTTATCAAAAACCGAAATGAGTTCGGCACCATACTCCCGTGCCGATACTTTTAATACACTGTTCTCAATACTATGCATAAATGAGTTTAATAGCTTTTAGCTGTTAAGAAACTGCAAAGCGCAAATTTCGGTTTTTATACCTAAGCACCTACTTTTGGTTGAGAATCAACAAAATTCAACTCTTATGAAAAAGACCATACTCCCATTGCTTATCGGAGTTCTTTTCAGCACTGCCAGCTTCGCACAACTTTCAAAAACCGAACAGGCAAAACTCAGAAACGAATTAAAAAGCTATTTGAAAAACCTGGAAGGTTACAAAGCCAAAAAGGACGACATTCAAATAACGATTGATTCGAACGAAGCCCAAATTAAACGGCTGAAAGATGAACTGGCTTACACCATTATTAACCAAAGCGAAATGACCAACAAGGTAGCCGCTTACGAAAATGAAGTAAAAAAACTGCGCGAGGAAAACGAAGAACTTAAAAACTGGAACCAAACTGTAACGGCAAGTGCCGAGCCAACTGCTCCTGCTGCCGAAGCTCCTCCTAAAGGAACGGTTTATAAAGTGCAAATCGGGAACTATAAAGTTTTCAGCGCTACCAAGTATTTCGAAAAACCCCGCTACATAGGCTACGAAACTGTAAACGGAAGCAACCGCTATGTGGTAAGTTACTTTACCGACCGTAAAATGGCTTTCGACTTTGCTGCCGATATGAAACAAATGGGCATTACCGATGCTTTTGTTGCCAAGTATGTAAACGGCAAAAGAGTAGAAGGCTGGGGCAGCGGGCAGTAATCAGAAAATTACATCCAAATACACCGAAGCGTTGGGGAGCATCTCCAGCGCTTTTTTTATGGCTGCGTATTCATAGCGCACCCCCGCTAAGGTTGAAAGTACTTGGTGCGGTATAACTTCCGATTTTATTTCGGCAATCAATCCTTTATCAACTTCTATTACGGCATCGGGCTTGTGTAAAATGGTGTGCGGGCTTCGCCCGTAAATCCATTCATAACTGCGGTATTGTTCATCGGCAAGTTGCTGAATTGCCTGCCATTCAGCGGCATCGAACGTTTTTACATCGCTACAGTTTAATGCACTTTTCAGCAGTTCTGTAACCGAAGTAGAATTTGAAAGCGCAGGGCTTACTTCGGCTAAGTTCATTACCGAACTTTTTACCGATGCTACGGCTTTTGTTTCTATGCTGAAATCGTTCTCTTTTAAAGCCGCACGCAATTCAGCAAGGTTGGCATTTACCAAAAGCGTTCCGTGGCTGATAATGTTTTTGCGGTTGGTAAACTGGGCGTTGCCCGAAATTTTTTTGGTGTGGCAAACAATGTTGTTGCGCTCGTCCATAGCAGAACGCACTCCCGCATTATTCAGTGCTTCAACAACAGGCGTATTAAAGTGCCGGTAGTTATTGATTTTGCTTTCGTGAAAAGCAGTTATAAAAGCAAAGTTTACATTGCCTGCATCGTGATACACCGTTCCGCCACCCGAAACTCTGCGCGCTAACTTCAGTTGGTTATTCCGCAGGTAATCAACATGAACTTCGCGGTAAATACTTTGGTTTTTCCCAACAACAATGCAGGGTTCGTTTACATACAAAAACAGATAATCGTGCTTGCTGCAATCGGCATTTCGCACTAAATACTCTTCAATAGCTAAATTGATGTAGGGGTCGGTAGTATGGCGGTGGTCAACTAAAATCACCCGCCAAGGTTAGTGAACATTTGCCAAGATAGGCGTTTTGCAAATGATAGTTTTTACCATAGGTTTGGCGCATGACTCAGCATGCCGTAAAAATTATCGAATGTCCGCGCGATGCCATGCAGGGAATACGCGAGTTTATTCCTACCGCAAAAAAAATTGCGTACATCAACAAACTGTTGCAGGTAGGTTTTCATTCCATTGATTTCGGCAGCTTTGTAAACCACGATATTATTCCGCAAATGGCAGATACTGCCGAAGTAATTGAAGCGCTTGACACCGAAAACAACACCACCAAACTAATTGCCATTATCGCCAACGAGCGCGGTGCAATGGATGCCTGCCGCTATTCAAAAATCAATTGCCTCGGCTTTCCCTTTTCCGTATCGGAAACCTTTCAGCGCAGAAACGCCAACTCCACCATTCGCGAGTCGGTTGACAGGGTAAAACAAATACGCGAACTATGCGCCCAACACAACAAAGAACTTATCATTTACATAAGCATGGGTTTCGGCAACCCCTATGGCGACCCTTACAGCCCGCAAATTGTTGAGCAGTGGGTGAGCGAACTGCAAAACCTGAACATAAGCACCTTTATGTTGAGCGATACGGTAGGTATAGCCGACCCGGGTATTATTGCTTACTTGTTTTCAACCCTCATTCCCGCTTTTCCGCATTTAGAATTTGGCGCCCACCTGCATACTGCTCCGCACAACTGGCGCGTAAAAATTGATGCCGCCTACAACAACGGCTGCCGAAGGTTCGATGCCGCCATTAAAGGTTATGGCGGATGCCCTATGGCTAAAGATGACCTCATAGGCAACATGCCTACCGAAAATTTGCTCAACTATTTTTCCGAAGAACAATTAGGTAGCAACTTCAGCATACCGGGGTTTGAAGATTGCTTGCGGATGGCAGCACAGGTGTTTCCGGTACATTAAGCAGTGGCAACTATCCATTCCCTTTGTGTTCAATCCATTCTACAAACACCGCAATACCCTGTGAAAATCATTTATAATCGCTGAAAACCTTGAATACAAGCCGCTTTTAACCAAAAAATACCAACACCGCTTTATTGTATAATAAGCATTGCCCTAAAACCGTTACTTTAGCGAGTAAACCCTTAGCCCAGTGAGAACAAAACTCTTTAGGACTATCGTTGTTTTTTTGATTGCAACGGCTTTCGTAAAACCTTCATACTCCTATTACTATAACGACTCTACCGCCTGCGATGTTGACCCGCTTATTGTGCAGTTAGACAGCATGTCGTTTGCCCTGCTTACCCGCGATAAATTTTTTGTAAGCGATGATGAAGTAATTGCCAGCATTAACCTGCCTTACGAATACATTCCCAAATACACCGATGCGGAAATGTTGGAGAAAATGAAGTTAATGCCTACCGAGGTAAAAATGATGCTCAATACGCAGATTAAACAGTTTATTGACCTGTTTGCCTACAAACGCAGAACGCTGATGGCTCGCTGCCTTGCCAACTCGCAAATGTATTTCCCCATTTTCGAAGAAACCTTAGACCGCAAAGGCTTGCCAACAGAATTAAAGTACTTGCCCATTATTGAATCGGCACTAAACCCCATAGCTGTTTCGCGTGCCGGTGCAACAGGTTTATGGCAGTTAATGTACGGTACGGGCACCATGATGGGCTTGGAGGTAAACTCGTACATTGACGAGCGCAGAGACCCAGCCAAATCAACCGAAGCAGCCGCCAAATACCTCAAAAAGTTATACGACATGTATGGCGACTGGCACTTAGTGTTGGCGGCTTACAATTCAGGCCCCGGCAATGTAAACAAAGCCATTGCCCGTGCCGGAGGAACAAAAAACTTTTGGTCTATTATGGCTTACCTGCCTGCCGAAACACGCAGCTATGTACCCATTTACATTGCGGCTGTTTATGTAATGCACTACCATAAAGATTACAAACTGGTATCGGCAGAACCGCGCAGAGAATTGTATGCTATTGACACCGTTCTTATTACTTCGCGCGTAAGCCTTAAGCATATTTCGAATGTGCTGGGCATTGCCGAAGATGAGTTGCAGTTTTTAAACCCCTCCATCAAAAAGGGAATTATTCCGTACACCCAAAACGGATTTCCGTTAAACCTGCCCATAAATTACTTCGCACTGTTCGAATCAAAAAAGAACGAGATAATGAACGACACTTCTTCTGTAACTGCAGCCGCTCCGGTTATTGCTGCTGCCCCAAGTGTTATTTATCACAAGGTAAAAGAAAGCGAAACGCTCAGCCGCATTGGTGCCAAGTATAAAGTTTCGGTAGAATCAATTAAAAAATGGAATAACCTGCGCAGCTCCACTATTTCGGTAGGGCAAAAACTTAAAATTATTACCAATGCCTACAAAGGCGACAACGAAACAGCTCCCGGCTACGCGGCAGTTTTTGCACCAAAATCGTTCGATAAACCCGTTGCCGATTCTGTATTAACCTTACTTCCCGAAGCCGATGTTGCCGAAGTGGAAATTGACTCAGTGCAAACTACTGAACCGGCAACCGAAACTTCGTCAACCACTCCTTCCATTAAGTTAGATGAAAAATGCGGCTGTGCCTATCATGTGGTACAACCCGGTGATACACTTTGGGGAATTGCGCAAAAATACGATGGCGTAACCGTTGAAAAACTGAAAGAAGATAACAGAGAATTAAAATCGCGCTCTTTGAAAGTGGGCGATATTCTTAAAATATTCTTCTAAGCTGCTTTAGCGCGTTCCCGATAATAATTTGTACGAATCCTTCCGATTCGGTTTTAATGCGATTTGCTGTCTATAAACGTGTGAATCCTTCGGGTTCATGAGGATTTCATCACGAAGTGATGATAGGTTTATAGTATTTCGGTGAACAAAATAGGATGATGCCGAAGGTATCATACAGCCTCAAATTGTTTGCTTTTTTAAGCAACATGGTAAATTCAAAATTTTGTAACTATTACAGTTCTCGAAGGGAGCAGAAATAAATTGTTTAAGCCATTGTAAAGCCCTTCATCAAATTTCGGGAATACCCTACTTTATCTTACCGGTAAAGTCCTTCTGAAAAATATCGAAGGTCATTTGCTTGTAAACATTCTCGCCTACAAAATGCAGTACCTGCTCTAAAGTTTTAGGCTCTAAGTAACCCGGTACCGGAAAAAGCAAATCCATGTTTTCGTCTAAGTAAACCGAAGTGGGGTAACTCATTCTGCCTTTCAGAATTTCAGCGGCTAACTCGTTATAACCTCTGTTGCCCGATGCCACAAACTTGTAATCCTTACCTTTAAACCGAATACTCTCTCTCTCCTCGGCATCAAACTTTATGGCGTAATAGTTCTCGTTCAAATACTTTACAATCTCGGGGTGCACAAAAGTAGTTTGGTCCATCCGCTTACACCAACCGCACCAGTCGGTATAAACATCCACAAACACTTTGCGGGGTTCGCGCTTTTGCGCTTCCTGCATTTCTTTCCATGTCATCCATTTAATGCCCCCAGCTTCCGGAAGTTTAGGTTCCGCAGGGCGGTAAGAAGAAAACACCATTAAACAAACCAAGAGGAGAACAAGGGGACTATGCTTTTTCATACATCAACTTTTACAAAAACTCTGTCAATAGAAAACGAATTTACAGAAATGCTTTCGAAATACACTTTCCTTCTTTGTTTATACAAGGGGCATGGGTATTTTCACCCCACTAAAAACGAACGTAAAAATGGTGTTGCTGGACGGTAAAAAGTTAGCCGATGAATTGAAAGCAGAAATAAAAAAGCAGGTAGATGCTATTAAAGAAACAGGCGGAAAAACTCCGCATTTGGCAGCTATATTGGTGGGCAACGATGGCGGCAGTTTAACCTATGTGGGGCACAAAGTAAAAGCCTGCGAACAAGTGGGCTTTAAATCAACCCTATTGCATTTTCAGGACACATCGGTTACCGAAGATTTTATTCTGAACGAAGTAAAAAAACTGAACGAAAACAGCGATGTGGACGGCTTTATTGTGCAGTTACCGTTGCCTAAACACATCAATGCCGATAAAGTAATTATGAGCATTAACCCCAAAAAAGATGTGGATGGCTTTCATCCGGTTAACGTAGGAAAAATGACACTCGGCTTGCCTGCCTACATTTCCGCCACGCCTTATGGCATTACTAAAATTCTGGAACGCTACAACATTGAAACTGCCGGCAAACATTGTGTAGTAATAGGACGAAGCAATATTGTAGGCAGACCAATGAGTATTTTAATGAGCGGACAATCAAATACCGGCAATGCCACTGTTACTGTTTGCCACAGCCGCACAAAAAATTTGAAAGAGATAACCCTGCAAGCCGACATTATTATTGCGGCTTTAGGCAAACCCGAATTTCTCACTGCCGATATGGTAAAAGAAGGCGCGGTAGTAATTGATGTAGGCACCACGCGCGTTACCGACAGTACCGCTAAAAACGGGTGGCGCTTAAAAGGCGATGTTAAGTTTAATGAAGTAGCACCTAAATGCAGCGCCATTACACCGGTGCCGGGCGGTGTTGGACCTATGACTGTTGTTTCTCTACTGCTTAACACACTAAAAGCCGCACGCCATGAAGTCTAAAACCCTTGTGTCTGTATTACTGTTGTATATCTTGTTTCTCCTGTTGCATTCATGCCGCGAAAAAACCGGCAACGGCAAAACATCAGATATTAAAGTTTCGAAAGACCAAACGTATAACGATACTTCCACCTCGTTTGTAAAAGTATATGACGAAAACGGGCGGCTCTGTATTCAACAAAGCAATACATACTACGAATTGGTTGATTTATACGAAGGCAACAACAAAATTCCTTTGCTGCTTAAAATAAACAAGGTAGAAATATGCGTTGCCGATTCGCTAAACAAACACAAGGTATATCACATAACCGCCAACAGCGTAATGGATACAAAGAATGTACATTGGGAAACTGAGTTTGTGGCAACGGAACTTCAGTTTAAAGACAACACCATGTTGGCAATACACGAAGGAGTAGAAAACGAAGAGGACTACCTTAAGCGCTTTAGCTTGCGCGATGGGGTCGAAGTATTTTCCTGCTCCTACGGCAATTTGAAAGTGGCTATTCCGAATGTTCGCGACAAGCGCTTTATAGGTTATACTTCCAAAGCAACCGCCACTAAACCCATTCAAGAAAGAAAAGAAGAAAACTTATTGGCAGTACTTAAATACGGCACCTCCGAAAAACTTATCAGCACGGTAAAAGTTAAACTAAAGCGCAGTGCGTTGGCAGCTAAAATTCCCGACTACACCCCCGAAATGCAATTGGTTGCTTCTAACAACAACACTTCGGTAATTGAAGATGGTAAAACGGTAATACTGCTTAAAGCTGATGAAAAATTTTCTGCGGCTGATGTAAAAGATTTTTCCGTGCAGTTAACCTTCTACTTCGGTTTCGATAACGAATCAACCGTAATCACTATTCCGGTGGTAAACGATGATTTTGATTTAACCCGCGCTGTTTACGACAAAGACATTTTCGAAATTTCGCGTTAACACGCTCCCGCAACTTTTGTTTACCTCAATACATCTTATATTCGGCACTCTTTTTAATCAGGTAAGAGCATGAAGAAAATTGTTCCCTTTGTTTTAGCGATTGTATGTTTTATTACTTCTTACTCGCAAGCTCCGCAGGCAATCAATTATCAGGCAATAGCACGTAATACAGCGGGCAATCCGTTAGTAAACCAAACCATTTCGGTAAGGTTTACTGTAAACAACGGCTTAAACCCCGGCTTTCCCGAATATCAGGAAACACATAGCGGAGTGGCTACCAATCAGTTTGGATTGTTTACCCTTAAAATAGGGCAGGGTAATCCAACTATCGGAACGTTTCCCTCCATAAACTGGGCAACCGGCAACAAGTATCTTTTAGTAGAATACGACCCTAACGGGGGAACCAACTATCTGAACATGGGTTCCACCCAACTCATTAGTGTTCCTTATGCTTTATATGCCGAAAAATCGGGCACTCCTGCAGGCACAGGCCCAACGGGACCAACAGGTCCACAAGGTGTGCAAGGCGCCAATGGAATTCCAGGTCCTCCGGGGCCTACCGGACCTGCCGGTGTTCCGGGCATACCCGGTCCGCAAGGCATTCCGGGGGCAGTAGGGGCTACAGGTCCTGCCGGTCCAACCGGTGCCGGAGCAACCGGACCAACAGGTCCGACCGGTGACACTGGACCCGCAGGACCGCAAGGCCCTATCGGTATAAGCGTTACCGGTCCAACAGGACCTACGGGCGAAACAGGCGCTACAGGAAATACAGGACCTATTGGTGTAACCGGACCCACAGGGGCAGGCGTAACAGGTCCCACCGGACCAACGGGCGATACAGGGGCTACAGGACCCCAAGGCCCAATCGGCATTAGTGTTACAGGCCCAACAGGACCTACCGGGAACACCGGTGCCACAGGAAATACAGGACCTATTGGTGTAACCGGACCCACAGGTGCAGGCGTAACAGGCCCCACCGGACCCACAGGCGATACAGGGGCTACAGGCCCTCAAGGTCCAATCGGCATTAGTGTTACAGGCCCAACAGGACCTACCGGGAACACCGGTGCCACAGGAAATACAGGACCTATTGGTGTAACCGGACCAACAGGTGCAGGCGTAACAGGCCCCACCGGACCAACAGGCGATACAGGGCCTACAGGACCTACAGGGAACACAGGTGCAACCGGAAATACAGGCCCTATAGGTGTAACTGGAGCAACAGGCAACACAGGCGCTACAGGAAATACAGGAGCTACGGGTGCAACTGGTAGTACAGGAGTAACAGGTTCCACCGGAGCTACAGGGGCAACCGGCAGCACAGGCGCTACAGGATCCACCGGAAACACAGGGGCTACGGGCAGTACCGGTGCTACAGGAGCAACAGGCTCCACCGGTGCTACAGGGGCAACCGGCAGCACAGGTGCTACAGGAGCCACCGGAAACACAGGGGCTACAGGTGCAACCGGTAACACAGGGGCTACAGGCAGCACTGGCTCTACAGGAGCTACCGGAAGCACAGGAGCTACGGGCAGTACAGGAGCAACAGGCAACACAGGGGCTACAGGTAGTACTGGTGCAACAGGCTCCACAGGAGTTACAGGGGCAACCGGCAGCACTGGCTCTACAGGAGCTACCGGAATTACAGGTGCTACAGGCAGTACAGGGGCTACGGGCAACACAGGGGCAACAGGTAGTACTGGTGCAACAGGCTCCACCGGAGCCACAGGTGCAACAGGCGGCACAGGCTCTACAGGAGCTACCGGAAACACAGGGGCTACGGGCAGTACCGGTGCTACAGGAGCAACAGGTAGTACAGGAGTAACAGGTAACACTGGTGCAACCGGAGCTACGGGTAATACAGGAGCAACCGGCCCCACCGGGGTTACCGGTGCAACAGGTAGCACAGGCTCTGCAGGAGCTACCGGTAATACGGGGGCTACGGGCAGTACCGGTGCTACAGGTAACACAGGTGCTACAGGCTCTACGGGGGCTACGGGAGCAACGGGTAGCACAGGTGCTACAGGTCCCGTAGGATGCACCAATGCTAATTTTGTAATTAAAAGCAATGGTTCCAGCGCAGAGTGCTCAGTTATTTACGATGACGGTACAAAGGTGGGAATTGGAAGCACTGCGCCCGGAGCAAAGTTAGAAGTAAGAAGCGATGGCAGCAGTGTTGAACCGCAGCTATTGATTTACGAAAACGCCAGCGATACTGCTCGCATCAATTTTCAGAATACTACTGCCAACAAGTACTGGCAGGCAGGTGCATTTTTGCACGGCACGGTTGATTCAGGCTCTTCGTTTAACATTAAATACCGCGCGAGCACGTCAACGTATTCGCTGCCTGTAACTATTACAGGAAATAACAAAGTAGGTATCCTTACTCAAATTCCGCGTACGCGATTTGATATTAATGGCGATTTGGCTTACCGCAGCGCTACACTCACACTTGCCAACGGACAAAACAACAATATCGATCTTGAAACCAATAAGTATTCATACTACCGTGTTAGCGGACCAACAGCCTCTTTTTCCGTAACAGGCTTTTACTTCGGAACCGATGGAAGGATAATTACCATTTATAATACCACCACCCAAACAATGACTGTTGCCAACCAAAGCGGTTTCTCTTCGGCAACTTACCGCATTGTTACCGGAACAGGTTCCGATATGTTAGTAAACGGAGGAGGCTCGGTTACCATGCAGTACAACTCAACCGACAGCCGATGGATTGTCATTTCATCGAACAATACACAGGTATCAGGTGGCGGTTACTGGACAACAACCGGTAATGCCGGTACAACAGCTTCGGCAAATTTTATTGGCACCACCGATAACATTGACCTTGTTTTTAAAACCAACAACACTGAAAAAATGCGGATAACCGGAGACGGGCAGGTTGCCATTAACAACTCCACTCCTACGGCTGGTTTTCAGTTTTCGGTTTATTCCACCACTGCCAACGATGCTATTTACAGCAATAGCACCGGAACCGGCAAAGGTTTATATGTGAGCAGTTCATCGAGTGCTGAAGCCGTTCGTATTGATAAAACCAATACTAGCGGAAGAGGAATAGAACTGACAATGAGTAGCACAAGCACCAACCAAACCGGGCTAAATGTTACTTATTCCGGCACCGGCAGGGCATCAAGTTTTGTGCAGAATAATGCAGCTGCTCCCACCGGATTTGCAGTATTTGCTACCAACACCGGAACGGGCACAGTGCTACAGGCTCAAAACTCCTTAGCTACCTCTCAAACACCGGTGGGTAATTTTGTGCAGGCATCAACGGGTACAGGGTCCGGTTCGTATGCCAGCGCAGCAGCAGTGTTCGGTGCCAGTTCAGGAATTAGAAGTGGTATATTTACAGCCACTGCACAAAGCGATAATACTCGAGCACTATATGCCGAGGTTGTACACACAGGCAGTTTTAACTCGATAGCAATTATGGGACAAGCTACACCAAACACGAGTGTAGGGTATGGCGTAGTTGGGGTAGGTAACAATTATGGTGTTTTTTCCAATGGCGGATTTGGCGCAACCGGTGGCAAGTCGTTTGTTATTGACCACCCGTTTACCCCTGAAACAAAATTCCTTCGCCATTTTTCTATCGAATCGCCCGAAATCCTTAACGTATATCGCGGCAACGTAGTTTTAAATGAATACGGAGAAGCCGAAATACAACTTCCGGATTACTTCCACGCTATTAACAAAGAGTTTTCGTACGTGCTTACACCAATAGGCAAAAAGGCAGACATGTTTGTAAAAGAAGAAGTAAATGAAGCCGGCAGATTTGTAATTGCCGGTGGTGAAAAAGGCCAAAAAATTTCATGGTACGTGTACAGCGAGCGCAACGACCAATACATGCGCTATTACCCCGAACAAAAAGCTGTAGAGGTAACTAAAAAAGGTGAGGAAGCCGGCAAATACCTGCGCCCCGAAATTTACGGTCAGCCGAAAGAAAAAGGCATTTTTTACAGTGGAGAATATAAATGGAAAGGTCCCGTGCCCGTTGAAGAGGCTCCGGTTGACGAAAGAAAATAGAACAATCAATATTTCAACTTAAGGGGAAGAGGCAACTACTTCCCCTTTTTCTTTTTGTCCTTTTCCTTTTTGCGGTAATCTTTCCACTTCTTTAGTTGGTCGGGCGTAAGAACACCTTTGATCGCGGTATTCTTACTGTCCTTCAACGCAGCAAGTTTGGCTTCTTTCGTTTTAGGTTTTAGGCTGCTATCGGCTTCTATTGCAGCTTTCTTTTTGTAATAATCGGTAAACAGGTTGTTGAGTTTAGTAAACTGCTCCCCCTTTAACGTAACAACGGTGTTTATTTTTTCCACCATTGCTTTGGCTTTTGCCTCGGGCGTTTCTTTGGTTTTTGAAGATGCTTGTGCAACGACACAAAAACACGCAACATATACAAACATCGTAATCATTATAGTTCTTTTCATATCCTTCCGGTTTGTGCTACCGAAGGTAAGATATTCCCGAACCGCAATCGCAATTTTTGTTTTTATTAGCCCCCGATGGCAGCATTAAAAATTTTCGGTTACGGAACGGATGAATACCGCAAGGCATTAGCACTGCGCCACAAAGTTTTGCGGCAACCGTTGGGACTTACCTTTACCGAAGCTGAACTAAGCAAGGATAAGGGCGACACACATATCGGTTTGTTTGAAGAAGAAAATATTGTTGCCTGCTTAACGCTTTGCCCGTCCGAAAACGGCAAAATGAAAATGCGTCAGGTTGCGGTTGACGATGAACAGCAGAGGAAAGGATATGGTCGTAAGTTATCAATAGCAGCCGAAGAATATGCGCTTAAAAACAACTGCCATACCTTGTTTTGCCATGCACGTAAAACCGCTGTTCCGTTCTACCAAAAACTTGGTTACCAGATTGTGAGCGATGAGTTTACCGAAGTAACCGTACCGCATTATGTAATGGAAAAAAAATTAGTGAACAATGAATCGTAAAACCACCATACTGTTAGTTGCCCTGTTGCTTACATCTGTTGCCTTTATATCTCAGTCGTGCAAATCGTGTAAAAAAGAGAAAGAGAGCGAAGCAACTACTTCGGATTCGACTGCCCTGCCCGGCAACCTGAATGTAAACACCATTGATGCTCCGCATGGCGATACTTCGCTTATTCCGATACTTGCAGATGTGCTTACCAAAACTTTCGAGGCAGCACAGAAAAAAGATTATGCCGCGTTTGGCTCTTACATTGTTTACCGCGGCCCCGATGACAACCGCCACGGCTACGATGTTTTTAACGTAAAGAACAACTACGAAAAAAACATTGTAAAAATTACGGCTGATGTTTTTACTAAATGGAGCGGTGCCGAAGCAATGGATTATACGCGCGTATTTGAGTTGCCCCAACCCGATGGCAGAACGCTGACGGTGCTTGAAGTAATTATGGTATATCCGAAAAAGGTTGACCGCAAATTTTTCGGCTTTTTGCTTATTAACAACGAGTTTAAAATAGCCGATGTTACTTCTTATCTGTAGCGGGAGTGCAACGGATGTATTGTATGCTGCCTAAGTCTTGCAGGGGGTGAAACAGAAATTCTTTGCGATTGATTTTTACAATTTCCGAAACCTGCTCGGGAGTTCCCTGCACAACTGAAATAATTTTTTTCTTATCGTCATTTAACCACCACTTGCCATAAATGGTATCGTACTGCTTTATTACTACATATACACTATCGGGGTGAAAGCGGAAAACAAAGTCGTTTTTTAACTGGTGCTCAATGCTGCGTAACTGCTCGGGCGTAAGTACCGCAGTACCGGGGTTAAACTTCACTTCTTCAATTTTCCACGGCTGGCAAACCAAATTAAAAACAGATTTGCAGGATGATATTCCCGACAGCAACAAACACAAAACCGATAATTTAACCAACAAACGCATAGTCAACTTCTTTCTGTTACAAATGAATTACCTCGCCATAAGCAGCAGCGGCAGCTTCCATAATGGCTTCGCTCATGGTAGGGTGCGGGTGAACCGATTTGATAATTTCATGTCCGGTGGTTTCCAACTTACGTGCAACAACTACTTCGGCAATCATTTCGGTTACGTTGGCACCTACCATGTGGCAACCCAGCCACTCGCCATAGCGCGCATCAAAAATTACTTTCACAAAACCTTCTTTTGCTCCGGCTGCACTGGCTTTACCCGAAGCGCTAAACGGAAACTTACCCACTTTAAGTTGATAGCCTTTCGCTTTGGCTTCTTCTTCGGTTAACCCTACCGATGCCACTTCGGGCGAGCAGTAGGTGCAGGAAGGAATGTTGCCGTAATCAATAGGCTGGGGGTTGTGTCCTGCAATTTTTTCAACGCAGGTAATACCTTCGGCAGAAGCCATGTGCGCTAATGCCGGTCCTTTTACTATATCGCCAATGGCATATACGCCCGGCACATTAGTTCGGTAAAAATCATCGGTTACCACCAGTCCTTTTTCGGTTTTTACGCCCACCTCCTCCAAGCCTATTCCTTCAATATTGGTACTAATGCCCACCGCAGAAAGCACCACATCGCATTCTATTTGTTGCACCTTGCCGTCCTTTGCTTTAGCGCTCACCACGCATTTTTTGCCGGCTGTATCTACTTTTTCAACCGCTGTTCCTGTAAGAATGGTCAGTCCCTTCTTCTTCAGTATTTTTTCCATTTCTTTCGATACATCTTTGTCCTCGCGCGGGAGAATATTATCGAGAAACTCAACCACTGTAACTTTTGTTCCGAGGGCAGCATAAAAGTAGGCGAACTCAATGCCTATGGCTCCGCTTCCCATTACCACCATACTTTCAGGTTGCTTGGGCAACGTCATGGCTTCGCGGTAACCAATTATTTTTTTGCCGTCTTGCTTTACATTGGGCAACTCTCTGCTTCGTGCTCCGGTGGCAAGTATGGTATGTTTGGCGGTATATTCTGTTTTCTTTCCGGTTGCATCGGTTACTTCTACCTTGTTACCCTTTTTCAGTTTACCGGTGCCGGTAATTACATCAATCTTATTCTTCTTCATTAAAAACTGAACACCCTTGCTCATGCCATCAGCTACTCCCCTGCTGCGCTTTACTATGGTGGCAAAATCAGCTTTAGGGTTTCCAACCGTAATGCCGTAATCAGCAGCGTGGTTAATGTATTCAAACACCTGTGCGCTCTTAAGCAGTGCTTTAGTGGGAATACAACCCCAGTTAAGGCAAACGCCACCGAGGTTTTCTTTCTCTACAATAGCGGTTTTTAATCCAAGTTGCGATGCACGTATGGCAGCTACATAGCCTCCCGGTCCACTGCCTATTACTATTAAATCGTAATTCATGTTGCAGATTTATTTAAAAATGCGTTGCTGAACGCAGAGGGCAAATAAAAGGAAAGAATGATAAAGCGGAAAGGCAGTGTGTAAGGTTACCGAATACTTTGACAAACCAACAGACTAACAGAACTCCAAAACAATATTTTTGCGCGCTCATGCTCAGGCTGTATAACACCCAATCGGAACTTACGAAAGCGCATTTGCAGATGCACCTTTCCATTTTACTATGGGGAGCCACCGGAGTGTTGGGCAGGGGAATTGACCTGAGCGAAGGGTTACTGGTTTGGTACAGAATGTTGCTGGTATCCTTATCTCTTTTCCTTTACGTAAAGTTTATGGGTGTATCGCTGCGTGTTTCCAAAGAAAACTTTTGGCGGCTTACAGGCATTGGCATTTTGCTGATGATTCACTGGTTGTTCTTTTACGGTGCCATTAAGTATTCTAACGTAAGTATTACGCTCAGTTTGTTTTCGTCCACCACGCTGTTTACTGCGCTTATAGAGCCGTTGATTACCAAAAAGAAATTCAACAAAGCGGAAATGCTTTACAGCATATTGGCAATGGCGGGCATAGGCATTATTTTTTACACCGATGAAAATTCGTACACCGTTGGCATTGTGCTGGCGCTACTTGCAGCTTTTGTAGGCGCGTTCTTTAACATACTGAACAAAGGATTGGTAAAGCAGTTGCCAAGCAGTGTGGTATCGTTTCACGAAATTTTTTCGGGGTTTGCAGCCCTTACTGTTTTCATGCCGGTTTACATTTGGGTATTTGAACCTGTCAAACTTTATCCTACTACAAGCGACTGGCTGTTGTTGCTTGTGCTGGCGGTGTTATGCACGCATGTAACGCTTATACTTTCGCTTAATGCGCTTAAACATCTTTCGGCATTTACACTGAACCTTGCCATTAACTTAGAGCCGGTTTACGGCATAGCGCTCGCGTTTATTTTTTTTCGCGAAAACAAGGAACTGAACGGATGGTTTTTTGCGGGTGCGGGAATTATAATGCTAAGTGTAATACTCCACTCCTATTTTGAGCATAATCAGGAAGATTAGGTATTCGTCATCAAAGATGAACGATTACATGTCGTAGTTGAGTACAATGCGGTTGCTTTTAGGATGGCTTTGGCAGGTGAGCACATAGCCTTTTGCAATTTCGGCATCGGTAAGGCTTTCGCGGTCGTCCATAGCCACTTTACCTTCCAGCAATTTTGCGCGGCAGGTGCAGCAGGCAGCAACCATGCATGAATATGGAGGGTCGTAACCGGCATCGAGCGCTGCTTCGAGAATGGTTTCCTTTTCTTTCACTTTCAGTTCGCGCTCGTTACCATCGTAAATAATTTTTACGGAGGCTACTCCGGTAAAGGGTTCTTCGGTAGCTGACGATGTGCCCACACCCGCAGCCTGTTTGTCTTCTTCTGCCTTTGCCGTAAAATATTCGATGTGGGTTTTCTCTTTGGGAATACCCAACACACCGAGTGCTTGTTCTACTTCTTTCATCATAGGTGTTGGCCCGCAAATGAAAAACTCGGCATTCTGAAAATTGAGGTTGGTGTTTTCGCGCAGCAGACGAAGCGCCATATCTTTTACCACATAGCCAGAATAAGGCTGAGGTTGAAGTGGTGCATCATAAATGTAAACTACCTTCAGCCTGCTTGCATATTGTTGAGCAAGTTGCTGTAAGCGTTCTTTAAAAATTACGCTGTCCTCGTTTCGGTTACCGTAAAAAAGCGTAACCGTACTGTTAGGTTCCTTTACCAATACCGATTTAAGAATTGAAATAACGGGGGTAATTCCTGAACCTCCGCCAAACAACACATAATGCTTGCTGTTGGTTTCGCTGAGAGGCGTATGAAACTTGCCCATGGGTTCCATTACTTCTACCTCTAAGCCGGGTTTAAAATTATCGTTAATAAAGTTGGACCCAACCCCGCCCGTTACCCGCTTAACGGCAATGGTAAAAGGCTCGTTTATATAGGGACTGCTGCAAAACGAATAGCTACGGTTTACATGTTGCCCGTTAACAAGGAGTTTAAGCGTGGTGTATTGACCGGGGATGTAGGTAAAAGCTGTTTTGAGTTCATGGGGCACCTCGAACGAAACGGAAACAGCATCGGCTGTTTCGCGGTTAACTTCCTTTACTTTCAGTTTGTGAAACTTGGACATACGCTTGTTTATTGCGGGTGCGAATGTAGTTAGAGTTCGGAAGTCTCAAAAAGGGGGAACTATTGGGCGTTTCTGCTGTTGTTTTGGAAATGCTTAGCAATGAGGGGTTCGGTAACGAGTTGGGGTTAGCACAGGAACACCCGGGTGAAGGCTGTACAGTGTTGATGCAGCGGTAGGAAAACACACCCAAGAACGTTCATTGCGAGCGGGACGAAGTGCAACGCAGTAATCTTCTTGTTGTAGCACCGTAAATCATAAGCAAACGACTTATCTGAACCAAAAGCGCTTATATTTATCCGTACAAAAAGAAAGAAGGAAATTGTAATGCTAAACCCCAAAACACTTTCTGTTTTTCTTCTTTTGTGGGGCGTGTTTACAGCATTCGCGCAAGACCGTAGCGCAACGGTTACTCAAATCCTTCCTCAGGCAGATTTTAACAACCGAACGGCATTAGTAATTGGTAACGGAAACTACAGCCAACATCCGCTTGCCAATCCGAGGAATGATGCCGAGAAAATGGCCGAGGTGTTAAGGTCGTACAATTTCAATGTGCTTTTAAAAACCGACCTCGGGCGCAGAGAAACCAACCGCGCTATTACCGAGTATGCCGATACTGTTCTCAAATACCCCGGGGTGAGCCTGTTTTACTATGCCGGACATGGAGTACAGTACAACAATGCGAATTACATATTGCCCGTTGATGCGGTGGTGGAAACTGAAAGCGATATTGAAGCCGAGTGTTTTCGCTTAAGCGCTATTATGAACAAAGTGAGCGTTGTAAAAGACGGGCTTAACTTTACCATTCTCGATGCCTGCCGCAATAATCCCTTCGGCAATAAACTAACCGGACTACCAACCGGACTAACCGACCAGGAACCTTTTCCGGCAAACACCACCGTTTACTTTGCCACTGCCCCCAACAAAGTAGCTTCCGATGGCGAAAACGGACACAGCCCGTTTACACAGTCGCTCATTAACCATATAAACGACACTACCGAATTTGTGCGAATTGTAAAGAACGTGAATAAATCGGTAAAGCAACTAACCAACGGTGTGCAAACGCCTTGGTATGTAGGCTCGCCTGATGAAGACTTTTATTTTGGCAAGCGCGTACAACCGCACATTCCCGACCTCTACATTTTAGCGGTGGGAGTTTCTGACTATGTCGGAGTCATGAGCCTGAGATACCCCGCTCAGGATGCCGCTAATTTCTACAACGTTTTCAAAACACAGGAAGGAACGCTTTACAACAAAGTGCACCCGTACCTGCTTACCAACGAACAGGCTACTCGCAATGCGGTGATGCAGAGCATTAACACCATTAAAAAAAACGCACGCGAAGGAGATGTAATATTGGTGTATTACAGTGGGCATATTGTATCGGCTGAAGACAATCGCTCCTATTTTTTGTTATCGGATTCAAAGATTGATAATGTAGCAATTACCGGTATTGACCAAGAACAGATCGTGTCGCTGTTATCGGACTTCACTTGTAAGTCGTTGTTGTTTATTGACGGCTCCGGTCGTTCTGCCGGTTTGAGCCGTGATGCTGCCCAACGCACCATTTCGGAATTTACTGCCATGGGGAATAACGTGGTGGTAATAACCTCCACCAGCGAAAATGAATACGCTTATGAGGGCGCACAATGGAACGGCAGCGTGTTTATGCGATCGCTTATTGACGTATTAAGCGGAGGTGCCGATGTGAGGGAACAAAAACTAATAGATGTAAAAGCATTAGCCGATTTTGTAGTACGGGATGTGCGTAAACTAACTTCCGGACAGCAAAGCCCGGTTGTTTACTTACCCAAAGGATGGAAGAATTTTACCCTTTCGAAAGTTACCGATGCCCTGAAGAAGAGCAGGGAGACAGAGCATATTATTATGCCGGCAAGGCAGAAATAGCAACTTGTTCGGCAATGTTTTACTTCTGTCCCTACAGTTCTCCGTTTCAGAAACCAGCCGAGGCGGTATCTCCCCCCTAATTCAAATACCTCGGGCTCTTTACTATTACCTTTTTAGGCTTGGGTCCATCGAAGCGGTACACGAGGTTGAGTTCGTGCGAACCGGTTTGGTATTTGCGGAGTTCGCCAAAGTCGAAGTCGTAGCTGTAGCTGATGGTGAGGTGCTTGGTGGCATGTACGCCCAACATTAAGCCGGCAGCATCAATGGTGCGGTAAAGCACGCCTATTATTACGCGTTTTTTAATAGTGGTACTTATGTTTATTTCTGCCTGTGCGGTAAAGTCAATACTGCGGACAAACACTGCCGGAGTAAGGCGGGCTTTTTCGTTAATGTCCCAATCGTATTTTACATAGCCGAAGTAGTGGCGCGGCACTCTGAAGGGTGTACTGCGGTTAAGGCTTTGGTCTAAGTTGGTAACCGCAAAGCCTGCCGTTAAGCCATAGCCGGTAAACTCCAAACCGGCACTGAGATATGCTTTAAACTTGCTTTGGTTATCGAAAATGCCGCTTTGGTCGCCCCCTTGCTGGTAAATAAGTTCGCTGCCTTTTACAAACGAGTTGGTCATACCCACCGCCAAACCAATACTGAGGCGGCTGCGATCGTTAAGGCGCTGGGAGTAGGCATAGCTTACACGCACATTCGTAAAGCGCTGCTTGCCGAGCATATCGTTGGTAAACACAAAACCTACACCTCCGCGTGCTTTGGCAATGTAGCCGTAGGCGTTCAGCACTTGCGTACTGGGGGCTTCTTTGTAGCCTACCCACTGCTGCCGGGCAACAGCCGCCAAATAGATATCGCGCGAGCTACCGCTTACTGCCGGGTTAAACACATGTGTGTGATACATATAGTGGGCAATTACAGGTTCGTTTTGCGCCAGCGCGGCATAACTTGCCACCAGCAGCACTACTGCTGCGACTAATTGTTTGAATGTAGAATTGAGTTTCATGCTCAATGGTTTTTAGCTTCACCCATCTGCCTTCGGATGTACCTGCGTGGATGAAGTTTGGTTTTAGATACTATTGTTTTTTGTTTTCACGTTACTTTCCCCTTTTCCCGTTTTGTCAATCATTACTAATTACCTGAAAAGCGGTTCTTCTGTTTTTCTGATGGTCTTCTTCGGTTTTAGCACCTTTTACTACCGGCTGCGAAAAACCAAAGCCTTTCCATGTTAAGCGCCCTTCGCTAATGCCCTTCGAAATCAAATAATCTACCACCGACTTGGCGCGGTTTTCCGAAAGCTTCTGATTGTAATCCTGCTTGCCGCGCTCATCGGTATGCGAATTGATTTGCACCAATGCCCCTGGGGTATCTTCCAGCAGTTTTACCAGTATATCCAAACTCGGTTTCGATTCTTCGCGCAGGTTGTAGCTGTCGTAATCGTAGTAAATGTTGTCAATTTTAATTTCGGTTTTAGGTATTTTCTTGATAGCAAAATCGTAGTTGTAGCCGGTGGCTTTCGAAAACTCTTTACTGAATTTTTCGCCTTGTGTGGTCAGCTTGCGCGAATCGCCAAAATAGCCGGGATTCGATACGCTTATCTTGTAGTCCTGGTCTTTATCCAAATTAAAAATGTATTCGCCATTGGCATTGGTGGTGGTGCTGTCCACATGTCCATCGGCAGTGGCTATGTAAATGGTAGCACCGGCTAACGGACGGTTATCATCCACATCGGTTACTTTACCTTTTACGGTAAGCGAAACAGGTGTGAGGTAAAAGTTATAGATATCATCGCCACCGGCACCGCCTGTTCGGTTAGAAGTTAAATAGCCGCTGCCGTCTTTCAGGTAGGTAATAAAAAAATCATCGCCACTGCTGTTAAAAGGCGCTTTGAGGTTGGCGGGTTTGCTCCATGTGCCGTTGGTGTTGGCCGAAGAATAAATATCCAGTCCGCCATAGCCTGCATAACCATCCGATGAAAAATAGAGCAGCCCGTTGTTTTCGGTAGGGAACAGTTCATCGAACACGGTGTTGATGCCACCACCCAAATTTTTCGGCTCGCCCCACTGGCTGCCGCTTTTGGTCATTACCCAAATATCGCTGCCGCCAATACCACCTTCCATTTTAGCAGCGAAATACAGTTTATCGCCATCGGCAGAAATGCCCGGCTGGTTCATGTCGGTCTTTTGAACAAATGAAAGCGAAATAGCTTTAGGGGTGCTCCATGTACCGCTGCCTTCATCGTAGGTGGTTTCCATAATGCGGCACAGGTTGCTGGCTTTTACTTTGTTTTCGTTGCAACGGGTAAAGTAGCCGGTTTTGGTTTTTTCGCAGTAGCTGAGCACACCATCGTTTACGGTAGAAGTAAGTGCCGCCACCTTTACAGGCTTGCTCCAGCTTTTATCTTCCTTGGTATAGGTTGAAGCGTAAACAGCAGAAAATCCCTGCCCGTCATACGAGTAAACTTCTTGTCCTTTTTCTTCGAGGCGTGAGGAAGTAAAAAACATTTTATCCTTAATGAACACCGGAGCATAATCGTTATAAGGAGAATTTAATCCGGTTTCGTTTTTAAATGTATAAACCGTTTTTTCTTCGGTTACGCTTTGCACAAACTTGCAATTGTTGAGCATTTGGGTGGCATCTTTGTCATCGGGTACTTTTTCCAAAAAGGTTTCGAGTGCTTTTTGTGCTAAATCAAACTTGCCCTGCTTAAAGTAAACAGCCGCCTCGAGGTAAAGCGCGTTTGGATTGGTATAGCCGGCATCGCGTGCCATTTTGTAGTGCGCCACCGCTTCGTTGTATTTGCCGGTGTAGCGGTAGCATTCCGCCACTTTGAAAGTAATATCGGCTATGTCGGTACCCTTAGCCGGCTTTTTCAATACCTTTTGGAAGAAATCTAAAGCCACTGTGTACTCCCGTGCATTATACGATTCCATGGCCATTTCCAAATTGGTTTGCGCGGTGGCTATTGAAGCAAAGGCAAAACAGAAAAGAAATGCAAGAACACTCTTGCGCTTTTCCGAAACCAAAAATTGTTTAATCCCCGAAGCGTCATTTCGAGCGGAACGAAGTGGAGCGAAGCAATCTCCCACCAAATAAATGAACTCCTGTGCTGACAAAAGTGTTGTCATGTGTGTTTATTTTCTTGTTCTGAAATTTATTCCTGAATGAGTAAAACGGTCCCTTTTACCTGCGTATCGCGGTCGGTAATGTTCCGCAGGGTTACAATGTAATAGTACGTGCCTGCCGAAACTTTCTGCCCGTTGTATTTACCATCCCAACCATCAAAGCCGCGGTAGAGTTCCTGCCCCCAGCGGTTAAGTACCACCAAGTCGTAATCTTTCAGGAATATATCGTTTACTCCATCACCGTTTGGTGTAAACGCATTCGGTAAATCGGCAATGGTAACTACTACTTCTGCTTTTAAACTTTGGCAGCCGTTATCGGTGGCAATTACCGAAACGGTGTCTTTGTCGTGCAGTTTAGCGCTTGCCCAAGTGTTTTTAGTGCCGCTTTGCACCGAAACGCTGTTTACAAAAAACTCGTAGTTGCTGTAGCCATCGGGCGAGGCGGTAAACGTAATGGCCTCGTTGGGGAAAGCAATGTTGTTGTCCTTATCGGTAGTAAGCGTAACCACCGGCAGCGGAGTTACGGTAACGGTTGCCGGCACACGCCCTTGCAAATTCTGACATCCACCCTGCGAAGTAGCCTGCGCGTACACCGTTGTGGTGAACAATAAATTGCCGGTGTTGTAAGTGCTGCCGGTTCCAATCTGGTTGCCTCCTACGGGGCTGTCCCACCAGGTAATTTGCGAGCCGGGAGTAGCGGCAGCGGTAATAATGGTAGATGTATTGTAACAGATGGTATCGCTTTGGGCTGCAATGTTCAAAATTGCCGGAGCAGGAATTACATAAACTGTTACGGGCTGCCTTCCTGCACTGCCGGTGCAACCAAACTGGTTAATTACCTCTAAGTAGTAGGTAGTAGTTTGTGTAGGCGATACGGTGAGCGGATGAGTAGCATACATATTTCCGCCCACGGGAGCATCGTAAAAATGATAGCTTACATTACCACCCGTAGAGCCGGAAGCGGTAAGCGTAGTGCTGCTGCCTTCGCAAATGGTATCATCTGTTAACACTACTGTAGCGGGTGTTGGCGAAGGATGAACGGTAACATTGATTGTGGCAGGCGATGAACTGCCGCAAGTGTTCGTAGCAATTACATTCAATGTTTGGCTGCCGGCTGTTGCCCAAAGCACATTCACCGAATTAGTGCCTTGCCCCGATGTAATGGTTCCTCCGCTGCTCACCGTCCATGTGTAGCCCGTTGCATTGGGTATAGAAGTAACCGAGTAAGGCTCTACTCCCGGGCATACTTCCGTTTCGCCTACTATAATAGCTGTCATTACAGGTGCAGGCGGAAGTACGTTCACAGTAATGGAAGTAGCTGTGCTGTTACCGCAACTGTTTCCGGCAGTTACCGATACGGTGTAGTTGCCGGGGGCACCACCCCACAATACTTCAATAGAAGTAGTGCCTTGCCCCGAAATAATACTTCCACCGCCCGAGAGCGACCAGTTATACGAAGTGGCATTACTGATTCCGTTTACGGTGTAGATAGCTGTATCGCTTCCGCAGGCAGATACCGAACCTATGATAGTGCCCGGAGTAATGGGAATGGTATTTACCAATACATAAAGCGTATCGAGCACATCGTTGCAGGCGTTGGAGCCTACTAAAAGATACTCGCCACTGTTAACAGCGGTGGCATTGGTTATGGTGGGGCTTTGCTGATTCGATATAAAGTTGTTCGGCCCCGTCCAAGTCCAGTTATTTACATTATCGCCTGTGGCAGTAAGTGTGATATTTTGCCCGGCACAAATGGTGTCGTTGGGCGAAGCACCTGCACTGATGCTTTCGATAGTAGTATCTACATCAATTACAATGGTAGCTGTGGTGCTTCCGCACGTATTGGTAGCAGTGAGCGTGTATACACCGCTGTCAGCCAGTGTAATATTTTGTATGGGCGGATTTTGCTGCGTGGATGAAAATCCGTTAGGTCCTGTCCAAGAATAAGAATCGGCACCCGATGCGTTTCCTGAAAGCGTGAGGGAATTTCCAAAGCAAATATTGGTAACGCTGGCAGAAGCCACCACATTGGTTGGTACAGTAGCATGGGTAACGGTAACACTTGCATTGGCACTTCCGCATGAGTTGGTGGCGGTTAAGTTGTAGGTTCCGGCATTAGCCAACTGAAAGTTGTTGATGGTGGCATTTAATTGCGTTGAAGAAAAATTGTTTGGACCGCTCCATGCGTAGGTTGTAGCTCCGTTCGCAGTTCCACTTAAGTTTAGCACGGTTCCATCGCAAACCGGGTTCGGGTTGGCTGTGGCGGTTACCGATAGCGGAATATCGTTTACGGTTACATTAACCGTTGTGGTTGCGTTTCCGCAGGCATTGCTTGCGGTTAATGTATAGGTGCCTGTTGCAGAAGTTTGTGCATTGGGCAACGATGGACTTTGTTGCGCGGAAGAAAAGTTATCCGGTCCGCTCCAACTCCACGATGTAGCACCGGTGCCTGAGCCGCTCAACAGTACGGTATTGCCTGCACAGGCGGGATTAGGACTGGCAGAAGCACTAACGTTCTGCGGCACATCGTTTACTACTAAATTTACGGTGGCTGTAGCCGTACCACAAGCGCTGCTTGCCGTAAGTGTGTAAGTTCCGCCTCCGGCTGAAGTAATGGACGAAATAGAAGGGCTTTGCAGATTCGATGAATAATTATTGGGGCCTGCCCAACTCCATGTAGTAACACCGCTTCCGCTTCCGTTTAATGTAACCGAATTACCTACGCAAGCAGGATTGGGAGTTGCAGATGCCGCCACCCCGGTAATTGCCGGAGATACTGTTACAGCGAGGGTTTTACTATTGTTGCCGCAAGGATTAGATGCTGTAACCGAAACCGTATAAGGACCTCCGGCTGTTGTCCAGTTAACCGTAACCGATGTAGTTCCTTGCCCGCCTGTAATGGTGCCCCCTCCCGAAACACTCCATGTGTATGTTGGTGAGCCGCTTACTGCTGTTACTGAATAGGTTTGGCTGCCCAAACATGGTGTTGCCGGACCCGTAATGTTGCCGAGCGTACCGGGCGCAGCATTTTGCACGGTAACGTTTAAACTGTTCGATGTATTGCCGCAAGGGTTTGATGCCGATACAGAAACAATGTACGGACCTCCCGGAGTTGTCCAGTTAACCGTTAACGAAGTTGTTCCTTGTCCGCCTGTAATAGTTCCGCCTCCTGAAACGGTCCATGTATAAGAAGTAGCGTTGGCAACATTGGAAATTGTGTAAGTCTGGCTGCCGGGGCAAGGGTTATTGCTGCCCGTAATAGTTCCTACTGCTGCCGGTGGACCTGCCTGCACAGTAACAGAAAGTGTTTTGTTGGTGCTGCCGCAAGTGTTTGTGGCGGTTACCGAAACCGTATAAGTGCCGGCAGCTGTCCAGTTCACGTTAATTGATGTAGTTCCTTGTCCGCCTGTAATTGTTCCACCGCCCGATAGTGCCCAAGTATAAGAAGTAGCTCCGGTTACTGCGGAAATAGAATACGATTGAGTTCCCGGGCAAGGGTTAGTAGCTCCGGTAATGTTCCCGATAGCTGCGGGTGGCTGAATAACCGTAACGGTTACCGGTGTGCGCGAACTTTCGCAGCCCGGATTAGTGTTATCATCAGCCGCTACATAGTAAGTAGTAGTTGAACTTGGTGTAACATTTAATGGGGCGTTGCCGATTGAGTTTCCTCCGCTTGCCTGTAAATAAACTTTGTAAGTAACATTACTTCCGCCCGTAGCCGAAATTGTAACCTGTGTACCCGGGCAAATGTTGTTTTGTGAAGCTGAAGCCGATGGTGCCGGTGGGGCATTGCAAACAATAAACTTACAACCTACCACAACACCCGGTGTAATGGTTGTTGTAGTTACGCCACCGCTATTGCGAACATCGGTTAATGCAGGTACTGTTGGGGTAAATGTATTTATTGACGGACTGTAAGTCTGCGCAAGTATGGCCGGAGTAGAATGCGGACAAGTGGAACCTGTACCTTGCGTACCATTGATATCGGTTTTGGTTACACCGAAATCGTAAAATCCGAGCGAGCCTGTAGTATCGGCACTAAGTGAATTGATAAGAAATCCTGAATCGGCAGCCATAATACCGGTTGGCAAAATGGAGATGAAAGAGTTGTACGATCGGGCAAACATAACTGCCCCCGTTGAACGGTTTGACTTAACCAATATGGATGTAAAGTTGTTGAGCGATGCGCCCGATGCAAATACAGCAAAGTTGTTGTCGTGTGTTTTGGTAAGGTTGCCTGCACTTACAGGTAAGCCTGCTGCATAGTAACGGGTGTTGGTGCCTATAACTGTTGGTCCGGAATTGGGTGCGCTCCAGTTGTAAATGTAGCCGCCCAAATTGTCAATACCGGTCATTACAATATCATTCCCTGAATCGCGGATAACAGATTGCACATCTTCGGAATTGCTATTGCCGAATCTGCGCGCCCATTGTACGTTACCGTTAAAATCGGTTTTTATAACTACTGCATCGCTGTTGCCATTACCTGCACTCATAGTTGCTGAGCCTACAAAAACATAGCCGTCCGATGTTTCTGCCAAACCATTTAGGTAATCATCATCATCGAAAGCAGTGGTGTAGAAGAATACTTTCGACCACAAAACTGTTCCGCTGGAATTTACTTTAAAGGCATACATTTTTGATGAATCCTGCCTTGTTATAGGTCCACCGCCATCGGGGTCAACGCGTGATGCCACACCGGCTATTACAAAACCACCATCCGATGCCTGAATCACCTTGTTGCCATACGAATTAGCACCCGAAACAGGAATGTAGCGGTAATGCCATGTAATTGCACCAGTGGCAGTGAGCCTTGCTACTAAACACTGACTATTGGCACTCCCTGTAACAATGTAACCACCCCCTGTTGCATTTTGTACATCGGCTAAATCAACCGAACTGGTAAAAGAGCCGTTCCGATAAAGAGTAGAACTGATATGGTTTCCGTTTTTGTCAATTTGTACCAATCCTCCCTGAACACCCAAAGGCAACCCTGAAAAATTCCGGGTAACCATTGCCGAAAAAACGTAATTAGTATTAGGTGCCTGCACCATACCCGTGGGGATGTCAAATTCGCCCAGGTTATACTGAATTCTGAAAGTAGTTTGCTGCGATTGTGCTGCGTTAAAGACAATAGCAAACACGAGAAACAAGTAAAGTTTTCTCATTTGGTGTAGGAGTTTAGTGCGCGCTAAAAGTAAAAGAAATTGTTTCCCGAAAAAATTTTTTTGGAAATGCTACTTACGGAAAAGCCTGTTTATCATCCCCTTCGATTCATCCTGATTTTTTTCATGTCCTATGTATTATTTAGCGCAGGTAGTTATTTTTACCGCCCACACTAAAATCACAAATTGTAAAAATGTTACTATGAAAAAGGTTCTACACCGTACAATAGTGTTGCTTTGTTTTATCGGCTCGGCAAAACTGTTTGCTCAAACTGAAAATACCATACCTCCCATTCTCTCTCTGTTCGATTATATGCAAGTAAGTATCGAAAGGGTAAAAAATGTGGCTCCTCATTTTCCAATGGAGTATAAAAAAGGGAGTTACCAAAATCAACTCATAAGTTGGTTGGAAAAACATCCGGCAGAGTGGACAGCGCTGAGCACATTGCCTGAATTCACAAAAAGCGGCATAGGATGGACAACATACGGCATTCCTGCAAAGTATGTTACAGAACCCGAGCAAGTAAACAGTTCATGGTACGGGTGGTACAAAGCCAGTGGTGTTACATCCGAAGAAAAAGGGCGATTGTTTCCGCATTTCCCTGAGTTGGATATGACTCTTAAAGGCGATACGCAAGGTTTAAACTTTGAAAGGCGGGTAGGAATGTGGCAAAGGCTTTACCCCAAAGAGTATATTGCGTTTTTGAATGCTCCGAAAATACGTGCAGTTAACCCGTACATAACCGGCAAGGTTGATATCCAATACCTGCCCCGCTTTATTGGCGCTGAAGTTACTGAAGCCGCTCCGGTTAAGTTAAACACCGGTGATGAACTTGCCGATGAGTTTGATTACCAACTTAAACTACGCAACTGGCTTTTTATATTCTTCCCTGAAAAATTTGATGCAGCTTACGGTAACGATTATGATTTTCCTGCCGATTTCAGTGCCGCAAGCTATCGCAAAAATTGGAAGCAGTATATGGAGCGAAAGAAGAATCCGGAATGGGGCACAACTACACAGGGAAAATAAACAGCTTAAACTGAAAGAAGATATACTATGAGAAATTATACACTGTTAACCATGCTTTTAACCTGCACATTATTGGCAGGATTTTTTACTCCAATCAATGCCCAAATAATTTCCGATGGGGCTATGGAAGTGCGCTATTACACTACTTACCATTATGTAGGAAGTGTGGATGATTTTGTATTTGGCGAACTTAATGCCAACGAATTTCGCTGGCGTTTTTGGGGAGCTGACAATGCCGATTTAGACGGACAAAGCTGGCGTGGCGGCACAACCACCGGTATAAATACCAGTAGTTATGGTTGGATTTGGAGTGGAACCAATTTGCTGTTTACTCAGCAGTACGGTACTGCCGGTGCCACCGCACAAAATGTTCCTCAATATTTAATGTTACGTGCCGAAAGTTGGGAAGATGATTGTTTTGATTGTGCCGGAGGATTTTTGTGTTTAGGAAGTTGCAACACTTACAACGGGCAAAGCTACGTTTACAACGGAAGCTG
Source organism: Chitinophagales bacterium (assembly GCA_026129525.1). Lineage (GTDB taxonomy): Bacteria > Bacteroidota > Bacteroidia > Chitinophagales > LD1 > Bog-950. Next base: position 185,938 of record JAHCHW010000007.1, on the reverse strand, counting down.
CTCCAGTTGCGGATGCGATTGTTCTGCCGAAGATCAACACTGCGGACCTCAGGATATTGATTATGCTATACCTTTCCGAGTAGTCCCACCTTGTTCGCAAGTAATTCCAAACTTAGGCCCGGCTTGGATAGGCGACCGCTTTACCAGCGGCTGCTCAAGTGGCGGAGAAAACGATAACGTAGGTGCTGAGTTGCAGGTTTATTGGACTCCACCCCGCCCTACCATGACCGCTACTGCAACTAACTTATGTGCAGGTGGAGGAAATGTTACACTTAATCTTTCCGGAATGTACCCCGGAGGCACGTACGCAATTTATGATGAGTCAACTGCTTCATACATTACTACAACATTTACAGGGTCATCATATACATTATTTGTAGGATCAACTAAAACTTTACGGCTCTATACTCGCAACAATGGTTGTCAAAGCCAAAGTTGGTTTCCTATCACAATTACAGTTGCCTCATCTGTTGCCGGAGGTACCGTAGCCAGTAACCAAACCGTTTGCTACGGTGGCGATCCCGTTGCATTTACTAATTCTGCGTCCGCATCAGGTGGTGTTGGGGGATTTACCTACCAATGGGAATCGCAAGCGAATTGTGCCGGAGGTTTTGGCCCGATTGGTGGTGCAACAGGCACTACTTACGATATTCCTGCCGGAATTACCCAAACAACCTGCTATAGGAGAGTGGCTACCAACACCTGCGGCACAGCCAACTCAAACACATTAACCGTAACTGTATTACCACAAATCAACTACGGAACAGTAACCGGTGGCGGAGGTTCTTTTTGCGGTACTGCCAATCCTGCTGCCATGTCTGTAAGCCCTTCGGGCGGAACGGGGACTTTTAGTTATCAATGGTATTATCAGGATGGAACGGTTGCCTGTCCGGTTGGTACGGGTACTTCCGGTTGGACATTGATTTCCGGTGCTACGGCATCCTCTTACGACCCACCTGCCGGTTTAACCAATACACGCACCTATGCTGTGTTAGTGGATCCAATCGGTTCCCCTGACTGTAGCGTGGGGACATGGGCATCGGGATGTGTTACAGTTACTGTAAACCCCGCAGCAACTGTAAATGCCGGAGGTCCAAATACGCTTTGTCAATCAGCGAGTCCTTCTGCCCTAACACTAAGCGGGGCGAGTGTTGGAGGAAGTGCTTCTACAGGAGCATGGTCAATTGTTTCCGGTGGAGGAAGTTTAAGCAGCACTGCCCAAACGCCAACACCTGCTAACGTAACTTATACTCCGGCACCTAACTATACAGGAAGTGTAGTTTTGGAACTGCTCACTAACGACCCTGATGGTGCAGGACCTTGCACAGCAGTAAGTGCAACAAGAACAATTACAGTAAACGCAGCTGCAACGGTTACAGCCGGAGGACCGAATGCGGTTTGCCAATCGGCAACTCCGTCAGCAATTACCCTAACCGGTGCAAGCGTTGGCGGTGCGGGCAGTACCGCAGCATGGTCAATACTAAGTGGCGGTGGAAGTTTGAGCAGTACAGCGCAAACACCGAACCCTGCAACGGTTACCTATACGCCTGCAGCTAACTTTAACGGAACAGTTACACTTCAGTTAACCAGTAACGACCCTGATGGTGCAGGACCTTGCACAGCAGCCACAGCCACCCGAACAATTACCGTTTATGCATTACCATTAGTTGCGCCAAGCAGTAATTCACCGGTTTGCGCTACAGGGCAAATAAACTTGAACGCCAATGCATCGGGTGGAACACCCGGTTACGGATACAGTTGGACCGGCCCTTTTTCTTTCAATTCTACTTCCGGCTCGCCCTCAATATCGAGCGCTACCACCGCTATGTCAGGTACTTATAACGTTACAGTAACCGATCAAAACTCGTGTTCAGCAAGTGGCTCAACAACAGTAACGGTAAATGCTCAGCCCAACGGAAATATCAGCGGCACCACCACTATTTGTGGCGGAACTTCGGCCGTTATAACATTTAATTTCAGTGCAGGTGTTGGCCCATTCAATGTGGTTTATACCGATGGCACTAATGTATTTACTAAGAACGGAGTAAGTAATGGCGACACCGCTCATGTAGCACCTGCATCAACGGTTACTTATTCGTTCTCGCAAATTACCGATGCCAATACCTGTGTTCGCACATCAGGTTTTTTAGGTGGTGCACTTGTAACTGTTGCACCTCAGCCTGCTATTACAAACGTAGCGGTAACCGATGTTCTTTGTTTTGGAGGAAGTTCAGGCACAATAACGATTACTGCTTCGGGGGGTAATCCCGGTTATCAGTATTCCATTAATAACGGCAGTACGTTCCAAACTGCCGCTTTGTTTACAGGCTTGCCAATAGGGTCTTACAATTTATGGGTACGCGATGCCTTAGGTTGTCAATCGGCTTATCCATTAAATCCTGTAGTTGTTGGTCAACCTTCGCAGTTAAACCATACAACTACTGTTGTCGATGCAAGTTGCGCGAATGTGTTCGATGGCACTGTAACCGTGAATGCTACCGGAGGAACTGCACCGTATTCTTATTCAATTAATGGCGGTCCTTCGCAAACAGGCAATGTGTTTTCCGGCTATGCAGGCGGAACGTATGTTATTCAAGTAATTGACAACAATGGATGTACAGATACATCGCATGTGCTCATAAATAATTCTTATGCCGTTGTGGGCAGCATTGTAGCACAAACAGATGTTTCGTGCTTTGGCGGCTCTGATGGAACTGTTACACTACAACTTACCGGTGGTATTCAGCCTTACTCATACTCAATTAACGGGGTTATTTTCCAGCCGGTACCAACATTTACCGGTTTAGCGGCAGGAAATTATGTAGCCGTGCTGCGTGATTCGAAAGGATGCACTGATTACGTGAATGTAAACATTATTCAACCCAACCTGTTACAAGCAATTGTTGATTCTGTTTCGAGCATTTTGTGCAATGGGGGAAGTTCAGGAGGTATTTACATTACGGTGTTAGGCGGAACTGCTCCTTACTCGTACTTGTGGAGCAATGGTGCAACTACCGAAGATATAACCGGAGTTACTGCCGGAACGTACAACGTAGCCGTTACCGATGCAAAAGGTTGTTCAACAGCTGCGGGCGTAACCATTTCGCAGCCGCTTCCACTGTTCCTTACTGTAGCTTCGTACAACAATCTGAATTGTTTTAACGATTCATCAGGGGCTATTGATGTAACGGCAAGCGGTGGAGTACCTCCATATTCATTTAACTGGAGTACGGGAAGCACATTCGAAGATATTTACGGATTGCATGCAGGTACTTACAGTGTTACTGTAACCGATGCGAATGCCTGCGTTAAAACAGTTTCGCAAACTCTTACCGAGCCAACGCTTATTTCTACCTCAGTAAGTGTAACACATGTAAGTTGTGCTGGTGCGTTGAACGGCAGCGTTGATTTAACTGTAAGCGGAGGAACTCCGGGCTATAATTACTTATGGAGCAACGGAGTTACTACCCAAGATATAAGCGGTGTTTCCGGAGGTACTTACACAGTTGTTGTAACCGATTCGAAAGGATGCAATGCTGCAAATACAGCCGTAGTGAATGAAGGATTGCCTTTAAACATTACCGGTAGTGTAACCAACATTCAGTGCAACGGTACTTTAACAGGTGCCATTGACATTAACGTGAGCGGTGGTGCGTTGCCATATACATATACTTGGAGCAATGGTGCTTCTACCGAAGACCTCACAAATATTTCTGCCGGCATTTACAATGTAATAGTGGTTGACTTTGCCGGTTGTTCAGCCAGCGCATCATTCACTGTTACGCAACCATCGCAACTTGTTGTAGTATTAGCAGGCAGTGCCAATGTGAGTTGCTTTGGCGGCAATAACGGAAGTATTGACATCAACGTATTTGGCGGTACTCCGCTTTATTCGTACACATGGAGCAATAATGCTATCACCGAAGATTTAAATGCACTTACAACAGGAACATACTCGGTTACCGTTACCGATAACAACACTTGCACGGCTACTTTCTCAACAACCATTTCCCAACCTTCGGCAATTACCACTTCGCTAAGCAAAGTAGATGTTACTTGCCCGGGCGCAGCTAACGGAAGTATTGATTTAACTGTAGGCGGTGGAGCGAGTCCTTACACTTATTTGTGGAACAACGGAGCAACTACCGAAGATTTGCAGAACATTACCGGTGGAAACTACACCGTAATTGTAACTGATGCCAATGCGTGTACCGCAGCCAATTCAATTACCGTTAATGAAGGGCTTCCGCTGACCATTACCGGTATTGTTACAAATGTATTGTGCAACGGAAACACTACAGGTGCAGTGGATATTACTGTAACTGGCGGCAATACACCATACACTTATTCATGGAGCAATAACGCGTCAACACAAGATATTGCCAATGTAGGTGCAGGTAACTACACTGTAACTGTGAACGATGTAAACGGTTGTAGTGCTGTTGCTTCGTACACCGTAAATCAGCCTGCTTCGCTAGTGTTAACGGCTTCGGTAATAAATGTGCCCTGTGCCGGTGCGGCAACTGGTTCTATTGATATTACGGTAAATGGAGGTGTGTTTCCGTATTCGTTTGCATGGAGCAACAATACCACCAACGAAGATGCTTTCTTCCTTACTGCAGGTGCTTATTCAGTAACAATAACCGATGTAAACAGTTGCACACTCACGCAGTCGTTCAACATTACCGAGCCGCTGCCGCTCATCTCGTTTACACAAGGAGTTGATGTAACCTGCTTTGGCGCTTCGAATGGTGCTGCTAACCTTGCGGTAAATGGCGGCACTCCGCCTTACAGTTACCTGTGGTCGAACTTCCAGGGCATTGAAGACATAACAGGTTTAAGTGGTGGAATGTATTTTGTAATTATTACCGATGCCAACGGCTGTACCAAGAAAGATTCGGTGTTCATTAACGAACCTGCACCGCTTCATCTTACCACCACCATCAGTAATATCAGTTGCTACAATGCTAACGATGGTGCTATTGACTTAACTGTAACGGGAGGAACCACTCCATATTCTTATGCATGGAGTAATGGTGCTTCTACACAAGATTTGGCAAACCTGCAAAACGGTGTTTATGCGGTTACTGTAACCGATAACAACTTGTGTACGGCAACAACTTCGGTAACCATTATTAACCCATCTGCCATTACTGCCAACTTCTTCGCTTATCATCCAAAATGCTTTGGCAGTGCCGATGGCTCTATTGATTTAATTCCATCAGGCGGAACTCCATCGTTTACATATCTTTGGAATAATGGCGCTACTACTGAAGATATATCGGGCTTAACGGAAGGTACTTACATTGTTACCATGACCGACTCGAAAGGCTGCACAAAAATTGATTCAGCTACATTAACTGAGCCGCTGCCATTAGTTACCTCAGGGTTTATTAAAGATGTAACCTGCCACGGATTTTCGGATGGCTTTATTGATATAACCGCTTACGGTGGAACGTTGCCGTATGCTTTCGAATGGTCGAACGGACCATCAACGGAAGATGTAGGCAATTTGCCCGGAGGCAATTATTACGTTACAGTTACCGATGCCAACGGGTGCTTAGCAGCTACGCTTTATCCGGTTAAAGAGCCGGCAGTGCTTACCGTAAATGCAGTTGGCACTAATTTAAATTGCTTTGGTGATAACAGTGGTAAGGTAGCCGCTATTCCGGCAGGAGGCAGAACTCCTTACTACTACCTGTGGAACACTTTTGATACCGATTCGGCTGTGTATGGTTTACCTGCCGGAAAGTACACGGTTCAATTGACCGATTCGAGCGGTTGCTTTACCTACGACAGCATTCAGTTAACACAACCAACTGAAATAGTTATTAGCGGAGTTGTTACCGATGCAGAATGTTTTGGTGCAGCAACCGGAGCAGTTAACATAAGTGTTACAGGCGGTGTGCCCGGCTACACGTTTGTATGGAGCAACGGGGCATTTACCGAAGACCTGCAAAATGTTGTTGCCAACACTTACACGGTTGCCGTAAGCGATGCAAACGGCTGCCTCAAGTCGGCTTCGTTTACTGTTGGGCAAGGCAATGAAATTCTTGTAAGCATTGCATCCATCAATCCAATTTGCAATGGTGGCAATACCGGAACACTTACTGCTATTGTAAGCGGTGGTGTAGCGCCTTACACGTATAATTGGGGAACAACTCCTTCGCAGTCGGGCATTTCAGTTGGTGGATTAGTGGCGGGAAGTTATCCGCTTACGGTTACTGACAGTAAAGCATGTTCAGCTACGGAGACAGGTGTGTTAACTGACCCTGCAAAAATTGTAGTAAGTGCCGATGTGCAAGGTGCAAAGTGCTTTAATGTAGCCAATGGTTTAGTGAATACATCGGTTACAGGAGGTTTTCCTCCATACACTTACTTGCTGAACGGTGTTGCACAAAGCGGTGGCAACTTTGTTAACCTGTATCCGGGCAGTTATACGGTTTTAGTTTCCGATGTAAACGGTTGCCAGGGAACCACCGATTTTGTAATTGCATCGCCCGGGCAAATTTCGGTTGATCTCGGTACTACACAGCAAGTTATTTTAACCGGAATGGAAACACAGTTAGTAGCTGTTGCTACTTCCGATGCTCCTATTACACATTACTTTTGGGTTCCCGATTCGCTGGTGAATTACAACGGATGTGCTAACCCTGCTAACTGCCCTGCACCATATGTGTTCCCACGCACTACTACTACATTTTTGGTTTATGTAATGAATGCCGATTCGTGTTTAGCATCTGATACCATTACTATTACGGTACTCAACCAACCCTCAGCATTCATCCCTTCAGCTTTTACACCTAATGGCGATGGACTGAACGATTTCTTTGAATTCGATTTACTGGGAGCTACCAATATCGAAATCAGAATTTTTAACCGTTGGGGGCAGCAAGTATATTACAACCCTTCGCAGCCAAACGGCATTACACAATCGAACGGTTGGGATGGAAATGTAGATGGCAAGAAAGCACCCGAAGATACCTATGTGTATCGCATGAAAGTTACCTACTGGGATGCCGTTGAGAAAGAGTTTGCCGGAACGGTTACGATTATGAAGTAATCAACTTTTAAAAGAGTTTGTAAAACGCCTCGCATTTTTGCGGGGCGTTTTTATTTGCGATGGTGTGAGTTGGAAACAATAAGCACTACTCAACTTTAGCGGGTTGTTCGTATTCTTGCTTTATGCGAAGTCCATTTGTAAAACTGTTGCGTTGCTTTATTTATTTAATGGCATTGTTCACACTTTGCCGTGTAGCGTTTTTGCTTTCTCTCATCAGCGAGTTACACCCCGATACTTTCAGTTTATTTTTCGGAGCGCTGTATCATGCGCTACCTTTAGATATTTCAACCGCTTCGTATCTTCTTTTTGTTCCGTTGCTGCTCCTAACTTCTTCTTACTTCACCGGCAATAAACTGCTTCATCGCGTTTTTGACTTTTACTTTCTTTTTGTTTCGCTGTTTTATGTATTGCTTTCGCTTAGTGAGATTGGTATTTATCAGGAGTTGCATGTAAAACTTTACTACAATCTGTTCTCGCGCATTTTTCATCCCGAAGAAGTGTTGAGTTATGTATCCTTCAAACTTTTTGCGGCAGTATTTATTTCTATTGCCGTTTGCGGAGTTTCAGCTTTGCTAATGTATCGTTTTGTTACAGGCGACCATCCTGTTCCTTCATCACAATCTTTTCGAGTTAAGTTTCTGAAAGCATTCTCTTTCCTTGCCGTTAGTGCTGTATTGCTTGTGTTAGGCTGTCGTGGAGGCTGGCAGGTCATTCCTATTAACGAAGGCGAAGTTTGTTTTTCGAAAAATGCCTGTGCCAACGATGGAGCCATTAACGCACTTTGGAACCTCGGGCACAGTTTTATCGAATCGAGAAAATCGCAGCAAAGCAATATTTACCAAACTATGGAAACTGCCGATGCCCAAAGGATTTTCGATGAGTTATTTGCTGTTGAGAAAGACACTACTGTTTCTCTTTTTACGCTTTCAAAACCAAATGTGTGCATCATTATTCTTGAGGGCTGGCACAATGATATGTTGAAAGCCACCGGAGGATACGATAGTGTTGCTCCTTTTATGAACAAATTGGTGGAAGAAAGCTATCTGTTCAGTAATATCCTCAGCAGCGGGCACATCAGCGATCAAGGTATTCCTGCCATACTTAGTTCTTTTCCTGCGCTTACTTTCGGCTCGGTTATCAATACTGCCGAAAAGCAAACCAAGTTGGATTGTATTGGCAATGAGTTTAACAAAGCGGGCTATCACACTTCGTTTATTTATGGCGGACATTTAATTTACGGAGGTATTAAACAGTATATCTATCGGCACAATTTTTCGGTAGTAATGGAGCGAAAAGATATGCCCGCCTTGCCTTCGGGGCAAATGGGAGTGCACGATTCGCTTACGGCTCTACTATGGCGCGATTCGCTTTCAAACTTTAAATCGCCCTTCTTTTCTTGTTATTACACCCTCAGTACTCACTCGCCTTTCGATGCGCCTACACATTTTCCGATTGGCTGGGGCGATGCTGAAAACAGTTATTTAAACAGCGTGGCATACTCCGACAGGCAGTTGGGAAATCTATTTGCCGAAATAAAAAATCATCCGTTGTACGACAGCACAGTTTTTATTCTGGTATCGGACCATGGGCATCGCACCCCGCGCAACCATGCTTACGATTCGAAAGAGCATTACAGCATTCCTGTTCTGTTAACCGGAGGTGCCTTAAAAGAAGAATTTAAGGGTAAGCAAAACAAGCGTATTGGTTCGCAAAATGATGTTGCCGTAACACTTTTACATCAATTGAATTTACCTTACAAAGGCTACCGTTGGGGCAAGAACCTGATGAATCCCTACACCAATGAATTTGCTTTTTACACCTTCAACGAAGGCTTTGGCTTTTGCGACAATACCGGTTGTATGGTTTGGAATAAAAAATACAACCGGAGCACCAATACTGCCGCTACCGAAAAAGAGAAAGAATTACTACGCACAAAAGGTGCTGCTTTGCTTCAGTTGCTGATGGATGATTTTTTAGCGAGGTGAAACTATGCTACAGATTCACAGATTGGGGAGAGTGCTACCGTTTTATCAAGCGTACCGCCTTACGCTGCTTGCCTGCGCTTAATACACAATTATAAACACCGGCAGGTAGGGTTGAAACATTTACTGCCAGTTGATGTTTCCCTTCAGCATAAACATTTTCCGTAACAACTTGCAAGAGCTTACCGCTCACATCGGTGATTTCAATTTTTATTTGTTTGGGCTCGGCAAGTTCAAAGAATATTTGCGCGGAACCGTTCACAGGATTTGGATAGCAGTAAAAGTTGAACACCTCATTTATAATAGCATTAGTAGCAATGCCTGTTACACGGTCAAGGTAAACCTCATACACCTGCTGACCGGCAAAGCTGAGCGAAGGGTCAGTAAAGCTGATGTTCAGTTCGGGACTTTCGATACCACTGGTTAAATAGCCAATGCGCTGCTGTGCGGGCAACTGATTTAAGTGAACAAAATGATGGCGATATTTTGGCGCTGCTAAGTCAGGAAAAAAATAAGCGTTTGTGCCCTGCAAGGCAGGCATTCGAATACCGGCATTTATTTCGTGGTAATTTCTGTCCACATCGCGAGCAACATCGCTAATAGTTTGCACAAACGGCACAAACGAATCGGTAACGGTTTGCCCGGTGAGCGTATCAATGTAATACATGCTCATGCCGCCAAAGAAAATGTTGTGCTGTATAAAACTAACCGAATCAAAAATCAATCCCACCGCAGCGTGATACTGGCTCAGGTTCTGATTGAAATCGTTTCGCACGATAACTGTGTCCGGAAAAATTTCGATACAGTTGAGATAAGGGAGGTCAATATGTTTTTGAAATACTCCGCTGAAAGCCAGTAAGCCTTCGCCTTTGTATGGGTCTAAAAAGGGAACCAGGTTGTAATCTCTTCTTCTGAAGTTGGCGGTATCTCTTACTGCAGCGTAGTTCTTAATGTTCAGAGTAGTGCCATCGTCTTCAATCTGAAATTTTCTGATTTCGTGTGTGTATTCCTGCACATGAAAGCCGGTTGTATCGCTGCGGTCGTAATAACCATCAAACCGATGACCAAAAACGAGATAATACACCGAATCGAGCTTATGTAAATGCGCTCCGCAAACTGCCAGTACTGAATCGGCTATTTGCCGAAAGTAAGGAGCAATAGGTTGATTGCTGATTACTGCATCTTTCAATCCTTTCAGGTTTATTGCCGTAAGTGTGTTCCAAGTAACAAAGTTTTGTATGGTGTCTTTCCAACCGTAACCACCAACCATATACAGCATAGTATCGCGTAGATAAAACTGCATGTTAGAAGATGTAAGTGGCTCGCGAATGCTATCGGGCAGCGAATACACATCCTGCTCCCAACGCTGGTCGGTTGCCGGATTTACAAAATAGATTTTGTCGTTAATGCCGCTTGTGGGAAAAGCAAAAGGCGGCTGAAAACCATGCAGCCCGTTGGTTCTTCCGCCAATAAAAAACCAAGTACTGTCGTAAATGCCAAAAGCACCCGAATGCACCGCAGGAACCGAAGTAAGTGTTGCCGGCTCTAAACGTAAACTAAAAATTTGTTGCGCATGTGTGACTCCGCAAAAGAGCAGAAAAAGAAAAAGTAATTGCTTCATTACTCAATCACTAACCTTCTTACAAAAATGCTTTCGTCTCCTTTAAGGATTACAGCATAAATTCCTTTAGATAAATGAGAAATATCTATTCGATGGTTTGTTGCTGAGTTGTTCAGTTGTAAAATGCCGCTGAAACAAACTTTTCCGCTCAAGTCGGCAAGTTGCAAACTTACTTTTCGTTCATTGTTACTTTCAATAAACAAGGTAAAAAAATCATTCGCAGGATTCGGAACTACCCGAATACTTATGTTTTGCTCCATATAAGTTATACCCAAACATAAATCAACCGTTATGTTAAATGTTCTTGACGATTCGCATCCGTAACTGTTCTGGAAACTATAGTTGATGGGTACAATGCCGGGGGTTGCCGAAGCCGTAAATACATTGCCCGCAACTCCGGTGCCTGAATATGTTCCTCCGGCAGGCGATACAAAACCTGCAAGTGGAACAGCATTTCCATTTATGCAAACAGTTACATTGCTGCTGTCAACAGTTAATGCTGTTGTATCGCCAATATCGGCACTTACTGTTGCGTGTGAGGCACAGCCTGCATTGTTGTTGTATTGATATTGAATAACGGTTGTGCCTGTACCGGCAGCGGTAAGATTTAACAGGGTATCGCTGTTTACAAATGATGAACTGTAAACACCGCCTTTAGGCAACACAAGTCCATTAACGGAAACTTGATTCTCTTTTATGCAATATTTTACGGTAGGATCAGGAACAGTAAGTGCGGTAGTGTCGTTTATTACAACCGGAAATTTTACCATGGAAACGCAGCCAAAGTTATTGGTGTAGGTATAAGTTATTGTTTTAGTACCAATGCCTGCAACCGAAGGGTTAATGCCAATACCACTAACCCCGCTGCCGCTTAACACTCCGCCCATAGGCGAAACATGAGTGTTGATTGCCACCGGGGGATGATTGATGCAATACTCTAAGGAAACGGGCGCAATGCTGAGTGCTGTAGTATCGTTTACTTTTACATAAACCGAGTCGGACATGGTTTGGCAACCGGCTTGTTGTTTTGAAACGCGAACTTTATACCAGCCTGATTGTGTTGCGGCAAATTCATAATTGTTTGCTCCATTTATGGCTCCTGCTGAATTGAACCATTGGTAATTGAGTGTGTCGCCTACAAGAGCAGTCAACTTTACCGGAGCACACCCCGAAATGGTATCCTCAAATGTGATAAATGCCACAGGTTTGCAGTCGCTGGTTTCGGTAATGCGGTAAATTCTGCCGTTGGTAGTTGTGCTTCCGCGGTAAGTAACATACAGTTCTCCATTGTTATCCTCGCCAAACGATGTAAACTGATTATTGGTAAAATCCTGAAGCGTATCGGGGTCGAAGGTGCCGTTGGGCAGGCGTTTTATGCTCCAAAACTGCCCGCTGCAATAATCGGCAAAAATGTATTTGCCGAATAACTTACTGTACTGTGCTCCGCGGTAAACATAACCTCCCGTAACCGAGCAGCTTGAAAAATTAGAATGAGAATACTGAAAAACAGGATCGGTAAAAGTTAAACCCGAACAACCTGTTGTGTTGCAGGTGCTGCAAGCCGACAATCCCTCGCGGCAACGCCACCCGTAGTTTTCACCACCGGCACTGTTGGCCTCTTGAAAATTTATTTCCTCATACACATTTTGCCCTACATCGGCAATCCAAATGTCACCGGTTAAACGGTCAACACTGCACCGCCAAGGGTTACGCAACCCATAAGCCCACACTTCTTCCATAGCATCAGGGTCTCCGGCAAATGGATTATCGCCCGGTATGGCATAAGGCGATTGGTTGGTTACATCAATTCGCAATAGTTTTCCGAGTAAAGTGTTTACGTTTTGCCCGTTACCTTGCGGGTCGTTTTGGTTACCGCCATCGCCTGTAGAGATATACAAATACCCATCCTGCCCGAACATCATGTTGCCTCCATTGTGGTTGGTGTATGGCTGATCGAAGGTGAGCAGTATTTCTTCGCTGTTTATATCTGCTTCGTTTGAATCGAGCGGATTAACACTGAACCGTGAGATAACGGTTGTGCCGGGACTGGGACTTGTGGTATAGTTCACATAAAAGTAGCCGTCTTCTTTATAGTTGGGGCTAAACGCCAATCCCAACAATCCCTGCTCGTTGCCCGATGAAAGCACTTGCGAAGTGATATTTAAAAACGGAGTTGGATTAACATCGCCATTCTTACTCATAATGCGTATCAATCCTCCCTGTTCCACTATAAACAAACGGTTGTCGCCACAGTGTTTAACATCTAGAGGCTTATTGAAGGTTTGCTTTACCAAATACAAACTCAATTGCGGCAATTGAGCAAGCAGCATATTGCAAACAACAATAGCAGTTAGTGTGTAAATAATCTTCTTCATGGTTGCATTATTAGTTCAAATGTTAAAGTAAAAAACTCTGCTCATTGAGTTAGCAGAGTTTTTTTTTGAAAATGATTTGAATGGAATATCAATCAGTTTTCAGTAACCGTTTGGTAACAGCGGTTCCCTGATTGGTTGCTGTAATAAAATACATACCCTGCGGCAAGTAGCTCATGTCAATCATATTTTTTCCTTTGTTCAAAGCAGTGGCAGGAACAACAATATTGCCCAATACATCCGAAATTCGGAGTTCAGCCGCATCATAATCGCTCTCAACATTCAACATGTTTTGCACAGGATTGGGGAACACTTTCAAATTGTTTTCCCAATCCAATTTTGAAATTCCAACAGCCGAATCGTTGTCAACAATGGTAAGTGTGTAGGCGCTAATGCCTAATACCGCACCGCCCGAAACTACTGAAAGGTTCAAGTTAATCTGCTCGTTTACTTCGTGCAGGTTGTCATCAATAATTACAATGGCTACTGCCTGCGTATCGTTTGAGTTAGGAAGGAAAACTACGGTAGTGTCATTAAAAAGAAAATCGGTTCCCTTTGTAGCATTTCCTGCAGCAAGTGTTACGCTTGCTTTCACGGTATCGGAATGCTGTGTAGAAAGCGCTACACGCACGTACACCGTTCCTGCATCTTCCACATAGCTGAATCCGGCACCAACAAAACCAACCGAAAGCACATCGCTATCGGTAATGGTTAGCACATAAACCGAATCGGCACCAATTTGAACATTGGAAGATACGTTGATAAAGCGCAGCACAACAGTTTCGGAAGATTCAATCAGGTTATCATCCAACACTTCAATATGTACCGTATCAATGCTTGTTCCCGCACCGCGGCTTAAGGTTTGGTTGGTAAAGTTGTAATCTAAACCGGCAATGGCGGTTGATGCGGCATTATCGCGCGCTACCACAAAATTTGCATTTTGCCCACTGGGGTTAACCGTTTCAACAATTACATTAACGGTTACAACAGCTTCGGCAACAGTGGCGCTTGTGCCAAGAAAACGAAGTGTTGCTTTGGGCATTGGAGGTGTTGTTCCGCAGGGGGCGGTATGATGAAACTGCAATGAGTCGAAAAGATTTACAGGATGTGAATCCCATTGATTAGCGGCAACCTGCCAATCTTTACTCCCTTTATAGGTGTAGTAATTGCGAATAAGTGTATGGTCAACGGTTGACCCTGTGCCTACTACCCATGATGTGCCTGGGTCAATACCAATTTGTCCGATTACGTCAATTGTGTCATTCAAATGAAGGAGTGCAAGTGCATCGTTGCCATTAAAGTTCAAGAATGATGTAAGGGTATCTGCCTTCAGCTTCAATATTGAATCAGCCTGATTATAAACCAGCACATACACATCTCCGGCAGCTATGGAGCCAGTTAAATTGAATATGCCTGTGCTGCTTCCACCATTCAGCGATTTGTAAATACGGTAATCGGCAAGGTTGATGGCATTGCTTGTGGGGTTGTAAATTTCCAACGCCTTATTGTTGGATGTGCCTTCTACATATTCGCTGAAAAACAGATTAGCACAATCGGCAGTGGGCAGTGGGTCGTTATCGAAAATGGTTAAAGTAAAATTCGTATCAACCAAAAATACTCCCGAAGTTTGATTCGACAATCGAAGTTTAACTGTTTCGTTAAACTCATACAAGTTGTCGTCAATAATGGTAATCGGAATACTTACGGCACCCGATGTTCCCTGCGCCCATGTAATTACCGTATCACTGAAGAGGAAATCTACGCCCTGGGTTGCTGTAGTGCCTGCACTAACCAATTGCAAACTTACGCTGGTGCTTGTTGCTCCGGGCTTATTAAGTATTACATCCAGACTGATTGTTCCTGCACTTTCTATTTTTGTTTGCGAAACAGCGTTGAAATAAATTTGTTGCACGTCATCATCAACTATTGTAAGCGTGTGCATACCATTTGTGCCCACAGTAGCGCCACCGGAAGGATTCATTAACATAAACGTTGCCGTTTCGTTGCCTTCGGCAAACAAATCATTTTGGATATACACGGTGAGGAATTGATTGGTAGAGGAGTTTGCCGGAAATGTAATGGTAGCCGGAGCGTACGAATAATCAACTCCGAGCGTAGCAGAGCCGGGCATTATCATAATATCAACCGTAGTAGGTGTTGCGGCAGGGTTGGTAATACTTACCGGAATTTGCACACTATCGGCATTTTCGGGCACGCTTGAAAGCGATGTTAGAAATTGTACCACAGGTGCAGGCACATCATTATCCAAAATAGTAAGCGAAAAAATACTGTCGGTATGTATGCTGCCAAGCGATGGGTTGCGAAGCACAAACTCCAGCACTTCTGTTCCTTCCACTAAAGCATCATCGGTAATGATCAAGTTGAACGGAAGCGAATCAACCCCACCCAATGTAAAGGTTAGTGTTTGTGTGTTGTATCCGTTAACATCGGCAGCACTGCCCGTTTTTAAAACAATTTGAACAGTTTGCGATGGGGCATAAACATTTGTAGCTTTTACATAGCCCGCTACAATGTTTCCGGCATTCTCATTTACGGTAAGCGAAGTTGGCGAAAAGCGATAGGTACTTACCGGAGTACCGCAGAAATATTGGTTGGTGTTTACATTGTTGTAGGTATTGGCAAGCGAACTTTGCCATGTAAACTGCGAATACGCATTTCCCACTCCGCCTAACTGCAGCGAATTACCAATAGGCTGATTTCCGTTTTGGCTTACTCCAATATCGTTTAATGTTAAACCGTTAGCTCGACCGTTAGTGGCAACAAATGAACCTTCGTACGAAAGCAGTTGAAGAATAGTATCGGCATGGTTTACACCACAACCTGTTGCTTGCGGTGCATACTCCAATACAATACCATCGGGCGAACCGTTTTGCATACCATCGACAGGTACCGGAAACCACACCGCACCAAAGCCGCAAGCCTGATTGGGGATTATACCGCTCAGCGTGTTTGTTCCATACAACTGTCCGTTTGCTCCATTGTAACGATATACTTTGTAGCAAGCTAAGTTAGTACCTGCCGGGCCTGCAATTTCAAACCCTTCGAGTGTATCGTTGCCTATGTTATCGTAGTGAATTTCGTTTATCCAAACGTTGGGAATAACCACTGTTGGTGTAGCGGCATTAACGGTAATAACACCGGTCATGCCGCTTCCACTATGCGGGTCGCATTGGTAACTGTAAATGCCGGTGGTATTAAATATGAAAGTATAAACCCAAGGCGAACAAGCAACACTATTGCCGAAACTTGCCGGATTGGAGGGGAAAGTAGTTGTGCTACCATTCACATTGTGGCAGCCGGAAACACAGTTCCAAACAATGGTATCGCCTGCTTGAATGGTAATAGAAGCAGGTGAAAAGAAATTGCTGTTTACCGTTACGGTGTGAATAGTGGCATGCAACTGAATAACGGCTAATGCCATTAAGGAGAGTAAAAGTGCTTTATGCATAAAACGGATTTTAGTTTGGCGAAAGACCGAAATTAAGGTTAAGAATTTGTTTTAAAAGGCGAAAGTGTGCAAGAATAATAAACAGATTTCGTTGAGGATAGCATTGCCTGAAATTTAATAAAACTGCAAACTATCAATCTCAGTTTACTTCGTTAATTTTCCCCCTCAACAATTCCACCGCTTCATTAAAAGCAGCATAATCATCGGCATTATAACTGCGGGCGGATAACCGGAATCGCCTGTAAGGATTTTTAGCTTTAAGCTGCACGCTATCGGTTACAACGGCATCTTGTGCGCTCATGTAAGTTATGTTATTCATCTTTATCGAAAAATCGCGCGGGTGCAGCCAATTCGAAGCATCAAAAATGAGGTAAATTTCATCATCGCCTATCTGCAAAAGTGCTTTAGGATAAATGCTTAACACTAACCATAAAGTGAACGAAAACAGCAAACCAAGAAAAGCAAAAATAACAGCATATACTGCCCACTCGGGTAGCGATGGCAACTGGCGCATTGCCTGAACAAAAGGTGCCACAGTTACTAACGGTGGCGCTACCATGGCTACCACCACTTTCCAAATTTGTCCGTACCTTACCGGAAACTGTTGCATGTGAGTTATCGCTTTTCCACTCTCTATCTTATCAAAACAAAATCTTTTACAACTTCTTTAGTTTTGCCCGGATTAAGCGGACTGCTGTAAACTACCCTGCAAACGTAAGTACCTGCATTTTGCAATTTGCCTTTGTGGGTACCATCCCATGCGGCATTAACGGGCGAAGTAAAAACCACTTCGCCCCAGCGGTTGAAAATTTTTATCTCCAGAATATTAGCATAGTTGCCTTCAAAAATGGTAAACACATCGTTTATGCCATCGCCATTGGGGCTAAATGCATCGGGCACTTTTACATCGGGCAATAACAATTCAATGGTTTTGCACGAAGAAGTGGTACAGCCGTAACCATCGGTTACAGTAACGCAATAAGTAGTGGTAACATCGGGGGTTGCTAAGGGATTATAAGTGGCAGAATTGTTAAGTCCGCTTGCAGGACTCCATGAATATGTAAGTGCCGATGAGGATAAAGCCGTTAACTGCACCGATTGTCCCAGCAACACAGCCGAGTCGGGATGCGCGCTGATGTTGACGTACACCTGCGGAACTATAACATTTACCGATGCCGATGCTTCGCAACCGCGGTGGTCAGTTACTGTAAGTGTAAAAACCTGCGAATAGTGAACAAGTTCATTAAATGTGGCACTACTGTTTCCGTTGCTCCATATAAACGCAGGGGGCGGATAAGTAGCAGTTCCGTTACCTCCAAGCGATATAATTTCTCCGCTACAAACCAATGTATCGCAACAGGCAGTTGCACTTACGGGAACAAAAGGAGTGGCTGCCTCCGGTATTTGCAAGCCGGTTATTGTCCCACCCTTATTGCCGCGCTCTGCACCATTAGTAGTGCCCAACGGACAAGCAGGTGGGTTGGGAATAAACGTATTCCATCCGTTAATGCCTCCCGAATCTTTAACTGTAACAAATGCAGGAAGCGAATTGCCCTTTATCCAAACCGCTCCTCCCCCACCGCCCGCTCCGGGCCCAAAGCAGAATGAATAGCTGCCACCATTGTTCAGTTTACCACCGTTACCACCATTTACATTTATCAGCAAATTGCCAAGGTATGTATCAATATACAACAACACAGTGCCACCCGCTCCTCCACCACCGGCTCCATCGCTTTGCGCTGTTGCTGTTACACTTCTTCCGTTGGCGTTAATGTTTTGGTTGTTGCTTACAAGCATCTTACACATCAGAATGCAAATACCTCCACCATTGCCACCGGGCGTAGCTTCATTGTTGTTTTGGTCGCCAGCACCACCGCCACCACCCATAAAAATGCGGTTGGCAGTATTATTGTATAGCATGGCAGCACCGCCTTCGCCCGGTGCAGGACCCGGACAACTGAACTGCGAAACATTAGAGCGAATACCGCCTTTGCCACCTGCTCCGTAATTGCCGCCACCGCCACCGCCCGTGTTGTGGTCGTTACCACCACCACCGCCATTTCCGTTTTTACCTCTACCAAACGGATAAGGCGTATTCCCGTTTCCTTCGCCTTTTCGCGCACCAACTTCGCTTGTGGGATATACATAATCGCTTGCGCCTCCGTTTCCGTTGTTCCAGCAATTGAGTTCATTTTCTACTGCTGCTCCTCTAAATCCGGCACCCAACAACGAAATGCTGTCATTTAAAATCAGGGTATCAGCTTTTAGTATCAGTACCCCACCCGAATTGCCATCCCAATTTTTGGCATGCAGTGTTGAATCTGTAACGGCTGTGCCGTACTCGGGAATTGTAATTAGCTGCACAATACCCGATGCTTCATAATCGCGCAGAATTGCATACTTCAGTTTTACATCGTTCCCCGAAATCCATTCGATAGTGTTTATCTCAAAATTTCCGCAGCCTTTGTAATCGAGTATATCGCCAAACTGAGCGTTGTTACCTGTACTTATTTGTGCGCCTTTCATTTGCAACATCAGCACTTTTTGGTTTGGTTGAAAGCCCGCAGTGGATTGAAGGGTTAGCTTGTTCTCGCAGTAATTAATTGCATAAACCGCACCATACGAATTTACAATACCCCTTATGGTGGTGCTTTGCGGAAAAACAGAAAGTGTTGCCACTATTAAAAGTAGAAGAACAAAATAACGATGGCGCAACTGTATTTGTATCATTACAGCGCTAAGGTATCAGCTATTGTTAATAGTTTTCAACCAACCGAATCGCGTAGCGAAAAATCGGCTTATTTGCATCAACTTTACAACATGAACTTCAAATACCTTTTATCGCTGGTTATGCTTGCAATAATTCATGCAGCAAATGCTTCGCAAATTCTTATTCCTATGGATTTGGCGCAGGCAAACCACATGAAAGCCTACGGCATTGCTTACTGGGCGTTAAAACAGGAAGTGAATGTTGACTGGCTGCTGAATTATCGTGGCGGAAGTTTTGCCGTGCCTTATGCTAAAGCTATAGAGAACGAATGCAAAATAAGAGGTGTGAGTTACGAAGTAATTGCCGATGGGCAGTATAATGCCATTGTTGCCGATATAGCCAATCCGGAGCAGAACATGGATGTGATGAAATTGGAGAAAGCCCCCAAAATTTGTGTTTACTCGCCTAAGAACAAGTTGCCGTGGGACGATGCCGTTACACTGGTGCTTACCTATGCAGAAATTCCGTACGATATTGTGTATGATGATGAAGTGCTTGACGGGAAACTTATACAATACGATTGGCTACACCTGCATCATGAAGATTTTACGGGACAGTACGGAAAATTTTATTTCAGCTACAGCGGAGCACAGTGGTATCAGGAAGATGTAGCCAAGCAGGAAGCAACTGCCAAGCGCAGAGGTTTTTCGAAAGTGTCGCAAATGAAGTTAGCTGTGGCTAAAGAGATAAAAAGTTTTGTGTTTGGCGGTGGGTTTATGTTCGCTATGTGTAGCGCTACAGACAGTTATGACATTGCTCTTGCGGCTGAGAATACCGACATCTGCGATGTGATGTTCGACCACGATGCCCAAGACCCGAACGCACAACAAAAGTTAGAATATGCCAACTGCCTTGCTTTCGAAAACTGGCATCTACGCACTAATCCTTACGAATACGAATACTCCGATATTGATGCCAACTTCGGGCGTACCGTGCAAAAGGATTTGGATTACTTTACGCTGTTCGATTTCAGTGCTAAATGGGACCCTGTTCCTACCATGCTTTGCCAAAACCACACTAAAACCGTAAAAGGTTTTATGGGACAAACCACTGCTTTCAATAAAAATTTCATTAAAAGCAATGTACTGATAATGGGGCAAAACAAGAGTGCAAACGAAGCCCGTTACATACATGGCGAATACGGCAAAGGATTATGGACTTGGTACGGTGGGCATGACCCCGAAGATTATCAGCATTTGGTAGGCGACCCGCCAACTAATTTGGATTTACATCCTAATTCACCTGGCTACAGGCTTATTCTCAACAACGTGTTGTTCCCCGCGGCAAGAAAGAAAAAGCAGAAAACGTAGAAATTGTAAATGCTATTCGTTTATTGAATTACTTGCGTAAGAAACTGATTGTAAAAATTAGCAGCCGCCATGCGGTGTGGCATTAGCACTTCATCAGCACCGCAGTTTTTAAGTAACTCGTAATCGTTTTGGTTGTTAACTGTAAGATATAGCTTTCCTTTATAGTCTGCTTCTTTCAGGCACTTTACCAAGTGCAGCGAGTGCTCCGCATACGGCACGGTGCTGATAATGCACTTTGTGTTTTTAATAGGAAGATGCTCTATCAATTCAGGGTCTTCCATATCGCCATACATTACATCTTTGCCCTTGTCATGAAAATATTTGATGGCAATGGGGTCAAAATCAACCCCCAAATACTTTACTTGTGGATGCTCTTCTAACATTTGCAAAATGGTACCGCCAAAACGCCCCAATCCGAGAATGAGGATGTCATAATCAGCTTTATCCTCCCTAAACAATTCATTTTCTACAGCCGGACTCTTCTTTTCAAAAATGCCGAGTACCGGAGCAATAAATTCGTAAATGGGATGCGAATACAAAATGAGGTAAGTAGAAAGCCCGATAGTTACCAATCCCACCAATGTAATAAGTCCTACTGTTTCTTCGGTAATGTGCCCGACACTTAAACCCAAGCCTGCAAAAATGAGCGAGAACTCACTTATCTGCGCCACGGTAAGCCCGGCAAGAAACGATGTGCGTTTGCGATAACCCATCAATCCCATTATAATTAGCACTATAATGGGATTGCCAACGAGCACAAATACCGAAAACACTACTGCCGGTGCAATTTGATTGCCGATTACATTCAGATTTAACTCTGCACCAAGGTTTACAAAAAAGAATAGCAGCAAAAAATCGCGCAAACTCACTAAGCGGCTGCTGATCGTATCGCGAAAATCGGAAGAAGCAAGACTAACACCGGCAAGAAACGCGCCTACTTCGGCACTAAAGTTCATCATTTCTCCGGCTGCGGCTAAGGTAACTGCCCATGCAATGGCAAACAGAGTAAGCAACTCTTGCGACTTTGCCATAAAGTAACTAAGGCGGGGGATAATCCATTTCATGGCAACCACAGTAACTGCCAGCAATATACCTCCCGATGCCAGTGTTTTTGCAATGTCCTGCGCAAGCGATCCATTATCGCTTTGCCGCATGGCGGAAAGCACAATCATTACAAGTATTACCACAATATCCTGCACAATAAGAAAACCGATGGCAATTTGTCCGTGCAGGGAATCAATTTCTTTTTTATCGGAAAGAAGTTTTACAATAATAATGGTGCTGGAGAATGTAAGCGCTACGGCAATATAGAAACTGTGCAGTGATGAAAAGCCTAAAGCAAGCCCTATAAAGTAGCCGAACAACGAAGTAAAAACTACCTGCCCAAGCCCGGTGAGCAGCGCTATTTTTCCCACTGATTTAATGATGCGCAAATCAAGTTTCAGCCCTACAATGAATAACAGTACGGCTATACCAATTTCGGCAAGCAGATGAATATTATCTTTTGATTTTACGATGTCGAGTGCAGAGGGACCTACAATAATTCCTAAAGCAATAAACATGACAATGAGCGGTTGCCTGAGCAATTGCCCCAAGCCGCCTAAAGCCGCAGCCAATAGCAATATGGCGGTAAATTCAAAAAACATATTTTGCGATATAGTCGAAAGCCAGTCCATTACACCCGTTTAATTAGTCCTTTACACTCAGAAAATTGTGAGTTACCAAAATAGCTAAACACTCAACAACAGGTGTTGTAAATTGTTAACGCATTCAGGCATTGGGCACTATTATGCCGCTATTGTTTCCGGTAAAGCCAGTAAGTAGAGTCCTCTACTCTGGCTTGTGAAAGTTGTTCGCGGGCGCTTGCCAAGTCGTTTGCCGCCCAATAGCCCACTTTTGTAAAGTCTCCGTTGCTTTCTTCCAGAATGGAGTAAGTGCTGTTGCTGCTGAGCAATTTCTCTTTAGCAGCAGCAGCATTAGCCGGATTGGCAAAAGAGCCGATAATGATGTAGTAGCCTTGCTTTAAATTCTGCTGTTGTTGAGATGATGTTTCGTTATTTGTTTCTGTTACAGCAACCGGAAAATCTTCCTTCGTAGCAGTTTCTTCAGAAGTTGATTCAATATAAACGGGCAGCAACCTTTTATCTGCTTCTTTAACAGGCGAAAACCACTCAACAAAATTGAGAAAGTGAGCTTCGCTTATCTCGAACTGTTTTACTTCAACACCCATACGCATTAACTGTGCAAGCGCAGAAAGTGCTACAAGAATTAAAACAGTAGCCGCTATTTTCCATTTACTCCAACTGTTTGTGCGGTTTTCATCTCCTGCTTCTTTTGCCGGCTCAAGTTTTCGCTCTTTAGCATGTATTACCGGCAATGCATGTAACACCGGCAATGCAAAGGAACTTTTCAGGTAGTTGAACCTTGTATAAGCCTTAAACTGAATGTTCTTCTCAATATCAAGTATCAGTTCTCCTGTTTTGTGCAATACAACTTTTTCACCGCTTTCCAACAAACTCTTTGCAGAACTGGTCCAGTTGGCTATGTATGTAAGTGCAGTTTCAAAATCAACATTATGCTTGCCTGCTATGTATTGCGCCAGCAAACCATCGTTCACTTGCAGGTTTTTATTAAAAGCAATTGCTTTTGATGGAGGAGAAATGGTGTTTAACACCGGATGAATTTCGGCAGGCTGATAACTGCAAACTATTCCGCCAAAGTTGGGAATAACCACACAATCGTGGTCGTACAGCAATTCGCTTATGTAAACTGAAATATCCATTGGTTAACAAAGGTGCCCGATGGGCTGCAAAATAAGTTTTTTGTAAAAAGGTAGAGCAACACTTCAATAAAATGTGAGCAAATTGTTCAAAATTCACTCGTAAACGGGCTGTCCTTATTTCTTATCAACACACATTTCCTGTTGATTTCTCCCGCATTTTTACTTTCGCGCGCGCTGTATTTTCACAGCACCTTTTTGAAGCGCACATTCATTGCGCTGTGTACACAAATTATTGCAGCATGGCTAAAAACGAAGAAGTAAAATACACCGAAGACGAGGTAAAAACCCTCGATTGGTTAGAGCATATCCGAATCCGCCCGGGTATGTATATCGGCAAAACCGGTGACGGCTCATCAATGGATGACGGTATTTATATTTTGCTGAAGGAAGTAATTGACAACTGTATTGATGAATACCAAATGGGGTATGGCAAGAAGGTGGACATTACCGTTACCAAAGAAAAAGTAACCGTGCGCGATTACGGTCGCGGTATTCCGCTGGGCAAACTGATTGACTGTGTTTCGCAAATTAACACCGGTGCTAAATACGATTCAAAGGCGTTTAAAAAATCTGTTGGATTGAATGGTGTGGGTACCAAGGCAGTAAATGCCCTTTCTACCTATTTTAAAGCTTACGCAGTACGCGATGGGCAAAAAAAATGTGCTGAGTTTGAAGCCGGTAAACTGGTAAAAGATCACAAGCTGGAAAAAACCGATGAACCCAACGGTACTTACATTGAATTTTTGCCCGACAATAAAATTTTTAAGAATTATCACTACATGCATGAGTATGTAGAAACGATGATTCAGAACTACACGTATCTCAACACCGGTTTAACTTTTTACTACAACGGCAACAAATATATTTCGCAAAAAGGGTTGTACGATTTGCTTTCGCGCAAAAAGGAAAATGCCGATTTGATTTATCCGATTATTCACCTTGTGAGTGAGGATATTGAGATTGCCCTAACGCACAACCATCAATACGGGGAAGAGCATTACAGTTTCGTAAACGGGCAATACACCATTCAGGGAGGAACACACCTTTTGGCTTTCCGCGAGGCAGTGGTAAAAACAGTGCGCGATTTTTACAAGAAAGATTTTGATGCGGTTGATATTCGGGAGGCAATGGTGGGGGCAATTTCGGTGCGTATTCAGGAACCCGTTTTTGAATCGCAAACAAAAACCAAGTTAGGAACAGAAAAGCTGCATGGCGAAGAAAAAACCATGAAGCAGTTTGTGCTCGAGTTTGTAAAAGAAAACTTAGACAACTACCTCCACAAAAATCCGCAAACAGCCGAGGCTTTACTTAAACGCATTTTGCAGAGTGAACGCGAGCGGAAAGAAATTGCCGGAATCAAAAAGCTGGCAAATGAAAGAGCAAAAAAGGCGAACATCCACAATAAAAAACTGCGCGACTGCCGCGTGCACTTTAACGATGAAAAAGCAGTTGACAGATTAAACACTACACTCTTCATCACTGAAGGTGATTCTGCTAGCGGCTCTATTACCAAGAGCAGAAACCCTGATTTGCAAGCGGTGTTTTCGTTGCGTGGTAAACCATTAAACTGTTTTGGGTTGACCAAAAAAGTTGTTTACGAAAACGAAGAATTTAACTTGCTGCAACACGCGCTGAATATTGAAGACAGTATTGACGACCTGCGCTACAACAACATTATAGTAGCTACCGATGCCGATGTGGATGGCATGCACATTCGCTTGCTGCTGCTTACATTCTTTTTGCAATTCTTTCCCGATTTGATTCGCAACGGGCATGTAAAGATTTTGGAAACACCATTGTTCCGTGTCCGCAATAAACAGAAAACCATTTACTGTTATGATGAGAGCGAAAAGCAAGCTGCTATTAGAGAATTAAAAGGAAATCCTGAAATAACGCGCTTTAAAGGGTTGGGAGAAATTTCGCCCGAAGAGTTTGCCGGATTTATTGGCGAAGAAATGCGTGTAAGCCCCGTAATTATTGAAGACAAAATCAAAATTGAAAGTTTGCTTTCGTACTACATGGGCAAAAACACCGAGGACAGACAGAAGTTTATTATTGAAAATTTGAGGATTGAGAAAGATGAAGTAAAAGAATTAGAGGAGGAGTTGGCATAAAGTGTAAAATCTCATTGGCATATAGCAACCCATACGCTATGTTAACTATGTGTCTATGTGGTTAAAATTTATTTGGCAATGAAAGACGAAAATAAAGAGCAACACAACGAAACAACTGCCATACACGTAGATGGCATGTTTCAGAACTGGTTTTTGGATTATGCCAGTTATGTAATTCTGGAGCGTGCAGTACCGGCTATTGAAGATGGTTTAAAACCCGTGCAGCGCAGAATTATGCACGCCATGAACGAAATGGACGATGGACGTTTCAACAAAGTGGCAAATGTAATTGGGCAAACCATGCAGTATCACCCGCATGGCGATGCAAGTATTGGCGATGCGCTGGTGAACATTGGGCAGAAAGAATTGCTATTTGACACCCAAGGCAACTGGGGCGATGTTCGCACAGGCGACTCTGCTGCTGCTCCGCGTTACATTGAAGTGCGCCTCTCTAAGTTTGCAAAAGAGGTTTCGTTTAATGGTGATATAACCGAATGGCAACTTTCGTACGATGGCAGAAAAAAAGAACCGATAACACTGCCCATGAAATTCCCATTGCTGCTTTCGCAAGGGGCTGATGGTATAGCGGTTGGTCTTTCAACCAAAATACTTCCGCACAACTTTATTGAACTTTGTGAGGCAAGCATTAACTACTTGGAAGGAAAACGTTTTCGCTTATTGCCCGATTTTCCCACCGGAGGTTTTGTTGATGTAAGCGAATACAACAAAGGTGAGCGAGGCGGCAAGGTAAAAGTGCGCGCCAAAATTGATGTGGTGGACAAAAAAACGCTTGCTATCCGCGAAATACCTTTCGGTACTACTACCGGCAGTTTAATTGACAGCATTCTGAAAGCGCAGGATAAAGGCAAAATCAAAATCAAAAAAGTGGTGGATAACACCGCTAAAGATGTAGAAATACTTATTGAACTTGCTCCCGGCACCGATCCCGATGTTACAATTGACGCACTGTATGCTTTTACCGATTGCCAGAGTTCAATTTCCGTAAACGCGTGTGTAATTGTGGATGAGAAGCCGCGCTTTATGAATGTGCATGAAGTGCTGGAACTTTCTACCGAACGCACCAAAGAGTTGCTCAAACGTGAACTGGAAATAAAGCAAAGCGAGTTGAACGAAAAATGGCATTTCAGTTCGCTCGAAAAAATATTTATTGAAAAACGCATTTACCGCAATATTGAAGAATGCGAAACTTGGGAAGATGTTATCAGCACCATTGACAAAGGACTGAAGCCTTACAAAAAAAATTTCCGCAGAGAAATAACCACCGATGATATAGTTCGCCTAACGGAGATAAAAATCAAACGCATTTCTAAATACGATGCTTTTAAAGCCGATGAGGAAATGAAGGCGATTGAGAACGAACTAAAACAGGTGGCGTATGATTTAAAACACCTCACCGAGTTTACAGTCGCCTTCTTTCAAAATCTGATTAAGAAATACGGCAAAGGACGTGAACGCAAAACCGAAGTAAAAGGCTTTGAAGAAATTGAAGTTAAGCAGGTAGCTGCTACCAATGCCAAACTTTATGTAAACCGCGAGGAGGGTTTCTTCGGCACCGGTTTAAAGAAAGATGAGTTTGTATGCGAGTGTTCTGACTTGGATGACATTATTGCCTTTACCCGTGGCGGTAAACTAATGGTTAGCCGATTGGGCGATAAAAAATTTATCGGCAAGGACATTATTCACATTGCCGTTTGGAAAAAGAACGATGAGCGTACCGCCTACAACATGGCTTACTACGATGGAGCCAGCAAGCGTACTTTTGTAAAACGTTTTAACGTTACGGGTATTACGCGCGATAAAGAATATGATTTAACACAAGGTACCTCCGGAAGCAAAGTGCTTTACTTTACGGCAAACCCCAACAGCGAAAGCGAGTTGGTGAAAGTGCAACTGCATCCTAATTCTACCGCCCGCATCAAAGAGTTTGAATTTGATTTCGGAACCATAGAAATAAAAGGTCGCGGAGCAAACGGAAATATTCTTACCAAATATCCGGTGCGGAAAATTGAGTTGCTGGAAAAAGGCAAGTCATCTATTGGCGGCATGAAAATTTGGTTCGATGAGAAATTTGGCAGATTAGTAAACGAAGAAAAAGACAAAGCCAAATACTTAGGCGAGTTCAACACGGGCGACCAAATTATAGTGGCGTATAAAAATGGCGATGTGGAACTCACCAACTTTGAACTAACCAACAAATACGAGCCGGACGATATGGTAGCGATTGAGAAATTCAATCCGGAAAAACCATACAGTGCGGTGTATTACGATGGCGATAAAAAAGAATACTTCGTAAAGCGCTTTATTGTAGAACTCAAAACCGAGAAATACAAAACATCCATTATTACCGAACACCCAAAATCGGTGCTGCACATATTTACCGGAGCAAATGAAGCCTGGGTAAAATTCAATGTACTGAAAGGGAAAGCGAAAGAGAAGGTGGAAGAAGAAGTAAAACTGAACGACCTAATTGATGTAAAAGGCTGGAAAGCGCTCGGTAATCGTTTAACACAGTTTGATATTTCAGGCAAAATACACGAGATAAATAAAATGCCCGATGAAGTGGAAATAGGCACCACCATTGAACTGGATGTAAACCCTAAAGCCGGCAAAAAGGGGAATCAGGGAGGATTATTCTAAGAGTATGGCAGTGAGGTTGTGTATTACATTAAGTAGGCGGCACTCTCTCCTTTTTCTTTAAACTCTACAAGAATGTGTTCTTGCAAAGTAGTAGAAAGGCTCAGCCCTACAAAATCGGGCGTAACAGGAAACAGTTTGTGTTGCCTGTCAACCAATACAACCGCCTGCACCTTTTTAGGCGAAAACTCCATAATGGGTTTAAGTGCGTAATACATTGTTTTTCCGGTATTGGCTACATCGTCCACCACTATCACGGTTTTACCATTCAGTGAAACGGTATCTTCCAAAACAATCTCTTGCCCAAGAGGATTATCCTTGTTTAGTGAAAGTGCTATAAGGCGAACTTTAATACCGTTGATGCTTTCTATTTGCTTTTTCAACTGCGAAGCGTACTTTAATCCGTTTGGCTTTATTCCTACAAGGATAAGTTCCTTTTCATCGTAGTTGTTCTCTACAATTTGGTAGGCAATGCGAACTGTTTTCTGCTGAATATCTCCGCTATTTAGTATGGAAACTCGTTTCATAAATCAATGTTTTTCAATTACCAATTTTCCTCCTGCTAATGTTTTGTTTTGAGCAACAAGCAAGTAGTAATAAATACCCGCAGCCAGTTTGGTATTGCGATAAGTATAGGTGGTAGCGGAAGTGTTCACTTCAAAAGCATCAACCGTTTCGCCTAACTGATTGATAATTTTTATTTCTCCCGAAACAAAAGCAGTATTGGCGTTTCTCAAAATAAATGTTGCGGTGCTGCCAAAAGGATTGGGCACAACGGCAACACTTATTCCATCGGTAGAAATGTTGTTAATACCTATAGAATAGCTGCAACTGCCATCGGCAATATTTGCCAGCGGGTTATAGTTTAAAGCGGTACTGTCCATACATCCGTAAACTTTGGCAACACATCCTCCGGTATCAACTGTTGCGAGAGGAGTATAGTTAAGGCAGGCGGTATCTTTTACACCAAACACTATGCAATTAGCGCGCGTAAGTGCGGCAAAAGCATTCACTTTGCCGTTGCCGTATTCATAGCCGGCATTTTGCCCTGTAAAATTATCCTTAACAGCCGTGCAGATAATAGCTTGCTTAATCTCCTCGTAAGTAGCCGTTGGTCGTTTTTGTAAATACAAGGCAGCAATACCTGCCACTATTGGCGATGCCATTGAAGTGCCCCCGTTGCGAATGTGCTTTTGTGTAATGTAAACTTTAACCCTATTACTTGCCGAAGTTGCCGCTGCAATAAATGCCGCTTCGCCCGTGGCAATAGTAGTACTGCCGGTTGCCATTATATCGGGCTTAAGCCGCATATCTCGCGTGGGTCCAAAACTGGAAGTGGAAAAGCGTTTGCCTACTACTTCGTTGTAAGGCGGTACAAGCAGGTCAACATAATTTCCATCGCGGTCTAAGTAACCTGCCCGGTTTGAATAGTTGCCTACGGTAATCACCCTGTCGCTGTTTTGCCACGATGAAACCATTGTCTTCAATGTATCGGGATGACGGTAATGAACTGATTGTATGTACGCAAAAGGATTAGCCGTATCACCGGTTTCTAATTGCGAAACCATATCGGCACTGCCAATTAAAGCAGCGCTGCTCCACAAATCGAACTTGCCGCTGCCCTTTGTTTGCAAGCGCCACAAATGTGAATTTACAGTGGGATAAACCAGAAACTCTACATGGTAACGCCCGCCATCGAGTGTAACCTGCATGTTTATGTTTCCTAAGCCGGTTAAGGTTTGGCTTTTAATAATCCCAACGCCTTGTTGCAGATTGGGAAAATCGGTTAGTACATTCAAATATGGAATGCGTCCCAATTCGGTACCGAATTTATCGCTGCATCCTACCAAAAAGTAGGCGTTGTTAAAATCAGCAGTATCTGCCCATAGGTCGAAATACACTTCATTGTAAGTAGCATTAAACTTAAAGTAGGTATAGGCAGAATCGGAAGGAATAGAATATGAAAGATGGTGCTTGATTTCTCCAGCATTTCCCGCAGCAGCTACCAGCACCCGCCCGTTGCGCTGCGCTAAAAGCGCATCAATCATTTTGCTCGATAAATCCTGAGCATCGTGCGAGCCGTAGTAGGTGCCAATACTGGTATTGATTACACAAGGTTTTCCCATTGCATCGGCCTTCTTAAAAATATAGTCAACAGCATCAGCCACATTTGCCAAAAAGTTTTGGTCGTTTTTAACTCGCACAGCAATTATCTCTGCTTGTGGTGCTACTCCCTTCAGCTTCTTGGCATAAGCAGTGCCTAATGTTGAATTACTGTTGCCTGCTGCAATCCCTGCCACACAAGTGCCGTGTCCGAAATCGCTTGAAGGCGGAACATGAAAACAGGAATTGCTGTTTAAATCAAACCAATCGCACTGCCTGCCATAGTTGTACGGGAGCGGAGCAGGACTTCCGGTAACAACCTGATCCCAAATGTAGCGGATGCGGGTAGTGTTATTGGCATCATTATTCCTAAAATCCATGTGTTGCCAGTAGATACCTCCGTCTATAATTCCAACAATCACTCCTTTACCCTTAAGCGAGTCGGTAAGCGGGGCAAATCCACTATGAACACTATCAATATTATTCCGCAATCGTGCAGTATCCATCAGCAAAGTTCCCTTTGCTTGTGTGTTTTCAATTTTAACTACTGCCGGATTTTCGGAAAACTTAATAAGACTTTTTTCCGGAATTTCTATGGAAGAGATATCGTCAATACCTGTTTTGTAAATACCTCCGTACTGTTCGGTCAGTTGTTTGATTGCAGCAGGATTGCCTTGCACTAATAAAGACATGTTACTGTTGCGCACATCGCCATTTTGCAGCCTAAGCCAAAGCCGTAAATCGAGTTTGGTTGCCTGTTGCGCCAAAACCACCGATAAAAAACAGGAAAAAAGAAAAGTAACTATTGCTCTTACCATTCTATACAGTTTGATACCTACAAGTTTAGTGCATTTATGGCGAATGGCATTGAAGAATGCAGCCAAGTGTGTAAAAGGTTACAACAAGCAGATGTTGATAAGGTGCAAGCGGTTGTAAATTACGCTATGGCATCAAACCGGGTATTCAAAGTAATTCCGCTCGGTTTCCCATAAACGGATTTGCAAATCGTACTTAGCCTCTAAACGCGCTCGCAGCATTTGGTAAATTACAACCACAATGTTTTCGCCTGTAGGATTCAAGTCTTTAAACTCCGGACAATCTAAATTAAGGTTGTGGTGGTCGAAGCGGTTGTGTACTTCCTCTTGAATTATTCGTTTTAAATCATCAAGGTTAATAACGTAACCGGTTTCGGGGTCTATTTCTCCAATCACTTTTACGTCTAAGCGATAGTTGTGTCCGTGATAGTGCTCGTTGGCGCATAAGCCGAATACTTTGCGGTTTTGCTCATCGCTCCAACTTTTGTTGTAAAGTCTATGAGCAGCATTAAACGTTACTTTGCGAAAAACGGCTACTCGGTTGCCGGACATGAGAGAAAATATTTTCGGGAAAAATCAGAACAAGCCGTAAAGTTCAGCACTAACCTTATTTACTACTTCGGCTTTGGCTTCGTCTTCTTCGGCAAAATTGCATTGGTCCACATCTATAATCAGCAGCCGTCCGTCTTTGTACCCCGAAATCCACTTTTCGTAATACTCGTTCAGTCTGCGGAGATAATCAAGGCGAAGGTTGTCTTCGTATTCGCGTCCGCGCTTTTGAATTTGATTTACAAGTGCAGGCACAGAGGCTTTGAGGTAAATAAGCAAATCGGGCGGGCTAATAAGCGATGAAATAGTTTCGTACAGTTTCGTGTAGTTTTCAAAATCGCGCGTGCTCATTAACCCCATCGAATGCAGGTTTGGGGCAAATATCATGGCATCTTCATGAATGGTTCTGTCCTGTATTACTACTTCTTCCCCTTTCTGTATTTCAATAATCTGGCGAAAGCGCGAGTTGAGAAAATACACCTGCAGGTTGAACGACCAACGGGGCATATCCTCGTAAAAATCGTTCAGGTACGGGTTGTTTTCTACATCCTCAAAATGCGGCAGCCATGCAAAATGTTTCGAAAGAATTTTGGTTAAAGTGGTTTTTCCTGCGCCAATGTTACCGGCAATAGCTATGTGCTTAATCGGTTTTTTAGGTGCTGCTGCTTTCTTCGCCATAATATTTTTTTGTGGGCAGCGGTTGTGTGAGCCGCCTTTAACAGTGTGTGCCCGAAAATAAAAATTGTTTTACTCTCCGAAACTTTTTATCCCTATAATTTCCCTTACATCTTTCAGGGTTTGTGCCGCGCTTTGCCGTGCTTTGTTGCCTCCGTCATTTATAATTTCGTTCAGCAACTTATCGTTGGCGCTCAGTTCTTCAATTTTTATGCGAATGGGTGTAAGATAGTTTACCATATCTTCCGCTAACTGCTTTTTCATATCGCCATAGCGAATGGTACAGTCGTTGTATTTGTCATCAAAAAAGCGAACAGTATCCGAAGAGCTCACCAAACGCATTAAATCGAAAAGGTTTTGAATTTCCTGCGGTTTGGGTGAATTGGGAACGGTAGGCCCCGTATCGGTTTTGGCACGCATAATTTTTTTGCGAAGCGCTTCCGGCTCATCTGCTAAATAAATACAAGTATGCTCGCCTTTGCTCTTGCTCATTTTGCCTTCGCCATCCAAACTGGGAATGGAAATTAAACTCGAATCGTAGTTGAAGGCTTCCGGTTCGGGGAAATACTGAACGCCATACAGGTTGTTGAAACGAGCTACAAAATCGCGGGTCATTTCCAAGTGCTGTTGCTGGTCTTTCCCCACCGGCACTTTTGCCGCTTTGTGAATTACAATATCCACCGCCATCAGCACCGGATAGGTTAGCAACCCGGCATTTACGTTGTTCGGCTGCGAGCGTACTTTTTCTTTAAATGTGGCAGCACGCTCCAATTCGCCTAAGTAGGCAAACATGTTAAAGATGAGATACAACTCCGGTATTTGCGGCAAATCGCTTTGCAGGTAAAGGATGCATTTATTCGGGTCAACACCGCAGGCAAGGTATTCCACCACAATCTGCTTTACGTTGGCTTTTAAATCCTCCGGTTTCGGATGCGTGGTAAGCGAATGGTAATCGGCAACAAAAAAATAACCGTTGTATTCTTCCTGCATTTTTACAAAGTTCAGTACCGCTCCAAAGTAGTTGCCCAAATGCTGTCGCCCGGTGGGTCGAACTCCGCTCACTGTAATTTGTTTAGCCATTAGTGCAGATGCTGATTTTAATGTAGGTTTGGCTCGCGAAAATAAAATAATTCATACATGAACATAGATAATGAATTAGTGGAGCGTTTGGCTGAATTAAGCAAGTTGGAGTTTGGCGAAAGCGAAAAGGAAAAACTGAAAAAAGACCTTCAGGGAATATTGAATTTGGTAGAAAAATTGCAGGAAGTTAATGTAGATGGGGTAGAGCCGCTCATATACATGACTGATGAAAAAAATGTGTTGCGAAAAGATGCCATTAAAGACATGGTAAGCAAAGAAGAAGCCCTGCTCAATGCTCCGCAAAAGGACTCCGATTATTTTAAAGTACCCAAAGTAATTAAGAAGTAACTCCATGCCGATTATTGATATTAAGAACATCCGCAAGGAGTACCTTATGGGCAGCCAGTTGATTGAAGCATTAAAAAATGTTTCGGTAGCTATTGAAAAGAACGAGTATGTGGCGCTGATGGGACCTTCCGGCTCCGGCAAATCAACGCTCATGAATATTCTCGGCTGCTTAGATACCCCCACCTCCGGTTCTTACAAACTGAACGGAACCGA
Organism: Chitinophagales bacterium; assembly: GCA_026129525.1. Classification (GTDB taxonomy): domain Bacteria; phylum Bacteroidota; class Bacteroidia; order Chitinophagales; family LD1; genus Bog-950. The sequence continues at coordinate 152,017 of JAHCHW010000007.1, read as the reverse complement.
AGTGAGCGAAATGACCGATGATGAATTGGCGCGGGTTCGCAACAAAGAGATTGGGTTTATCTTTCAAACTTTCAATCTTCTTCCGCGCCTTACTGCGTTGGAGAACGTTGCCTTGCCAATGGTGTATGCCGGAGTGAGTAAAGCAGAACGAAATGAGCGTGCCGAAAAAGTGATGCAAATGGTAGGCTTGGCTGACCGCATGCACCACAAACCCAACGAACTTTCGGGCGGACAAAGGCAACGGGTGGCTATTGCCAGGGCATTGGTCAATAATCCTTCCATTATTCTTGCCGATGAGCCAACAGGCAATCTCGACACCAAAACTTCGCACGAAATCATGAACATTTTTGAAGAGATAAGTGCGGGAGGCAACACCATTATTGTAGTTACGCACGAAGAAGATATTGCCAAACATGCCAGACGTATTGTGCGGCTGCGCGATGGTTTAATAGAGAGCGATGTGGTGAACGAGGCAGTGGCGAGCCTGCAATGAGCGATGAGCGATGAGTAATGAGTAATGAATGAAGGATAAACGCCTTACTTTATCAATTCAATTACTCAGTTTTTCAAAAAATAAACCATGAAGATTTATACTAAAACCGGTGATGTAGGCGAAACCTCGTTGTTTGGCGGAAGGCGTGTGCTTAAAAGCGAACTGCGTATTGATGCCTACGGAACGGTAGATGAACTGAACAGTTGGATAGGTTTATTGCGCGATGTAAGTACCGATACAAAGCAGAAAGAGTTACTCAAAGAAATTCAGGACAGGCTTTTTACGCTTGGGTCATCATTGGCTGCCGACCCACAGAATGCAAAACTGAAAACACCCGACCTGCACGAAAGTGATGTGGAGTTATTGGAAAAAACAATTGACGCAATGGATTTGCAATTAGAGCCGCTGCGGAATTTTATTCTACCCGGAGGACATGTGCATGTATCGTACTGCCACATTGCGCGCACCGTTTGCCGCAGAGCGGAACGACTTTGTGTGGCGCTGCATCATAGTTCCGAGATACCGCTTATTGCCATTAAATACCTCAATCGCCTTTCCGATTTTTTATTTACGCTATCGCGCAAAATGGCAAAGGACTTAGGGGCTGAGGAAATGAATTGGTTGCCGAGAAAGTAACTTCAGAACTTAATTTTCATTGCCTGTCGCACCCAGTCTTTCTTGGCAAACTGATTGGCTTTTATTTTCAGAAACAGACGAGGGATTAACCTCTTTACGTTAAACACTAAACGTGCCTGATAAGGATGCAGAATGTAGAATTCGTTTTTACCTGCTTGTTTTAATATGTAATCGGCAATTTCATCGGGTCCGTATTTAGCTTTGTTGATGATATGCTGCCCGATAGAAGTAGCTTTTTCATCGCCCCGGTTGTGCTGCATAATGTTGCTGCGGAAAAAAGTAGGACACACCACACTCGTTTGCACATTAAAAGGAGCCAACTCTGCATAAAGCGATTCCATTAACGATATAACAGCCGCTTTGGTAACATTATACATGCTCATGTTGGGCATGTTGGCAATGCCTGCCGCACTGGCAACAGAAATAATGTGTCCGCTGCCTTGCTTTTTCATAAGCGGCACGGCATAATGCGAACCGTACACAGCCGCCATTTGGTTAATGCCTGTTATCCAGTCCCAGTGCTCCAAATCATACTCTCCAAACAAACCGCCATCGCCTACGCCCGCATTGTTAATGAGTAAATCAATGCCGCCCGAATTGGAGATAAAATCATCGAAGGCTTTTTTGTATTCATGGCGGTCAGCTACATCGAATTTGTAGGTAAGCGCTTTGCCCCCTGCCTCCTCAATCAGCCTTTTCGACTCTGCGAGTGCTTCATCTTTTATATCGGTAATGCCAACTGTCCAACCGTCTTTAGCTAAAGCTATTGCTAATGCCCTGCCTAAGCTGCCTCCGCCTCCGGTTATGAATGCGCGTTTGCCTGTATGCTTTTGTGATAGTTTATATGCCATGCTTTAATTATTGAAAATTGAATATTGGTTATTGGTCATTACTAATTGGTTATTGACTTCGCGAATATCTTCAAAAAGTTGCCGAACTCTTGCAGCAATATTTTCCAGTTCATTTGTGATAGCACTACTTCGGGGCGAAGTTCCACTTCCACAGTTTTAATTTTTAGTTTTTTACGTGCCGAAAGAAAAACAAACTCTAAATCGAACAGGTGCCGGTTAATGGTAGTGCTTAGGAAAACCTCCCTCCCCTTTTGGTTAAATCCTTTTAATCCGCACTGAGTGTCATCGGTAGGTATTCTCAGAAAAAAACGAATAAGCGAGCGCAAAAACTTTGAAATGTACACCCGTGATTTAGGCAAGTGTGTATAGTACTCTTCGCTTCTTATGCCTACCACTACATCGTTGCCCTGTTTTAACGCCTCCATCACTTTCAGAAAACTTTCGTGGGTGTACGGTAAGTCAATATCCGTATAAACAATGTAATCGCCTTTAGCGGCTTCTACTCCTTTGCGGAGTGCGTAGCCTTTGCCTTGGTTTTCTGTGTAACTAATAAAATTTATCGAAGACATTGAGGACAACTCTCTTGATACATCTGTGAAGTTTTTCGTGCTGCCATCGTTTACTATTATCAGTTCTGTACCGGGAAAGAGTAACTGTATTTGCTTATTAGCTTCGGTTACTTCACTATCCCAACATGCCGGTGGGTTATAACATGGAAGAACAATTGATAGCCGATTTTCTGATACCACTGCAAGATTGAAATCTACTTAACTAATTCGTTCAAATATATAGCTTTGACTCACTTATACAATAAAAGTGTACAATCGGTTACTATGTAAGTTATCGGGGAAAAGAACTCAGTTACTTGTAGTACTTGCAATTCAGTTTTCCTTACTTCTGTTTTATTGTCAGCAGTCAGTTTTCAACCCGGGGGATTACGTTTTCCATAATTCGGCAGACGGATTTAAAAACTATTACACCCTAGCTGTGTATGTTGAGGACACATCAACAACGACTAATCTGTTAATGTTTAGAGGGTTTAATTATCCCTTTGGCGAGCATGTGCTTTATACAGACAACTCTCCACTTATATCTGTCCCCCTTAAGTGGATAAACAAACTAGGGATAAATACCAGGGGATATACTACTTACATCTTCGACCTATTTGCTTTGTTACAGTTAATATTAAGCAGTGTTTTGTGCTGCATGATATTGAGAAGAATTACAGATAATCCGTTGCTCATTATTGTTTTCAGCATTACATTACCTCTACTCAATCCTCAAATACTCAGGTTTGTGCCCGGGGGCACGCTAAACCTTAGCTTTTCGTTCATTCTGCTGTTGCCCATTTATTTCATGTTAAAGGTGTACGAAAACCTAATTGAAGCAAAACGTTATGTATGGCACATTCTTATTCTGGCAGCAATTACCTACCTCTCATTTCTTATCCATGTTTACTATTTACTGATACTTTCTGTATGGATAGGTTCATTTTATGTGCTGCTTACGGGGTATCTTATTCATCAGAAACGTAAATTCATTTCGTTTGCGATATCTGCAATAGGCAGCTTACTTGCGGCAGGTGCATTGTTCTACATTACCGTTACGTTTACCGATCCGTATCTTACCGAAAGAAATGAGACTGCCTTAGGATACAATCACGCCCCATGGAAGTTGCAATTTTCATCTCTCTTTACTGCCTACCATTTTCTTAAAACCAAGTTCCTCTTTTCGTACACGAAATACATACCGTACGAAGCACATGTTTACTTAGGGGGATTTGTATTGTACTTAATTGCCGTGCTTTTGATAATTAAAACAGTTATCGGTAATAGCTTCTTCCAAAGTCTTAGGCTGGATGAGCATGGCAATCAACGCAATTTTGTCCTGTTATTGTTAGCATCTACTGTTGCTCCGTTGTTAATTGCCTTTGGACCCGAGTACTACTTTGGCGAAAATAATGATTATGTTTTCTCGAATTATTACAGCCTGTTCTATCATATAGAGCTGAACACAAAAAAAATTACCCACTTTAGGTGTTTAGGCCGGTTTGCATGGCCGCTCTTCTGGGCATTAAACATTGGCGCTATTTACCTAATTACGTTGCTTTTAAAGAATAGAAACCGGTGGTTTGCCGCAATTGTTATTGTTCTCGTTTACTTTAACTGTAAAGATGCCAGAAACGCCTATGAGTTTATTCGAACTTCGCAAGTTGCTAACCCCTTTAGACTACAAACTGCCGAATTAGCAGATGTAAAAAAAATAATCCACAAAGATTACGGAGTACAATATCAGGCCATAGTTCCATTACCATACTACCATGTAGGTTCAGAGTCGCTCGATTACAGCGTTGATGCAGAGAAAATGCATTTCGTAAAGTCTTTGGCATTTGCTTACAACACAGGGCTTCCCTTAATGAGTTCGACTATGTCCAGAACTTCAGTAGCGCAGGCAAAACAAATGTATAGTCTAATAAATAATGACCGGGCGAACGACACGCTGTTAGCGTTACTTAACTCTAAACCGCTATTGTTTTATATTGATGGAAGCTACTATCCCGACAGCACTTTGTATGGAAGTTTTGACTTGCCTATTCAACAAAAAACCTTTTACAACTCAAGAAAACTAGTGAGTGATTTTTCTATGCCAAAAGTTGCTGAGTCCGGCAACATTGAGCTGTATCAACTTAACATTACTTCGCTCAGAAAAGGCAAGTTGAAAACATCTTTCCTTGTCCCCAACAACTAGGCAAACAAAATCTGAATATAATCCTTACACTTGGAATATGACAGCCTAATTACTTTTTCAAAATAACAAAAGCAAAGAGTATGATGAGAATACCCGCAATGTGGTATTTGTATTTCCACGTTAGTTCAAACTTCTGAAATCAACCGGCACCACGCGCGAAACCCCCATTTCCGCCATGGTAACCCCGTAAATGGCATCTACGGCAGTCATGGTTGATTTGTTGTGGGTAACGATGATGAACTGCGATTCTTTAGAGAACTCCTGAATAATTTTGTTGAACTTGGCAATGTTACCGTCATCAAGCGGAGCATCTACCTCATCGAAAATACAGAACGGTGCGGGCTTCAATAAGTAAAGCGAAAACAGCAGCGCAGTAGCAGTTAATGTTTTTTCTCCGCCCGAAAGCTGGTCAATTACAGTTGGGCGCTTACCTTTGGGCTTAGCCACAATTTCAATTTTCGATTCCAGCGGGTCGTCCGGATTTACAAGGAACAAATCGCATTGGTCATCGGCACTGAACAGCGTGTGGAATACGTTGATGAAACTCTCGCGCACTTTTCCAAACGCATCCAGAAACTGTGTTTTGGCGGTGTCTTCAATTTCTTTAATGGTATCGAGCAACGAAGTTTTGGCATCTTCCAAATCTTTGCGCTGGGCAATAATAAAGTCGTAACGCTTTTTCATTTCCTCGAAAGCCTCCAGCGCCATAGGATTTATTTCCCCGAAATTTTCCAACCGCTTTTTCACTTTGTCGGTTTCCGCCTGCACCTCTTCCAATGGTTGCACCATTTCAAACTCTTCGTTCAGCAACACATTGATGTCAATGTTAAATTCTACACTCAGGCGCTCTTTCATGGAAGCCATAGAGAGCTTCAGTTCATTGAACTTCTCATTGATTTGCCCGAGCAGCATCGCTACATTATCGCGCTGGCGGGTTAGCTCGCGCACTTTTCCGTCTAACTCGTTAATCATTCCACGCGAGTCGTAATATGTCTTCTCCGATTCAGCTACTTCGTTTTGGTAGCTTTCTTTATCGGCATAGTTTGCCAGTAACACCGCTTCCAGTTCCTTTAACTTGCGTTGATTATCCTCCACCTGCATTTCGCTTTCCAAAATTACTTCGTTGTTGCGCGTAAGTTGCGAGGTAAGCGTTTCAATCTGGCTTTTCTTAAAGCCCAATTCCTGACTAATGGAGTTAACGCGGTTTTGCTGCTGATGAAACTCAATATTCTTTTGATTGTAACGGGAAGAAGCTTCGCTCAAACGATTAGTAAGCTCCACAAACTCCTTGTCGGTTTGCTCCAGAATTGCCTTTGCCGCACTTTGGGTTTCGCGCAAAGTGTTTAGCTCGGCATTTATGTTTTCCACTTCGGCTTTTAACGATGCTAAACGCTCGGTAATGCCTTTGCTCTTGGCATCGGCACTTTCCAGAAACTTCACTAAACTTTGAATGCTTGCCTGCGCGGCTGACGATTTTGAGTTGAGTTGATTGACCGTGTTGCGCTGCGCTTCAATATCGCGCACTGCCGAAGCGGCTTTCAACTGGTTTATTTTTACCTGTGCATTGGCAACTTGCTGATGCAGTTTGTAAGTAGATACTTCCAGCGCTTTAATTTCTTCCTGCAGTTTCTCTAAATTCTTAGCGCGACCAATTTTCTTTCCTTCAAATAAACCTACCGCACCGCCACTCAACGAAAAATCTTTGCGAATGTACCTACCACTCTTAGAAAGGAGTACAATCTTCTTACCCTGTGTATTTAACGACCGTGCATCAAACTGTCCGCTGTCGTCCACCATATAAACACGGTCGAGCAGATAAGCGCCTAATTTTTTGTAGCGGGAGTCTAACTCTACCAATTCGCTTACCGGCTTGGCACCGTCAATAGAGAGGGTTTCGTTTAGTTCATACTTTTCAAATTCATCGAGAATGAAAAAATTAGCTCGCCCCATCGAAGCATCGTTCAGCAAATTCACCGCCATTACCGCTTCTTCAATGTTCTGCACTACATAGTAGTTCAGGTATGGCTCTAAGTAGTTTTCAATGGCAACTCGGTATTCTTCGGCACAATAAATGATATCGGAAAGCAGAGGTGCTTCCTGACTCCACTTGGCGTTCTTCTTCAAAAACTTGATGCTTTCCGGAAAACCTTCAAGGTTCTCTACCAAACTTTTGGTAAGGTCAAACTCGTTTTTGCGGGCATCTAATTTTCTGGTTTCCTGCGTAAGTTCCTGACGGGTTTTCTCAACCGATGCTTCCAATTCCGCAATTTCTTTTTTGCGGTTTTCTTCTTCGGCAAGAAGTGTGCTGAGTTTTACTTCAGCTTGTTCTTTCTCTGCTTTCAGTTGCTCAAAATCTTTCTGCAACTGCTCTAACTCTGCCCTTTTCTTTTGCACATCGCCTTCGCTTTGCGACAAGTCGTTTTGCAAACTTTCGTTGCTGCTGCGGTTAACGGCTAACTTTTTTTCCAGTTCGAAAATGTGTCGCTCTTTTTCGGTAAATGTTTTTTGTTCGGCAGTAAGTGAATCCTTAAGTGTGCCATGCTGCGAGCGGATTTCGTTCAACTCGGCTTCTAGCACCGCCAGTTCGCTTTTTTTTCCGTCTAAAATTTTCGATTCAGCTTCGAAGTCAATGTTCAGTTTGTCAATAGAAAGTTTCAGTTTTTCTACCTGATCGTTGGCTTCCACAATCTGGCGCTCGGCAGTATCTTTTTTATCAAGCGCATGTTTTATTTGCTGATTGAGCAAGTTGCGTTCGTTCTCTTTTTCGCCCACACCTGCCACCAGCGTATTCAGCTTTTTCTGCACCTCGAAAAGCGCCTTCTCCTTCTCTACGTTGTCTAACTTTTCTTTTTCGAGCAGCGCTTCAACCTGCGTTACCGAAGTTTCCAGTTCTAATTTTTTATCCTCTTCGGTTTGCTTTTGCAGTTCGAGGTTTTTGAACGTTTCCTTATACGATTGCAGGTTGTACTTTGCCAACAACAAACTCAATTCCTTGTATTCGTCTTTCAGTTCGTAGTAGCGCTTGGTTTTCTTAGCTTGTTGTTCAAGCGTTTTTAAGTTGTTCTCAATTTCAAACAGCAAATCCTTTACACGTTCCAAATCGGCATCGGTACCTTTCAGCTTGTCAATGGTTTCCTTTTTACGCTTTTTGTATTTGCTGATTCCCGCTGCCTGTTCAAACAATTTTCTTCGGCTGTTATCGCGGTCGTTCAGAATTTCGTCAATCATGCCCAACTCAATAATGGCATACGAATCGCTACTTACGCCCGTATCAAGAAAGAGTGATGTAATGTCTTTTAAGCGGCAGGCAACACCATTCAGCAAATATTCGCTTTCGCCATCGCGGAAAAGCCTGCGGGTAATGGTGATGGTTTTGTAATCGGAGGAAACTACGTTTTTGGTATTCTCAAAAGTAAGCGATACTTCCGCCATACCGGCCGGCTTGCGGCTGCGCGTACCGTTAAAAATCAGGTTCTCCATTTTTTCCAAACGGAGCATACTGGTTTTCTGCTCGCCCAATACCCAACGTATGCTGTCCACCACGTTGCTTTTGCCGCAACCGTTAGGGCCCACCACCCCGGTAATTTTGTTATTGAAGTGGATAGTAGTTTTTTCGGCAAAACTCTTAAAACCCTTAATCTCCAAAGTTGATAACTGCATAGTGTGTCCCTCCTGTAGAAAGCGAGCGAAAATATAAAAAGAAGAAGGCGGAAAAACCCGAAGAAACCAACACGTTTCCACAGGTTTTCCACAAAGTACAATTGCCTATTTCCCAACAAATTTTGCCAAAAACCTTTCCCACAATAGCCCAATGCTCCTCCCCGGCTCTTGCAGTTTGCCTTGGTAATCTTCGCCTCTGCGGGTATAATACTTATGAAAAGCAGACTGCTTAATGCCCCACTTTTGCATAAACTGCTTTCTTCCATCGTTGCGGGCAATTCTACCGGTTGATTTGGAAATAAAGTGATACACCAAACTATTGCCTACCCCTTTGTAAATACGGCAACCCGCCTGCCACATTTTCATCGCAAAATCGTCATCGCTGCTCATGCCGGGCGAAAACTCTTCGCTGTACCCTCCTACCGCATCCCACCATTTTTTATGCACCACCGAAGGCGGCCAAGTTGAGCCGGACCAATCGCTGCGAACTAAGTTTTTATACTCACTCAGCAAATTCTGCTCTCTGAAATCTTCAACACCTTTTCCGTAATCGGCTACCACCACACATTTGTTGCGGGTGTTGTAAGGTTCAATCATAGTTGCCGAAAGCATAAAGCAATCGGCATTTAGCTTGGCAATTTCATCGGCTAACACGTTATCCCACCCGGGCAGGCAGTACATGTCATCGTTCATAAACACCACATACTGCTCCGTAATTTTTTGCGATGCCATATTCACCGCTTTGCAAATACCTATATTTTCGGCAGAGTGCGTGTAAGCTATCCCGTTGTTTTGCGCCCATTGCAAGGTGCCGTCACTGCCATTGTTTATATGCAGAATGATTTGATGTGCGAAAGCCGAATTTTGTTGAATACTCTGCACGCACAATCGGAGAAAAGAAAAATTATTCCATGTTGGAATGATGATGGAAAACATGCCTTGCAGAAGTATTTATATTCGCCCGTCTTTAACGTTTTAAGGGGTAGCCTCTTCAATCGCTTTCTGACGTTTCAAAATTTCTATTTTAGTCGAAAATACAAGAGAATTGCATAACCGAATGCTTCGCGCCACAAAACTGCTACTGCTTTTTAGCATCGTTACCGTAACCCTGTTTATTTTTTCGTGCAAAAAAGAAAGAAGAACTCACTGGGATACTGAACTGTTAGTTCCTATTGCCAATACCAATCTTTCACTGCAAAACTTGGTAAAAGATTCATCCATAAAAACAAACAGCGACAAATCGCTTACTCTGGCGTATTCTACCACCCTCTACGATTTTAATCTGGCAGAGCAAATCATCAACATTCCCGACACCGCCATCGGGCAAAAATTTAACCTCTCCGAACTTGGGCTTCCTAACCAACGTATTACTTACCGCACTTCGCTTGGCGAACTGGCAACGGTAATGATGACCAGCACCGATTTTGCCACGCAGTTTTTAGGGCAGTATCTTATTGCACAAAACGGCAACAGCGTTGCTATTCCTCCGCTTAACGGCTTTTCGCCCGGGTCGTTTGATTTTGATGCTACGAGTTTTTTCGACAGCGCTTATCTATCATCAGGGCAGGTAGAAATTTGGGCTATCAATCACTTACCCGTTCCGCTTAGCAATGCCGATTTGGTACTCCGCAACAAAGTGGACGGCTCAGTAATTACTTCTTATGCAATGCCTTACATTCCTGCTTACGACTCGGTATATGTTGAGATACCGCTGGCGGGGGCACACTTAACCAACATGCTTGAGTTTTCGGTTGTAAATCTTAACACACCCGGCAGCAACGGCAACCCTGTACTTATTGATACCACCGATTACATTGAATTGCGGATGTTTGTAGCATTCCTGAAAGCCTCTGAAGCATGGGCAAAATTTCCTACACAAAATGTGGTGGAAATTACCGAAGATGTAACACAGGAAATTGGCGACCGCAAGTTTACTTACATAGATGCGCGAAGAGGTTTCCTGCGGATTTTTGTAACCAGTTCGGTGGAAGAACAAATGTATTTGGAATACACCCTGGTGGGCGCTTACGATAACTACGGCAAGCCGCTAAAGAAATTTACCACAGTTCCCGCAGCGCCCGTGGGCGGAACGGTTACTATTGACGATTCGTTCGACATAACAGGTTACTCCATTAACCTTACCGGCAAAAATGGAACTTCATTCAACACCTACACGCAGCGCGTAGTAGCACGGATAGATTCATCGGGTATAACCCGCCACATTACTCAGGCTGACAGCCTTTGGATTCGCTATGAACTGATGAACATTGCGCCCAATTACATTAAAGGCTATGCCGGGCGCGATACCATTAAAGCCAACGACAGTGCCGATTTTGCTTTTCTTGATGTTTTTAAGAGCGGCTCCATTGACCTCGAAGACGTGAATATGAAATTTACGGTTGAAAACGGCATTGGTGTGGACGGGCAAGTGAAAATTAACGGGCTTACCGCTATCAGTAAAAACAACGGCACTAAAACACTTTCGGGTTCTATAGTGGGGCAGCCGTTGGTAATAAACCGCGCCACCGATTTTCCGCTTAAAGCTACTACCAGCGCTTACAACATCAACAACAGCAACTCTAACATTCGCGAACTGCTCGGCATTCTTCCGAACAAATTGTTGTACGATGTAGAAGTAAAAACCAATGTAAACGGCAACAATCTGCAATACCGCGATTTTGCCTACTTGGAAAGTGCACTCAAAGTAAAATTAGATGCCGAAATTCCGCTTTCACTCATAGCCAACAACCTTGTGTTGCAGGACACCATTGCGTTCGATTTGAGCCAAACCAATACCAACATTAACGGCATTACCGATGGGGTAATTAACCTGATAGCTTACAACAAATATCCGATTGAAGCCAACATGGATATGATTATTTACGATGAAAACTGGAATGCCGTAGATACGCTTGTAATTAACCAGATAGTTGCCGCTGCCGATTTGAATAACGACTGCAAAGCCGACAAAGCCAAGCGAACAAAAGTTCCGCTTTATGTAAATGAAGACCGCATGGCAAAAATTAAAACCGGAAAGCAGGCAGTTATTCGTGCCGATTTTTCCACAAAGTCAAGCAATACTGTTTGCAACGGGCAGTACCTAAAAATTTACAGCGACTACAATTTGGATGTTACTTTCACCGCCCGTTTTAACTACACCGTAAATGCTGATTTTTGATTTTGTGAAACCGACTCCCTACATGCAAAAACTAATTCTTTTTACCACCGCATTTTCCTTCTTTATTAAGTTATCGGCACAGGACAGCACCGCTGTTACAATGGATAGCGTTACCACCAAAAAACGTGCGTACCTGCTTTACAATTATACTTCGGTTGCCATCAACAATATATTTAACGAAACTTTCCGAAGCGATGCCGACAACCGTATAAACATTGATTTCGATTATCAGGCAAACTCTGATGCCGTGCCGGTAATTTTTGCATATAAAATGATTTTTAAAGGAGAGATTACGCAAGCGCTGAAAGACAGAACTGACAAGAGCCTAAAAAGAGGTATACAGTTTGAAGATTACATGAAAACCGGAGCCACCTATCGCAGATACTTAAAAAAATGGGATGGCATTGTAATGTTAAGTTACCATCACCGCCAGTCGCGGTTAATTCGCGGCACTAAAGATGCTTACCGAACCGTATTTTACGGCAATGCTCGTTTTGAAGGTGATACGGCAGATTTTTCAGGCTTCATGTTTCAGAACAACATGTTTAATCAGTACACCATCGGCATAGGAAAAACTATTGATTATGGAAAATATCAGATGCAGTTTGGCATAAGCGGTTCTTTCTTACAAGGTATCAACAATCAATATATCCGTACGGGAACATCGTGGATTTACACCGCGCCCGATGCTGATTCTATTGTATTTAATTACGACCTCAACTTCAATACTGCACGCGAAGGGATGGTATCATTCGGGCAACTGAACGGTGCCGGTGCTTCGGTTGATTTCAACATTGGTTTTATGAATAAAGACAAGTGGAAGATAACGCTTGACCTGATGGATGTAGGCTACATGACTTTCCGCAAAACCCCGGTTAATTACAGCGCTGCCAAGTATGTAGTGTTTAAAGGAATTACCATTCCAAATTTGTTAGAATTTAGTTCGCAAACATTCGATACGCTGAATGTGGACAGTGCTGTTCGCGCCAATTTGCCAAGCCGCACTACCAACAAATATTCAGTGTTTATGCCGTTCTCTGCCCAGTTGGCTTTCTCAAAACCCTTACTGAATAACCGTTTGGTGTTGAACGTTGGTTATCTGTATCGCTACTTACCTAAATACTACGGCTATGGCTTTGTAAAAGTGAATTACTTTCTTAAGCCCGACATGCTGGTTTCGGTTTCAGCCGGCAGCGGAGGGTATGCTTTATTTAACTTAGGTTTCGAGTTTGCAAAAAGTTGGAAATATTTTGATTTTACCATAGGCAGCAACAACTTGTTAGGCTTGGCAATTCCCACACACATGCCCGGAAGTTCCATCTATTTACGAATGGCAAGTTCATTTTAAGAACGGTTTGTGTAGAAGGGAATTCAGACAATCGCTTCCAAAATCATCTGCTTTAATTTACTCAACCTTGCCGATTATCAACACCAACATACTCATAATTGGAGCAGGTCCTGCGGGAACATCGGCTGCACTGTTCTTAGCCCAACATGGAGTTTCATCTACCATAGTTGATAAGGCAGTTTTTCCGCGCGATAAAATTTGCGGGGATGCACTTAGCGGCAAAGTGGTGGAGGTGCTGAACAAATTAAATGTGGATTATGTAGAAGAGTTGACCTCGCATAAACAGTTTCTCGGCTCATGGGGAGTAACCTTTGTGGCACCTAACGGGCAATCGCTTCGAATTCCTTTTAAGAGTAGTAAAACAGAAATTAAAAAAGCTCCCGGCTTTATTGCCAAGCGAATTGATTTCGACAATTGGTTGTTTGAAAAAGCAAAAGCCAATCCACTGATAGAAACCCTTGAAGGTTGCGAAATCAGAAAATTTGAACGAATAACAGATGGCATAACCGCATACAGCACAAACGGTACACAAATTACTGCCAAACTGATTATTGCCTGCGATGGTGCTTACTCAACCTTTGCAAAAGATATTGCAGGCTTACAAACCGAACCTGCTCATAATTGTTTCGGGCTGCGCGCGTATTACAAAAATGTGAGCGGGCTTGATGCTCAAAATTTTATTGAACTCCATTTTATAAAAGATATACTGCCCGGCTATTTCTGGATTTTCCCATTGCCTGATGGCTATGCCAATGTGGGTATAGGTATGCGGGCTGATAAAATGAGTGCACAAAAAATCAATCTGAAAAAATCTTTTGAACGCCTTGTGTCTGAGCATCCATCTATCAGGCAGCGATTTGAAAATGCAAGGCTGCAAGGCGATGTAAAACTTTTCGGCTTGCCGTTAGGCTCCAAAAAGAGAAAAATATCGGGCAACAACTATTTGCTTTGCGGTGATGCCGCACAACTGATTGACCCGTTTACAGGCGAAGGAATAGGCAACGCCATGATGAGCGGTATGTATGCGGCACATCAAGCAGTGTTATGTTTGGCACAAAGCAACTTTTCGGAAAACTTCAACCAACAATACAATACAGCGCTATACAACAGGCTTTGGAGCGAACTGCTGCTCTCCTACCGTATGCAACAATTGGTAAACTACCCATCGTTGTTCAACTTTGTGGTTCACAAGGCAAACGCCAATGCACTGCTACGCGAAACTATCTCCTGTATGTTTGAAGATTTAGACATGCGTGCCCGACTGAAAAACCCGCTGTTTTATCTCAAACTTTTATTTTCGTAGCCCAAATTGAAAAACATGAAGAAAGTATTGGCAGTATGTATGTTAGTTGTGGTTGCCGTTTTGGGTGTGCAAGCTCAATCTGGTAAAAAAACGAAAGGTGCGAAAGAAACCAGTTATGGAGCACCCATCACTAAAGATGGCGCAGTGGATGTGAAACTGATGCCCGAAAAAATGAAAGGCCAACCCGCAGCACAGGTAAAAATTACTGGTAAAGTAATATCGGTATGCCAGGTAAAAGGCTGTTGGATGACCGCTGATTTGGGCAACGGAAAAACCATGAGAATCCGTTTTAAGGACTACGCCTTTTTTATGCCCAAAGATTGCTCAGGACAAACTTTCTACGCCGAGGGTAAAATTTCGTGGGATACCACCTCGATAGCCCAACTGCGCCACTATGCCGAAGATGCCGGTAAGTCGAAGGAAGAAATTGAAAAAATTACCGAGCCGGCAGTAGAATTGGTTTTTCTTGCCGATGGCGTTATCCTCGAAGCAAAGAAACCCGAATAATTTTCCACAGCACTTTTAGTTTTAGGCAAAGCGGCTATATTTGCGTCCGCTTTTCAAAAAAGCAAACAGGTTCGATTCTGTAGCTCAGCTGGTAGAGCAATACACTTTTAATGTATGGGTCTCGGGTTCGAATCCCGACAGAATCACAAGTATCAATGTAAAACCTTCGAGAAATAATTTTTTCGAAGGTTTTTTTGTTTAAAAAGAGTGTTATAGCTACGCAACCTTTGTGGAAACTTGCGCCTCTTACCTGTCGAAGTTTTCGCTATAATTGTTACCGACACAATATCACACATCCCTGACTAAACCTATTTATGAAGAAGCTCTACTCCTTTGGGATTCTCCTTTTAAGTTTACTAACTGCAAATAGCCAGTGTGTAACCAATGTAAACTTTAATACATGGACACAAGGAGGAAATCCAGGTAATGGGAATTGGGTTCCCCAACTGGGAGGGACTCAAGTGCGCCAAACCGTTAATGGGGCACCTACCTTTTTTCTATCTCCCTTCGACCTTATGAATGTCCATGTAACCGGAAACTTTCGAACTACCGATGATGATGACGATTGGATGGGATTTGTGTTCAGTTATCTTAATCCTATGGGAGCTATAGACACGTTTGATTGTTGGTTGTTTGACTGGAAACAACAACAGCAAGGGGGAGCCTCAAGTGGAAAATCATTGTGCAGGGTAGATGGCGTAATACCACCGGGCATGTACAACACTACATTTTGGAACCACCAAAACACTCCTGAGTTTACGGTTATCCAAAACAGCTTTGGCACTGCCGGATGGAACCAAGGATTTAATCATTCCTTTGAGTTGTTTTTGACTTATACTACTGTTACAATTGTTGTTGATGGTGTGCAAACATTTCAATGGACAGATTGCTTTAAGCCGGGGCGATTTGGATTTTACAACTACTCACAGAAGGATTGCTACTACTCAAATTTTCAGTACGATTTATATGTTGATTTTGATTTCACCCCTCAGATGTGTACAGGAACATCAGCATCTTTTGAGTTTGTTAATCCTTGCATCAATGCCAACCTTAGCCAATATCAAAGTTTGCAATGGAACTTTGGCGATGGCACTATTGTAACTGTAAACAACCCAACTTTTCTAACAGCTAATAAAACGCACTCTTACTCCTCTCCGGGAACCTACAACGTTACACTTACTTTAACTGACAATAACGGCTGCACTGCAACTAAAACTCATCAGGTTACCGTAGCCGGACCTATAGTGCTTAACGCGGCAGTAAACCCACCGCCTTGCAATGGAGGTTCTAATGGAGGTATAACACTTGCTCCAACAAACGGATTTGGAAATTATCAGTACCAATGGAGCAACGGAACTACCCAAAACACTTTTGTAGGTGCAAGTGCCGGCACGTATTCAGTAACAGTTACAGATGTTGCCTGCACTACCACACAGCAGTTTACCATCAACCAACCACCGCCACTTACCGCTACTACATCTCACACCGATGCCCCTTGCGGTGGAAATGGCACTGCCACTATAACAATTTCTGGTGGCACCCCCCCTTACTCAGGAGTTAACTGGGCGGGTTTCCCGGGCTACACCGTTTCATTACCAGCAGGCACATGGATTGCAGATTTTCATGACGCAAACGGATGCTCAGCTCTTTTACAATATACAGAAACTATAACTCAACTCCCATGTGGTATAACAACCAACGTTACCACCACCAATGTTAGTTGTTTTGGCGGAGCGAATGGTACGGCCACACTTACGGTTACCGGCAGCACTCCACCTGTAAATATTACATGGAGCAACGGCTCAACCGGAGCAACAGCAACAGGACTTACGGCAGGAACGCACACCTATACTTACACCGATGCCAACCCATCGCATAATTTCAGCGGAACAGTTACAATTACACAACCCGGTGCAGCAATGGTGGCAACACTTAACACTATTGGTATTGCTTGTGCAGGATTAAACACCGGTGAAGCCTTTGCTTCTGTCCCTTCGGGCGGAGCGCCACCATACAATTATTTATGGAGCGGTGGTTATCCGAATTCACCGCATATCACCAATCTCCCCCCCGGATCTATTAGTGTAACAGTTACCGATGCTTCGGGTTGTACGGCAACTGCTGCCGGAAACATTTCAGGGGTGCCTTCTTTATCTGTTACTGTTGCAACAACACCTGACAGTTGTTTTCACTCAGGAAAAGGAGATGCTGTTGCAACTGTTTCGGGCGGCACATTGCCGTACTCCTATTCTTGGAATAATTTTAAAACTACCAATGTAAATCCGAGTCTGATTGCTGGAACTTATACAGTTACGGTAACTGATGGCAGCGGATGTACTGTAACAGGAAGTGGTACTGTTAGCGGCCCTCCGGTGTTAACCACCTCTTTTAC
Source organism: Chitinophagales bacterium (assembly GCA_026129525.1). Taxonomy (GTDB): domain Bacteria; phylum Bacteroidota; class Bacteroidia; order Chitinophagales; family LD1; genus Bog-950. Next base: position 134,901 of record JAHCHW010000007.1, on the reverse strand, counting down.
CTTGCAACATATAGCCTGTTATGGCGATAACAACGGAAGTTTCAATGTGTCGGCAGCGGGCGGTACACCTCCTTATACCTACATATGGAATCCTTCAACGGTTTCAGGTACTAATCCCACCGGATTAGCAGCGGGTATTTATGCCTACACAGTTGCCGATGCAAATGGATGTACGGTTCTTCGTCAGGATACTATTCTTGAACCGGATGCTCCGCTAACGGCTACTTCATCGCATACCAATGTTACTTGCCACGGTGCCAATAACGGAAGCATCACCGTTACTGTTTCGGGTGGAGTTACACCCTACACTTTTATGGGCAATCCGGTTCCCGCAGGTACAACTGTCATTCCTAATCTTTCACCGAATACTTATTCCGGAACATTGGTTGATTCTAACGGATGTAGTGTATCGTTAAGCGAAACAATAACTGAACCGGGTCCGCAAAGTTTAACAGTAGCAGCTACCGATAACCCTTGTGCCGGAGCACAACAGGGAACTGTTACCGCCAACTTTGTAAACCCCACCGGCAGCGTAACTTATACTTGGAACCCGGGCGGTGTACAACCTGCTTCGCTCAACAATTTACCATCAGGAGTATATGATGTTACCGCTTCCGATGCAAATAACTGCTCATTTACAGGCTCGGCTACTATCAATGAGCCTCCCGCACCTTCTATGACTGTAAGTACAACTGATGCCACATGTTTTGGCGGCAATGGAAGTGCAACTGCCAATCCAACGGGAGGCAATCTACCATACAATTATGCTTGGAGCAATAATGCAGGAGGTAACTCGGCTACTGTAACACCACCGGCAGGCAGCTATACGGTAAGCGCCAGCGATGCAGATGGCTGCAATCAAACAGCAGCGTTTACTATTAACGAACCTGCCCAGTTGAACATCAGTGAAACCCATACCAATAATCTTTGCTTTGGAATGAGTACTGCTACAGCAACAGTAACCATTACCGGAGGAACGCCCGGCTACACCTATCAGTGGTCGCCTAATGTAAGTTCCACTAACAATGCTTCAAATCTTCCGGCAGGCAACTATTCGGTTACAGGAACAGATGCAAATAATTGCACTGCGGTGCAAAGTATAACCATTACAGAGCCGCCACAGATAGATGTAAGTGCCACATCCGTAAATGTTTTGTGTAATGGAGGAAATACCGGCTCCGTAACTGCTGTAGGCTCAGGAGGAACATCGCCATATACCTACTCGCTTACCATTGGTGGCAGCAACATACAAACTTCTTCTACAGGACAATTTGCCAACCAAACAGCAGCAACTTATACAGTATATGTTACCGATAACAACCAATGTTCCGACTCAACTGTTGTAACGATTACCGAACCCGCTTTGCTTGCAGGCCAAATAAGCACTGTTGATGTTACCTGCTTTGGGGAAAATAACGGTCAGTTGACTGTATCTGTCAATGGAGGAACACCAAACTACAGCTACCAGTTTTCGCAAAGCACACAAAACACCAGCGGTACTTTAGCAAACTTGAGTGCAGGCAATTACTCCGTTACAATTACCGATGCCAACGGATGCACAACATTGCAATCGGCAACTATTACAGAGCCAGCTGCCCTTGTGGTTACCGTTCTGCCAACTGTAGCAGAAGTAAAATCGGGCGAAACGTTAAACCTGCAAGCTACCATTAACCAGTCGGGTTCTGTGAGTTACACATGGCAACCAACCGGTGGATTAAGTTGCGCGGATTGTGATGCTCCGGTGTTTTCAGGAAGTTTCTCAACCGTTTATTATGTTACTGCAACTACTCAAGCAGGTTGTGCCGCCACCGCATCCGTTTCCGTAACCGTTATACCCAACTACGATATTTTTATTCCTAACGTGTTTACTCCCAATGGAGATTTTATGAACGATACTTGGAGCATGTTTGGCAACCTGAAGGACATAAAACAATTTAACGTAAAAGTGTTTAACCGCTGGGGCGAAAAGGTGTTTGAATCGAACGATATAAACTTTGCATGGGATGGAAAATATTTAGGTCAAACAGCACCTAACGGAGTTTATACCTATGTGGCGGGTTTTGTATGGATGGATAACCACAGCGATAACAATTATAAAGGAACAGTGACTTTGTTAAGATAAACAAACAGCCAAATACTATAAAAACAAAAAAGCGAAAGAGCAAACAGTTTGCAGGCGGTTTACTTTCCTCTGCCATATACAATAGTAAGAACGGTGTACACCATAATTTTCAAGTCCATCATTATATTCATGTTCTCCATGTAAATAATGTCGTACTTAAGGCGCTTTACCATTTCCTGCACGGTAGAAGCATAACCATACTTAACCATTCCTAATGAAGTAATTCCGGGCTGCACTTTAAATACATGGCGGTAGTAGGGTGCCACTTTAATTATTTGGTCAGCAAAGTATTTGCGCTCAGCGCGGGGACCTACAATGCTCATTTCACCTTTCAGCACATTTATAAACTGCGGAAATTCGTCAATACGATACTTGCGAATAAATTTTCCGATGGGCGTAATACGGTGGTCGTTTTCCGAAGTAAGCTGCGGCCCGTTCGTTTCGGCATTCAGATACATGGAACGAAACTTAATAATGCGGAAGGGTTTTCCGTATTGTCCTAAACGTTCCTGCGTGTAAAACACCGGACCCTTATCTGTCCACCAAATACGGAAAGCGATGTATGCTGAAAGCGGAAGCGTAACAAAAAGCGCCAGTGCCGAGGCAATTACATCAAACCAACGCTTGGTAATACGCTCCCATTCATTCAACAATGTTGGGGGGATTTCAATAAAACCCTCTCCTATTACATGGTTCAGTTTTACGGTTCCCGAAAGGATGTCGTACATATCCGGAATGATTCGAATAGTAACGTTACGATCGGCAAGGCGGGTGAGAATATCGTTCAACTGCGGATGTTCCGAAGACTCGATAGCGATAATCACTTCTTCAATTTCTGTGTTTTGTTCCAACACCTTTTCCAAATCGGTAAGTTTACCCAACTCTTTTAGTTCAGATGTAAGTGTGTTGCGCGGGCTGCCGTTTAATTCCAAATAACCAACAAAATGAAATCCGAACGATTCTTCCTTCGACTTTAAGGCTTCGTACAATTCGTTGGCACGGCTGCTGCTGCCTATCATAAGTGTGCCAAAACCAACTTTTCCTTTGCGGATGTTTTGTTTAAGCGCGTTAAGAATTAATGTACGCCCTGCTGCGGTAAACAAAAACTGAAAGCCGAACAGCACAAAAAAGGTGAGATAATAATCGGAATACCTACGCACATAATCATCCAACAGTAAAATGAAAAAGATAATGATGGAGCCGAAGAAAGATACAACGAGGGTTTTGCCCAACTCTTGCAAACGTGATTTTTTATAGAGGTCGAAATAGGTTCCTGTCAGGTAATGAAACAGCAGCCACAACTCCGGCACAATAAGAATTGCTACCCAAAAGTTGTTGTCGGAAAAAGGAAGTTTAAAGTTGAACGGGTTGGCTTCAATAAACGTTTTGCGGAAAAGAAAAAGACAATACCACGCAGCCACCGCAGCCACATAATCGTTCAATACATACCACCATATTTTCCGCTTTCTCTCTTTCATTGCATGGCAGTAATAAGCTACGGATTAAAATGCACCAAGCGGACATTATCAATATACAGCCTGCCGCCATCGGAGCCATAGGGGCGCAGTGCTTCAAAATAAATGCGGTAATAGGGTGCTTTTACCGATGCAATGGCTTCGCTCATTTTTACATACAAATGATTCCATTGGCTGCGTGGGTTTACAAACAGCAGTGCATATTGCAATACTGCGCCTCCACCCACTCCATAAAAACCGGTGTAAAAAGGCACATCGCTTTTGTAATCAAACTCTAACCAAATTTCCTGGCCTTCGGGTAAATCGAGCGAATCAATAGTAGATGCTGTACGGGCAGAGTCAATTGTAGTTACTTCCAAATACACACAGTCGCCATACTTGGCGTTGGTATCCGCTCCGGCACTAACCGGTGTAAATCCATTAAAGCCATTAGCGCCTTGAAAATTGTTGACGAATTTGAATTGTGTGCCCTGCTTGTAACTAAACTTTGGTGTGTACGCATACACTTCCCCCCGCTTGGCATTCATTACAGGAGTATCGGTAGTATAAAAAGGATAAATAACCCTGAATCCGGACTGACCACTTTGCTCTATTCCTGCACTTATTACAAAGCGGACTTCATTTTCCTGCAATACCGGAAAAGTTTTGGGCAATTCATAAGCACCTAAATTTTCGACACCGGCTTCAACCCAAATATCGCGTATGCGGTGAGTGGTATAGCCCTGTGAGTTGTTCAACTGCACCGAATCAACCGAAAGATAAAACGGCACGCCATCGTTAGGCATGGGTTTACATCCCCAAAGCAGAGATAGCAAAAACAATAAGATCGGAATAGTAAATTTCATTTCTCCAACCGCCATGCTAAACGCATGTTCCGAAAAAAGATTGCAAAGAAAACCGATTTTTTGAGTGTTGGCGCTTTACTGCCGGTGCAGCAGTTGCTCCTCAATTTTATCGTGTATGCGGTGCGCCACTTCCATGGCATGGTAGCCATCGTAAATCGTAACAGGTACAGGCTTGTTATGCACTATAGATTCCAGAAACAACTCCAACTCCATTTTAATGGCATTCACATCTTTCTTTTCGGCAGTTTCGAAGGTGATGTATTTCTTTACATCATCAGGCAGGTCGAGTTCAAAATGGTTTCCTTCAGGGGCGGCATCGGTAATGCGGAAAACATCGCTTTTCTTTTTCAGAAAGTCCATACTGATGTATGCCCCCGGCTGAAAGATGCGCATCTTACGCATACTCTTTACGGAAATGCGGCTGGCGGTAACATTTGCAGTGCAACCGTTGTCGAATTCAATACGCGCATTGGCTATATCGGGGCTTTTACTCAGTATAGCAACACCGCTGGCGCTTATGCGCTTTACGTTGCCTTTTACCATGCTCAAAATAATATCAATGTCATGAATCATTAAATCAAGTACCACGCTCACGTCCGTTCCGCGCGGGTTAAACTCCGCCAAGCGGTGCACTTCAATAAAAAGTGGGTTCAGTGTTTTTACATCTAATGACAACAGGGCAGGATTAAAGCGCTCCACATGCCCTACCATGGCTTTTACACGGGCTTCATCTGCCAACGCTACCAGTTCTTTTGCTTCGCGAAGTGTGGCAGTCATGGGTTTTTCCACAAAAATGTGCTTGCCTTCTTTTACCGCAGTTTTAGCAATTTGGAAATGTGTGCCTGTGGGCGATACAATGTCAATGGCATCGCAGGCATTTATCAATTCTTCGGGCGATGTGAACCGTGTAATATCTAAATCTTTAATTGCCTTATCGGAGTTCTTATCATCGGGGTCGTAAAAGCCGGCAATCTCATAGCCGGCAATTTCCTTCAATAACTTTACATGAATTTTACCGAGATGCCCCACACCAAAAACACCTATGCGAATTTTCTTTGCCATTGGCGGCTAATTTAACAGTGCCAACTTTTTAACTGCAAAGAGTTAATGCAATAATGTGCAAAACACAGGTAATTTTATTTCATTCCTTTGCAATTGCTATGGCTTCTACCCTAATTAGAAATATCAAACTGTTGCTGGGAACACGGCAAGCGGATGAACGCCTTGTAAAAGGGGAAAGCATGAAAGCGCTCCCGTGTATAGAAAATGCTTTCCTGCTTTGCGAAAACGGAGCCATTGTTGCATTCGGTAAAAATGAAGATGCACCCGAACGTGCAGATGAAACAATAGACGCGAGCGGAAGATTAGTGTTACCCGCCTGGTGCGATTCGCATACACATATTGTATATGCCGGTTCGCGCGAGAGTGAGTTTGCCGACCGTATTAACGGACTTACCTACGAACAAATTGCCGCCAAAGGAGGCGGAATTCTTAATTCCGCCAAGCTGCTTAACAAAACCAGCGAGGAAGAACTATTTGAGAGTGCATGGCAGCGATTACTCGAAATGCAAGCGATGGGCACCGGTGCCGTAGAAATTAAAAGCGGCTACGGATTGAGTTACGAAGGCGAGTTAAAAATGCTGCGTGTTATAAAAAAACTAAAAGAAAAATCGGCAGTTTGCATTAAGAGTACCTTTTTGGGCGCACACGCTTTGCCGCATGAATACAAAGAAAACAGACGCGGATACATTGAACTGCTGATCAACCGCTTGTTGCCGCAAATTGCCGGTGAAGGATTAGCAGACTTTATAGATGTGTTTTGCGAAAAAAACTACTTTTCGGTAGAGGAAACAGAAGAACTGTTAGAAACGGGCGCACGATATGGATTACAAGCTAAAGTGCACGTTAACCAGTTCAATATTATTGGCGGAGTAGAAGCTTGTATTAAGCACAACGCTTTAAGTGTTGACCATTTAGAGTTATTGGATGATAACGATGTATCTGCACTTAAAAATTCTTCTACCATGCCGGTTGCGCTACCGGGCTGCTCGTTGTTTTTGGGTATTCCCTACACGCCTGCCCGAAAACTGATTGACGAAGGCTTGCCGCTTGCCTTAGCTACCGATTATAACCCCGGCAGTTGCCCCAGCGGCAACATGAACTTGGTTGTAAGCCTTGCATGCATAAACATGCGTATGACTCCAGAAGAAGCCATCAATGCAGCAACGTTCAACGGAGCTTACGCCATGAACCTTTCCGGTACACATGGCAGTATTACTGTCGGGAAAAAAGCGAGCCTCATTATTACCAAGCCGGTATCTTCAGTGGCGTTCCTCCCCTACTCATTTGGCAGCAATTTGATTGAACGGGTTTTGATAGGGTGTTGAAGAAAAAAAATCTGCCGTAATTTTACCGACATGGGCAAGAAACCTAAAAACAAAAACTCGTTCGACCCTGAATTGCTGAAAATGTATATGACCGGAGCCGCAAACCCGGGCAACAGCAATAAGATAAACTATGCCGATGATGTGGTTGATCTGCATTTAGACCAACAGCAAGTAGGTAAAAACAAGATACCTCCGCAAGACGCGCTCTTTCATCAATTAGATGAATTTGAAAAAGCTATGGACAAGGCAATTGCTTCGGGCAAGTTAGAATTCAGAGTAGTGCACGGCTTAGGAAAAGGAAAGCTAAAAGAAGCTATTCATAAACTGCTCGATAAGCATCCGCAAGTAAAAAGTTACGAGAACAGTTACCACAGCAAGTACGGGTTTGGCAGTACAGTGGTTTACTTTTACTGATTACCGCATCCAAAATATCATACACACTTATACACCACTTTGCTTTTTGTTGAAAAGGTAACGCTACTTGTATGCGTATCTTTACAAAACAAAATTTGGTGTTATGAAAACAGTAGCAAAGTTTTTCGCAGTCATGTTGGTTATATTGTTTGGGGCACAAAGTGTGATTGCTCAAAATGTTTTGGCTTCGAACGAAAATCCTACCGCATCTACCAATCAGGAAAGAGCTATAACCGTAAAGAACAATTCAGAGAAAGGAGTAGCCATATTTGCCGGACCAAAGGAAAATATCCGCGAGCCGCGGGTACAAACCTTTGGCGGATTGAGCACCAACAAAGTATATGTTTCTCCGAATGATGTGGTGTGCTTAATGACAGACGACAAGAAACCCATTGCCTGCACTATTGTAAAGGCAGAAACTACAGTTGTGGAAATAAATACTTCTGCTACAGGTGTTACAGGAAAGTAGTTTGAGAAAACTAAAGGTCTAAGTACTCGGCATCGGCATTTACGTAGTAGCGCATCATCAGTTTTACGGCACGTTCCATATCTAATCCTTCAAACAGTACTTTGTAAATTGTTTGTAGCAAGGGAGCAGATGCACCGGTGTGCTCCACAATCAGTTTTCCGATTTTAAGTGTTCGGATGCCTTCTGCCACTTCGCCTAAATCTGTAAGAATATTTTCCAGTTTATCGCCTTTGGCAATGCGGTAACCCACCGTAAAGTTTCGCGACTTTGGCGATGAACACGTTGCTATTAAATCACCAATACCCGCCACACCCAAAAAGGCTTTTTTATCGGCACCAAGCGCATTGCCTATGTAAATCATTTCAGCCATGCCGCGGGTAATTAACAGGCCTTTGGTGTTTTCGCCATAACCTAAACCGCTCATAGCGCCTGATGCAATAGCTACATAATTTTTAAGCACACCTGCCAGTTCAATGCCCAGAATATCGCGGTTACCATATATCTGAAAGCGCTCGCTGCGTAAAGCAGATTGTCCCTCGCGGATAACTTCATCGAACCGGCTGGCAATAACCGTAGCTGCAGGTTGCTTTTCCATAATTTCGGCAGCCAAGTTTGGCCCTGCCAAACAGCCCACACGCACAATACCGGTTTCCTGCAAAATGAGCTCACTCATGGTTTTAATATCCTTCAGCTTTATGCTTTTGGCATCGGCTTTATCAATATCAAACTCGCAGTGCAAACCTTTGGTGGCGTGAATCATAAGATGGTCGGGACGCAGATACGGAGAGAAATCAATAATCATTTCCTTGAAATGCTGCGAAGGCACTACCGGAAAAATGAGGTAGCACTTGGATGTTATCTGCTCAATGGAATTGGTTACAGAAACGTTAGGATGAATTTCGTAGCCGCGGTGCTTGCGTTCGCGGTTCATTTGTTCTACCACTTCTGTTTTCCGCTCATACAAAAGCACTTTCTGATTTTCGGCTAACAAATTCGATACTGCCGAGCCGAAACTTCCCGCACCAATTACTCCTACTGTTTTTTCAGTGCTCATTATAGTTCTTTTTCCAATCCGTAACCTTCTAACCGGTTATGGTAGTAATACAATAGTTTTAAATCTTCTGTCCCTATTTTATCGCCTTCGTGCGTTAAGGGAGAAGCGGTGTGATAGAGGTTAATGTTTTTCATGCCATGTTCAATAATCTTGTCAACGTTCCAACGCAACTCGGGCGAAATGAGCACATCGCCTGCATCGTACATCAGTTTCAGTTTTTCCTTTAAGCGGTTCACCCCTTCGGTAACTTCCTTGTAAGGGAGAGAAATATCCTCTACAGGTGTACGCAATAGGCTGAATAAGTCCACATTATTGTATTTCTTCTTCAACAATTCGAACACCGTAAAACAAACGAGATGGCTGGTTAGTACCACATTGTAGGTGTAGTAATTTTCTACAATTTTTTCACCAAGTATGCGGGTGTATTCTGCATCGCGTTGCTCGTCATCCCTTAGTACACCATTGGTTACAAAGTAATTCTTCACCTTAATTTTTTGCCCAAGGTGATTGTAGCTTTCGCCTTCGGCATCTACTTTGTTGCCGAGCACATCCATTACATCGCCAAACGAAACTGAAAGAGAAGATGATGCTGAAAGAAATTTGAGTATAAACACCGCAAGTTTGTACGAAGTGGAGTATTCATCGTTCTCCCGCAAAAATTTTTCCTTGCCGGTTTCTTTCAAATAATCGTTGATTAAACCCTGTGCTTCCAACACAAAGTGATAATTGATAACGCATGGCACTACATAAATTTTAGGCGCCATTTCTTCGGGATAATTGCGGTAGTGCAGTTTTTGTGCTTCTACAGCCGTGCCGAGTAAGCCAAGTTTCAGTTTCCGTTCCAATGTGCCTGAGCGGGAGCGTGTACCTCCGGGGAAAAAGATACTGTGAGCGCCCCTCTGCAATGCAACAGTTGAATAACTCTTGAGCGTTTCAAGATAAACGGTATTCTTCTTTCTTCTATCAACTTTGTACGCCCCCAAACGGCTCATGAAAAATGACAACATGCCAATGCTGAAGAGATTAAGCCCTGCTCCGTAAGTAAAAGCTGGCAACCCTAACTCATTCAGCAACCAGCCTACCATAATAGAATCCATGTTGCTGAAGTGGGTAGGCACCACTACCACCGTTCCTTTGGTAGCGAGGTGGCGAATCTTTTCTACATCGCCCGTAATAGGAATTTTTTCGTGCAGGGTTTTTACGTTCCCTGCAATGGTTTTAAACCACTGCCCCGGGGCAGCGGCAAAAATGCGTCCGAAAAATTGCGGCAAAATAGCCCTTGCGAATTTAAAAGCACGTACATCGAACTCTCCTACAATTTCATTCACATAACGGTTTAAAATTTCGTCAAGGAGGGCATCTTCGTTGAGACCCTCCGGTTTTTCGGTAACGTGGTCGAGCTTAATAAACTTGCTCTTAATGCTGCTCCAAAACTGGCGTTCGTCTTTAGGGTCGGCTTTCCATGGTTTTTCGGTAAGCCTTATGCGCTCCATGTAAAGCACCTTTGCCAATTCTTCACGCAGGGCTTTATCGGTAGCAAATTTCTCTTTCAGTTTAGCTCGTGCTGCCGTTTTCACTTCGTGCACAAAGTTTTCGCGGTCGGCACTTAACTTGTAAATAGGCCATTGCCGAATGTCGTCAATAACGTATGGTAAAGGATAGTCGTTGGCGTGGTAATTTCTTCCGCTCATGTATGTGCTACGGGGTTGGTGTTTTACCAAAAGTAGTATTTAAACGGACTTAATAACTAATTGAATGTATTATCATTTTTCAATCAATTCTCTCTTATAAAGAGTTGAAAAGGTATTGGCGAGAACAGGATTAAGACTGGCGAAAGTTGAAAAGGTATTGGCGCAAACAGGATTGGACTTGGCGAAAGTTAAAAAGGTATTGGCGCAGACAGGATTGGGCTTGGCGAAAGTTAAAAAGGTATTGGCGCAGACAGGATTGGGCTTGGCGAAAGTTAAAAAGGTATTGGCGCAAACAGGATTTAGGCTGGCGAAAGTTAAAAAGGTATTGGCGCGAACAGGATTTGGCTTGGCGAAAGTTAAAAAGGTATTGGCGCGAACAGGCTCGGGGGAGGAGGGGGAGGGTTTTGCATAGAAGAGTACTGTCTAAACACATCTGTATATGAGGTTAGAGAACTACAGCAACCAGGGGCGAAGGTTTTACATAGAACATCGAATAATGAATTTCGAACTGCATTTTACTTTGAAGTTCATTATCCATTATTCAGACGGTAAAAACACTTTGAGATTCCGAATTAAACTTGCTACAAGTGGCAGTGTTGTAGGTGCAGAGTCCACGTTAAGAGACTGAAAGGGGTAAAAGTGTAAATTGGGGGGGGGGAACAACACCTATAATGGGTGATGCTTGGCTCATGGTTTTGCTTAGTTCTTGCGGTAGTTGGGCTAATATAACTTATTCAACTGCTGCAAGAAAAAATCTAAACTTTTGTTTTTTGTAGTTATCCGTTCAATTTCTGTCCGCTTCATAAAACCCCTAATTGCTGGTCTGAAAAATTGACCATTCTTAATTGCCTTATTATTTGGGTCAATAGTAAATCCATTTCTATTCAAGGAATCAAGGCAGGCAACTATTTTATCGTCCTGTGTTCTTTTGCATGAATGAAGAGTTAAAATCCAGCATTCTATTTCGTTAATTGCTATTGCGAATACTAATCTATTAGCAATAGTATTTGCCCCTTTTCCAATTATCTTGAATATAAATTCAATTATAACTTGTATCGCTTCGCTAATCTTATCATGCGAGCGTCCACTTAAACGAGGAATCTTTTGAATAACTTCTTTTATCTCATGAGGGAAAGGATATTCACTCCATAGTCCCACGGTATCTGTGTCTAAATGAATAATGGCATATGAATTGGGTTCTTCTAAAAACTGTTGAAGTCTTCCAGACTTTAAGAAGTCAAAAACAAGTGTGTAACTACCAGGGTCGCCCAGTGTTTTTGGTTGCAACGGTGTGGTTATGGCTAAATCATCTTCTTGCCCATCATTGAAGACCCCCTCAACTATACTTTCTATAGTCCAAACATCTGTAATACCTTCTGCAATTATTCCAAACTTGATTGCCATAAACAATTAAGAGGTAAGATGAGATGGTACGCCTCCAAGAAAGCCATTCATCCATCCATGTGAAAGTTCATAAGAACGTTCAGCATGTTCAACACGTTGAAGTTTGGTTTCCCCATTCCTATTGCGATAGACGACAAATAGGCGTTGGTCAGGATCACTCAAATCAAGTCCGTCCAATACAAACGGATTGTGAGTAGTGACAATGCTTTGCTTTCCTTCCTTTTGTTTCGAAAACTCAACCAGTACTTTTGTTAGCTTCTTACACAGTATTGGATGAAATGATGCTTCAATGTTATCAATGGCGAAAAAGCGCGGGGTATCTTTGCTTATGTATAGAGCGAGGTAAAATAGTAAGAATAGAAACCCTTCGTTAGTATTATTCTGTGGAATGAAGTCAAGGCTTTTATCTAGAAACCTATCCTTGATTCTAATCAATTTTCTTCCTTCTGAAGGAATTATTTCAAAATCATCAAACCAATCAATAAGATTAAGTCCCTCTTTAATCGTATTGATTGCGTCTATATCATTCAACGAGTATTCTTGTAGTAACTCAAACAGACCTTCACCATGAATACTAAGCGGGTCTGCGGATTTTTCTAAGCGAGGACTATCTCTGAGCACTGAATTTTCAGGGGAAAAGATCTTAAAATTTGACAGGTAAGAATCAATTCTATCCTCTTTCAATTTTTTCTCAAAAATGATTGATATCTCATCGAATTTTACATGCTCTTTAAGTGAGGGCACCTGCCGTAATACTTTAAACAAGCTATCAATCTCTCTATTGCTAGCTACTTCAGCCTGAACTTCAGCCCACTCAGTTATAGAAAGTGAATCTGGTTTTTTGCCGTCCATCAATCCTTTTACAACATCATTTATTTTGATAAGGTTGCGTTCCTTATTCAACTCAATCCATTTTCCGTTGAACTCATTGCTATGCTGCAATTCGAAGTTCAGTTCTTTAGATTGTCCGTTTTCTGATTTGAAGCCTAATTCAATTGATGTTTCAAAATTTTTGTCAAATGCTGAACGAAATAATCTGGAATCGGTAACCCTTATGCCTCTTGATGATAAAAATTCATTGTCCAACTTATCTGCACTCGCGGCAGCACCAAAAGCTATGGCTTCAAGTATGTTGCTTTTACCACAACCATTTTCACCAATAAAAACATTGAACTTGCCCAAACTGAAGTCAAGTTTTTTAACCGACTTAAAGTTTCTAATCTTAATTTCTGTAACCATGGCTCGGCAAATCTAACTATCCTTTTTAAAGTCAATCAATCATTAGGCTTGACGGTATATAAAGTGATAGCTTGGGGGATTAGGGAATTTTAACTATTTCTTATCGGTCGGTGGGGACACCGACCGAAACTATAGTTATCAATCTCTGTGGTTGGTGAAGACACCAACCACTAAGCCGTAGTTACCTCAGCGAAGAAACCTCCGCTAATCTCTAAAATGTTTCACAATTTTAAACTCATCTTATCCACCGTAGTAAAATCGCGCACTACTCCACCGTAATCTTCGGCAAGAGAACACAACTTCCATCTTGCTGATAAAGGATTGTTGTGTATGTATTCTCTTATCGGTCGGTGTCCTCACCGACTGAAATTACTGCAAGACATGGCGTTTGGTGAAGACACCAACCGATAAGCCCTGTTGTTCCTTCGATAGAAACTACTGCTAATCTCTAAAATGTTTCACAATTCTAAACTCATCTTCTCCACTATAATAAAATCGGGCACTGCTCCACCGGTAATCCTCGGCACAAGAACATAAATTCCATCTTGCTGATAAAGGATTCTGATGAATGTATTCCAATTTCTGCATAAAAATCTTTTCTCCTGTAATAGGAACAGCCAGCGGGTCGCGTTTCCAAAACTGAAACTGACGGTCTCACTTATCAGAAATAAACTTCATTAATAAGTCAGGATTATACTGCTGTAAATATTTCTTGAACCTGTGAGCTGTGTATTTAGAAAAACTACCGGAGGGAGATTCTTTGCCGTTAGCAGATAGTATATTCCACAACAAATGAATGTGGTTTGGCATAATTACATACGCATATATTTCAATCAGTTTGTTTTGCACCAGGTATTGCCACGATTCAACAACTACCATTTTTAAGTTGTCATCGGCAAGCAGATGTGCAAAATCCTGTATTGTTTCGGTATAGAAATACGCTTGGTTAATATCCATTTGGCCTTGTCGCTTGTGGAAAATATGCATAGCGTTTTTAGTTCTATATGTGTCGGTCGGTGGGGACACCGACCGATAAGGTTAAAGTTCGGTGTTCATTATTTCTTTACAGGTTGGTGTTTCCACCATGTTTCAAAATAAATATCGAATAATGAATAACGAACTGTATTTTACTTCGATATTAGGCATTCAATATTCGCTATTCATTATTCGGTTTTCAATTCCCATAAAACTTCTTCCCCTCCTTAGCATAATCGCGGAGTATTTGTGCGGGTTTGAAGCGGGCACCGTATTTGGCGGTAAGGTCGTCCATAATAGCTAACACTTTATCGGCACCTTCGCGGTCAATGTAGCGGAAAGGACCGCCCGTAAACGGAGGAAATCCAAGCCCGAAAATAGCGCCCACATCGCCATCGGTAGGGCTTTCGAGTATTCCTTCCTGCAAGCAAAGCAGGCATTCGTTGAGCATCATCATACCCATGCGGTGTTGTATGGTTTCGGTGGCAAACTCTTTGCGTTTAGGATTACCGAAGTATTTGTACACGTTTTCGTCAATGCCTTGCTTTTTGCCTTTTTCATCGTATTTGTAAAAGCCGCGTTTGTTCTTTTTACCGTGGCAGCCATCGTTAAACATTTTAATGATGGCATCGGTAGTGCGGGCGCCTTCGCGCTGTTTGGCTATTTCGGCTAACTCGCCTTTCATAATGTGTGCGCCTACGTCAATACCCACTTCGTCTTGCAAGGTAACGGGACCAACGGGGAAACCCCACTTTTTCATGGCTTTGTCAATTAAACCCGCTTCGCAGCCTTCTTCGATGAGCAGAAAACATTCGTTCATGTAAGGAGCAAGTATGCGTGTGGTGTAAAAGCCGGGACCATCGTTTACCACAATACATGTTTTCCCCTGGCGGATGCCCAGTTCGAAAGTGGTTGCCACCACCCAGTCGGCAGTTTTGGGTGTTTTTATTATTTCCAGCAAAGGCATTTTAGGCACGGGGCTGAAATAGTGCATACCGATGATGTTTTCGGGACGGGCGGCTTTTTCGGCTACGCGGGCAATAGGTAATGCAGAGGTGTTGGTAGCAAAAATGGTATCGGGACGGGCGGCAGCTTCGCAGTCGGCAACAATGCGTTGTTTCAATTTTATTTCTTCGAACACCGCTTCAATTATTACATCGGCTTTATCGAACCCGGTGTAGTCGAGTTTGCTTTCCACGCGGCTCATTATTTCATCGGCTTCGGGGCGGCTCATGGTTTTGCGCTTCAGTTTCTTCTCCAAATCTTTCCAAATGGTTTGTTTGGCAGCAGCGATAGTTTCTTCCTTAATATCTTTGAGCAATACACGAATGCCATCCATGGCGCTTACCTGTGCAATGCCCGCTCCCATAAAGCCCGCGCCTACCATGGCAATGGTATCGAGCCGCCCCACCTCGGTCCTCCCCGAAGGGGAGGATGAAACAGCCGTCTTTTGTTTTAAACGTTCCGCATAAATATTCTTTTTCTTCTCCGTCATGTTAAAGAAGATGCGAATGAGTTGGCGGCTTACATCAGTCAATATCAGTTCTTCAAACTTTACCGCTTCGGCTTCCAGTCCTTTGTCCATGCCTTCTTCCATGCCAATTTCGACACACTCTAAAATTTTAAGCGGAGCCGGATAATTGCCGAGGGTTTGCTTCATCACCATTTCCTTCGCCTTTTTGTAAACGATACCTCGGGTAATGGAATTGCTTTCGAGAATTTTTTCGAGCAGGGTGCGTTTGTCTTCGCGCTTGAGCGGTGCCTTGGTTAGCTGTAAGGCAAACTCAATGGCAGCATTCAGCAGGCTTTCTTTTGTAGTAATTTTATCAGCCAAACCAATGCTCTTTGCTTTACGTCCGTAAATCTTTTTGCCGGTCAGCATCATGTCCAATGCTTTCTGAATACCGATTAAGCGCGGAAGGCGTTGTGTGCCTCCACCACCCGGCAGCAAGCCGAGCATTACTTCGGGCAGGGCAAAGTGGGTGCTTTTATCATCGCTTACAATACGTCCGTGGCAAGCCAAGGCAATTTCGGTTCCCGCACCCAGGCAAGCACCGTTTATAGCGGCTACTACAGGCTTCTTGCTTCTTTCTAAACGATACAGCGATTGGTGTCCATCGCGGGTAAACTGAATAAAATCTCCTTTCTGTTTCACCTTGCCGAACATGTCGATATCGGCACCGGCTATCCAGTCCTTTTTCCTCGATGCAATAACGGCTGCCTTTACACTGTTGTCGCCTTCCAGTTGCTGAAACAACTCGTCAATCTCCTTTACAAACTCCAGCGATACCTTGTTTATTTTTTCGTTGGGCTGGTCAAGCCAAACAATGGCTATTCCGTTCTCTCTCTTTTCGATGATGGCAATTTGCGACATAAATAGATTTTAGATTTTAGAAGTAAGATTTTAGATTGCGTGTATCAAGGTTACAGCGGCTAAGATAAAAATGAAGATGAATGTGGAATTGCAGTCGTAACATTCAATTTCGCAAACAAAAAGTTTGTTAGGGCGTGCCAATAACATTATTACACAAATATTTTACAATAGAAATGAAAAGGATGCCTAAGCACGGGAGAATATAGAAATGATTAACACCACAAACGAAGAAGAGGAAATTATTCAATCGCTTTTATCTGCCAGCGATTATGCATTCACCAATCCGCAAAAGGGCATTGAGTTGGTTGCCCAAGCACTTGAATACTTCGTTTCAAGAGCAGATAAACAAAAGATTGCCGATTGTTACAAAACTTACGGGTTGTTGTATCACACCATGGGGCTGCATTTGTTAGCTTATGAAAACTTTAACCATGCGTTTTTGCTTTATGAAGAAATCGGAGACAGAAGAAAACAGGCGGGCGTGCTCAACAACATGGGCATCAGTTTCAAATTTGGAAATAGGCACAAAGACGCTTTAGAAGTTTTCAATAAAGCGCTCCTATTGTTTTTGGAAGAAGGTGATATAGCAACGGCTGCTTCGGTTTACTCTAACCTTGGTATGATTTATACAAGGTTAGACGATTACGATAAGTCGCTGGAGAATTATGAAAAAGCAGCTAAAATAAACACCGAAACCAACAACGAAGCATGGCTTGCAAAAAATTATGTAGGGCTTGCCGAGAATGCATGGTACAGAAAAAATACGGCTAAAGCAATCGAATATTACTCCGAAAGTTTAAGGTTGGTTCAAAAGCATAACGACCTCCATGCGGTGTGCTCGGTACTCAACTCGCTGGCATTTGTTTATAGAGAAAACAGCAATTACGCAGAAGCGGAAAGTTGTTACAACGAGTCCATCCGAATAGCGGAGCAAAACGGATTTAAACACCAGTTGGTGCTTTCATTGTTCGACTTGGCCGATTTAAAAGCAGAACATGGGGAATTTACACAGTCGTATTCACACCTGAAAAAAGCTTATCAACTGAAAACCGAAATATTCGAACAGAATCAGACACAGCAGTTAAATACACTTACAACCACTTTCGATTTAACGAGAAAACAGAAAGAAGCTGAATTGATAAGAGAAAAGAATACCGCGTTGGAAGAGAAAAACCGGTTGATTGAAACGGAGAAAAAACGCAGCGATGAATTACTGCTAAATATTCTTCCCGAAGAAGTAGCCGAAGAATTAAAGCAAAAAGGATATGCAGATGCCAGACATTTCGACAACGTAACCGTTTTCTTTTCCGACTTCAAATCGTTCACTACCATCAGCGAAAAGCTTACTCCGCAAGTATTAGTGAATGAACTGCACGAATGCTTTTCGGCTTTTGATAAAATAATGGATAAGTACGGTATAGAAAAAATAAAAACAGTTGGTGATGCCTATTTGGCTGTGAGTGGCTTACCGGTTGCCAATCCTAACCATGCGGAAGATGTAGTAAAGGCTGCACAGGATGTTCTGCAGTTTATGGAAAACAGAAAAAAACAAAATGGAGATAGGCATGGCTTGTATGATATACGGATTGGAATAAACTCAGGAAATGTGGTTGCCGGAATTGTTGGCGTAAAGAAATTCGCTTACGATATTTGGGGCGATACCGTAAACACAGCCGCACGGATGGAACAAAATGGTGAAGCCGGTAAAGTAAATATCAGCGAAACGACTTATGAGTTGGTGAAAAATAAATTTAGCTGCGAATACCGCGGTGAAATTGATGCGAAGAATAAAGGGAAGCTGAAAATGTATTTTGTTTCTTAAACGCCCTTTTTGCATGACCATCCTTGAAGAAATAGAAACTCTCAAAGCTAAGCTTGCCTCAAGCAGCGATGAAAAATTGCATGCAGATTTGCTGTTATCAATACTTCAGAACTGCGTTGTTATCAACAGCAAACAAATACCTGAGTTTGCCGAACATCTTCTTGCACTTTCAGAAAAATTGGCTGAACCAACTTACAAAGCTTGGGCGCTGTTATATCTTTCTATTTTTAAAAGATTTGAACCCGACCTTGATGCTTCGCAAAAATTTTCAGAGCAATCGCTTACCTGTTTCCAAGAACTATACAATAAGAAAGGAATAAGTGCTGTTTACAATAACATGTCCCGTATTTTCATTTCCAAACACAATTTTGCTGAAGCCAAGAAGTATGCTGAAATAGCGTTAGAGATTGGTATTGAAACTAATAACAAGGAAGGGATGGCTTGGGCGCATGAGAGTTTGGGGTTAATTCATGAATTCTCGGATAATTATCCTAATGCCGAAAGAAGCTATTTAAAGGCGCTTGAGCTAAACACAGGGTCAGCATTTGCTTACGGTATGGCAAGTAATTATTCCAATTTAGGCAATTTATACAAACTTGCGGGGGATTACTTGAGGGCGGTAACGAATCATCTGGAAGCGTTAAAAATCTTAGAACAGTTCGGGAATAAATTCGGAGTGGCAAGTTGCCATAACAACATCGGCATTATTTATTCCAAACAAAAAAATTTCAAGGAATCACTCAAGCATCACGAGATAGCCCTGAAAATAAGAACTGAGGTAAATGACAGGCACGGAATGGCGGGCAGTTATTCAAACATAGCAAATGTGTATGCCGATATGAAAGATTACCCGCACTCGTTAGAACACTACCTAAAGGCATTGAGCATAAACGAGGAAATCAATAATGTAAACTGGATGGCAGTGAACCATCACGGAATAGGGACGATTTATGGAGAACAGGGATATAACGCAAAAGCCAAAGAACACTTAAACATAGCACTGGTTTTGTGGCAAAAGGTGGAAAACAAATTGGGAACAGCAAACGTTTACGAAATTTTAGGTCGTGTGAGTTGCTCGGAAGGACATTTTGAGGAGGCATTAGCTTACGCTAAACATGCTATGCAAATTGCCGAAGAAACAGGAAGCAAAGAGTTGAAAATAAACAGCAACTTTTCTCTATCCGGCATATACCAGTTGATGGGTAAGCATAAAGAAGCGCTCGACTATTTCAGGAAATACCACTTTTTAAAGGAAGAAATGGTTGGCGAAACGGTACAGAAACAGGTAACAGAACTTAATTTCCGACATAATTTGGAAAGAAAGGAAAAGGACCTGGAAATTGAGCAATTGCGAAATGTAGAACTCAAAAGAGAGAAAGACCGTTCGGAAAGCTTACTGCTCAACATCCTGCCCTCCGAAGTAGCCGAAGAACTAAAAGAAAAAGGAAATGCCGATGCAAAACTGTTCAATGACGTAACGGTTTTCTTCTCTGACTTTAAATCGTTCACTACCATCAGCGAAAAGCTTACACCGCAAGAGTTAGTGAATGAACTGCATGAATGCTTTTCGGCTTTCGATGAAATAATGGAGAAGTATAGCATTGAAAAAATTAAAACCGTTGGCGATGCTTACTTGGCAGTTTCAGGTTTACCGGCTGCCAACCCAAACCATGCGGAAGATGTGGTGAGAGCAGCGGTGGAAATTCAGCGGTTTATGAAAGAGAGAAAAAAACAAAATGCAAACCGTGAAGGACTTTATGATATAAGGGTGGGCATAAACTCAGGCAGCGTGGTAGCAGGCATTGTAGGTGTTAAAAAATTCGCTTACGATATTTGGGGCGATACCGTAAACACAGCCGCACGGATGGAACAAAATGGTGAAGCCGGTAAAGTAAACATCAGCCAAGCGACTTACGATTTAGTGAAGGATAAATTCCAAGCGGAATACAGAGGGGAAATTGAAGCTAAGAATAAGGGGAAGCTGAAAATGTATTTTGTTGAGTGCTCCTCCAACTAAAAGAAACATTTCGCCATTCCGATAACGTAGCTGGTCGGGATGAAATAAAAAACGGATAACCGCACACATGCAGTTATCCGTTTTCTGTATTTGTAAAATAGTTAGCGGATTACCGACAACTGAAGTGTTTTTTGTTTTTCGCCATTAAGCATAATGGAAACATAATAAACTCCCTTTGCTAATGAAGCGGTTTGTACAGGCACCATGTATTTGCCCGCCCACAAACCTTTTTTCTGATACAATGTTTGCAGTTGGCGACCGGTAACATCAAATAAGGCAATATCTACATCGGCATCTTTCGGCAAAGCAAAACGCAGTTCGGTAGTTTCTGCACTTGGGTTGGGTGCCAGTTTTGCTTCAAAGCTAATTTCGGGTTCTGTTTCGGCTATGCCCGAAACAATAGCATTGGTGTAAGCAATATTGGTTCCGCGGTTATTGTCTTCGTGTATTTCATCAATTAAATTGTTGGGGTCGATTACAATGTAAATCTGCGGTACCTCGGCATAATGCTTGTTCATCAGCGTTTGAAAAACAACTTTACTGCGGCCTTGTGCAGGCACACTAAAATTGTTTACGGTATGCAGTGTGTTGCCCGACAAGTCCTGCAACAACACCGCGTTGGCGCTATCCGGATGACCTAAGTAAAATTGAAACTCGGCATTGCCCGAATAATCGGTCATGCTATAGTTTTGAATATATGCGGTGATGGTTAACACTGTGTTAGAGTCAATACGCTCCCGGTTAAACTGCAACGATTTAGTGAGGTCGCGCTTTTGCAAAATGTTGTCGAAGTTTTGATGTCGTTTTTCCGGCTCAAGCCCCCACGGACGAATGAGTGTGAGGTCGGGCTTGCCTTTGTAGTAATGCGACCACAGCGTAGGTCCCGCTCCGCTCGAATCAACCAAATCAACCGAATAGTTCAGGTTCATAGCTCCGTTTTTACCCCAATAGATGTAGGGCTTAACTACATACTGTGCCGGATAGCCAATGTTGAGTGACGTAGTGCCATATTTTAACGTAACCTCATAGTTTACATTGGTGGTAACGGAACTGGTGTGTGTAGTTAACTCCGAGCGGTTGTATTCGCCATTTACTTCTAAACCAAAACCGCCTAATTCCACCGAAGCGCCTGCCTCTACACCAAATGTTTTAGTAGCGCTTGAACCGTTTTGACTTACCTGATTGTAATCGAAATTATGCGTTATGCCGGTTCCGAAATTTTCGGTAACCGTGTACCCTGATATGGTAGTATAGCTATTTGTATCTGCCATACCAACATACTGCTTTACATTTGCAGCTTTTGAATACGAAAACAAATTACCCACTTCGTGGTCGGGAATAAATTTGTAAGCGTTGTTGTCTTTTGACCCCATCCAGGTGTAAGCTACTTGTCCTTTCCGCATCAATGCCAACACATAGCCAATCATGGTGCCGCTCGAATCAATCGGATACTCATACACATCATACTCCGAAACTGCCGCGTGAACAAAATCATCTTCCTGTGTTTCGGCACTGGTGGTAATAGTAACGGTTTGACTGCTCATGGAAGTATTTGAAAATTCTTCGCCATACTTTGCTTTAATGTTTGCCTTTACCCCCATGCCCAGTATTTTTCCGCCTCCGGTAACTTCGGCAGAAACTCCCCAATCGGATTTGAGTTCAGTTTCCAAGGTGTAATTTTGTGCAGAGCTGGTTATGTATTTCGCATCAATGTAAGTTACAAAACTGTTGTAGTCCCATGGAGCGTAGGTAAAAAACTGATTTACATCTAACCGGTTATTTTCAAACGAATCGAGATGATAAGGCGGAGTGTTAAGCACTACCAACGGCTCTAAACGCGTTCGTACGGTATGAATAGGTTCGCGCAGTATTGCCTTGCCTCCGCGTAACTCGGCAAACGCAATGGCAAACCGGTACATATTACTATTACCGCTGTAGTGTCTGTTTACTATTTGAGTGGGCGATGCTTTTACGGCAAGCGTATTCAGGTTAGTATCGGCAGGGGTTGAAATGGTTACCTGAAGGAATTGTTGATTGCCACTGTTGTTTGTAACTACCATCACAATATCGTTTTCGAAATCGTAGTCCACATCTTCAATATCCATGTAATTATTGTTGCTTACTGCCTGATAGAAATCGGGGCTAACCGATCCACCGCTGCCGGTAGCTTTTTTCTGTAATTGCAGCCCGGGATTGACTTTAAAAATATCGTATGATCCATCAATGGCAAAAACCATTTCGTCTGTTACATCAGTATTTAACTGCCCGGCTTTAAGCGCCATAGCCGGGTAGGAATTCCATATTGCACTATCCGAGTAATTTCCTCCCAACACAAAAGCACTGATACCAAAGTTAGCCGGACAGTATACTAATTGAAGTTGCCGCACGTATTCACTATTGCCCCCACTTTTCAAATACAAACTACCAATAGCAATTTGGTCAAAATTAGGCTCGGCAGCATTAAACAAACCACTTGCCAACGAAAGATTTTTGTACCCCAACGGCTCACCTATTTGATGAATTTGATTGGTGTAAAATTTTGAAATAACTGAATTGGGTCCGTTGCTGGCAACATGGAACGTGCTGAGATACACGAACGCATTAACCCCCACTTTGCGAACGGTAGCCAAGGCAAATTCGCCCATTATGCCGTTGCCGTCAAAATTTCCATCTACCACATCAAACACTTCATCTTTGCCATTCAGCATGTACAATGTATCGCCCTTAGCCGTAGCCATACGTTGCAACTGATTGTTGTTATCAATGGCGTACCACATCAGGTTTACGTGGTGCGTAGTGTAATCGTGATAAGCAATAATGAAACCCTCACTTGGTGTGCCCCTGTTAATCTTTGTCAGTTTAATACGCGGCTCATCGGTAAAGCCGGCTCCGGTTACAATGGTGTCGTAGGTTACGGCATCAATTTTCAAGGTGGTTTTATTTATCTGCGGCAATGCAATGGTAATTCCATTGGCAGCGTTGCTGAAAGCGTAAATCATTTCGTTGTAGCTGTCGGCTCCTTTATCAATAGCAATGCAGTTTACCGAGCCAAAACCCCGCGACTGCAACAATGTGTTGCTCGTAGAAAGTTTAAAAGTGTCGGTTAGTTGTAGCCGCTGAAGAGAGGTTAAACCAGAGTCGGTGCGGTAATGCACCAAATCGCCTTGCACAGGAAAGGGTGAGCCACCTGTGTTTTCTGTTTGGAAGATGGTTAGTTCCGATGAGTGAACAGCCATGTTTACTAATTGCAAGGGGTGATTAACCATTACTTGCGAAAAAATTGCCTGAACGTTTAAAAGCGCAACAAATCCAAACAATAGTTTTAGATGGGTAGTTTTTTTAAGCATACAAATTCAGTTTATTTGGTGGAGAGTTTAATTCGAGCAAAAATAGAATAAACAACAATGAATTGTGTACGCACTTTAAAAGTGCAACCCTCCGATAGACATTAAGTGTCAAAAAAAATGAAACAGCACATAAAAGGCAGTTTAAAAATGTATTTTGCCATGGTATGGAATCATACCTTTATAAAAAAGTTTGTGCGTTTATTCATTTCTCTTCTAATATCTATTACTGTTACTCAAAAAGCACGGGCATTTACAACAAACCTTATTGTTGGTGCAGCTACTAATCCAACTATACACTTAGCCGTTACCGATTTTAAAAAACTGTTAGCCCAGGCTACCCGCGATTCGGTGTATGTAAATGCTTCCGGCACCTATGATGTAGTGGTTGAATTGCCAACAGTAATTATTGTTCCGATTCATTTTATAAAGGCTGATACTTCGGTTTATGCCGACCGCAGTTATGCGTGGAAAGGAGATAATTCAGGAAATACTTACCGGCTGAAACTTGAAGCAGCCAATCAGTATGCCTTAGCTGCGGGTTTGTATGGTTTGTTGCAAGAGGTGCTCGGCTTTAGCTTTTATCATCCGCGCGAAACACTTGTCCCCGATTTGAAAACTTTTCCTTTGGAAGATGGCTTCACTTACCATTCTACCCCGCGCTTTGATGTTACGGGCTTTCATTTGCACACACAACACCCACTCGAACTTACCGAAGCCCTGCACAATGTAAATTACCCGAACGGACAAGAACTCATTCGCGAATACATTGACTGGTGTGCGCGCAATCGCCAAAATTATTTTGAATTCAATTTACTGGAAGGTATAAACCGAAAACAATGGCCCGCTTATGCCAAACAGTTTGTTGATTATGCACACGAGCGCGGAGTAATGGCAGGGGTTGATTTATCGCTGCACATGATTCAGCAGAAAGCTTTTCAGTTGTATCGCTTTCCGTTTAAATCGTTCCGCACAAAAAAGAATCAGATACGAAGGAATGTAGAAATGCTTTGCGAAGCCCACTGGGATGCATGGGATGTGGAGTTTTCAACCACTGAGTTTTCGAAAGGCAACAAAAAGCAAAAACAGAAACTGCAATTGTTTTTATTGAATGAACTGAAACGAAAGAATGTGAAGCTGATGGGGCGTGAGCATGTGGTAAAGGAAGAAAAAATGCTTTCCGGAAAAGTAAAGGAAGATGCGGCATTCGATTCTTTGCAAACAGCATTAGACAAACAACGAACCATGCTGGTACACACGGTTATGTTTTACACACTTACCGACACTTTTGCGCCTGTGTACGGCAACCATAATTTGCTGCACATGCAGCAACTACTTCGGAAAAACATGGCAGAGCGCGAAACATGGTATTACCCCGAATCGGCATACTGGATAACCTTCGATAATTCCGTTCCGCTTTTTCTACCGTCCTATTTAAGTGCCCGCCTCAGCGATATTCTCTTTTGCGATACACTGAATGTAAAAGGACATATCACGTTCTCTTCGGGTTGGGAATGGGGCTATTGGCTCTTCGACTGGAGTATTGCCAACTGGAGTTGGAAAACAACACTGAACGAAAGCGAAGTAACTCCCGATGCTACGCAATATGCGCGCAAAGTGTTAAGTGACGATTTGTATGCAGCCTACTTTACTGCCCAACAGCAACTGCACGACCGCGAGGTAAAAGCGGGCAACCTTATTCAATACCTCGATGCACAAACCGTAACCGATGAAATGCCCGGCATGTTCAACCTGCCTTTGCATCCACGCCCAAGTTGGACGTACAAGTGGCTTCGTAGAAAAGCTCCTGCAGAGGCTTTAGATACAATTCAGTTGGAAATTCAATCGCTGGCTTCGCTTTACCGCCAGTTCGATTCGCTTGACCAAACTTTGCAAAAGGGAAATTTCTCCGGAAAAATATTTCGCGAGTTGAGTGATGCTTTTACCATCAATAAGCAGCGCGCCCTGCACCGCTATAACACGCTCAATTACATTATTGAGAAACGCAGAAGCAAAATTAAAGGCGAGCCTTGCGCCAATTGCGATTCGTGGATGCAGCAAGCAGTATTTGTGCGTAACGCAGCCCAACAAATTGTAAAGAGCCGCGAAGTCGCTTACCGTTATCCGGTGGAAGAGTTAGCGCATAAACACAAATCGCATACGGCTTATGCCTACGGTTACCTCTATCCTGTGCATGAACTCCACTTCTGGAAACGCGAAGAAGAGCAGGCGGTAAAAAACAAATGGAGCCCGTTTTTCCGCAGTATATGGAACGTAGCAAAGATTGTAGGAATTATTGACTGAGCTTTCCGATTGCTGAAATTTCAATAGCTTCGACCACCGTTTTAAAAGAGAAAATTTATGAAGGAAATAAAGAAAGTTACCTGGCGCAGCCCCAGCAATATTGCGTTGGTAAAGTATTGGGGCAAAAAAAGTGGTGTACAAATTCCTGCTAATCCATCTATCAGTTTTACGCTGCAACAATGCTATTCCGAAACCAGTGTAGCATTAGTTGAAAAAGAAGGCAAGAGCAAAGAAATTGAACTGCGTTTTTATTTCGATGGCAAAGCCAACATGGCTTTCCAGCTTAAAATGCTCAAGTTTTTTGAGAGTGTGCAGAGCGATTTTCCGTTTTTGCGCGAATACGGTTTGCTCATTCACTCTACTAATTCATTCCCGCACTCATCGGGTATTGCTTCATCGGCATCAGCCATGAGCGCGTTGGCTATTGCCTTGTGCGATTTAAAACAACAACTGAGCGGCAAAAACTGGAGTGCTGAAAAGTTTTTACAGAAAGCATCGTACTTTGCGCGTCTCGGCTCCGGCAGCGCATCGCGCTCGGTGTACCCGCTCATTAGCGAATGGGGAAAAGCCAAAACCGTAAAAGGCTCAAGCGATGAATACGCCATTCCTTTTGCCAAACATTTGCACAAAACGTTTCACACGTATCAGAACACTATTCTCATTGCCAGCAGTTCGGAAAAGAAAGTTTCGAGTCGCATAGGGCATTCGCTTATGAAAACAAATCCGTTTGCAAAAACGCGCTATGCACAGGCAGAAAAAAATCTGAAAGAAATTATTGATGCGCTTAAAAAGGGCGATTTGGAAAAATTCGGCAACATACTGGAAGAAGAAGCAATGACCTTGCACGCACTTATGATGTGCTCTACTCCTTCGTTTGTACTAATGGCTCCTTCTACGCTCACTATGATTGAAAAAATCCGCAGGTTCCGCGAAGAGAGTAAGCTGCCTGTTTATTTCACTTTAGATGCCGGACCAAATATTCATTTGTTGTATCCGAAAGCAGTTGCCAAAAAAGTAGATGCTTTTATTTATGATGAATTAGAGCAACACTGCGAAAAAGGCAAGATGATTCATGACAACGTAGGAAAAGGTCCGGTGAAGGTGAAAGCGTAGAAGGGAACATGGTAATATGGGACAAGGACATGGCGAATGTGAAACACAAACTCTCTCATAAAATATTTCATTCCAAAATTCTGTTGTTTGGTGAGCACATCATCAACAAAGGAGCGATGGGCTTGGCAGCACCGCTGCATAAGTACGATGGGGTTTTCCGCTACGGAAATGTGAAAGACAAAGCGGTTTCTGTTTCTAACAAATCGCTCGAATCGCTGGCGAATTACATTGTACACACCGAAGCGCTGTCGGACTTGTACGACACCAACGCTTTTCTGGAAGACATTGAAAACGGACTGTATTTCGATTCCACTATTCCGCAAGGCTATGGATTGGGGAGTTCCGGTGCACTGGTAGCGGCAGTGTATTATCAGTATCGCAAAAACCGCAAAAAGAATTATGTGGTGAGCGAAGTAAAACGCGAGTTAGCCGAGCTGGAAAGTTTTTACCATGGCAAAAGTTCGGGCTTAGATGCTATTGTTTGCTACTTAGGTAAAGCCGTACTGGTTGATAAAGGTGAAGTAACCAAAGCGTTTGACTTACAAAAAGGAAAGAATGCTGTTTTGAAATTGTTTCTCATCAATACCCATATTGAACGCAAAACTTCACCTTTTGTAAATCTGTTTCTGGAAAAGTGTAAAGACAAAAAGTTTTTGCACACCGTGCAGAAAAGCTTAGTGCCCTCTACCAACATTGCCATCGAAAGTTTTCTGAACCGTAAGTATGCCGACCTTTGGAAATCGGTACAAATAATTTCGCAATTGCAGTTGGATTTAATGCCGGAGTTTATTCCTAAGCAGTTTGTACAGCTTTGGATGAACGGGCTGAAAAACCAACAATACAGTTTAAAAATTTGCGGTGCCGGTGGTGGCGGGTTTATTATCGGTTTGGCAAAAGCCGATGCCGATTTGCACACCTTGCTTGGTGCACAAGATGTTATTGAGTTGATGGAGTTTTGAAATCAGAAGATTACTCGCTCCAACCGTTTTGGCAAATCGGGTTTGCCGTTAGAGTAAACAATTTCATCAATCACCACTTTGTCTTTTGGTTTAAGGCGACCGGTGTATTGCGAAATCAGATGTTTATTCTTATCCGTAAACAAAGCGGACTTGTACATTTCGTAATTGATAATCATAAACCAATTGTACGACTGTATGTAAAACACTTCACCCGTTTGCCTATCAATCAGCTTTAGTTTTTCAAGGTTGGCAAGCGGAGTAAAGTTTAGTGCATCCATTTTTGTGCTGAACACTAAAGCGGAATCACCTTTCAGGTCGTATTTCTGCCAAATCTCATTTGGAGTTTGCGAATGTGCCACATAGATACAAGTGCAAAAAATGATGAGGCTATACATTATCTTTTTCATATTCCCGAATTTAGGAAAAACAATCTTCTTTAACCGGGTATCCCGTTTTGTTTCAAATTTGCGCCTTATACATTTTTAGAATGCGCCTTTTCAAACTTCTTATTTCGGCACTCGCAACAATATTTGTGCTATTCTATTCGAACAGTTGTAATATAGGTAAAACAAAAACTGTAGCGCTGAACGTTTCGGAAGCACCTTTTAAAAAGTTATCCGAATACGGCTTCTTTACAGGAGCTTTGAAAGCACTCACTCCGAATGAACGCGTATTGCCCTACGACCTCATTACTCCGCTGTTTACCGATTATGCTTTCAAGTCGCGCTTTGTGTATGTGCCCGAAGGCTTGAGCGCAGCATACGACACTACACAGGTGTTGCAATTGCCGGTGGGTTCGTGCCTCATAAAAAACTTTTACTACCCCGATGATTTCAGAAAGCCTGAGGGCAAAAGACGGATTATAGAAACGCGATTGTTAGTGCACCGTGAAACAGGTTGGGATAATTTGGATTATATATGGAACGATGAACAAACCGAAGCCTATTTAGAAAACGCAGGAGACATTAAAGAAGTAAACTGGATACACTATGATGGCAGGCGCATGGAGGTTGATTACGTTATTCCGAATAAGAACCAATGCAAAAGTTGCCACTGGCGAAACAATGCGTCCTTCTCTCCCATCGGTCCAAAAGTTCGCAACCTTAATAAGGATTACAACTATAGCGATGGTGCCGAAAATCAATTAAGCCGCTGGGCAAAGGCAGGCATACTTAAAAATGTTCCTGACCTTTCGAGTATTCCCAAAATTGCCGATTGGACAGATGCGGAACATTGCACCGTAAACGAAAGGGCACGCGCTTACTTGGAAATGAACTGCGGGCATTGCCATAACCCGAACGGCCCGGCTTATACTTCGGGCTTGCATTTGAATCTTGAAAACAACAATGCAGCGCACCTCGGCTATTGCAAATCAACAGTAGCGGCAGGCAAGGCAACCGGCAATTTTCTGTACGATATTGTTCCGGGAAATCCCGATGAATCTATTTTGCTCTACCGCATGAAATCTACCGAGGCAGATGTAAAAATGCCGGAGATTGGCAGAGGATTAGTGCACACCGAAGGTGTTGAACTAATTGCCAAATGGATTGCCGAAATGAAGCCCGACAACTGCAAGGCGGATTAGTTTTCAGAAAACAGTAAGCGAGAAAATCATTTTTCGGACGTAATCGAAATTGATAGTAACATCTGCACCGTTAAGTGCCTCCAATTCCTGTAAGTTAATTTTATGGCTGCCTATTTTGTCGCTAAAGCTGGTTACATCGTAGTCCAGTACTTCTATGTAAAAAATATCTTCTGCCGAAACAGCAAAATCGAACGTGTATTTCCCTTCCGCATCGGTAAACTCAAAATTGTTTAGTTCGTACTGCGAGCGGCTAATTTGCTTGCCTGCATACTTCAGCGCCCAATACACTTCAGGTTTAGCCCCCTCCGGATTGGTGAGATGCAAATCCCAATTTTTACCGTTTGCATCTTTTTCTGCCACAGTAATACTTTTTACAGCGAGGCGCAAATCAATTTTATGCGGCACTTCCATAGTGCTGTAGTTACCGCCAAAACCCGGCACCATAATTTTCCCCGCTCTATCTACCACTTTAATAACCGGTTTAATTTTTTGCAAACCTGAACCAATTTGCATGGCGGCATAAGGAATGTAAACCGTAAAAGCTCCGTATAGTTTGGCATCGTACACCAAATACAGAGGCACCTGCATTTTCAAGCGCCCGATGGAGTCGGTAAATTCGGTAAAGCCTCGCGATGCTTTAATATACTCGGCACTGTCTTTCAGCCAAACTTCCACAAAGTAGGCCTCGGCACTGTCGCCCGCCAGCAGGCGCTGATTGTATGTTTCCTTCAGAAAAATATCGCATTGCACAGCAAGGCAACTCACCTCTGCCTGTTTTGCAGAATGCAGCACAATATTCTGAAAAGTGATTTCCTGCCGCGCAGCGAGAGCAACGGGAACAAATAGAAACAAGTAAAGTGCAATAGTGTTACGCAATGAATGAGTGTCAGGAGAGCGTAAGATACTACTTTCCTTTAAAATCGGGTGCGCGCTTTTCAACGAAAGCTGCCATACCCTCCTTCTGGTCTTGCGATGCAAATGTGAGGTAAAAGTTTTTGCGCTCGAAAACCAATCCTTCATCCAATGTTGAATTGAAAGCGTTATTGACCGCTTCTTTGGCAAGTTTTACCGCTACGGGCGACAGTTTTGCAATCTCTCCTGCCAACTTTATTGTCTCATCTAACAGCAATTCCGCAGGCACAATACGATTCACTAATCCAAAACTCAAGGCTTCTTCAGCAGAGATAAACTTTCCGGTAAGCACCATTTCCATGGCACGCACTTTGCCAATGGCGCGTGTAAGGCGCTGTGTTCCTCCGGCACCCGGCATAGTTCCTATTTTAATTTCCGGCTGCCCGAATTTGGCTGTGTCCGAAGCCATAATCATATCGCAGGTCATGGCAAGTTCACAACCTCCGCCTAAAGCAAAACCGGACACTGCGGCAATAATAGGCTTGCGTGTTTTCTTTATTTGATCCCATGTGCTGAACTGGTCAATGTTCAGCATATCAATGGCGGTGGCATCAGCCATTTGTTTAATGTCGGCACCGGCTGCAAAAACTTTTAGCCCGCCTGTAAGGATAATTACGCGCACATTATCATCGTCATCCAAAGCACGTAAGGCATCGCGTATTTCCAACATTACCTGACGGCTAAGGGCGTTCAGTTCTTTCGGACGGTTTAGTTCAACGAGGGCAATGTGTTTGGCAACCTGTGCGTTTACCTTTATAAATTCAAATGTCATGGCATGGATTTTTGAAAGTTCGAATTTAGTTTTTGCGCGTGTTTCGTTCAATAAATTTAAAAGCCAATAGCGCTGTTAGCCCCCCTATAAAAATTCCCAACGCTGCACCACCGGCAACATCGGCAGGGAAATGAACGCCCACATACACCTGCGAAAATGCAATAGCAAATGCCCATGTAAATAATAATGCCGCAGCTAACTTTTTGTGTTTTAAAAATGGAATCAAAAACATGGCAATACCAAAATGATTAGCTGCATGAGAAGATACAAAGCTGTAACCTGCTCCGCAGTAGTCGAGCAGCAGGCGTGCATTTACTTCGAAATTATTGCAGGGGCGCAAGCGGTGAACTAAAGGTTTTATGAGCGAACTGGAAAGTTGGTCGGTAAGTAACACGGTAAGCGCAGCAAACGCACCAATGAGTAAAATTTTGTTTCCATATCGTTTGTAAAAAATAAAAGCCAACAACAAGTAAAGCGGCAGCCAAAAAAATTTGTGGCGAAACAAGGGGCATAGCACATCAAAAACAGGATTTGCCAATCCGGTGTTAACGAAATGAAACAAAGCATGGTCGGTATGACGCAGAAACTCAAGCATGTTTGGCGGCAACTAAAATTAAACGGGGCGATGTGGCTCCCTTAAAATCGTGCAAATCGTAATCGCCAAACGTATGTTGCAAAGTAAAACCCGCTGTGTGCAACATCTCTTCAAACTTAGTGCGGTTAATAATTTTCAATTGCTCTTCGTGGCAATGGTGTTCTCCTTCCACCAAAAACTCAATCTTCTTTTTAATAAAGCCGTTCTCCAATTGCCTGGTTAGGTGAAACTGCAACTCGCCACGCGGAAGAATTTCTTTTTGTTTCAAATACTTAACGGCAAACTCGGTGTTTATGTAATCCATAATGAGCAAGCCGCCCGGCTTTAGATTGTTATACATGGCTGCAATTGCCGCGCTGTCTTCTTCTTCCGTATCGAAATAACCGAAACTGCTGAACAGGTTAAACACATAATCAAACGAATTTGGGTTAAAGGTGTTTCGCATATCCCATACTTCAAATTGCAGGTTCGGCAATGAGTATTGTTTGGCTTCTGCAATACTGTTGCACGATAAATCAATTCCTGTTACATTGAACCCAAGTTGTGCCAGCGTTTTCGAATGCCTGCCTTTGCCGCAAGCAACGTCCAACACTTTTGCTCCCGGTTGTAAACTAAGTTTGGCGGCAATGGTTTTAATAAAATTTTCCGCCTCCAGTTCGCTTCGGTTGGCATATAATATATGGTAGTATGGAGAATCAAACCACTCTTCGAACCACTTTTTTCCGGTCATATCGCTTTGTGTATAACTACAACTGTCTGCAATAATCGCAAGAAAGCGAAATTTTTACTTTTGCCGTCCCTAAAAAACAGGCAATTGACTTTAATAAAATCTATATCGGGAATACGCGGAACCATTGGCGGTGCTCCGGGCACCAACTTAACTCCTGTTGATGTGCTGAAATTTACCCTCGCCTTCGGCACCTGGGTAAAAAGCGATTCGGGTAAAAACAAAATTGTTATTGGCAGAGATGCCCGTGTAAGCGGGCAAATGGTAAGCAACATTGTAGTGGGGGCTTTACAGTCAATAGGAATTGATGTGCTTGATTTGGGTCTTTCTACCACACCAACAGTTGAGTTTGCCGTTGCCAACGAAAAAGCAGGCGGTGGAATTATTATAACCGCATCGCATAACCCTAAACAATGGAATGCGCTTAAACTACTTAACTCGAAAGGAGAATTTATTTCTGCCGCTGCGGGCGAACAAATACTAAAAGCAGCCGATAATGTGTTTACTGATTTTAAAGAAGTAAACGCACTTGGAAGTTACGCTACCGCATTGGACTACATTGATAAACACATTGAGCACATTCTGAAACTGAAGTTGGTAGATACCGATGCCATTAAAGCGCGAAAGTTCAGAATTGCCATTGACTGTGTTAACTCAACAGGCGGTATTGCCGTGCCTAAATTGTTGCGGGCACTTGGTGTGGAAGAAGTAATTGAACTTTACACCGAGCCAAACGGTTTGTTCCCGCACAATCCGGAGCCGCTTCCCGAACATTTGCACGAACTGGCAAGCACCGTTAAAAAGAAAAAAGCCGATTTGGGAATTTCGGTTGACCCTGATGTTGACCGCCTTGCCTTAGTATGCGAAGATGGCAACATGTTTGGCGAGGAATACACCCTGGTTGCCGTTGCTGATTATGTGTTGAGCAGTTTACCCGCAGGTAAAGCCGGTAAAAAAGGCATTACGGTTTCTAACTTGTCATCAACCCGGGCGTTGCGCGATGTAACCGAAAAACGCGGAGGCATTTACCATGCCGCTGCCGTTGGCGAAGTAAATGTGGTGGAGAAAATGAAAGAAGTAAAAGCCGTTATTGGCGGTGAAGGAAATGGTGGAGTTATTTATCCGGAAAGCCACTACGGGCGCGATGCACTGGTGGGTATTGCACTGTTCTTATCGCATTTGGCAAAGTTTGGCAAGTCGGCTTCGTTACTGCGCGCATCTTATCCTAATTACCATATTTCGAAAAAGAAGATTGATTTAGATGCTTCGGTGAACATGGACAATCTGTTTGAGCAGATACAAAAAAAATACAAGAAGTATCCGATAAATACTATTGACGGAGTGAAAATTGAATTCGACAAAGACTGGGTGCACTTACGCAGGTCGAACACCGAACCAATTATCCGCATTTATGCCGAAAGCAACAGCGAAACCACAGCCGATAATATTGCCGAGCAGATAATGGCTGACTTGAGAGAGTTTTCGAAAGGATAAGTTGCCGGAAGCAGACAGCAGTTTTCAATCTTCCATCTTCAATAACCATACGTTAGTCCGCAATGGTAACATGCATTGGACGCAACTCGTAGTCGGTAAAAAAGTAGCCGCCCGCTTTGGTGTGTTGCTTTAGTTGTGTGTAGCCTTGCCTGCGAATGTTTATATTGAGTTTGCCATGCAGCGATTGAAGTTTGTCGGCTTTAATTACTACGCGGTTTTTGCGAACGTGTTTAAATGTTTCGGTTACGGTGTTCGCGGTATCGGAAATTTCAACAGTAACTTCTTCGTTTCTTCCTTCAGGGTCATCGGTAAAAAGTATAACGAGGTTTTCGTTGCGGTTAAGCGATGCGGAAACAGAGTCAACGCCCATGTTTGTCCAGTTCAGTTTATTGGTAAACTCTTTTCCATCTAAATCCAGAAAGCGGAACACATATTCCCCCTCGGGCATTTTGCCTTTATAGGTTTTGGAGTAGTAAGCTCCGCGCGATTCGGTTTGGTGCAGTTTTAGTTTTTCATTGTTGATGGTAAACGTGCTGGGGTTATCTAAAATTAGCGTAGTGCCGTTGGGTCCCGCAAAGCGGAAAAAAGCAGTTACCTCAGTTTTGTCATCGGCTTCGCTGTACTCTACCGTATAGGTTTGGCAAATTTCATTCTGGTTTACATCTTTTGAATGACCAATTTCATTGCTGGCACAAGACGATGCCAAAGAGATAACTACGGCAACCGCAATTACTTTGAACCGGAACAGTTTCATTTTTCAGGGTTTGTTTATTTAATGATGAAAGACATGAATTATTGCATAAGGAGGAAAAGTGGACAGTTATACACAAATGCTCCGGCATTATAGTCAACTTACAGTCTGTTGTTTGAAATTTCGTATTTCCCGCTCCGGCAAATAACTATTTTTGAATTAAGCAGAGGCTCATGAAAAAAGATAAAAAATATTTAAAGAGCACGAAGGAACCGCTTCGAACGGTTGAAGACCCAAACTTGTTTGAGTATTCTGACAACCCTGCTGAAAATATTGAACTCGCTTACAGTTCCCGTTCTCCACTTCGTTACCCGGGAGGCAAGACCAGGGGCGTTGAGTTTATTACACGATTTTTTCCAAAAAACTTAGACAAACTTTTATCTCCTTTCTTGGGAGGTGGCTCAATTGAATTAGCCACTGCTTCAAAAGGAACGAAAGTTTACGGTTACGACATGTTTTCTCCCCTTGTTGAGTTTTGGCAATGTCTCACCACGCAACCAAAGGAACTTGCCGAAGAAGTAGAGAAATATTTTCCACTTTCAAAAAGTGATTTTTACCAACTGCAACAAACACAAACCAAATTCAAAACTAAGTTAGAGAGGGCAGCCGTTTATTACGTACTCAATCGGTCTTCATTCTCCGGGGCAACGCTTTCTGGCGGAATGTCGCCAGAGCATCCAAGATTCACTGAAACTTCGATTGAACGGCTTAGATTGTTTTACAACCCAAACATTAAAGTTCAAAAAGCGGATTTGAATTGATGGAAGAGTCTTCTTCAAAAGATACTTGTGAAGAAAGCATCTTAAAGATGTTAAGAAAATCGCAGACAAAAGTAATTTTCCCAGTAATCACTTTTGCTTTGGTTAAAGAATACAACAAATCAAGGAAGGAAACTTTTACTGATGGCGAGATAAGGAAGGCATATAGCGAAGCTGTAATTTTCTTAAAAAATTATTTAAATCATAACCTTCATATCGGAGGCAAATATTATGATGCTTATCCTGTTAGAAATCTGCCCAAATATGGCGTTCTGAAGGTGTCTGAAAAGCAGTTTCTTTTACAACCAATATTTAAAAAGAATGCGAAACATTTAGAGAAATGGATACCAGAAGAAATTAAAAAATACATTGAGGGTAAAATCGGAATAATTCCAAACTTATCAGAGACAAGTTACAGAATGAGTCTTGCATCTGATTTACATACGTTCTCAAATTTCATTGCAGATAATATTTCTCTTAATCCTTCAAACTTTGAAATTTTTAGTTTTTCAATTATCAAAGTTCATTTGGAAAAATTTGCTTGTAAAATATATCGTGATACAAGAACATCCGCGCATGACCAAGGTGTTGATTTGTCAACCAATTTTGGTGCTGTTTATCAAATAAAGAAACTGAAGATTCTTAATAAAAAAGTCGCTGATGAAATTTATTCTGAAATCAAATTGAATTTTGACGATGAAAGAATGAGCGATGGGAAAGTGATCATCATAATTGATGACATTTCTAAAGATGTAAAAAAACATCTCATTGACATGAAAGTTCAATCAATAAGCAAGAATGACGTAATTAAACTCTCAAATCAGTTTGAAGAGATTGAGGATAGAATGAAAGTTTTGAGAGTCATCTATGATGAATTTAGAAGAGAATATGAAAGCCAAATAAAATAGAACTATGGATGATAAACTACATTTCAATAACCAGTTTTTTTTAATAAGGAGTATTTCCATTGATGGTTGGAGTGAGAACTTAATGATTGCAACAGAAGATTTGCAAAATTGTTTATTTGATGAGAATGGCTATTACATCAATACTCAGGCAAAGAGCATTGATGAAAGGATATTCTTTTTTGTTGGCAAAGATGAACTGACTTTAAGTGAAAGCCAGTTATCAGATATGATTTCTACTAACCTCTTTGCTTTCAAATAAACAAGACAACTCAAAGCTGCTACCGCAGCTATCGAACATATTATTGAGTTAGAGCCACGGCTTGAGCATCCGGCTTCGGCAAAAGATGTTTTGACTTTGCAAATTGTTGCTGATGCGGAAGGTATAAAAGGTGATGTAAGAGATGTGCTGTTTATTCGTTCAACACAATGTTGGGAGATTGGGATTTCTGCAAAAAATAATCACAAAGCTGTTAAACATTCGCGGCTTTCCGACAAAATTGACTTCGGCAAAGAATGGCTTGAATTACAATGCAGCGACAATTACTTTAAAACGGTGGTTCCTGTTTTTTCAGAACTACGCAAATTGAAAGAGCAACAGGAGTTGTGGCGTAATTTGAAAGACAAGCACAAACGATTTTACATTCCTGTTTTAGAAGCATTCAAAATTGAATTGCTTCGTCTTGACAAAGAGAACGCCAATGTGGTTCCTGCAAATCTTTTAAGTTACTTAATAGGCAATAAGGACTTCTATAAAGTGATTAAACGTGCAGGCAAAACTGAAATTTATGGTTTCAATCTTCATGGAACGCTCAATAAATCGGCTGATAAACTTAAGCCGACATTCAAGGTAACACGACTAAAACTACCAACAAGAATTATTGAACTTACATTTAAGCCAAACTCGACCGATACGATAATTCTAACTTGTGATGAAGGGTGGCAAATTTCGTTTCGCATTCACAATGCCAGCAGCAAAGTTGAACCATCGCTAAAGTTTGACATAAATCTAATAGGCCAACCACAAACACTCTACTCACATCATTTGCCGTGGGAGAAGTAGCTGATTTATTGCCATTCATTTTCTATACACCTACGACCCCGAAGGGGTTGAACATAACCGATAAGTTCCGCCCTCTAGAAAAGTGGCATTTTCTAAAACTTCAACCGCACTTGTGCTTTTATTTCGGTGCGGTGGGGTTTGTTTATTTGGTCGAGCCCGCTGCCGAAGGTGGGTTGGTCGAACAGCACGGTTTGGGCGGCACGCAGCCACAGGTCAATATTGCGGGTAGCCACGTAGTGCAGGGTTACATACCAGCGCATGCCGTTGTTGTACATGGCGGGAATGCTGAATGAATACAGCACATCGTTTTCGTAAGTATAAATGCGGGCGTTGTATGACGAGGTTTTGAAAATTGCCAGCCGCGCATTAAACATAAGCGGAAAGCTGAGCATCTTAAAGTTCACATCCTGATAGATAAGAAATCCGTTATCGGAAGGAAGCGAACCATTGCGGTAAAAGCTCCACTCAATGCGGTTAGCAAGGGTAAACGATTCTGAAACTTTGTAGCGGATGTGGTAGCGCAGCGACTGCCGCTTATCATCCACCAAATAATCAACCGGACCTTCGTTGTTGGTTTGGTTTTTCTTTTTCAGTTCGAAGCGGTAGCGCAAATACATTTCGAATTTGCGGTTGGGGGTAAAGGTAAACTGCGCGTAGTTGTCGCTGCCCCACGAAGGCGCATCGGTAAGGTATTTAAGCCAGTTGCTTTTGTATAAATCGAAGTAGCCGTCAATGCGAATGGTGCGTATGGGGCGCACGCTTATGCCGAGGTACACTCCGTTTTCGTTTTGCGGGCGGCTGGCTTCGGCAAAACTGCTTCCGTAAAGGGTTTGAAAATTGCGCGAGTAATAGCGGTGCACTACCGATACATCTACCTTGGGGTCAACACTGATAATGGCACCGTTGAGTACTCCAAAGCCGAGGTTATCGCTGATAGCCGCTTCGCCAAAAAAGTGGAAGTTGCGAACCTCTACATGATAATCAACACTGGCATTGATGAGTGTGCTGCGGTTAAAATCGAACTGATTGTACGGATACAAATTGCGCTGCAACTCTTTAAAGAATTTCGAATACAGGGCATTTACGCCCACATGCCAGCGCCTGCGGTTGTACGAAACATTGCCGCCCGTAAGCAACTGGTTTACCGCATTGCGCTTGGCAATTTCGTTGGCGGTGCGGTGGTAGCCCGCTTCAATAAACGAAGAGAACGCCTCCTGTGCGTTAATGGAAGTATCTTCCGAAACAATGGTAATGATGTTGGCATCAATCTGCTTAAACGAACCAAAGGCGGTAAACTCAAATCCTTTGGCGCCCAGCGTAACAGCCGCCCCGCGCAGGTAATTAAACTCGTTGAGCGAAGTATAGGGGCGCAGTTTCATGCCTTCGCGTTTTACGCTCATTACCGCAGGGCTTTTGCGGAAACCGAAGCCGCTCCACATAATCATGCCCTGCCCCAGGCGCACTTCGTAGTCGCCAATGGCTAAGGCGCGCAGGGCTTTAAAATCGCGCAGAAAAATATGCCCGCTGTAATAGTCGAAACCCTGCTTGTTGGAGCCTTTAAAAAATTCTTCGCCCGCATCTTTTTCAGCCGTAAAACCATAGCTCAGTTTAGTGCCGTAGTTATAGCGGAAACGCAAAAACAAATTGAAGGGATTGCCCAAATAGCCTTTGCCATCGGTGCGGAGGTAGCCGTTGCTTTTTTCCACCACCTGCCGGTAGCGCGAAACAAAAATAAACCGCCCCTTGCCCAGCAGTTTGCCTATGGGCACTTTTGGTTCATCTAACTCGGCATCTACTTTTATGTAAGGCAGTATGCGGTTAATGGTGTGCACATCGAACCCCGGCACTGCCTGCAATTCGTACACCGAAATAAGTTTGCCGAGCATGGCTATGTAGTAAAGCAGCCACGATTTTTGCTGCGTGCTCAGCAACGGAAAATCGTGCAACACATCAAACGTGGCGGTGTTGAGGTTAATAGGGTGGCGGTTAAAGTATTCAAGCTCGTCAATGCTGCCGTCATAATCAAAACTCTCCGACTCGGTTTGCAGCGAAAGGTTTTCGATTATTTCCTGCACATCGGTGCCATCGGGGCCGGGTTGGGTTTGGCTGTAGGCGATACTGCTGCACAGTGTTAAGAGGGTAACAACCAACACATTAAGCCTGTAAACAGCTGCTTGAGGCAAGTTGTAAGCCAAACGAAGAAAGCTGCGAACCATCCGAAAGCGTTCCGGAGACATCCGAGAGCGTTCCGGAGACATCCGAAAGCGTTCCGGAGACATCCGAGAGCGTTCCGGAGACATCCGAAAGCGTTCCGGAGACATCCGAAAGCCTTCCGGAGACATCCGAGAGCCTTCCGGAGACATCCGAGAGCCTTCCGGAGACATCCGGGAGCCTTCCGGAGACATCCGAGAGCCTTCCTCCTTAACCTTCCCGGAGTTATCCGGATGCTGTATAAAGCTACCCACCCTCACTTCTTCTCTTTCTTCTTTTTAAAAGAATAGATAAACGACAACTGCGGGGTAAAGCCCAGCACGGGGTGGTAGCTGGCGCTTACATCCATATTTAAGCCAACCACATTTACCCCAACGCCCAGCGAAGGACTGAAAGGCGTGGTTTGCACCCCACCGCGCACCGTAAAGTATTTTATGGGCCGATACTCCACCCCGCCCTTAAAGCGCGGTTTGTAGTGTATATCCTGCTCGTATTCAGCAGCCAGCAGCACTTTGGGCGAAGGCTCGTAACCCAACCCGAATTTGAGGATGGTGGGCAGGCGCTCGCCAAAGCCTT
Source organism: Chitinophagales bacterium (assembly GCA_026129525.1). Lineage (GTDB taxonomy): Bacteria > Bacteroidota > Bacteroidia > Chitinophagales > LD1 > Bog-950. Next base: position 94,544 of record JAHCHW010000007.1, on the reverse strand, counting down.
TCACCACTTTGTACGGGATAGGGTTATACACGTGCGCCCCAATGGTAAGCACCTTCCATGGTTTATACTGCACCCCCGCCTCTACCGTAAAAAAATTGCGGCTGCCCAATTCGAAACCCGCCACGCGCAGGTAGTCGAACTGTATGCCTAAGGAAACTTTGCGGTTAAAGTTGCGCGCATACGCCAAACCTATTTTGGTTTCGTTGTAATACTTGTAGCCGTAAAAATTGGCGCATACGCCAAAGGTGCCCACTTTGGTAACGGGCAAGGCTAAAGCAAGGTTAAAATTGTTGATGGAAGCATTCAGAAACTTGCGGTCGGTGTAAATGCCCACGGTGTAGTTTTCTACAAAGCCCAACCCCGCCTGGTTGGTGGAAGTGGAAAAAACATCGGCTAAGGTAACCGATGCATTGCCCAGCGCGTTGGAGCGGGCACCTGCCATAAAATTATCGCCCGAAGCAAAAGTGTGTAAGCAACAAACAATGCCGGTAATAAAAAGTAAAGCGTGCTTCATTAAAGGCAATATAGAGGGAATTTTATTTTCTGTATGCACAGGCAGGTTAAATGTGTTTTAAGAAATGCCTCCCACCGCGTCATTGCGATTGCGAGAAACGAAGCGGGAAGCAATCTTCCCACTCACACCCCGTCATTGCGACAAAGATTTCAAACAAAAAATCAATTAGAGCAATCTGCTGAAGCAATCCCCAAGCACTAAAGGAGATTGCTTCGTCCTTCCAACCTGCTATCGCTTTCGGAACTCCTCGCAATGACGCGCTCCTTTGTTGAATGGGGTACCACAGTTTGGCAAAGTAATCCCACCACACACCCCGTCTTTGCGAGCAGAACGCAGTGCAGCGAAGCAATCTTCCCACTCACACCCCGTCATTGCGACAAAGATTTCAAACAAAAAATCAATTAGAACAATCTGCTGAAGCAATCCCCAAGCACTAAAGGAGATTGCTTCGTCCTTCCAACCTGCTATCGCTTTCGAAACTCCTCGCAATGACGCGCTCCTTTGTTATGTCCGTTTATTGTAACTTGGTAAAATGATACGAGGAGGAACCGTTTACATGCTCACCAATCGTCATCATACAGTTTTGTATGTTGGAGTAACCGCCAATTTACCTGCACGCATACAACAACATAAAGAGAAAGTATTCCCTAAAAGTTTTACTGCCAAATACAACTGCGATAAACTGGTGTACTACCAAACTTTCTCCACCATTGAAGAAGCTATTGCTGAAGAAAAGCGAATTAAAGGCGGCAGCCGCCAAAAGAAAATTGAGCTTGTCAATAGTTTAAATCCAAATTGGATTGATTTGTCATCTTCCGTTTAGCATTTCCCTTTAGCGCTACCGTCATTACGACCGCGAGAAACGAAGCGGGAAGCAATCTCCTTCTCCAAAGCAATCCCCCCCAAACATATAGGAGATTGCTTCCCCCTCCGCACTGCCCCGGTTCGCATTGTTAGCCATCTGATATGTTATGCAAACAACTTAAAGAACTCATTATACTACTCAAAGCAGCCTTTCATCATTGCCGCAAACAAATACCTTTGGAAAAATTTCCGGTTATCCGTTTCATCTCCAACATATTTCTTTATCCGCTCGCACTGCTTTACGGTGCCGCTACCGAACTGCGAAACCTGTTTTACGACCGGCAATTTTTTCGCTCCGTAAAGTTTGACTTTCCGGTTATTTCGGTGGGCAACCTTACCGCTGGCGGCACCGGCAAAACCCCGCATGTTGAGTATTTAATTTTGTTGTTGCAGTATGTAAACCGCGTGGCAACGCTCAGCCGCGGTTACGGACGAAAAACACATGGTTTTAGAATTGCTGCCCCCCAAAGCAGTGCCGATGAAATTGGCGATGAGCCGAGGCAGTTTAAAGCCAAGTTTCCCGAAACCATTGTGGCGGTGGGCGAAGATCGTGTGCTATCTATTCCGAAAATATTACAGGCACATCCCGAAACCGATGTTGTATTGCTGGACGATGCTTTTCAGCACCGGAGTGTGCGCGCGGGGCTTTCCATTTTGCTTACCGAATACAACAACCTGTTTACCCGCGATGCGCTAATGCCCCTCGGCTGGCTGCGCGAAGGCAAGTGGAATTACCACCGTGCCGATATAATAGTGGTAACTAAATGCCCCGGCACATTAAGCACAGCCGAGCGCGAAAAAATAGTGGCAGAGATAAAACCGTATAAGTATCAGCGCGTTTATTTCAGCGCCTTACAATACGGGGCACTTTATTCGTTTTATGATTTCGCGGAAAAATTAGAGTTGAATAACGATACCGATGTGCTGCTCGTTTGCGGTATTGCCAACTATACCGATTTGAAAAAGCACTTAAAAACAAAAACACAAAATGTGTATGTGCGCGAGTTTCGCGACCACCACCGTTTCGATAGTATTGATTTGGACAGCATACGGCAGACTTACAAAAACTTAGGCGAGCGCAACAAAGTAATAGTGATAACCGAAAAAGATGCCGCCCGCTTAGAGCCTTTCCGCCATTGGTTTTTGCAGAATAAAATCAGAATATTTGTCCAGCCTGTTGCAGTGAAGTTTTTGAACGATGACGGGCAGCAATTCAACAACAACATTACCGCCTACATTGAATTTACCAAAGCCAAAAGCGCCCGATAGTTACAAATGGAAAACCTCATAAAAAGCATTCAACAAACCACCGATTTTCTGAAAAAGAAAATAGAGCGCCATTACAAACACGGCATTATACTCGGCTCGGGGTTGGGAAATTTAACGAAGGAGATAGACATACACGTGCAGATACCTTATGCCGACATTCCGAATTTTCCGGTGGCTACGGTGGTGGGGCACAAAGGCAGTTTGATATTCGGAGAACTGGGCGGAAAAAATGTAGTAGCCATGAGCGGGCGCTTTCATTACTACGAGGGTTACGATATGCAGCAGGTTACTTTTCCGGTGCGGGTAATGAAATTTTTGGGTGTAGAAACCCTGCTTATTTCAAATGCTTCGGGCGGTATGAATGCCGATTTTGAAGTGGGCGATCTGATGGTGATTAACGACCACATTTATTTGCATTACGAACATCCGCTGCGCGGTAAAAATAACGATGAGTTAGGGCCCCGCTTTCCGAACATGAACCATGCTTACGACCCCGACTTAATTCACAAAGCGTTGAAGATTGCGGTAGATAACGAAATTACCTGCTACGAAGGTGTATATATGGGTGTGCCGGGGCCAACATTTGAAACGCCTGCCGAGTATAAAGCTTTTCACATTTTGGGAGCCGATGCGGTGGGCATGAGCACCGTACCCGAAGTAATTGTAGCGCGCCACATGAACATGAAGGTGTTTGCCATTTCGGTGATAAGCGACATGGGTTATCCGCCCGAAAAAGCCGATAAGGTAACGCACGAGTTTGTGTTGCAAAAGGCAGCCGAGGCAGAGCCAAAAATGCGGAAGATAATAGTGGAGTTACTGAAAGAAATATAAAAGCAGTTGGCAGTTTACAGTTTACAGTTGAAGGTTAAAAGAAACATTTGTAATCGGCAGCAAGTTATCAGTTGTCTGCTTCTCTTCATTCTTTTCATTTTCCATCTTCCATCTTCAATAGCCGCTTCTCCGCTTCCTAAAGATTCTACTAAACCCAAACCGCCCACTACGCTTAACGACACATGGTATGTAGGCAGCGAGCCGGAAACACATCATGTAATTGACACTACTATTTTTAATCTGGAACAATACAACCCCACGCAAAACGATGGCATTGAGTACAGCAATGCCGGCAACTTCGGCAGCGCTGCTTTTCCACTGTTGTTCAGGGCAAGTAAAACCATCGGCTTTAATGCGGGGTACAATCAGTTCGATTTGTATCGCTACAAAAAAGATTCGGTGAAATACTATCAGGTTATTCGCCCTTACACCGAATTGGCAATGATGATTGGCTTGCGGAACGAGCAATATTTTCAGGGAAAGTTTGCCAACCGGCATAAAGAAATTATCAGCTATGGGGTAGAGTTTACCCGCATTTTTTCGAAAGGTGCGTACACCAATCAGCGGGTAAATTTCAATGGTTTTAACCTGTATGGCATTTTCAATTCAAAAAACAAACACTGGAAAGTGCAGGCCGACCTGCTGTTCAATTCCAATAAAGTGCAGGAGAACGGAGGGGTAACGGTAAGCGTGTTCGATTCAGCGTATTTTCAGAAAGACCTGGCACCCGTTCAACTGCGCGAAGCGGAAAACAATTACCGGCAAACCGATTTCTATCTCACCAGTTCGTACATAGCCGGAAAAAAATACAAGGAATACGTGGACGATTCTACGAGTAAAAATGTGCTGATGCCGCTGTTTACCATTTCGCATGTGTTTAATGTAGAGAAGAGCCGCCACAAATTCCGCGATTATGCTCCTAAAGAGAACTACTACAACTCTTTCTACAACCAGGATTCGGTGTTCAACGATTTGGATTATCTGAAACTCGGCAACGCCTTGCAGTTGGAGTACAAGTGGCGAAAGCTGACCTCCGATACTTCCTACGAAGACAAAAATTTAGTGATACAGGCAGAAGCAGGTTTTGATTACTATATGCTGGAGCAAAATCTTTTGAAAAACAATTTCGGCAACTTGTATGTAGGCGGAACGGTGCGTAACAACACCGCTTCGCGCTCGCGCATACTTTACAAAGGCACTGTGAAGTATTATCCTTATGGTTGGAACCAACACGACTTTTTAGCCGATGCAACAGCCGGTTACGATTTTGGTAAGTGGGGCATGTTTACGGCTAACTTTACTTTGCAACGCAACGAGGCTCCCTACATTTACGAACGCTACACTTCGCATCCGGCAGTGTGGAATTTTAACCTTCCGAAAACCAACACGCTCACGTTTGGAGCAAAGTATCAGAACATAAAATGGGGCATTGTTGCCGAGGCGAATTACTACAACGTGCAAAACCTGCCGGTGTATCCGGGCTTGGCAAATCCGTATTTTAATTTACGGAAAGGAAATTTTGTAGTGGCGCATGTGGGCAACCGCAACGGCATTAAAGGTTTTCATTTTGATAACGACATTTGGGTAACCGCTCCTTTAGCCAACAGCGCCATTACCGACTATTATGCGCTGCTGTTTACCAAGCATAGTTTGTTTTACGAGGTTCGGGTGTTTAAAAAGGTGCTGTGGCTGGCTACAGGTTTCGACCTTCGAATGCGCTACCAAAACAATCCGCCATTCTACGAGCCGCTTACGGGCGCTTTCTATCCTTCGTTCAGCAATATGAAATTTGTTCCGCAGTTCGATTTCTTCCTGAATTTAAAAATCAAAACCGTCCGCGTTTTTCTGAAGGTAGATAATATTCTTTCGGGCATCGGTTTAAAGGGATACTATTCATTGTATCAATACCCCGCTCCCGATTTATCGTTTAAAGTGGGACTGCGGTGGAGGTTTTTTGAGTAGCAGCTTTCCGTAATCGGAAAAATTATCTTCGCCCGAAAATGAGCAAATGAGTTTTATACAGATAAACCGAATAGTTATAGTGTTCGCAGTAATTGCTTTTCTTCTTGGCTCCTGCAGTGCTAAAAAGAAATGGGAAGCCGATAAAATAAAGCAACAGGAAACCGCTTTAATGGAAGAAGCTAAAAAAGGCAAAGTTGATTCGCTGGCAGTGAGCAAACTTTTACAAGCGTATGAAACATTTGCTGAAAAATACCCGGGCGATACTATCGCTGCCAACTTTCTTTTTAAAGCAGCCGATTTTTACCGCTACATGCAAAAGCCGCTGAAAAGCATTGGCATTTACGAGAAAATTTTCGACAACTATCCCGATTTTGAGAAACGCCCTTATGCTTTGTTTTTACAGGGCTTTATTTACGAAAACGAAGTGGGGAACATTCACAATGCGCGCCTTAAGTACGAATTGTTTTTAAAAGAGTTTCCGCAACATCCAATTGCAAAAGATGTTGAATTCACATTAAAGAACCTCGGAAAAACACCCGAACAAATAATGCAAGAGTTTGAGGCTGCACAAAAAGCAGATGCAACACGTAGCATGTCAAAGTAGTGTTACAGATAGGCAGTCTCTCTCTTTTCTTATTTTTAAGCCGGACACGCAATAAACAATGCACCGCATTTATACTTCCTTTTTGTTACTGCTTATATGGTACGGTTTTGCAAAGGCACAGTGTGTTACCAATGTTGACTTTAATACATGGAACCAAGCCGGTTGGATTGCCAACGGCAACTGGACACCGCAAGGCGGAGGAACTTCGGTGTTTCAATCGGTAAATGGAAATCCCACTTTTTTTGTATCGCCATTCGATTTAATGAATGTCCGCGTTACGGGAACTTTTAGAACTACCGCCAGCGATGATGATTATATGGGCTTTGTTTTTTGCTTTCTGAACCCGATGGGGCAAAGCGATAATTTTGACACTTGGCTTTTCGATTGGAAGAAGGGGAATCAGGTATCGGGTAGTTATACGGGGCAGGCGGGAAAATCGCTTTGCCGAGTTAACGGTGTTATTCCGGCTTCGGGGTATGCTCAAACTTTTTGGGGGCATCAAAACACTCCCGCTTTTACGGTTCATCAAAACGATTTTCCCGGACCCGGCTGGGTGCAAAATTTCAATCACTCGTTTGAGTTGGTTCTTTCATTTACCCGCGCTATAATTTACATTGACGGGCAACTGGTGTTCGACCACTCCGATTGTTATGTGCCCGGAAGATTCGGTTTTTACAATTACTCGCAGCAGAACTGCACCTACAGCAATTTCCAGTACAGTTTAGATGTTGACTTTACTGTGGTGGACTCGGCTGTTTGCTTGGGTAACGAAACCGAATTTCGCTTTTTTGACCCTTGTGCCGGATTGAATTTCAACTTCAGCCAATACCAGTCGGTTACATGGAATTTTGGCGATGGCAATGTGCAAACCATCAACAATCCATCGCTTAGTGATATCAATGCTACACATACTTACACACAACCCGGCAACTATAGCGCTACACTTACTGTGGTTGATGTGCAAGGCTGTTCGGCTTCGGCAACAAGGCAGGTTACCATCCTCGAAAAAGTAAATGCCGACTTTAATGCACCTTCTGTTTGCGAAGGAAATACTTCACAGTTTACCGATGCATCAACAGGAAACCCAACTGCATGGGCGTGGAATTTAGGCGATGGAAACACATCTTCTGTCCAATCACCGGCTAATACATACGCTAACGATGGAATTTACAATGCAACACTTATTGCCAACAATGCGAACAACTGCCCCGATACGGCTACAAAAACGGTAACTGTTTATCCAAGTGTAGTTTCCTCGTTTAATGCTTCCGATGTTTGCTTCCCCAACTCGGTAAGTTTCAGTAACCTTTCATCAGGACCGGTTACCGGTTATCAATGGAATTTTGGCGATGCAACACAAAGCACTCAAGCAAGTCCTTCTCACAGTTATACAACTGCGGGTACTTATAATGTTTCGCTTATGGTTTCAAGTAACGATGGTTGTGCCGATACTTCTACACAAACAGTAACCGTATTTCCGAAGCCTTCGGCACAATTTTCGGCTACCAGTGTTTGCAAAGGCGGAACTACCTTGTTTACCGATAATTCCACTGTAAGTACCGGAAGTATTGCATCCTATCTTTGGAATTTTGATGACGGCAATACTGCTGCACAACAGCATCCTGCAAATTTATATGCCAGCGATGGAACTTATCAGGTTACAGAAATAGTTGTTACGGATAACGGATGTGCCGATACCCTGACTCAAAGCGTAGTTGTTTATGCTGATATCACCGCTTCGTTTTCGGTAACTGATGTTTGTATGCCCCAACCGGCTGTATTCACTTCGCAAATTGCGGGACCTTCGGCAACTTATCATTGGGATTTTGGCGATGGAACTTTTGCAAGTCAACCAAACGCTTCACATGCTTACGCATCGCATGGAACTTATCAGGTAGTGTTTACAGTTGCCAGCAACGATGGCTGTGCCGATACGGTTACTCAACAAATGAATGTGTTTGCCAAGCCTTTAGCAGATTTCTCAGTAAATAACGTTTGTGCGAACACCATTTCCGTTTTTACAAATAATTCAACACTTGCATCAGGAAACATAACAGGATATACATGGAGTTTAGGCGATGGAAATTTTTCAGTTCAACAAAGTCCGCAGCATACATACACATCGGCAGGAGCGTATCAGGTAACATTAGTTGTTGCAAGCGATAACAATTGCTACGATACTGTCTTTGCAACAACGGTAGTTAATCCCAACCCTGTTGCAGCATTTACAACCGGAGCCGTTTGTTTAAACAATACAACTGCATTCAGCAACAATTCAAGTATTACTTCCGGAAACATTGCACAGTATTTCTGGGATTTTGGCGATGGGCAAATAAGCAACCAGCAACAACCTTCGCATGTTTACGCTGCTTATGGCACTTACCATGTTTCTCTTCTTACTGTTAGCGACAGCAGTTGTGTTGACTCGGTCAGCATCAGCGTAACAGTTTACGACAAACCTGTAGCGGCATTTAATGTTACCGAAGAATGTTTTGGCGCGGCTACCGGTTTTACCGACTTGTCAACCATTGCAGCAGGAAATATTGCTCAATGGAATTATAGCCTGGGCGATGGGAATACTTCAGTGCAACAACATCCGACCTACACCTATACATCGCACGGAAACTTTAATGCTGTATTGATTGTTACGAGCGACAACGGATGTTCCGATACTGCCTATCAAACCGTAACCGTTAACCCTTTGCCGCAGGTTAGCTTCACTGCGCCTGATGTGTGCTTTGGATTTACAACTGTGTTTGCCAATATATCTTCTATTCCGTTGGGAAACATTACTACATGGAACTGGACTTTCGGCAACGGCAATTTCTCTTCTTCGCAACAAACTTCTCAAACTTATGCTACACCGGGAGTTTATAACGTGCGCTTGGTTGCTACTTCCGATAAGGGCTGTATGGATTCATCGTCTGCTAACAGTACTGTTTTTGAATTGCCGATAATAAGTACCACTTCTACGCCTGCCTGTTTTGAAGACAACAACGGCACTGTTGAAGCAACAGTTACAAACGGTACCGCACCCTACACTTATTTTTGGAGCAGTAATGCGGTTACTCCGCAAGTGCAGGATTTATATGCCAACACTTATACACTCACCGTTACCGATGCCAACAACTGCACTGCTACTGCTACCGAAACAGTATTGCAGCCGCCAATTCCTTTAACTGTTACTGCAAACCCCACACCTGCTGCAATTGAAATTGGGGAAATACTAAACATGAATTTGCAGAACAGTTACAACGATGCCAATGCTGTTTATTCCATTTCACCCGCTTACGGTTTAAGTTGTTACAGTTGCGAACAATTTGAAGCCTTTCCGTACCACACTATGCAATACACGGTTCATGTAACCGATGCACTTGGTTGCCCCGGCACAGGAACGTTTATTATAACCGTAAACGAAGCGCTGCCTGTATTTATCCCCAATGTATTTACACCGAATGGCGATGGACAAAACGACACATGGGGAGTTTTTTCGCGCGGAGTTAAATACATTAACCTGCAAGTGTTTAACCGTTGGGGAGAAAAAGTTTTTGAAACCGATAACCTCAATAATTTTTGGGACGGTACTTTCCTTGGCAAACCTGCCGACCCCGGTGTATATGTGTACGAAGGCAGAATAGTTTTTTTGAGCGATGAAAGCCGCCCTGTTAAAGGAACTGTTACTTTGTTGAAGTAATACAACCTCACTTTCCCTCTTATCTTTAATTTAGATGCATGAAAAACTCAGTTCTGTTTTTACTTCTGCTGTTTCTTTTAAACAGTTTAAATGCTCAAAATGTTTCTGTTGAAGTTACGCGTAACGGCATTGCCCCTTTGGCGGGCGAATTGGATTTAAACGATCCTGCTTTACAAGATTGGGAACCGCACATACTTACTGTTGCCGAGCAGAAAGACGGCTTTTCGAAAATTGGCAACAGCAAACAGATGTTGGACGAAAAGCGCAGGCAATTTAAATCTCAGGGCAGTAATAGCAACTCATTCCGTTCCGGTACCGCATCCTCGCCTGTAATGCTCAATAATTTTACTGCCAACAACGCTCAGGGCACACCAAACGATAACCACATTGCTATTTCTAACGATGGGAAAATTGTAAGCGTGGTAAACACCAACTTCAGAGTGTATGACGAGGGGGGAAATCAACTGCAATCGAAAACACTTGCCACCTTTGCCAATTCGCTCGGCATTCTTCTTTCAATAAGCGACCCGCGCGTAATTTACGACCCGCTTACCGACCGCTTCATTGTTATTTTCTTTGCCGGCACCAGCAGCGCTTCTACAAAAATTGTGGTTGCCTTTTCAAAAACTAACGACCCTGCGGCCGCATGGAACATTTATGCGCTTAACGGAAACTCGCAGAACGATACTACATGGAGCGATTATCCGATTGTTTCCATTTCCGATAAAGACCTGTTTATGACCTTTAATCATTTAAAGGATAACGAAGGCTGGCAAACAGGGTTTCGTTATTCGGCTATCTGGCAAATTGATAAGCAGAAGGGATATGATGGCGATACATTGCAATTCAACTACTGGCACAACATTCTGCATAACGGCAAACCTATATGGAGCGTTTGCCCCATACATGGCGGCTCACTGCCTTCGGGCCCCGAAACATATTTTCTTTCGGTGCGCCCCGGTGATTTAACAAACGATACGTTGTTTCTGCATACTATTACCAATTCATACCAAAGCGGCACGGCACAGTTCAGCACAAAAGTTTTGAAAACAAACGTTGCTTACGGGTTGCCGCCCAATGCATGGCAGCGCGATGGACAATATTTGGCAACCAACGATGCACGTGTACTGGATGGTTTTATTGAAAACGATAAAATTCAGTACGTGCAAAATACTATTGACCCGCAAACCATGACGGCAGCTATTTATGTAGGAGAGGTTGATGCACCCGGTTCGGCAAATCCGGTGGTAACCGGTCAAATAATTTCGTACGATACAGTTGATTTCGGTTATCCGTCTATTGCCTATGTGGGTAACAACGCTTTCGATAACCGTGCTATGATATCCGCTTCCTTTTCTTCGCCCGATACTTTCCCCGGCACTTGCGTTTTTTATAAAGATGCAAACGGTAATTTTTCGGATATGCTCATAATTAAACAAGGAGAGCGCGGTGTAAATGTGCTTGCCGACACCATTGAACGCTGGGGCGACTACACCGGTATACAGCGCAAGTACAACGAGCCGAACACCGCATGGCTGGCGGGCTCGTATGTATATCCTTCGCAGGCATACCGCACTTGGATTGCCAAAGTGGTTAACCCCGATTCGAGTGTAGTTTCTTCTTTTCCCGATTTGGCTCCGGCTGCTCAAACAAAAGTTTTCCCTAACCCTGCATCCGAAAAATTTTCGGTTGAAATAGAACTCCCGAAAGAAAATTACACGCGGTTTGCTTTGTACCATGCTTCCGGAAAGTTGGTGAGAGTGTTATTGGAAGACAGAATAAAAACGGGCGTGAGTGTATTCAGTTTCAATACACAGCATTTAACTTCCGGAATCTACTTTTTACAGATAACCAACAAAGGAGAGTTGCTGAAAACCGAGAGAGTGGTAATTAACCGTTAGAGCGTTGAACGGTTTGTTATAGCCTTCCTGAAAAATTTTGTGTGGTTTTGCAATACCACACGCCTTTGTCTTTCATTTTTAGTTCGAACATGGTAAAGCAACCCAAGTAGCGAAAATCTTTACTCAGCATTATTTTCCTATGTGGCGGAGAGTTGTACAGATTAGTTACAATTTCTTTAGCCAGTTGTAGGTAAGTTACTCCTTCATCATCGTACATGCTGTTCATGTCGCAGTTTTCGCCATACGATTCGGCATTTGCTTTAAAGAGCTTAATTCGGTTTTCGGGTGAATGAAGCTTTCGGTTTTTATTGTTGTAATGCGAAAAAAAGTTTTTGCTTACCATTTGCCATGTGTGTACCGCAGCAGCATTGCGTAAGGCTTCGGAATAAGTGAACGGTTTCAGGTTTTTACTTTCGCGCAGTTTGTTTACCGCAAAAAAAACCGCAGCGCTTAATAAGTGTACATCGTAGTTTGTAGGGTCAACTTCTAGTTGCGCTTCCTTTAATTCAAAAAAACTTGTTGCATCGTGCTCGCTGTAAACTTTTGTTTTAAAGTACGATTCACGCTGAAAGCCCGGTATTTCAGAAAGCAGTTTTTTGCCAATGCCTGCAAAAAGCGGTAAGAGTGCAAAAAGCAACAGTTTGTTCATCATATATGTTAACGGTTGTTTGGGTAAAACTGATGTTCATTGCTACAGTATAAATGCAGTAATTGCCCAAATTTCACAAACATGATAATCGGCATGGAGAATAGTGCTGTTGTAGTATAAAATCAGAACTTAACCTCGCAGGCAACACCGTAATGGTCGGACAAGTGTTTTTTACCCCGCTTTAGTACGCTCACAAAGCGTTTCATTGTTTTTACCTTAGCTCCGTTGGCACGGAAAAGAATATAGTCTAAAGTAAACTTTGTTTTGGCACCATACGATTGAGCAATCTCATTATTCACGCCATCGTAAGTAAACTTCTCCACACTATCAAATTCCCCATCTTCAGCATCAAGGCAATCAAGCATGGCGCAGTAGTGTTCTTTTATATCGCTTTCGGTATTCAAATCACCGCAAATAATTTGAGGCACTTCGGGTTCGTGATACTTGGTAAGCAGTTCCAAAAAAATCTGATCCATTTGTTTTTCACGAACAAGGTCTGCATCTTCCGATTGCAAATGGGTACCCAAAATCTGAAACTTCTTTCCGTTTGCTTCTCCCTCCAATAACATTGCTCCTTTGCGCGAGTAGCAATCAATTCCCTTACAATCTTTAAACTGTATGGTACCCAATACATTCAGCGGAATGCGGCTAACAACCCAAATGCCACTATTGGTTTTAAACGAAAAGCCACCCTTGTTTGCGGGACCGTACCGGAATGGGTATTTTTCTTTCAATCCCTTGCCAATTATTCTTCGTGCCTGCTTATGAAAAGCTTCCTGAAAAACAATAATATCAAAGTCGGCTTGTTGTAAATGTTCGGTAATTTTTCGTGCTCTATCAAGTTTGCCTGGGCGAATAACCGGTGCCGGCAACATGTAAATATTCCACGATAAAATTTTGAGGTCATTGTCATCATCTTGGCATTCTTCAGTGGTGTTGCCGGTTATTGTATTTCGAGCTGAACTATTTAAGGTAAACGCGAAAAAGAAAGCAAAAAGAAGGATATGTTTTAGGATGCTGTTCATCAGGTTATTTATTGCGAGGTAAAACACGCTTTACAAAGTAACGTAATCATGATGGTTTTATTAAGGATACGGTATAATTTTTTTATTGTTTTAGGGCGAATATTCCGCAATGTCGGCTGAAATATGCTTTAAAAACATCCAATTAGGATAATCCGATACATTTCCTACTTTCGTAATCGGATACCTGATAACACACATACCAAGTGTATTTGTTTATTGAAAATATTAAAGACGCCATTCGCGATGATATCGGTCTTTTTAACCGGTATCTGAATTTTATTGGTATGGATGGAATGACCGACCGCTGTCAATTTACTGAGGTTTCGGGCAATGCTAACCCTACCACTCCTGCACCGCTCTTAGTGCAGCGTTGATTACTTTTTCTTTAACAGCAGTATTACAAAGCCGGCAACTATTGCCTGCGCTGCCGTAGTTTCTATGGTTGGATAAATTCCCAGTAATTCAACACGGATAAACGGAATGCCATGCACCGGCACCCAGTTAACTTCCTGAAAGGAATGAATGCCTTTGCCTGCCAACACGAAAGCAAGTAAACCCATTACTGCCGATGAAACTCTGAAAAGTGTAGGAATGGGCAACTTGGAGGAAAAACGAAGCACTGCAACGGCAAACACAAGCAGTATAACAAATGCAAGCAGTACCCCTGTAAGTATCGCGTAGCCTTGCTTTCCCTGCGATTCAATATGAATGGCAGAGAGAAACAATACCGATTCAAATACTTCCCGAAAAACCACAAAATAGGAAAGCGAAACCAAGCCCAACACGCTACCTCCGTTTGTAGCAGTTTGAATATGGCTGTTTACGTATTCTTTCCATTTGGCAATAGAACTTTTTCCGTGCAACCAAAATCCTATGTAAATAAGCATGGCAACAGCAATCAATGAAATGACCCCTTCGAAAAGTTCAACCCCTGCAATATTTTTTGCAATAAATGCCGAACTGGCAAACCATAGGCAAACACCTGTAGCTGTTGCGCTTAGCCAGCCAATATGTACCCATTTTATTGCTCCGTTCAAATTTGCCGCCCTTAACACAGAAAGAATTATCAGAATAATAAGAAATGCCTCTAATCCTTCGCGTAATAAAACAGATAAACTCATTGCCAACGCAAGCCAAAAGGAGTACTCTTTATTTTGTAACAAATTTTGCGCTTCGCGGAGGGAGGCACGGGCAGCTTCTACCGAATCTGCCAGTTCAGTTTCAGGTACGCGCCTGGCTATCAGTTTACGGATAGTGAAAAACTGTTGTTCAATGCGACCGCCTAAAGCAGGATCAGTGGCTTTCAAGCTGGCTTCTACCGGTTCTATACCCTCCAAATAAGCCAGGGTAGCATACTTGCCCGCTTTAGAATTATCGGAAGAACGGTAGTACTCCAGTACTTCCAACAAATACTTATCTGCTTTTTGTAAAAACACATCACTGGTTAACACCAGCTTCTTTAAGCGTAATGCGGCTATTTGTTCATCGCTCAAGTTGTATTTTTCGACTAACTCTTTATCGTTTAAAGTAGCGATTTCTTCCAATGAAATGGCAGGCGGAGTTGCGGTTGAAGCAGCAACACCTTCGTACCGCAGCGACAATACATAAAATGCCAAATCCCAAACTTCATCATCCTTTAAATCGGGGAAAGGAACCATAGCAGTGCCCGCCATTCCTAACCTTATGGTATTGAATGTATGCGCTGCTGAAGTTGCGCTCATTCTATCGGCATTATGAAAACTGAGCGGCTTTGGCACTAATGCAGCCGCTGCAGGTCCATCGCCAAAGCCTTTGGTTCCGTGGCATTGCACGCAATTAGCAGTGTAAAGTTTTTTCCCATTCTCAATATCGGGGTGTTGCGAAGGATAGGTTTTTAAATTAGTGATAGTTATTACAGTTTGTTTTAGAACGCTCGCTAATTTGTCCACCTTTATAGGCTCATCCTTAGTTTGCACAGCAAGTTGCAACTGCTTCATCAATATGGCAGCCTTACCGGAGTCGGCAGCATTCCACGAATGGGAGAGTTCATTCAAATATTTTTGAGCCGACTCAATGAATTCAAGCATCTCATTATACTCATCTTCGTTAATTACTTTTCCACCCGATACGGCATTTCCATAGTCATTGCCAATGTAACTGATAGTATGAACCAACATTCGTGCAGGTTCGGCAGTAGTATTGCAAAAGCTCTCAGCGGGCTTCAGAAAGGGGGAAAAAAGAGTGAAAATGATTACCTGTAAGCGAACAATATTCTGCATCCTGCGCGTATTTAGATTTATTCTAAACAGGCGCGAATGTAAGATGTTCACATTATTTATCTACAATGATTTTGGTCAAAATAAAACGCGCGAAATTTTCACAGGAATAATTTCATCTTTGTTCCGAACGGAGTTTGGTAAAGTGCTATTTGATAACGCGTAAAACCATTTATGGCATTATTCGATAAGTGCTACAATTATAATGTAGCCGATGTAACCAAGGACAAGGGAATATACCCGTATTTCCGTCCTATTCAGGAAAGTGAAGGACCTGTAGTAATGATGGAGGGCAGAAAGGTAGTAATGGCGGGGTCGAACAATTATTTGGGCTTAACTGCTCACCCCAAGGTAAAAGAAGCGGCTGTAAATGCGATTAAGAAATACGGCACCAGTTGCTCAGGCTCAAGGTTTTTAACCGGTACTATTGACCTGCACGTTGAACTGGAAGAGCGTATTGCCCGCTTTATGGGCAAAGAGGCAGCGTTGCTTTTCAGCACGGGTTTCCAGGCCGGACAGGGGGTAATTTTTCCGCTGGTAAGCAAAGGTGATTATGTACTGAGCGATAAGGACAACCACGCCAGTATTGTTGCAGGAAACATGTTGGGGGCTTCCTTAAATGTACATATAGTGCGTTACAAGCACAACGATATGGAGGACTTGGAAAAGCGCCTGCAAAAAATACCCGATAATGCCAACCGCCTTATTGTTACCGATGGGGTGTTTAGCGCCTTGGGTACCATTGCCCGTATAGATGAACTGACTGCTTTAGCCAAAAAATATAATGCTAACGTATTGGTGGACGATGCTCACGGCTTTGGGGTTTTGGGACCGGGCGGTAAAGGAACGGCTCATCATTTCGGAAGCGAAAAGGATGTTGATTTGATTGTTTGCACCTTCAGTAAAACATTAGCCTCGTTGGGTGGTTTTGTGGTGGGCGAAGAGCGCGTAATCAATTATCTGAAACATAAATCACCGGCATTAATTTTTTCGGCATCGCCCACGCCTGCTTCGGTGGCAGCTGCCGGTGCAGCATTAGATATACTGATTGAACAACCCGAGTTAGCGGACCGCGTGCGCGCCAATGCCGACCGCGTGCGGCAAGGACTTCGCGAAAGCGGTTTTCAGGTAGTGGATGGCGATGCAGCCATTGTACCCGTAATTATTGGTGATGATGAAAAAACCTTTGCCATTTGGAGAATGCTATACGATGAAGGGGTATTTGTAAACGCGTTTATTTCGCCTGCCACCCCGCCCGGTATGCAAATGTTGCGAACCAGCTATATGGCTACACACGAAAACGAGCACTTGGATTTTATTATTGATAAATTCAACAAAATAGGCAAGAAGTTGGGCTTGCTCGACTACCGGCAGCGGGCATAAAACGCAGCAGACAATCAAACAGAACGCAAACACCAATTGGCTATGAAACAACGTCATTACTATTACATAGAAGGGAAAGACCCATCCAATCCTTCGCAACTTAAATACATTAAGCGCGATATACAATGCGATGATGCGTTTGATGGTGAACTGGTATTGCTGGCATTTCCAATAGGCTTAATGAATGAGATAAGTTCAGTGTTGCGCCAATTTGGGTTGCGCGATGATGCCGAGTTTTTTTACAGCGAATGCCGCGAAGTGGTGAGCGTTCCTGAAAAGCATGTGAATGAGAAAGGAGAAGGTAAACTTACTTTTCAATCGTACTTCCATAAATTTCCCGACTCTGTTGCTAACTTTTTTGACGATGCTCGGGTGGTGGTTATTTTGCACCCGCTGACAACCGGTAAAGATGGCTGCAAAGACTACAATATGATTGGCTACATACATGCCAACCATATTGATTTTACCTCACCCGATGGGCAGGTGCATAAAGGCTACTATTACAATGTGCTTCGCCTTAGCGAACAAACCGTAAATGGTGAGCCAATCTACCGCAGAAAGAGAATTTTCACTACCATGTTCAGTGTGCTCTTGGATATAGTTACACTGGAAGATGTACATTTTGTATATGCCAGCATGGGGCGCGAAAACCAAGCCATAAACGATGCGCTTAAAATGAACAGCCAGCGCAACGGCAAGTTTTTCGAGACGTTCCCGATGCGTAACAACACCCATATAAATATGGTGATAGGCAGCAGCAGAGCATCGCAGAAAATGGTTGATATATCGAACGATAAGGAAGCGCTGCGCGAATACTATCAAAAAATAAAAGAGCAACGCGGCAACTTTGTGTTTAACCAACTACATAGTGAGGATAATTTCTTTAACATGATAAGCCGCATTCTGAATTCGAGTGCCAGCAGCCGTGTACTGATGATGCCTGACGCCCAAGGGAACATGGACGCTGCTTGCTTTGCCATTAACTGGGGCGATTACATGCATCTTAAACTGCAAAACCCCAAAGGCTTGTTTAAGGTAATCGACTCCTTAAAAATTACCGATAGGATATTGTATCCTACTTTGCCTGTGGGCAACGCATCGGCCGTAAAGCAACTGATAAAAGGGGCAGCTTACAAATTCCGCAAAGAGCATGGGGTACAAGTAACTGTATTGAATGCCCACGATGGCGACCCGTATTTCGACCTTAAGAAAAGCATCATCTACGACCCATTTGTTTATTTTGTTATTTACGACCGTCCTCTGCAATATGAAGCCATGAAAGAACACAGCAAAACTGACAAAGGTGATGTACGAGTGTTTATTGAAACACCAATGTTGTAAGTAAAACTAGGGGTTAGCAGTTTCCTGCTTTTGCTTCCACTCTTCCCACTCTTCAAAAAAATGCTTGTCCGGCTCATGAACCGATAATACAGCAGGGGGCAAATCTTTTTTACGAAACACAAAAGCAATTACCACCCCGCACAACGCTCCGTATAAGTGCGATTGCCATGAAACACCTTTTGTGGGAATAAAGCCCAGCACCATTCCCCCGTAAGCCATAGTAACAAACAAAGCAATTGCCACTGCGGTTCTATCGTTGCGAAACAAGCCCGATGCCACTAAAAAGCCGGCAATACCATATACTATGCCACTTGCGCCAATATGGTAAGTATGCTCGGGTGCCAATAGCCAAACCAACAATCCACTACCCAAATGAATGGCAACCAACACCGTAAACGCCATGCTCGGAAAGGCATTGAGTAGCACAGTTAGTAATACCAAAATTGGAAGGGTGTTTGAGATTATATGCTCAAGGCTATTAGGATTATGCAGAAAGGGTGAAAAAATAATGCCCTTTAATCCATCAACATGGCGAGGGTGATTGGCAAAGGCGGAAAAATCGTAACCGAAGGAGTATTGTAGTAACTGAACAACCCACAATACGGAAACAAGCGCAAAAACAATCAGCAGGTTTTGCCAAAACAACTTGTTATCGGTATCAGAGTCGCTCATCAATTGGCTGCAAAATAAGCGAGTGGCGGCAAATTATCTGCGCCCGAATATGCCAAAGGGGACGCCTACTTTCAACCCTACATCAATACGATTATACCACTTTTGTCGGCTTAGACCTGTTTCGGTGGTAGTAACTGCTGTTTTTTGTAAATCAACTTGCTGAACAAACAAGGTGAGGTTAGTAACTGAGCGATCGTAGCTTAAACGTGCAGGAATAGAAAATACCAAACCCTCGCCCAAGGTCCACACTCCGGGTTTAAAGCCACCGGTTATCTTCTGCGTCATATCCAAATAGGTATTGATGCCGAAAATGCGGTTAGGGTCAATGTACCAAATAAAGTTGAGGTGCCAGTTCATACTCCAGAAGGTTTTAAAGTCGTGTGCATTGTAGGCTTGCCCCGATTCGTACGAGTAAACTGTGCTGGAATCGTTCAGGTCAATTTCGGAATAGGTGGTGTACGAAATAGGGTCGGCATTAACCGCATTGTTGGTAAAGCCAAACAACATTTTAGTGTTTATGTAAAACGAAGAAGCCCAACTATTGGAATGTCCTACATAAATCAGATTAAACGAGGGTCCGAAATTGTAAGTCATAAACCTTACCTTATCAATATAGGCATCGCCATAGTAGTCGCTGGGGTTATAGCGGGCATACTCGTGCCAAGCCCAATCGCCATTAAGCGATGCCCAGTAATACACGCGGTGCTTGTAGGGAAAGTTGTAAATCACTTCATCTACCTGGTCTTGCAGGCTGTAACTTAATTCATCTTCCACATCGCTTTCGCTGTTGCGCTTAATGGTTAACTCGCGAATGGCAGCTTTCAGTTCTCCGGCATAATCCAAATCGGTTTCGCTGCCTGTAGCTGTTTGGCTGAATGCATTAAGCACACTGTAAAGCGAATCAATCTTTTTCTGAAACTTTTTCTGAATAAACTTTGAGAGGTTGATAGCATCGGTAACCGCTTTTTCGCGGTTAAGCGCATCGTTTTTCAGTTTCTGGAAACAGGCTTCGTTAGCCACTTTATAGTTGCCGTGAAACACAAAGGTGAGTGATGGTTTAATCCGTAAATCGGAATTCATTGCCTGATTATTGGTACTAAACAAAGTGGCAATATTGTTTTTAGTGCCGGCATACATTTCAAGCGTAGTGGCAATACGGAAAGGAAGATCGGGCATTTTTTTGCGGGGCACGTAAGCCACTTCACAGTTGGCTGCATTATACACTTTTTTATAGCCGGGGCGGTCGCTTCCAATCCAATAAGCGAGAGCTAAAGTAAGGGAGGGGTTCATTACATCGAGTGCAACGTTGTTGCTGAAGAGGTCTCCACGCGAACTGCCGGTAATTACATACGAGAGGTCTTTTTTTGCCAGCCGATTAAAGTTGCTGCCATAGTTTTTGTTGAATTTGGGAAGTTCATCATTCTTGTCGCGGAGCCTCATGGATATACCGCGGCTT
Organism: Chitinophagales bacterium; assembly: GCA_026129525.1. GTDB lineage: Bacteria > Bacteroidota > Bacteroidia > Chitinophagales > LD1 > Bog-950. Next base: position 74,124 of record JAHCHW010000007.1, on the reverse strand, counting down.
TTGGCGGGATTAGATAGCGAGTCGTTATACTCGTCCACGTTTTTGTTAAGGTCGTTATATAAACTCTTATAGCTAAAAGAACTTTTTTGTGCCCAACCGGTTAATACAACACTGTTTAAAAAAGCATATGAGAAGAGAGTGACAATGCGTTTAGCAGACAGTTGAGTATAGAACTCGCGTAAAGGAATATCCATGTTTCAGTTTTTGGTGCAATAAATGGTGGGGAAACCATTTCAAGCAATTGTACGATTCTTTCGTTTAAAAAATCCATACTACCCAATGTTTTTTAAATACACACCTAACCAAACATGCTGAACGATTTTTACCTTCACCCAAAATTTTTACCGCGTGCAATATCTTAAACTATTTGTTTCGGCAGTACTTACGGTGGCGTTAGTAATTGCGCTTAACAGCAAAATTGGTCCGCTGCCACCGCTTGGCAAATTCATGAATCCGTTTAGCGGCTTTTGGCAAAATGCCGAAGGAGAAAGCGCTTACACTGATCTTACTTTACCGCTTACCGGTTTAAAAGAAGAAGTGCAGGTACACTTTGACGATCGCTTAGTGCCGCACATTTTTGCCAAAAACGATGAAGACCTTTATTACATGCAGGGCTACATTACTGCCAGGTATCGCTTGTGGCAAATGGAAATTCAAACCCTGAATGCCGCAGGAAGAGTGTCGGAAATTGCCGGTGAAAAAGCATTGCCCAGCGACCGCCTTAACCGCAGAATTGGCATGGGCTACGGAGCCGAAAAAGCCGAAGAGTTTATCCGCAAAGATGAGCATAGCACCAAACTGATACAGGCATATTGCGATGGAGTGAATGCTTACATCAGTTCGCTTGCACCTAAAAATTATCCTATAGAATACAAACTGCTCAACTACGCACCCGAAGAATGGAAACCCATAAAGGTTGCGCTACTGCTCAAGAACATGGCAAACATGCTTTCGGTGTTTGAGTACGATATAGAGAACCACAATTTTGTAACACAGTACGGAATGGATGAATTCCGAAAACTCTATCCCGATTTTCCGGAAGACCAAGACCCGATTATTCCGAAAGGAACCAAGTGGGAGTTTGGGGAAAAGGTAGCAAGGGACAAGGAGCAAGGGACAAAGGAAACTATTCATGCAAACAGTGAAAAGGGAACTACCTACACCGCTGCCATAGAAAAACCCGATGAAATTGAAGGCTCTAATAACTGGGCGGTGGCAGGCAGTAAAACAAAATCGGGCAAGCCCATTTTGTGCAACGACCCCCACCTTAAACTTTCGTTGCCGAGTATCTGGTACGAAATGCACCTTGTTTCGCCCAATATGAATGTGTATGGCGCCACACTTCCCGGCTCACCGGCAGTTATCATAGGTTTTAACGATTCTATTGCATGGGGAGTAACCAATGGCGGGCGCGATGTGCGCGACTGGTATCAAATGAAATTTAAAGATGCTACCCGCAGCGAATACGAATACAAAGGCGAATGGTTAAAGAGTGAACAACGTGTGGAAATATTTAAGGTGCGCGGCAAAGGCGAAGTGCGCGATACGGTTATTTACACCAAATACGGTCCGGTGGTGTTCGACCACACCTTTGGCGAAGCCGAAAGCAACAAAAACCTTTCAATGAGTTGGGTAGCGCATTTGCCCAGCAACGAGTTCAAAACATTTTACCAACTCAACAGCGGAAAAAATTACGATGATTACCTCAATGCACTTAAAACCTACAACTGCCCCGCGCAAAACTTTGTGTTTGCTTCGCGCAGTGGCGATGTGGCTATAAAAGAGCAGGGGCTTTTCCCCATCCGCAACAAAACTGCCGAGCAAGGCAAATATTTGAGCGATGGCAGCACCGGTGTTGATGACTGGACGGAGTTTATACCTGCCGAGCACAATCCGCATCACAAAAACCCCGAGCGGGGTTTTGTAAGTTCAGCCAACCAGCATCCTACCGATGAAACATACCCTTACTACTACCCCGGTGTAGGTGTTTACGAAACCTACCGCAACCGCGTTATCAATAAACTGCTTTCGGAAAACAATGGTATTGATGCTGATTTTATGAAACAAATGCTCAGCAACAACTATAACCTGAATGCTGCCGAAGCGCTGCCGGTGCTACTTTCGCTGTTAGACCAATCGGGCATAAACAACGAAGAAGAAAAAATATTAGAGCAGTTGAAGAACTGGAACTACTATAACAATGCCCGCGAAGTTGCTCCTGTGTATTACGAAATTTGGTGGAACGAACTACGCAAAATGTTGTGGGACGAAATGAGTAACCCGAAAGTGCCCATGAAACAACCGAGCTTTTATGTTACGGTTAAGTTTTTGTTGCGCGACAGCACTTCGGTGTTTTACGATAATCTTTCTACGCCCGAAAAGGAAACGAGAACCGATATTGTAACCCGCTCGTTCCACCGCATAAAAGATACGCTTGCAGCTAATGAGTTTACAGAAGTAAGCGAACCCTACGGAGTGGATGAAACATTCACCAAGGACAAAGTAAACCCGAAAGACTGGGGTACCTACAAAGACACGAAAATTGAACATTTGGCGCGCTTAGACGCGTTCAGTTCGCTGCATGTGTACAACGGAGGCAACCGCGGCATTATCAATGCTACCAATTCCACCCACGGACCTTCGTGGCGCATGGTAGTTGACTTTGGCGATATGAAGCAGTATGTGGTGTATCCGGGCGGGCAGTCGGGCAATCCGGGCAGCCGCTTTTACAACAACATGGTAAACACCTGGGCAAAGGGAGAATTTTACACCGCCAACTATGTACAGCGTGCCGATGAATTAGGCACACACAAACTATTTACCGCCACTTTTAAACCCAATACAAAATGAAGAACTTTCTTCCTGCCTTTCTGCTCATACTTATAGTGTCGTATGCGCTGCAACTTTTTTTGCCGTGGTGGATTGTGGCGTTGGTCGCCTTGCTCGCAGGCTTTGCTTTAAAACAAAAAGCATGGGCGGCTTTCGTAGCGGGTTTTGCCGCGGTGTTTGTGCTTTGGGGCGCGTATGCATTTATACTTTCTTCTGCTAACAATCATTTGCTTGCCGATAAAATTGCCGAACTGATGAAACCACTCACAGGCGGCAATCGCAATGCGCTGTTTATTATTACAGGAACTTTGGGAGGGTTAGTGGGCGGCTTAGGTTGCCTTACAGGGAATATTGCTGCCAAACTGAAAGGGTAACTATTTTAGGGTCGGCATATAGTGTGCAGCCACCAAAAAGAGTTTTAACCAGAAAAACATTCTTACCGTTAACTAAGTGCTCCCCGCTTCTGGTTTATTGATTACAAATACGAAGACTGATTGAATTTTGCTAATCATCAACCAAAATAACAAAACCATTTTTTTGCATCTCTCCCCAAAACTCCGGATACGATTTTATCACTACATCGGGATTTTCGATTTCAATTTCTCCCAATAAACCCAACGCGGCAAGACTCATTGCCATGCGGTGGTCATCGTAGGTGTTAACAGGTGCTGTTGGCAGATGCAATTTCCCGCGCAACTGGTAAAAGAAAAATTCATCGGAGTAATCGAATTTATAACCGCATTTACGCAACTCATTTTGCAAGGCTTGTATGCGGTCGGTTTCTTTCAGACGAAGGCTATCAATGCCGGTAAAAGTGGCGGCAATATCTTTGGCGGCAAACATTACTGCGAAGGTTTGCGCTAAATCGGGGTTATCGGCAAAATCCAGCTTCATCACTTTGGGATAAGCGGTATGAATATTTTTTATGAGCGCACCACCCTCTTTAAACTCCGTAGCAATTCCGAAACGCTTCATCCAGTCAGCCATTATGCGGTCGCCCTGGCTCCATTTATTTTGTAAGCCTTCCAGAAAAATTTCTGCTTCATCTGCCAAAAATGCCATCGAATACCAGTACGAAGCAGCGCTCCAGTCAGAACCAACTTCGAATTTCGGATTTTGAATTTCGGTTTTCGAAACAGCAATACTATTCTCACTCCAGATATACTTCACCCCAAAATGTTCAAGCATACTCAAGGTCATTTCCACATAAGGCTTTGAAGTAAGTGCTGTATAGAAATGAATAGTTAGCCCGTTTGGAAGAAAGGGCGCAATAAGCAACAAAGCGGTAATGAACTGGCTGCTGATGTTGCCCTGTATGTGCACTTCACTTTCCAACTTCTCGAAAGATTTTATAGGAAAAATTTCGATGGGCGCAAAACCTTCTTCTTCCACATAACGAATATCGAAACCCATTTCATTAAGTGCATTTACCAGCGGAGCCATAGGGCGCTTTTTCATTCGTGCCGAGCCGGTAATAATTTTGTGCTGATTGGTTGCCGCATAATACGCGGTAAGAAAGCGCATGGAGGTTCCTGCATCAATTACATCAACTGTTTGCTGGTTGGTAGCCAGAATGTTTTTTAGATTTTGTGTGTCGCGCGCGGTGGAAAGATTTTCAATTTGAAAACTATTGCCCGAAAGCGCCTGCAATATCAAGGCGCGGTTACTCTCGCTTTTGGAGCCGGGGAGATGAACGCTGCCGAATAATTTTTTAGTTGGATGATGGATTTTGATGCTGCTCATCAGTGCAGCGAATTAAAGTAAACCAGCGATTCGCGGATTAAATCTTTTTCAACGAGTTGATTGATGGTGTAGCTTCCTATACCGCTCAGCAAGGTAAAGCATGTTTCATCGGCTTCATTCTTTTTGTCTTGCGCGATGAGTTTAGTGATGCTTTTGAAGTGTTGTTCGGCAATATATGTGTGATTGAAATATTGCAACACCACTTCTGCGATTTGTTGCAATTCATGGTCTTTCAACAAACCTTTCCTATACGAAATAAAACTCTCGCATACCATTCCTATGGCAACAGCTTCACCATGTAGTAGTTTTTGTTGCTTCTCATTCAGGAAAAAACTTTCCAAGGCATGGCCTACCGTATGCCCGAAGTTGAGCGCCTTGCGGATGCTTTGTTCAGTAGGATCTTGTTCAACTATTTGTTGTTTGATAGCAACATTCTTTCTTACAACGGTATCCCATTTTATACTGCTAACTTCTGATTTCTGACTTCTGACTTCTTCAAAAGCATCTTTATCAGCTATCAAATAGTGCTTTATCACTTCCGCAAAACCCGAGCGCAATTCTCTTTCGGGCAGCGTTTCCAGAAAATCGGTATAAATGAAAACCGCCTCCGGCTCGTTGAACAATCCGATTTGGTTTTTATAGCGCATAAAATCAATACCACACTTAGCACCAACACTCGCATCAACCATTGCCAGCAGTGTGGTGGGGATATTGATAAATTTTATGCCGCGTTTATAGCATCCAGCAGCAAAGCCGCCCATATCGCCAATTACACCGCCACCAAGGTTAATAAGCAGTGTTTTTCTATCGGCATTTGCAGCGGTAAGTTTTTGCCAAACAATCTCACAGGTGCTAATGCTCTTGTTTTCTTCCCCGCTTTTAATTTGAATTACCCGATGCGGAGGGAAGTAAGAAACAATTTTGGGATAACAGTGCAGAACAATGTTTTCATCTGCCAACACATAAACCGATGAAAACGGATGGGAACTGAAATATGCTTGCAGATTGAGAAAGGAGCAATCCTCAAAGTGAACAGGGTTCATCAAAATTTTCTTTCCAGAATAATTGAACTTATCACTGCGTTGCGGGCATCGAATTCGTAAGCGTATGACTGTTGAGCTTCCTTCGCTTCTGCTTCTTCTATGGATTCAATTTTGTAAGCCCCCTCATTTTGAATTTTCAGCGTGCCGCGCTCTATCTTTTCTTCTTCGGTTAACTCGCGCTCATAAACAGATTCTAAACTGCCCATGCCTTCCTGAAAAGTGGTAACTTTCTTTTCGTGCAACAGCACATCGCGCCCTTTTGTTTTTACGGGCTTGGATGTTTCGGCATAAGCAGGCTTGGGTTTCTGTTTAATGGTTTTACGCGCCTGCTCTTCCGCCTGCTTGCGCTGTATTTCTTTCATTATCTCCTTTAGCGGATCGTAAGCAGGCGGAGTAATGGGCTTTTCTTTTTGCGGCTGCGGGGTGGCTTGCTGTTGTTCTTTCCTCTTTTGCGAAACGGAATAAATGAAATACAGAATGCCCAGAATGATGTATATGACTACTTTAAATTCCACCGAAAGGCTTTAATGCGTCTAATTTATGTAAACCGTTTTAATATTCACGAACTCTTTAAGTCCGTACTCGGAAAGTTCGCGTCCGAAACCGCTTCGCTTAACACCGCCAAAGGGCAGGCGCGGGTCGCTTTTTACAATGTCGTTAATAAACACATTACCCGCTTGCAGTTCGCTCACCATGCTTTCGGCTTTGGTTTTATCGCTTGTCCAAACCGAAGCGCCCAAACCATACACCGAGTGGTTGGCTGTTTCAATGGCTTCGCTTTCATTTTTTACGGTTATTACACTCCACACCGGTCCGAAAATTTCTTCTTCAAAAGCGCGCATGCCGGGCTTTACGTTGGTAAGTACCACCGGTGAAACATAATTGCCTGTTTCGTTCGGAATGGTTTTTCCGTAATGCGGAACGGCTCCTTGCTTTACGGTGTCATCAATCTGCTGCAATACTTTTTGTTGTAAATCTTTACGTGCCAAGGGCCCGATCTGTGTAATCTCTTCTTCGGGGTTTCCAACGTTTAACTCACTCACTGCTTTCACCAATTTTTGAGTAAAAACTTCAGCCACACTTTCCACTACAATAAACCGCTTGGCTCCGTTGCAACTTTGCCCGCTGTTAATGCTGCGCGATTTAACAGCCCCTTGAACAGTGAAATCCAAATCGGCATCATGCAGCACAATAAACGCATCGTTGCCGCCTAACTCCATTACACATTTTTTTATGCTGCGCCCCGCCTGCGCTGCCAACAAACTTCCGGTGGCATCGCTGCCTGTAAAACTAATGCCCACAATGCGCGGGTCGGCAATCAGCTTACCGGCATCTTCGTTAGTAAGAAAAAACTGGCGGAAAACCCCTTCTTCAAAACCGGCTTCCTTAAAAAGATTTTCGATAGCGATCGCACATTGCGGAACATTGGGGGCATGTTTCAGGATAGTAACATTGCCTGCAATAAGTGTGGGAATAGCAAAACGAAACACCTGCCAAAACGGAAAGTTCCAGGGCATGATGCTGAAAACAATTCCCATGGGTTCAAAACGCACGTAGCTTTTGGAAGCATTGCTGGCAATTACTTCGGGCTTCAAAAATTCAGGGGCACGCTGAATGTAATAATCAAATGCACTGATGGTTTTGTTGACTTCATATTCTGCTTCGCGCAGCGGCTTGCCCATTTCGAGGGTGATGAGGCGGGCATACGTTTGTTTGTTTTTTTCTAAAAGTGCCGCTACTTTTTTCAGTTGCTCTCCGCGTTGCTCTACGGTAAGTTTTCTCCAGTTATTAAACGCATTTGCAGAAACATTCAAATCGGGATAACTGCTGAAAGGGAACTCTTTCAGCAATTCATTGTTGCACGGGTTAACAGTGGCGTATTTCATGGGGTGCAAACGTAAGGGAAAAAGTATAAGATTACCTGTTTGACAAGCATCAAAGCCAGGCGCTTAAACTTATTTGTATTTTCAATGCAAGGAAATCAATTTTATATGCAGAAACATACACTTGCTTTGTTTTTAGTAATGGCAGGTATTACGGCTAAGGCTCAAACACCGGGCAATGCTATATTTAATACTAACCAGCTTATCCACGAAATCCACATCACCTTCCCTGTTCAGAATTGGTACGATACATTAACCAAGTACTATACCCTTAGCAAGCAGTTAGATTCTAACATTTATTACATGGCTACCTCAGTACTATTTGACGGAGTAATGTATGACAGCGTGGGCTGCAAGTTCAAAGGCAATTCCTCTTACAACAATCCATCGCAAAAGAAAAGCTGGAAACTCGACTTTGAAGAGTTTAAAAATAGTAATGAGATAGACGGCATGAAACAACTGAACCTGAACAATGGCTTTAAAGATCCAAGTTTTTTGCGCGAAAAACTTTGCTTGGACTTTATGCAGCATTACGGACTACATGCCCCACGTTGCAACTATGCCAATGTGTATGTAAATAATCAACTATGGGGGTTTTACACGTTAGTAGAAGAGGTAGATAAAACGTTTCTTAAAACACACTTTGGCAATAAAAAGGGAAACCTGTATAAGGGGGATCCTTCGGGCAACCTAACATGGAAGGGCAATAATCAAAATCAGTATTACAACAATTATGAACTTAAAACCAATGAAGATGTAAACGACTGGAGCGATTTGCTTTGGCTGATTGATAATCTTAATAATACCCCCGCACCTCAACTGAAAGATTCGTTGGATGCATCGCTTAACACAGCTGCTTATGTAAAGCAATGGGCTACCACCATTTTGTTTTCCAACCTTGACAGCTACACCGGTAGCGGACATAACTACTATATCTATCATAATACATCAACCGATAAATTTGAGTGGATAGCGTGGGATGTAAACGAAGCATTTGGAGTTTTTTTGAACGGAAATCAAACTTCGCAAATGACTACCCTGCCCATGAACTACAATGCCACAGCAGGTAACCGTCCGTTGCACAACAAGATGATAACCGTGCCTGAGTATTGGAACCAATTCCAAAACTTTTTGTGCAATGTGTTGGATGAATATTTTAACCCTGCACACATGAATCCGATAATAGACTCGCTGCACGAAAGGATAAAAAACTATTACTACAACGACCCGCGTAAACTTTTTCCGAGCAACCAGTTTGACAGCAATATAAATTCTACACAGGCAAACATACTTGGCATTAAACCTTTTGTACAGGAGCGGCATAATTACCTCTCACAACAGCTTGCCAATTTCAGTTGCACACCTTTTGTTTCTTCCGTGCAGCAGGAGAAGAACACTGCCATAGAAGTATTCCCAAATCCAACCAATGAATTGCTTTTTGTCAGAAACTTTAATCCTTTTGAAATGGGGTCAATAACTGTTACAGATATTCACGGAAAGATGATGTGCTCCTCTACTGTATCTCCACTCACTGTTAGCAACTTACCTAACGGGATGTATTTATTGAATATTGGAGGTAAAGTTGGAAAGTTTATAAAGTATTAGTTAACCGCCTTTACGTTTGGTTTTATAACCTAACGAACCAAGCAGTTGTATTACTTTTTCGCGTTGCTCTCCCTGTATATGAATAATACCATCTTTAACTGTTCCTCCGGTGCCGCATTTGTTTTTAAGCATTTTCCCTAAATCCTGCAAAGCGGTTTCGCTGCCAATAAAATTTTCGACAATGGTAGCCACTTTCCCTCCCTTTAACCTTTCTAAGGACACGTAAAGAGTTTGCTGTTCTGCCGAAGGGGTATCTGTTTCGTCAGTTTCTGCTTCCGGTTTAAAGTTAGGATTGGTGGAGAAAACTATTCGGTTTCTGAAATCATCTTTTTTCTTGCTCATACACTAAATACATCTCGCTTTTAATAAGAATTCAAATCTTTAGGCACAATCATGTTTATGCACTGCGGCACTACTTCGAAAGTTACATCATCGTGATAAATAACCGAGTCGCCATCGAACTGATAAACCATTTTTTTGTTGCCGTGTATCGCAATCTTTTTTGCGCGATATGATTCTGCTTCTTTAATAGCATCGGCACGTTTCATTATCAGGCAACCTACAATCCAAAACAACTTCCAAACCGGAAAACGGTTTAGCACAATTACATCCATTACTCCATCTTTCATACTAGTAAAAGGGAAAACCGCATAATCGTAACCGTACTGATTGGCATTGAACGCTGTAAAAAGAAAGAATTCCCGCTCAATAGTAACATCGTCAATTTCCACTTTAGCCGGAAAAGGCTGAAAGTAAAAGAGCAACTCTTTAACCACAGCCCATGCATAAGAGGCAAGCCCGCGAATGGTATGGTGGTGAAACCTTCGGGCAACAGAAGAATCTATCCCGAAACCGGCATTGCTTACAAAGTATCGCAGGTTTGATTTCACCAAATCTATTTTTACGGTTTTGCCGGTGTTGATTACATTGATAGAACCCTTTGCATCACGAGCCGGTATTTTTAAATGCGTGGCAAAACCATTGCCCGACCCGTAGGGAATTACGCCAAGGGCGGTATTTGTACCTACTAAACTTTGTGCTACTTCGTTAATGGAGCCATCGCCTCCCACCGCTACACAAACATGATAACCTTCTTCTACAGCTTGTTGGGCAATAAGTGTAGCATGCCCTGCATACTCCGTAAAGCGAATGGTATAATCATACTGCACATAATCAATGTATCGGGCAACCTTTTCGGGGATGTTTTTCTTCTTGTACACCCCCGAAATGGGATTGATGATAAACATGATTTTCTTCTTCTCGGAACTCATGCGGTAAATATAGAAGTTAGAAGCGCTTAAAACGCTTTTAAGCTCAAATCCAAACTTGTGGAAGAATGTGTAAGCGCACCAACCGAAATAAAATCAACACCTGTTTCGGCATAGGTTCTTACGGTTTGAAGCGTTATACCGCCTGAGGCTTCCGTTTCATAACTTTTGTTTACCAAAGCAACGGCTTGCTTCATGGCTTCAGGAGTAAAGTTGTCGAACATAATGCGATTAATATTTCCAACGCGTAACACATCTTCAACATCTTGCAGTGTTCGTGTTTCTATTTCAACCGGTAAATGCAAACTACTGCGTTCCTGATATTCTTTCACTTTAAGAATTGCATTTTCAATTCCTCCGCAAAAATCAATGTGGTTATCCTTCAGCATAATCATATCATACAATCCAAACCGATGGTTATGCCCGCCTCCTATTCTCACTGCCCATTTTTCAAAATAACGAAGCGTAGGAGTGGTTTTCCGTGTATCTAAAATATGGCATCCCGTTCCTTTCACAGCTTCTACATACTTTGCTGTGTTGGTAGCAATACCGCTCATGCGCTGCATAAAATTGAGCACCACCCGTTCCGCACGGAGAATAGATTTTACTTCCCCAAATACTTTGAAAGCTACATTGCCTTTTTTAATTACAGTTCCATCATCCAATATTTTTTCGAAACAGATGGCAGTATCTACTTGCTTAAAAATCAACTCTGCCAACTCCACTCCTGCCAGAACTCCATCGGCTTTACACAAAAGTTGCGCTTTGCCTTCTTTACTATCGGGAATACAGGCTAATGAAGAATGATCGCCCGAAGGAATATTTCCTTCAAAATCTTCTGCATCTTCTGCAAGGGCTGCGGCAATTACTTTTTCAATCGGGTAACTCATGGTAATGAATAGGGCGTGAAGTAATAAAGAAATTGCTAAGGCTGCGATTACTATCGTTAAGAAAGCACTGAAGGTTAGGACTTGAACTAACTGCCATTATTTTTGAGCACTTAGTGAATAGCTATCTTCCATCAATGCTTCAATTTTGCTGAAATGCACAAACACTTAATACTGTTCCTTACTGTCTTTCTAACTGCAAGTGTGGCAATTGCGCAAATTGACCCGAGCAATGTTACCATTGTGCGCGATACATTTGGCGTGCCCCATATTTTCGGAAAAACCGATGCCGATGCCGCATACGGGCTTGCATGGGCACACTGCGAAGATGATTTTGAACACATTCAACATAATTTATTGGCAGCGCAGGGAAAGTTAGGGGGGGTATTGGGAAAAGAAGGCGTGTTATTCGATTTCGGGTTGCGCTTTTTTGGGATTGATACACTAGTTGATAATAACTATGAGCGTAGTCTTTCGTCCGATTTTAGGAAAGTGTTGGACGGATACATACAAGGCATAAACGATTTTGCTGCGGCACATCCCAATGAAGTATTAGTTAAAGGTGCCTTGCCGTTTAAGCCGCAGGATGTAGTAAAAGGCTCCACGCTCACACTTACGCTCTTTGCCGGTGGCGGTTTGGCACTGAAAGCTGCCAAAGAAAATCGTATTCAGTTTTTTAATGAGCCAAACGACCGCGGCTCGAATGCATTGGCCATTGCACCATCGAAAACTGAAGATGGCAAAACATGGCTGATGATAAATTCGCATCAACCCATTGAGGGAAGATTTGCATGGTACGAAGCACACATTGTAAGCGAAGAAGGTTGGGATATTATAGGTGGACTTTTTCCGGGCGGTGCAAGTATTTTTGTAGGCACCAATAAATACCTCGGCTGGGCACATACTACCAACTATCACACCTTCGGTGATATTTACGAACTAAAACACAAAAGCAATAAATATTTGTACGGTGGTGAATGGAAGAAGTTTGTAACAAAAAAGGTTCCGCTTAAACTTAAACTCGGAGGTATAAAACTCGCCATTACAAAAAAAGTGCCTTATACCGAGCAAGGTCCTGTTTTTAAAACCAAACATGGTTGGTATGCCGTGCGTTTTCCGGGCAGTATGGATATACGCGCTACAGAGCAGTGGTTTCGCATGAACAAGGCGCATAACTGGAACGAATTTGAGCAGGCTGTAAAAATGGAAGCCATACCGCTGTTCAACATTGTGTATGCCGATGTAAGCGGAAATATTTTTTGGCAAAGTGGTTGTCAGGTGCCCGACAGAGATTCTACACTAAACTGGAGCCAACCGGTTGATGGAACTAATCCTCAATACACTTGGAACAAGCTATTGCCTTACGAACGCAAACCATCGCTTTTTAACCCCGATTGCGGTTATGTGTTCAGTTGCAATCAAACTCCCTTGTTTACATCGGGCGAAGAATGCAACTGGAAAGGATGCTTTGTAGGCATACAACAGTTTAACTATAACCGTGGCGAGCGTTTCGATGAATTGCTGAAAGCCATACCCGGGAAAATTACATGGGAAGATTTTCACCGTATTAAGTTCGATAAAAGTTATTCGCACACGGGCAGTTATGCCCGAAATTTCAGCAGCATTTACCAATTGGATGAAAGCAAATACCCGAAAATTGCCGATGCCATTTTGCATTTAAAAAAGTGGAATTGGGATGGTGCAGCCGATAACCGACAAGCTGCATTGGCGTTGCTTATGCACAATTATCTCAAGAAAAAACTCAACGGTTATTTTGCTTTTCTAATGATAAAGAAAGAGCCTATCAAAGAACCCGAAGCGGTAGAAGCAATTGCCTACGCTAAAAAATTTCTTTTGAAAACTCACGGCACCCTTGATTTGCCTTTAGGGGAAATGCAACGGCATATACGAGGCAACGTAAACTTACCCGCCAGCGGTTTGGTTGAAGTATCGCGTGCATCGGAAAACAAACTCGTTGATAAAAAGAAAGGCATTTTTCGCATTACGGGTGGCGATGGTTACATACAACTGAACAGGTATAGCAATGATGGGGTTGAAATCAACTCTGTAAATGCGTATGGCGCATCTTCGCGCCCCAACAACAAACATTACAACGACCAAATGGTAATGTTTCAAAACGAACAATTTCGCAGAATGACTTTTAACCGCGAAGAAATTTTTAAAAATGCGGAACGGGTTTATAACCCGGGAAGCACCACTCCAGTTATTGAAAAGGCAGAAACACCTTAGGATAAAACAACATCAGGCTTTTATCCTGTTTAAAAAATTCTCGCGGTGGCTGCGGCTTAGAGGCACTTGAGTGCCATCGCTCATTTCAATATAACCGCCATCCTTACGAACGTAACGATTTACTTTGTTTATGTTTATAAGATAGGATGAGTGCACCCGTATAAAATCGGCACCGCTAAGGCTGTCGTCAAAATCTTTCAGCGAACGGGCAGTAAGCAACTCTTTTTTTCCTGTTCGTTTTATAATGGTATAGTTACGGTCAGATTTCATAAACTCTACCTCGTCCAACGCAATTATTTCTATACTATCGCTAGTAGAAACAGCAATTTTTTTGGCTGCCGGTTGCGCCAGTAAGCGAAGATTTTCGGCTAACAACTTTAAATCATTTTTTTCGGGTTGTTCGGCAGGTGTTTTTACAATTTTGGTTATTGCAGCCTTCAATTCTTCCGGCTCTACAGGTTTAAGTAAGTAATCGAGTGCACTGAACTTAAACGCCCTAAGTGCATACTGACTGTGTGCCGTAACAAAAATTACTTTGCCTGTATAGTCTTTTGCCTTCTGCAAAAAATCGAAGCCGCTCATGCCCGGCATTTCAATATCCAGAAATATCAAATCGGCTTCGTTTTTCCCTACTTCCTTTACTGCCCTTTTAGGATCGGAAAAAGTAGTGAGTACTTCTACTTGCGGGCAATGTTTTTGCAACAACAATTGGAGTGTTTTCAGTCCTGCCGGTTCATCGTCAATCAAAATACTTTTAATAGTTCCCATAGTGTTGAGCAATATACTTATTGTGCGGATACTATTGCAACGGAATACGCACAGTAACAGTAGTTCCGTTAGGTTTCCCTGTACCGGTACGGTTATCCTTAATTACAAAATACCGGCTTACATCATCTGTTTTCCATGCAAGGCGTAAGGTTTCTTTTATAATGCTTGTAGCGTGCGAAGTGTGCTCCTTTTTTGCATAGCTCTTTGCTTTTTCCCTCCCAATACCGTTATCGGTTACTTCAACTTTCAGGGCAGTCTTCTCTTTCGAAAATGATATGGACAACTTTCCCCGTCCGCTTGTTTTATGAAATAAACCATGAATGATAGCATTCTCCACTACGGGCTGCAGAATCATGCCGGGTACTTGAATGGCAGCAAGGTTAAGTTTTTTATCTACTGTAATACTATAGTCAAACGGCTGACTGTAACGCGCTTGTTCGGTTTGTATGTACAAATGCAGCAGTTCAATATTTTCGTTCAAAGGCATAGAGGGCTTGCGCGAACTATCTAAAATAAGCCGCAGTAAACGCGAAAAACGAAGCATCAGTTTGTCGGCTTCATCGGCTTTGCCTTCCAAAAGTGTATGCCTTATGCTGCCAATGGCATTAAAAATAAAGTGCGGATTCATTTGGCTGCGAAGCGCTTTCAACTCACTTTCCACTTCACGAAGTTTTGCTTCTTTTAGTTCGCGTTCTTTCTTTTCGCTCTCGTACTTCGCCTGCATATCAACCACTAAGCGACTTAGTTCATTATCGTAAAAGCGTTTGTAAACCTTCATAAACTCTCGGTAATGATGTAGCGCTGCTTCGTGGTTACCCTTGGCTTCCTCCAACTCGGCTGTTACTTCTTCCAACATGCGAAACAACTGGTCGTTACCGTATTGATTTGCTTCGGCACGAACCTGATGGAGTAACTGTTCGCATTTCGCATAGTCCTTACGCAGCAATGCTATATGTGCCAACTCATTTAACAAGTTGAGTTCATCTAATTTCATATTATGCTTACGAGTAACCCCCAAGGCTGACAAGAAGTTTTTTTCAGCCTGCTTAACATTGTTTAAAAGCATGTAAACATTGCCCATGTTATGATAGCAGCGCGACTGTATGTAAGGTTCATTGTGCTCAACTGCATAATTGATTGCCTTCGAAAGCGAAGCAATAGCTTTTGAATGTAAGTTTCGAGCAGCATAGTAACTGCTTTCGGCAAAATACCAGTGCATTAAAAAGGTGTACTGCTTATGCTTTTTTATTAGCTCTAAACTTCTTGTAAGCGCATCCTTACCGGCTTCAATGTTTCCAATGCTCAGTTGGAGTGATGCAAGTTGAATATATCCCCTTGCCAAGTCTTCACTTTTATTGCTTTCTTCTTTTAAAAAAAGTGCTTTTTGCAGACAATCCATTGCCGGATGAGTTTTGTTTGCGGAGATATAAACTGCCGCAAGATTGTCGTAGCTGTTGTAAACTAATCTAACATCGCCAGTCAACTTAGCGACTTCCAGTGATTCTTTCAAATACTCTTCAGCCTTTGCAAGATTCCCTTGTTTGTAGTACACCAACCCCAACAGGTTCAATGCCTTTTTTTTTACAACAGGGTCAAGATTTGCATGTTGCAGCAACTTGTGGAGCAGCGGTATTACTTGACCATTTTCGCTGCTATCGAAAAGAAATTCTGCTTTACGTAAGAGGTTAGTGCTATGGTTATTGCTCAAGCCCGGTAGGACACTTTTACCCGAATATAGATATGGTGGCGAAAAAAAGATAACTTTTTATTACCTGCGAAATGGAGACAATAGTACCTTACGCTCATTATTAACACCAAAAACTCAGCATTATGAAAAACAAATCACCCATTCTGTTCCTTGCAGGCTTATTGCTTGGAGTAATTTTAATGTTCATTATTTGTAAGTACAAGATTTGTCCGGGCACCTGCCCCGAACCACGCGTTGACACCGTTCGCATTTACTCGGGCGATACCAGTGCATGGAACGTAACGGTTGTTGTGCGGGATATTGCCGGCAATGTAGTTCCCGGAGCAACAGTTGGTTTTACCTGCATAAGCGGCAGCTATACCACCAACACCGAGGGAATGGTTTTTGTTGCAGGAGCGGGAACATGCCCATGCCCTGCAACCGCCACGATAACTGCCAGTAAAGACAGAAAATCAGGCAATGCTGCAATGAGTGAACGGTGTTCCTCTTACACCGTTGTCATAAACTAAAAAACAGACAAGTTTAATGCTCAATGCCCGCCACCGTGCGGGCATTGTTTTGTACATCAGGTTTGTATTACCCCAACATTGAAAGGTTTTGTAATAGGAGCATGATTCGCAGCCTCTATGCCCATACTTATTACCTTACGGGTTTCGAGCGGGTCAATAATACCGTCTGTCCACAAGCGGGCAGCGGCATATTTGGGATCTAGTGTTTTGTTGTAACGTGCGCGTATGTCATCTAAGAGTTTCTTTTCATCATCGGGATGAATTTCCTGCCCTTTGCCCTTTAGCGTAGCTACTTGTATTTGCAACAGTGTTTTAGCCGCTTGGTCGCCACCCATTACTGCAATGCGCGAACCGGGCCAGGCATAAATAAAGCGCGGACCATAAGCTTTACCGCACATGGCATAGTTACCTGCTCCGTAGCTGTTTCCAACTACTATGGTAAACTTTGGAACAACCGAATTGGAAACAGCGTTCACCATTTTGGCTCCATCTTTAATAATACCGCCATGTTCGCTACGCGATCCAACCATAAAGCCGGTAACATCCTGCAAAAACACTAAGGGGATTTTCTTTTGATTACAGTTCATTATAAAACGAGCTGCTTTGTCGGCACTATCGCTGTATATAACTCCGCCAAATTGGAGTTCACCTTTAGCGCTTTTCACTACTTTGCGTTGGTTGGCTACAATGCCTACTGCCCAGCCATCAATACGAGCATAAGCACATATAATACTTTTGCCGTATTCCTCTTTGTATTCCTCCATTTCGGAATTATCTACCAAGCGCTTTATGAGTTCGTGGGTATCGTACTGGCTGGTAATACTTTCGGGAATAATGCCATAAATCTCTTCGGGGTTTTCTTTTGGCGGTGCCGGTTCAATACGGTCGAAACCTGCTTTATCGTTGTGCCCGAATTTATCTACCAAATTGCGGATGGTTTTAAGGCACTCCTCATCATTCTTCATTTTATAATCGGTAACGCCTGATATTTCGCAGTGAGTACTCGCCCCGCCCAGGGTTTCGTTATCCACATTTTCGCCAATGGCCGATTTTACCAGATAACTTCCGGCTAAAAACACCGAGCCGGTGCCTTCGACAATCAGGGCTTCATCGCTTAATATAGGTAAATAAGCTCCACCAGCTACACAGCTACCCATAATAGCCGCAATTTGCGGAATACCCATAGCGCTCATTATGGAGTTGTTGTAAAAAATGCGACCGAAGTTTTCTTTATCGGGAAACACTTCGTCTTGCATGGGCAAATAAGCACCCGCACTATCAACCAAATAAATAATAGGCAATCGGTTTTCAATAGAAATTTCCTGAGCACGCAAATTCTTTTTTGCTGTAATGGGGAACCACGCACCGGCTTTAACAGTGGCATCATTTGCCACAACAATACACAGCCTTCCTTTAATGTAGCCTAACTGCACTACTACACCGCCCGATGGGCAACCACCTTCGGTTTCGTACATGCCGTAGCCAGCCAATTCGCCTACTTCGAGCGTTGGTTTATTCTTATCGAAAAGCAGTTCTATACGCTCACGGGCTGTTAGTTTGCCTTTGGCTTTATGTTTTTCGATAGACTTTTTACCTCCGCCTAACTTTACCTGCTCGCTCACACGTTTAAGTTCGCTTAACAAAAGTTTGTTGGCATCTTCATTTTTGTTGAACTCCAAATTTTGTTTCTCGGTTTTTACGCTCATAAGCCTTTGCTTTAGGGGCGGTAAAAATAGAAGATTGAGGGAATGCGGGAAGTAACCTATTTACGCCTTATTTAAACATGACGTTAAGCAGTTTTTACCCTACTGTTTTTTTTGCATTATCGCAGTTGCGTTTAATTGAGATAATTTGAATACAGCAGCATTAATGGAAGCCCCTGCCTTGCAAAGCATACACAGCGAGCATCAAACCATACCGGTTCCCGATACAAAATATTTCTTAACCAAAGAACTGTTCGACAAAGCCGTTGGCAAAGATTTTATACGCTATGCCAACAAAACCCTTGAGAAGGGAGAAAAATTTTTAGTTGGCTTATCGCACGGACAATCGCCTGCCGGTGCTTATGCTTATATTTTGGAGAATTACCAAGAGCTAAAGAACCCGCAAAACATACTCTACACGTTTGTAAACTCTCCGTTGGCAAGGCAGCGAAATTTAGAAGGGGTACTGGATGCACGTAAATTTTTAGGCAGACTTTACCGCAGCGGGCTTATTACCCGCGAGCAGATTATAGGCTTGAACTTTAGCCGCGAAAGTTTGGAAGCTTATGCCGAAGAGTTCAATAGTGCTGTTTCAACCTATTTAAAGCAGCACAACAAGAAGGGCTTTGATTATGTGTTTCTTGCCAGCGACCCAACCGGAAGAGTGGCAGGAATTGAGCGAAATTCAAAAGCCTTTGCAAGCAAAGAGATAGCCGTTGTAGTAACCACACGAAAAGAAAAGGAAGTTACCGGAACACCCTACTTTTTAAAGCAGTCGCGAAGAATTGCGTTTTTAGCCACCAAGGCAGACAAAAGGCGCCCCCTTGCATGGTTGTATGCCGTAGATGCTAAAGAAGATGAAAGCCCCGGCTTTTTGCGCTATGTGCCAAATGTGCAGAAGCGTGTAACTGTATTTATTGACGATACGGCTCTTACATGGCCACAGGTAGAGATTAAACGCGAAACGCCTTACGGCACAAGTTTTATCCGCATTGATACTGCTAACCCTTATAAAGAGAATGCCAAAGAAAAGTTGCCGGTTGTGTTGCTCATACACGGCTTTTTGGGATTAAACTCATTTGACGGATTGCTTGCTACCATCCCTTCACACTTGTACATAGCAGCCGCTATGCATTATGGCTCAATTCCGCACGATTTGCCGCCATCGGAGTATTCGCATCATGTAACTAAAAACATTGAGGCAGCCGTAGATTACTTTGGCAGCAAGGGGCATCCGGTTTACATCTACGACCATTCGATGGGCAACATTTATTTTATGATGATTGACCGCGAGTTGGATAAATACCCTGCCATTAAAAAATATTTATGCGGTCGTATTGGTGCCAATCCGTTTTTCGGAGAGGAATCGAAACATGCCATACTCGGCTTCTTAGATAATGTTATTCTTCCGGCACTATCAAACATAAAAGGACTGGCAGCCAAAACCATGTTGATTGCCGCCCGCAGTGTAATTCCGTTCGATTCGAAAGAAGGCGTTCGTAAACGCGGCATTGCGCTTTCCGACTGGCTTATCAGTAAAGAAAGCAGTATGCGCGACCGTATATGGACAGCTACCAAAAAACGGATTCTGTTTCTAATGACAAACATGGATTCGCTGCCGCACCTTAACCGCATTCCAATTGAGCGGGCACTAAATCGCCTTCCCGCCAAAATATTTGCCATTCAAACTCATTCTGCTTTAGAGCAAAGCAGAGTGTTTGACGAACAAAAGGGGTTGGTGAATATTCCCCGGTTGCAAATTCCTATTCTTATTCTGAAAAGTGAGCGCGATGGAGTAGCGCGCTACGTGCCTCGCATTTATAGAGGCTCTATGATTGATGTGCGCGATGTTACCAACCCAAACGAATACGATTTGTTCCGCGAGCATTTATACCACATGGCGCATCCATATCCTGCCACGCAAATTATTGACGAGTTTATTCGAACAGCCGAAGCCCGTAAAAAGAATTAGCGTGTTGCTTTAATGTGCTTTACTTCTTTCAACAAGTAGCTGTAGGCTTTTGCTAACACTTTACTATACGATTCTCCCTCGAACCTTTTTGTGTGGTTGGTATTCTTGTCAATCAACAACAGTGTAAACAACCCATCAGCATCCATATCGAACGATACAGTGTATTTTAGTAATAGAGTTTTCAGTTTGGTTGTATTACGCATGGGCAACTTACTTGCAGCTTTGCTTGTAGGCTTTTTCGGCTGTGGGGTATCCTTTTTGCATAGCTACGGAAAGGTCTAAGCAGCCATCGGTCATTTCGTTGTTGCCAATGCGACAGAGCGCACGGTAATAGTAGGCTTCGGGATTATCGGGGTCGAAAATGAGGTAGCGGGTAAAATCTTCAGATGCATCGTCATACAAACGAAAACTCATTTTGGTAATACCCCGCGCTAAGTAAGCTTTATAGTATCTGTTATCGGTAAGTGTAATCTTATCGTAATCGCGAATAGCATCGAACAAACGTTTAAATTCGGTGTAAATAGCCGCACGCTGCATCAGCGCATCAATGTACAACGGATTTTTTTCGATGGCTTTGTTGAAACATAGTAACGCTTCTTTCTTGCGGTTGTTCTTTAAATGAAGGCTTCCCATTTTGTAAAACACTTCGCTGCGGCTGCTGTCAATGGCAACACATTTTTCGTATTCGCTCAGCGCTTTTGTGGTTAAGCCGTTTGCGGCATCCATCTCAGCCAAGGCATACCAAGCATCATAGTAGTCGGGGGTAAGTTTAATAGCCTGAGCGATATATTCCTCAGCTTTATTAAAATTGCGTTCATCAATTTCCTTAGCTGCTTTTTTGAGGAATGTTTCTGATTTAGCAACAGATGATACGGATGGCTTATTGTCAGCTTTTGTTGCAACCGGCTTTTCTTTCTCTTTCTTTTTAGAAGCAACCGGCTTTTCTTCAACATCCAACACCATTACAGTATCAACCGGAGCTATGCTCTTATACTTCTTCAATTGCTTTTCATTTTTCTTCCGCTCTGCATCGCTCATGGCGCTGTTCATTACTATTACTTCGTTGGTTTTTACATTGGTAATAAGCGTTTGCTCTTCACCGCTAACGGGGTCAACGGTAGTTTGCAGCAACAACGTATCTTTTTTCGAAACCAATGTTTGCGATTTAATGACCACCGGCTGCACTTTTTCAGCGGGTTTTAAGCGTGCTTCCAGCGCATCCTTCTCGGTTTTCAGTAAAGTAATTTCGTTGATAAGGCTGTCTTTCATTTGTTCGAAATAAGGCATGAGCAACGCCTTGTCGCGGGCGCGTTTCATTCGCAGCAGAGTAATCTGCATGTCCTTATCCTTAATAACAGAAGTATTTTCGGGAAGATTGAGCGTATCAATACTGGCGGTTACACCTTCCAGCATTGCCTGATTGAGTTCCAGCATGGCATCAACCATCATCAGTCGCAATTTAACGGCATCATCGGTGCCGGCTTGTGCTTTTACCTGAAGCGAGCATGACAGAAGAAAAAATAGAAAACCGAAAAACCTCATTACTACAGTGATTGCAAGATATACCTATTTAGATAAGCTGGCAGAAACGGTTTAAACAGTTTACTGTGGATTGCT
Source organism: Chitinophagales bacterium (assembly GCA_026129525.1). GTDB lineage: Bacteria > Bacteroidota > Bacteroidia > Chitinophagales > LD1 > Bog-950. The sequence continues at coordinate 52,339 of JAHCHW010000007.1, read as the reverse complement.
GCATACGTCAGTTAGCTACATAATTACTACTTCGCGTATTACCTCTTCGCCCAGCTCGCGGTTAAAGAGTGTTTTAATTTTTTCGCGCGAGTAACTTAACTCCTGCTTAAGGGGAGCCGACTCTACCTTTACATACAGTTTACCTTTGCGGAGCGAAATTTGTTGCGTGTATTTGGCAATGGGTGCCCCCATCAGTTTAAACCACTGCTCCTGCACCCGCACCTCGTCAATACCGTTTTTCAGTTTCGACTCTTTTACCATTGCCTCCAATGCCTCCTTAAGCGTTACATTGTTTTTGGTTCGCATGGCACTAAGTTAAACGGATTGTAACAGAAACCTGTTAAAGAAACTTTTTCACTGCTTCCAGGTCTTCGGGCGTATCAATGGAAATACTTTCGTGGGGGGTTAAAGCACACCGAATACGATAACCGTTTTCTAACCAACGCAATTGCTCTAAACTTTCTGCCATTTCAAGAGGCGAAGGCGGCAACTGAACTATCTGCTGTAAAACATCGGCACGGTATCCGTAAATGCCTATGTGTTTGTAAAAAACAGTAGCCGCACCGGATGTTGTATCTGTAACCAACACCTGTTTCTTTTCATCCTGTGCAAACCCTTTTATGGCAACGGAAGAATGCTCACTAACGAACGGAATAACATTGCGGCTGAAATACAACGCTTCCATATTTTTATTTACCACTACTTTAATGCGAGCATGGTTGTGTAGTTCCTCGTTCATGGGATGTTCCTTGATGAGTGTGGAAATAGAGGTATTCGCATCGGCAAAGCACTGTGCCAGCAAATCAATTTGTTCGGGATGTATAAAAGGCTCATCGCCTTGTATGTTGATAATTATATCGGCATTAAGTGAAGCAGCAGCCTCGGCACAGCGCTCGGTGCCGTTTTTGTGATTGGCAGAGGTGATAACCACTTTGCCGCCAAAGTTTTTTACTTCATTACAAATCCGCTCGTCATCGGTAGCCACCCAAACCTGTGAAAGAGACTTGGCTTTGAGCGCCTGCTCATACACTCTGCGAATCATGGTTTTGTTACCAATAGCAGCAAGGGGTTTCCCGGGAAAGCGGGAAGATGCGTAGCGAGCGGGAATAATGCCTATAACTTTCATTTATTGTTGTTTCGCAGTACTGCCAAATGTAGGAAAGTAGGGGGAAGTTGTGCTATTCAATACAATCATCTATTGGAAAGTTATCAGCCAACAAAATACAGAATTGCTTTTCTTTCGCAGCATTAACATTTAATACATTGTATGGCGTCAGCATTTTCACATGCCATTGCTTCGGTGGCAATAGGCAAGCTTACTTTCCTTAACAATACCAATTGGAAGTTTTGGTTGCTCGGTATTTTTTGTGCGGTTATACCCGATGCCGATGCGCTGGGATTTAAACTAGGCGTGCCTTACGAAAGTTTTTGGGGACACCGCGGTTTTACGCATTCGTTTTGCTTTGCCGCTTTACTTGCGTTGTTTGTAAATCTTGCCCTTTATCGTGAAGAGACAATATACACCGCGCGTTGGTGGCTATTGTTTTTGTTTTTCTTTTTGACAACTGCCTCGCATGCCGTGTTAGATGCCATGACTACCGGAGGTCTGGGGGTAGCTTTCTTTTCACCGTTCGATAACACGCGTTATTTTTTTCCTTTCCGCCCTATTAAAGTTTCGCCCATTGGTGTTGGAGCTTTTTTCAGCGAGTGGGGATGGCGGGTAATTAAAAGCGAATTTGTGTGGGTCTGGATTCCTTCGTTTGTGCTGATAGGTTTTGCCGGCATAATGCGAAGGTTGTTTGCGCGGTAACACTTGTTTACTTTGCACGCAAAAATTTTGGGTGTGGCAAAGCAGAAAAAGCAACAACAGACAGTTCAGGCTGTGGTAGTAGAAAAGCCTAAAGTAACAGCAACAACAACTGCTGTTCAGTTTCCCCCTTTTGTTCCTTACCTCATCATCTTTGTTTTTTCGTTTGCCATTTATGCCAACACACTTTGGAACAAATACGCCATTGACGATACCATTGTGGTAACCGACAACACCTACACTAAAAAAGGTTTCGGAGGTATTAAAGACCATTTTACGCATGATATGTTCGAAGGCTTTTTCGGGGAGCGCGGTGCCAAACTTGTAAGCGGTGGACGTTACCGCCCGTTGAGTATGGTTACACTTTCTATTGAATACGAATTAGTGCGTAAAGCCCGTGGCGATAAGCGCGAGATAATTGATGACAAGAATATTATTATGACGGATAACGACCCCTATCTGAATCCGTTTCTGAGCCACCTTATCAATATACTTTTGTTTGCGGCAACTTGCTTAGTGCTGTACATCGTGTTGCTGCAAATGTTTCCTGCCAAAAAAGATAAGCCGTTTTTTATTGGCATCCCTTTTATAGTGGCCATGCTGTATGCAGCACACCCGATACATACCGAAGCAGTTGCCAACATTAAAGGGCGCGATGAGATAATGTGTATGTTGTTTTCTCTGCTGGCTTTGTATGCCGCTATACGCTACGTACGTACGCAAAACGTGGCGCATATTGTTTGGGGAACACTCATCTACTTTGTTGCCTTGCTATCGAAAGAAAATGCGGTTACGTTTTTTGCCGTTATTCCGCTTACGTTTTACTTTTTTACGAAAGCCAAAGTGAGGGATTATGTGGTTACCGTTGGCGCCTACCTTGTTCCTTTTGCTGTTTTTCTGGCATTGCGCTCGGCTTATACACAGGCAGGCATTACGCAAGATTCTCCCGAAATTCTCAACAACCCTTTTTTGTTAGCCACCGGCTCGCAGCGTTTTGCCACCTCGGTACTTACTTTTTTGTACTACTTTAAGTTGCTGGTGTTTCCGCATCCGCTTACGCACGATTACTACTTCAACCAAATACCTTATGTAGATGCCGGCAATGGTTTGTTTGTGTTATCGTTTGTACTGAATGCCGCATTGGTAATGTATGCCTTACTGAATTTTAAAAAGAAGAGTGTTCCTGCTTACGGCATCCTGTTTTATTTCATCACTTTTTCGGTGGTGAGCAACTTATTGTTTACAGTAGGGGTATTGATGAACGAACGTTTTATTTACATGAGTTCACTGGGGTTTTGTATTGTGCTGGCATACTTAATTGTGCATTACATTAAATCGCCCAAAGTGGCAATGGGTGTGCTGGTGCTTATTCTTTCGTTGTATTCGGTAAAAACTTATACGCGCAATACAGACTGGATGGATAGTTTTACGCTTTTCCGCAGAGATGTGGCACACAGCCCTAACTCAGCGAAAATTCAAACTTCGGTAGGTGGCGATTTAACAAAAGCCGCCAGTGCCAACATTACGCTTTTCCGCGACAGCGGGGTTATTAAAACCATTTTTGATGACCTAAGCCAAGGCAAAAAGTCGGAAGCCGAACTGAATGCTATTGTGAACCTTCCGGACAGTATGATTGTGCGCCTGCTGCTCGATTCATCTATTTACCATTTGCGGGAAGCGGTGCGTATCTATCCAACCCATTCGAACGCATGGTTGCTTATGGGCAACGCTATGTATAAGCGTGACCACAAAGCAGAAGATGTAATACCTATTTACGAAAAAGCGGCTGCTTACCGAGTAGGCGGTTATTACGATGCTTACTTCAACTTAGGAGTGGTTTATAACGATGCCAACAACGGAGCAAAAGCAAAAGACAATTTGCTGAAAGCACTTGAAATGAAACCCGAGCAGATGGAAATACGCTATTTGTTGGCTCAGGCTTATGCAAAAATTAATCAACCCGATTCTACTGCCTACTGGTTGCAGCGCGGTAATGAACTAAAGAAAATAGAAGCACACGATTACTACCAGGTAGGAACTTCGTTCGGAAAGGTGGGCGGAAATCTTCCGGTGGCAATTGAGTATTTAAAGAAAGCGGTAGAGCTAAATCCGAAAGTTGAGTTGTATTGGGAAGATTTAGGTGTGGCTTACGGTTTAAACGGAAGATTTGATGAAGCCATTGCCGCTTCGGAAAAACTTATTGAATTGAACCCGAAATACCCTGCCGCGTACATGAACCTTAGCGTAAGTTACCGCAACAAGGGTAATACAAAACTTGCCGATGAGTATTTGAAGAAATATCAGGAAGTAACCGGAAAATAAGGAATATGGTGCGCACATCTTCACCAACCTTTATCCAAAGCTGCCGCTGCTTTTATTCCTAAAGCCTTTACCACCGGCAATAATTGTCCAAAACGGGAATCTTTAGTATGTCCGGCTTTCCAGCGGGCGTATATCTGCTGAACAATCACCGCATTTTTATACAACCCGAAAACATAGTAGAACAAAAGTTTCGAAATGTCTTGTCCGCTTCGCTCCGCATAGCGTTCTGCTGCTTCCTGCTTAGTAAGGTTGCCGGGTAGCCATGTAAGGTTAAAAAATTTTATTTCGGCAGCATCGTTCGCCTCGCTCCAGTACGCTAACGCTGCCCCTAAATCCATTAAAGGGTCGCCAACCGTACTCATTTCCCAATCAAGTACTCCTGTAATTTCTGATAGATTATTCGGATTCAACACTACATTATCATACTTGTAATCGTTATGTAAGAATGCAGCATTCGCGCTTTGTGGAATATTGTATTTCATCCATGCAGCCACCGAATCCATAGAGTCAATTTTATCGGTTTCTGCTGTATAGTACCGTTTCACCCATCCATCCACTTGTCTTTGCACATATCCTTCCGGTTTACCTAATTGTATCAATCCTGTAGAATGAATATCTAACCTGTGTAATGTTGCCAAATTATCAACCAACGCTTTGGAGGTTTCGTTCAATGTTTCAGGGGTTAACCTAAGTTTAGAAACATTAGCGGCTCGAAGAATAACACCTTCTATCCTCTCCATTATGTAAAACGGAGCACCTAAAACATCTTCATCTTCGCAATAGATAATTGGTGTTGGAACTTTATCGTAGCAAGGCTTTAACAGCGAAAGCACTTTAAACTCCCTGCCCATATCATGGGCAGATTTTATATTGGCACCAAAAGGGGGGCGCCTTAGTACTAATTCCTTACCATTTGTTTTAAGGCAATAGGTAAGATTTGAAAACCCTCCCGGAAATTGCATAACACCGAGCACTTCGCCCACCTGCGGAGCATGTTCCTTCAGGTAATTATTTAACTGAAGAATTTGAAGTTCCTCTCCTGTTCGGATGCCTGAAGGCATATCGGCTTGCAAATTGTTCAAAGCAATAGGTTTATGGTTTCAAGTTTAAGAGTTTTAATCTATATCGAAAAATATCTGATTCTTTAAGCAGCCTCCCATAGTTACATTACCCGAAAAAGCTCCATACAAGCGATTTAAGAAATTGACCACATCAATTGAGTTTCAAAAACAACCTAACTTAGCCCGCATGAGCGAAAATCATTTAAAGTGGTATAACAAAACGCTTCATCAGTATTTAAGTAGCGATGAAATAAAAGTGGTGATGGAAAAAAGCAATCTAAAAGCAACACTTGAAATTTTGCATACATGGGGTTGGATTGCTTTTGCCTTTACAATCGCAGGTTTGTGGACTAATCCCTTTACCATCATTATTGCACTTTTTATATTGGGAGGAAAGCAACTTGCCTGTGCCATTATTCTGCACGATTGCAGCCACGAAAGCATGTTTACTTCGCGCACCATTAATCGTTTCGTGGGAAACTGGTTAGGCGCTTATCCGATTTTTCATGATGTGGACAAATACCGCCCATATCACATTCAGCACCATATTAACACAGGCTTAGATAACGACCCCGATGTACCGCTTACCACAGGCTATCCTACTTCGGGAATGAGTATGCTACGAAAGTTTATCCGCGATTTTTTCGGACTTACGGGCGTTAAGAGCAACTCAGCTGTATGGCTTATGCAATTGGGAATTCTAAAATATTCGTTGAACGGCAAAGTTGAATGGCTGCCTCTACAAGGAAAATCGCTGTTTACTATACTTACCACTGCTGTAAAAAATTTTGCCGGCCCTGTATCGGCCAATGCAGTTTTGTTTGGTGTTTTATATGCCTTTGGCGAGCCATGGTTGTATTTGCTTTGGATTGGTGCGTTGCTTACCACCAACAATTTTTCGCTTAGGGTGCGTTCTATGGCAGAGCACAGCATGGTGGACGACCGCACTGACCCGCTTAAAAATACTCGGACCACTTATGCCAATTTTATTGAGCGAATGTTGTTTGCTCCGCATAACGTAAACTACCATGCCGAGCACCATCTGTGCATGGGTGCGCCTTCGTACAACTTACCCTATATGCACCAACTGTTGCTTACAAGAGGGTTCTATAACACAGGCGCATTGGAGAAGAATTATGTAAACATAGTAAAGCGCGCGGTGGAGGCAGGTTAAACACGTTTTAAGAAAATTCACACTCACCCCCTTTATCCATAGTTTAAAAACATACTTCCCCTCAAAAACATTTTACTTTGTATCATTACACACACCAAAAATGAAACACATGACAGGTATTCTGATTTTAGCAGGCATAGCAGCGCTTATAGTAGTTTACATCATATCGCTTTACAACCGCATTATTTCGCTTCGCAACCACCGCGAAAACGCATTTGCCGACATTGATGTGCAACTCAAGCAACGCCACGATTTAATTCCTCAATTAGTAGATTCAGTTAAAGGCTACATGAAGCACGAAGAAGGCGTGCTTACCAAAGTAACCGAAGCCCGCACCAACGCCATGCGTGCCGGAAGTATTGACAGCAAGATTGCTGCCGAACAGCAACTAACCTCTGCATTGCAAGGTTTAAGAGTGGCCGTTGAAGCCTACCCCGATTTAAAAGCCAACCAAAACTTTAAACATCTGCAGGAAGAAATTTCCGACATTGAAAACAAACTGGCAGCATCGCGCAGATTTTTCAACTCGGCAACCAAAGAATACAACACTTCTATTGAAGTATTCCCTGCCAACATAATTGCCGGTATGTTCAACTTTAAGCGCGAAACCATGTTCGACTTAGGCAGCGAACAACGCGAACGCTTAGACGAAGCACCCAAGGTAAAATTCGATTAACGCCACCGGCTGATGAAATACATTGGCTTACAAACACAGATACGGCAAAACAACACCCGTTCGTTTTTGCTGCTGATTGGTTTTCCGGCACTGATGCTGGTACTGGTGTGGCTTTTCTTCTTTTTCCTCGGTATAGATGAAGGCATTGATGCCGTCAACGAAGCATTTCTTGGTGCAGCGCCCATGGTGGTTTTAGCAGTGCTCGTGTGGTTTACCATCGCGTGGTTCTTTCACACAAAAATGATTGAACGCGCCACCGGCTCGCATTCGTTGGAAAGAAAAGAGAACAAACGAGTTTACAATTTGGTAGAAAACCTCTGCATTTCGCGCGGCATAAGCCTCCCTAAGATAAATGTGATTGATGATGATTCGCTGAACGCCTTTGCCAGCGGCATTAACGAGCGAACATACACTGTTACGCTATCGCGCGGCATTATCAATAAACTGAACGATGAAGAACTGGAAGGCGTAATTGCTCACGAACTCATGCACATCCGCAACCGCGATGTGCGCCTGCTTATTGTGTCTATTATCTTCGTAGGCATTTTTGCTTTTGTTTCCGAAATGGCTTTCCGCACACTGCTGCGAGGCGGACGCAGAAGCAGCAGCAGCGACAAAAAGGGAGGAGCCGTTGCTGCCATTTTATTGATTTTAGTATTGGCAGTAGTGGGGTATCTCATTTCAATACTATTTCGTTTTGCCATTTCGCGCAAGCGGGAATACATGGCCGATGCCGGTGCGGCCGAAATGACCAAAAAGCCTTTGGCACTCGCCTCCGCTTTACGAAAAATTTCAAAAGATCCGCGCATTGAAGCTGTGGAACGCGATGATGTGGCGCAGCTATTTATTGAGCACCCCAAAGAACCTCAACAGGGTATTGCTACAGCCTTCGGCAGTTTGTTTGCCACTCACCCGCCTATTGAAGATCGCATAAAGTTGCTGGAGCAATTTTAACAGCTGAGGAATTAGTTCAGAATCTGTAAACTTTTTTGTAAGCTATACACCCTATAGCACATACCGCTCAATCAAATCCCATATAAGCGGATAGCAACCTTCGCAGTAATTTTTCAGTTGTGTTCGAGGCACCCATGTTACTTGTTCTATGTCTTCTTCGGTTTGCGGAACAAGATTCAATTGAGCAGGTTGTGCCTTCATTACATACCATTCGGTTTGTTTAAGGCAGTTTTTGCCTTTAAGGGTATAGGCATGATAAGTGGTAATAGGTTTCGGTTCCGTTTCGGCAATTTTTACACCTGTTTCTTCTTCCACTTCGCGCACGGCTCCATCCCTTATCTTTTCATTGAGTTCAATTTTGCCTTTGGGTAAATCCCATTTGCCTCTGCGGAAAATCAGGAGAAGTTCATCGCGCTCATTAAATACAATCCCCCCACCGGCAATAACAATCTCCACTTTATCCATGAGGCGGCAAATACAATCACCCGGCTTTTCGCTGAGTAACAATACTGGGGCATTTGTACTTCCATCGAAAAGGATATGAGGATTGTTGAGAAAAGCATTGATATCGGATTCAGTTTCCAGCACCACGGCAAATTTTTCTTTCATTTGCGGGCGCGTGGCAGTCATCAGCAAGAAGGAATCATTGAAATAAATTTTATAATCGGAACGCATAATGATCTATAACAACGTAATAGCCCGCGAAGTTGCGGAATACCTGCTTGAAATTAAAGCCGTGGTGCTAAACCCTTCGGAACCTTTCACCTGGGCAAGCGGATTAAAAAGCCCAATTTACTGCGACAATCGCAAAACACTCTCTTACCCCAAGGTGCGAACCTTCATAAAAAATTCGTTTGCCGATGTAGTATCGGAAGATTTTAAAGGCTGCCATGTAATTGCCGGAGTGGCAACCGCAGGCATACCGCACGGAGCATTGGTAGCCGATGTGCTGAACAAACCATTCATTTATGTGCGCGATAAACCCAAAGGGCATGGCTTAACCAACCAAATTGAAGGTAAGTTGGATAAAGGACAAAAAGTAGTGGTGATTGAAGACCTTATTTCAACCGGAGGCAGTTCGTTGAAAGCCGTAGAAGCCATACGCGAAGCAGGCGGTGAGGTATTGGGGCTTGGTGCCATATTTACCTATGGTTTCGAGAAATCGGTAACAGCTTTTGAAAATGCCAAGTGTAAGTTTTTTACACTCTCGGATTATCCTACCCTGCTGGAAGTTGCGCTCAAGCAGGATTACATTAAAGCTGCCGACAAGGACACGCTTACAGAGTGGTATAAGAATCCGGAGGGATGGAAATAGCTGCCGGAGAGCTATGCATCCCTCTTTTGCAAAGTATTGATTAAAGAATATTTTTAGCCGCCTTAGAAGAAACAGAGGGAAACGCCCATGAGCCAAAGCAAACTTTTATTAGACGTTCGCAACTTAGTTACCGAGTTTAAAACCGATGACGGCATTGTAAAAGCCGTAAACGACATCAGCTTTACGCTTAACCGTGGAGAAACCATCGGTATAGTGGGCGAATCGGGCTCGGGCAAATCGGTTACCTCGCTTTCGGTAATGCGGTTAATACCCAACCCTCCGGGCAAAATTGCTTCGGGCGAAATAATCTTCCACCCTAAAAACGGCAACCCGGTTGACCTTACCAAATTGAACGAAGAAGAAATGCGGCACTATCGCGGCAACGAAATTGCCATGATTTTTCAGGAGCCGATGACTTCGCTTAACCCTGTATTTACCTGCGGCAATCAGGTAATGGAAGCCATTATGCTGCACCAAAAGGTGAGCAAAAAAGAAGCTCAGAACATTACGCTAAGTATGTTTGAAAAAGTTCGCTTGCCCAATCCGCAGCGCATTTTAGATGCTTATCCGCACCAACTTTCGGGCGGGCAAAAACAACGGGTAATGATTGCCATGGCAATGAGTTGTAACCCTTCCATTCTAATTGCCGATGAGCCGACCACCGCATTGGATGTTACCGTGCAGAAAACCATTCTGGATTTAATGGCGCAACTGAAAGGCGAAATTGATAGTTCCATAATGTTTATTACCCACGATTTGGGTGTAATTGCCGAAGTTGCCGACCGTGTACTGGTAATGTATAAAGGAAAGATTGTTGAGCAGGGAACAGTGCTCGAAATTTTCAGCAATCCGCAACACCCTTATACACGCAGTTTGTTAGCCTGCCGCCCGCCACTCGGCAAGCGCCTGCGCAAACTGCCTACCGTGGTTGACTTTATGGATGAAAACGAAAAGGGTGAGATAATTGAAAAGGGCACTTCGGTTGCCGATGCCATTAATGCCGTTATAGTAAACGAAAGCGAAACACTTGCACGCAGAGAAAAAATACTTACCGGTAAACCTATACTGCAACTCAAAAACATTCAAACATGGTTTCCTACAAGCAAAAACTTTTTCGGCAAAACGCTTGATTATGTAAAAGCCGTAGATGATGTAAGTTTTGATGTACACGAAGGCGAAACACTTGGCTTAGTAGGCGAGTCGGGCTGCGGAAAAACTACTTTAGGCAGAACCATTCTGCGTTTAGTGCCTGCCCATGGCGGTGAAATTATTTTCGATGGCAAAAGCATTCTGGACCTGAACCAACAGGACATGAAACTGATGCGTGAAAACATGCAGATTATTTTTCAGGACCCTTACTCATCGCTTAATCCGCGTATCACTATCGGCAATGCCATTATGGAGCCGATGACTGTTCACGGTATACATGCCAATGAAAAAGAACGAAAAGAAAAAGTATTGGAACTGCTGGCGAAGGTGAACATGCGCCCCGAACATTTTAACCGCTATCCGCACGAGTTTAGCGGAGGGCAACGCCAGCGTATTTGCATAGCGCGCGCTTTGGCACTTAACCCCAAGTTTATTATATGCGATGAATCGGTATCGGCACTCGATGTATCGGTGCAGGCACAAGTGCTTAACCTGCTTATTCAACTGCGAGAAGAATTTAAGTTTACCTACATTTTTATCTCCCACGATTTATCGGTAGTGAAATTCATGAGCGATCGCATGGTGGTAATGAACAAAGGTAAGGTAGAAGAAATGGGCTACAGCGATGATATTTACAACAACCCGCAACGCGAATACACCCAAAAACTGATAGCTGCTATTCCGAAAGGTGAATTAGACGACATACAAAAAAGAGTGGCTGCACAGAAAGCGCAACTCAACTAATATGGGGACATACACTGTACGATTAACTCAAGCATACAAAGTAGTTTTGGGTTTGGTGTTTATTCCCTTGCTTATTGTTCCGTTTATTGTTTCGATGGCATATATTACTATTCCCGAGTGGTTAGTGATAGTACTGATAGTTGCTTTTTTGGGAGCTGCCATAGCTGCTACAGTTTTTGTAGTTAAACGACTTACACCTTTGGTACAATACTCTTTCGATGGCGATACGCACAGGGTTGAGGTAATTGAAAAAGCGTTTTACAATGTGTCTTCGTTTAGCTTTACGACCAACGACATTCGTAACTTTTGGATTGATGAAACCAACGGCAGATATTACTTTACATTAAGCATAAGCCAATACCCCCATAAGTTCAGCATTAATGCTGCATCGAAAAGCGATGAAGATGAAACGCAATTTGCCGAACTGATGACTGCCGTTACCGAAATAGTTAATAACCGCAACAGCGAAAGCGGTGAAACGGTAATTGCTTCTACTACCATGTATGAAACATGGTGGGCAAAACTGCTCAGTGTTTTTGCTATACTGGTTTTTATTGCTGCGCTCGTTTTAATTGCCTTTTTCCCCGATGTAGATTTTCCGTGGTGGCGATTATTGCTGCTGGTAGGATTTGGAGTGCCGTTTGTAATGAAAGTGTATCATTACAATTACAAGAAAAAGGAATAGAAAAACACAACGGGTGATTAGCTCAGTTGGTTCAGAGTGCTACCTTGACAAGGTAGAGGTCAGCGGTTCGAGCCCGCTATCGCCCACCATAGTTAACTTTGACGCACGGAAAAACAAACCCAAAATAATTTCAATAATCAAATTAATATGGCACTTACACCTTCCAACATGATTCCGCTTGGCACTCAAGCCCCCGATTTTACTTTACCCGATACGGTTTCCGGAAGTGTGTATTCGCTGCAACAACTGAAAGGCGATAAGGCTACGGTAATTATGTTTATATGCAACCACTGCCCGTATGTAAAACATATAAATCCGGAGTTAGTAAATCTGAGTAACGATTATGCTGCACGCGGAGTAAAGTTTGTTGCCATCAGTTCTAACGATGTGCAAACACACCCCGAAGATGCACCCGATAAAATGAAAGAAACCGCACTGCTTCTCTCCTACCCTTTCCCCTATTTATTTGACGAAACCCAACAAACCGCCAAGGCTTACGATGCCGCCTGCACCCCCGATTTCTACATTTTTGATGAACAACTCAAATTAGTTTACCGCGGGCAGTTAGACGATTCTCGCCCATCCAACAAAGTGCCTCTTTCGGGTAAAGACATTCGGGCAGCATTAGACTGTTTACTAAACGGGCAACCCGTATCGCCTTATCAGCGCCCTAGTATTGGTTGTGGCATTAAGTGGAAGTAATTGCAATTCAATTTTAGCATTCACTTGCCCTTGTCACCTCACCGTAGAATCATTGTTCATCACTCATTATTCATTCCCGTATTCCTTCACCGAACTTTCTATTTTTACGCGCCTTTTTAAAAGCACTTGCTTTATTGAATGAAATCGTTCGCTTTCTCTCTTCTTTTTCTCTTTCCGTTTTCTTTTTTGCAAGCGCAAACTGCTGCTAAATACACCGTAAGCGGCTATATTAAAGATGCAACTAATGGCGAAAGCCTGATGGGGGCTTCAGTGTATGTAACGGAACTGAACAAAGGCACTAATACCAACGATTACGGCTTTTATTCGCTCACACTTCCTGCTGGCAATTATACCCTGCGTATTTCCTATGTAGGCTTTGCCGTGCAGACAAAAACACTGGAGCTAAACAAAGATACCCGCCTCAATATCGAAATGGGCAGTACGGTGCAGGAAGTGCAAGAAGTAGTGATAACCGGTGAGCGCAAAGGCGAAAACGTTGAAAGCACCGACATGGGCAAACAGGAAATTACCATTGAGCAGGCAAAATCGCTTCCGGCTCTTTTGGGCGAAGTGGATGTGCTTAAAGTAATTCAACTCCTGCCCGGCATACAGGCGGCAGGCGAAGGCAACAGCGGTTTTTATGTGCGCGGTGGCGGTCCCGACCAAAACTTAGTTTTATTAGATGGCGCTGTGGTGTACAACACCGGGCACCTGTTTGGTTTTTTCTCGGTGTTTAATTCCGATGCCATTAAAAACACTACGGTAATTAAAGGCGGAATGCCCGCTAACTATGGCGGAAGAATTTCATCGGTGCTCGATATTTCGATGAAAGAGGGCAACATGAAAAAGTGGAATGTAGAGGGAGGAATAGGGTTGATTTCATCGCGCCTTACTATACAAGGGCCTATCAAAAAAGATAAATGCTCCTTTATTGTTTCTGCCCGCAGAACATATATTGATTTACTGCTGCGCCCCATTCTTCCGAAAATAGGCAATGGCGAATTTGCCGGAAACGAATACTACTTCTACGACATAAACGCCAAAATAAATTACCGCATTAATGACCGCGACCGCCTTTACCTGAGCGGTTATTTCGGGCGCGATGTATTTAACTTTGGCGACCCGGGCGGCAACTTTAAACTCAATTTCCCTTGGGGAAATGCCACGGCTACATTGCGTTGGAACCACCTCTTTAACGACCGCCTGTTCATGAATTTCCAGCTTATCTACAACGATTTTGGATTTAAGGCAAACACATCGTTTCAGGACATAAAATTCTCGCTCAACAGCAGTGTGCGCGAAGCCACTGCCAAAATGGATTTTGATTACTCGCCTCTACTCGGGCACATCATGCAGTTCGGCTGGCAGTATAACTTCCATGTATTTACGCCCTATCAGGCAAGCGGAAGTGCAGGCGATGTAAACTTTAAAACCACCAATCAGGATAAAAAATTCGCGCACGAAACCGCGCTTTATTTCCTTGACGATTTTGAAGTAAACAGTCGCATAAAAATTAATGCAGGCTTGCGCGCATCGCTTTTCAATTTTATGGGACCGTTCAGCAAAATTGTTTTTGATGGCGGAAGAGCGATTGATACACTCGACTATAAACCGGGTGAACATATTCAAACCTATTGGGGCTTAGAGCCTCGCCTTGCCATGCGCGTAAAGGTAGATAAGGAATCGTCTGTAAAAATTGGAGCCACTATGAATCAGCAATACATTCATCTTGTTTCCAGTTCAACCACTACTTTGCCCATTGACCTATGGGTACCCAGCACCAAAACCGTAAAACCGCAAATTGGTGTGCAGGCTGCCATCGGTTACTTCCGCAACTTTAAAGATGATATGATTGAAACATCGGTAGAAGTGTATTACAAACACCTTTGGAATCAGATTGAATATGGTGAAAGTGCAGTAGGAAATATTACGGTTGATGTAGAAGATCTGTTTACGTTTGGCAGCGGCTACAGCACGGGAGCGGAATTTTTTGTAAAGAAAGCTAAAGGTAAATGGACAGGTTGGATTGGCTATACGCTTGCATGGACATGGCGCAAATTTCCGCAAATTAATGATGGCAAAGTGTTTCTTGCACGCTACGACCGCAGGCACGACATCAGCATTGTGAACATGTATGAAATAAACAAACACTGGAAAGTTTCTGCTACTTGGGTGTTTGCCACCGGACAGCGCACTACACTTCCGGTTTCTTTCTTTTTGCACGAAGGCGATGTGCACTACGTATATGGCAAACGCAACTGGTACCGTCTGCCGCCTTATCATCGGCTTGATTTGGGTTTCACGTATGTTATCATTCCGAAAAAGAAACGCAAAATTGATTTCTACTCCGACATTACCGTGTCGGTTTACAACGCTTACAACCGCATGAATCCTTACTTTATTTACATTGACCCCAAAGGCAGCATTGGCGGCACTGCCGGTACAGAAGACGAAGACAAAGGCGAACTGAAGTTTCGCGCCAAACAGGTATCGCTGTTTCCTATTCTGCCATCGGTAACATGGAATTTTAAGTTTTAAAAAATGAAACCGCTCAAACATATTTTCATCCTTCTCGCTGCCGCTCTCTGCATCGGGGTATCATCGTGCAGTAAAGTGATAGATATAACCATACCTGCCGATGCCGAGCAAGTTGTAGTGGAAGGAACCATTGAAACCAATGTACCGCCTGTGGTAATACTTACTAAAAGCGCCCGCTTTTTCGATAACATACAAATCAACAACCTCGGCAGCTATTTTATTCATGGAGCAGCAATAAAAATTACTGCAAGCGATGGACAAGAGGTGGAACTGATAGAACTCTGCTTACAAAACCTGAACCTCTCACCCGAAGATGCTCAAACCGTATTAAGCGCCTTTGGGTTTACTTCTGTTGATTCAGGAAAAGTTCCCGATGTATGCGTTTACACAGTGCCCGACATTGCCACTTACTTCACTTCCGGGCAGTGTTCTTTTATGGGTAAAGAGAGAACTACCTACAACTTAGACATTATGGCTCCCGGCTTCAAAAGCAGCAGCGATTCCATTCATGTAACATCTTCCACTTATATCCCGAAATCAATCGGAGTTGATTCACTTGGTTTTAAAGAGCATCCCAACCCCGCTTACCGCGATTCGATGATTTCATGCTACGCTTATTTTTCGGTGCCCGATACGTTCGGAAATTTTGTTCGCTACTGGACCAAACGCAACAGCGAGCGATTTTACGCACCTCTCTCTCAATCGGTATATGATGACCGTTTGTTTGTAGGTTTAACCATCGGCTTGCCCGTAGAGCGAGGTCAGCCCCGCAGCGGTGATTTCGACATCAACACCTACTCGTATTTTTGGAAAGGCGATACCATTACTGTTAAATGGGGAAATATTGACAACAAGGTGTACGACTTTTATTACACACTCGAAAATGATGGTGGCGACAGTCCTTTTTCATCGCCCGTAAAAATTAAAACCAACATCAACAACGGTTTGGGCGTTTGGGCAGGCTATGCCACACAATACAGCACTATTATAGCGCCTAAGTAAATTCTATTGCGATATGGTCATTCACGAATCGGAAGTTATCTGGAAAGGCGAACAAAAATTCGATGCGCTGCAAAACGGAAAAATATTTCGTATTGACGGCAATCAGGATGAAGACAGTTCCACAGGCGTTCGCCCCAAAGCGCTCATTCTTTCATCGCTTGCAGGCTGCACCGGTATTGATGTGGTAGATTTGCTGCACAAAATGCGTGTGGAATTTTCGGACTTCAGCATGAAAGTAAAAGCAGAACTTACCGAGGAACATCCGAAGGTTTACGACAAAATGTATCTCACCTACATTATCCGTCTTGGCAATCCCGATGATAAAAGCAAAATGGAAAAAGCTGTTAGTCTTTCGCAAGAAAAATACTGCGGGGTAACAGCAATGGTAAAAAAGTTCGCCTCGCTGGAGGTAAGCATAGAATACTTGTAGTTGTCAACTGCTTCTTTCTGCTATTTTAGCGCAAACATTAAGCGATTATGTACACCGGACTCCTACACACTCACAAACTTTTAGTTCTACTTTTTCTAATCCACTATGTAGTAAAACTATTGCTGCTACAGTTGGGCAAAAGCGAACAACTTGCCAAATACACTAAAGTTACCAAGGTGCCCGAAATGATTATCAGTTTCGGATTTCTGGCAACAGGCGTTTGGATGATGTTGCAAGGCGCCCTGTTCAACAACCTTATTGTTATAAAACTCATCTGCATTTTCACTGCCATTCCGCTGGCGGTAATCGGTTTCAAAAAATCGAACAAAGCGCTGGCAACACTCGCTGTTATTCTCATTATTGCCTCCTACGGACTTGCCGAAATGAACCGCAGTAAAAAAACCGGTAAAAAGATTGATACGTCTGCTGCCGCGAGTCCGCTCGAAGCAGGAAAAATGATTTACGAAAACAGTTGCGTAAACTGCCACGGTTCCGATGGTAAAACCGGCAACAGTGGTGCTAAAAACCTTGCTGCCACTACGCTGACTATCGAAGAGCAAAAGGAAAGAATCCGCAAAGGCAAAAATGCCATGCCTGCTTACTCTGACGAAATTATCTCCGAAAGCGATTTAGATGCCGTGATTGAATACCTTGGCACATTTAAGCAGTAAACAAACGATTACCCACTACCACATTTTATCCTCATCCTCAAATAGCTATTTTCAGCACTTTTATTTTATATGGCTACCATGAACGTTGCTGCTTACACACGCAGAGCTTACCGCAAAAAGAAATCGCTCAATAAGTTTTTAAAGAAGGCTTCGAAATCAAAGAAGCCCGGAATCTTGAAAGAAGTAAAAGCAGCCGAAACAACTGCATGGAAAGAGGTGGACTGCATTGCCTGCGCTAACTGCTGTAAGAAAATGACCCCTACCTATACGCGCAAAGATATTCTGCGTATTGCTGCTCACTTTAAAATGAGCTATAAAGAATTTTTCGACAAGTGGTTAGAAAAACGCAAAGACGGAGATATTACCAACCGTAAGAACCCGTGTCAGTTTTTAGGCAAAGACAACAAATGCACCATTTACGCCATTCGCCCCGATGATTGTGCGGGGTTTCCCCACCTGCATCGTAAAGATTTCCGCTATCAGGCAGCAGAGAAAATTTACAGCCAAAATATGAGCTACTGCCCCGCCACGCTTGTTTTTGTGGAGAAACTGGAGGCTGCAATAGGCGCAGATTTATAATCTTAGCGCCATGCAGTATTACAACAACATAGTAGATACCATAGGCAGAACACCTTTGGTAAAACTCAACAAAATTACGAAAGACATTCCCGGGCTTTTCCTTGCAAAGGTAGAGTACTTCAACCCCGGCAATTCCATTAAAGACCGTATAGGAATAAAAATGGTGCTCGATGCCGAGCGCGATGGCACGTTGAAACCCGGTGGAACAATTATTGAATGCACATCGGGCAATACAGGAATGGGGTTGGCGCTTGCATCGGTGGTGCGTGGCTACAAGTGTATTTTTACCACTACCGATAAGCAGAGCAAACAGAAGTTAGATATTCTACGCGCCCTTGGTGCCGAAGTAATTGTTTGCCCAACTAATGTTGAGCCGGACGACCCCCGCTCATATTACTCGGTTGCCAAAAGGTTGGCTAAAGAAATCCCGAACTCGGTACACATGAACCAGTACGATAATCTTAGCAACCGTGCCGCTCATTACGAAACTACCGGACCCGAAATTTGGGAACAAACCGATGGAAAGATTACGCACTACATTACCACCATTGGCACCGGAGGAACAGTAATGGGCACTGCCATGTATTTGAAAGAAAAGAACCCTAACATACAAGTGCTCGGCATTGATGTATATGGATCGCTTCTGAAAAAATTTCACGATACCGGTGAGTTGGATGAAAAGGAAGTGTACCCGTATGTAACCGAAGGAATAGGTGAAGATTTCGTTCCCGCCAATTACGACATGAGTTACATTGATCACATTGAACAGGTAACCGATAAAGACGGTGCTCTAATGGCGCGCAGACTTGCCCGCGAAGAAGGTTTGTTTTGCGGCTACAGTGCCGGAACGGTAATGCAAGGTTTATTGCAACTGAAAGACCGCTTTGATAAAGATAGTGTGGCAGTTATTATTCTGCACGACCACGGTAGCCGCTATGTTGCCAAAATTTACAATGATGAATGGATGCGTGAGCGGGGCTTTCTTACTAACGAGCCGGTTACAGCAAAAAGCATTATCGAACGCAAAAAAATGCGCGATTTGGTAGTGGTTACACCTACCGAAACAGTTGCCGATGCTTTCGGCAAAATGAAAGAACTGCACATTACACAGTTGCCGGTATTGGAAAACAGTAACATTGTAGGCAGCATTACCGAGCATAGCATCCTTAAACTGTTGGTAGAAGACCCAATCCACCGCAACGATGAAATTGGAAAAGTAATGAGCAAACCTTTTCCTGTTGTTGAACTGACTACATCCGGCAACGAAATATCAAAACTGATTTCGAAAGATAACACCGCAGTGCTGGTGCGCGCCAACTCGGGGCAGTGGCACATTATTACCGAGTTTGATTTGATTGAAGCGATGGCGTAGCTGTAGTTTATCAGCCACCCACTTGTTTTACGCCCTTTTATATTTGCATGATTGCCTAAAACTCCAACATGCAAATATCCGATACCGACTGGTGGAAATGGGGCGCTGCCGAAAAGCGCAAAGCCTTAACACATTATCCGAAACTTCATTCCCTTTTCAGCGAACGTTTCAGCAAGTCGTTTACGGAGAACAAAACTTCGCCCCCAAATTTTAATGCCGTATGCAATGAAGCAAACGAAGCGTTGGTGAAGGAAGTTTTTGGGAAAGCATTACCCTCAGCAAAAATTTCTTTCAACAAAGAGCTTCGACTTAAAAAAGCACTCGGTAAAAGCTATGCCGATTTATTGAAAGCGCTCGTAAACATTCCTATTCATTTGCCTGATGCGGTAGTTAGTGTAACTAGTCACAATGAAGTTGTACAAATACTGCAAACATGCAGCGACTACAACATACAAGTAGTTCCTTTTGGCGGTGGGAGTAATGTGGTAGGAGCATTTAACATGAAGGAGTATAGCAGTCCGCGCATTGTGCTCGATATGGCTGAAATGAAAAAACTTTTGTTGCTTGACGAAGTAAACCACACGGCAGTATTTGAAGCAGGCATTTACGGACCGGAATTGGAAGCCACACTCAATGCCAAAGGTTTTACCATGGGGCACTTTCCGCAAAGTTTTGAATACAGCACGCTTGGCGGTTGGATTGTTACGCGCTCGGCAGGACAAGAATCATCGGCATACGGAAGAATTGAAGACATTGCCATATCGCTGAAAGTAGCTACCCCGGGCGGAACGCTTACAACAAGCAGTTTTGAAGGCGATGCTGAAGGCGTGAATTTGAAAGCGGTATTCTTTGGCAGCGAAGGAATGTTTGGAGTAATTACCGAAGCAAAAGTTCGCATTCATCGTTTGCCCGAAACCAAAAAGTGGTTGGTTGCTGTGTTCCCCTCGTTTGAAAACGGAACCGAAGCCATAAAACAGTTAGTGCAGAAAGAAATTTACCCCTCGGTAATTCGGTATTCCGATGAGCACGAAACATTTTTCCTTTCGCAACTTTCGCACGAAACACCCTCGGTATTTTCAAAGGTAAAATCGGCACTTTCAAAAACAGTGTTGAAGTTTAAAGGAGTTGAATCTCCAAGTTTAATGATGATTAGGCTTGATGGTGAAAAGAACGAAGCGGAACTGAAGCGAGAAATTGCTATGGATATTGTGCGTAAGCAAAAAGGATTTTCGGTAGGCGAAAGCCTCGGCAAAAAGTGGGAAACATCGCGCTTTGGCTTGCCCTACCTACGCGATGACCTGATGGAGCGCGGCATTTTTGTTGATACGATGGAAACAGTTTTGCCGTGGAATAAAGTGGTAGCGTTTAAAAAGAAACTGTTTACCGAACTGCAACAATCGAAAGCCTTTGGTTACGAAAAGGGAATTTTACTCGCACACTTGTCGCATGTGTACACTGCCGGCACCAGTATCTACTTTACGGTAATTACAGCGCGCGATGAAGAGAACCCTTATGCTCAATGGGAAGAAATTAAAAAGATTGTAACCGATGGCATTGTATCCGAAGGCGGAGCAGTAAGCCACCACCACAGCATAGGGCGCGACCATCAGCATTGGTATGTGCGAAAAACAGATGCGCTAACACAACAAATTCTGCGTAGCATTAAACAAACAGTTGACCCCAATAACATACTCAACCCCGGCAAGTTGTTTGATGAGTAGAGCAAACTCCATACAAAAAGTAAAAAACGAAACCTTTGATGTATGCATCATTGGCGGAGGCATTACAGGAGCAGGCATTGCCACTGCTGCTGTACAGCAAGGATACAAAACCGTGCTGATTGACAAAAACGACTTTGCCTCGGGAACCAGCAGCCGCTCTTCTAAAATGATACACGGTGGGCTTCGGTATTTAAAAATGTTGCAGTTCGGTTTAGTGCGCGAAGCATTGTTGGAGCGCGAACACTTGCTCAAAAAATATCCGGCATTAGTTAAGCCGTTACCATTTATAATGCCCTCGTACAAATCGAAGATTGAATTAGCAATTGTGTCTTTTGTAATTCGCTTTTACGGTAAACTGGCGGGCAAATCTTCATTGCCAAAATCGAAAAAACTTTCTTCAGATGAAGTAACGCAACATTTACCCGGCTTCAATAAAAACAATTTGAAAGGTGGTGTGCTGTATTGGGACGGCTGGACAAACGATGCCATGCTTACCATTCAAGCAATTAAAGATGCCAAGCAAAATGGCGCTGTTACACTCAATTATTGCGAGGCAAAAAAGTTTATGGTTGAAGGAGAAACCGTAAAGTCGCTTACCTGTTCCGATAAAATAAGTTCGGAAGAACTAAGCATCAGCGCAAAAGTTTTCATTAACGCCAGTGGTGTTTGGACAGATGATGTATTGAATAAAGCAACCGGAGAAACACATAAAGTAATGAAACCGAGTAAGGGGGTACATGTAGTAGTTTCGAACAAAAAAATTGCTTCCGGTTATGTAGCGATAATAGAATCGGGCACAACAGATAAACGCTACCTGTATAGTTTTCCGTGGGAACACAACCTTACCGTACTAGGCAATACCGATACCGAATACAACGGCAGTGCCGATAAATTGGAAACTACCGAAGCCGATGTAAAGTACATTCTGAATGCCTTCAACAAAAGTTTTCCGAATGCAAATTTGAGTAAGCGCGACATTGTTTCGGTGTATGCCGGTTTGCGCCCCATGTTGGATGATGAGAGCAACAAAGGCACCTATAGCCGTTCGCGCGAATACCGTATTTGGTGGAGCAAGAAAAACCTGTTGAACATAGCAGGAGGCAAACTCACCTCGTTTCTCTCAATGGGTGAGCGTTGTATGCAGGCAGCAAAAGAGCAGTTACTTACTCCTGAAAATGCAAACAAAACTTTTGTTCAAACACAAACAGCAGTTACCGTAAATGACATTTTAAAAGAAGATAATTCGCTTCAACGAAAATTGTTTGACGGCTTAAATGTTACCGCTGCCGATATAGTGTGGCATACACGCCATCTGTTTGCCGAAAAGGTTGAAGATGTGCTAACGCGCAGAACTGCGGTTACCTACGCGCTTAAAAACTTTAATGAGGCAGCTGTGCGCGAAACAGCAAGCATTATGGCTAAGGAGTTAAAGAAAGATGAGCCGTGGATAAACGCCCAGCTACAAGATTACTTTGAGCACTGGAAGGAGTATCATCCGGAGTTTTTGAATTCATAAAATGTGACGTAATTGTAATTCCGCTTTTAAAAAGTAAACAGAATAAAGAGGGAGTAGCCCGCCTGACCATGTCGGGCAGACAATCGCTTACTTTGTCTTTCCCCAAACACGACAATGCCGAAGATTGCTTCAAGAAATATGCTAATTGATTTCTAAGTGAATTTCTTTCGCAATGACAACACCCAATGTATAGCTCAATCTTTGAACGGCTTCATTTCATAGTCTAACTTCCCGCCCCATTGCATCATTTGCCCGAGTATAAACGCCTGCCGCTTTAGAAGGTAAGCACTTGGTTTGCCCGCATTAAATTTTCGAGGATTTGGCAGAGCCGCAGCAATAAGTGCCGCTTCGGATGCATTGAGTTTGGCAGCCGGTTTATGAAAATAATGCTGTGCTGCGGCTTCGGCCCCGTAAATACCGTTGCCCATTTCAATCACATTCAGGTACACTTCCATAATGCGTTGCTTGCTCCATAAAATTTCGATGAGTACGGTAAAGTAAACCTCCAATCCTTTCCGCAAAAAATTGCGCGATGGAAACAGAAAAACATTCTTAGCAGTTTGCTGCGAAATAGTAGAAGCACCTCGCATTTTTTTTCGCTTGCGTTGCTTTTGCTTTTCGTTATACTCAATTGCTTTTTCTATTGCTTCCATATCGAAACCGCTATGCCATAAAAAATTCTGGTCTTCGGAGGTTACCACTGCTAATTGCAGTTTGTTGGAAATTTTATCGAGCGAAACCCAATCTTTCTTTAGCGTAAGCGGTTTACTGTCTGCCTTTTGTTCAATGCAGCGCTGTAGCATAAGAATAGTTACCGGCACCGGCACAAAACGGAAAACAATAACGGAGAAAACGGAAAGTCCGAAAAACCAAAGAATGACTTTAAAAAGAAACCTGAGCAGTTTCTTTATCATGAAACTTAAAGTTGTATGGTTTCCAATCCCTGTCCGGCAGCCAGCAATTCGGCAATATCAAACACTTTAACCTGTGCTTGTTTGTCTTTGGCTTTTACACCATCGGTCATCATCGTATTGCAGAAAGGGCAAGCCGCAGCTATTACCCGCGCATCGGTTTCGAGAGCTTCTTCGGTACGGGCAATGTTGATACGTTTTTTGCCCGGCTCGTCTTCTTTAAACATTTGCGCTCCGCCAGCACCGCAGCATAAGCCTTTAGTGCGGCAGCTTTTCATTTCAACCAATTCGGCATCTAGTTCTTCCAACACCTTGCGGGGTGCTTCGTAAATTTCGTTGGCTCTGCCCAAATAGCACGAGTCGTGGTACGTAATTTTCTTTCCTTTAAAAGCAGCGGTATCTGTCAATTTTATTCGTCCGCTGTCAATAAGTTGTTGTAAATAAGTGGCGTGGTGCAGCACTTCGTAGTTTCCGCCCAGCGAGGGGTATTCGTTTTTAAGAATATTGAAACAATGCGGGCAAGTGGTTACAATTTTCTTTATTCCGTAGCCGTTGAGCACTTCAATATTTTGCAATGCCAGCATTTGGAAAACAAATTCGTTTCCGGCACGCTTGGCAGGGTCGCCTGTGCAGCTTTCTTCGGAGCCGAGTACGGCAAACTTAATGTTGAGGTGTTGCAAAATTTTTACGAACGAGCGTGTTACTTTTTGTGCGCGTTGGTCGAAACTACCGGCACAGCCCACCCAAAAAAGCACTTCGGGCATTTCGTTGGCGGCAGCGTAGTCTGCCATTGTTTTTACGTTAAGCATATTGAATATTGAAGATTGCAAATTGAATATTGGGGTTCATAGTTAGAGTTCTCGTTGTTTACTTGCCGTTTTTCTCGATGCTCCGAAAATTTTTGTCAGGTCGGTAGCTTCTTTCATCAGGTCGGCAGTTTTTACAAGTGAAACAAGTTTTTCATCTACTGCAAATTCAATCCAAAATGCAGATTCGTCTGTCTCTTCCAAGACAATGCTGACTTTTGCGGCAAAAGCTGCTTTTGATTGTGCCAAACATGCAGCCCTGTAATTTGCTGGCACAGAAGTAGAACAACGTATTAACTGACCTGCAATGTGATTACCCAGTTTAGTTGCGGGCAGAGTAGCTGCAAGTTTCACACACCGATGAGCAAACTGCTTAGTTCTTTCCTTTAGTTCTATACTGTTCATAACAAATATTATTGCTGAAATTTTCAATTTTTCAGTCTTCAATATTCAATCGTTATTCTTTCACCCAATTCAGCCTGTCCTGCTGGCTAAACTGCCAAGGGGCACCGTTGTTTTCCATGTTGGCAAACATGCCGGTCCATTCAGCCGGAGCATTCGATTCTTCCATTATCAGATTTCTGCGTAGTTGCACGATGATGTCGAGCGGACTAATCATTACAGGGCACTCTTCTACGCAGGCATTGCAGGTGGTGCAGGCGCGCAGTTCTTCTACGCTGATGTAGCCGTTTTCAATCAACGATTTGCCGTCATCGTTCCATACACCTTTGTTATCGGCAATTTTGCTGCCTACTTCTTCCAGCCTGTCGCGGGTGTCCATCATTATCTTGCGCGGACTTAGGAGTTTTCCGGTTTGGTTGGCGGGGCAGGCAGCCGTGCAACGCCCACACTCGGTGCAACTGTAAGCGTCCATCAAATTCTTCCAACTTAAATCGAACACATCTTTGGCGCCAAATTTTACCGGCTCGGCAGGTTGCTCGGCAGGAGCAGCATAGGCTGCATCGGGGTTCATCATCAACTTAATCTCCTTAGTAATTTCGGGCATGTTGGCGATGTAACCTTTAGGGGTTAAGCGGGCAAAGTAGGTATTGGGGAAAGCAAGCAAAATATGCAAGTGCTTAGAGTAAGGCAGATAGCACAGAAAAGCAAACACGCCAAACAAGTGCCCCCACCAGCCTATGCGTTCAACGTAGTGGATAGAGGTGTAGGTCATACCATCAAACAAAGGCATTAGCATACCGCTTACCAGAAAACCGTACTCTCCGTTGTGCATTGCCATATCAGCCGTATTCATACTGAAAATGCAGGTGAGCAGATAAATTTCAGAAGCGAGAATAATGGTAGCGTCAATTATAGGGAAGCCCTGCAATTCGGGCATGTTAAGACGCGGCACTTTCAGCAGCCATCTTCTGGTTAAGAAAGCAACGGTAGCAATGAACACAAAAATGGAAATGACTTCGATAAATGAAATGGTGAACACGTAAAAGCTGCGGAGCGCTGGAATGTTTTCTACCGCATGATAAATGATGCGGTGATGGCCGGTAAAGCCGTCAATGAAAACTTCAATCAGTTCTACCTGTGTAATTACAAAGCCCACATAAATCATCAGGTGCAGGATGGCGGGTGTCATGTTTTTAAACATTTTCTTTTGCCCCAATGCCACCAACAGCATATTGCGGAGGCGCTGCGAAGGATTATCGGTTAAGTTTTCGGGCTTGCCGAGCTTAATGTTTTTGTAAATGCGGTTGTAACCTCTATAAGCGTAGAAAGCGGTAATAGCGGCAAAGGCTATAAAAAGGTATATCTGAAAGTATGTAAGCATAAACGACTGTATGGCTCGGGCGAAAATACATTTTTAGCCCATTGAACAACTAACCCGAAAGCAAGTTTTCAACTACAATAGTTTAACGCGGAAGAACTGTTGAAAAGTTATTGGTTACAAATTAGCAACAACTGAGTATGTGCATCAGATTACTTTTTTACAATCATCTTAAATCCGGTGCCGTGAATGTTGAGTATTTCAACAGCAGGGTCGTCTTTGAGATACTTGCGAAGTTTAGCGATGTACACATCCATGCTTCTGCCGGCAAAGTAGGAATCGGTCCCCCAAACAGCATTAAGCGCCACTTCGCGCTCCAGCACGCGGTCCATGTAAATAGCAAGCATTTTAAGCAGTTCCGATTCTTTGGTGGTAAGTTTGGTTTCGCGGTCGCCAATTTTAAGTACGCGAACAGTGTTGTCAAAATCGAACCTGCCTATTTTAAATCGGTTTTGGGTGCTTACTTCGGTTTTGGGCAAGCGTTTGAATATGTTTTCCATTCGCAGGGTCAACTCTTCCATGCTGAAAGGTTTGGTCATGTAGTCATCGGCACCGAGTTTAAGCCCTTCGATGGTATCTTCTTTCAGTGCTTTTGCGGTTAAAAAAATGATCGGCACCTGCGAGTTCATTCTGCGTATTTCTTTGGCAAGGGTAAAGCCATCCTTCTTGGGCATCATTACATCGAGTATGCACATATCGTACTTGTTGTTGGCTTTAAACTCGTTAAAGGCTTCTTCGCCATTGCGCTTAAGCACCACTTCGTAGTTTTTAATTTCGAGCGAATCCTGCAACAGGTTGCCCAGGTTGGTATCGTCTTCCACCAGCAAAATTTTCTTCTTGTTTGACATAGTTATATGGTTTTGGTATTTGTTAATTTAACAAATCAAAGCTATGGCAGGTTTAACCGAAGGGATAGTCAGTTATAATTTATTAACGATTAAAAAAGTGAGGAAAAGTACGATTTATGTGGATAGCCGAGCTATTTTATGAGCAATTTTCCGATGTAAGTAGTTGTTTCGGTTACAATCTGCACAACATAAACCCCGCTCGAAAGCACAGATACGATTTGGGTATTTGTTGATGTAAGTAACTGCCTGTGAACTACGCTGCCCATAGAATTTACAACATACAACTCTGCTCTTTGAGTTGCTAAAGGAAGCATTACCTGAAAACGCCCGTTGGAAGGGTTGGGATAAATCTTAAAATGCGATCTCGCAAAATCAGTTATACCGGTAAAAAGAAAACATGAAGAAGTGCCGGAGCATTCGCCATTGCTGACCATTACCGAGTAACTGCCCGGTGCTGCCGGGATAAACACACTGTCGGTTTTATCGGTTAGGGGAGCTTGCGTGCTGCAATCGTACCATTGGTAAGATTCCATGCCCGGTTGTGCGTGCAGAGCGTTTCCCTGCATAGTAACTTCTAAACCAAAAGGGATAACCGAAAGTTGAAGCGTAACCACCGAATCGCAGCCGGAAGAAGCCATCAGCGTATCGGTGTAGGTGCCCGAAGCGGTAATCCAGTTTCCGCCCAGGTTATAGCCCGGGTATTGGCAAACGGTATCGCTGAGACTATAGAACACTGCGCTGCCGGAATCGACATGTAGTTTATACGGAGCGGTAAAACCCAGCGAAACAGGTGAAGAGAAAGCCGTGAAGTTGGCGGTGTAGTAAATGGTAAAGTGATAATCACCGGGCGGCACATTCACCAAACCGTAAATATTGATGCAGCCCCGCTCGCCACCGTTCATCTTCCCTCCTACCGGATTGGTACTGTAAACCAAGTTGCCCGGCAAAGCCGGAATAGAGTCTAACTGTACATAATTAACCGGAAAGTTGCCAAGCGAAATGGTTACGCTTTGCGGAGCATAAATTTGCACTACCGCATTGTATTGTGAGCCGGTACAAGCTTTAGGTAAATAGCTGCCGGTATCGGGGTGGAAACCCGGGGTTTGAATGGTGCTGTCAATTACACATTGGGGAAACAACGTATTATACCACCCACACAATAACAGAGTGATAAGCAGTAGTGGTTTCATGCCGGTAGAATGATGTTTCAGATGAGTATGCGATGTTGGACGAATCCGGTTTGCAGCTTAATGATGAAAAAATTATAGCCGCAGATTCACAGATCAGCCGCGCTTAGTAGTTCGCCTCTATTTTCCAAGCCTTAAACTCTTTCTTTTCTATTTGGGAGAAAACATCTTTGAGAGCGCCTGTCCATGCTTTTAAAGTTGCTCCGCCTGTTGATTTTCCGGTCATTTTTTTCGACCAGAGGATGCCGCGCGAAGCAATGTCGAAGAATACTACGTGCACGGTGGCAAATCCGGAATTTTTATCGAAGCTCTGCACTATCATTAAAGCACCCAGACCTTCTTTCTTTTGCCCTAAAACAAGTTGCTTAACGCGCTCGGCAATTACTTCGGGTTTGAATTCCACTTCTTCATTGCTTTTTAAATCCATGGTTTCGCGGGCAAGGTTTTGTTTGTTTACCCCTACAAGATCTCTATAGATACCGCTTTTCTGAAAAACTTTTGCCAAGTCCATATCAATAACAATCTCGTTCCATGGTTTGAAACATTCGTCTTTAATTTTTGTGGGCGATTCATCGCCAAAGCCTACCATTTTAGCCAATGTAAAGTCAGTGCCGTACCATACCAATGTGGGGCTGCCAAAAACTTTTTTTACATCCTGAGCATTAAGCGAAACAATTGAGCCTGCAAGTAAAAGGAGGAGTGCAATTTTTTTCATGTTGGTTTTAGTTTTTAAAGTTGTTGTGTTGGAATAAAAATAGAAAAAGAGCGGAAAGCGCAAGTGTGCGGTTGTTGGTTTGTTGGTGAGGCAAGCCACAACTGCGGAGCCTCACCCCGACCCTCTCCAAAATGGAGAGGGAGAAATACAGCATCGTCTGCTATAGTTATTTATATCTATTAATTTGTAAACAGTATTGTAAAGCAAATGGGATTACTTCACTGTAGGAACTTCGCAGGGATACTCGAACAGGCAGTGGGCTTTAATAACATCTGCCACGGTATCGGGCACCATCTCTTCCCAGCCGGGTTTGCCGTGTTTTATCATGTGAATTACATTGGGAGAGAATATCTGGAGCACGTTTTTGTCGTATCCTTTGAGGTCAATTAAAAAGCCGTTGTGGCGAAGATGCTTGTAAAGCATGAAGAGGTTATCGGGTACACGCAGGTTAGTAGTAGAGATTAACGGTGAGTTTTTTTCGGGCTGGTAGGGATACACCAGCATTTTGGTATTATGCATGAATATTTCTCCGAAATAGTGCAGCAGTTCGCCCGGGGCATTTTTGTAATATTTTTCGTTGAAGAGTTCTACAATATTGAGGATACCGAGTATGATGCCGATGCTGTTGGGTTTGCAGCGGTTTAGATAGTTTACGAGCACATCGTGCTTATGGCAGTTGGATACCATAACAGTATGCCCGAGGCTACAGAGTAATTCGGCTCTGTCAAGAAAATCTTTGTTGTCGAACTCTCCATCGCCCGAAAGGTTGTTAAGCGTTATTTCGGCAAGTACCGAAATGTTGTCGGGGTTTTGTACCAGTGTTTTAAAAGTTTGTAAACCGGAGCGAAGCATGTCCTCGTTTACTTTGGTAACGGGGCGAAACCTTCCGCGAAGGCAAAGGATGTCTTTTTTGTAGAGAACATCTTTGGGTTGATATACTTCTTTATCGGCACCAAAGATGGTTCCATCGGTGTAATTTTTGCGAACGAGTTTGAGGGCGAGCAAGCGGTTATCTACTTCTTTAAACAAATAACCTTTAACGCGTATCATGTCAATTTCAATCTGATCGGTAGAAAGGTTATCTAACAGGGAGTCGATAAAATCGTCCATGTTGCTGTGATAGTGAAAGCAGGCAAAAAGTAAGTTAGTGCCTACTCCGCCTATAGTACGCTGCTGATAAATACTGTCGGTTCCTTTGAGGCGAACATGTAAAACTACTTCGTTTGGCGGAGCATTGGGCTGTATTTGAAAGCGAACGCCCATCCACCCGTGGGGGTCATTGTTTTTAAGATAGTTTAGTGTGGTGCAGGTGTTGGCAAAAACGAAAAACCGTTTTTTCTGATATTTTTCTTCCTGCAGGCGTTCTACGAGCAGGGTGTATTCGTGGTCAATCATTTTATGGAGACGAGATTCGCTTACATAGCGCCCGGCTCCTTCGGCACCGTAAATGGCATCGGAGAAGGTCATATCGTAAGCGCTCATGGCTTTGGCAACGGTGCCGGAAGCACCACCTACCTGAAAGAAGTTTCGAACTACTTCCTGTCCTGCACCTATTTCGGCAAAGGTTCCGTATATGGTGTCATCTAAATTGAGCCGTAAAGCCTTGCGCTTTATGGAAAAAACCTCACGTTCCATGGTTCGAAAGTAGTAAACCTTAGGTATAGCAAGGGGAATATGGTATTGCTTTACAACATTTTTTGAAACCGCAGCAAGGTGGAAATGAGTATAGTTGTGGACAGCTATCTGTCAATCATCGCTGGAACTCTTGAAGCCTTTCATGATGCCGCGAACGCTGGTGCGGACGAAGTCCACTATCTCGTCTTTTTCGGGAGTGTCGGGAATTTCTGCTTCGATAATTTTTAAGGCGGCAGAGGTGTTGTAGCCGCGGATGTAAAGGGTGCGGTACACGTCCATTATTTTATTGATTTGCTCGGTGCTGTAACCTCGCCTCCGCAAGCCGATGGAGTTAACGCCAGCGTAGGTGGTAGGGTGGCGGGCAGCGCGCACAAAGGGGGGGATATCTTTATTAACTAAACAGCCGCCCGAAACAATTACATGCCTGCCGATGCGGGTAAACTGCTGAAAGTTGGTGGAGCCGCCCAGTATGGTAAAGTCGCCCACCTCTACATGCCCGGCAAGGTTGGCATTGTTTGCGAGTACACAACTGTTGCCTATGATGCAATCGTGCGCAATATGCACGTAAGCCATAAGGAGTGTGTTATCGCCAATTACGGTTTTCATGGCGGCTTCGGTGCCTTTGTTTACTGTTACGTATTCGCGTATGGTAACATTGTCGCCAATTTCAACGGTGGCTTTTTCGCCTTTGTATTTTAAATCTTGCGGAATGGCAGAGATAACCGCCCCGGGAAATATTTTGCAGTTTTTGCCTATGCGCGCACCTTCCATAATGGTAACGTGCGAACCTATCCATGTGCCCTCTCCTATTTTTACATCTTTCGAAATAGTAACAAAGGGTTCAATTACCACATTATCGGCAATTTCGGCACTGGGATGTATGTAAGAGAAAGGTTGGTTCATTTTTTAGTGTGCGAAGGTGTTAAGGTGCAGATGAATTTAGCCT
The DNA here is from genome assembly GCA_026129525.1 of Chitinophagales bacterium. GTDB lineage: Bacteria > Bacteroidota > Bacteroidia > Chitinophagales > LD1 > Bog-950. The sequence continues at coordinate 21,093 of JAHCHW010000007.1, read as the reverse complement.
CACCCCCTACCTCCCGAAATAAATTCGGGACAGGCTCTCTCCAAAGGAGAGGGGAGAAATAGCAACTCTCATGCTGAGACAACTCATATACATTTACATAAAGAGAATTACTTATCGAACTTTTCATCTTCCTACTTGCCTTCTTTCTTTTGAATTTTTGCCATTAGTTCGGCTTCGCTTACGAGTTTGGTGCCTACGTAGGCGCTTCCTTTCATTTCAATTATTCCTCTACGCATGGGCGAAAGCATTTCGAGTTTAAAAAGAACGGTATCGCCCGGTACTACACGTTGTTTGAATTTTACTTTATCAATCTTAATAAAGTAGGTGTCGTAGTTCTGTGGGTCGGGGAGTTTGTGCAATACTAAAATGCCCCCGGTTTGCGCCATGGCTTCTAACTGCAACACACCGGGCATTACGGGGTTGCCGGGAAAATGCCCCTGAAAAAACTGCTCGTTGAAGGTAATTGCCTTTACGCCTACTACTTCATTTTCGGTGAGGTGGATTATTTTATCAATGAGCAAAAAAGGGTAGCGGTGCGGCAGAATTTTTTCGATACCTGTTGCATCGTACACCGGTGGTTTGTTGGGGTCGTATTGCGGAGCGGGGTCTTTCATGCGCTCCTGCTTAATGAATGCTTTAAGTACTTTGGCAAACTCTACATTGTGTTTGTGTCCGGGCTTGGTAGCAATAATGTTGGCATTGATGGGCGTGCCCACCAATCCTAAATCGCCTACAACATCCAACAGTTTATGACGAGCAGGTTCGTTGTGGTGATGTAACTTAACGTTGTTGAGTATTCCTTCTTCCACCACTGTAATATCGGGCTTGTTGAACAACTCTGCCAAGCGAAGGCGCTCGGGTTCGGTAATGGGTTTGTCCACCACTACAATAGCATTATTCAAATCTCCGCCTTTTATTAAACCTGCCTTATGCAACATTTCTAACTCGTGCAAAAAACAGAATGTTCTGGAAGGGGCAATTTCGTTTTTGAAGTCGGTCATTTTATCGAGCGTAGCGTGTTGCTGACCGAGCACCTCACTTTTGTAATCAATAAGAGCTGTTACTTTGTAGCGGTTGCTGGGCATGGCTAAATACTCCACCCCGCTTTCTTTGTCCTGATAGTGAATGTTCTGGCGCAGTTCAAATACTTCGCGCTCTTCGTTCTGCTCTGCAATGCCGGCTTGTTCGAGTGCATCAACAAAAGGGCGGGCACTTCCGTCAATAATCGGAATTTCGATACCATCGGTTTGCACCAATACATTATCCACTTGTAAGCCGATTAAAGCGCTCATGAGGTGTTCAACGGTGGCAATCATGGCATTGCCTTTTTGTAAGGTAGTGCCGCGCTGCACGGTGGTTACCAAGTCGCAGTCGGCCGGAATGACCGGTTTATCGGGCAAATCAACCCGCTGAAATTTTATGCCGTGGTTGGGTGGTGCAGGAAGAAAAGTAACGGTAACGTTTTTGCCGGTGTGTAAGCCGACTCCTGTAAGCGAAATTTCTTTTTTAATGGTTTGCTGGAAAGAATGCGTCATTCAGGATTTTTAAGAAGTTCGCAAAGCTAAAATTTTAGCGTATTTGTTGCCTCACCCCAGCCCTTTCCATGAATGGAGAGGGAGGAACAGCCGCCTTGCGGCATTTACAGTTTATACAACTAATCATTTTTAGTTTGCTCTAATGCAGTTATTTGTTTTTCTAACTCTTCAATTTTTTTGAGCAGGTCGGGCAGGCGTTTAATGGCGGCTAACTGGCGGTAGTGTTCGCGGGCATCAATAGCAGGAACGCCCGAAAGCCCTTTCCCTTTTTCGGGCACATCGCGTATAACGGCAGCCTGCGCCTGTATTTTTACTTCATCGGCAATAGTAAGGTGCCCGGTTATGCCGGCTTGTCCGCCAATCATTACATTTTTGCCAAACCTGGTGGAACCGGAAATACCCGCCTGTGCAGCAATGGCAGTGTTTTCACCTAACTCCACATTATGGGCTATTTGTATCAGGTTATCGAGTTTAACTCCGTTGCGGATAATGGTAGAGCCTATTACGGCACGGTCAATGCAGGTGTTAGCTCCGATTTCTACATGGTTACCTATTTCAACATTGCCGGTTTGGGGAATTTTTTTGTAGGTGCCATCGGGCTGTGGGGCAAAGCCGAAACCATCGCTGCCGATTACGGCTCCCGAGTGAATAATGCAATCACTACCGATTTTGCAATGGTGGTACACCGAAACGTTGGCGTATAAAACAGTATTGTCGCCAATGGCGGCATTGTCGCCCACATACACATGCGGGTATATGGTTACGTTGTTGCCAATGGTTACGTTATCGCCCACAAAGGCAAAAGGAGCCAAATAAAAATTATTGCCATAGGTGGTGTTGCTGCCAAGGTGTGCTTTTTCGTGTATGCCCGCTTTTTTGGGCGAAGCGCTCATGGCAGCATACAGTTCCATCAGTTTCTGAAATGCCTGATACGGTTCTTTAACACGTAGCGCAGCACCGATATTTTTTGGGTTGTATTCAAGTGTTTCATCGCAAAGCAAAATACCCGCCACCGCAGTTTGCGCGTAATGGAAATACTTTGGGTTTGCCAGAAAGCAGAAAGAGTCTTTATCGGCTTCTTCAATTTTAGCGAGTTTGTTGACCCTCGTATCGGGGTTTCCTTCTAAACGGGCATTGAGCAGGGCAGCCAGTTCTTTGGCGGTTATTTCTATCACGTGTGCTTAAAATATGCAGGTTAAACGCTGTTGGTTTTATTTATTGTGTCAAAGAAATAAACATTTTTGAACACAGGGCACAGTAACCCACATTCCTTTTTGATGTAAAGAGTGCGCTACCAAGAATAAGCAAGGGGGGACTGCCTGAACCACAAATTAGTAAACTTTCGGCAAGCAATTGCCCTATAGAGAACTTAACTGCACAGCAAATTCTTAAAATAAACTTTTTGATCTGACTCCCCCTGCGCTAAGCGATATGCCTAATGCGGTGAGTTTACCTTACAACCACAAGATTACTACCGCTGAAAATACCATTCCCTGATATTACTACGTTGTAAATGCCGGGCGCCAGTTCCACATTATTGAACATCCATTTGTTTTTACCTTTTTCGGCATGTCGGCTTTCACTCCAAACTTCTCTTCCTGCAATATCCTGAAATCTGATAAGGTAACTTCCTTGTTCCGTTAAATCGGCATCAATAGTTAAATAAGCCGAAGTGGGATTGGGATAACATTTTATCGCCACTGTGTTGGCATCAAGCTCATTTACGGATGTAGCAGCACTTGGCGCAATTAAATAGGTTTTGTTTGTAGCACTGAAATTATCGGGGGCAGATGCCACGCCCATCAACAAAATTTTACTTAGCGATGGAACATACATCATGGTAGGAGAAAGATACTCTCCCTGTGGCAGCGCATGCGATGAGTTCGGATGAAATGTAAAACCGTTATTCAGGTTAACTCCCACCACATTAAGTTGCTGCGGGTCGGAACCGGCTTTAATGCCAAGCAAATAAACAATGTCATCGCTTTTGTTCAATGCAAACCCAAAAAATCCTGCATCCGTCAATGTATCTACTAATGGAGCACTTGTAGTTATTTTTGAAAACAGCTTAGTTGCCGGGTCAAACTCAAGCAAGGCAAATTCCAATGAAGGCAAATATCTATAGGATAGAATGAGGTATTTGCCGTTGTTGCGTTGGTAGTTTTGATAGGGCATGCGATGTGCATCAATAGCTACAATCCAGCCGGAATCGGCAGCAATAAGTTGGGTTGATAAAGTGCTGAAAGTACCGCTTGTGCTGTTGTAATATTCAACATCGGTATATCCCGTTCCGCCAAAAGTAGGGTAACCGCTGGCAACTATAGCGCCTCCATCGGTAGTTGGTAAAACCAAAGGGTTTGACCGTTCCTGAATTAAATTTCCGGTGGTTGCAAATGTTCCTGCAACAGGGTCGTATAACTCGGCTGTACTTGCTCCTTGCGAGTTGTACCATGCCCCCGCCACAAGAACTTTCCCGTTGTTTAGTTGTGCTGCTGCAAAACTGCAACGTGCATTATTCATATTACCGGTTGCTGTAAACGTATTAGTGTTCGGGTTGTAAATGTCTGCCGTATTGTACCCCGGTGCAACTCCTAAGTTCATTGCTCCACCGGCTATTAAAAAATTGCCGTTAGCCAATTTGCATACCGCAGGAAAATCGCGCGGGGTATTCATGGCAACCTCCGAAAATGAATTGGCAGTAGGGTCGTAGATATCTGCGTATGAACTTGAAATAAATCCGGATTCGCGACCTCCGAATGCAATTACCTTACCGTTATCAAGCATTGAAATTACTGGAGCAATCCTTGTTCGGTTCATTACGGGACCGGCTTCAAACACGGCTCCTCCCGTTTGAGCGAATGTTGATACGACTAAACTATTGATAACTGTAACAAGAAGAATAAAGAACTTTTTCATAACGTTAATTTTTAGCAAAAATGGTACGGAACAACCCTTTAGGCGATGAATAAGGTTAGTTTGAGGAATGATATTGGTCAGGCAAATTACACCGGCAACCAAAAGCAATCTTCAGTAACCATTTCCCTTCCTTTTTCGAAATTGCGGCATGAACGAACTGCATATAACCGTTAGTAGCGAAGCGGAACTTCCGGATGTGGCAAAGCAGATTTTAGCTTTTGCCAAGGGGCGAAAACTGTTTGCCTTTTATGCCCAAATGGGAGCAGGCAAAACCACACTGATTAAAGAAATGTGCCGCGCACTTGGGTCGTACGACAAGTTCAGCAGCCCCACTTACAGTATAGTAAACGAGTATAAAATCGAAACTACGGGCGAATCTGCTTATCATATTGACCTTTACCGTATTGAAACTACCGAAGAATTTGTAAATACAGGAATAGGCGAGTACACCACCGGAAACCATTACTGCTTTGTTGAATGGGCGGAGCGAGCAGAAGGTTTATTGCCGGACGAAGCCGTAAAAATCAACATCCAAACACAAGGGAATATCAGGAATGTAGCTATCTTCATGAGCTGATTAACACCAAATTGAAACGAGCAGATGGCAGAGAAAAAGAACCCCGGGTTTGAAGGTATTGTTACCAAGTTAGGCTTACAACCAATGGAAGCCCCCAGCATGGTGGCTATGCGAAAAGCAAAATTGTTTATCGGCATTCCCAAAGAACGCAGTTTTCAGGAGCACCGCGTGGGGCTTACGCCCGAGTCGGTACGAACACTAACTGCCAATGGGCACCGCATTATTATTGAGCGAAACGCAGGATTGGATTCGCATTTTTCCGATAACAATTACAGCGAAGCCGGTGCCGAAATAGCCGATAGTGCCGAAGAAGTGTTTAAAGCAGATGTGGTAGTAAAAATTGCGCCACCGCAACTCGAAGAAATTGATTTGATGCAAGGAAATCAAACCCTCATTTCGCCCATTCACCTGCCAACATTAAAGAAGGAATACGTGCAGAAGCTGATGAAGAAGAAAATAACGGCTCTCTCGTACGAATATACCAACGATGAAACCGGGCGCTATCCGTTTGTGCGCGCCATGAGCGAAATTGCGGGCAACAGTGTAATTCTGTTAGCCGGAGAATATTTGAGCAACACCAATCAGGGCAGGGGAATTTTGTTAGGGGGTATTTCGGGCGTTCCGCCTGCCAAAGTGGTAATACTTGGCGCGGGTATGGTGGGTACTTATGCGGCACGGGCGGCACATGGTTTGGGCGCGGTGGTTTCGGTGTTCGATAACAACGTTTACAAACTGCAACGCTTGCAGGAAAAAATTGGGGCACGTGTTTTTACTTCCACCATTTCGCCCAACAATTTAGAGCAGGAATTGATAACTGCCGATGTTGCCATAGGCGCTATCCATTCCAAACATGGCAGAACTCCGGTGATTGTTACCGAAGATATGGTAGCAAAAATGAAACCCGGCAGTTTGGTAATTGATGTAAGTGTTGACCAGGGTGGTGTGTTCGAAACTTCGGAAATTACCTCACATGCCGAGCCAACGTTTAAAAAATATGATGTAGTGCACTACTGCGTACCGAATATTCCTTCGCGGGTATCGCGCACGGCTTCGTATGCGTTTTCTAATATTCTTACTCCCATATTACTTCGCTGTGGCGATTTAGGAGGCATTAAAGGTTTGATTTATGAAGATGCCGGCATACGCAGTGGTATTTACTTATACAGCGGCAGCCTTACCAACGAAAATCTCGCCCGCATGTTCAACTTAAAGCACAGCAATTTGGAATTGCTGTTTGCTTCGAACCTCTGAAAACTCACGCTTGTAAATTCACTGTTACTGAAAAGCGAAGGAATTGTTTTCTTGCACCGTCTTAACAACGAACTAGTTCATTAACCCATGTTTGAGCAGCAACTAAAAAACAACTGCCCTTTACTGTTAGCAGTAAACAACAGGCTATTTACTTGCGGTTTTGTTCTCCCCCTTATTCCTCACATATTTACAAGCGGTTTAAGAAATTATTAAACGAATGATGAGAACAATTTTGAGCGATGTGGTAAGAAGTGTAGCAGTGTTGTTGGTAATAACAGTTGGCTTTGCTTCCTGCAAAAAAGAACCGGGCACAGGCGGATTAGCTACCATACGGGGAAAAGTAAAAGGGTACGATGTAAACATACTTGGCGATAAGGTGGACTCTGCCTACATCCCCGATTTGCGGGTGTTTATCAGCTACGGAAAAAATACATGGGTAGATAACGATACCCGCACCAGCTATACGGGTGAGTTTGCTTTTGAATGGCTGCAAAAAGGCGATTATACTATTTGGGTAGTACACGATTGCAACAACTGCCCCTACGATAAAAAGGCTGATACGCTGAAAGTAACCATCAACAAACGGAGAGAAACCGTAATTACCCGCGATTTAATTTATTACTACTGATGTTGTTTAGCTACGAGCACGAAGAGCGAAAAATACTGGCAAAGTTGAACGACTTTGACGCTATCGGCTTAAAAGAACTCGACAGCGTAAAACTCCTTAACAGAGTTGACTCAAAGTACGTTTTTCACATTACCGACTTTGAAGAGTTGCTCGAAGAAATACGCTCGCAATACAACATTCTGGAAATTGACGGCAAGCGCATTTTCAGTTACGAATCGCTGTATTTTGATACCGATGATTACCTGCTTTACAAATTTCATCACAACGGCAAACTGAATCGTATGAAGGTTCGCTTCAGAAAATACTTAGACAGCGGGCTAACTTATTTTGAAGTGAAATACAAAGTAAAAGGAACACGTACCGATAAAGTGAGAATAAAGGAAGATGACATCAAAGGAGAGTTATCGGAAAAAGAATTGGAGTTAGTGCACCATGATTATGTTGACATTCACGGCTTGCAGAAAAAGTTGTGGGTATATTTTAAGCGAATAACCCTTGCCGGCAAACACATCAGCGAGCGCGCTACGCTCGACCTGCAACTTTCGTTCGATAACTTTCAGCAAAAGCGCACTTTCCCCGAGTTGGTGGTTGCCGAGGTAAAGCAGGAAAAGAGCAACGTTTTCAGCCCCATGATACAGGCTTTTAAAAAGCGCCATTTTGAGGAAGCGGGGTTCAGCAAATACTCAACCGGTATTGCTTTACTCGAAAACATTAAACACAATGCCTTTAAACCCAACCTTATTAAACTAAACAGAATTATTGATGGAAACAGTTGAAGTATCGGACGAAGCGGTAAAGCAGTTTGCATTTTTCGGCATTGAAGGAATTGGAGAATTTTTGTTACGCTACGGCATTAACCTGCTGGTAACTTTTATTCTGGTACGAATAATTTACTACCCGCGCCATCGCAACAAAGATTTTGTTTTCACTTTTTTTCTATTCAACACGGTTAATTTTTTAATCTGCTTTTTATTGAGCAGTACCAAGCTAAAAATTGGTTTTGCTTTCGGGTTGTTTGCCATTTTCTCTATTCTGCGGTATAGAACAGTTACAGTGCCCATTCGCGAAATGGGTTATTTCTTCCTAAGTGTTACCATAGGTATCATCAACGCGCTTTCCGATATTGATTCAGGTATAACACTTATTGTAATTGCTAACGGATTGATTTTGCTAATGACTTATCTGCTTGACCGTCAGCTTTCGTTAGAACACGAAAATTACAAAGAGATAAATTACGAGCGCATTGAACTAATACATCCGGAAAAGCGAGAAGAGATGATTGAAGATTTAAAACGCAGAACCGGCTTGCCCATTCATCGCATTGAGTTGATAAAACTTGATTTTCTCCGCGATGTGGCGCGTATTCATGCCTTCTATTATTCCAGAGATAACGATTCTGCCTCGCGCGATGTAACGCAGGATGACGACTAATTGAACGCAACCGCCACTTCATGTTTGCTAAGAGGAAGTTTCTTTCCGTTGCATTATTTGCTTTTTGTTTAACTGCTTTGCGGGCGCAGGAAGAAGTACAGGATGTGCAATTATGGACCGGTGTGCAAATCAGTAAAGATTTACCAAAGCGATTTTCGATTGGCGCGCAATATCAATTGCGGTTAGATAACGATGTTTCGCAAGTAAAAGGCTCATACTTTAGTGCAAATATTGGATACACCATTCTCAAAAAATATTTATCGGTAGAGTTGGAATACCGCTATGTAGCTTCGCCCGATAAAGACCGCCACCGGTTTGGCATTGACCTTATCGGCAAGTATAAGTGGAAGAAAGTAGCTTTTACCAATCGCTTAAGTTACCAGCGAGAGCATGAGTACTTTAATAGCCGCTACGAACGAGGACACGAACCAACTAACTACATCCGGAACCGATTTAAAGTGCGCTATGACTTGCCCAAGCGGTTCGAAGTGTATGCTTCAATAGAGCCATTCGTAAAAATTTCGAACAAGTTCCGGAACGTTGACCGTGTGCGAACAGTAGCGGGTGCCGGATGGGAGTTTGTAAAAAATCATCACTTCGATTTGTTCTACCTATACCAAATAGACGTAAACGTTAGGCGCCCGAAAATGGGGCACGGCATAGGACTAATGTACGGCTGGGATATACCTAGGTTTAAAAAGAAGAAAGCAAAGAAAAGCTGACTTTTTGCCCCTGCTTTCTTAAACTAAGGCTTGATTCTTCATTTTTTTCCTTCTAAGCGCTTAACCCCTAATCGGTTGACTTCAAAGAGGTTTTCAACACAATGTGTTTAAAGGCACGCGAAAACTTAACATTTAGTTAATACTGCAAGAATACATTTGAGCCTTACTAATTCAATCGCCTTAACATGACACTCGACAAAATCTTTTCATTTTTCGTTCCCAAGGACAAAGTTTTCTACCAGCTTTTTGCTGAAGATGCCGCCAATGTGGTAGCCACAGCCACCGCCTTTAACGAAATGGTTTATACAACCGACCCTGTAAAAAGGAAGGAACTGATACATAAGATTAGCCAGTTAGAACACAAAGGCGATGAAATAACACACAACATTTTTAAAGAACTCGGCAGAAACTTTATTACACCTTTCGACAGAGAGGATATTCATTATCTCGCCACTTCATTGGACGATATTGTGGATTACATTTTCGGTTCTTCGCAGCAAATACTTTTGTACAACTACACTGACAGCACCACCGCTATGCAAAAAATTGCCGATGCACTGCTAAAACAAACTACCGAAATTGAAATAGCCATTGGTTTGCTGAAAGACATGCGAAATATTACCCGTATGCGCGAAGCCATTGTCCGTATAAATAGTTTGGAAAATTTGGCAGATGAAGCTTTCGATACTGCCATCGGGCAAATGTTTACCGTTGAAAAAGACGCTATTCAACTTATAAAAGTGAAAGAGATACTTGCCAACATAGAAACAGCAACCGACAAATGCGAAGATGTGGCGAATGTAATTGAGAGTATTATTATTAAGTACGCCTAAGACTCTGAAGCATGACGCTGTTAGTTATCATTATTATACTCGCTTTGGTATTCGATTACATCAACGGTTTTCACGATGCCGCCAACTCTATAGCCACTATAGTTTCAACCAAAGTGCTTACTCCTTTTCAGGCAGTTGTTTGGGCAGCATTTTTCAACTTTGCCGCGTATTTTATTTCAAAATTTATTATCGGTGAGTTTGGTATTGGAAACACGGTAGCTAAAACTGTTTTTCAGGATTACATTAACCTGTATGTAATTCTTGCAGGGCTTATAGCCGCTATAACATGGAACTTACTTACATGGTGGTACGGAATTCCTTCCAGTTCATCGCATACACTTATAGGGGGATTTGGCGGTGCAGCGATTGCGTTTGGCGGTTTTGAGGCAGTAAACTTTGCCATTGTAGGCAAAATTGCCATGTTCATTTTTATGGCTCCAATTGTAGGAATGGTGCTGGCTTCCATTATCAACATTGTCATTATCAATCTTGCTCGTAATTCTGCTCCCAGCAAGGCTGATAACGTTTTTCGGAAATTGCAATTGGTGTCATCAGCAGCTTTCAGTTTGGGGCATGGCGGTAACGATGCTCAAAAAGTAATGGGAATTATTGGCGTAGCGCTTATTGCCCAAGGACTCATTCCCGATTTAAAACATGTTCCTGATTGGGTTCCTTTAGCTTGTTTTATATCCATTGCATTGGGCACTTTGAGTGGTGGTTGGCGCATTGTAAAAACCATGGGAACCAGAATTACAAAAGTTACTCCCTTAGAAGGCGTAAGTGCCGAAACTGCCGGTGCATTAACGCTTTATATGACTGAGTGGCTGCATATTCCGGTGAGTACCACACACACTATAACGGGGTCAATTATCGGAGTGGGGCTTACCAAACGCGTTTCGGCAGTTAAATGGGGAGTTACCATTAACCTGCTTTGGGCTTGGATTCTCACCATTCCGGTTTCAGCATTTATTGGGGGTGTTTCTTACTTTATACTTAGCAATATTTTGAAGTAATTTCGGGCAGATGAAGAATCTGAAGCCCACAACAGTAACCCTGTTTCTCTCGTTTATTATTGGTCTTTCAACTTCTATCGTCAACTTTTTCTTTGAAATTGATTGGCTACAGGCAGCTATCTTGTTTGTGGTAACATTTGCCATTTCGTATCTGCTTATTTACAACTCGCTGCAAATTTTTATTTACCGAAAAATCAAACTCATCTACAAATCCATACACAACCTTAAACTCGGCAGAGACGATAAAGGAGTGTTTGGCGACCACATGAGCGATAACCCCGTTGAGGATGTAGAAAAGGAAGTGCAGGACTGGGCTATTGCAAAAAGGAAAGAAGTGGAGAATTTGAAGGCGATGGAAAAATTCAGAAGAGAATTTTTGGCAAACGTATCGCACGAGCTAAAAACACCGCTCTTTACCTTACAAGGGTATATTCACACACTGCTTGACGGAGCGATAGACGACCCCGAAGTAAGCCGTAAGTTTCTCGAAAAATCGGCTAACAGCCTTGAACGCCTTTGCGGATTGGTGGACGATTTAGATGAAATTTCGATGGTAGAAAAGGGAGAAGTTTCGTTGGTGCCCGATGTTTTTGACATCAATAAATTAGTGAAAGAAGTATTTGATGCCATTGAAATTAAAGCGGAGAAAAGAAACATTACTCTCTCCATAAAAAAGGGCTGCGATAAATCGTTTTACGTGTTTGCCGATAAGGAAAGAATAAGGCAGGTACTCACCAATCTGATTGATAACTCTATTAAATATGGAAGAGAGAATGGCGAAACGGTAGTCGGTTTTTATGACATGGATGAAAATATACTGACCGAAGTAACCGACAACGGTATTGGTATTGAAGAAAAAAATCTTCCGCGCTTGTTTGAGCGTTTTTACCGGGTTGACAAACACCGCTCGCGCGAAGCAGGCGGCACAGGCTTGGGCTTAGCAATAGTGAAGCATTTAATAGAAGCACACAAAGGAACGCTGAATGTTCGCAGCACACCGGGTATAGGAACTACTTTTGGTTTTACTCTCAAAAAATCGAAAGAGAAGTAATCATCTCACTTTCAGCTTTGCAATGAACAATTATATTTGCAACCCCTGCCCGGATGGTGGAATTGGTAGACACACTACTTTGAGGGGGTAGCGCCCGTAAGGGTGTGCGAGTTCGAATCTCGCTTCGGGCACATGTTCTTTGTGTATGCTATAAGCAATTTATGTATCTTGTCCTAAAATAGGTCGGTCGTTTTTTAACGGAGAAATGGGCAAGTATAAAAAATGACATTTCCATGACAATTCTCACTACCTACTGCGCCCCCTTCGGGCTAAGTTTGCCTCTGCATGGATGGCGATACGTGTATGAGCAGGCGGTGCGGTTTACTCCTATGGTTGTTAGTGGTATTAACATGCCCAAGTTTTGCGTTTGACCCCGGTAATGCTTCGGTTACAGTGGTTAAAGGCGATGACGGCAAACCGTTAGCAGATGCCATTGTAAAAATTGTACTGCTCGATTCGGCAGCGTTAAAAAAAGTAAAGTTTATTGCAGGGCTTACCGATGTGCACGGCACATTCCAGTATCAGTTTACCGAGCCGGTTATTGTTCAAATTTCGCACCTCGGTTTTACCACACTTACCGATACGGTTTACACCATTCAAAACAAAACGTACCATTTAAACTATGCTTCGCAAGATGTAAAGGATGTAGTGGTAACAGGGCAGTATGCACCCGGCAGTCCGCAAAAATCGGTGTATGAAGTAAAGGTTATAAATGCCGAAACCATAAAAGCCAAAGGAGCCAACAACCTGCGCGAAGCATTGCAAAACGAACTGCACATTGACCTGGGGCAGGATAATGTTTTCGGCAGCAGCATGAGTATAAACGGGATTTCGGGCGAGGGAGTAAAAATTATGGTAGATGGCGTACCCGTTGTAGGGCGCTTAGACGGCAAGCTCGACCTCAGCCAAATAAACATCAGCAACATTGAGCGTATTGAAATTGTGGAAGGACCGCTTTCGGTTATTTACGGCACCGATGCCATGGGCGGAGTGGTAAACATTATTACCAAAACTTTTCAGCAACAAAAAGTGAATCTTAACCTGAAAGGCTACTACGAATCGGTAGGGCAATACAATGCCGAACTGAATGCCGGGTTTGCTTTCAAAAAAAATCAACTTTACCTAAGTGGCGGGCGCTACTTCTTTGGCGGCTTTACCACTTTCGACTCTATTGCAAGGTTTAAAGAATGGAAACCCAAAGAACAATATTTTGCCGATGCCAAGTATCTGTACACCGGCAATCGTTTCCGTGTTTCGTTATCGGGTGCATTTTTTCGCGAGTTGATGCTTAACCGCAGTGCCCCACGCCAAACACTTTCGTTCGAAAACAACGATACCGCATGGACCTATGTGGGCGATGATGTAAAATATCTTACCTATCGTCCGCGTGCGGCTGCATCGTTTATGTATAGGTTTAAGGAAGGTTACCAATTAGATGTGTTGGCTGCCTACTCCGGTTTTATACGCTTTACCAATTTGTATTCAAAAAATTTAGTTACCCAAAAAGAACAGTTGGTTGCCGCGCCCAATTTGCAAGATACTGCCCGCTATCATCAGGCATTAGTGCGTGCTACTTACAACATGGCTGCATGGAAAAACCGCCTCAACTTTATGTTCGGCATTGAAACCACAAACGAAATTACACGGCAAACACGTATCGAAAACGGCAAGCAACGCATGGATAACTATGCGGCTTTCGGCAGCATACGCGTATCGGTGGTGGAAGGCTTAGACATACAACCCGCCATCCGCATTACCTACAACACCCGCTTCCGTGTGCCGCTTATCCCTTCGTTGAATGTAAAATATGGTTACAAAGACCGTGTAGTGTTTCGCGCTTCGTACGGCAGAGGTTACCGCGCCCCTTCGCTAAAGGAACTCTACTTAGTATTTTTTGACAGCAACCACTCGCTTAAAGGCAACGAAAGCCTGCAACCCGAAGACGGACACACCGCTAATGCTTCGGTAAGCTACACCCAGCCGATAAAGAAAGAACACTTCCTCACCTTTTCGGCTTCGGCATTTTACAACAACATAAAAGATAAAATTGACTGGCGCATACGCCCCAGCATTGGACCGGAGCCGGATACTTTCCAATACTTCAACATTAAACGATACATTACGTACGGTGGCGATGTGGCATTGGGTTACCGCTGGAAACGATTGATGGTAAATACCTCGGTGCTGTTTACCCGCTATGAGTTAAGTAACACGCAAGGTGGCAGCGATAAGGTGAAATTCCTAAGCCCCGACTTTACCGCTTCGTTCAGCTACACCATTCCTAAAGCCGAGTTAACGTTTTCTGCTTTCTACAAGTTTAACGGGCGCAAACCTTTGTTCAGTATTAACAACAGCATACAAGCGGGCACGCGCAATTCGTACCACATGCTTGATGTATCGCTGGCGCGCAGTTTCTGGAAAGAACGCATACAAGTAATTGTTGGCGGAAAAAATTTGGTTGGTGTTCGCAATGTAACCGCCACCGGAATTAGCAGTGTGGGGCACAACCTTGGCGGCAATGCGGTTAACATTGGTTGGGGGCGAACTTTCTTTGCATCATTAATATTGCACTACGGAAAATGATACAGGCAATTTTCAATCTTCAGTCTTCAATCTTCAATTTTCTGAAGCGTTTGGGAAATGTATCTCCCTTTTCGTTATTCATTCCTCATTTCTCATCACTCATTCCTCATTCCTTATTCCTCATCGCAGTTTTTGCTTTATCGTCCTGTTTCAAAGAAAAGCCTCTTGCCCCTCCGGGCAATCAGGGCATAGGGCAAACAGCGGTTATTGAAATGGGGCACGACTACGCCAATCAGTTTTTTTACAGCCTTGAAACCAACCGCGTGGTTAGTTCCAACTCGCGCTTTGCATACGACTTACTGTTCGACTGCGGCAATAATGATTTTTACATTTGGCTCAACACTGCCAAACTGATGTCGGCTTTGCGTACCGACCGCACCGACATAAAAGAAACTACCATTGCCGATACAACCGGCAAGCATTGGCTTTACGAATTAGGCGAGTTTAATACCGACTCTAACGCCATTGGTGCTTGGTGGCAAGCGCTCACCAATCAACCTGTTTCCAAGGGCGAGGTTTACATTATTAACCTGGGGTTAGATGACCACGAAAACAACCTCGGCTATATTAAACTTCAGGTAAACGATTTTAACGGCAGTTCTTATTCCATTTCGTATGCAGGGGTAAACGATACGCTTATCAAAACTGCACTTATACAAAAAGATGCCACGCGCAACTACCGTTACTTTACGTTTAACGGCACCGGCAGTATGGTAGATAATATTGAACCGGCCAAAGCAGAATGGGATTTGTGTTTTACCCGCTACAGTGTAGTGTTTTACGACCCTTACTATTTGCCCTATCAGGTAACAGGTGTGTTAACCAATCCGGCAAAAGTGCAGGCGTATTTAGATTCAACCGTAAACTTTAACGAAGTGGAGTTTTTGGATTTAGCCCAACTGCAACCCCGCAGAGATGCCATAGGCTACGAATGGAAGCGCTACGAATTGGGCGATTACATTACCAAAACGTGGTACACCTTTTTTATTAAAGCCGGTGAGGACAGGTTTTACAAACTGCGTTTTATTGATTTTAAGAAAGATGGAATTTGGGGCTACCCTACGTTTGAGTATTATAGGTTGTAAAATCTCTTTGTGAATCATGCTGCTAAACCAAGTAAGAATTGAACTTTAATACAATCACACCACTCTTTCTGTTTTTCACACTGTTTTTGTTAAGCGGCTGTATTATTCTTCCATCCAATACCATTATGCAGGCAACAAAAGCGCGCGGCAAATACGAAATACGCCTTATGCAAATTGACCCTGCAATTACTTTCGGCAAAGGAGGTTATTATACAGTAGTTTGCGGTAAAATGTTGAACCACAACAAATGCTACGGACGATATGAGCGCAAAGACAGCCTTATTCAAATTTTAAGCACGTACCGTAATTGCGTTTGCCTTAGCACTAACTCGTTTACCCTGCGCGACAGTACGCTATACGAAAACGACCGATACGGAGTTTGGTATTTGTATTAAACGTTTTTTGTGGTGAGTTAACGCACAAGCAGCCACTGCTCATTTCATTTAGTTCCTCACCAACAGCCTTATGGAAATTACTTATCTCGTTATCTTATTCCCGGTAAATAAATAGCTTTGGTCTGTTTGATGAACAAAGGCGTACACACCGTTGGTTGATGAAAAAAGTTTTACTCCTGCACTTTCTTTTTCTGCATGTTGTGTTGGGTTTAAGCCAAGTTGCCGGCACAAAAGGCGCTGCCGTGCAAAACACCAACCAAGCTACAGAACCCGAAGACACCGGCACCATCTACGCCTTAATAGTAGGCGTTTCGAAATACGAAGACCCCGCTATGCCACAGTTGCAATATGCCGACAGCGATGCAGTTTACTTTGCCATGTTTTTACGAAGCGGAGCAATGGGCACGGTGGATAGCATAAACATTAAACTGCTTACCAACCAAAACGCAACCGACAATAACATTAAAAAAGAACGCGCATGGATTTTGAGAAGATTGAAACCCGGTGACCGTGTTTACATCTACCTTTCGGGACATGGCGATGCCATAAATCCTGAAGCCATTTACTTTTTATCGCACAATACGCCTAAGGTTAGCGACAAGGAAGAATACACTGCAGTATCGGGCATCAATCTGCTCGAAATGCAAACGGTGGTAAAAATGTTTATCGAGAAGCAGGCGAAGGTCTTTTTCATTTCGGACTTTTGCCGCACCAACGAACTGGTGGGTAAGGATAACTCCTCACGCTTTTTATACAGCAGCGTAATGGAGCAACAAATACCGGGGCTTACCAAAATGGTAAGCTGCACGGCTGATGAGGTTTCGTTTGAAGACAAAAAGTGGGGCAATGGCAGAGGGGTGTTCTCCTTTCACCTTATTAACGGTTTGCTAGGTTTGGCAGATAACCCTACTACCCCTGATGGCAAGGTTACGCTCTACGAACTGGAAAACTATGTAAAGCGCAATGTAGGCGAAGATACCAAATCGCCCACCACAGGCGAGCCTCGGCAAACACCCGAGTTTAAAGGCGATAAGCAGGTACTCTGCCGCGTTAACGAAAAAGTAAAAGAGCAACTGATTGCTCATAAAAACAATAACAGCGATTACCTGGCAATGGTTACTAAAAGCGCGCTTGCCGATGCTGCTGTTGATACCGCATTGTTTGCCGCCTTTGTGGCTGCCATAGGCGATGAACGCCTAATTGAACCCGAAAAGAACAATGCCCGCTATTATCTTGACCAATTACTGAAAGTTACCAAAAGCAAACTGCAACAGGACGACCTTACCGATATGTTTATTGCCGCTTGTTTAGATAAGGGGCAAAAACCTATTGACTATTATTCGAAAGGTTTGCTTGAGCGTGTGAAGTATACCCAAATAGATTTTTTAAATGCGGCAGATTGTTTTAGAGCGGCAGCATTGTATCTTCAGCAAAATGCAACATTATTAAGAAAGTCGGAGGCATCGCGTTTGTTTTTGAAAGCGCGTGCCATGAAAGACTCTTATAAAGAAGCAGATTGGCGTAAAGGATTAATATATGCCGACTCTTCCTTAATGCTTATGAACTGGCCTTATACTTACCACACAAAGGCAATGCTATTTACGCAATTGGAAGAAATGGATAGCGCCCTTAAATATGAGCGGCTTGCTTTTGAGTTAGCGCCACAATGGAGTTTTTCCGCAAATATGATGGGCGTTATTTTTACCAACATGCAGCAGTATGACAGTGCGGAAATTTACTATCGTAAGTCTATTGCTTCAAATCCTCGGTATGAGGATGCCATCAATAATTTGGGAGCCAATTTTAATTACAAAAGACAGTACGACAGTGCCGACCTGTATTATCGAAAAGCTATACTGCTTAATCCGTTTGAAGAGAAATTTTACATTAACCGTATATGCAATTTTATTGACTGGAAAAAATACAATTTGGCACTTGACCATTATCTTAAACTCATAGAGCTAAAACCACCACAGGAGGAAAAATACAGGAAAGACTTAGCTAAGTTTAAAAGCTACTTAGGTGAAAAAGATGCTGAGGCTAAAGCTATTTTACAGCCGCAGAAATCTAATCGGCCTGTTTATTACAATACTAATCCCATGTATTATTACTATGGTTGGTAGTTAATTGATAGTTACAAACACATAGTCCCCCTTTTTCTGTTACTGATTTCGTTTTTACATTTACGTAACACCTACCACCATGCGTAAATTTTATTTGTTCGGTTTGTTGCTTTGGAGTTTTGCGTTGGTGAAGGCCCAAGGCACCCATGAGATTTACCTGAACGAGGGGGTACTAAATGGTCACCCGTTACTAATTCCGTCCAAAAATATTTTAGTGTCCGGCAGCGATCTCAGCACCGGCATTCAAGCTATCAGCGATAATCGCATAACCCTTTGGGATTATAATAGCGGGACTGTTATCAAGAACATTACTGTAGATGCATATCAGTATCCTGAATATAAACTAAGCCCCTCCGAAAAGTATCTGATTTTAAAATCAGAGGATAGTGCAAAAATCTTCGACCTAGCAACTCTTGAGTTTGTGCTTACCATACCTAGTGAATCGTCCTTTATGCCAATGGGCGGAGTGTTGCCTTTTCCGCACTTCTTTAATAGCGATAGTTTTTTGGTTTTTAGCCATAACAATAAGTATTACACAGCACAGGTAAGCAACTCAAAATCTATTGCTGAAATGAAAAGTGAAGTAGCGTTTGATTTGAGTAATATAGGTTACCGATACAAATTTTACAACCATGTGTTTGTGCTGGATAAAACCTACGAGATAGCTTACATAGATGTGCTAACCGGCAAAATGATTGAACGGTTTGACAAAAAAAAATACTACTACAGCGGATGGGAGTTTGAGCCGATAACTGCCGGCAAGCATTTGCTGTGTCATCGTTACAATGAAGGCAAAAGTCAACTGTGTCTTTTTGATAAGGAGAGCAATACTTTTGGAACATTGCATGAGATTAACTTTTTCTTTAGCGAGTATAATATCCATGAACTGGATAAGAACAAAAGTTGGATTGCCTTTTCGGAAGCATCCAGTAAACCGGGTTATCCATTTGCCATAGTAAATATAGAACACGATACATTGCTGATAAAGCAGTTTGAGCTAAACAAAGGATTTAGTCGCATGGATGCCGATGGGGCAAATCGTAGATACAACTCCCATTTACTTGCCATTACGGAAAGCAAACTCGGCAAAGAAGGCTCGGTGCTTTACACCCTAAACATGGATAACGGGGTAAGGGCAAGCATAAAAGAAACGCAAACGATTGATTGGGTAGAAATAATTGACACGAATCTAATAATGTATAGTGGTTACAATGATAAAGGCAAAGAGAGTAGATATGACATCAAATTATTAAACACCACTTCTGGAAAAGTGTCGGCATTGCCTGCTGGCAGTTCGCCAATTTTAAAACCTGTAGGCACAGGAAAGTATAATGCCTTAACCAAAGAGAATGAATCCTATAAGTTGGCGATGATTAAAAATGGCACTGTTGCTGAAAGCAAGCCTTTTGCCTCCGGTATAAAAAAACTGCACATTGCTTTAAAGGGAAAAATAAACGATGAACTCATTTTTACTGTAGAAGACCAATCAGATAACTCACTGTATTCGTTGTTTAAACTCCCCGACTTTAATGCTGTTAAATACAACAACCTTATAATCATTCACGCAAATGAAGGAAAGGTGGAAAGTAACAGGTATCCTGAAACTATTGTAAAAAAAGCACTGGAAAGTGAGTATAACTTTATCTGTAAACGGAACGACTCGCTCAACTGGATGGGCGGTTACGACATAGATTCAGTAAGTCTAATCTATATCAATACAGCCAAAATACTCTACAAAAGCACTTACAAGAACTTCACAAACTCCTTCCCTTACCCGTCTCCGTGCGAAATGGATTGGGTATATGCCTTAGATACAACCCAAACCGCCTTCATCTATAAAACTTACTACGAGTTCGGAAAATTTTCAATCATTAACGGAGTTATCAAGAAGGAATACAGTATCCCAATTAAATATGCCACAGTACAGATCGGATTTTGTAACAATGCACAGCACATGTATTTAATTGGCAATACGGAATGTATAGTTTATGAAACTGGCACAGGCAAACCAATGTTCAATTACAAACTCGATTATCTCGGAATGCAACTTACCTTCACACAAAGCAGTAAATTCATTGTTAGTAATTCAAGCAAAAAGCAAATTACCGTATTGGACTTTAAAAACCCTCTTGTAAAGCATGTGTTCGAATGGGAAAACAAAAAATGGATTGGCAATAGCATGGCTGTAGAAAGCAGCGGCAATATTTTTTATACTATTGAGCGTACCGGCAAGTTAAAAGTTTACAGCCTTAAGAATGCTAAACTGTTAAACGAAATAAATGTTGGTGGTAACAGAGATGTTCCTGCTTTGTTGTTATCCGACTCGGTGTTACTGTATTTTCATACATCAGGCAAACCGGCTGTTTGGAATTTCTATACAAACAGCATGGAACTCTATAGTTCAGTTGCTCCACATGCAAGAGTAACATCCATGTATTACTGGAACGAAACCAAACAACTTGTTACTACCGGCTTTAACTCTATCTCAGTTTGGAATACTGACTCGAAGGAGTTATTGTATCAAGTATTAGTGGGCGACACTGCCGATTTTATAGTTGTTGATAAGGACGGTTACTACTCCGGGGCAAAAACAATGTTTCCCAAAATACGGGTAAGGCAAGGTAGCAGTGTCATTCATCCGGGGCAGATTGATATTCTTTATAACCGTCCGGACAAGATTACGCAAACTGTATCTCATGCGTTTGGCAAGGTAGATACCGCTTTGGTTAACTCTTACTACCGGGCATGGCAAAAGAGGGTAAGTAAACTGAAGGTAGATACTACATTGCTAAACTTAACTCAACCTCCTCCCTCTAGCGACATACTTCACAAAGAAGATTATGCTAAAGCATCTAGCTATGCTACTGATTTACTCCATTTAACTTTTAGAGGCGTTGATACCACCAACATTCTTAGTAACTACAACATTTGGGTAAACGATGTGCCGGTG
>JAHCHW010000006.1 GCA_026129525.1 Chitinophagales bacterium | reverse complement strand
CAAGTCGAGAAATGTAACTCTTCTTTGTCCCAACTTTTTCAGCAAGTTGTTCCTGTGTGCTCGGATTGTAGTTGCCACCGTAGCCATTGCAGAAGGAAATCAAATCTTCAAAGTTGGCTACATTTTTGGCATGTCCGGTTTCTGATGTTGATGCCATGATGTTTGTTTTTTTAGTTTATAAAATCAAGTAGCTTACCAATGTGCTACAAATTTATAATCAAAAAATCTTTTTCAGGCAATTTTTTAGGGGAAATAGGTGTAAATATCTTTACGATGCATGAAGCGAAGAAGCGTAACTGTATTTTGGTTTTGGCTTAAACCAAGGCGATAATTGCCAATACGAATGCGAAAATAAAGCCCTTTGGCTTTCATCTTTTTTACACTTCTGATTTCTGTAATTGCTTTGCAGTTTTCAAGTTCCTGAATAACTGAGGCAACTTGTTCCGCCAATTTTTTATCAGTTATCTTTTCAATGTCCTTTTCAAAGGATTTTTGAACTTCAACACGCATTACCCTTTAGCAATTTTTGAGAGATGTGCTTTTACTTTACTTAAGCTGCCCTTGGAAGTAGTTTCCGCTTCTTTTAAAGCTCTCATAAATGCAACATCTTCCATTTCATCTGAGGAAAGAGTAGATGCTTCTTTCTGCATTTTTTTTAGCAAGCTAAGAAAGAAAGCGGTTTCGCTTTTTGATTTTGAAGGGATGAGTATGTATTCCATGATGCTCTTTTTGAATGTTACAAAGGTAAGGAATCTATGTGGGAAATTATTTTGTCATGCTATTTTCATAGCTAGATTTTACACTAATAAACGCATATATTAACTGAAAAATAATCAAATCAAAGCCATTAAAGACCGATTGAGCTATTGATTGCTCTGTGCTATTCATAGTTGCATCCAACAGGAAAAAACATGAAGTTCCAATTAAGAATGGAATATCACAAAGCAATAGTGTATTTACAAAATCATTTTTGTATCCCCGAAAAATTAAAATCTTAGCAATGTCATAGTCCTTATTTAGTGCTGTTCTTGCAGCAATATAAAGAATAAAATCACATAGAGATGTATAAAACAGAGATGTTGTATTGCCAAGATGGTCGGTAACTGTTTCTTTTCTATTCAAGTAATCGTACGTATTGGTTACGAACGAAGGCGATTCGAAAGAATAACAAGGTTTGGTAACGGTTAGCTCTTTTCCCCTGGCAGTATAGGTAGTACTGCCGGTAAGCCAGTTACCGCCAAAGCCCATCACCTGCCTTCTTACTTCCCTGCCCAACGCATCATTCCATATTTTCGTTGTTGGTTTTCCGGCAGTGGTGGTAGTAACTTTGTAGATGGATTTAGAGCCATTGCTATTGATGTCCCATTCATATATAGAGTAAGCGATGTTTCCCCGCGGGTTGGTATTGACGGTAACTCTTCCGTAGGCATCGTATTCATACTCAGTAATATTACCATCTACTCCTGTTACTGAAAGCGGTTTACCCCAATACTCATCGTTAACTACCAGTGTGTTCTGGTTCAAAGAATTGCGGATAACGGTGGGAAATCTGCCATAATTGTCGTATTCAAAATACTGACTACGCAGACCACCAGTAGTTGTTGCGGTATTGGTAGTTTCTGAAGTTACATTACCAAAGCCATTATAGTTGTAATCGGTAACAACACTACAGGTTTGCCCGGGAACTGTGGTTTGTTTTTTTACACGTCCTTTAGGGTCATAAGCATACATTACCGTATTGCTGTATGCAGGTGAGCCGGTACGTGTTTTGTTGGTGGTAACCATTTCCGGCAAAGCCGGTACAGTGGTGCCATGCTGCCCATAAACAAATGATTTTGTTGTATTTTCAATTCCGTTTATATTTTGATTCGACATGGTAATATTGCCATATTGGTCATAAACATAAGTGTAAGAAGAATAGCTGCCTGTAAGTTGGCTATAGGTGTAGCCGCCCTTCTTTTGTACGGCATAGCGGTTGCCGCCTAAGTTTATCTGGTCGTATAAATCTAAAGCAAAGCTTACCGCAGTGCCGGAAACAGAGGTGGCAGCGCTCACCATAGCAGGCGCGTAATACGGGCTTGCATAGGTATTATTAACAACTTTGGTTGTATTGTAAGCTGTAGAATAGCTACGGATAGATTTAAACCCTAAAAATCCGCGCCCGCCCCGGTGAACCAAAGCATCGGTATAAAAATATGCCGTAGCGCTGACCCCGCCAATGCCATCGGGTACGGCAACATTGTTTACCACATACATAGGTATCTGTATGCTCGTTACCGGGTACGTGTGGCTTGTTCCTTTTACATGAACTGCCGGGTCTGTAAGCGGCTTGTAACTAAACTGAGTAATCTGATTAAAAGCATCTGATATTTTGTGCAGGAGCCGCTCTTGCCCGAACGGGTTAAAGGAGAATTGGTAGTTAGTGCTTACATTAACACCTGTGTTGCAGGGGGAACTGGATTCTGTATTGTAGAAGGTTAAGTCCGCCCGCCCGTCACCATTAAAGTCGCCAACCATGCAGTCATTTCCGAACTCTGCACCAATATCCATCTCAAATTTCTTGAAGCTAAGCCCTGTTGAATAGTATAGCCTTACATTAAAATCGCACCCAGGATGATGATTCCATTTAAATAATACATCGCTTTTCCCATCTCCGTTGTAGTCGCTCACAATTAGCTCTTGGGGAGCGTTTAGAGCAAATTGATAATTGTAGTTCGTACCTAAATTTTCTTCGTCTCCATCCCAGTTCAGCCCATAAGAGCCCCCACCAGCAGTAAACTGTGCCTCGGAAAAAACAACTGGGTCGGTTAATCCTTTACCTGTTGAGTATTGAATCAGCCATACAACAGACACAGGATTAGAAACTGATTTCAATAAACTCAATACATCTGTTTTACCATCTCCATTGAAATCCCCAAACTGAATATTTTTGCAGTCGGTAAGATTCGGATAACTCAAGGTAGCGGCTAAATCAAAATGATAGCTCCCCCCGCTATTAGAAAAGGTATATACCTTGCTTTCTGTATCGCCCGGGTAAAACACATCCTTTTTGCCATCTCCATCGAAGTCAATAATAAATGCGTCATTAAACACCCATGCGTCATTGGTTGGCACCTCAATATAAGGGGTAGCTACCGAGGCATTAAAAATACTTTTTGCAGGAAAAGAGATGTAAGAGTTAACACTGGAGCCGGAGTATGTGTGGAGCATATAATCCACGGCTCCGTCTCCGTCAAAATCACCAACTGAGATAAACCCGGTTCCATGAATAGGTTTTAAGGAGGAAGAAAGTGCAGGGAAGTTAGTAATCGTCCAGTTTCCCGCATCATCAAGAGCATAGTAATTTATCGTACCTATTGCATTGGTTGAAGGATTAAGGCAATACTTTTGTATCTCTAAGATGCCATCTTTCCCAATCCCCAAAAAATCACTTGTAGCTGAAAAATGTGATGGCGATAAAATTATTAATCCTAAAGGGTTTATATATAATCGATTTTACAGCAACGGAGAATTAGATGTTTATATGGGTTTCGGAATAGAAAAGAATGGTCGAAAAGTGAATTTCTATTTTCAGCTATCAAATAGAATGTTTGAATATTATCAGTTGGAAAATGATTTATCACTTTTTGCAGATGCTATTAATGGACGACTACCTGTCATTTAGCATTACCGCTAACGGTTTGCCGCTTGCCGCAGTGGGGGATTTCGGAGCACAAAACTGTCAACCAAGCACAAACTTTGATGGAAGCATAGCACTTGATTTAACCACTTCTACCCCCATTGCGGCAAACGGCTGTTAGCGGTTCGGGCTTCTTTATTTGTTATTGTCCACATTCTTGTTTCCATTGTTTGTAATAGTTTTGAAGTCCTGTCCTTCTGCCACCTTGAAAGTATTTACCGTTGTTTAGTGTGTTGATTAATTTTTCAATGTCTTTTGCGTGGTCAGTGTCCCAATTTAGTTCTCTTACAAGGTAAGCTCCAACAATGTCAGCGTCTAACTTGTTTTCATACTTGTGCAGAGCAAGAATGTATGTCTTGGCTTGTTCTTCGTCTGACAGATGGGAAATGCCTGTTGACATATTTATGCTATAAGTTAAGTGTTGCATTGCTTTTTTTACAACACAAGTCGGTTCAGGATATGCTGCTACTTCTTGTTGATTTCCCCTTATTTCAGTCGGGTTCCAAGTTTTCACCCACTTGTCTAAACCGTTAGCGAGCCAAGGGATTGCAATTATTGCTTTTACTGAATAAAAGTCGTCAATAGGAAGAACGTCTTCACTGTCAAGTCCGCAGGTTATTACAATTTCAGAAGGAGTGTAGCTGTCGTTGTATGTTTTTTTGGTCTCAAACTTGAAAACAGGTCTGCAATTTTTGAATGTTGTTCCGTTGAATAATCGTTTCTCTATTTCTCTGCCAAAAATCCTTTCAAACCATCCCGTATTTTGTTTGGTATGAACTAACAAAACCACTCTTTTTATTTCTGGGTCTTTGTCAGCAAGTTTACAAGCATACTGCATTGCTTCTCTGTATGCTTCATCGTCATTTCCACTTGTCGCTATAAAAAATCTTTGTTTGCTCATAATTTTTGATTTCTGTTATTGGTTGTGGTGTCGTCTTTTAGCCTGACCGCTAACGTTTTTCGGCTTTGCGGAGTGGCGGCATCTAAGCACAAAATTTTCATAGAAGCACATCACTTCGGTTAACCACTAAGCTGTCGTAGAAGCACGTCCCCCGCCATTTCGCAAAACCGATGTTGGCAGCTGGGCTTCTTTTTCGTCCGATGTTGTGTCTGTCCGTTTATGAGTAACTGTCCGTGCGTTGGTTTGCACTCTCTTTTGCTTTTGCTGCTTTGATTTTTGCGTGGAGCAAAAGCAAATGTGAGTGCAAATGCTTGGCTGTCCTCATGTGATTTCACAGAACTTCACATCACTTTATGTTTCTTATTAGAAACATGCTCATACAACAGTCAAGTTTACGAAAAATTCTACTTTATCAAGTCAAAGTCGCAAAGATTTTTTTCGGCTTTCTTTCACTGAAAGTTTTTGTTTGTCGGTTTCATCGTTTGCAACCGAACGGACAACCCAAACATTGATGTGTTCTGTTGTAGCAAATTCTGTCTTTGTGTGCGGCAACCATTTTTTCTCTGATTTTTTTGAAGTTCACTTTTTTCTGTCGGTATGCTTCTTCTGGTGTTAGTCCGCTTAGTGAGCCGTGTGGTCGCCTAGTGTTGTAGTCGGGAATTACAAAGTCCCTCATATAATTTCTAAGCTGTGTTTGATTTTGCAACTGTTTTGGAAAAAGGTAATCGTATTTAATCAGCTTGTTGAGCGATTCCACCATTGCGTTGGAAGCTAAAATATCTTTAAGTGCTACTAACTTCTCTATAGGATATTTTTCGATGAAGGTTTCAACTTTCTTGTTGTTGTTTTCGCTGCCACCGTCAACAATCAATTCGGTTGCTGTTTCGTCTGTCTTGGTTGGTTCAAGTCCTGCGTTACGGATTGTTTCAATGAATGTTTCCAAACGAATTTTTGCTGAAATTTTACTCGCAACTCGCCACGATGTTATGTAACGAGAATAATTGTCCACCACAAAATAAATGTATGATGTCTTACCGTCTGCTGTTTGAATTTCTGTGATGTCTGCATGCCATTTTTCGTTTGGTGCTTCTGCTCTCAATCCTTCATCATATTTCTTTACAAACTTTTTCTTTCGGCAACGTTTAATTTTCATCAACCGTGCATACTTATACCAAGTGTTCGGATGGGCTTTTAATAATGATTTTTTCATGCCGTAGTAAGCGACAGAAATAATTGGCCAGTGCAAATACTTTTTGTTAGACAGCATTTTGTGCATCCGATGCACTTCATTAACTGTCAACTGTTGCGGATAAGCATTGTTGCAAAGTTTGACAACTGATTGACCGCACCTGAAAAATGTTTCCATTGCCCAAGTTCGGTAAGTGCTTCGACTGATACCAATCAATTTTATCGCTTTGCCGATACCGATTGTTTTTCTGCATCGCTGAATGGAATCAACAACTTTGTATTTATGTTCTTTGAGTTTGTTTACATATTCTCTGCCTGTTCCGATAATGTCTTTCAGCGTTTTATTGATGCGATAAAAACTTCTCAAAGTTTTTTGCATGAGTTGGTCTTCCGAAATTTTCTTCATCAACTCATAGAGTTCTTCAATATTGTCGTTCAATTCATAACCGATATACTTCTCTGGTTCTTCCTTTTTCCACTTGCTTATTAAACTGCGGTGAATTTGTTTGCGGTAAATGTCGGGCAACAATCCTTTGCGGACTAAATACTTTACTCTTGTATCGTAAGATTTTCTCGTTTGAACTTGCATAACTTCTAAAAATTAAAAAGCCCTTTGGGAAAGGGCTAAGGCAGGAAATATACCTTTAAAGTTATTTGTATAGAGCTAAAATCTTGTTTTTGATGGAGCTTGAAATGTCTGCTTTTAGCTCTGTCAGTTCGCTTTCTAACTCGTCAACCTGTTTTAAAATTCCCAAACTTTTTGTTTCATATTCGTTGAAATACTTCTCAAAATCACCCTTGTTCTTCAAAAGCACTTCGGGAATCGGAAGATTTTTGATTGTCGGTTGAGCAATGTTTTTCTGACAAGCACCTGCCGCCATTGCTGTAAGGTATTTTTGAACATCAAACAGGTTTATGTAATTGGCAATTACGTTGGCAGAAAAACCTTCTTTAATTTTTGAAACAATTACGAAACCCGAAGCAACATAAGTTCTTTCATCAAAATTGAATGAAGGATGATTGGTTGAAAGTGCAACACCGATTGTTCCTGAACGGGTTGTAAGAACCATATCATTTACTAACTCAAAGAAACTATTCAGTTCTTTCACTTCTTCAGTTAGAAAATTCTGATTTTTCTCAATCAAGCCGTATTCTTTGATTTGAGAAACCGACAGATACAAAATGTCAGTTTCTTCCATTGAATAAAAATCTGTTTTGACATTCATTCCATTTTGAACATCCTCTAATACCGAACCAAGCGATACCCAACTAATTTTATCATTTGAAAAAAACTTGTCAGCTAGTTTTATATTGTGCTTAAAGTGCGTGTCGCACCTGATTGGTGAAAAGCCAGCCAAATAATCAATCGAATTTTTCTCTACTACTATTGCCATAAGTTTAATGCTTTGATTTTTCCTAATACCGTTACAGTGTCTTTTGCATCAATCGTTTCCCAACTGTGCGAATACTTTATGTTGTATATTTTCTTTCCGTCTTTTCCGTAAACCGTCATTAGTTCATTCGGTTTGTCTTTTGAACCCTTTTTACCTGCTTTATAACCAAGTTCTTGAATAGAGAAATTGTAAAATTCTCTTTTCTGTTGCGTGGCGACTTTGAATAATATCCAACGGTCTTTATTTGTTGTTATCGTGTCTTTAAGTGTTTTCTTCAATTTATTGAAGTTCTCCTCTGCGAATAAAAATGTGTCGGCAAAAAACGGGAACACGATAAATCCTTTCCCTAATTCTTTTGTGCATTTCTGTTCAACATTTGCGATGATTTTTTCTACGCTGTTATCGTGCTTCCTGTTTTTAATTGAAAAGTCAACATCAGTTTTGTTTGCAGGGAGCAGTTTTAGAATTTTGTTTGTGTTTTCGTCAAACTCAATGGAATATTTGTCCCACAGTTCCTTAAATTTCTCCTCCTCCTTTTTCGTTTTCTTGCTGGCAAACAACAAACTTGTTGAAGTTGGCGTGTGCGGTTGAAAAGCATGATTAGGCAAAGAAACTACTGCTTTTAAGTTGAAATGCTTGTATAGGAACATTCTCCCCTTAATATCATCCTCAACCGAAAAGAAACTTTCCGGTAATACAACTCCGATTCGTCCGCCCGGTTTTAAAAGTTGATACCACCTTTCTAAAAAATATGCTTCTGATTTACCTTTAATTGTAAAGTTATCCTGAATGCTTCCTTTGTTGATATTTACATTGAAAGGTGGATTTGAAATTATTATATCAAACTTGTTCAAACAGTCCTTCTCGTAAAAGTCAAAGCCATTCTGAACTTGTGTTGAGAGAATATTTGCATTTCGTATTACCTGCATTTTTGCATACTCCGAAAAATTTTCAAGTCCATCTGCATTGTAAATGTTCGTGCTGCCATCACCGTGTAAAATCAAGTTGATCTGGCAAGCTGTTGCTAAAACTGGTTCGCTGTCTATGCCATACACATAATCAATCACCCATTTGTATGCGTGTTTATCAAGTATGTTTCGCTCAATAAAATCTTTCACATCTTCATCGCCACCGATTATTTTTTTGTAATTCTTTTCGAGATACGATTGAACATAGTGCATGTAATGAATAAGAAATGTTCCTGTTCCGCAACTCGGGTCAATTACATATGGCAAGCGATAGCGAGGGTCTTCATCGGGCTTTTTCAATTTTTGTTTTACAACATCTTCCACTTCAAGAACAGAAAGAATAAACAACACGATATTAGGATGCGTCAGAAACAAACCTTTGGTTTGTTTGAACGCATCCCTAATAACCATTTCATAAAATTCTCCGAGAATATCTACGTTTTTGTATCGGTTTTTATGAAACGAAATTGATTGAAGTTGTTCTACGCATTTTGCAGTTAGTGAAATTGAAAATTCTTTGAAGTCAATTCCTTTTATACTGCTTAACTCAATGTCTTTGTCTTTTGATAAGTATTCTACATAAGCCCTGCGATAAAGTAAATCAATGTCTGATGCAAGTTCTTCTTCCGTTTGCGGTAAGCCGCCTTTAAATTTGCGTTGAAACGAATACGGGGTTCCCGTTTTCGTTTTTCGCTCATCATAAATTTTGGCTAACAAAACTCTATTGAAGTTTTCAAATTTCTTGTTGTCCTCCAAAGTGCCGCCCCAGATATAATCATTCAGGTTTTTCCAAGTCCGTTTAATAAAATCAATTCCGAAATCATCATTGAGGTCTTTGAATTTCTTGTCAATGTTTTGCTCGTCACCCTCCAACTTTACAAAAACCTCCTGAATGATTGGCTTTTCTCCTGACTTGTTGAAGTCAAGGAAGTGAGGAGTTTTTCCTTGCTTTTCCCACTCTTTGTATGATTTTGAAATTGATGTGTCAATACCGATACATTGAAGCGGAAAGTGTTCTTTGCTTTGAGGTATTTCAACCGATAAATGAAACAAATATTTTGCTTTGTGATACTTAACGACATTTTCAAACGGATAAAACAGTTGTCGTTTAATTGCTGTATCGTTTGTTCCCTCGTATTTGTGAATACGCTTTACTTCGCAAAGTATTTCTATTTCACCTTTTGCATTTTTGATGCAAATGTCTGTTTCTACTGCTCTTGCTCGTTCTTCATTATGTCCGCCAATTTCAAATGAATTTTCAATCTCGATTTTTGCTGAATCGTAGTCGTAATTCTTAATGAGTTGCAATAAAATTATAGCCCGCGTAAGTTCTTCGTCACTCGGTCTGCCTGAGATTTTCTCATGGCTTTTAATTTTGCTTGTATAGCTGAGAGTGTCGTTCTCTTTGTCTGCTACTACATAGTCCTTGTCAGTGTCAAGGTGAAGAATCGCATTGTAAAATGATTTTCTTTCTTCAACTGAAAATTTGTCTCTTGTCATTTGCTCCCGTTGGTTTAACTGGAGCAAGGCAAAAATGCGGCTCTTTTGGTTGTGAAGGGTTAGCCAGTGCGTGGGACAACCAAATGTGCCGCATTGTGCGTTGGTTGTCTTTTTTGTCCGTGCTTACCGCCCAAAACGCTGGAGCTGCTATAGTAGCCTTGCTGCCAACTCTATAATATCCGAAACTCTAATTTAAAAAATTTCGTTTACCGTTCTACTGTTGCGCGCTTGCCGAAAGTCAATTGTGCTAGCCATCAGTGAAAAACTTGTTCCACTTCTACCGCAACTTCTTCAATTTTGCCATGTAAAAACCATCGAAGCCGGTTTGGGCGGGTGATATTTTCTTTTCCTCCAGTAGTTCAAAATTGCTCGCCTGCGTTACAAGAAAAGTTTGTATCTGTTTTTCGTTTTCGGAAGAGAAAATACTGCATGTAGAATAGACCAATATGCCGCCCGGTTTAAGCATTGGCGCATACAGTTGCAGCAGTTGTGCTTGTGTTTGCCTCAATTCGCTGATGAAAGCCGGAGTTAAGCTCCATTTGGCATCGGGTTTTCTGCGGAGCACTCCGCTACCGGAGCAGGGGGCATCAATCAAAATCCGGTCAACTGCATTGGCAAGTTTTGTTTGTGTGCCTCGCGTTAGTTGTTCGGCATTAAACGGTTCAATGATAGTTACACCTGACCTTGTAGCGCGTAGTTTCAGTTGTGCCAATTTTTCGGGCTTTATATCTACTGCTAGTATCTCGCCTTGGTTGTGCATAAGGGCGGCAAGGTGCAACGCTTTACCTCCGGCACCGGCACAGCCGTCAATCACCATCATTCCGGGTTCAGCAGCAAGCATTGGTGCCACTAACTGCGATGCCACATCCTGAATTTCGAACAAGCCGTTTTTATAAGCGGGGAAATTCCGGAAATTTTTACGGCTGTGTATAAGCAGTGCATCGGGTGTATTGGGCACTTCGCTGAAATCAATTCCTTCGTTAGTCAGAATAGATTTTACCACTGCCATATTTGTTTTAAGAGTATTAATACGAATGCTGAAACCGGCTTTACCGTTAAGCGCGTGAATTTCTTTTTCCCATTGCTCCTCTCCTACTTCGTTTACGCCTGTTTGGTCTAACCAATCGGGAACCGATTCGCGAATCTTACGGATGGTTTGCGCCTGAGCCGCTAATGTTTTAATGCCTTCGGCATTCAACAAAGAAAATTCTTCAATGCGTGAAACATAGACACCTTCCAACAGCAGTTTTGCACCAAGCATTTGCCACAACGCTGATTCATCAGTGGCATTAACAGCGGCACAGTATTCATACAGTCGCTTGTAGCGGATAAGGGTGTAAATATTATCGGCAATAAAGTGCCGGTCGCGCGCACCCCAGTTTTTGTTGGAAACAAGCAACTGCTCCACGGTGGTGTCTGCTTGCCTTTTTTGCAGCAGCACATCGGCAAGCCCTTGTATAACTGCTTTTAAAAGTACGCGGTGGAGTTTCATGGGTTAATCTGCATTCTGTTTATTCAATCACGTCATGGAGATTGCTTCAACTTTTTGTCTATAGATGTTTCAGGGAAAAAAATCGCAATGACAGTCATTTTATAAGTATGGTAGCACACATCTACTCTCCTACTATAAATTTTCCGGAGTAGAAATGCTTGCCGGTTTTAATCCGCACAAAATACACTCCACGCTGAAGCGCTTGTGTGTTGATACGGATTTCTTTTTCGGCAAAGCGTATATCAAGTTCAACTGTCTGCCCCAACATATTTACCACTTCAACCTTTGTGTCTGTTATACTTCCGGTTTCTATCCTGCACACCACAAAATCTTTTGCCGGGTTCGGGTAAATAAACAAGCGCTCGTTATGCTCCGGTTGGTTTGCTATACCAATGGGCAGCGTGCTTATATCCCACACGGAATCGGAATAAAACATAAGCCCGCCACGCGAGTTGCCGATAATGTATTCCATCCATCCATCGTTATTTAAATCAGCCATGGTAAAAACCGATTTTGAACCTACCGATTCACCTACAACATTGCTGTCGAGCATTTGAAATGAACCGCTGCGGAGGTTAGCCGGGTTAATAAGATATTTAAAAACGCTGCCTTGTGTTGAGCCGGAGTAAAGCAGTTTGTTGCCTGCCGAATCGGTAGTAACAAACGGACAAGCGTAGCCATCCAAAAATCCGGGAACAGTTACATTAACGTTCCCGAAAAAATTATTGACCGAATCGGCATGAAAGAGCGGAGCAGCAGTAGTGCCAAAATTCCAGTAATATGAAATACGTCCATCGCGCCTGCCTATTATCAAATCGTTCAGGTTATCGCCATTAACATCATAAATAAAGGGTGCAGAATACTGCCCTACATCAATACCGAAATACTGCGGAGTTGTCATACTCGGAAAACTGGCGCCCGAAGAGCCGTTGTTTTTAAAAAAGTGGAGATACCCTGTTAGGTCACCTACAAGCATATCGGGTTTACCATCTCCATCCAAATCGCCAAAGGCAGGGTGCATACCCACAATAGCAAAATTGCTGAAGGTGTTATAGTCGTCTGTCAGTAACTCGAAACGGGGATTAGTAGAAGTTCCGGTGTTCAAGTAAACAGCAATAGCTGATTTGTAAGTAGTAAACGGACGAAAGTAGCCGTAGTTGCCCACCACAATATCCAACAACCCATCGTTATTAAAATCGAACAGCACAGGTTTACTATCGGTACCAAAATCGAGCGAATGATGTGTGAGAAAAGTATCGCTCTGATAATTTACCACACAGACAGGATTCCCTGTTCCTTTGTAAAACATTACATTGCTTACATCGGTAGCGCCTTGCCGCGCATTGGGTGCTACCAGCATATCTTCTGTTCCGTCATTATCGGCATCAACACCATAAGCGGCAGGGAAGATTGGCATGAGAGCAGGTGTGTTGCACGAGGGAAAAAGTGAATCCCACGCACAGGCATTGGCATACGAACTATCGCCACAGTTTTGTACAAACACCAGATTGTTAAACGAAATATCGCCCAACAGCAAATCAACATCGTGGTCGTTATCGGCATCGAAATTAAAAATGGTAGAGCCGCTGTGCCGCGTTCCGTTTTCTTCATATAAATCGGAACCTGTGCCTTTACACGAAATATTAAGCATTATGGAGTTGGTTAGTCCGTGCTCGGAAAAATTCCCCCAACACATAGTTTCGAGTAAAAACTTCAGTGAGTCGACATGATACTGCGGGTCGCCTGCGTGCTCCACAGTTTGATTTTCGTAATACTCTACAGTTGAACCGAAAATGCCAAAAGTGAGAATATCTATATCGCCATCGCGGTTTACATCGGTAAATACGGGAATATCATCCACATTCGTCCAAATGTTTACATCAAAACTTCCGTCACGGTAATACAACACAGGGCGCACTACATCAAAAGCCAAATGCCCGTTTTCGATTTTGCCTTTAAGCACCCTAGTACCTACATACGGATTGCCATCGAAAAAAACCGCGCGGGTAAAAATATCGGGGATTCCATCTTTATTGTAGTCGCGTATCAGCGCCCAGTGCTCCAAATCGGATGGAAACAGATTTTCGTACTGCGGGGCATACTGGAAAGTAGTATCGGAACCATTGCCAAGGTTAATGTAGGTAAGCACTTTGTTGCCTACGCGGTCAAAAACAAACAGGTCGGGAATGCCATCGTTGTTTAACTCGCAGGATGAAAACTGCGGGGCGTTCATACCACCTGTCCATGGAAATTTAAGCTGTTTGTTGCCCTTGGCAACCGGTACACTTACTACACGGTATTTGGGCGATTGCGCCTGCAAGCCTGAAACAACAAACAAAGCAGGAAGCAGAAATATTAAGCGGAAGCGGTTCATACAGTTCACTAATTTCAAAAACCAAAAGTGCAAAAACATTTGCGGGAAAGAAGGATTTGTTGGTGGATAGACGGTTACACGTAAAAAATGGTGGGCACAGGAAGTGAAACGTGAAAGGTGAAAGAATGAAAATTTACCTTTTAAAAAATCGGGCTACGGTATTAGCGTAATACAAGAAATAAACTCCCACCGGCAGTTGAGCTACGTTAATGCGGTTATCTAGTGCGGTAACAACGTTATGGAAAACTGTGTTACCCACTGCATCGCAAATTTTCACTTCGCATGGTTCGTTCATCTTACCTGCCAACGGCACAGTAAGATAGTTTGTTGCCGGATTCGGAAAAATGCGAAGAGCCGTTGGATACTCTTGTTCATTCATTCCGGTAGAAACATCGGAGAGTAACATATACTGCCATACCGGGTCAAACTCAGGCTCGTTGTTGGCATTGTAAGGCGTAGCAGAAAAAATAACGACCGAATTGTGGTACTGCCCCGATGTTTTTGGGTTAAGATTTGAGTACAAACATTTTGAATATCCGTAAGGGGAAGTTGTTGTTTCTACAAGGGTAGTATCATCGGCAGCCAACATACCCATGCCGCTTATGTTCTGATATTGGTGATTGAAGGGCACAATTTCATCGCGTAAATGCAGGAAAGTGAAGTGTTTGTAAAGAGGAGTAATACCCGAAGTACGCAGCCATGGGGCAGCATTGTTGAAGTATGTGCTATAGTCGTTCGGACCGGCAAACATTAACACCCGCTCTACCGCAAACAGTTTTGCAAAATAAGCCGCATGACCGGAACCTTGCGAATGTCCGGCAACCGCTACTTTGCTCCAATCTATTTGTGCAGGCGATACAAGAAAGCCATCCCAACCATCTTGCGGGTATGTTTCCGAAAGATATTGGAGGAGTTTTAGGGTGCGCGTGTAAATGGAGTTAAACGAATCAACACTAACCACCGGGCTAAGCGAAGTGCCAAAGCAAATTTCCTCGCGAAATTTATTAAAAGCCATGCTATCGTTGCTGCCTGCCAGCAAGGTAGTAATTACAAGGTTCGGATAACTTACATTGATAACGTGATAGCCGTGTGCTGCCGCATACAAACTGAAAAACTCGTACTGCTGCGGCTTGCTGAGCGTACCGCCTATAAACAGCAACAGTTTTTGATTGGCTGCGGATACATTGCGCGCCACTAAGTGGCTATCGGCAGTAGTATAAGCGGCATCGGTCGCCTTTGGATGAACATAAAAGTACTGTACCTGAGCTACGGTAGCTGATACAAAAACGAAAACACACACCCAAAAAGAAATTAATGATTTCATTATTCAGCATTTAAAGAAGCAAAACGGTACGCCAATTCTATCGACCGACAGCAACAATTACTCTATTTATCGCCCTTTCCTTTACAATGAAATCTAAAGCCGAGTTTTAAGCCTAAGTAAACATCGTAAAACCCGCCAAACTTCAAGCGGTTTTCCTGCTTATCCTTATCCATATATGCCAGGTTCATAAAGGCAATTTGCGGACCTATAAAGAGGTTAGCCACAGGGCATACATACAACTGCGCTCCAAGAAAAATTGACAACCCGAACACGGCATTCTGGCGGGCATACTGCGTAGTATATTTATCAAAATCTTTATCGGAATTTACTTTTTCTCCATCGGGGTTATAGGTGGCGGAAGCAGTGCGCTGAAAAACCGGAAAGTAAAAATCGGGACCAATAGCAAACTCGAAGGTACTGTTTGCCATTTGCTTAAACAGGTGCAAATAAATTGGGAGCATCAATGCTGCCACGTGATAGTTTTGCCGAAGTGCGACATACTCTTTCGGGAAATATGCCCGTTGCCGCCAAAAGCCTCCCTGCATGTGCATAGCAAGCCCTGCCGAAACCGCCAGCAACTCAATAGGTCGAAACATATAGCGTGCTCCAAAGTTAAAACCGATAAACGGGTAGCGATTTTCGTAAGGCGCATCGGGGGCACCCACATCTTTTCCTTTGGCGTAAATAAGGTAGTCGGCATGAGGTGTAACCTGCACTTCGGCATTATGCTTTGCGAAACCAAAATCTTTTGCTTTCTCCTTCTCGGCAAAACCCGATACAGAAAGAGCCATTAAAAAAAACAGAACTAAGTAAATGTGCTTTCT
The DNA here is from genome assembly GCA_026129525.1 of Chitinophagales bacterium. GTDB lineage: Bacteria > Bacteroidota > Bacteroidia > Chitinophagales > LD1 > Bog-950. The sequence goes on along the minus strand of JAHCHW010000006.1, from coordinate 318,297 downwards.
CATATTGGTGGATTTTATACTTAAATGTAGTATTCAAACTCAACTTGCCGAAATTTTTATACTGTAAATTGTAAACATGTACATACCCAAATTATTTAAGCTATGGTATGCAACTTTCCTCTTTTCATAATTCCATTACTTTCGTCAGCAACTACATACCTATGCGTTATTCATCTATAAGTGCCGATTTATTTGTTTTAAACCGAAGCAACTACACCAAGAAACTGCAAAAGCAGTCTATCGCTGTATTTGTTTCGAACGACATTGTAACCCGCAGTGCCGATGCATCGTACAAGTGGCGGCAAAACCCCGACCTGTTTTACCTAACCGGAATTGACCAGGAAGAAACGTATTTGATTCTCTTTCCCGATGCCCCCGATGAGAAATATCGCGAAATTCTTTTTGTGCGTAAAACCAGCGAACTGGTTATGTGGTGGGAAGGGAGAAAACACACTAAGCAAGAAGCATCCGATTTATCGGGAATAAAGAATGTGATGTGGAGCGATCAGTTTGAAAGCACGCTCGGCATGTTGATGCACTACGCCCAACATGTTTACTTAAATACCAACGAGCACGACCGCAGCATTTCCATGAACGATGCCACCGAACTGAAGTTTGCCCGCGAACTGATGCATAAATTTCCGTTGCATAAGTATGAACGCTCGGCACCACTTATGCACGAATTGCGTTTGGTAAAATCGAAATGGGAAGTAGAATTGCTAAAGCAGGCAATGGACATTACCCGCAAAGGATTTATCCGTGCATTGAAGTTTATTAAACCCGGAGTTTGGGAATACGAAATTGAGGCGGAACTGACACACGAGTATGTCATCAACCGCGGCAGCGGACATGCTTATGAACCTATTGTAGCAACAGGCGAAAATGCCTGCGTGCTGCATTACGTAACCAACAATGCACAATGCCAAGAAGGCGAACTGGTGCTAATGGATTGCGCTGCCGAATACGCCAACTACAATGCCGATTTAACGCGCACGGTTCCGGTAAGCGGCAAGTTTACCAAACGGCAAAAGGCGGTTTACAATGCTGTGTTGCGTGTGCATCGCGAAGCGCGCGATATGATGAAAGCCGGAGTGGTACTCGATGAACTGAATAAAGAAGTAGGAAAATTTATGGAGAGTGAATTGATTCAGTTACGATTGCTCAAAAAATCGGAAGTAAATAAGCAGAGCAAAGACAATCCGCTTTACAAAAAATATTTTCCGCACGGTACTGCACACTTTCTTGGGTTGGATGTGCACGATGTTGGCAACCGTTTTGGCAAACTGAAAGCCGGAGCCGTACTTACCTGCGAGCCGGGCATTTACATCCGCGAAGAAAAATTAGGCATCCGCATTGAGAACAACATACTTGTTACCAACGGCAAACCGGTTGACCTGATGGCGAACATCCCCATTGAGGCAGAAGAAATAGAAGAAATAATGAACAGTAAGTAAACGCACATCGTGAGTTTTTTCAGCCTAATCAATCTTCCTAATCTGCTTACCTTGCTCAACCTGTTTGCCGGTTGTATGGCGGTGGTATTCACCTTCAATTATCGTTTGGAATGGGTGCCTGCCTGTGTGCTGGTTTCGCTTATAGCCGATTTTCTGGATGGCTTTGCCGCCCGCTTTACCAAAAACTCAACCGAAATAGGAAAACAATTGGATTCGCTGGCGGATATGGTAAGTTTCGGGGTAGTACCGGGGGTGGTTTTGTTTGAGTTGTTGTTTCAGTTGTATGAAAGCGATGGTTCTTCGTTTTCGCTGAAGCGGATTTATCTGTATTCATCGGCAGCGTTTTTTATTCCTTTGTTCGCCTCGTTACGGCTGGCAAAATTTAATTTAGATACTCGCCAAACCGATAGCTTTATAGGCTTGGCTACTCCGGCAGTTACCATTTTTGTTACCGGCATTTTACTTTTAAAACTTTTCCCCTACGAAATGGTATCCGGTATCATCATTAGCAAACCCGCTATTTACATTTACATTGCTTTATTGTCGCTGCTGATGGTAGCTGAATTGCCTATGTTTTCGTTTAAATTTAAAAATTTTGCATGGCAGGGAAACGAGATGCGCTACCTGTTCATAATTCTGTCGGCAGTTTTATTGCTTACGCTTAAATTCGCGGCAGTTTCGTTAATCATTATTTTGTACATTCTAATTTCCTTAGCACAAAAACTACTACGCCCATGAATTTCAGAGCCGAAATTGATGTAATGCCCCTGAAAGAATTACTCGATCCGCAAGGCAAAGCCGTTGAACACGGTTTGCAAAAAATGAGTTTTAAAGAAGTGGAAGATGTGCGTGTAGGTAAGCACATTACTATTCGCCTTTCCGCCAATTCGAAAGACATTGCACAGGCTCGGGTAGAAGAAGCCTGCAAAAAACTGCTGGCAAACCCTATCATGGAAGGCTACAAATTCGAGTTGGTAGAGGAATAATATTCCTTAAACCTTAAAACCTCGCTTTGCTTTACATTGTTCCCACACCGGTAGGCAATCTCGAAGATATTACGCTCCGTTCGCTGAAAGTTTTGCAGGAAGTGGATTTTATTCTTGCTGAAGATACGCGCCAAACCAAAAAGTTGCTTGCCCATTACAAGATTGAGAAGCAACTGGTAGCCCATCATAAATTCAACGAATACAAAGCTGCCGAAGGAATTGTTGCCAAACTGCAATCGGGAATAAACATTGCGCTGGTAAGCGATGGAGGAACTCCCGGCATTTCGGATCCGGGAAGCATTTTAGTGCAGGCTTGCGTAAAAGCAGCTATCCCTGTGCAAACTTTGCCCGGAGCTACTGCCTTTGTTCCGGCTCTTATTAACTCCGGATTCCCTACCGATGAGTTTGTTTTTACTGGTTTTTTGCCGCACAAAAAGGGAAGACAAACCAAGCTGAAACAAATTGCACAGGAGCATCGCACGGTTATTCTTTACGAATCGCCCTACCGGGTGATTAAGTTGATGGAGGAACTGAAAAATGTTTTAGGAAGCGAAAGAAGGATTTCGGTTTCGCGCGAAATTTCAAAAATGTTTGAAGAAACCGTTCGCGGTACGGCAGCAGAACTTCTTGCTCACTTCACTAAAAAAGAACCAAAAGGAGAGTTTGTGATTGTGTTGGATGCGGTATGGGAAGATTAACGTTTTAACTCCAATACTTCGCGCCAACTTTTTCGGATAAGTTCAATACTCCACTTTAAAATGATAGCCGCACCGGCTATGGACAGCACCGTATCCAATATTTTAAAATCGAAAAACCGTACTGCCAGCAATGAGATAATGGCAAAGAAACTGAGCACTACATCGCTCAACACATGCAGATAAGCGGCATGGAGGTTTACATCGCGCTTTTCTTCTTCCCTATGCAGAAAGAATGCACTCACACCATTTACCAATAATGCAATGCAGGCAATGCCGATGGTTTCATTACCGGCTGCCACCGTATGTGTACTGAATTTTTCCACCGACTCGTAAATCAAATGAAGGGTTATTACCAGCATAACCACCGCACTGGCAAAGCCGCTGAGCGATATTACTTTATGCTGTTGCTTATGTGTTATGTCTCCTTTTTTGTGTTTAATGTAAGCATAAGCCACCCATGCAAGCCCCAGCACCATCACGTGCGAAAGCATGTGCCAGCCATCCATAATCAATGCGCGTGAGTTCGATTTATAGCCGAAATACAACTCCGTAAGCATGGTAACAAACGTAATTACTACCACTATGCGCGTACTGCGCTCGTTGGTATGAATGTGGTAATGGGAATGGTCGTGGTTAGAAGACAAGAAAACTATTAGCTATGCGCTATTTTTTGTATATCTTAAATTCACTCACTTGCGTATAAGTAGCACCTTTAGTATCAGTTGCGGTAACACTAGCAGAACATTTCATTGGACTTTTGCCGTACACAGAATCAACTTTAAAAGTTGTTTTCTTGCTGAATTCTTTATTGCCACCTATGTTTTCTTGCTGTTGAAAAAAAACTACCGATGGACCCCCGCTAATGCTATAACTTATCTCGCTTAGTCCGTCTGCATCATAAACCGAAAAATCAAAAGTATGAGTTTGAACATTGTAATGGTGTGAATTAACATTTTCATACGGTTTGGTGATTATAATCTTAGGCACCGCATTAGGAACATCGTTTTTACACCCAGTCAAAAAGATTATAAAAAACAAGGCAGAAACAAACAAAACCAACTTACCCATATATTTAATTTGAACGCCAAAATAAAAAATCATCTGAAAATGCCTCAATTGGCTCCTTACTATCAATTTTGTTACTGAACAAGATAAAACAATACCTCTTTATTGCTCCGCTTGTTATCATGATCAACTGCACTTACGTGTAAGTGATACATGCCGGCATTATTTGTATGATAATAGTCGTTGAACATGTATGTTTTAAGGTCGTGCACATAAGGATAAGCAGTAAACACCGTATCACCTGCATGGCTTTTAATAATCACACTCATTTCGTGTAGCGATTCATCATCGGTGGCGGTTATTGAAACATTAACAGTATCGCTCACAGCAATACTGTCACTAGGCTGTGGACTATTAACAGTGATAACCGGTGCTGAGTGCTCATGTTTTTTACATGAGGTAAAATTTGCAATTACAGCGCTAAGTAAAATGACACTAAAAAAAATGATGTAACCCTTCATTTCGCTTTTATTGGTTAAGTGGATAATAGTAAAATTATTGCTTGTGTAACATAACGTTTATCGCCAAAAATATTTTGGGTATAGCGCTTATCGGTTTCAAAAATAATCTTTGCCAAAAACTAAAAACAAATTCTATGTCAGCCTTTAGTAAATGGTTATTGCAATACCACTGCAAACTCCACATCCGCATCGGTATCGCCCGGGTTTGCAGTACCATCTTTAGTGCCGGGTTGATGTTTAAGTTTTACCCGCACGTGCCCTGTTCCTGCTGCTCCTGTTCTCCAGTAGGTTTGTAAGCCTACCGGTAGAGGGGGATTGTTGGTGTCGAAGTCAATGTAAGTTACAATTACCGAAACAGTATGAATGCTGAAAGAAATAAAATGTTCATTCTTTTCCGCTTCAATTTCATCGGTAACATCTTGGGCAGGGGTAACCGATTCATTCAAAAACTGCAATTCGGCTTTGTACGTTTTATTGGCAGAAAGCAGAATGGTATCAAACACTTCGGGCAAACCGTTGCCGTCCGCATCGCGGTACTGAAAAACGCCCGCTGCCGCACCGGTAGCCGAATCGGTGAAAGTTATTCTAAGCGTAGTAATCAGTTCGCTTTCTCCTAAACACTCTGGGTCATCGGGGTGGCGTTCGCATTTTGGTTTGCAGGAATAGAAAGCTGAGAAGATTACTGTTGCTATAAAGATTGATTGAATAATTGTTCTTTTCATGACTTTGTTTTTTAATGTTCAGGAATAAAAAAGTTCCACTTTAAGCGAAGCGCACAATTAATGCCTCGCGCATCGGCATAGTAGCGGAAACGATCTAAGTAATCGCGATAATTAAAATTGGCAGCATTGTCAATTGTCAAACCAATTGAAACATTGTTTTGGCGGATGCTGAAACTTGCCCCTGCTTCGAAGTTGAGCAGCCAATAAGCGGGTGGTGCAGGAGCATAATCGCGCACCACTTCAGGAAGAAATGTTTGCCGCAATACATTCACAACACTCGCTCCGGCAAAAACTTCGTTTAGCTTTTTGTTTATGGTGGCAGTGTATTTCACTCCATTTTCAAAGCGCAGCGGTGGCATTTGCTCTAACCAATCGCGGGTTGAAACATTACGAGCAAACAATAACGATGATTTGTTGTAAAACTCCAAACACTTTTGTGGTCTCAGCGCGAGTTCCACATCGCTTCCGCTTAACAAAGCGTTCTGTTGCCGGTATTCAAACGAAGGAAATGCTCCGCGGATGGTTAAGCGGGGCGGCTGTACCGGCACAAGATTGATGAAGTGCAAAATGTAATTGGAATAAACTTCTGCATTCACCGACAAGAAATCCGATTCAAAATCAACCGAAGTGCTCAGGTTAAAACTTTGCTCGGGCTTTAAGTAACGGTTGCCGGTTTCGTAAGTAGCAGCGCCATGATGCACACCATTAGCAAACAGTTCATTTGGAGCGGGAGCGCGAAATGCCGAGCCGAAGTTCATTCGCCACGAACAGTTTTCCTTAGGGTGATATTCAAACCCGATGTTGCCCGATGGCGCATAAAAATTGAGCACGGTATCAAATAGCAGCGATGTGGTTCGAATAAAATACTGCGCCCACTTGTAATCGAAACGCAATCCGCCTTCCAGTTCAAAATCGCCTCTTGTCCAACGTTCAACAGCAAATACACCGGCTCCGAAATTCCAAAAATCGGGAATGAAGTAGGCGTATTTGAAATTGTTGGTTTGCGTAACAGCACTTATGCCCAATGCGCCACTCACATTTTTCACTTGCTTGTGCCGCCATTCCAAATCAGTGTTTATGGTTTGTATCTGGAAGTAAAAGCCCGGGCGTGTTTTATCTTGCTGATAGCTGTGTGGTTTATCGTATTCATAACGCTCGTTATCTTGCCATGAAAATTGCAGCGATAAATCGCTACCGTCCTTCAACTGAAAATAGGTTTTGGCTTTGGCTAAGTAGTGCGTTACTTTCTGATAAGGTCGGTTAATAGCATAGTTGAATCCCGCTTCGGTTTGCGGTTTTCCTCTTTCAATGGCTTGCTGCAAATCGCTTAGGTTGCCGGTGTGTGCAGCCGAAAGAATTCCCAACCGTGTTTGAAAACGCGAAAAGTAAATTTCCGCTCCTCTGCGCGATTGTTTATAGCCAAGTGCTACCGAAAAATTTCCCTCTTCAACTCCGGTGTTGCCCAACCAATAATCGGGCGAGCGCGAGTTACCGGCACGCCTGTAAGTGCCGTTTACCCGCCAACTGAAAGCAGGAACACGGTGATGACAACCTTCGAGTGTAGCGGAAAAATTTCCCTCGGCATTGTTGCTGAAGAGCGTCATGTTTACATCGCCCGCTATGCCATGCCGCACCGGAAGCGGTTCAGGTTCCACCAGTATTACTCCGCCAATGGCATCGCTGCCATAACGAAGCGAGTTAGCACCTTTAATCACCGAAATTCGTTTGGCGGCATACGGGTCAATTTCCGGTGCGTGTTCGCTGCCCCATTGCTGACTTTCGAGCCGCACACCGTTATTCAAAATCAACACGCGGTTGGAATGCAAGCCATGTATTACCGGTTTGGAAATAGTAGCACCGGTACTAAGTGTATAAACTCCCGGAATTTTTTTCAGCGTTTCGCCCAACGAAAGTCCGCGCAGGTTATCCAGTTGTTTACTCTCTATTGTAACTGTGTTTTGGGTGTGATGACTCTCCTTCTTCGCTGCCGTAATAGCCACCTCCTGTATTTCGTGTTCTTCGTGGTTCAGTTTCAGTTTAATCAACGTATCGCGTTGCAGATAAAACGAAACGAGTAAAGGTTCGCAGCCTATATGCGAAACACTCAGTGTTATGTTTCCGGCACACAAGGCATTCAACTGAAATCTACCCCGCTCATCAGTAATGGCTGTAACAGAAGTGCCTTCTATTGCCACAATTGCAGCATCTAAGGGGTTTACGGAATTTTCATCCATAACCCGTCCTTTTAGCGTAATGGTGCATAGCTGTGCATACACGCATTGCGTACTCACCAACAACAACACTACTAAACGAAATACTCCGTTCACTTTATTCAACGAATAATTAAAAGAAAAATAAGCGGCTACTGCCGAGGAAGAAATGTCAGGAGAGTGAAGGCGGCCCGCGGAGAGGATTAGCCGTGAGTGTTCTGTAAAGTATTACAGATTGAAAGTTGGCAACAACAGTTGCTGTAGAGAAAGTTAGCGATGATGTTACAAGAACGGTTACCTCATCGGTAAACAGCGACACGGTGAACTTACATACTTTGCAATGTGCGTGTTGCTCTTCTCCATGCAGGTGATTATCGCAATGCTCGTGCTCGTGATGGTCGGCAAACAGAAAGTGCACTTCATGAAAGCTAACCGTAAACAACACTGCCGGAATAAGCAGGGCTGCCAATAGGGTTTTGAAGAGCAGAGTGCGTTTCATTGCGGGGACGAAAATAGTTGATTTACTTTACGCTAAGGTTATGCTTCGCCAACTCATCCTTATCCGCCATACCAAATCAAGCTGGAAAGATTTTTCTCTCCCCGATTTTGATCGCCCGCTTAAGAAAGACCGCATACCCGATGCCCGGAACATGGCAAAGAAACTGCACGCCCTGCACTTAAAACCCGATTTAATTTTATGCAGCCCCGCCAAACGCACGCGCCAAACAGCAGAATACTTTTGCGAAGGATTGGGGTACGATTTCAACAAAGTACAGTTCGACCAGCGGATTTATGAAAGCTCTGCCGAAGAAATACGCGAAGTAGTAAGCGAAGCGCCCGATGAAGTAAAAACTTTAGTAGTAGTGGGGCACAATCCTTCGCTCACGCATTTTGCCAATATGTTCAACGGAGTTTCGGTGCCCGATTTCCCAACTACCGGTGTAGCATGGTTAGAATTAGATGCCGATGACTGGAACATACGCAGCATTACTCCCTGTAAGTTGAAATGGTTTCTGACACCGAAAATGATTTGACGCTTTTCATTTCTTAATAAATCTTATACACCAAAATACAAGCAGGTTCAACTTTTATATTCGCACAAAAACAAAATGTATGAACAGCAAAATTACTAACGCACTCCTCGGCTTACTGATTGTTGCGACTGCATACACCGGTTACCGCCAGTACGACCTTCAGACTAAAGTAGATGAACTCATTAAGAAGCAAAGCGAGCAAGTAAGTATTACTCCGGCAGTTCCGCAGAATCCCCCCGCAGAAACAAGTCCGTTCGACAAAACTTATACCGACCCGCTTGCTTCGCAGCCAAATGTTCCGCTTACTGAAGTAAAATTTGACCGTATGGAACACAACTTTGGAAAGATAAGTGATAAAGGGAAAGTGAAAACCAAATTTAAGTTTACCAATACTGGTAGCAATCCGTTGGTTATTTCCAATGCAACAGGTTCTTGCGGTTGCACTGTGCCGCAGTGGCCCCGCGCAGCTATTGAGCCGGGCAAAACTGGTGAAATTGAAGTAGAGTTTGACAGCAGCGGAAAAAGCGGTGAACAAACTAAATCTGTGAGTGTTACTGCCAACACTAATCCCGCTGTTACCGAGTTAATCATTAAAGCAACCGTTATTCCAACCGATAAATAATGGGAAGAGTGATGGCATTCGATTACGGAAAAAAGCGGGTGGGTTTGGCAGTAACCGACCCGCTTAAACTTATTGCCAATACACTCGAAACTATTCCCACTAAAACGGTGTTTGACTTTGTAAAGAAATATTGCAATGCCGAAGAGGTGGAAGCATTTGCAGTGGGCTATCCGTATGCACACGGGCATTCCGAAAACGCAGTGGCGAAGGACATTGATAAGTTTATTCTGAAACTACAGGAACTTTTTCCCGGAAAACCGGTACACAAAATTGACGAAAGTTTTACCTCTAAAATTGCTTCGCACACCTTGCTGATGAGCGGTGTAAACAAAAAAGAACGGCAAAACAAAGGAAACATTGATGCCATTTCCGCCAATCTTATTCTGCAAACCTACCTCGAACTGCATGCTTCGTGAATCAGAAAACGACATCGCCCGAATATTGTTTAATTCGCAAATCAGTTAACTAACACACATGGTGCTTCCTATTGTAGCTTATGGCGACCCGGTTTTAAGAAAGAAAGGAGTTGAAATCGCAAAAGATTATCCGAATCTGCAGCAATTGATTGACGATATGTTCGAAACCATGGAGCGTGCTAAAGGTGTAGGCTTGGCGGCTCCGCAAGTAAACAAATCTATTCGCCTGTTTGTGATTGACTCTACCCGCATGTACGATGAAGGTGAAGAAAACGAAGGCATACGCGAAGTGTTTATCAATGCAAAAATTATTGATGAAACCGGTGATGAATGGGGCTACGAAGAAGGCTGCCTGAGTATTCCTACCATACGCGAAGATGTTTACCGCGAAGAAGACATTGTGATACAGTATTACGACCGTGAGTTCAACTTCCGCGAAAAGAAATTTACCGGATTAACCGCCCGGGTAATTCAGCATGAGTACGACCACATTGAAGGCATACTGTTTATTGACCATCTTAAACCCCTCAAAAAAAGTTTGCTAAAGGGCAGGCTCGATAATATTTCGAAAGGGAAAGTGAGTGTGGAATACAAGATGAAGTTTCCGAAAGTGTAGCCCCCCTGTAAGTACGATGCTCAATATCTTTGTTCTTTAACCCCTACTAAACTATTCCAACAAAATACGTAAGCACTTACATAAATTCCCGAACATTTCTATCTTGGCTCCCGAAAACATCCAATTATGAAGTTCACTTCTCTCCTATTTGCTCTTGGCTTCTCTGTTTTTCTGAGTGCCCAAACGGCAGATGACATCATCAACAAACACATAGCTGCTACAGGCGGAGCCGAAAAATGGGGTAAGGTTCATTCGCTAAAATGTTTGGGGCATTATGTAATGGGTCCCGGCATGTTGCCTCCTGTTTCAGAAATTAAACTCACTAAACCTTTCAGCGGTTATTACTCCGATTTCAGTTGGCAAGGCATGACCAACAAACAAGCCATGCGTGCCGACAGCGGCTGGACATACAATCCGTTCAGTGGTAAGCGCGAAACCGACCCCATGAGCGCACAGGATATCCGCTCTACCAAATTGGAAGCCGACCCGCAGGGGCTGCTATTCAACTACAAGCAAAAAGGATACACGGTAGAATATTTGGGCACCGATGATATGGACGGCACTGATGTGTTTAAACTGCGGCTCACTACCAAAGAAGGCGATATGGTGTACTACTTTCTTGATGCAGAAACTTACAACATCCTAAAAACCGTTAGGCGCATGAAACTCAAAGACAAGGAAACCAAATCTTCTACCGTTTACTCTGATTTTCGTCAAACCGATTATGGTGTTATTCTTCCCTTCTCCGCTCAAGGAGTTGACGAAAAAGGGCAAGAACAAGGTGGACCCATCAACTACACTAAAGTAGAAGTGAACGGCAACATTGACCTCACACTTTTCGACAAGCCCTGATACATTTCAATAAGCATTTAATCAGCTATTCTACAAACAGAATACAATTCAAGAGCTATGAACAACAAGATACTTTTCTTCTTCCTTCTCCTCTCGGCAAATTTGTTTGCACAGAAAAAAACAACTCCGGCACCAAGTAACGCAACAGGACTAAGTTCTGCGGCTCTTGGCAAAATGGAAGCCCGCCATATTGGTCCGGCTGTTATGGGTGGGCGCATTACCGCCATTGACGGCTACAATGCCGACCCGCGCATTATTTACGTGGGCACTGCAGGCGGTGGCGTTTGGAAAACTACCAACGGAGGCTCGCAGTTTAAGCCCGTGTTTGATAAACATTGCCAAAGCATTGGTGCGGTAGCTATTGACCAAACCAATGCCGATGTGGTGTGGGTGGGCACAGGCGAAAGCAACATGCGGAATACCGTTTCCATAGGCAACGGCATTTACAAAACTACCGATGGAGGCGAGAACTGGGTGTTTATGGGTTTGCCCGAAAGCGAGCACATCAGCAAAGTGGTTATTCACCCCAACGACCCTAACACCGTGTTTGTAGCCGTGCCCGGAAAACTGTGGAGCAATTCTTCGGAGCGCGGTTTGTATAAAACTACCGATGGCGGAAAAACATGGAACAAAATTTTGTTTGCCAACGATAGCACCGGCTGTGCCGATTTTGTATTGAACCCCAAAAATCCGAATGTGATGTATGCATCACTATGGCAGGTTCGCAGAAAACCTTTTGCATTTTCATCCGGTGGTGCGGCTTCCGCAGTAATGAAAAGTACCGATGGCGGAAAAACATGGAAGAAAATACACAACGGTTTGCCTGCGGGCGATATTGGTCGCGCGGCCTTAGCGGTAGCGCCCTCGGCACCCGATAATGTGGTGGCTATTGTAGAAAGCAAACGCACCAGTTTGTTTTTGAGTACCGATGCCGGTGAAACATGGAAGGAACAAAGTGCCGATGATAATGTGTGCGCGCGCCCGTTTTATTTCTCTACACTGGTAGTTGACCCTTTCGATGAAAAACGCGTGTACCGTCCGGCATTTGAATTTTCGTTTAGTGAAGATGGAGGTTATAGTTGGGTGCGCGCCCAAAACAGCGGTGGATGGGTGCATGTAGATATGCACGCGCTTTGGATAAACCCGAAAAATACTTCGCACATGTATGTGGGCACCGATGGAGGCGTGTATATGAGTGTGGACCGTGGCAACAACTGGGTTTTTCTGAACAACATGACGGTGTCGCAATTTTATCATGTGCAAGTGGACACGCAAGACCCCTACTGGGTATATGGCGGTTTGCAAGATAACGGAAGTTGGAAAGCGCCTTCGCAAAATGCAGGCGGCATAAAAAATGGCGATTGGATAAACGTAGGCGGTGGCGATGGTTTTTGGGTGCAGCCCGATGCCGAAGACCACACCATTGTGTACAGCGAATATCAGGGCGGACATGCCAACCGCATTAACACAAAAACCAATCAGTGGCAGGACATACAACCTAAAGCAGGTGAAGGCGATCCTAAGCTGCGCTTTAACTGGAATACGCCTATTGTGCGAAGCCTCAATAACCAGAAACGCATTTACATGGCTTCGCAGTTTTTGTATAAAAGCGATAACCGCGGTTTAAGCTGGGAAAAAATTTCGCCCGACCTTACCACCAACGACCTCGCCAAACAAAAGCAGGAAGAAAGCGGTGGCTTAACCGCTGATAATACTTCGGCTGAAAACCACTGCACCATTTTTACCGTGGCCGAAAGTCCTTTAGATGGTAATATGATTTGGGTGGGAACCGATGACGGCAACCTGCAATACACCTTAGATGGCGGCAAAACATGGATAAACACTTCCGGCAATTACAAACTGTGTGGCGTGCCCGCGCAAACATGGGTAAGCAGTATTGAGCCTTCGCGGTTTGATAAAAATGTAGTGTATGCCACCTTCGATAACCACATGTATGGCGATATGAAAACCTATGCGGCAGTTAGCCGCGATATGGGTAAAACATGGTCTAAACTTTCCTCCAATGTGTTTAAAGGCTACGCACACAAAATCAAAGAAGATTTAGTTAGCAAAGATTTACTCTTCCTCGGTACCGAAATGGGATTGTATGTAAGTATTGATGGCGGAAAAAATTGGGTGCAAATGAAAGCCAACATACCCGAGTACTGTTTGGTGCGCGATATTGTAATTGAACCGCGCACGAATGATTTGGTGCTGGCTACACACGGCAGAGGAATTTTAATTGTAGATGATATTTCACCGCTTCGGAAAATCACCGCTGATATTTTAAACAGCGAAGTAGCCATTATTCCTGCGCGTCCTGCACCCGTAACAAATGGCCACTATGGTGGCGGCTGGCCCGATGCTGGCGGCTTTGTGGGACCTAATAGTAAAGAAGAAGCACAAATACTTTATTACCTGAAAAACCGTGTAAACAGCGGCAGCGTGAAAGTGGAGATATTTGATGAGCAGGGAAATTTTCTGGTTGAACTGCCCGGCACTAAACGCAAAGGCATAAACAAAGTGTATTGGGATATGCGGGTAAAACCTCCGCGCGTAGCCGAAGGCGGCTCTAAAGCCGATTGGGCAAGCACCGTAGGACCCATGGTGCGCGAAGGCAAATACAAAGTAAAAGTTACCGTAGGCGATAAAAGCGCAAGTGGCGAACTGCAATTGATTGCAGATCCGAAATCATCATTCACTAAAGAACAGCGCGATGAAAACTACAACACCGTAATGCGTACCTACCGAATGCACGAAGAACTTGCCGTGCTGATGGATTCGCTGCTACACGAACAAAAACTGATTGTGAACGACACCGGACAATCTGCAATTATCAGAGAGTATTACGACAGCCTCGAAAACATACGCGCTACCTTAGTACCTATTAAAACCGGTCGCAACACCTGGTTTGCCGATGAAGAGCGCCTGCGCGATAAAATTACCGACATCTACTTCGGGGTTAATTTCTACGAGGGCGAACCTACCTCCTCGCAGGTTAACGGGCTTAACCAACTGCAACGCGATTTGAACGAAAACAAAAAACGCTTAGAGGAAAGAAAGAAAACATACAGACCTAAAGTAAGTGCGGAACTAAAGAAGATAAAAAAGAACGACCCTTACTAAATCCGTTTGTAATTCGTAACAAAATTAGACCCATCGAGTTTCACCGTCATATCTTCAGTTTATCCAAGGGGCTGTTTATTCTTCGTTTGCTCACATCGGTAGTATGAGCATACAGCAATGTTGTTCGAATGTCTTTGTGTCCCAGCAATTCCTGAATTATGCGAACATCTATTCCGCTTTCGAGTAAATGTGTGGCAAAACTATGGCGCAGGCTATGTATGCTTCCTTTTCGGCTAACATGTGCTGCCGCCTTTGCGCGATGAAAAATCAGTTGAGCACTTCGTGTGCTATACGGTTCACCGGTGGGTCCTTCAAACAACCAGTATTTGGGGCGGTACCGTTTATAGTAAACTTCCAACAGTTCCAACAATTTAGGACTAAGCATCACCATGCGGTCTTTCTTCCCTTTTGCCGCTTCTATTCGCAAAGTCATTGTTTGGCGCAACACGTCCGTAAGTTTAAGGCGGCACACTTCGCTTACCCTTAAACCGGCTGAATACGCCATGTATAAAATCACTTTGTGTTTTACATTTTCCACTGTTGCAAAAATTCGCTCTAACTCATTTTGCTGAAAAAATTTGGGCAATTGTTTTGGCATTTTTGAACGCGATACTTTGTAAACAACCTGCGGCATGTTCCATACTTTCTCGTACAAAAATTTTACCGCGTTCAACATTCCGTTCATAGACGAAGGCGAGTAGTGGCGTTCATCGTGCATACGCTCTAAAAACTTTTCGACATCGGCTTTAGTTAACTCTGCGAGGTTGCTCCCTTTAAAATACCTTGCGAAAATCAGAATGTTGTTGCTGTAATTTTTCTTGGTGTTATGGCTGTATGCACGCAATTTTAGTTCCCGCTCATAATCGGCAAACCAATAGGGCAACGGCAGAAGTTTTGCATGAGGGATTTTAGCGTCCAGTTTTGTAACTAATTCTTCCAACAAACTTTTTTTACGTGGTATTAGCCACGCTTTATGTGTATTGCTCCATCTTCTGCCTGCCAATGTTTTTACTAAATCCGTAATCGTATCATTTTTTTCGTACACCAGTTTTATCCAAACGGTATTACGATGTTCAATACTTACAGGCGAAATCCCGTAACCGGCTAATCGGGTTAAAATTTCAGTGCTTTCCATAAAACAATAAATAGTTAGCCAAAACTAATATTTTTAGCCAAAAAGCGTAAGTGCATCAAGAAAGCCTGTATCTCAACCTTAAATGCGGCAATACCGTCTTTCAATTATATTTGGCAATTCATGAAAAAAAGTGTTGGTGTTTTTTTGTTCTCTGCTATCAGTTTAGCGCTGTTTTCGCAGGGAATGAGTGTAAAAAAATACAACCTGAGTTCGTTTAGCGAAAGAAAAAAATTTACTCCCGCCACTTTAGAAGAGCGATCATCCTCCAAAGCAAAGCAACATCCGGAGTATGGCTTTTTGCCGTTGCACACGCAATGTACCAATTGCGTTGAATTGATTGACCACCGCACTGCCGACAGCCGCCTTTACATTAACCCCTATAAGCCTAACCATACCTACTCGCAGAAATCATTTTTCCCGCTGCATTACAAAAACAGTGAAGATGACTTTTGGCGAACTATTGATTTTCGTTTACAACCATCTTCCGTTGCCGGGGTTTATACTGCGCCCAATCAGCCGGTAGTTACCAAGTACGACCTGAACAACCAAACTACTTCGCTTCTTACCGATGGTTTCGAGTTTGAATTCAACCGAAACCTGAGCATGTATTTTGTAACAGCAGGCAATGCGTTTACAAAAGTACAGCAAGGAAATTATTCCGATTACACCATTGGCGAAGAAGGCTTGCATGCAAGTAACTTTTGGCAAGGGATTAACCTTGAACAGTTGTTTAAAACCGGTGAAATAAAAACAAATTATGTTATCCCGAGTCCGCTCACCTTACCCGTGAAGGATGGATTTATGGTAATAGAAGACCATTTCTCTCTGCCGCAAGGTTTTACTATTGAAGAAGAAAGCGGGAAACACTTGCAAGATGGCTCTTATCAGGGCGATTATATTATCCGTAATGAAAAAGGAGAAAGTTTAATCAGATATGAAAAGCCTGTGTTTGTTGATGCGCGTGCTTACGGAGTGCATGGTTCATATCAACTCGAAAAGTCGGGGCATGAGTACACTCTAAAAATGTTTGTTCCGGTGGAATGGCTGAGCAATCCCAACCATACTTATCCGATTACCATTGACCCTATTGTAACCGGAATTAAAAAACTTGGAAATTTTACGAAAACCGGATTGCCCTCGGCAGGCATGGGTTTTACTACCATGTCGTTGGGCAGTTGCGATTATCATCTTGATAGCGTTGTAGTGCCCGGCATGAGTCAACTTACAAATGCTTATGTTGATTTGGAGTATACACTCACCTACGACCCTACCTGCGGCAATCCTCCATTGCCTGCGCCTTTCTGCACGTTCAGTCAGGTTACTATGGAGGTAATAAGCGATACCTGCAACCAAACAACGGGGTTACTTTGGTGTAATCCGGCATTACCGCCTTACACCGGCACCTGCACTACCGACCCGAACCTGGTAACCGGAGCCAGTGCATTACTCATCAATAATTTCAATCCTAATTATTTAAAGTGTTTGGCACCTCAATGTCCGGATTATGAGTTGGACTTTACACTGAAAAACCGCGATTCTACCTGCGGTGATGTTTGCGGATTTTTATGTGCCCGCGGCAACATGTGGCAAATGACCATACAGGCTTGCACGGTTGAAGGAAGCATTTCGCAGGATAAAACACAGATATGTGCCGGTGAGCCGGTAACCTTTACCGCACACCCGAATTGCGGTGTGCCCCCCTATCATTTCTATTGGACAAAAGATGGCGGAAATACTTATGATACAGTTTACAATTCGCCATACTATACTATTTATCCGCAGGCTGATGTTACGGTCGGATGCTTTGTTGCCGACACGTGTGAAAACTTAGCCATAACGAACGACTTGAGCGTAACCGTAATTCCATCGCCACCCGCTAATGCCGGTGCCGATGTATATATGTGTGCGGGAGGGGCATCAGCTCAATTGGGCGGCTCGCCAACTACTTCGCCCGGAGCCAGCATACAATGGACAGGCGAAAACGCTACGGTTCAAAGTTGGTTGAGCGGATTAAATGTTCCTAATCCTGTGCTTATTGTTCCTTCAGGAGTGATTGATACCTTCTTTTATGTTTTACGCACTTCCGATTTTACTTGCTTTCGCAGAGATACAGTGGTTGTTTATTCCAATCCCAATCCAACAGCCGTTATTGATACAACCGGCTCAACGAAATTATGCGCCAACCAAACGGTATCTATTTCTACCACCCAAAGTTTTGCATCTTATCAATGGAGTAACGGCAGCACATCTTCTTCCATAACAGTTAATCAAGCAGGGCAGTATTATGTAGTGGTAACCGACCAACATGGCTGCCGCGATACTTCTAACTTTATTACCGTTACATCTATTGTTCCGCCTACTATTTCTGTGTATCCCGATACGCTGATTATGTATGGCGACAGTGTAATGCTGTACACCGATTTTAATCTTAACTCCATTTCGGTTGATTCCTTCGTTTGGTATCCGCTCGTAAATATTTCGTGTACCGATTGTCCGAATCCGGTTGTTTCTCCGCTCAACAATCAGTATTACACTTTACTGGTTTACACACAAGGATGTACCGTAGCCGACTCGGCACTTATACAAGTTATCCTTCCCAACAATTTTTACATACCTAATGCCTTTACTCCTAATGGCGATGGTAACAACGATGATTTTTATGTGCTTTCGCAAAGTGGTGTTAAGGTGATTATGTTTCAGGTATTTAACCGAACCGGTGAAAAAGTGCATGACGGCACTTATCCGTGGAACGGTATTTACAAAGGCAAACCTGCTCCCCCGGGGGTATATGTTTACCTGTTTAAGTTAGGGTTGTTTGGCGATGACCGCAGCGTGTTCCGAAAAGGAAGTGTAACGCTCATTCGCTAACACTTTTTCTCCCTTTCAACCAAAATTTTTCTTAGCGTTGCAATTACACAATTCTTAAAAACAAACCATCTATATGCCTACTACAACTCCTATCGAACAAATAATGACCGGCAATGTAATTTATGCCAATCAGTTTCATCCCTTTTCGCAGGTAATCGAATTATTTTCGCAATACAACTTACACCATCTTCCGATAGTAGATGGTAAAAACAAGGTAATTGGTATTGTAAGCACGAACGATGTAATGAAGATTTTTATAGCCGATAAGTTTAAAGGAAGAACAATTGATACCAATACACTTGATGCTGCTGTTGACATGAAAGATCTTATGACTGAACACCCTCAAACCATAGGAGCTGATGAGCCGGTAGCTGCCGCAGCTGCTGTTTTCAGGCAACGTAAGTTTCAGTCGTTACCTGTTGTGAACAGCAATGGCGAATTGGTTGGCATTATTACCATTAAAGATGTGCTTGATTTTTATGTAAAGAAATTGGACGAATAAGGGCAATTTGCCCAAACGAAAAAAGCCCGCAAACAAAGCGGGCATTTTTATTTAAACATCAAAGAAATTAATCTTCAAATCCTTCGCTGAAATCGGCCGGAGGTGCGGCTGCGGTAGCTGCCGGACTTTCCTCTTCTGCCTTGCGGTTCATTTTAGCTTCTAAACTCATAGTAGCATGTGGTACTACACGCAAACGCTCCTTAGGAATAAGCCTTCCGGTTACACGGCAAATACCGTAAGTTTTGTTTTCAATACGCACCAGCGCTAACTCAAGGTTGCGGATGTATTGGTGCTGGCGGCTAATCTGATTCATCAAATACTCCATTTCCGAAGTATCGGTTCCCTCTTCCATATTCCATGCTTTGTTACCAGCCTGGCTTTCGGTATGGTTGTCCAACGCTTCTTTTAAGTTTTTCAACTCTTCGCGTGCTGTTACAAGTTTGCCGTCAATCAATTCTTTAAATTCTTTCAAATCTTCATCGCTGTATCTCATTTGCGGTACATTATTTTGTGTGGTTGTTTTAGTTGATGTTGGGTAACCCTGCTTTGGAGTGGTTGTAATAACGGGAGCCGGCTTAGTTGCTGGTTTTGCAACAGGCTTTACCTCTTTTACTACTGCATTTTCCTTAACAGGCTTTGACTGTTTTACTTGCTTTTGCAGAATAGGTTTCGCTGGTGCAGGTTTCTTTTTTGCAACCGGGGTTACCGTCTTTTTAGCGACAGATTTCTTGGCTACAGGTTTAGCAACTTTTTTTGTTGCCTTCTTTTTAGGAACCGGCTTAACAACTTTCTTTACTGCTTTTTTGGTAATGGGTTTAGCAACTTTTTTTGCTACAGGCTTCGACTTTTTAACTGCTTTTTTTGCTTTGGGAGGACTTGCTTTTTTTGCTGCCTTTTTAGTGGCTGGCTTGCTTTTGGCTTTAGCTGCCGGTTTAGCTTTTACCGTTTTTTTACTCTTTCCCATTTCGAAAAATTTAGCCGCGAATTTAACCAAATTCTTAATTGAAGCCATAGACAAAATATGAGGGCGCAAATATAAAAAAGCAACGTAGCTGAAGCAGGATAAAAGAAAAAAGGCGGAACAAAAATTCCGCCCTTTAAGTTGTGGTTTATACTATTGATTAGTCTAAACTTTTTCCGGTTTTCTTGGCATAGCGCACTGTCTTGCCCTTTTCTTCTTTTCTACCTACGCGGGTAGCTTTGCCATCGCTCAACAGTGCCACGTTAGAAGCATGGATACTGCCCGGAGATTTTACAATGCCTCCCTGAGGATTTTTTGCGTTGGGCTTAGTGTGGCGGCTGTTCAGGTTAATTCCCTCCACGAATACACGACCTTTTTTGCGGTCAACATCTATTACGCGGCCCTTCTTGCCTTTATCGTCACCGGCAAGAATTACCACTTCGTCATTTTTCTTTACATGCAATTTCATTGTGAAATTTTTTCTATTGTTCTTATAATACTTCAGGTGCGAGCGAAACAATTTTCATAAACTGCTTGTCGCGCAGTTCGCGGGCAACAGGTCCAAATATACGTGTGCCGCGTGGTTCGTCCTGGTTGTTCAACAACACAACAGCGTTGTCGTCAAAACGGATATACGAACCGTCTTTTCTGCGAACGGGGCGGGTAGTACGTACTACCACTGCAGTAGAAACAGCGCCTTTTTTAACACCGCCTGTGGGCAGGGCTTTCTTAACGGTTACTACTACTTTATCGCCTATGCGGGCATATCTTCTTTTCGAACCTCCGAGTACACGAATAACGAGCACTTCTTTTGCTCCGCTGTTGTCAGCCACATTGGCCCTTGATTCCTGCTGTAACATTTTTCAGTTAATTATTGATTATTGATTCGATAACAAGCTGCTTACTACTGCCGTCTGCTGCTCTTACTTCGCTCTTTCAATTACTTCTACCAATCTCCAACGCTTGGTTTTGCTCAACGGACGAGTTTCGCTGATTTTTACCGTATCACCGGTTTTAGCGTCATTCTTCTCGTCATGCGCTTTAAACTTCTTGGTCTGCTTTACGAACTTGCCGTAAATAGGGTGTTTTATCTTTCTCTCGATAGAAACGGTAATGGTTTTTTCCATTTTATCGCTGGTTACCACACCAACTCTTTCTTTACGTAACTTTCTTTCCATGACCTTGAATGATTATGCTTTGTTTTCTCTTTTGCGTTTATTGAGTTCGGTGGCTAAACGGGCTACATCTCTTCGTGTAGCACGAATAGATGCAGGATTGCTTAAAGTAGTAACCGCGTGATTAAACTTCAAGCGCTTTAATTCTTCTTTTTCTGAATTAACCTTTGCTACCAAATCTTCGGTAACAAACTGGCGGATATCTTCTTTTTTCAATTTTTTATTTACTCCCATAACAATGGTTATTTACGATGCCGATTATGCTTCAACCGCATCTCTGCGGGTAATGAATTTTGTTTTTACCGAAAGTTTGTGTGCAGCCAGCAACATGGCTTCGTAAGCTACCTCGCGCGAAACACCGTCCACTTCAAACAGAATTCTTCCTGCCTGAACAGGTGCTTCCCAACCTTCGGGGTTACCTTTACCTTTACCCATACGAACCTCCAAAGGTTTTTTGGTAATGGGTTTATCGGGGAAAATACGAATCCAAACCTTTCCTTCACGCTTCATAAAACGGGTAAACGCCACACGGGCAGCTTCAATTTGCTTGTTGCTTACTTTACCGCTTTCCAAACTTTTAAGTGCATAAGTGCCAAATGCAATTTCCGCACCGCGATAAGTTTTATCGGCTACTCTGCCCTTTTGGGTCTTTCTCCACTTGGTTCTTTTAGGTAATAACATAACTGTACTGTTAAAACTGTTTTAATTACTTTTTGGCAATTCTGCCTTTGGGTTTGCGCTTTTCCTGCTTTTCTTCTCCGGTAAATGCTCCTGTTAAGTCGCGTTTACCGTAAACTTCACCACGGCAAATCCATACTTTAATACCGAGTTTACCGTAAATGGTCAACGCTTCAGAAATAGCGTAGTCAATATCGGCTCTCCATGTATGTAAAGGAATTCTTCCTTGTTTGTATTCTTCGGTTCTTGCCATATCGGCACCGCCAATACGACCGCCCACACGCACTTTAATCCCTTCAGCACCCATACGCATGGCTGATGCAATTGCCATTTTAACGGCTCTGCGGTAATTGATACGCGCTTCCAATTGTTTGGCAATCGTTTCGCCCACAATAGCGGCTTCCATTTCCGGTCTGCGAATTTCAACGATGTTTATTTGAACATCCTTGCCGGTAATTTGCTTCAATTCTTCCTTAATGCGGTCAACTTCGTTTCCGCCTCTTCCTATAATAATACCGGGGCGCGAAGTGTGGATGGTAACGGTTACGCGCTTCATAGTTCTTTCGATTACTATGCGCGAAATGCCGCCTTTGTTGATACGCGCTTTAAGGTACTGACGGATTTTTTCGTCTTCTACCAGTTTAGCACCGGCATCTTTTCCGCCAAACCAATTGCTTTCCCATCCTCTTACAATTCCGAGGCGATTAGCTACAGGACTCGTTTTTTGACCCATTAATTAGTTGATTTTCTGTGATATTTCCGAAAAATGGACTGCAAAGATAGATTTTGCCAACAGAGTTACAAATGTTTGTTTCAATATTTTTTGGCGCATGAGTTTCGCCTCTGTAATTAGGATGTAAAAGAGGACTGCCGAAAACTAACACTCCGGCAAATTGAGCGGAATGTTTGTAGCCAGCCCACCATCGGCAGTTTCTTTGTATTTGCTGCTCATATCCTGTGCGGTTTCCCACATGGTTTTAATTACGGTATCTAAAGAAATTTTCATGAGGTCGGCATCGCTTTGCAGGGCCAATTGAGAGGCGGTAATAGCTTTTACCGCCCCCATAGTATTGCGCTCAATGCAGGGAATCTGCACTAAGCCGCCAATAGGGTCGCAGGTCATGCCGAGGTGGTGCTCCATAGCTATTTCGGCAGCCTGTAATGCCTGTGCAGGAGTACCGCCCATTCCTTCGGTAAGTGCAGCGGCAGCCATGGCGCTTGAAACGCCAATTTCTGCCTGGCAACCTCCCATGGCTGCCGAAATGGTAGAGCCTTTTTTGAAAATGGCTCCTATTTCGGACGCGGTTAAGAGAAAGTTGATGATGTCGCTATCTGATTTTTTTCCGCAGAACAGATAGTAATACATAAGCACTGCCGGTACCACACCTGCTGCTCCGTTGGTGGGGGCAGTTACTACTCTGCCGAAAGAGGCATTTTCTTCGTTTACCGCTAAAGCGAAGCAGCTAATCCAGTTCATTATGGATGTGAACGATTGTTCAGAATTAGCAATGGCGGCAATCCAGTCCTCAAAATTTTGGGCTTTATAACCTTTCAGCAACTGACGGTTCATGGCTGCGGCTCTGCGAGCAACATTCAACCCTCCGGGTAAAATGCCGCTTTGATGGCATCCGCGATACATACAGTCTGCCATTACTCTCCAAATATTCAACACACCGGCTCGTGTTTCGGCATCGGTACGCCATGCCCGTTCATTTTCCATTACCAATTGCGAAATGCTTAAACCGGCACGCATACAGTTTTGCAACAAATCATCGGCATCATGCACATCGTATTTGAGTACAGCGTTTTTCTTTACCGCCTCCTCTCCTTCTGCCACTACAAAACCACCGCCAACGGAATAATAAACCGTTTCATGCAAGGTACCATCGCTTAACTGTGCAGTAAACGATAAAGCATTGGGATGAAACGGAAGGCTTTCCTTTTTAAGAAACTCAATATCGGTTGCAGGGTTAAATGAAATAGGATGTTTACCCAACAGCAACAAATTGTTGCTTGCCTTAACAGCGGCAATTGTACTATCAATAGAGGTTGTATCGAAAGTTACAGGGTCAGCGCCTAATAAACCAAGTATTACCGCTATATCGGTTCCGTGTCCCTTTCCGGTTTTTGCAAGAGAGCCGTAGAGTTTCACATTTACCGAAATAGTACTTTGCAGTTTTCCTGCTGATTGCAGTTCGTTCAAAAATTTCTCTGCAGCCCGCCACGGACCAAGTGTATGCGAACTGGAAGGACCAACACCAATTTTAAAAATATCGAAAACGCTTAGCGATTCTTTAAGAGCCATGTTTCGAAATTAGCTAAAGCCCTTTGGTTTAAAAGCTTTTAAAACATATGGATAACGCAAAGTCGTTGGCTATGTTGATATTACGACTAATCAACCGGTACAAAATTTTCAACATAAGCATCGTTTGCGTCAATATGCGGGAGCGGTTTTATAAACTCTGCCATCCGTTCGGGCTTGAAGGTAAGAATGGGCATGCCGGGTGTAAAAATATTGAGCAGGTAGGTCATGTAAGCAAACTGAAAGGGGTCGGTAGCAACGGCAATTTTTTTGAAGCCGAGTTTTTTGGCGAGCCGCTTTCCGTAAATGGCATTCTGATAGCTGTGCAGCGCTTTATCCTCAATAAATGTATGCTCTCCGGGAATGCCCAATGAATCAGCTACCATTTTCATAATGCAGCCTTCCACAAAAGGCGTGTGCGTTGCTGCACCCGAAAAAATGATGTTTTTGGCAATACCTTTTTCGTACAACTCCTTTGCCCAGTAAATGCGGGTGTTCAGTAAAATTTTATTGCGTTCGCTGCCATACGGGTAGTTGTCGGTTACATACGGATAGCCCGGCACAATAATGGCATCGTAAGGCGCGCGCTTCAGGTATTTTTTATCGGCAATTTCAATGCGCTTGGCAGGTTTGCAAGATGAAATGATGAACAAGCATGTAATTGTAATAGAAAATAGAGATGAAGTAAAACGAAGCATAAAGGTGTGGTGAAAATAAACTAGAATGGAAAAAGATCTCAATCCCTCCCGCAAATGCGAACAAAATCGCAGTAGGCGCAGCGTTTTACATCTTCGGTTTGGGTAAAGGGAGCGGTGCGATTGTTTAACTCACTGATGAGTGCAGTTAATTTTTCTTCAAAGCGCTGCACCTCATTTTCGGTCAGCAAATCGTTGCCTGCCGAAGTGCAAAGTGCGTTGAATTTTTTATCGGCATCGCGCAGCCAATAAATACCGGAGCGTAGTGGCAAAACATTGCTGCCATTGGTGCGGTAATACAACCACGCATACACCAACAACTGTACCGCCTTGGCATACTTGGGGTTGGTGAATAGTTCGTCCCATGCTTCTTCATTCAGCACCGGAAGTTTTTTTGCGTTTCCGGTTTTGTAATCGGCAATTTGCACAATGCCTTCAAGGCGCTCCACTCTGTCCACTCGCCCGCTAACCAGCATTTCTGTATCATCAATTTGCAAAGTAGCTTTCAGTTGCTGCTCCTGCATCAGCATTTCCGTTTTTATTCCCTGCTCTTCCAGTTGCTGCGCTAATTGCCATTCGTGTTTCAAAAATTCTTCAGCCAGTTTTACACACACTTTATAGAGCAGCAAACTTTTTCCTCTGCTTAACGATTCGGCATCAAAACGCTCCGATAAATTTTCGCGTACCAACTGTTCAATGCGTTCGCGATTTTTCCATGCTGCTTCAAGAAAAAAAGGAGTAACTGTCTTTCCATTCAACGGCTCGTAAATTTTTTCAAGTGCATGATGTACAGCCGAACCGATGGTGGAGGCTTCAGGGCTTTCCTCCATGTCGTCTTCCTCGCGCAATCCGGCTATGTAGCGGAAGTAATATTGCAACGGACAATTGATGTACGTGTTTAAAGCCGATGGCGATAAGCCCGATGTAGTAAGAATGCGCTGAAGTTTCTCTGTTACATTCTCTGTTTTTTCGATAACTATAGGTTGTGTATTGGCAGCCGGTGGCGGGTCAACGGCAAAAATCAAATCCTGAATTTTGGTGTTTGGGTTGCCCGCCATTTCGCGTTGTAGTTGCAGAATAAAGCGGCTCTTTTCTCCTCCGCCAAGCTCGTCAGGCTCGGTGTTGTAGAGTAGAAAAACTTTTTTCGCCTTATGCAGCAAGCGGTAAAACAGATAAGCTGTTATTGCATCCTTTTCTTTGTGTGTAGTCAAAAATTCCCTGCGCAGTTCGTACGGAATAAATGTGCGTTGATTTTTTCCGGAAGGAAGAATGCCCTCGTTGGCAGAAAGCACAATTACATTTTCAAAATCAAGCCCGCGGGTTTCTTGCAAGCCCATGATCTGCAAACCCTGTACAGGTTCGCCTTCCAGGGGCACGCGCTCCTGTCTGAACTGTTCGCGCAGCAGCGTAATAAATGTTTTGATGCTTACTTCGTTGCCCTGCTCAAAAATTTTCGAAGCCGACTCAATAATGTTCATTACACGGTGAGCAATTTCCACTTCCGAACTCAGCGCTTTGTTTCCATGGCGAACTCTGTAAACCAATTGCGATAAAAGCTGTGTATTGATGCGGTGCAGAAATTCAGTGTATGCTTTGCCATCTTCTCCTTCAAAAAAGAGCAGTTTCATTTCTTCGCCAAGGGCATTCACCATTTCATCGGCACTAATCAACACGCGGTTTCGTTTCTTCATCAACCCCATAAAATCCAACACCGGTTTATCGGGCATCAACAAGCGGAAAAAATTGTGCTGCAAAAGCGAAAACACATCCTTGTAATAAAAGCGCTGTTTACCGCTGCCTGATGTGTAGCGCTGTGAGTTATCGAACAAGCGGAACAAAATTTCGAACCACGATGCGGTGTTGCTGCCTGCAATGGTTAAACCCATGGTGATGTTTACTGCATTTACCGAAGCGGGAATGTGTGCAATTAAGGGCAACAACAATTTTTCATCGGGAACTACCACCACGGTGTTCAGCGCGTTGGTTTCGTTTATTGCAAGTTGGCGGGCAAGCACATCAGCCGCCACTTTTACCTGGCCGATGCTTTTGGCAGCGCCTATAATGGTTACTTTGCGCTGGTTGTTAGCAATAGAAGTTTTCCATGTGCTTTCCGGAATTTTAAATTGTTTGGCATACTTGCGGAAGAAGTAGCCCGCCTCCTGCATTTCATCATTTACATAATAAGCATCGGCATCCCAGAAAATTTCCGCTTTCTTCCCGCGCAGTAAATGGATAATGGCAACTTCATCGGTTTTGTTCAGCCCGCTGAAAGCCGCCAGATACACCGCATCGTAAGCACTGGTGTTAAGTGCAGAAATGTTTTCCGCCACTTCGCGCAAAATCATTCCCTGATAACCTTTGCGCTTCGCTTTCAATCGCTCGCGCAGGCGGTGGTAAAGCTCTCCGAAATTTTCCCAAAACCTGCGATATTTTATTTTGTATTCCGATGGCTCAGCCCCCGGCTCGTACACATTCATGCTTTGCAGTAACTCCAAATTTTTGAAAAACGATTTGGCGTTTACCATTTGCATATCCAACTCGTTAAAATCATCGAGCATTACATGGGCGGTGCCAATAAAATCATCGAGCGTAGCATCGCCTCCGGTTTCGCGGTGGCAGGCATACAGTTCGGTTATCAGTTCAATTGTATCGGTTGTGGTTAGTTCGCTTTGCGAAAGCATGAAATTTTGCAGCGTACTGATTTCAGGGGATAGCACGGCTTTGTTTGCCAAACTGTGCAATGCATTTCTGAAATAGGTACAGGAGCGCTGATTAGGCAACAACACCAACACGCGGCTAAGATTGCTGCCGTGTTTTTCTAAAATTTGTTTGGCGATATCATGCAGGAAAGTGCTCATGGCAATACCTCCGCTTTCATGGCAGTTGTGTAAAAAATAATTTTTCGGCTAACGGGTATTCCTGCTTCGGTTAACAAGAGCGCGTATTCATTCAGTTGTTCGGCATATTTGGGCAAAGGGTTGCCGGTTTTGTAATCAATTATTACTGCACTGCCGTTTTGCAAAACTATACGGTCCGGAAAGCGCGCTTTTCGGTCGTTCTTCAATAATGCCCTTTCGTTGATAACCGTAACATGCTCCGAAAAATATTCTTGTATGTCAGGATGAGCAGTTATCTCTTTCAGTTTTGTGATGATACTTTTCTTCTCGCCTTCACTCAGTATTCCGTTTGCCTGCATTTTTTCTACTGCGGGTTCTTCATCGCCACGATAGCGAACAAACTTTAATGCCTCGTGTAACTGCTTGCCTCTGTCAATACCGGCAGTGCGCTCATCGCTCCACAAAAGTTCGGCTCGCATTTTAACCTGTATGTTTGATGCCAGCAGGTTTTTGGATTCGGTTTTCTCTTTTACATATAAGTTGTTGCGTTCTTCTTTCGTCTTCGATGTTTTCTTAAATCCGGCATCACCAAATGAGTAATCGGTAAAACCGTCCCAAACACCTGATTGTTTCAGATACGACACCAGCAAAGCCACCACCGAGTTATTTTCTTTCGGCTTTTCTTTAGTTTCGGAGGAGAGAATATAGAGTGCGTCTTCGGGGCGGGTAGTGCCTACATAAAACAGGTTGAGCATATCCAAAAACGATTGCTCGTTTTCGCGCTCGTACAAATGAGCAAATTCGGTTTGCTCCACTTTTTCGCTGCGGGGCAACAACCCGATGTTCAGTTCGGGCAGCCATTTTTTTTCCAACTCTACCCAAAAGAAATTTTTGGTCATTTTCTTTTTTTCATCGGCATCAGCCAATATCACTACCGGAAACTGTAACCCTTTCGATTTGTGGATGGTCATTATCCGCACCGCATCCAGCGACTCAGGATAAATAATGCTCTTCTTGTGTTTCACTTCATCCCACCATTGCAAAAAATCCTCTATGTTGTTGCCGTAGCGCGAAGCAAACAGCAACACTTCATCGGCAAAAAACTGCACAAAGGGGTCATCGTCCTGCAAATGAAAAATCTGAATAAGTTGCTGTGCCAAATCGCTTAACCTGCCGGTAGAAAGTTCGGAACTGTAAAGCCGGCAACCGGTTAACCCTTCCAGTTGTTTTTCAAAAACTTTGTAGCCTGTGCGGGCATCAACTAATTGATAATCGAAACTTTTGCCTTGCACTAAATGTGCGTAGTGCAAAATTTCGGCCCGCGAAATATGGTTGTCCTTGCGGTTAATGTAGCTGAGTGCCGAAAGCAGCAGCCGCACTTTGGGCGAATGATGAATAAGCAAACTTTCGGGCGATATAACCTTTACGCCCTGCTCCACCAGGTACGATGCGATGATACTCGCATTGCTGTTAGAGCGCGTAAGCACCGCCACATCGCGATACGAGTAACCGCGTTGCAACACATCGTTAATTATTTCACGCACCCGCAGGCAACGGCAATCGTGCAAACTGAGTTCATCCTCTTCCGCCTCTTTCAAAAATTCTATTTGCACAAAACCTCCTGCTTCATCGCGCCCCTGCTGTTGATGATAGTCGGAGTAAATGGCTTTGTTTTTCAGTTCGGGTAACTGTAGCAGTTCTTTGTAAAGCGAATTATTGAAGTCAATAATTTCCTTGCGGCCCCGGAAATTTTTTTCGAGCGCAATAGTTTCTACTCCGTAATTATTGATGGCAATTTCACGCCCCTTGAGTATTTCATCGTGCTCGCTTCCGTAAACAGCCGGCAACACCGAAAACTGTTCCACCTCGCCACCGCGAAAACGGTAAATGGCCTGCTTGCCATCGCCTACAATCAAACTGTCTTCGCCTTTAAACTGCGATGTTTCAATCAGCGGCAGTAAGTTGCGCCACTGCATTACCGAAGTGTCCTGAAACTCATCAATCAGTATATTATCGTACCGGTCGCCTATGCGCTCATAAATAACAGGGGCATCCTGCTCGCGCACAATTTCATAAACCTTGTGTTGAAAGTCGCTGATGTGAAGTACGTTGTTGTCGCTTTTCAGTTCTTCGAGTAACTTTTGCAAATCGGTGAGCAGAATAAAGGAGTAATAGTTTTTAAGAAGTAAGTCTGCGAGGTAGTAGTCTTTCCCCTCGCGTTCCCAAATGGCATCTATGTTTTGGTAATGACGAAGCAGTTGTTCCCTTGTGCCTTCCTCAATAACCGATTTTTTGCCCCAGTTGTCGCTTTCAACAGTTGCACGCACAAAGCTGTTGCCGAGCGGGTCGTTGGGGAAGTTTTCTTCCGCGTAACTTTTAAAAAAGCCGAACAACCCACGATTGGTTTGGTAAAAGTCTTTAGAGGTGTATCCGCCCGAAACAATCACATCAAATGCTTTCTTTCCTTCTGCAAAAAGTTTTTGTTCAATAGCAGTGCGCTTTGCATAAAGCGATTTGCGCGCATCGCGCAGTGCATCGAACGAAACAAAACTCAACTTGCCGATGTGCGGCAGCGCCTCATCCACAAATAACTCGTTACCCAACGAAATGATTTCGTGCTCAATATTCCAACTCTTTCCCTCCTCAATTTTTGATTCGGCAAATTCCAATACCGCTTGCGTTACCTGCGAGTCGGCTTCGCTTAAACTATCCAGCATTAACTCCACCGCTTCGCCCAGCAGTTTCTCTTTGCTCATTTCAATATCGAAACTCATAGGCAGGTGCAGGTCGTACGCAAACGAGCGTACTATACGATGCACAAAACTGTCAATAGTGCAAATGGAAATATCGGCATAGTGGTGCAGCATGTTTCGCAGCAGTATTCCCGCTTCCGATTGCAACTCGCCTTCCGGCTTTCCGGTTAAGGATGCCAATTCCTCAGTAAGTAAATTGTATTTTTCTTTCTTCTCCGAAATTCCTGCCAGCGCTTCTATAATGCGGCTTTTCATTTCGGCTGCCGCCTTGTTGGTGAAAGTAATGGCGAGGATATGCCTGAATTTATCGCGCTGCACCAGCGCCAGCCGCAGGTATTCGCGCACCAGCGTATAGGTTTTTCCGGAACCGGCAGAAGCTTTGTAAATGCGAAGCATACGGCAAATTAAGAATTAGCGTAAACGAAATTACCGGCAGCAAATAAAACAAAGCAGCGCGCAGGGTATGTGCGTAATGAAAACAAAAAACCCACTGAAAACTCAGTGGGTCCTTTTTATGTGATGATGGAAGTTTGTTACTCTTCAGCACCGCCTTCGGCAGCAGTTGTGGTATCCTCTGCTTTTTTAGCAGTTTTCTTTGCACCACCTGCTCTTCTGGTTTTCTTCTTCGGAGCAGCTTCTTTAGCTGTGTTTTTGTTTTGTGTGTAGGTATCGTTAAAGTCAACCAGTTCAATCAGTGCCATTTCAGCAGCATCACCGGGGCGGAATCCTGTTTTTACGATGCGGGTATAACCACCTGGGCGGTCGGCAACTTTAGCACCAATTACACCAAACAGTTCCTTAATGGATTCTTTGTTTTGCAAATAGCTGAACACTACGCGTCTGTTATGTGTAGTGTTGTCTTTGCTTCTGTTAATCAAAGGCTCCACAAACACACGCAATGCTTTAGCCTTGGCAACCGTAGTAAAAATGCGTTTGTGCTCAATAAGCGATGATGCCAAATTGCTCAACAAAGCATGGCGGTGAGCGGTTTTTCTGCCGAGGTTATTAACCTTATCTCCGTGTCTCATTTCTTAATCTTTATACAATTCTAAAAACTGATTACAATTACTCGTCTAATTTGAATTTGCTCAAATCCATACCAAAGCTCAATCCCTTTTCATGCAACAGCGCTTCAATTTCCACTAGCGATTTTTTACCGAAGTTGCGGAACTTCAACAGGTCGTTTGTATTAAACTGCACCAGTTCTTCCAAAGAATTGATTTTGGCAGCCTTCAAACAGTTGAAAGCGCGAACCGAAAGATCCATATCTTCCAACGGGGTCTTCAACAATTTACGCATATGCAACACATGCTCATCTACCATTTCGGTTTCAGATGATGCCGGAGAATCGAACGAAATATGTTCATCGGTAATAAGCATCAAGTGCTGAATAAGCACACGCGATGCTTCTTTAACCGCTTCTTCGGGATGAATAGTGCCATCGGTAGAAACTTCCAAAACCAACTTTTCGAAGTCAACACGCTGCTCAACACGGAAAGGTTCTACGCTGTATTTCACATTTTTGATAGGCGTGTAAATAGCATCAATTGGAATAAACCCTATGGGGTGCTCTTTCGAATTTTCATCGGCAGGAACGTATCCGCGTCCTTTTGAAATAGAAAGTTCAATCTCCAGATTTACGTTTCCTTCCATGTTGCAGATAACCAAATCAGGATTCATTACCTGATAAACGTTGGTGTGTTTTTCAATATGTTCTGCCTTAAATTGTCCTTGATTTTTAAGGGCAATGTAAATTTTATCGGCACTGGTTTCATCGTCCATTACCTTTTTAAGGCGCACCTGCTTAAGGTTAAGAACTATTTCGGTTACATCTTCCAATACACCTTTAATGGTCGAAAACTCGTGGTCAACACCCGAAATTTTAATACCGCTCACAGCGTATCCTTCTAACGAAGAAAGCAGTACTCTGCGAAGTGCATTGCCGATAGTTACACCAAAGCCGGGTTCCAAAGGCTTAAACTCAAACGTACCTTCAAAATCGGTTGCTTTCTGAAGCGTAATCTTATCGGGTTTCTGAAAAGTTAACAGTGCCATAGTTTATTTATTGATTTTGTTTTTGATTCTTTTCCAAAAACCGAATGCCGGTTATCCGGCATCAGGCTGTTTACTTGCTGTATAATTCTACAATCAACTGCTCGTTGATGTTTTCGGGTATTTGGTCTCTTTCAGGAAAATCAACAAAAGTTCCTTCTACCGCTTTTTCATCCAATACTAACCAGTTAAATTTCTTACCTCGTTTGCCAAGTGCTTCGCGAACTACATCTAAGTTTTTTGAACGCTCGCGCAATGCAACTTTATCACCGGGCTTTAAAAGAAAGGAAGGTACATTCACTATGTGTCCGTTTACGCTTACGTGCTTATGCGTAACCAACTGTCGAGCCTGTGCACGAGAAGCGGCAAAACCTAAACGGTAAACAGTGTTATCTAAGCGCCCTTCCAGCATTTTTAAAAGGTTTTCGCCTGTAATGCCTTTTTTGCGTGAGGCTTTCTCGAACAAATTGCGGAACTGACGCTCCAACAAACCGTAGGTGTATTTTGCTTTCTGCTTTTCCTTTAGCTGAACAGCATACTCCGACTGTGTCTTTCTCTTTTTGGCAATACCATGTTGCCCCGGAGGATAATTTCTTTTATCGAAATACTTATCGGTTCCGAAGATAGCATCTCCGAATTTGCGGGCTATTTTAGTAGTAGGTCCTGTATATCTTGCCATTACTGCTTATTATGGAAATTTGATAATTCTTTTTAAACTCTTCTTCTTTTAGGAGGACGGCAACCATTGTGTGGTATCGGTGTAGTATCGTTTATAACGGTTACCTCAATACCGCTTCCGTAAATAGTTCTGATGGCAGACTCGCGTCCGGCACCGGGTCCCTTTACAAATACTTCCACTTTTCTTAAGCCTGCATCGTGGGCAACTTTAGCTGCCTCGGCTGCTGCCATTTGAGCCGCATAAGGTGTGTTCTTTTTAGAGCCGCGAAAACCAACTTTACCGGCAGAGCTCCAACTGATGGTTTGCCCCAACATGTTTGTAAAGGTGATTATGATGTTATTGAACGTAGCGTTCAGGAAAACTTTTCCTTCGCTGTCCACTTTCACTACTCTTTTCTTCGCTTTAGCTTTTGCAACTGCCGATTGTTGCTGTTGTTGTTGTTTAGCCATTTGTGCTTTGTGTTTGTGTTGCCTTTACTATTTATTACTTGGTTACCATTTTCTTATTGGCAACTGTTTTACGCTTACCTTTTCTTGTTCTCGAATTGGTTTTGGTTCGTTGACCGCGAACAGGTAATCCTTTACGGTGGCGGATACCGCGATAACTACCTATATCCTGTAGGCGCTTAATATTTTGCTGCACTTCTCCTCGTAATTCACCCTCAACTTTCAAATTGCTTCCCAAATACTGAATAATTCCATTAATCTGCTCGTCACTCCAATCTTTTACCTTGGTATTTAGATCAATACCGTTGCTGGTTAAAATTTTAGCCGCGGTTGTTCTGCCAATACCGTAAATGTAAGTAAGGGCAATTGCGCCTCTTTTGTTTTTAGGAAGGTCTATACCTGCTATACGTGCCATTCTTTATTTATTCTTTGTAGTGAATGATTATCCCTGACGTTGTTTGAACTTGGGGTTCTTCTTATTAATAACGTACACAACACCCTTGCGTCTTACAATTTTGCAGTCCGCACTTCTTTTCTTAACCGATGCTCTTACTTTCATGACGTTGAAATTTCTGGTATTACTTGTATCTGAATGTTATTCTTCCTTTGTTTAAATCATAAGGACTCATTTCTATCTGCACTTTATCACCAGGCAGAATTTTAATGTAGTGCATCCTCATCTTTCCCGATATATGAGCAATTATTTCATGCCCGTTCTCCAACTTTACCCGAAACATCGCATTGCTTAACGCTTCTGTGATTATTCCGTCTTGTTTTATCAGGTCTTGTTTAGCCATTTAACTCCCTAATTCTTATGATTTTAAGTGCTTTTTTACACTAACCTTCATAAAAGGGGACGCAAATATAGATTTTATCAACAGAGTTGCAAATACTGCACTTAAAATTATTTGAGGGGAGCAACTTCGTTGATACCAGACATGTATCTTTGGAAGCTTGGATAAGGTAAACTTTGAGCCTCAAAAAGTTAGCTTAAAACATTTTTTAAGAAAATTTGGAAAACCCAAACTATAAAATATATTTTTGCCCGTCAATTAATTAACCTTAAACTAAAACAAAAAATGAAAAAGGTATTTTTCGCTTTCGTTGCCGCTTCTGTAGTGGTACTTTCTGCATGTGATAACAAGCCTGCTGAAACAACTACTGAAACAACTACAGAAACTACTACTGAAGCTACAACTGACGCGGCTGCTGAAACTACAGCACCTGCTGAAGCCACACCTACTGATTCAACTGCTGCTGCTCCTGCACAATAGTAAATCGGTAAGCGAAAGCTTAACTAAAAAAGCCCTGCGTTAGCGGGGCTTTTTTATTATTATAGTGCTCCGTTCTTAATTGCCTCCACCACCAATGGGTCTAGCAATGTGGTAGTATCTCCCAAATTCCCCGTATCGCCTTCTGCAATTTTTCGCAGTATTCTTCGCATTATTTTACCACTGCGTGTTTTGGGCAATCCGGGCACCACTTGTATCTTGTCCGGTCGCGCAAACGAACCAATCTTTTCTGATACCATGGCTTTTATTTCTGTTCGAAGCACCTCCTCATCTTCAATTTTTCCTGTACAAATTACAAAAGCATAAAGTCCCTGTCCTTTAACATCGTGCGGAAATCCAACTACTGCCGTTTCAATTACTGATTGATGCTCGTCAATGGCATCTTCAATTTCTCCGGTCCCTATACGGTGTCCCGATACATTGATAACATCATCTACCCTGCCTGTAATTCTGTAGTAACCGTTTTCATCGCGCCTGCATCCGTCACCTGTGAAATAATAACCCATATAAGCGCTGAAATAAGTTTGGCGGAAACGCTCATGGTTGCCATATACTGTGCGCGACATGCCGGGCCACGGAAATTTTATACAGAGATTGCCTTCAACACTATTGCCGCTAATTTCTATTCCATCCGAATCAAGTAAAGCCGGTTGAACACCCGGTAAAGGTAATGTGGCAAAGGAAGGCTTAAGCGGAGTTACACCGGCTATTGGAGAAATGAGAATACCGCCTGTTTCGGTTTGCCACCACGTATCTACAATAGGGCATTGCTCTTTACCAACATTCTGGTGATACCAATGCCAAGCTTCTTCGTTAATGGGTTCGCCTACTGTG
Organism: Chitinophagales bacterium; assembly: GCA_026129525.1. Classification (GTDB taxonomy): domain Bacteria; phylum Bacteroidota; class Bacteroidia; order Chitinophagales; family LD1; genus Bog-950. Next base: position 282,826 of record JAHCHW010000006.1, on the reverse strand, counting down.
CCCAGAACACGTAGCGATGAAAGGTCTTTGGTCTTAAAAATAGCTGTACCATAAGTTTCGAGCGAACGAATGGCAGTTGGTGCTGTATAAAATATGTTTACTCGGTGCTTATCCACCACATCCCAAAAACGCCCATGATCAGGGTAAGTAGGAATACCTTCGAACATAATGGTAGTTGCGCCATTAAGCAATGGCCCGTAAACTAAATACGAATGCCCTGTAACCCAACCTACATCAGCCGTGCAGAAAAACACTTCACCTTCGCGATAATTGAACACGTTAAGAAATGTGTAGCCGGCATAAACCATGTAGCCTGCCGTAGTGTGCAACACTCCTTTGGGTTTACCGGTTGAACCGGATGTGTAAAGAATAAACAATGGAGTTTCCGCTTCCACTTGCAACGGAGGACATTCGGCAGAAACATCCTTTACCAAATTATGCCACCAAAGGTCTCGCTCCGGCAACATCGAAATCTCCGTATTTCGATGATTATAAACGATACAGTTTTTGATGGAAGGGGTTTGTGTAAGCGCATCATCGGCAATTTTCTTGAGGTCAATCTTTTTCTCTCCACGGTAAACAGCATCGGCTGTAATAAGTAGAAGGCATTGGCTATCGTTAATACGGTCGCTAAGTGAGGAAGATGAGAAACCTGCAAACACCACCGAATGTATTGCTCCAATACGGGCACATGCCAGCATGGCTATGGCGGCTTCGGGAATCATGGGCAGGTAAATGCACACACGGTCGCCTTGCTTTACGCCAAGGTTTTTTAAAACATTGGCAAAACGGCATACTTCGGTATGGAGTTCTTTATATGTAAGGGTTTTGAATGACTCGTTTGGGTCGTTTGGCTCCCAAATAATTGCAGTTTGGTTGCCACGTGTTTCCAAGTGTCTGTCTATGCAGTTTTCAGACAGATTTGTAAAAGCTCCCGAAAACCACTTAACTGATGGCTCGGCAAAATTCCATTCTAAAACACTTGCCCATTTTTTACTCCAAACAAAATCATCAGCTACTTCTGCCCAAAATGCTTCAGGTTCCTCAATACTTAGTTGATACTGCTGTAGATAGTCTTCAAAAGTGCTTATCTGCTTCATAATTGGTGAAACTAAAAATATTCCGAAAGTGGTGTTAGGATGGAATTATATGCTTTAATAAGGGCATAATCTGTAACAATTTGTCGGTTTTTGGCGTAAAGCAGGATAACCGAATTGAAAAGGAAAGCAAAATGAAAAAACTTTACACCCTCCTGTCAGCAGCAATCTTACTGAGTTTCAATACTCAAGCTAAAACCTATACACTTGGTTCGGGCAAATGGAACGATGCCAACACATGGAACGGAGACTATGCCGGAAACACTGTAAAAGCGGGCGATGTGGTAATAATAACCGGTCAGGTTACAGTTACCAATCCTGTTTTGGTAGAAGGCGTTTTGAAAGTAGAAAAAGGAGCCAGCATGGTGGGCATGAAAGATTTAGTTGTTACTAAAAACGGAACGTTTGTAAACAACGGCAACACCGTTATGAAGCGCATTATCAATGAGGGAACAATTGAAAACAATCTGATAATGGAAGCCATGTTGGATATTGAAAACAGAGGCTCAATGGATAACAGCAGCAATGTAGTAGCCGGCAACAACATGCAAAACTATGGCGGCAATGCCAAAGGAAACGGTGGCGCTTATTTTATCAATAACAATATTACTACTTCACCTTCAGCCAAGTTTGGAAGTGATGTAAAAGTGTTTTATGGCAATGCAATTGAAAACAGTAATACCGCAGAAGTATCTGCGCTTGGTTTAGAAGCAACCATTAGCGAAAACAGTGTGGTGTTGAATGTTACCAATCCTTCAAAAATTGCGGTTAGCCTTTTCTCAATTGAAAAAAGCCATGACGGCAAATCTTTTACCTTGGTAGATATGATTAGCAAGGTAAACAACGATAGCGATGTTGCCATGAATTACACCGATACAAAAATTAACAGCAACTTAACTTACTACCGCGTAAAAGCAATAAACACAGCGGGCGAAGAAACTGTACTTCCTATAGCAACGGTAAAAGTTCCATTTGGCGAAATGTGGTCAATGGCTAAGTAAGTAATTCAATAACCATCAAAGTAGAAAAGCCCAAAAGGGCTTTTGGTATTTGCCGGAAGTTCCACTTTTCAGCAAAGTGGAACTTCCGGTAGTTTGATTCTACTTCGCCACACTCGCTCTGATAATATTCAGCGCGCCACCGGCTTTAAACCATTCTACCTGTTGTTCGTTGTATGTATGAGCTACTTCAAAGCTTTCGGTAGAGCCGTCTTTATGTGTCAGTTGAATCGTCAGGTTTTTGCCCGGAGCAAATGAAGTAAGACCGAGAATGTCTATCACATCATCTTCCTGCACTTTGTTGTAATCGTCTTTGTTTACAAACGTAAGCGCCAGCATTCCTTGCTTTTTCAAGTTGGTTTCGTGAATACGCGCAAACGACTTGACGAGTATGGCGCGAACACCCAAGTGGCGCGGTTCCATAGCAGCATGTTCGCGGCTTGAACCTTCCCCGTAGTTTTCGTCACCCACCACTATTGAACCAATGCCTGCTGCCTTATATGCGCGTTGAACTTTCGGCACTTCGTTGTATTCACCGGTGAGTTGATTTTTTACGGAGTTGGTTTTTTCGTTGAAGAAATTTACTGCACCAATCAGCATATTGTTGCTGATGTTATCTAAGTGTCCACGGTATTTCAGCCACGGTCCCGCCATCGAAATATGGTCGGTAGTACATTTGCCTTTTGCTTTAATCAGCAGTTTCAAACCTTTCAAATCAGTTCCTTCCCATGGTGCAAAAGGAGCGAGTAGTTGCAGACGGTCGGAAGTAGGAGATACTTTTACTTCCACTCCGCTTCCATCGGCAGCAGGGGCAATGTAGCCCGCATCTTCTACGGCAAAACCTTTGGTTGGCAACTCATCACCGGTTGGCGGGTCGAGTTTTACCTGCTCTCCTTTTTCATTGGTGAGCGTATCGGTCATGGGGTTGAAAGTTAAATCGCCTGCAATAGCGAGGGCAGTAGTCAATTCCGGTGAGCCGACAAATGCGAGTGTGTTCGGATTTCCATCCTGGCGGGCAGCAAAGTTGCGGTTGAAGGAATGTACAATCGTATTGCGTTCTTTTTTATCAGCTCCGGCACGCGCCCACATCCCAATGCAAGGTCCGCAGGCGTTTGCGTAAACCGTTGCGCCAATTTTGTTGAACGTATCAATAAATCCATCGCGCTCAATGGTAAAACGAATTTGTTCCGAGCCCGGAGTAATGCTGAACTCTGCTTTTGCTTTCAGGTTTTTCTCCGCCACTTGTTTGGCTAAAGAAACCGCGCGCGAAATATCTTCATAAGAAGAGTTGGTGCAGCTTCCAATTAAACCCACACTTACTTTCGTAGGCCAGTTGTTGGCGGCAGCCGCTTCTTTCATTTTAGAAATTGGCGTAGCCAAATCGGGAGTAAATGGTCCGTTCAAATGCGGTTCCAATTCACTTAAATTAATTTCAATTACCTGGTCGAAATATTTTTCGGGATTGGCATAAACTTCGGGGTCAGCCGTTAAATGTTCTTTCACTGCATCAGCGGCAGCGGCTACATCGGCACGACCGGTAGCGCTCAAATAGCGGCTCATGCTTTCATCGTAACCAAAAGTAGAAGTGGTAGCGCCAATTTCAGCGCCCATGTTGCAGATGGTTCCTTTGCCGGTGCAACTCATGGCTACTGCACCTTCGCCAAAATATTCCACCACTGCACCTGTTCCGCCTTTAACGGTTAATATTCCCGCCACTTTCAGAATTACATCTTTGGGCGAAGTCCAGCCGTTGAGTTTTCCTTTCAGTTTTACACCAATCAGTTTCGGCATTTTTAGTTCCCAAGCCAAGCCAGCCATTACATCGCAGGCATCGGCACCACCAACACCAATGGCAATCATACCCAAACCGCCCGCATTCACTGTGTGGCTGTCAGTACCAATCATCATTCCACCGGGGAAGGCGTAGTTTTCCAACACAATCTGGTGAATGATACCGGCACCGGGTTTCCAGAAACCTATGCCGTATTTATTTGATACAGAAGCAAGAAAATCATACACTTCTTTATTCCCTGAAGTGGCAGCTGCCAAGTCGGTTTTCGAACCGTCTTTAGCTGTAATCAAGTGGTCGCAGTGAACTGTAGATGGCACAGCTACTTTCGGTCTGCCCGCCTGCATAAACTGCAACAATGCCATTTGTGCCGTAGCGTCCTGCATAGCTACGCGGTCAGGAGCAAAATCAACATAACTTTTGCCGCGTTGGAAATCTTCCAACTTTTGAGAAGAGTGAAGATGCGCGTACAAAATCTTTTCGGTGAGCGTTAAGGGACGGTTGAGCAATTGGCGAGCAGCAGCAATTTTTGAGGGTAATTCTGCATAAACCTTCTTAATCATTTCAATGTCGAATGCCATTGTTGTGTATTTAGTAGTTAGTAATTAGTAGTTTGATGAAACCAAAAACAGCGGGCGCAAATGTAGAAGGATTTAGGACAAGGGGAAAGGAATTAGCGAATTTTCGCTAAAATGATGCAAGCATTTTTTTACAAAGTGTTACAAGAGTTTCTTGTTTGCATAGCAATCTAAAATGCATTTGCAACTCTTGTTAATCATGAGTAGTTGCAAATTAAAACATTCGCTCGTTCAAAACTCCGCCAAACAGGTTTATGAAAATCATTGGCATAGTATTTACTACTAACAATCTGGCGAAAATTGTTATTTCTTTATTGCCAACAAAAACTGAAGAGCAATGAAATATTTTATCCCTGCTATTTTCTCGTTTGCTTTTGCATTGAACGTTAACAGCCAAAGTTGTACCGACTGCCGGTATCTTTCTCCTGTATTCGATTCCATTACCAAAGAAACCGTGCTTTTTGCACGTGGCGTAAATGCCGATGGCGATACACAGAATTTATACATGGATGTTTACCAACCTTATGGCGATACACTTTCGCTTCGCCCGGCAATGGTGTTTGCCTTTGGCGGAGCCTTTGTGCAAGGCAGCAAAAACGACTGGTATGTAAAAGAAGTATGCCGCCATTTTACACGCGCGGGCTATGTAAGTGTGGCAATTGATTATCGTGTGGGCGTAAAACTTTCGGAAATTCTTGCGTTGCAACATATGCGTATTTTTTTTCGTCCCATGCAGGAGATTCGCGCTGCCGTGCAACATCTTAAAGCCGACTATTCAGAGTTAGGCAACAACTGGCGGATTGATACCAGCCGGATAATTATTGGCGGTGCCTCTTCGGGTGCCATAAGCGCATTGATGGTGGCCCACTGCGATAAGCCTTCTGAAATGAGCGAAATGGGAAATATCAACGCACTTAATGCCTTGGGCGGCTTTTACAGTAGTTCGGGGTTTTATCAAAACTATAGCTGGAATAGTATAGGCACCGTAAACATTGCAGGAGCGCTGATAAATGCCAATTGGGTGGAAGCGGGCGACAAACCGATTATTTCGGCACATGGCAATGCCGACCAGGTGGTGCCGTACGCTTATGGCGCATTTGGCGGAGGATTACTAGGCGGAGTTTTCGATTTGCAGGGAAGTTATGTGGTTGATTCGATAGCGCGCACCAAAGGCGTTTGCAGTTACCTCTACACCATGGAAGGTAAAGATCACCCTTCGGAAGATATGGGCATGGAGTATATCTACAGTGTAGTTTACCGTATTATGTTGCGTATGCACGCGTTAGTGAACGACCGCTCCTTCTGTTGCCCGCTAACTGCCGATGTAACTCCGGGCGATACCTTGTTTTATGCCCCCGGTGCGCCCGATGCAACCCTTACTGCACAGGTTAGCAACGATAACGGCAACGCACAACTGCAATGGTGTTCTATTCCCTGCGCGTATTCTTTAACCGCTAACAGCATTACCGTAACGCCCGATACCGCTTTACACTATGTAATGCTGGTGGCATCGGAAGGACAGTGCCAATCGGGCGATTTGTATTTTTTGATTGACAGTACACAACTTGTTTCATCGGTTCATGCAACGGCTTATCCGTTAACAGTTGAAATATATCCCCAGCCTGCAGCAGATTATTTTTTACTGGATGCCGACCTAAGCACTCTCTCAGAAAATGAAGGGGTAATTGAAATTTTTGACCTTACGGGAAGAAAGCTGCTTCGGCAGCATTTCTATTCATCAACCGATAAGTTGAGCATAAAAGTGCAAACTGAAAATTTGCCCGAAGGCGCTTATCTGCTTACCCTGCAAACCGACAACGGCATAGCTGCTGTAAAGCAAATAGCCATTGTAAGATAGAAATGAGTTTGCCGGAAACGTGTTTACCGCAAATGCATTCTTAGTTTAAATGAAAACCACCGAGCACATTCAGCGCATAGTTGATTATTTGCGCGCCCACCCAGCGCTGAATGTAGTGTTGGTTACAGCTTACTTCTTTTTTATTCTGTTTATGCACCATCCGCTGGTATTGCTTTCCATTGCTATTGAAAAGCGAATAGGCATTGAACTGTATAATGTCGCTGTTGCAGTTATTTTTTTATCGGTTGTGGCTGCGGTAATTTATGTGCTTGTAAAAGCATTCAGGCAACACCGCGAAAACCGAAGACTCAAAGTTTTCTATCTCGTTGCAACGCTTTTGCTGTTGGTTATTCACTCGCGGTTTATGTTCGATTCGAATATTGAAGTAATACATGCCATGGAATTTACGTTTCTGTCTTTTCTCATTTTTCCGCTGGTTAGCCGCTTTGGTGCCGCAGTGTTTTTTACACTGCCGTTTATGCTTATTGATGAATGGTATCAGTACATTCTCCTGTACCCCGACTGGAACGATTATTTTGATTTGAACGATATACTGATGGATACCTACGGCTGCGGATTAACCATGAGCGCGCTGATGATACTCGGCATAAAAAACGCTAAACACCATATAGCACTTACCCGCAGAGCAGAGTTTATTAGCTGGGCACTGCTGATAATACTTGTGTTAGCAGCCGTGCAGTTATGTTTTATTGCACCTTACGCAAGCGATACTTGCGGTAACACTCTTTTAATAATGAACGAGCGCATTACTCCCGAGCCGTTTTTACGTTTTCATCCTTCGCACAATATTTGGTACCACGTAATGCAACCTGCCGAAGGTTTTGCGGTAATAATGCTGCTACATCTGTTCTATTTTGGCATGGATGGCTTAAGCAAGCACACCGCGTGATATTACAATACGCTGCACTTCGCTGGTGCCTTCGTATATCTGGGTAATTTTTGCATCGCGCATAAGGCGCTCCACGTGGTATTCTTTTACATAACCATAGCCGCCATGCACCTGCACGGCTTCGGTGGTAACTTTCATGGCGGTTTCGGAGGCAAACACTTTAGCCATTGCCGAAGCTATGTCATAGTTTTTGCCTTGATCTTTAAGGCGGGCAGCTTTATATACCAACAAACGAGCCGCTTCAATTTCGGTAGCCATATCGGCTAACTTAAATGCCACTGCCTGATGGTTAATAATTTCCTTACCGAAAGCTTTGCGTTGTTTGCTGTAAGCAGCCGCCAGTTCGTAAGCGCCAGCGGCAATTCCCAATGCCTGCGCAGCTATGCCTATACGTCCGCCACTGAGGGTTTTCATGGCAAACTTAAATCCGAAACCGTCTTCGCCAATGCGGTTTTCTTTGGGCACTTTTACATCGTTAAAAATAAGGGTGTGTGTATCGCTGGCGCGTATGCCCAGTTTGTCTTCTTTCTTAGCAATCTCAAAACCCGGCATTCCTCTTTCCACTATCAGTACATTAATGCCGCGGTGCCCTTTGGCGGTATCGGTTTGGGCAATTACTAAATAAGTGGAGGCGCTGCCACCGTTGGTAATCCAGTTTTTAGTGCCGTTAAGCAGATAGTGGTCGCCTTTATCAATAGCGGTGGTGCGCTGCGAAGTGGCATCGCTGCCGGCTTCTGGCTCGCTAAGGCAAAACGCGCCAATTTTTTCGCCCTTTGCCAGTGGCGTTAAGTATTTCTGTTTTTGTTGTTCGGAGCCGTACTCTTCCAGCCCCCAGCAAACAAGCGAATTATTAACGCTCATAATTACGGAGCACGAAGCGTCCACCTTCGAAATTTCTTCCATAGCTATAACATAGCTGAGGGTATCCATACCGCCTCCGCCATATTCGGGCGAAACCATCATGCCTAAAAAACCGAGTTCCGCCATTTTTTTCACTTGTTCTTTAGGGAAAGTCATGGCTGTGTCGCGCTCAATTACCCCGGGCTTGCAGTCATTTTGAGCAAAATCGCGTGCTGCCTGTCGTATCATGAGGTGTTCTTCGGTAAGTTGAAAGTTCATAGAGGAGTTTGTTATCTGTTTTGAATAACGAGGCACGAAGATAAACGCTAAAACAAGCCGCACAAATGCCGAAAAGTTTTTACAGAGCATTACCTACATTCAAGAAAAAATGTATTTTCCACCCGTAAAGAAAATTCTATGAAAGGTCGCCCACCAAGCCGGAACAAAGGATTACGAGACGGTTACTATTTGGAAGTGTTCAACAAAGGCGCATCATCAGGCATTAAAATCCGCAAGGAAACCGAAGCCGAAATGTTGGAAGCCGTAGAGGAATATCGCAGAGAGAATAAAAATGTGCAGGTACTCGGTTTGCACAAAAAAGGCGAATGGATGAATGAAGTGCTGGCTCATGCCGCACAAAAGCAGAAGGCTAAAGAAGCAAAGGCAGCCCTTAAGTTGCAAGCCTTATTGGCTAAAAAAGCAGAAGCAGCCGCAGCTAAAAAGGCAGAGCCTGTTAGTAAACCAGAACCAAAACCAGTAGCTAAACCGGTAAAACCCGTAGCCAAGTCCGAAAAGAAAGCAGTTAAGAAGCCTGCCAAGAAAGCAGAACCCGTTAAGAAAAAAGCACCGGCAGCTAAAAAGAAAGCAAAACCGGTTACTAAGAAGAAGGGGAAGAAGTAAGCTGTTTTACCGCATTACTCGTTTGCTAACTGTTGTTCCCACTGCCATGCGGTGTGCATCATTGTATCTAAGTTGCGCTCAATGTTCCAACCCAACATAGTACGGGCTTTTTCGTTATTGGCATAAATAGAAATTACATCGCCTGCTCTGCGTTCGCCAAGGCGGTAGTTTAGTTTTTTACCACTTACCCGTTCAAAAGACTGTATAGCCTCTAACACCGTAACACCGTTCCCTGTGCCAAGGTTGAATACTTCTACTGCTTGTTGCTGCATATCGTTTTGCAGATATTGCACCGCCTTTGTGTGTGCATTGGCAATATCCATTACGTGAATGTAATCGCGCACGCAGGTACCATCGCGGGTATCGTAATCATTTCCGAAAACTGTAAACTGCGGATACTTACCCATTGCTGTTCCGGTAATCCGCGGCACAACTGCGGTAATTACATCGGTAGTATCTTCTCCTAATTTTCCGCTTTCGTGTGCGCCAACTGGGTTAAAGTACCGCAACAGCACAAACTTGCCCTTTGAGATTTTGGAGTGAGCGCGGATAATCTCCTCTCCTATCTGCTTTGTATGAGCATAGGGCGATTCAGCCGGAGCAAACGGAGTGTTTTCGGTAACCGGTAAATCGCTGGTGTTTCCGTACACCGAACAGGAAGAAGAAAACACAAAATCGCGCACGCCAAATTCATCGGCTAATTCAAGTAAATTGATGAGCGAGATGAGATTATTGCGGTAATAAAGCAGAGGTTTTTCGACCGATTCGGGAACCGATTTTAAGGCGGCAAAGTGAATAATGCCCGAAAAATTACTCTCCTGAAAAACTTTACGAACGGCTTCTTTGTTGCACAGATCAATGGGATAATTCGCTATTCTCTTTCCGGTTATGCTTTCAATACGGCTAACGGTAACGGGCTTTGAGCGGATGTTGCTATCAATGCTTACAACATCGAAGTTATTGTTAAGAAGGTCAACAACCGTATGCGAGCCAATGTAACCGGTTCCACCGGTAACTAAAATCGCCCCACCTACCCTCCCCGAAGCGGAGGAACCGGACTGCACTTGCTTTTGAAAATTATCCGACATGAGTGGCTATGAATTGTTTTCTCTCTTTCGGGCGAGTTAAAGGAATGGTTAATAATTATACTGCCCGCTTTCAATGGTTTTGCGTATGCCTTCCTCAATGGTAATCATTGGTCTGCCGAGTAGATTTTGCATTTTGGTAATGTCGGGTTTTCTGCGCGTCATGTCTCCTTCAGCAAGTGGCGGCACATGCACAATTTCCGATTTGGAGCCGGTAATTTGTATAATGAGTTTTGCCAAATCCAAAACCGTAATTTCAAAATCGCTGCCAATGTTCACGGTATCGTTTACATGCAGATTATCGTACAAAGTTCGAATACAAGCATCCACATTATCCTCGCGGTAGCAGAAGGTGCGCGTTTGCAAGCCATCGCCATAGATGGTGATTTTTGAATTGTTGAGTGCCGATTTAATAAAACGGGTCATTACAAAATCGCTGCTTTGCTTAGGACCGTACGTATTGAAGAAACGGAAGATGGTGTAGTCCAAATCAAATTCCTGTTTGTACGAGCGCAGAAATGCTTCGCCTACATTTTTTACTACGGCATAAGGTAACCGCGAGTTGAGCGGAGTAGTGCGCTCATTTTGCGGATGTTCGAACGGCTCACCGTACACCTCGGATGAAGACGAAAAAAATACACGTTTAACTCCGGTGTTCTTACTTAAATCGAGAATGTATTTGATGCCCTGAATATCGTTAAGCACCCATGCCGGATGTTCGAGTGTGCGCTTTACGCCCACCACCGCAGCGTAGTGAAAGATATAATCGAACTTGTAAGAAGTAACAACGGCAGAAATGTCGCGGTACTCGTTACAATTGCATTTAATGAATTTCCAGTTTCCCTGCTTTACTTTCGGCAGGCGCTTAATGTTTCCGGTAGAGAGATTATCTACCACTACTACAAAATTGTTGTCGTCTTCAATCAGTTTGTCCACCAGGCAACTGCCAATAAATCCGGCTCCACCGGTAACAAGTATAGTTCTCTTCATAACACTAAATCAGTTCCATCAAATACTTTCCGTAACCGCTTTTCATGAGCGGCTCTGCCAACTTACGCAATTGTTCGTTCGAAATAAAACCCTGCCGCCATGCTTCTTCTTCAATACAGCCCACTTTTAATCCTTGCCGCTGCTCAATTACCTGCACAAACTGCGAAGCCTGCATCAGCGAATCGAACGTGCCGGTATCTAACCATGCAGTGCCTCTATCTAAAATACCAACCTGTAGTTTGCCATTCTTTAAATACTCTTTGTTTACATCGGTAATTTCGTATTCACCGCGGGGGCTGGGCTTTAAACTCTTTGCAATCTCTACCACATTGTTGTCATAAAAATACAAACCGGGTACCGCGTAATTCGACTTTGGTTTTGCCGGTTTTTCTTCAATAGAAATTGCTCTGCCATTGCTGTCAAATTCAACCACACCGTATCGTTCCGGGTCCGAAACGTGATACGCAAATACCACACCGCCATCGGGGCTGGCATTTGATTTCAACAGTTGATCGAGACCTGTGCCGTAAAAAATGTTATCGCCCAAAATTAGGGCTGCTTTTTCGCTGCCGATAAACCAATCGCCCAGTACAAACGCCTGCGCTAATCCGTTGGGAATTTCCTGTACCTGATATTGAAAATTGCAGCCGTACTGTTTTCCATCGCCCAATAACCGTTCAAAATTCGGCAAATCGGTGGGAGTGGAAATAATGAGAATTTCGTTGATGCCCGCTTTCATTAAAACCGATAAGGGATAATAAATCATCGGCTTGTCGTAAATAGGCATTATCTGCTTACTGATAGCATACGTTATAGGATAGAGTCTTGTGCCGCTGCCACCTGCCAGTATAATTCCTTTCATTTATGCAGTTCTTTATTCACCCGACAAAGAAAGCAATTTCGAAGGCATATAAAACCTCTGGACAATTTGTATGAAACGAGGTTAAAGAAGAGACTATTTAATATTGCTGAGTTTATCAGCTACCGATTTGCAAACCGTTTTTTGCCTGTCAATATCGGAGCGCTTCAGGTACTGGTCTTGTTTGCTGCGGTCAACGTTTCGCTGCTCTTCGCGTATTTCTTTTTCGGCTTTATCAATTTGTTTGTGGAGCCGCTCGTTTTCGTTTACTAATTTTTTGAGTTCATTCTCCAATCCTTTCAGTGTTTTCTCGGCTGCTTTTTGTGCATCGCCCGGTGTGCTTTTAAGCGACTCAACCGTAGCTTTCTGCTTGGTTATTTGGTCTTTCTTAAGGCGTTGGTCGTTTTCGTTAGTGCGAATTTCTGTACGAGTACGGCTAATGGAGCGTTCGTTCTCGTTAATCTTTTTGCTCGCTTTTTCTTCGTCATTGATAAGTTGCTTCAAATCACTTTCCAACGCAGCAAGTTTTTTGTTTTCCGCATTCAACTCGTTTTTTACAGCAGCCTTGTATTCAATAATAGCAAAATCGTACAGGTACTTTTCGGCAGCGAGTGTTTTATCGGGGGCAGTTTCGCGCGACATGAAAACCGAATCGGCCCGCATAAACCATGCAGTAAGTAAAACTCCTTCTGTTGTTTCGAGCAGCGTGCTGAACAAATTGAAACCTTCCGGGGCTATATTTTTGTTAACCGCTCCGTAAATAAAAATTTCACCGCTACGCTCTTCTACTTTTCCTTTCGACTTTGCTTTAATGTAGGTTTTCCAGTCTTTTTCTACATCCTTTAAAGTTGCCTGCGGAATGATAGTTTGATAGGCATTCTGCTCGCCTTTACTGCAATTTTGTATCAGTTGCACTACTCTTATTTTTTGTTGTGCCGAAATGAAAAACGGAAGCGTTACTGCTGCCAGAAGAAGAATAAATTTGTTCATAATTTTGTGTGTTTCAATTATCCTTTGCTGAAAATCCAGCGTACTAACTCGCTCATTTTTATCTTTTTCCCGTACATCAAAATTCCTACGCGGTAAATTTTGGCTGCTACGTAAGTTGTAAGCACAAACCCACCTATAAGCAATACAATGGAAAGGAGTATTTGCCACCACTCCGGACGGAAAGGTAACAAAGCACACATTACAATAGGCGAGGTAAACGGAATTATAGAACCCCAAAAGCCAAGCGAACTATCGGGATTGTTAATGACGTTGATGGCAATGAAAATGGAAATGATGATGGGTATAGTAATAGGTACCATGAGCGATTGCTGGTCGCCATCTTCGCCCATAGCAGCCCCAACCGCGGCAAACAAAGAGCCGTATAAAAAGAAGCCGCCCAAAAAATAAAGCGGAAAGAGGATCACAATTTGTGCAATGGGCAGTGCTGAAAGGTTCTGAGTAACTATCAGCAAATCATCGGCATCTAATCCCGAATTTTTTAACTCGCCCATTCCGGCACCCGAACCCATAGCAATGCCGAATAGCACTCCCGAGAAAAGATTAACACCAAACATCAGAATTATCCAAAGCACAAACTGCGTAAGCCCCACTGCGCCCACGCCCAATATTTTGCCCATCAGTAACTGAAACGGTTGAACGGAGGATGTGAGCACTTCTACTATGCGATTGCTTTTTTCTTCCATTACTCCTTTCATAATCATAGTGCCGTAAAAGAAGAGCGAAATGTAAATGGCAAAGCCCATTACCATTCCTACAATAGCGGCAGCATCGGTGTAACCTTGCTTTTCTTTGCTGTTATCCAGCGACTCAAAATTCAACTTTACTTTTTGCTGCATGTCCTCAATCTGTTGCTCGTCCACCTGCAGCATTTTCATACGTAGTTTTTGCAACACATCAGTCATGCGCTGGTTAATGAATTGCTGCTTTATCATTCCCGGACGCTTAACATAGCGATACGCAATAGCCGGATTGTTGGGCGTGTTCACATTAAAGTCGGCAGGAATAAAAATGAGGGCTTCGTACTTTGCACTTTCTTCTTTTGTAACCTCACTTAAAAGGTCATCGTAGTTTTCGGTAACGCGGTGGAAGTAAACGCTTTGGTCATCGGCATCAGGTATGGGAATATCTTTAAACAGTCCGCTTTCATCCACAATAGCTACGTGCGTTTTCCCCTGCGAAAAGGTGCTGATAAGTACCGATGAAGCAATAAGGAGAAAAAATCCCAGCGGTGCCAGCAAGGTAGTAATCAGAAAACTTTTTCTGCGTACCCGTGTAATGTATTCGCGCTGTATTATGATGAATATTTTGCCCATTAGTTTGCTTGTACCTGCCTGATAAAAATTTCGTTGATGCTCGGTAAAATTTCGTTGAAGGATGTTACCTCCACATTATGTTCCACCAACAGTTTCAGCAAATCGTTACCGTGGTGTTCTTCTTCGAACTTTACTTCCAGTTCACCGTTGTTACGCGACACCACTTGCAGCTTATCCAAAAATCCGTTCAGTATTTCACCGCTGTACGAAACACGGAATTTATTCTCCTTGAATTGCTGCTTTAACTCTTTTACACCTCCCTCCAAAATTTTCCGCCCTTTATTGACAAGCACAATCTCATCGCAAATTTCTTCCACTTGCTCCATGCGGTGAGTGGAAAAAATAATGGTAACTCCTTTCTGACTCAAGTGGTGAATTTCATCTTCAATCAACTTTGAGTTAATGGGGTCTAAACCGCTGAAAGGCTCATCTAAAATTAGCAGTTCGGGATTGTGAATTACGGTGGCAATAAACTGCACCTTTTGGCTCATACCTTTCGACAGTTCTTCAATATTTTTTTCACGCCAATTGGTAATCTCAAATTTTTCGAGCCATTCATTCACCCGTTTTTTCGCATCGGCACCCGAAAGTCCTTTTAAGCGCGCGAGATAAACTAGGTGTTCACCTACTTTCATTTTTTTATATAAACCGCGCTCTTCGGGCATGTAGCCGGTACGCTCGGTATGTTTGTCGGAAAGTATTTCACCGTTAAACAAAATGCTGCCGCTGTCGGGGTAAAGAATACGGGTAATCATGCGGATGAGTGTTGTTTTTCCCGCACCATTAGGGCCCAGTAATCCAAAAATTTTTCCTTTGGGAATTTCGAAACTCACATCATCGGAAGCAATATAATCTCCGTATTTCTTTACTATATGGCGCAAGGCGAGTTGGCTCATGCTATTGTTTTGTAAATCTGCTTACAACTTGGTTAGCGCCATCGGTTACTACCGCAAAGTACATTCCGGGAGATAACTTCTCCACTTCCACTTTGTAAACTCCGTTAGCAAGTCCCGATTGCTCCATTACTTTTTTGCCGGCCAAATCAATCAAAGTAAGCACTATAGTATTTTCATTGGTTCCATTTAAGCGAAATTGAAGAAAATCGTTTACCGGATTTCCGAGCAGGGTTACATCAAAAAAATCGTTGCCAATTTCAGCAACATCTGTTCCGCAACCGGGGTCGTAGGCTTTGCCGGGCGAGCCGCCAAAGCATCCTATTTGCCAGTTGGCGGCATCGTTCATAATACCGTTGTAGTCTATCAACTCCAAAGTATAGCCCTGCCCATCGGCAGCAAGAGGCCAGGGGGCTTTATCGTTAAACACCAGCGAGTATTGTATTCGCCCGGTTTGTGCATTGTAAATACGGATTCGGTCGCCACTGTTGCTGAGGTTAAACTTCATTTGCGCCACATAGTTGAGCACGTTCGGGAACTGTTGTTTAAAGCGTACCGAATCATGCACTACTACCAAATATCCTTTCTGCGGAATGATTGTTCCCGGAGGGAAAACAAACACGTTGGTGTCTTCGCTGTCTTTTAAAATCCAACCCGATAAATTAAGCGGATTGTCGGTTTGGTTGTGTAGTTCAATCCAATCGCCAGGGTCGAATTGAAGTATAGAGTTGTAGTTAACTTCGGTAACAATCAAAGGCTCGTTACAAGGTGCATAACCAACACCGGGAGAACCGCCAATACAGCCGGCAAACCACGATTGGGGCAAAGTTGGGTCGGCACCGGGATTACGAAGTTCGAGTGTGCGACCTAAACCATCGGCTGTTTTTTGCCAGGGCGAAGAATCCCAGTATGCCATGTTATACACCACGCTCCCGTTGTTATCATAAATTGTGATGGTATCAGAGTTATTGCTGAGTCCGTAACCTAACTCGCCAATTACATTGGTTACACCCGGAAAAATGTTTTTGAATTTAACGGTATCATCGGCTATTACTAAGTAAGCGCCCGGAGCCAATGTTTGATTAACAGGAAAATTGAAAATATGAAACGGGCTTGCATCGGTCATTTGCCAGCCGGTAAGGTTAACAGTGGTATTTCCGCGGTTGCGAATTTCAACCCAGTTGCCCGAATTAAATGTAGAGTCGGAGTTGTAATTAATTTCGGAAACTTCAATTTGCGAAAAGGCAGAAAATGCCAAAAGCAAAGCAGTAGCTAAAAGAAAATTCTTCATATCTGTTGAAACAACGTTTAGAACGAAAGTATAAAAGATGTGTGTATGGCGGGAGAAATGTTACTCCCCAAAAAAATCGCGCATCCGGTCAAAAAAACCTTTCTCGGTTTTTGCACCGGGTTTGGGTTTAAAGTTTTCGCTTTCGCGAAGTTTTTCGAGTAACTTTTTTTCTTCCGCGCTGATTTCGGTAGGTGTATAAACGTTCACCAATATCAACTGGTCGCCTTTGCCATAAGCATTTACGGCAGGTAAACCTTTGCCGTTTAACCGGAAAATTTTTCCCGCTTGCGTGCCCGGTGGAATTTTGAACTTCGCTTTGCCTTCAATGGTTGGTACTTCCACACTGCTGCCCAGCACGGCATCAATAAAACTGATGTGCAGATTGTAAATCAGGTTCTGTCCGTCAATTTCCAACTCGGGATGCTGTTCTACTTCAACCAGAATAATTAAGTCGCCAGCGGGTCCGCCTTGCTCACCGGCATTTCCTCTGCCACTCATGGAAAGTTGCATGCCGTCCTGCACGCCTGCAGGAATTTCTATACTCAAATTTTCTTCGCCATATACAACACCCAAGCCCGAGCACGATGTACACTTTTTAGTGATTTGCTGACCGCTGCCATTGCAAGCATAGCAGGTAGCCGTAGTTTGCATTTGCCCTAAAATGGTATTGGTAACTTTTCGCATTACACCGCTGCCTCCACAAGTAGCGCATTTACCCACTGAACTCGCATCTTTTGCTCCGCTGCCATGGCAAGTACCGCATTCAACCTGCTTTTTAACCTTTATGGTTTTGCGAACACCTTCTGCAACTTCTTTCAGGGTAAGTTTCACTTTTATGCGAAGATTGCTGCCGCGTTTGCCGCGGGTGCGTGTTTGCCTTCCGCCACCACCACCAAAAAAAGTTTCGAACGGGTCGAAACCTCCGCCTCCTCCGCCACCGAAAACATCGCCAAAGTTGCGGAAGATGTCTTCCATGTTCATGCCGCCACCGCTGTAGCCTCCATAGCCTCCGCCTCCGTTCATACCTGCATGACCAAACTGATCGTACTGAGCTTTTTTCTGCGAATCGCTTAATACCTCGTAGGCTTCGGCTGCTTCTTTAAATTTCTCTTCGGCTGCCTTATCGCCCTGATTGCGGTCGGGGTGGTACTTAAGCGCTACTTTCCGATAAGCCTTTTTTATCTCCTCGGCAGTAGCGGTTTTAGGCACGTCTAATATTTCGTAATAATCTCTCTTCGCCATTTTTAAAACCCTCCGTTTACTTTCCTACAATCACTTTTGCGAAGCGTATAATTTTTTCATTCAGATAATATCCCTTTTCAATTTCATCAACCACTTTACCGGCAAGTTCGGGAGTTGGTGCAGGAATTTCAGTTACCGCTTCGTGAACATCGGCATTAAACTCCTGTCCTTTTGTTTCCATTGCTTTTACTCCTTTTGCTGTAAGGTAATTCAGGAGTTTATTGTGAATGAGCAACATGCCTTCGCGGACAGAGGCGCTTTCTTCTTTGCCTTCCAGTGCTTTTACGGCACGTTCAAAATCATCGAGCACAGGCAATAAACCAATTATTACATCCTTACCTGCCAACTGTACAATTTCCAGCTTTTCTTTTGCGGTGCGCTTACGGAAATTATCGAAATCGGCATATAGGCGCACATACTTGTCGCGCAGTTCATCCAGTTCCTTTTTAAGCTCGGCAATTTCAATGTCTTTGGGGTCGGTAGCTACTTCCTCAAAATCGGCATCTTCCGGTTTGTTCTTCTTAAACACATCATTGATTATTTTCTCGGCAGCATCTAAAGTTTTTTCGGCAAGGTTTTCCGCTTTCTCTTTTGCTTCGGCAGCAAACTCGGTTGCCTTTTCGGTTACCTGATTTTTTAAATCTTCAACGCGCTCTTTCAAGTTATCTTTATCGTTGTTATCCTGCATGGTTTCTCAATTTTAGCCATGCGAATATCAATTATTTTGCCTTTTAGGGCAGAAACGACAAATTGACGGTTAAAGACTGAAATTGAATGACTAAGAGGCGGCTATTGAAATTGTGGCAGGGTTATACACGCTTGATTTGCGCTCCCAAAGCATTCAACCGCTCATCAATACGCTGGTAGCCGCGGTCAATTTGTTCGCTGTTGTTGATGATGGATTTTCCTTCGGCACTTAGTGCGGCAATAAGCAGAGCAACACCTGCGCGTATATCGGGCGAACTCATGGTTATACCGCGAAGTTTGTAAGCGCGATCAATACCGATAACGGTAGCACGGTGCGGGTCGCAAAGAATAATTTGCGCGCCCATGTCAATCAGTTTGTCAACAAAAAACAGGCGGCTTTCAAACATTTTTTGGTGAATAAGCACACTACCTTTTGCTTGTGTGGCAGTAACAAGTACAATAGAAATTAAATCGGGCGTAAAGAGGGGCCAGGGTCCATCGGCAACGGTAAGAATGGAGCCGTCAATAAAGCGTTGAATTTCGAAATGCTCGCGTGCCGGAATATGGATATCATCTCCGCGGTATTCCATTTCAATTCCCAATTTTTCGAACACCGGAAGAATATTGCCGAGCATATCAATACGGCAGTTCTTGATGGTGATTTCGCTTTGTGTCATAGCTGCCAAACCGATAAACGAGCCAATTTCAATCATATCGGGTAACATGCGGTGTTCGGTTCCTCCGAGGTAGTCAACGCCCTCAATGTGTAGTAGATTAGAGCCTACTCCGGTAATTTTTGCGCCCATGCGGTTGAGCATTTCGCAAAGTTGTTGTAGGTAAGGCTCGCAAGCCGCGTTGAAAATGGTGGTTTTGCCTTTTGCCATTACAGCCGTCATTACAATATTGGCTGTTCCGGTTACCGATGGTTCATCAAGCAAAACGTAAGTGCCATGCAGGTTGCTTGCCTCCACGCTGTAAAATGTTTCGTTGTTATCGTAGTTAAATTTAGCTCCGAGTTTTTCAAAACCGAGAAAGTGCGTATCTAATCTTCTTCTGCCAATCTTATCACCACCGGGTTTAGGCAGATATGCTTTTTTAAAGCGTGTAAGCAGCGGGCCCATAATCATTATACTTCCCCGAAGAGCCGCTCCTTTCTTTTTATAGGTGTCGGTTTTCAGATACTCCAAATCAACATTGTCTGCCTGAAAAGTGTATGTGTCCACATTCTTCTTCTCCACCTTAACACCCAGGTCTTTCAGAATATCAATCAATGCCAGCACATCGCGTATGGCGGGAATATTAGAGATGGTAATTTTTTGGGGAGTGAGCAATACCGCGCACAAAATTTGCAGCGCTTCGTTTTTAGCGCCTTGCGGAGTAATTTCTCCCTTAAGTTTTTTGCCTCCGGTTACTTCGAAACTGTTTGACATAAGAAGTTGTATTGAGTATTGAGTAGATAGTAATTAGCAGTTAGACGGATACTTATTCCAAAACTAAAATCCTTAATTCAAGTGAGTGTATAAAGTAAATCGGACTGAAGGTATAAACAGTTTGTTGTTGAGTGGCTACTCTCTGTTTTTTACATCAATAAAACCGTAACTGAACGAAAGATTTACTCCTCCACCCCATAGGCGCTCGGTAATGGGAGCATCAATATTTTTCAATGCCTGCATTTGAGCAAAAGGGAGTACACGGATTTTCATGCTACCGGTTATAGCATACTCAAACCCAATACCGGCAAAGGGGGTAAGGTTAAACTTTACAAAGGGTTCGGAACTTGTTTCTGTCATAGTTTTTTTGACCCCGTTCATAACTGATTTGGTGGTTTGGGTTAGTTTGAGAAAAACATCTAACCCTGTTCCAAAGCTGAATACCGCTCTGAATTTTCCCTTGCCTGCCGTAAAAGTGAATGCTACAGGAATTTTTAAATAATGATAGTTGTAGAGGTAATTTGCCTTGTAGGTGCCCACTGTATCTAGCGCTGAACCATTAAAAGTGGTAAGGTAAAAAAGGTCGCCTTTATACATGTACCGATGCAGGTAATACTCCACCCCACTTTCAATAGCAAAGTATTTTACCACGTTTACCCTTGCCCGCGCTCCGGTTATAAAACCGAATTGTTCTACTTCCCGTTTGTTACGTCCTCTCATAATCTCTTTTTGCATTGCAGCATCAAAACTGTTTGGCCCGAAAGAATTTTTTGTGAGCCACCGATACGTTACCATTGGCGAAAAAGAATAGGCTACTTCAACACGCTTAAAGGGTTTTGTTTCTTGAGGAGCAGATGCGGTAGTGAGCAACGGAAGAAAAAGCAGAATGACTATAAATCTCATACTTAAACGAAACAAATTTACTAAAATGAAAAGAGACTGCCTTTCTGCGGCAACCTCTTTGCTTTCTATCTTCTTTTCTTAAAGTTTTTGTGCTTACCGCCTCCGCCTCCATGCCTGTGCTTACCACCGCCACCACCTTTGCGGTTGTTATTGTTTTCGTTGCGGGCATTTACCGTAAAACTACTTCGCTTCAACCCATGGCGCAGGCTTATAGGGTACCGTAATCTTTAGTTCTTCAACGCTAACTACCCTAAGGCAGAACTCTAAAACATACCTGCTAAAACGAATTCGGCAAAAAGCGCAGGTAAAGAATATGTTTGCCTTTGGGGGTTTTGGAGTAATCAAGTATTACCGACCCGTAGTGAGTATGTTTAAACTCCACATCGCTTAGAGGGCTTTTGTCGTAGTTGGGCATACATTTGCCTGTCCAGCCATCGGCAGGCTTGAGGGTTTCGGTCAATTGTTTTTCGTAACTTTTATAAACGGCTTCAAAGCTTTTGTCGTACTTATCGGTTTCCTCCAACACCGAAACAAAATCTAACTGCGAATGCACAAACGGAAAACTGTAAACCATGTTGTACTTCTCGCCAGGTATTTTAACGTTAGTGTTGTACGTGTATTTGTAGTTCCATGTGTTGCTCTCTTTTCGCTCGGTGGTTTTAAGATTGGAGAAAGAAGATTCGCTGAACGAGCGGAATACTTTCAGAATCGCATTCTTCAACAAAGCAGTTGTTGCCGGTGCAGGTGCCTTTTCGGGACTTGCTGCTGCCGGTGATGTTTTAATTTCTGCTTTTGGCACCGGTGCATTAGCCAAATCTTTGTTTGCCGGAGTTACAGGGACAACTACCGGTGTACTGCTTTTTACTGCAGTTGTAGTAGAGGATGTATTGTTTGTTCCGGATAACAAAGGTGAGGAGCCGCTGAAAAATTTGAGATACTGAATCTTGCCGTACGAAAAATAGTTTACCAACACCATAGTGCCTGAGGACTGCAACAAAAATGCTTTATCCGCTTTAATGGAAGACGAACCTGTTTTGCGCTGCAACGCATCCACATTGTCGGAAAACACAATGCCGAAAGGCACAGCTGATGTAAATAATTTAAAGGAAGCGTTGCCTGAAGTATAACTGTAGCCGCTTAAAACAAGCGTATCTATCTTGTTTGTTGCACGGTTCAATTTGAGTTCAATCCCCTTTTCGGTATTTTGAAAGTTGGCATTGAGGTGCCATTGCGATTTGAACTTTTCAAAATTTTGGGAAGCAGGTGTTTCACCTAATATCTTCAATAAATCATTGCCGGAAAACTGTCCGTAGTGGACAAACGGAAACAATAACAATAGAATGAACAGGGGCTGTAGTCTTCTCATCAATTCAATAACTCTCGTCCGAAGATATTTTTTATTCGCTGAAATGCTACCGTATTTACATTTCTTCATAGTTAAAACGTAAATGTCCGGTTTTCTGACTCAACGTGCCTCCATGTGCAGATACTCATTTATACATAAATTAGCCCCGATTAAACGATAGAATGGCAGATACAACCGCAACTGTAAAGAAAAATGTAAGCGAGTTTAACAGCGATGTGCTGGCAAACGAAGGCTACCGCTATACCAGCAATGCACCTTACTCATCGGTTGTTTCCAACAAGCGGATAACCGATGAAACCGAAAAACTGCTAAAGAAAATTGGCAATGTAAAAGCAGTGATTGACATAGGCTGTGGCGATGGAACTTACACAGCCGAGCTAAAACAACGTTTGCCTGATATTGCATTCACCGGTTTCGACCCTGCTTCGGAAGCTATAGGTTTGGCGCAAAAAAAATATCCTGCCTGCTCGTTCATAGTAGGTAATGTGTTAGATGTAACAACTTTTCCTGAACGGAAATTTGATGTAGCAGTTATTCGCGGGGTAATTCATCATTTGCCTACCCAATCGGAAGCAATAAAAAATGCAGCCTTGTTGAGCAACAGAATTATAATTATTGAACCCAACGGCAACAACCCCATTTTAAAGTGGATAGAAAAAAACAGCGAGTACCACATTCAGCACGAAGAGCAATCGTTTACTTCTTCTTTCCTTCAAAAAATTTGCGCTGATAATGGCTTGCAGATAAAGCATCTTTCGTTTATAGGCTTTGTGCCTTTTTTCTTTCCGGAGTTTCCTTCAAAACTTATTTACTTTTTTCAGCCGCTGCTGGAAAAAATCCCCTTTTTGGGAAAATATTTTGGTGCACAAACGGTGATTTTAGCAGAGAAGTAGTTTTAAGACTGCTTTCCTTTTTTCTTTTTGTCAATGCTTTTAGGTTCGGGTCCGGTTAGGTTAAAAGAGATAGGCAAAGTGTAGTAAACTTTAACTGCTTTCCCCTGCTGGTAACCGGGTTTGGCAAATTTTGGCAACATACGTACCACCCGCAAGGCTTCGGCATCTATGCCGGGACTCACGCTCCGGATTACTTCTACGCTGTCAACGCTGCCGTCTTCCATAACCACAAAACGAATAAAAACCTTCCCCTCTATGTTATTGTCTCTTTCAAGTTGAGGATAGCGAATATTCTCACCAATAAACGTTACTAAAGCCGCATCGCCACCTGCAAACTCCGGCATTTGTTCAACAAAAGTAAACACACGAGTATCGGTGCTATCCTGTCCGTTAACTTGTACAAAACAAAAGGTAATAAGTAAGCTGAAAATAGTCAGGTGTTTCATGCTAGTAACTTTTACGGTACACATTTCTGCGTATGTACTTTGGTCTGCGTTTAGTTTCTTCCAGAATCTTTGCCTGATACTCGCCAAGAATGGAAATGGCAAGCATGTTCAATCCTCCAAAAAACAGAATGAGCACAATAATGGTAGTAATACCATGCGGCACATTGCTTACCATAAAGTAGGCGATTATTTGCAGGATTATAGCTACAAACGAAACTGCGGTTAACGTCCAACCTATGTAAGTGAGCAGTTCTAAAGGCACAAAGCTGAAACTGAAAATAGCTTTGCGCGCCCATGCCAAATTTTTACGCATATTGTTGGTAGTAACCCCAAACATTCTTTCGGGGCGCACATAGTCCACGCCTGTTTGCTTAAAGCCAACCCATGCGCGCAGCCCGCGCATAAACTGGTCGGTTTCGGGCAGCTTCACTAATTCATCTACCACTTTTCTGTCCATCAAACTAAAGTCGCCTGCGTCTAAAGGCATAGGCACATAACTTACACTACGGAACAAGCGGTAGAATAATTTGTAGAAAGTAACGAGTGTTTGATTGCCTTCGCGGGCAACGCGCCTGCCGTACACTACATCGTATCCTTCCAAATATTTTTTGTAGAAATCTTCAATCAACTCGGGCGGGTCTTGCAAATCGCCATCTAGGAGAATGACCCCGTCACCGGTAGAAATTTCCATGCCCGACAGGAAAGCCGACTGCGAACCAAAATTGCGCGAGTGCTCAATGGCAATTACATGGTCATCTTCGTTCACCAATTTTTGCAATACCTCATTGGTGTTATCGGGCGAGCAATCGTTCACGAAAATTATTTCGTAATCCACCCCAATTTTTTGGAATGTTCTGGTAAGGCGTTCGTGCATGTACGGAATAGCCTGCTCATCGCGGTAGCAGGCAATAACGGCACTGAGTTTATGCCGTATTTTATCCTGCATCAGCTTTTTCTCGTACAGCGGGCGCGAATAGTTTTTCTGCCATTCGTACGTTTTCTTTAATCCTTCTTTCAGTGAGGTTTCGTTCTGCCAGCCTATGAGCTCTTTTGCGCGAGAAGCATCGCCATACCATTCTTTTAAATCCCACTTGCGGTTTGGGAAATCGCCCCACTCCGGTTCGGTGGTAATTCCGAAAATATCTTTAATGGCAGCAGCAATATCGCGGATGGTAGTTTTTGTTCCGCTGGCAATATTGAGCGATTGCCCTTTTATGTGCTGAATTTTTGTAGCACAAAGCAGCGTAGCAAAAATGGCATCGTCCACATAAATAAAATCGCGCGAAATATCGGGCTGCACTAACGGAGGATAAGTGCCTTTCACACCTTTATCAATCAGCACCGGCACTAAGCGGTCGGGTTCTTCGTAAGGCCCAAAAACAGAATAATAGCGAATATTCATTACCGGCATTTCTTTAATGGTGCCGTAAAACTTTATCATGTGTGCCGCGCCTGCTTTGGTAACGGCATAATGCGAATTGGGAAGAAGGGGCGCATCTTCCTTAGGCCCGGCTGCATTCAATCCGTACTCCGATGAACTACCTGCGTGAACAAATGCATTGATGGCAAACTGCGAAGCAACTTCGAGCAGATTGAGCAAACCGATAAAGTTGGTTTCGTAGGTAAGGTCAACATCGTTTTGCTTGCTGTAAGCACCGTAGGCAGCTAAGTCGAAAATGGTTTTAAAACGATGCTCGTTGAAAATGCGCTCAATCTGGTTTTTCTTGGTGATGTTGCAGTGAAGAATGTTGTTCGGATTAACATCATCTAACCGCCAGGGGATAAAAGGTTTGCTGGTAACGGCATACACATCGTTACGGTATTGCAACAACGAACGAACCAGGTTGGCGCCAATAAAACCACCTGCCCCGAAAACCACAATGGGTCCTTCTAACCTTAAAACTTCGGCTTGTATTTTTTCCTGTAGGGTCACGGTGTAAATATGTAAAAAAGGCGACAGTAAATGTTCTACTGTAGGAATTGATTCAGCGCGCTTATCATCGCTTCTCCTCCCAAACTATTCTCAGCCTGATGGAACTTCTGGTCGCCATACCTGCCGCTTGGATAGCCGTTGGCAGCAAGCGAAAGCGTCTTTATGTTGGAAGTAAGGTGGTTCATTAAATGGTAAGAAAGTGTTTCGCACAAACCACATTCCCCTGTGTGCTCTTCAATTGTAATTAGTTTTTGCGTTGCATTAATGGAGGCAATCAATTCAGCCGGAAGTTGAGTGATGGGAAAGATAGATACCACCCAAACTTCCAAATCATCAGCTAATGCTGAATTGAGGATGTGTTCGGTTACCGGTCCGGTGCCTACCACTACGCTTTTAGTGCCCTGCCCGTCCGGCAGGCGGGCATCTTTAATTTTTCTCCATTGTGCAAAAGGGGCAACCTCTTGCGGAATCTTTGCTCCCATATTTAAGCGCAGGTAATTCGGATTTTTATCGGCAATCATTTGCCCAACCGCCTGCTCTACATCGCTTGCCGTGAAAGGTACATACACTTTCATGTTCGGCAGAATACGCATGGCACCAATGTCTTCAATGTTATGGTGGGTGGCCCCCATTATTCCGTAGCCGTAGCCACCACCGTTGCCCACTAACTTTACGGGGAGATTGTGCAGACAAACATCATTGCGTATTTGCTCGTAAGGACGAAGGGTAACAAACGGTGAAATGCTGTAAACAAACGGAATAAAACCTTCGTGTGCCATTGCAGCCGACACAGTAATCATGTTTTGTTCGGCAACGCCTGCATTTATAAATCGCTCACCGAATTTTACCTGCACTTTTTCCAATGCCATATAGCCCAAATCACCGGTAATGAATGCAAGGTTGTCGTTCCGGTCAAACGCGTTAAGCATCGCTTGTGCAAATTCAACTCTCATTTTACCAATGCCATTTGTTTCTCAAAACTGTTTCGCACTTCTGCTGTTACCAATGCATACTGCTCATCTTTCATGGGTAAATAATGGCAGTCCACTTTGTCTTCGTATGTTTTCCAACCGTGTCCTTTGGTAGTATTGCAAACAATAACCGTTGGCAGTTGACAGTTGACAGTTGACAGCCGACAAGTTTCGAGAGAATTAAAATCATGCCCATCGGCAATAACAACATTAAACCCAAAGGCTTCTAATTTTTTGTCAAGCGGGTCTAACTTCATTACATCCTCTGTTCTTCCGTAACCCTGCAATTGGTTGCGGTCAATAAGCCAAACAACGTTCGTAAGCTTGTGATGCGCTATAAACAGCGCTGCCTCCCACGTGGAACCTTCGTTAATTTCTCCATCGGATGTAATGCAAAAAATCTGCTTGTCGGTTTTCTTCAATTTGTTGGCAATACCTAAGCCCGCTGCTAACGAAAGCCCGTGCCCCAAACTGCCGGTGGCAAAAGGTACTCGCTTCAGTTTGTTTACCGGTGGATGAGCCGCCAAGTAAGTTCCGTTCTTGTAAAAAGTTTGAATATCCTCTTCGGTTAGCGTTCCGTCTTCTGCCAGCATAGAATACAACGCTGCTGCTGCATGTCCTTTCGAAAGAATCAACTCATCGCTATCCTTCATCCACCCGAAACGAACAAAAGTGATAATCTCTGCTACACTCAACGAGCACCCTACATGACCCGCATTCGCCATTTTATACATCGCCAAAAAGCGTTGCTTAATGTTATAGGCTTTGGTAAGTAAATCGCGATGTTGGGTTTTGTCCATGAGGGCAGCAATATTAGCCGATTTCCCCTCTCTTTCCCAACTCTACCGCTTCAAGGTTTTCTACCTTTCCGTTGTTTAGCGTAAAGCGAAGAACCGTTTTTACTTTATGAAAACCCTGCACGCCTGCTGCGCCCGGGTTCATCACCAGCATATTGCCGTATTTTTCATCGCGCATAACTTTTAAAATGTGCGAATGCCCGCAAACAAAAATATCCGGCTTTATCTCTTCAATTTTTTTGCGCGCTTTGGGTTCGTAGCTTCCGGGGTAGCCGCCAATGTGTGTTATCAGTATGGTTAATCCTTCGCGTTTCAAAACCAAATTGAGCGGATATTCTGTCCGAATTTCCTTTCCGTCAATGTTTCCGTAAACGGCATAAAACGGTTTAAATTTTTTCAGTTCATCGCAAAGTTCAATAGCGCCTAAATCACCGGCATGCCATACTTCATCAACATCCTTAAACACTTCAACAATTTTTTTGTCGAGATAGCCGTGTGTATCGCTTAGCAAACCAATTTTACGCATAACGGCTTCCTTTTTCGTGCGATTTAATGAGCCAATAATACCATGCTACACCAACTATGTACAGCGCTACCGTAATAAAAATAATGTTGCTGTATGTAACTTCCGCTTCACGCAAAACGGAGAAAATTTTTGCGCTCACAAACCAGCAACCACTCCATATACTGGCATTGATGGCAGAAATCATTTCGCGGTTTTTTTCGCCCACATAGTTCATGGTCAGTTCGCTGGTCATGGGTGCTGCCATATTCATTAGCGGCTGGCGAAGCGTAAAAGTAACAGCAGCCACTATAATTCCAATTGGCAAATGATTATACCATTCGGTAGTTGCCATGGCAAACAACAAAAACACCGCAAGGCTTTGAACAAGAGTAATAGCTACCTGATAGCCAAACCTCCTTTTTATTTCAGGAATCAGTAATCCGGAAACAACCACCAGCGAAAAAGCGATGGAGTTCATCAGTGAAAAAGCAGGCGCTTCCATGCCGTGTACATCGTGAAAAAACAGATTGATAACCGGAATGGTAAACCCTGCGCCCAACGCAATCAGGAAAGTTGGAATAACCGCCTGCACTATACGATTCCAGTCGTAGTCGGTATGTATGTTGCGGTACGGAATTTTTGTACCCAAATTTTCCGTTGCCGGAAGTTGCTTAATGAAATAGATACCGGCAAACCCCAATACAGAATACATAACGAGCAGTTTTTCTGTATCGAAGAAGGAATGCAGTTTAGGTAAAGCAAAACTGAAAACTCCTGTAAGTATCAATGTAAAATTACCTGCCGCAAAAAACAGGGCAATGCTTTCAGTTTCGTGTTCTTTGCTGCCGTTGAGTAAAATGTAAGGCATTACCAGAATTTGCACCAACGAAAACGTAACTCCCCACAAGGACATAAGAATGCGAATCAGTTCGGAGTTGTGTGTGTGAATGCCGAATATGAGTAACAATGCTACAATAGGTGAAGAAATGGCGCCCGCCAGCATAAAAGGTTTCAATGATTTGCCCTTTACCCAAAGCGCCAGCGGTACCGAGCACAGCAGCACCGTTAGATAACGGTTGCCCACCATGCTCGCAATCTCAAAATCTTTAAACCCGTGGTCGAGCATCATGTAATTGAGCAGGAGCGTAAAAGCCGAGTTGATTAGCTGAATAGCTACATCAGCCAGCATCAGGTGGATGATAATACGGGGGATAGAAAAGTATTTGCTGAATGCTGACCTCACAATTTACAGAATTGCATAGTTACGGATTTGGAACAATCTGTAATTCCTTTAACCGGCTACTCGGTAATTTTTTCTTCGATGTAGGATCTGATTTCCTCCGCTTGTTGCGGCTGAAACCACTTTATGCCATCGTCTTTTTTAAACCACGTCATTTGCCGCTTGGCGTAGTTGCGGGTGTTTTGTTTAATGAGCGCCACGGCATCGGGCAGCGAAATTTTGTCGTCAATAAAATCAAAAAGTTCAGTGTAGCCAACGGTGTTGAGGGTATGCAGTTTTTTGTGCAGGTAAAGTTGTTTTACTTCTTCAAGTAAACCAGCTTCCATCATTTCATCTACGCGGTGGTTTATTCGCTCGTAAAGTATTTCGCGGGGCAAACTCAACCCTATTTTTATGATGTGGAAAGGGCGTTCGGTTTTTTTACCGATGCGTTGTTCCGAATATTTTTTGCCGGTGGTGTAAATAATTTCCAAAGCCCGTTTCAGCCGAACCGGATTCTTTTTATCAACTGTAGCGTAATACTCGGGGTCTAAGCGCTCTACTTCCTGCTGTAGCCAGTCGAGTTCTTTGGTGTTCAGAAATTTACGGGTAACCCAAAGTTGGCGGTCGTCTTCCTTCTCGAACTTATCGAAACCGCTGCACACGGCATTGATAAATAAGCCCGAGCCGCCCACCATTACGGCTACTTCCTTTTCTCTAAAATACTTTTCTAAAAATTCCAGCACTTCGTACTCATACTTGCCCGCATTGTAACTTTTATTGTGTATAGAAATGTTGTTGATGAAATGGTGAGGAACTTCGGCTAACTGCTGCGTGGTAGGTTTTGCTGTGCCAATGTTCATTTCGCGGTAGAATTGACGCGAGTCGGCAGAAACGATTTCGGCATGGTACCGCTTGGCAATTTCTATAGCCAACGAAGTTTTCCCTACGGCAGTGGGACCGCAAATGACGATAAGATGGTTGGAGTTAGACAATGGCACGCAGATGACGCTGATTTTTAGGATGACCGCTGACTCTTTCCCTAATTGGAGAATACATTTTTTCTTATCTCAAGTTTTTCACCAAAGTTGAACAAGATTCCTACTTCTATTTCAGTAGCTTTAAGATAGCTGATGAGTTGAAGTTCATGTTCATCGGATACGCTTTCATCAGCCCTTATTACTCAAATATAACTTTGCAATAATTACATCGGCAAAGCAATCGCACTCTGTTAGCTAAGTTTTTGATTGCCACCAAAAAATATTAAGTCCTTCTATATTCTTATCCTCAGGAACTATACCACCACCTGTGAATAGCACATACACGTCTAATCCAACTTTGGCAACAAGCACTCTTACAGGTCGGTTCATAAAGGCAAAGAAATAAAAAAGCAGGTGTGGAATGCACCTGCTTTTAAAAAATTGTGGTATGATTTTTTAATAATCATCATCAAAACTTCCTCCACCTCCAAAGTCATCTTCGTCTTCTTCACCAAAGTCGTCAAACTCTTCAAAGTCTTCATCGTCATACTCATCTTTGCTGGAGGCTTTTCTTCCTTTTCCGGCTGATTTTTTTTCGATGATGTCGTCAAACTCTTCGAGGTCTTTCAAATTCTTGATGTCGTCATCGGAAGGCTCACCTTCTGCCTCTTCATCATCGGCAGTTTCATATTCATCCGTTTCATCCAATTCTTCATCTTCCAATTCATCTTCATCATCCAATTCCGGTTCTTCGTCCTGGCGTTTTTTGCGTGGCATAGGTGTTTGTTTAAGGGTTATTGAAATTTAGTGCTTACGAATTTAGTGTTAGATTTTTTGAGTAACAAAACTGTTTTCAAAATTATTTTTTATGGTCTTGTTCCCGAAAATAATGTTTTACAAAGAATCAAAATAATTGAATGATTTTTTTAAACGGGCAATGGTTTTTTCTTTTCCGAGCAACGCCATCATGTCGAACACCGTTGGGCCCTGCATGGTTCCTGCCAATGCCAATCGCAACACGGGCATTACTT
Organism: Chitinophagales bacterium; assembly: GCA_026129525.1. Lineage (GTDB taxonomy): Bacteria > Bacteroidota > Bacteroidia > Chitinophagales > LD1 > Bog-950. The sequence continues at coordinate 252,011 of JAHCHW010000006.1, read as the reverse complement.
CTCCAATTTTTAATCCGTTGGTAGAAATAAACTCTTTCAGAATTGTTTCTAAACCGGTTGCCGAAAAATCGGAAGCAGCGCTGATTGTTTCAGTTATGTTATCGAAGGTTGAACGCAATTCCTTTTTGTATTTCTTCTTCAGCGTTTCGGTGTCATAGGTTTTAATGTCTTCGAAAAAGTAATACCCTTGTTCCAGTAAATCGTTCAGAAATGTGGCGCGTTCTTTCATAAGGCGGCAAAAGCCGGCAACATAATTTGCATCGAACGAATAACCTTTGGCAAGAAGTTGTTCTTTTATTGCTTCTGCCAGTTCTGCTTCAGGCTTTTGTTTAAGATATTGATGATTGAACCATTTTGCCTTTTCAAAATCGAACCGCGCTCCGGCTTTATGTACTTTTTCGAGCGAAAAAAGTTTTATCATTTCTTCTTTGCTCATTACTTCAACATCGCCTCCCGGGTTCCAACCTAAAAGCGCTAAAAAGTTGATAAAAGCTTCCGGAAAAAATCCACGCTCGCGGTACCCTATCGAAGTTTCTTTGCTTTCGGGGTCGGTCCAGTTGAGTGCAAAGGAAGGAAAGCCGAGTCGGTCTCCATCGCGCTTGCTCAACTTCCCATTGCCATCGGGCTTCAGTATAAGGGAGAGGTGCGCGAACTTTGGCATTGCTTCTTCAATTCCTAACGCACGATACAGCAATACATGCAACGGTGCCGAACTTAACCATTCTTCACCGCGAATAACGTGGGTTATCTGCATCATGTAATCGTCTGCCACGTTTGCCAAATGATAGGTAGGCATGCCATCGCTTTTAAACAATACCTTATCATCTAATTGCGAAGTATTGAACACCACCCATCCGCGTATTTCATCATGAAATTTTACTTCTTCATTACGCGGCATTTTAAAGCGAATTACGTACGGTTCGCCACTTGCCAGTCTGCGTTCTACCTCATCGTGCGAAAGCGTAAGTGAGTTTTTCATGTATTGGCGCGTAACCGAATTGTAAGCCGGATTAGGAACACCTTGTGCTTGCAGATTCTGGCGCATTTGGTCTAATTCTTCGGCTGTGTCAAACGCGTAGTACGCATTCTCGGAAGCAATCAGTTTATCGGCATACTCACGATACAGATGCTTTCGCTCGCTTTGACGGTAAGGCGCGTGGGGGCCATCGCCAAATCCTACTCCTTCGTTTGGCTCAATACCACACCATTTCAGCGAGTCAATAATATATTGCTCAGCACCCGGTACATAACGGTTTTGGTCGGTATCTTCAATACGCAGAATAAAATCACCACCCTGCTGCTTTGCCAGCAAATAGTTGTAAAGGGCTGTGCGAATCCCGCCCATGTGTAAAGGTCCTGTGGGGCTTGGGGCAAAGCGCACTCTCACTCTTCTGCTCATACGTTCCGGTTTTGGAGTGGCGAAAATAGTTTTTACAAGGGAATAGCAAATGCGGGATATTCCGACATTTGCCGAATGCTTGATGCGCTTATTTTTACCAAAACACCTTTACTGTTAAAAGCAGTGTATCCGGAATGTATTTGGAAAGTGGATGCCAACGAAAAAGTGCTCTATCTAACGTTCGATGATGGACCTATACCGGAAGTTACTCCCTTTGTTTTGGCTGAACTGAAAAAGTGGAATGCGAAAGCCACTTTTTTCTGTATTGGAAAAAACGCAGAAGCAAATCCTGAAATTTTAAAGCAAGCATTGGATGAAGGGCATTCCATAGGCAATCATACTTACGACCATTTGAACGGGTGGAAAACAAGCGATGAAGTTTATTTTGAAAACATCGAACGTTGTAAGGCTGCTTTGTCAGCCTACTGTTTACCACCTGTAGCCAACGTCTTTCGTCCTCCTTACGGAAAGCTAAAACCTTCACAATACGCAACACTCAAGTCTAAATACTCTATTGTTATGTGGGATGTGTTAAGTTATGATTTCGATTTAGCGGTTCCGAAAGAGAAAGTGTTAGGCAATGTTTTGCAAAATGCAGAAGTCGGTTCGGTGGTGGTGTTTCACGATAGTTTGAAGGCGAAAGAAAAAGTATTGTATGCCTTGCCTAAAGTGTTAGAACATTTTTCGGCACAAGGTTTTAAGTTTGAGGCATTATGCTGATTGATACCCACTGCCATTTATACCTCGAAGATTTTGATGAAGATTTAAAGGAAACGCTGCTTCGCTGCGAATACAATGATGTGCGAAAAATTTTTCTCCCTGCCATTGATTCCGAAACCCATCAGCGGCTTGTCTCGCTCAGCCAACTGTCAAATGCCAACTGCGAGTTGTTACCCATGATGGGGCTGCATCCGTGCAGCGTAAAGCAAAATTTTGAGGACGAATTGAATACGGTGCAAAAATTCCTGGATGAAAAAAAGTTTTATGCCATTGGCGAAATTGGGCTCGATTATTATTGGGACGTAAGTTTTAAAGAACAGCAGATTTACGCCTTCGAAAAGCAATTGCAATGGTCAATTAACAGGAAACTTCCCGTAGCCATACACAGCCGAAATTCTACTTCCGACTGCATAATAAGTGTAGCAAAGTTTAACGGCACAGTAACCGGTATTTTTCATTGTTTCAGTGGCTCGCTGGAAGAAGCCAGACAGGTAATTGAGCTGGGAATGTATTTAGGAATAGGAGGAGTGGTTACCTACAAAAACACTAATCTTCGCGATGTACTGAAAGAAGTGGGATTAAACCGTATAGTACTCGAAACTGACTCCCCATATCTTACTCCTGTACCGCATCGCGGCAAACGCAACGAGCCTTCGTATGTAAAACTTGTTTGCAAAGCAATTGCCGAAGCACTCAATAAAAGCTATGAGGAGGTAGCGGAGATTACCACGCAAAATGCCTTAGATGTATTCAGCGTTGAAAAGTAGCGGAAAGAGAGGGATTCGAACCCTCGATACCCTTGCGAGTATAACGGTTTTCGAGACCGTCCCGTTCGACCACTCCGGCATCTTTCCTTTGGTCAAACATTATTGCAGAGGGGAAGGGATTCGAACCCTCGATACGCTTTTACACGCATACACACTTTCCAGGCGTGCTCCTTCAACCACTCGGACACCCCTCTCTGAAAACGGGCGGCTAAAATAACCAATTTTGAAGGCGTTCAAATACACCCGTTTAATACAGAACCCTATATTTATGCAATGCCTGCCGTAAAATTTGCATACAACCCGTTTGCGGTTTTTTATGTGGTGTTTACCTACATCATCATTTTTTCGCTGTGGTGGGGGTATTTGCTATATGCAAAAAATGAAACTGCATTCAAAGAAAAAGTAGAATTAAACGAACAGCAGTTTTACCGCATAAACCCAGGGGGCAACTACCAAAAAACTGCCGAGTACAAGCAACTGCTGAACAAGCACTACCGGCAACGGGTAATGATAATTGCTGAGGGCAGCGTGTTTTTTGTTTTGCTCTTTGCCGGCTTGTTGGTAGTTCGCAGGGTATTTAAACGCGAGATTGAACTGGCCGCTCAGCAACGGAATTTTCTGCTTTCCATTACACACGAACTCAAATCTCCACTCTCAACCATTAAACTTTCATTGCAAACAATGATGAAGCGGAAGTTGGAGCAAGAACAATCGGAAAAACTCATCAACAATTCCCTCAGTGACTTAGACCGACTTGAAGCCTTAGTGGACAACATGTTGTTTGCCGCTAAAATTGAAAGAGAAGAGCATGGATTTTCAAATGAGGCACTCAATGTTTCGGAAATTACAGAACGTATTCTTGACCGTTTTGCATCAAACAGAAAAGAAATTGAAATACGAGCCAACATCGAAAAGGACATTAATCTCCCAATTGACCAACTTGGCTTTACATCGGTTGTTACAAACTTGATTGAAAACGCTATTAAGTATTCCGAGCCAAAAACTTTGATAAAAATAGAATTGCTGAAAACTGAACATTCCGTTGAATTGCGTGTTTGCGATGAAGGAACAGGAATACCCGAAGAAGAGCGCGAGAATGTTTTTAAGAAGTTTTACCGCATAGGCAACGAAGACACCCGCAAAACAAAGGGCACCGGTTTGGGTTTATACATCGTAAAACGGTTTGTGGAAATTTACCGCGGTTCCATAACTATTGAAGATAATAAACCCCGCGGCACGGCTTTTCGCTTAAAATTCCCCTTTAAATAAGGACAATCCTGTTTTTTTTACATTTCTATGACAATCGGAACGAAAATACATTGTATAATTATATTCTGTATAAAACAGCGTATAAATGGCTACTGAAAACAAGCAGCGTATTTTATTGGTAGAAGATGAAGAAAACCTGCGCGATGCCATAAAAATGAATCTCGAAATAGAAGGCTACGAAGTAGAAGTTGCCGATTCGGGATTTAAAGCGCTGAAAAAAATAGAAGACCAGCGCTTTAACTTGTTCATATTGGATATAATGTTGCCGGAGTTAGATGGCTTAACTATTTGTCAACGCATACGCCTTTCGGACCAACATACACCGGTCTTGTTTTTAACGGCAAAAGATACCGGACAAGATAAAATTAACGGACTAAAAGCCGGGGCTGATGATTATCTGACCAAACCTTTTAATCTGGAAGAACTACTGCTGCGTGTTAAAGTGCTGATTAAGCATAGCCAGCGCGGAAACGCTGTTGCCGAATCAGAAATGAATCAGTATGAGTTTAGCGGCAACACTGTGAACTTTATTACCTATAAAGTAGTCAACCATAGGGGCGAAAAATTTAACCTTACCAAACGCGAAGCCATGTTGCTTAAATTGCTAATTGCAAGGCAGGGCGATGTTGTGTCGCGGCAGGATATTCTGAAAGCAATTTGGGGATACGATGTTTACCCTTCAACCCGCACCATTGATAACTTCATAATGACTTTTAGAAAACATTTCGAAAAAGACCCTTCCAATCCTAAACATTTTCACTCCGTTCGCGGGGTAGGGTATCAGTTTGTTGCGTAGTCCGTTTGTTTCGGTACATACTGTCCATTAGTGGGGTATTCCTTATATTCGCACCTCAATAATTCGTAAAAACATGTTATCAACCGAAACTACATCCAAATTGAAGTACAAAGTAAAAGACCTTAGCCTTGCGGAGTGGGGGCGCAAAGAAATTAAATTGGCAGAAGCAGAAATGCCCGGCTTAATGGCGTTGCGCGCCAAATACGGAAAGGAAAAGCCGCTTACCGGGGCGCGTATAGCAGGCTGTTTGCACATGACCATTCAAACTGCGGTGCTTATTGAAACGCTGAAAGAACTCGGTGCCGAAGTTACCTGGAGTTCCTGCAATATTTTTTCTACACAAGACCACGCTGCCGCTGCCATTGCTGCTGCCGGTATTCCGGTTTACGCATGGAAAGGCATGAATAACGAGGAGTTCGACTGGTGTATTGAGCAAACCCTTTTTGCCTTTGAAGGCGGAAAGGCGTTGAACATGATTTTGGATGATGGTGGCGACCTTACCAATATGGTATTCGACAAATACCCCGAACTGGTACAAGGCATTAAAGGAATTTCGGAAGAGACTACTACCGGTGTTCATCGTTTGTATGAAAGAGAAAAAAATGGAACATTGTTGCTTCCGGCTATCAACATCAACGATTCGGTTACCAAATCAAAATTCGACAACAAGTACGGCTGCCGCGAAAGTTTGGTAGATGCCATTCGCAGAGCAACCGATTTAATGATGGCAGGAAAAGTAGCTGTAGTGGCAGGTTATGGCGATGTGGGCAAAGGCTCTGCTGATTCTCTCCGCAATGCCGGTGTTCGTGTTATTGTAACTGAAATTGACCCCATTTGCGCCTTACAGGCAGCTATGGAAGGCTATGAAGTGAAGAAAATGGATAACGCAGTAAAAGAAGCCGACATTATTGTAACAGCAACCGGCAACTGCGATATTATTCAGGAGCGCCATTTCCGCGCCATGAAACACAATGCGGTTGTTTGCAACATAGGGCACTTCGACAACGAAATTGACATGGCATGGCTGAACGCCAACTATGGCTCTACCAAGGATGTGATTAAACCGCAAGTAGATAAATATACTATTGACAACAAAGACATCATCGTATTGGCTGAAGGGCGCTTAGTGAACTTAGGTTGTGCTACCGGGCATCCTTCGTTTGTAATGAGCAATTCGTTTACCAACCAAACCATTGCTCAAATTGAACTTTGGTTACATGCTGAGCGATACGAAAACCGCGTTTACACACTTCCCAAGCATCTTGATGAAATGGTAGCTAAACTTCACTTGGAAAAAGTTGGAGTTGAATTGGAAGAATTGAACGATAAACAAGCCGCTTACATAGGCGTTAAAAAAGAAGGCCCTTACAAGCCTGAGCATTACCGCTACTAAAAGAAATTAGTTAGCTAAGAAATTACAGAGGGCAATCGCTTTGCGATTGCCCTCTTTTCATTAAAGCGTTTTTCTTTGCGATAACTTTTGTCTTATGGCACGACTTTCCATTAACGTAAACAAAATAGCATTGCTCCGCAACTCGCGCGGAGCAAATATTCCCGATGTAGTACAGTTTGCTAAAGACTGTGAGCGCTATGGAGCACAGGGCATTACGGTTCACCCCCGCCCCGATGAACGGCACATTCGCAAAAACGATGTATATGCGCTGAAAGAAATTGTTACTACCGAATTTAATATTGAAGGCTACCCTTCGCCTGATTTTTTGAAAATGGTTACCGAAGTAAAACCACACCAATGCACTTTAGTGCCCGATGCCCCCGGGCAACTTACCAGCGACCACGGTTGGGACACAATTACACATGCTGCATTTCTGAAAGAGGTAGTAGCAGAACTGAATAGTTGTAGCGTACGCGTATCACTGTTTATTGACCCTATTAGAGAAAGATTAGAAGGTGCTAAAGCCGCAGGAACACAACGCATAGAGTTTTACACAGGTCCTTATGCACACGATTATTATTCCAACCGCGAAAATGCAGTTAAGGAATTCTCGGATGCTGCGGCTATTTGCCATGAACTTGGCTTGGGAATTAATGCCGGGCACGACCTAAATCTTGATAATCTCCGCTATTTTAAACAGCAGGTTCCCGGCTTGCTGGAGGTTTCCATTGGTCATGCCCTTGTACGCGACTGCCTTTATTATGGTTTGGAAAACACGGTACAGTTGTATCTTAGAGAACTGGAAGGATAAAACCTCCTTCCTTTCATGCAATTCTTAATAAACGTTTTCGGCTTCCTTTGGGCGGTATGGGGCTTTGCATGGTTCCTGCTGGTAGTGGCACTGTTCACCATCATTTATGCGGTTGTGTTGGGGATATTCGGAAGAAAATACGCCATGCAATGCGTATGGATTAACTGCCGTTATCTCTCACCATTTCTTCTTCGGATAAACGGTATTCGCTTAAAAGTTAATGGAACCGAGAAGATTGATGCAAAAAGGACTTACGTGTTTGTGGCAAACCATCGTGCACAGTTAGACATTATTGCAGGAGCATCGGCTTTGCCTCAGCCGGTTAAGTTTTTGGCCAAAGCGGAAGTTAAATACATCCCTTTCTTCGGTTACATGGTAAAAATGCTGGCAATAATTGTTGATCGCAAAAGCAAAGAAAGCCGCGAAAAATCGTACCGCTATATGGTAGAAGCATTGCATAAAGGCGAAAGCCTTTTTATTTATCCCGAAGGCACTCGTAACCGCACCAATGAACCACTGAAAGAATTTAAGGACGGAGCATTTAAAGTAGCCATTATGGCACAAGTTCCCATTGCCGTGCAAACATTGATAGGAACCCGCGAATTAAACGACCCGCGCGGGTGGTCGCTTTTTCCCGGAACTGTTGAAGTGCATTGGAGTACACCTATTGAAACCAAAGGAATGACCACCGAAGATGTTCCGAAACTGAAAGAAATAGTGCGTGTGGAAATGATGAAGTATTTGCACCCCCGCTAAAAAAACGAGATGCGGTTTTGAAAAATCAATTTTCAAATTACATTTGCCGTCCGTTTCATAAAAAGGAAGTTTAGCTCAGCTGGTTCAGAGCATCTGCCTTACAAGCAGAGGGTCACAGGTTCGAATCCTGTAACTTCCACAAAAAATCTAAAGGGTTGCATTTGCAGCCCTTTTTGCTTTTTGTCTTTTAACTTTCTTACCGCAACCCTTTTAGCTGAGTTTCGTTACCTTTAGGCAGGACACAAAGTGATTTTTGACTTACAAAAAGCTGATTGTATGAAAAAACAGATACCATTCTTTTTGCTTTGGTGCATTGCAACCTTTGCATATACTCAAGATACATTTTCAATTGTGGCGGTTGACTCGGTAACGGGCGAGGTGGGTAGCGCAGGCGCCAGTTGCCTTGAAGCACCCAATCCGCCTTTGGGTTGTCGAATCATCAGCGACATCATTCCGGGTAAAGGCGCCATACACACACAAGCGCTTTGGAATGAAGTAAACCAGATGGATGCCCACGGTTACATGGAAGGAGGGTATTCACCTCAGGGAATTTTGAACGAGTTAATAAACTTTGATGTTTTCGGCACGCCCGAAGTAAGGCAGTACGGTATTGTTGATTTTGATTCGGCAGGACATCCGCGGGCGGTGGCATACACCGGCAGCAGTTGCCAAAGCTACAAAGGGCATATTGTGGGCGCTTACTACGCTATTCAAGGGAACATTTTGTTAGATGAATGGATTTTAGATTCCATGCAAGCCCGCTTTTTAAATACTACCGGTACTTTAGCTGATAAACTGATGGCAGCTTTACAGGGAGCAAATATTCCCGGAGCCGATTCGCGCTGCCTCAATGAAGGTGTTCCTGCTCAATCGGCTTTTGTGCGTGTAGCAAAACCTACCGATAGCGACACTGCTTTGTTTTTGGATTTGTTGGTAAAAAGCCGTCCGTATGGAGTTAGCCCCATTGATTCACTCCAAAAACTTTATACAGCTTGGAAGGAAAATCCGAGTACGGGTGTAAAAGATGTTGGGACTAATGTGTTGAAAATATTTCCTAACCCTGCCAACGATTTTTTTCGCTTACAACTTAGTTCAACTGCACAACAAACGATAGAAATTTACAACACCATAGGAGTTTTGGTGTATACACAAAACTGCTTTCTGCATTGCCGTATTCCTACTGTGGGTTGGCAAAAGGGATTGTATGTTGTTCGTGCAGGAAATACAGTACAAAAGCTGTTAGTAGAGTAGCTAATAACTTTGCTTAAATAAAGTAGCGCTCGTAAAATTTCATGGCATTTTCGCGCATAATTTTACTTACCAGTTTAGCAGGGGAGTAACCGTACCATAACTCACTCCGGTAATCTGTGTTTTCCAAATATTGTTGTAAGTCGCTGCCGAAAAGAGGCAACTTTGCCGATGATTCATACGGATCCATGTGTGTAATAGTGCCCTCATAGTCGGTGCCGAGGCTCACAACATCCCACCCTTCTTTACATCCGGCTGCTTTTACAATCTGAAAGGCATTATCCCAAAACAACTTGCTGAATGCCTTTCGCATTTTATCCATATCGGTAATGCCCGATACTTCGCGTACTTCTTTCAATCCGCCTAAATTTCCCTTATCCATCATTAAGCCGATCAATCCGCCCGATTCCAAAATATGATTCACTTCATCGTTACTTACATTGATACTCCATTTGTAAAGGCGATGGTGCCGCGCTTTACGCATGGTATCTTTTTCGCGCACCGAATTTTCGAGCGTGCTGAACCCGTTCATGCCTGCATGGCTAAACACAATCCCAATTTTATCGGTAGGATTTAGCGCATTATAATTATCAATAAACGCGTAATACTCCATGCGGGCAGCAGCGCTCATGTGTTTGGTATCAATCAATATGCGTTTGCCGTTTTCGCGACTCAGCAACTCGCGGATTACGTGCCAGCCTAACTGTGTAATGCCCTTATCCTTTCCTTTATTCTGATTCAACAGCGCACTGCTTGGCATTTTGAAACTGGTGGCATGTCCGCTCAAGTTGTTCCAGAAATGGTGGGCGAGGTTAATGGTAAACGGAGGGTATTCCCATGCCTTTACTTCGCGTATGCGTTCGCTCATTAGCGCTTTTTGTGCATTTAAACTTAGATCTTCAAATGCAGCATCTACAGTGCCGAACACGTGTGCGCCTTCAATGCTGATAATACCGACCAACGTATTTTTCTTTTTAAGCAATGCTTGTAACTCTTTGTAGTTTCCAGCCAAACGAAATTCATATCTGCCATCCGGACTTATACCCTGGCTATCGCGCACATAGCAGTACTCATCGGTAAGGTCTTTGTAGTAGTCGTGGCTTTTTTTCAGATACGCAATACGTTTTGCATCAAAGCCGAGAATAACTTCGTGCATAATGTCCATATTCACTTTTCCGAGCAAAAGGCTTGGAACATTCCGTAGTTTTAAAAAACCTTTCTCAATCGGATACAGCGATATGTTAAACAGACGCACATTGCCCTCGGCAAGTTTGTACAAGTTGCATTGCGATTCTTTAAGCACTTGTTTCGACACACGCTCAATGCGCTCGGCAAATTTGTTGTGGTTGGTTTTGTGGTAAATAGGTTCCCACATATCTTTTTCGGGATGCGGATGCCCGCTGTTAAATGCTTTAATGTTCGGGTGGCAGTGGAGGTCAACAATAAATTCTTCGTTCATAGTTTTCTTTAACGATTAGCGCGGCAGCATATTTTCGATTTGCGTAAATATATTCGCTCTATGCAGATTATTACCACTAAGGATGGTTCGCACACACTCTTCTCAGAGCAGTTCAACGAAATTTATCATTCGCGGCACGGAGCTTTGCAAGAGAGTTTGCATGTGTTTGTCAGGCATGGTTTAGATGATGTGTTACAATCCGGTTTACCAAACAACACATCACCGTTGCGGATTTTTGAAGTTGGTTTTGGCACCGGATTAAATGCATTGCTTACCATGCTTGAGGCAGAAAAGAAAAACTTGCCGATAGATTATGAAACCATTGAGTTGTATCCCATTGCGATTAACGTTATTAAAGAACTGAATTATACACAGCAACTCGGTTACGAATTTTGCTACGGACCTTACCATTCGCTGCACTTGTGCCGGTGGAACGAGTGGCATCCGATTACACCATATTTCCGGTTTAAGAAAAACAATGCTTCCCTAATCGAATTTAGTTTGCCCGGTAATTCATTGCATTTAATTTACTTCGATGCCTTTGCTCCCGAACATCAACCCGAAATGTGGACTGCGGAGGTGTTCCGAAAAATGTATGGGGCATTGGTAGCCGGGGGAAAGATGGTTACTTATTGTTCTAAAAGTTCGGTGCAGCGAGCCATGAAAGAAGCAGGGTTTACCGTGCAAAAGCTGCAAGGACCTCCGGGCAAACGCGAAATGGTGCAAGCTGTGAAAAAGTAAAAAGGTACAACACGTTACCAACATTTTGCAATTTGCTGCTTCAAATCAAACTTGTTTATTTTCCACTTAGCAACGCAATGTATATGAGCAACGATGACAAAACTTGGGGATACCAATTCGAAAAGCACAAAGAAATACGTGCAGGTAAGTTGTTACTGTCAGAACCTTTCATGTACGATGAAAATTTCCGAAGAACGGTGGTGTTGGTTTGCAGCCACGATGAACAGAACGGTACGGTGGGCATTATCCTAAACAAACCCATCAATCTCCGGTTAAACGATGTGGTGGAAGATTTTCCTCCATTTAAAGCCAAGTTATTTTTAGGTGGCCCGGTGGCTACCGATACCCTTCAATTTTTGCACTCGCTGGGCGATGAGATAGAAGGCAGCATTAAACTTTCGGAGCATTTGTACTGGGGGGGTAATTTCGAACAGCTTCGCAACTTGGTTAGTGCCGGAAAAATAAAAGCAGACGATGTGCATTTTTACCTCGGCTATTCCGGTTGGTCGGCAGGGCAATTGTTACAGGAAATGAAAGATAACTCGTGGATAATTGCCAAGGCAAATTACCGCCATGTGTTTCAAAGCGATACCAATTTACTTTGGCGCGAGGTAATGAAAGCGTTAGGCGGCATTTACAGCACCATGGCGGGCTATCCCGAAAATCCCATACTTAACTGACAACTCGCTGTCTCTTGAAAAAACTAATCGCAGTTTTGCTTTCTGTTTTTTTTGTTTCTGCGTCTTCGTTGGCTATTGAACTTTCCGATTCGTGCAGTGTAACGCTGCTCACCTGCTCACCGGGCGAAGAATTGTATTCGGCATTCGGGCATACCGGCATACGCGTAACCGATTTTAAAAAGGGGATAGATGTAGTGTTTAACTACGGCACATTCGATTTCGATCAGCCCGGTTTCTATACGAACTTTCTCAAAGGCGAAATGCGGTACATGATAACGGTTGACCGTTTTGAAGATTTCGAATACATGTATGAATATGAAAAGCGCAGAGTAGTGGAGCAAAAACTAAATCTTACGCTTGAAGAAAAACATAAAATATTTGCATTTCTGTACTGGAACGCTAAGCCCGAAAACCGTGAGTATCACTACGATTTTTTTTGGGACAACTGCTCTACCCGTCCGCGCGATGTGTTTGAAAAAGCGCTCGGTGAAAAATTGCAATATACTTACGAAGGGTTCGATACCAACCAAACCATGCGCCAAACGCTTAAGCCGTATGTAGCGCAAATGCCTTGGGTTGATTTTGGTTTCGATCTCATACTCGGTTTGCCCTGCGAAATAAAAGCCACTGCACGCCATCAAACATTTTTACCCGACAAACTCGAATTGCTTTTCGAGCATGCCACAGTTAACGGTGAACCTTTTGTTACCGGGCATGATGTAGTAGTGGATGTTCCTTTTAACCCACAACCCTTTAAAGGGGTAACACCTGTAATGGTAACGTTTGTGTTGTTGCTGTTAGGCATTGCGGCAAATGTGTGGGAACGGTTTAAAAACCTGCACTGGTGGAGCTTTGATATTGTGCTGTTTTTCTTTTCGGGATTGCTCGGCATTTTTTTCCTGTGTATGTGGTTGTTTACCACACATTATTCGGTTCCAAAAAATTTAAACATGCTGTGGCTGTTGCCAACGCATTTGCCTATCTCATTGTTATTGTTGCGCGCTAAAAAACCTGCATGGGTCCAATACTATTTTGCCGGAACCTTTATACTTATGCTGCTGCTTGTAGTAGGGTGGAAATGGAATCCGCAGCCGTACAGCCTTGCTGCACTGCCGCTTATTTTATTGCTGGCTAACCGTGCGCTTAAAATTTTCATCCGCTTTAAACAACTTTCGCTTGCATGAAAGAGAATCATCTGCTTGTAACAAAAACTGCCCGTTACTTCACATTGGGCGAACTGAACGAACACACAAAGCAAGTTTGGTTTGTGTTGCACGGTTTCGGGCAAATGGCAGCCACGTTTCTTAAACAGTTTGAACCTTTAGTGCGTAAAGACATTTTTTTTGTAGCTCCCGAAGCGCTTAATCATTTTTACTTGAAAGGTTCAGCAGGTAACGTAGGCGCAACATGGATGACCAAAGAAGACCGCCTGAACGAGATAAAAGATTACATCAATTACCTCAACGAACTTTACGAGTCGCTGGAATTGGAACAATTTCCGGAAACAAAAATTACTGCCCTGGGTTTTTCACAAGGTGCTTCTACAATTACCCGTTGGGCAAATGCCACACCACATCGCGTTGACAATGTGATTGTATATGCCGGAGAAGTAGGTGCAGAAGTTTTCCCGCTGCATCAGCACTCTCCTTTAAGGCGCAGCAACAACTATTTTATTTACGGTACGCGCGATGAATTTTTCCCGCACGAAGTTTTTCTGAAAATGAAAACTGCGTATGCCGAAATGAATTTTACAGAGATAGAATTTGAAGGAGGACACGAAATAGAGCCGGAAATACTACAAGGACTTATGCTGTAGTAATTCTTTTAACTTCACCTGAAACTACCGCTATGCGAAAGCTGATGACTATCAAATTTCCCGAATGGGCTTTTACCATTGCTTTGTTGGTAATGCGGCTTTGTTTTGGCATTGCCATGATGCCCCACGGCTACAAAAAATTGTTGACATATAGCGAAAAGAAAGACGGCTTTATGGATTTTATGGGCTTGGGTGGACCGACTTCGCTGGCATTAGTAATTTTTGCAGAGTTTGTTTGTTCAGGGTTTATTGTGTTGGGCTTGTTTACCCGTTTGGCGGTTATTCCATTGATTGTTGCCATGAGTGTAGCATTTTTTAAAGCACACAATGCCGAGTTATTTGGCGATGGAGAAACCTCTGCCATTTACCTAAGCGGTTACATTGCTATCCTATTGCTCGGTCCCGGGAAAATTAGTGTGGATGGGTTGGTGAAGTAGAGCGCAATAAGAGCCAAAATTTTACCTCTACTACTTTGCTTCCTTCATCCACTGGTCGTACAAGGTGGCAGTGATGTCGTGAAACATCCGCGAAAACGAGTTCGCCCAGTAATATTTTAATCCTCCGCCCCCCGGTTCGCCTGTAAGTCTTTTGGTAAGCAACAACTTATGTGTAGCAATGTCGAAAAACGCTACATGAGCAGTAGCTAATTTTTTCTTTTTGTTGAAGCTCTCCACAAAGAATACTACTCCCACACCATCCTTTTTTGCCCCAATAGGAAACTCGCTTATCATTTGCTCAATAGCAGCGGTAGTTATCATTGCTTCGCTTCCGCCAAACAGGCTTTCCTTAGTAACCTTTTTGTTGCGCTCCTTGACCACTTCAGGATCAAATTGCACGGTAGTTTTTCGAAAAGTACTGCCAATGGGAAACTTATCGGCTTCGTACATCATGGGTTGATTCCAAAGCTCGAGATACGTGCTCACTATCACATCGGGCTTTTCATCGGTAACGCCAACCAGTTTGGCTTTCGTAAAATCCAACCCGAACCAAACTATGCGTTCGCTGTTGAAAATCTTTTTCGCATCCTGTGCAGTTGCCGATGCAACGAATGCTGATACTAAAAGAAGGGCAATTACATGCTTCATAACCTGCGTTTGGTGTTTTTGAATTTATGCAATTATACGGGCATAGCGAATAAAATCAAAGCCTGTTTTTTTACGGTTCGGCAGTGTTTTTGGCAGGTTCAGCTAATTGTAAGTGTTGGAACAATTCGGATTTGCGTCCTTTGTCGTACGTAAATTATTCTTCATGAAAAACCTCTTTCCCGCACTGTTAATACTCATGGCTTTCTATGCTCAAGCACAGCAAGCCGGCCGTTTAAGTTTACAACAGGCAATTGATTATGCCATGGAGCACCAACCTGCGTTTCAAAACTACAAAGCCGACCAGCGGATTGCACAAGCCCGAAGTTTAGAGGCGACATCGAAGTATTTGCCTAAGGTGAACGGAAGTTATGATATGCGGAACAATTTAAAACTGGGACAAATTGCTTTAAAATTTCCGAACCCGGTTACAGGAATAGAGGAAGACCGCACCATTCAGCAAGGCACTAAATATAGCGCAACTGCCGGTGTTGACTTGCAGCAACCTTTGCTGGATATGAGTGCCGTTAGCGATATACAAACGGCATCAAAACAACAGGAACTTGCCAACCTCCAGCTTCAGCAAGCAACCATTGATTTAAAGTTGAACGTTTCGCGCGCCTATTATTTAGCGTTGCTAAATCAGGAAAGAGTAAACAAAGTTTCGAAAAGTGTGGAACGGTTCGAGAAAGCATACAACGATACTAAGGTGCGTTTCGACAACGGGAATGCTTTAAAGAGCGAGGTAAACCGTGCGTATCTTAATCTATCGAACGCAAAGTTTCAGTTAAAAACAGCTACCGATTCTATCGAAACTTCCAAAACATATTTGCTGCAACTGATAGGCATGGAACCCGATGCTCGTATTACGTTAACAGATGCTTTGCCTGTAAATGTTTCGGTAGTTGCTTTACCCGAATACCCCGATGTAAAAGGCGCTGAACTGAGCCGCGTAGAACTGAAAGCAGAAAATGTGCAGGAAACACTTAACCGTCAGCAGCAGAAAAAAATAACTTATCAATACATTCCCACCATAAACGGTTACGGCTACATAGGCGGGCAGGGAATTGACAACAAGGAACTTTTCAGGCGCGAGAGTTGGTTTTGGACTTCGTACATAGGGCTGCGGGTAAACATTCCCATTTTTGACGGACTGCAAAAAATGGCTCTCTCGCAACAGCAAAAATTAACGGTGAGTAAAAATCAGAACAATATTGCCGCCATCAAAAGCACAATTCGCTATCAGTTGCAAACTACCTCCTTCAATTATTCCAATGCAGCACAAAACCTATTGCTGATTAAAGAGAACGTACAACTTGCCGAAGACCTGGTGAAAGATGTGAATGTGCGCTATGCCAATGCTGTTGCCACGTATCAGGAAGTACTGGATGCCGAAAATACACTGAAAGAAACCGAGTTTAACTATCTGCAGGCTTTGTATGCTTATCTCATTTCGGAATTGGAATGGAAGAAAGCAAACGGCAAACTTTAGTACAGCATAACTCCTTTTCCGGTTGTTACAGCTTACGGAAGCTATTTCCTAAATTGCTTCCGCAATGCGACAAATACTCATACTCGGAGCAGGCAAATCGTCCGTAGCACTTATTGACTACCTGATTGAAAAATCGGCAGCGGAACAATGGCTGATTACCGTTGCCGACATGACGGCTGAACTCGCCTTGCAGAAAACAAAAAACCGCCCCAACACACAAGCCATCAGTTTCGATTTCTACAACGAAGAATCGCGCAAGAAAATAATTAGCGGGGCAGATATTGTTGTTTCTATGCTTCCCGCTTTAATGCATGTGCCGGTGGCGGAAGATTGTTTGTTGCTGAAAAAACATCTTGTAACTCCCTCTTACATTTCGGAAGCCATGCGGAGTTTCGATGCACAGGCAACTAAGAAAGGGTTGGTGTTTATGAACGAAATAGGTTTAGACCCCGGTATTGACCACATGAGCGCCATGCAGATGATTGATAATTTGAAGGAAGAAGGCAAAACCATTCTCGGTTTTAAATCGCACTGTGGCGGATTGGTAGCACCGGAAAGCGATGACAACTTATGGCATTACAAATTCAGTTGGAACCCGCGCAATGTGGTGCTGGCGGGGCAAGGCGAAGGCGAAATTCAATGGCTCGAAAACGGAAAAAAGAAGGTAATTTCTTACGAAGTACTGTTCACCCACACGGAAGAAGTAAAGGTGAAAGGCTTCGGAAAATTTGAAAGCTACCCTAATCGCGATTCACTAAAGTACATTTCGGAATACGGTTTAAAAGGTATTAAAACCATGTACCGAGGCACCCTTCGCAGAGCACCTTTTTGTAAAGGATGGAATGCCCTTGTGCAGTTAGGTTTTACCAACCGTAAGGAGCGGCTAACGCACAAATTTCAGGAAGAGGTAACTGCTTTAATG
The DNA here is from genome assembly GCA_026129525.1 of Chitinophagales bacterium. GTDB lineage: Bacteria > Bacteroidota > Bacteroidia > Chitinophagales > LD1 > Bog-950. The sequence continues at coordinate 234,660 of JAHCHW010000006.1, read as the reverse complement.
AAGTCGAAAGAAGTAATTCCCGACAAGCAAACCGAAAAACTGGTGTTGTCCACCTCGGTTATTCCCGCCTTGTTTCTTCATCACGATAAATGGGTGGTGCCTGCCGACCTGCTGCAATACGCCTTGGAACATACCTGGACGCTGCTTCCGCACGATAGGGACATGGTGGTAATGGTTCACCAAATTGAGTTTGCCGGCAAAAGTGGCAGAGGAAAAAAAATATTGGAGTCATCAATGGTTTGTATTGGAACTGATGCAGAACATACAGCGATGGCAAAAACCGTAGGGCTGCCCGTAGCCATGGTAACCCGCATGATTCTGAACGGAGAAATTAAACGCAAGGGCGTGCTCATGCCGGTTTATCCGGAAATTTATACTGCTGTATTAACCGAGTTAAAAGAATATGGCATAGAGTTTAAAGAGAAGGTTTACTGATTAAAGGTTTTTTTGACACACTAAAGTTATGTTATGAGCAACAAAAAAGTAACCGGCATTGGCGGTGTTTTTATTAAAGCCAACAACCCGAAAGAGCTTTGCGCTTGGTACGATAAACACCTTGGAACGACTTTCGGCAAAAATGCTTACATGGTGTTCAATTGGAGTGCGAATAAAAATGATACACCTGCAGGCTCTACTACCTTCAGCTTCTTTAAAGAGGATTCCAACTATTTTGCACCAAGCACCAAACAGGCAATGTTGAATTTTAGGGTAGAAAATCTGGAAACAACTTTGGAAGAACTGCGAAAGGCAGGCGTTCAGGTTTTTGATAATGTGGAAGAATACGATTACGGAAAATTTGGGTGGATAATGGATGCCGAAGGTAACAAGATAGAACTTTGGGAGCCGAAGAATGAGCATCTGTTTAACGAGGACGAATCATAATTTTCTTTGCTTTTCTTAGCAATTACCCGCACCGCCCCATGTAAAAAATGTGTAGGTTTGCGACCTCATTTATTCAATCACAAAAACAATAAACAATATGGGAGTATTAGTTGGAAAAAAAGCGCCTGTGTTTAAGGCAAAAGCTGTTGTAAAAGGCGGAGAAATTGTGGACGATTATTCGTTGGAGCAATATGTAGGCAAAAAGTATGTGGTGTTTTTCTTTTACCCGAAAGATTTCACGTTTGTATGCCCTACAGAGTTACACGCCTTTCAGGAAAAATTAGCAGAATTTGAAAGCCGCAACTGTGCAGTGGTAGCCTGCTCTACCGATACCGAACAAAGCCACTGGGGTTGGTTGCAGTTAGAAAAGAAAAAAGGCGGCATTAAAGGAGTTACTTATCCTATTGTTGCCGATACCAGTAAAACCATTTCAGCTAATTACGATGTGCTTAACGGGGAATACTTTTTTGACGACAATAACCAAATGCAGGCAACAGCTGAACTGATTGCTTACCGCGGCCTTTTCCTGATTGACAAACAAGGGGTGGTACAGCACCAGTTGGTAAATAATTTACCGCTGGGCAGAAATGTTGATGAAGCATTGCGTATGCTTGATTCGCTGATTTTTACCGAAGAGAAAGGCGAAGTTTGCCCGGCTAACTGGGTATCGGGCAAAGAAGGTTTAAAAGCCGACCATGAAGGCATTGCCGAATATCTCGGTTCGCACTAATTCCAATACTATAACAGAAAACAAAAGCCCCGTTTCGGGGCTTTTGTTTTTCTATTGCATCAACTCTTCGCGGCTTTTGGGTTTGCGGTCAATTTGCCAATTAAAATCTTTCAGTTGCATCATTTCAGGCGTAAGCATTTTAAGTGGAGTAAAAACTGCTTCGGGCTTTTTTACAAATACAATGCGGCTGATTTTTTTCTCCTTAAAATGCATAATCATAGTGCTGCTCAATGCCTTATTGTTTCCGATGTATTTGTCCTTATCATCTTTCCCGAAATACAGACTTTCGGCATTGCCCTCCACATCCAAACGGCTTAACTCGTTATTGGTAAAATAGCCGAAAATATTTACGCCTTTTACCTGATCAAAATATTTTTTGCCTGCCGGAGAAATAATAAATCCTGCGTTGTAAATACTCAGTTTTTCTGCTCTTTTCTCTTTAGTGAGTAAATAAATGGTATCGCCACTCATTTGAATATCGCTGCTCCACAACACTGGTTTATAAAACATGCGGAACGTTGAATCTTCGAACGAATAAAAAAGCGAATCACAAACGCCCTGCATCTCTTTCATATACATTCGCACCTTATGGTAAGCATAAAAAACTTTGGTGCTGTCGGCTGCCGATTTGTTGTGCGACTTTAAGGTATCGGCTGTAAGAAACAACGAATCTTTCTCCATTTTGTAAATGAGCAATGGCTTTTGCGTTGCTACTATGTATTGCTGTTCATCGTAAAACTCTCCGTAGTTGCCGTGTATTTCGGTGCCCATGCTGGTATCGCTCCATATAAAGTGCGACACTGCCTTTCCGAATCCACGGAAACGCTCGTAATAAATACTGTCGGCATCAATCCGCTGCGGACTGTTGATGACCACAGTGTTTTTGCCGAAGGAGGAAATGTCTTTTTCGCTGTCGAACCAGCCATTGTTACAGTAAATACGGCTTTCCTTGTTAACAATTTCTGTGTTACCGTAAAACGTAGAAATTTTTGTTTGCACTGAGTACCGCAGTGTATCGGAAGTAAGTGTATAGTTTGGGTCGGTAATGTTTACTTCTTTGTTGAAGTACACATCGCCTGTATTGTTGTAGTAGTAGCCTTTGCGGCTGGTAATAAGGGTAGAGTCTTTCACCACTCTGCCGCTGTCTAAGTAAAAAGCAGTTTTGTTTTTAATGTCGTAAAAGAGTTGGTTGGTGTACAAAATCATTCTCGAATCGGTAATGCGGGCATTGCCCGTAAGGGTAGAAAACTTCCGGTTGCCATCGTGGTGCAGAATGTTTGAGTAAGCATGTACGGTATCCTGTTGTATATGGATGTGCCCCCATGCGTCAACCGAATTGGTTTCTTTGTCGAGTGTTGCACTGTCGCACCACATGTAAACCCCCTCCTGTTTCAATTGAACATTGCCCACCAGGCGGGTAAACTTTTTTCCGTTTACTTCCTGAAATTTCAGGTAATCGGCATTTATTATCTCTACTTCCTTTTTTTCCTGGGTAAAGGACAAAATGGGCGTAAAGCAAAACAGCAGAAAAAAAGAAAAAAGAAAATGAACTAAAAAACGCACGTGCACAAAAATGATAAAAACTGTGGCATGTAGAGGTGCCTGGCACAAAGACACTGCCCATACCCCAAAGGCTCAATAGCGTTACCCTTTCAATTCATTCAACGGCTTCAAATCTTTTAGGGAAATATAATGACACCGATACCCGCCATCTTTTTGCAGTTTACTTCCAAAATCTTTCAAGGGAGCTTCGTCCACTTGCCGGGCAGTGGCATAACCGCAAAGGTAGGCACAAGTGCCAGCGGCAATAGTTTCCGCTTTAGCATCTTTTACATCAATTACTATTTGCACATAGTAAGCAGGCTTGCGTTTTTGTGCATAGTCTTCGCGCACTAACAGGTGCAGTTTTTCGCTGAACGGGAAAGCCGAGGTTTTAATTTCATACGCTCCAAAATCAGTTTCACCTTTGTTCTTGCCTACTTTATGTTGCTGCCAGTCGCCAAACATATAGGCAGCAAATACAAACTCGCCCAAGTGCCCACACAGCGTATCAATTTTACTGGCTATGGTGCGGTTAACTTTTGTGGACGGAATAAGCCGTTGTGCTTCATCGAGCATTTCTTGCGTAACAACAACAAAGGGGTAGGTTTTCACGAAAGAAAATTACCAAATCCTTTCCATGCGGTAGTCGGCAATGCGAAATACATTTACATGGCGATTTTCGTAGTAATTGATGTTTCCGTTTGAGTCGGTAACCCGCACAATATCAAACTTGTAACCCGTGCCGGTGTAGCGCTCACCGGTTACATCTTCGGTAAAGTTTTTTCCGTAGGTTGATAAAGCATACAACAGAAAATTCATTACATCGTACCCCATGTAACTCATTTCGGTTGGTTGTTTGGCGTAAGTGGTTTGGTAATCGGAAACAAACGCAGCTGTGCGGCTCTTTGTCGTATCGGCATAAAATGGAGCCGTTATACGTGTGTTAAAACTATTTACGTAATCTAAACGAAGCACTTCGCTGTTAAGCCATGTAGGCATTCCGTACACAACTATATCCGTGTGCTTCTTCTCATCCATCAACAACCGGAGTGTACTGTTTACAAACGAGCCTTCGAACGATGTAATCAGTAATACATTTCTTTTCTTCGGTGCAAGATAGCTGCTCACGCTACGCTTTTCCGCGGTCAGTTTTTTTGTAGTGAGGTAGTTGACCGTGAACTTTGCCGAAGAAGTTTTATTGAAGTCGTTAAACAGCGAGTCAAAACGCTTGGCGGCACTCAACGATGCATCGCTTTCAGGTGAATAAATAATTATGTTATCGCCCGAAAAAGTATCAAGTACCGATAAAAACATATTGTCCACATGCGAATCAATTGTAGAAGTTAACTTGATGTGATACGGATTGCCTGCGGTTAAACTTTTGGAGGGGGTAAACGGCTGAACGTTGAGTATTTTGTTTTTACGGCAAAATTCCGCTACAATGCGCGCATTGGCGGTTGAGGACGGTCCAATCAGAATGTCCAATTCTCGTAATTCGGGTTTGGCTAACCATGCTTCGGTTACCGAATCGTTGTTCCAGCAATCGTAAAGGTGTAAGTTAATGTGTAACTTTTCTTCATTCTTGTTTAACGCTAACCGTGTTCCTTCGTAAAAATCAAGCGCTTCTTCGCTGTAGCTGTTAAGGCTTATGCGGCTGGCAGTAAAATAATCGGGAGCGTTGAAAAAATCTTCAATATCGCGCAGCGAACTCTGTGTTTGGAAAGGCAACATTAAACCAATGTTGATGTTCTGTTCCAAATCAGACTGCGATTTTGCAGAAGCAGAACAAACTATAAGCAGAAAAGCAAAAGCAAATCTTTTCATCGGGTAAATACAAGAATAGTCAATCTTCAAAAACTATTCCCATTCAATGGTAGCAGGCGGCTTAGAGGAGATATCGTACACCACACGGTTAACGCCTTTCACACTGTTTATGATTTCATTAGAAGTTTTAGCAAGAAAGTCGTACGGTAAGTGGCTCCAGTCTGCTGTCATACCATCAGTAGAGTTAACTGCACGCAGCGCCACAACGTTTTCATACGTGCGCTCATCGCCCATAACACCCACACTGCGGGTTCCGGTTAAAATAGCGCCTGCCTGCCATACCTCGTTATACAGGTTGAATTTCTTCAGGTTTTCAATATAAATGTGGTCGGCTTCCTGTAGTATGCGAACTTTCTCGGCTGTTACATCGCCAATAATACGCACCGCCAGTCCGGGTCCCGGGAACGGATGGCGATAAAGAATTTCGGGAACCAAGCCAAGTTCTTTGCCTGCTTTACGCACTTCATCTTTAAACAGATTGCGAAGCGGCTCAACAATTTTAAGTTTAAGAATATCGGGCAAGCCGCCAACGTTGTGGTGCGATTTTATGGTAGCCGATGGCCCTTTTACTGATACCGACTCGATAACATCAGGGTAAATAGTTCCTTGTGCCAGCCATTTTACTTCGGGGTGGTTGTTGGCTTCGTGCTCAAATACTTCAATAAATACTCTGCCTATTATTTTTCGTTTTTGCTCAGGGTCGCTCACTCCGTGTAATTCGTGCAAAAAGCGCTTGCCCGCGCGGACTCCCTGCACATTCAAGCCCATTTCCTTGTATTTCTCCAGCACTACTTCAAATTCATCTTTCCGAAGCAAACCGTTGTCAACAAAAATACAAAGCAGATTGTCGCCAATAGCTTCTTCCAACAGCAATGCGGCTACCGATGAATCAACCCCTCCGCTTAAGCCCAGAATTACTTTTTCGTTGCCAATTTGCTGACGAAGGCTTTTAATAGTTGATTCCACAAATGAGCCCGGAGTCCAGTTGTGCGAGCACCCGCAAACCGTGAACAAGAAGTTGTTGAGTATTTTATGCCCTTCGGATGAGTGATACACTTCTGGGTGGAACTGCAAAGCATATACCTTGTGCGGGAAGCAGCCGTTCGAAGAGCGGAAAGCAGCCATTTCCAGCGAATCGGAACTGGCAATCAACTCAAATTTTGTGCCTATGCTTTTAATGGTATCGCCATGGCTCATCCAAACCTGGCTGTTGTCGGCTATGTTGCTCAGCAATAAGTCGTCCTGCTTTTTTATTTGCAGATTGGCGCGTCCGTATTCGCGCACATTGCTTTTTTCTACTTCGCCACCGTAGTGCAGGGCAAGCAACTGCGCTCCGTAGCAAACGCCCAACACCGGTGCAAAAGCCACCAATTTTTCAATGTCAACCTGCGGTGCATTTTTATCGCGCACCGAAGCCGGTGAGCCGGAAAGGATAATCCCTTTAATCTCTGGAGTGAGTTCCGGTAAATGGTTGTAAGGCACAATTTCGCAATACACTTCGCTTTCGCGCACTCTGCGGGCAATTAACTGGGTGTACTGCGAACCAAAATCAATAATCAGAATTTTTTCGAGCATGGGGCAAAGATAGAAATTGCGGGGAGCGGATATAAAATGATGTAAAAGATGGAGGACACAAATACCTGTAAAGGATTTGCAGACTAAATCAATTGAATTACACTTGAAAAATCATACATAACTCCTTATTGTTTATACAATCAGTTTACAGATTGTTTACTTTGGCGCAGTAACCTTCAGCGTAAAACATGACTTTATCCTTTCACGGGGCTACACGAACGGTAACAGGCAGCAAACATTTGCTTCAACTGGCTGACGGAACAAAAATTCTGCTGGATTGCGGCATGTTTCAGGGCAACCCCAAAGAAGCCGATGAACTGAACCGAGACTGGGGGTTTGAGCCGCGTGAAATAGATTTTCTTATTCTTTCCCATGCACATGTTGACCACTGCGGTTTAATTCCAAAACTGATTGCCGATGGCTATGCCGGCAAAGTGTATTGCACTCCTGCTACTTACGACCTCGCCCGCATTCTGCTTTTAGATTCGGCAAGAATTCAGGAGCAGGATGTGTACTACCACAATAAGAAGCGTTTAAAGCGCGGAGAACCGCCCATTAAAGGATTATACGATGAAGCCGATGTAAACCGTGCGCTTAAAGAATTTATAGAAGTTGGTTACGGGCAAGAAGTAGTTTTAAAGGAAGGAGTATCGTTTCATTTTACTGATGTAGGACATATTATTGGTAGTGCGGCTGTACATCTGAAAATACAAACCGATAACGGAACAAAAACGCTCACCTTTAGTGGTGATGTGGGACGTTACAACGATGAGTTGTTGCGCGCTCCCGAAACTTTCCCGCAGGCAGATTATCTAATCCTTGAGTCAACCTATGGCGACAGTTTACACGAGGACATTTCTATTAAAGACCAAAAACTTTTGGATTGTATAACACATACCTGTGTAGAGAAAAAAGGCAGGCTCATTATTCCCGCCTTTAGTGTTGGCAGAACACAGGAGTTGATTTATGCGCTCAACAGGTTAGATGTTTCAAAGTCGCTGCCGCCAATTGATTTTTTTGTTGATTCTCCCCTTTCGGTAGAAGCGACAGGAATTATGAAACAACACCAACAGGAACTTAACGAACGTTTCAAGGAGTTTTTGCGGATAGATAAAGAGCCTTTTGAGTTTAAACGCCTACACTACATTACTGATGCAGTTGACTCGAAAGCACTCAATGCGCGCAAAGGACCTTGTGTAATTATATCGGCATCGGGTATGGCTGATGCCGGGCGGGTAAAGCATCATATTAAACATGCCATAAGCGACCCGCGAAATACCATCCTTTTTGTAGGGTACTGCGAGCCGAATTCGTTGGGCGGAAAGTTGATGCGTAATTACCGCGAGGTAACTTTGTTTGGCGAGCCGTTTCAGGTGAAAGCCGAAATTCAGAGTATGCGTAGCATGAGTGCTCATGGCGATTACGAAGACCTGTGCCAGTTTATTGCCTGCCAACAGCCCGCTTTAGTTAAACAACTATTTTTGGTGCATGGCGAGTACGATACTCAACTTACTTTTAAAAGCAAACTGTTACGAAAAGGTTTTCCGCAGGTAGAAATTCCCGGAAGGCATCAAATAATTGAATTGATAGCATGACCGCTGAACACAATAACGATGTAATGCTGGCTTCGCTGTTTGCGTATGCCACCGAAGGAATTATTCTGGCTAACCGTGCAGGCGAAATTGTGTTGGCAAACCCCTTTGCCGAAAAAATGTTCGGATTTACACAGCAGGAAATGATTGGGCAGCCAATTGAAATTTTGCTGCCGGATAATGTACGCGAAAAGCATGTGCAGCACCGCGATGCGTTCCACAAAAATCCGGTAAACCGTTCTATGGGTGCCGGAAGAGATTTATATGCCAAACGAAAGGATGGCTCTGTTTTTCCGGTAGAAGTAAGCCTTAGCCACTACACTATGAACGGTGAGGTGTTTGTGATTGCATTTATCATTGACATTACCGTTCGCAAACACAACGAAGAAATTCAACGCATGCAGCGCGAAGAACTACAGCGCGTTAGCGATGAAATACGGAAACTGAATATTGGCTTGGAACAAAAAGTGGAAGACCGCACTATGATGCTGCGCGAAACCTTGGCGCAGTTAGAGCGCTCAAAAGCCGATTTGGAACATGCACTTGAAAAGGAAAAAGAGTTGAGCGATTTAAAGTCGCGTTTTGTCTCCACCGTATCGCACGAGTTTCGCACACCATTGGCGGCTGTATTGTCTTCCGCTTCGCTACTTGCCAAATACACTAAAGAAGAAGATCAAGAAAAACGCGAACGTCACATACAGCGCATTAAGGAAAGCGTAAAAAGCCTTAGCGATTTACTGGAAGATTTGCTCTCATTAGGCAAACTGGAAGAAGGCTTAATAAAAGCAAACCCGCAGCCCTTTGCCTGTAAAGAATTTATGCATGATTTTGTAAACGAAATACAAGGGCTGGCAAAGGCGGAACAAAAAATTCTCTTGCATCATACAGGAGGCGATGAAGTAGTAACCGATAAGCGGCTGTTGCGAAATATTTTGCTTAATCTGGTGTCGAACGCCATAAAGTTTTCTCCCGAAAAATCCGACATAAACATTTCGTGCAGCAACAATGGAAATAACTTAACCCTTATAGTGAAAGACAGCGGAATCGGTATTTCGGAAGAGGACAAGCAACACCTTTTCGAACGCTTTTTCAGGGCACGCAACGCGCAAAATATTCAAGGCACCGGGCTTGGGCTGCACATTGTTTCCAAATATATTGAACTGCTAAACGGCAAAATTGAGTTGCAAAGCGAAATCAATAACGGCACTACTTTTACTATTACCATACCAAACCAACCAAACTCTGTAAAAACCTAATACCCTTTACTATGGAAAAGAAAATTGTACTAATTGAAGACAACAAGGCCGTGCGCGAAAACATTGAAGAAATTCTCGAACTGGCAGGCTACAAAGTAAACTCAGCGCCCGATGGTAAAAAAGGAGTTGACCTGGTGCTGAAAGAAAACCCTGACTTAATTGTGTGCGATATTATGATGCCGGAGTTAGATGGTTATGGCGTACTGCACATGCTTTCAAAAAATCCGAAAACGTCTGCTATCCCATTTATTTTTCTTACTGCCAAAGCTGATCGAACCGATTTCAGGAAAGGCATGGAAATGGGAGCCGATGATTTTATTACTAAGCCGTTTGATGATATTGAACTGTTGAATGCCATTGAAGCACGGCTCAAAAAAACAGAACTGCTTAAAACAGATTTTAGTGCCAATGTGCAAGGGGTAAATGATTTTTTTAAACGTGCAGGTACCAATAGTAAACTCGATTTAACCAAAGGTGAGCGCGAGATACAAGCGTTTAAAAAGAAACAGATGGTGTACACGCACGGTCATCGCCCTTCGTATTTGTACTTTGTGGTAAAGGGGAAAGTGAAAACTTTCCGAATGAACGAAGACGGCAAGGAATTTATTACCTCGCTTTACAAAGACGGTGATTTTATGGGCTATACGGCATTGCTGGAAGAAACCGTTTACTCCGATAATGCCGAAGCACTGGAAGATGCCGAACTGATGCTTATTCCCAAAAGCGACTTTTATGCCTTGCTCAACAGCGATGCACAGGTATCGCAAAGTTTTATAAAACTGCTTTCGCACAATTTGGTAGAGCGCGAAGAGGCGCTTTTGAATCTGGCTTACAACTCGCTTCGCAAACGTGTAGCCAACGGTTTAATACAAGTGTACGAAAAGTTCAAAAAAGCTCCGGGCGATAAACCCAAACTGGAAATTCCGCGCGAAGATTTGGCGCAAGTTGTAGGCACAGCTACCGAGAGTTTAATACGTACACTCAGCGATTTTAAATCGGAAAAACTTATTGAAATTGTGGATGGAAAGATTTCGGTACTGGACGAAGGGAAACTGAAAAATCTGCTGAATTAAAGTATCCTTGCCGCAACACTGTAATACATGGCAGACTGGTCTACTACCCCAAGTAACTTTTTTACCCGCACAGTTGTTCCTGTCTTTTTAATGACGGCAACTCCACCGTTTGCCATGCTCTTTTGGCATACAAATGTGAATTTGGATGGGTCCTTTCTAAATCTGTGGAACGAAATTGTTTCGAAAGGATTTTTTAATCTGCTGAACGAAGTATGGTTCAGCCGGTTTTTCGGAACTGCCACTGCATGGAAAATGATTGCCGTGTTTGCTGCGTTTCAGTTGTTGCTCATGAAAATTCTTCCCGGCAGAAAGTACTACGGTAACATTACCCCGCAGGGCAATGTGCCCGAGTACAAGGACAATGGGCTGTTATCCTACATCCTAACCTTTGTTGTATATTTCTTCTGTACGCATGTTTTACATCTTTTCGATGCGGGCATTATTTATCACCATTTTGGCGACCTGCTGGGTGCGTTGAATTTTACCGCGTTGGTATTTTGCTTGTTTCTTTACTTCAAAGGTCGCTACTTTCCTTCCACTACCGATAATTCGCACACCGGCAATTTTATTTTTGATTACTACTGGGGTACGGAGTTGTATCCGCGCATTTTAGGTTGGGATATAAAACAGTTTACCAATTGCCGCTTTGGAATGACGGGCTGGTCGTTATCGGTGGTTTCTTTCGCCTTTGCACAAAAAGAAATTTACGGCACTGCCGACTGGAGCATTATTGTTTCGGCAGCATTATTATTTGTGTATCTCTTTAAGTTTTTTGTTTGGGAAGAAGGCTACATGAAATCAATGGATATACAGGTTGACCGTGCCGGCTACTACATCTGTTGGGGGTGCTTGGTATGGGTACCTTCGGTTTATACTTCGCCTGTAATGTTTATGGTAAAGCACCCCGTAGGTTTAAGTGTAGCGGTTGCCGCCATCATCTTTGTGTTGGGCATGGCAGCTATTTGGGTTAACTACTGGGCAGACTACCAACGGCAACATGTGCGTGCCACCAACGGCAACACTACTATTTGGGGCAAACCACCGGTGTTAATCAAAGCATCTTATACAACTGAAACCGGTGAACAAAAAACTAATCTGTTGCTTGCATCAGGCTTTTGGGGCATTGCCCGCCACTTTCATTATGTACCCGAAATACTGGCTGCGTTTTTCTGGAGTTGTGCTACAGGCTTTACACACTTCGCTCCTTTTTTCTACGTTACGTTTCTTAGTATCCTGCTTACCCACCGCGCCTTTCGCGATGATACAAAGTGCGCCAATAAATACGGTGAGGACTGGAAAAAATACTGCGAAGCGGTGCCTTACAAAATTATTCCGGGCGTTGTGTAGTCGTGTCCGTCAAAAGGAATCCATCAATTACGGAGTGGTTGGGTTGTAAACACACATTGTTACCTTGTTAACGTTGCCTTGTTTTATGCGTGACGGGTTTTGTTATTTTCACCGCTCAAAATCAAAAACACATGCCTTACTTGTTTACTTCAGAGTCGGTTTCGGAAGGACATCCCGATAAAGTAGCCGATCAGATTTCAGATGCTTTGATAGATAATTTTTTGGCGCATGATCCTACTTCGAAAGTAGCTTGCGAAACATTGGTTACTACCGGTCAGGTAGTGTTGGCAGGTGAAGTAAAGAGCGATGCTTACCTCGATGTGCAGGAAATTGCCCGCGAAGTAATTCGTAAAATTGGCTACACCAATGCCGATTACATGTTCGAAGCAAATTCGTGCGGAATTATTTCTGCAATTCATGAGCAGTCGCCCGATATTAATCAGGGAGTTGAACGAAAGAAACCCGAAGAGCAAGGTGCAGGCGACCAAGGAATGATGTTTGGTTATGCATCGCGCGAAACCGACAATTACATGCCGCTGCCGTTGGAGTTAGCTCATTTGTTGCTGAAGGAATTGGCTGCCATTCGCAGAGAAGGGAAAGTAATGAAATACCTGCGTCCCGATTCAAAAAGCCAGGTAACAATTGAATACGATGACAACAACAAACCTGTTCGTATTGATGCTATCGTTATTTCTACACAGCATGACGACTTTGCAAAAGATGCGGTAATGCTAAAACAGATTAAGGACGATGTTATCAAAATCCTCATCCCACGGGTAATGAAGAAATTACCCAAGAGAGTGCAGGCATTATTCAATGATAAGATAAAGTATCACGTAAATCCTACAGGCAAGTTTGTAATTGGCGGTCCGCATGGCGATACCGGTTTAACAGGCAGAAAAATTATTGTAGATACTTATGGCGGTAAAGGCGCACATGGCGGTGGAGCTTTCTCCGGCAAAGACCCAAGCAAGGTAGATCGCTCGGCAGCGTATGCTACCCGCCACATTGCTAAACACTTAGTAGCTGCCGGTGTTTGCGATGAAGCCCTGGTGCAGGTGGCTTATGCTATTGGCGTAGCAAAGCCTGTAGGTTTGTTTGTAAATACTTATGGTACTGCTAAAGTGAAAATGAATGATGGGCAAATTGCACGTGCGTTGGAAAAAATGCCGGAGTTTGACATGCGTCCATACTTTATTGAAAAACGCTTTAACCTTCGCACACCAATTTATTTGGAGACCGCATCGTACGGGCACATGGGGCGCGAAAGCAAAGTGGTGGAAAAAGTATTTAACAAGGGAAAGAAGAATGAGAAGAAGGTGAAAGTGAAACTGTTCCCTTGGGAAGAACTAAATGCTATACCGCAGGTAAAAAAGGCATTTGGTATAAAGTAACCTTAACCGTATCACAAGTTTCTGCAAACCCGCTCATGAGGCGGGTTTTGCTTTTTACGCTATGCGGTAAAACTTACAAGTCAAATTTTATCCCTTGTGCAAGTGGTAGTGAATCCCCGTAGTTAATGGTGTTAGTTTGTCTCCGCATATAGGCTTTCCAACTGTCGCTGCCACTTTCGCGCCCGCCACCGGTTTCTTTTTCTCCGCCAAAAGCTCCGCCAATTTCGGCCCCCGATGTACCGATGTTTACATTGGCGATGCCGCAATCGCTGCCGTTGTTGGATAGAAATGCTTCAGCCTCGCGCATGTTAGTAGTCATTATAGCGCTCGATAAGCCCTGCACTACTCCATTTTGCATGGCAATGGCTTCATCGAGTGTTTTGTATTTCATAATGTACAAGATGGGCGCAAAAGTTTCGTGCTGCACCATTCCCATTTCGTTCTTTGCTTCAATAATGCAGGGTTTTACGTAGCAGCCGCTTTCGTAACCTTTCCCTCTTAACACTCCACCTTCCACCACTATTTTTCCGCCTTCTGCCACAACCCTTTGTATGGCCTGTTCATACATCTTCACGGCTTGCTTATCAATCAGCGGACCAACATGATTTTTTTGGCTAAGCGGGTTGCCGATTTTTAATTGCGCGTAGGTTTTTTGCAAACGTGTTTTTACTTCGTTGTATCTCTTCTCGTGAATTATGAGTCTGCGGGTTGTAGTGCAGCGCTGCCCGGCAGTACCTACTGCGCCAAACACCACAGCAATCATTGCCATATCCAAGTCGGCATTTTCGGTAATAATAATAGCATTGTTGCCACCTAACTCCAGCAAACTTCTTCCTAATCGCGCACCTACTGCTTCGCCTACTTTCTTACCCATGCGTGTAGAACCTGTAGCCGATACTAATGGTATGCGGGTATCGTGGCTCAGCAGTTCTCCGATTTTGTAATCGCCTACCACTACATTCGAAATGCCTTCGGGCAAATTGTTGCGCTTAAAAACTTTGGCAACAATGTTTTGGCAGGCAACAGCACATAGCGGAGTTTTTTCCGATGGTTTCCAAATACACACATCACCGCAAACCCATGCCAGCATACTGTTCCAACTCCACACGGCTACGGGAAAATTAAATGCGGAAATGATACCCACAATACCCAGCGGATGCCATTGCTCGTACATGCGGTGGTTCGGGCGCTCGCTGTGCATGGTTAAGCCGTATAACTGGCGCGAAAGCCCTACGGCAAAATCGCAGATGTCTATCATTTCCTGCACTTCGCCCAGTCCCTCTTGCAAACTTTTTCCCATTTCGTAAGAGACTAACTTACCGAGCGGCTCTTTGTATTGGCGCAATTCATCGCCTATTTGCCGCACAATTTCTCCGCGCTTCGGAGCAGGAATGTTGCGCCAAACTTTAAATGCTTCTTGCGCTTTAGCTACTGCCGTTTCGTACTCTTTGGCAGTAGCGCAGCTTACTTTTGCAATCAACTTGCCATCAACCGGAGAATAGCTTTCAATAACTTCTCCTTTGCTTTTAATCCATTTAGTGCCGGTGCTTGTGCCGTCATTTACGGCTTTAATGCCGAGTTGGGTGAGTATGTTTTTCACTGCTCAAATTTTACATCAGAAAACTGTTTCTTCAAAACGGGAAGGTCATCCTGTATAACTTCCCATATTATCTGGTAGTTAATACCAAAGTACTCATGTATTACTTTATTCCTGAAATCAACAATATCGCGCCATTCTATCTCCGGATGTTGTGTGCGGAACTCTACCGGTAACTGGTTAATGGCTTCGCCTATGATAGATAAATTTCGCTCCGTTGCCTGACGTACCAAACGATTGGTAATAAATGATTCAAACGTAAGTCCCTTTACATCTTGTTCAATGTATTCGATTCCGCGAAGTATGTCTTCTACTAAAAAACGGGGAATCCTTTTCATACAGTAATTATGTCTGCCATTACGTATGGAATATATCGTTGCTCAATCGCATTTTTTGCGACCAAATCCACTTTCATTTCCAACAAATCCTCTAAGTCATGCGCTAATCGTACAAAACGGAGTCCCATCTTGCCGTTAACTTCAACAATAACATCAACATCACTTTGTGTTGTTGCTTCATTACGGGCATACGAACCAAACAAACCAATAGAGGAAATAGGATACCGACTCATTAAACTTTGCTTATGAGTGCGAAGTATTCCCAGTATTTCCTCTCTTGTTTTCATTTTTCAAAGATAGAAAAGAAGAAGCAAGAAATTTTAGCTCATCAAAAGAACCTCCTCAAGATCTCCAGCGGTTTCTGCATTTGCAACTTTAGGGTGAAGGTGAATTTCTGATACCACTTGTTCAATCCCATTACTTTTTGGTTTTCGCTGATGTTTTTGGTGGTAACCAGCGGCAAGTGAATTTCTATCATGTTGCGGATAACGGCAAGCGACAATCCCATTTCGGCAGCAAACTCTGCTTTATTAAAATCGCTGATAACCACTCCGGTTGACACAAACGGATAAATGGGAATAAAACGATGCGTGGTGGTGCTGAAATTAGCCACTGCCATAAACTTGGAGGTGGCGCCAAAAGTAGTCATAGAACGAAATGCTCCTCCGGTTAAAGCCACTTGTCGTCCTAAGTAACGGTCGCGCCCGTTGCGATCCAGAAAGTTTTCATCGAACATGTAGTCTTTTTGCAGCCAGTAAGCAAACGTATTGTTGCTTACGGTGCTTAAATAAAGTCGGGGCAGCGGTGCCATAATATCGCTGCTGCTTTTAAAGTAAACGGGGAAACCACCGGCAAACACACGGATAAAGAAACCTTCGTTTTTGCGCTTGTAGCTGATGCGGAAATTCCCTTCAGCCCACAACCCCATAAACTGATTGCCCTGTTGCAAGGTGGCAGTTACATTAAGCGGATGCAGCGTAGTGTTGCGCTCGTAGCGGTACTTTAGTTCGTTTACAAAATAGCGTTGTGTTTCTTTTTGTTTGTTATCAAAACGAATCCAATCGAGCCAAACGATTGCGCTACGCATGTGCAAAGAGTGTGAGTTTACGCTGCGGGCATTCTTCTTTCTGAAATCAACATGTATGTACGGCTCTAATTTGTTGAACATTAAATTTTGCGGAAAGAGCAAGTACGAAAACCGCTTTCCGTACACGCCCACGGTTAACTGTTGCACATTTTTATCGGGATAAAAATTATACGCCAACCTGCCCGAGCCTATAAACTGCACAGAGCCGGTGCCGATGGCAGGCGCGAGCATGTAAGTAAATTTCTGCTTAGGCAAAATAGGATTGTAAAACACCAAGCCCACCTGAAACTTATCGTAGTTGTTCCAACCAAAATAAGGCGACCAGCAAATTTGTGTGCGGTTCTGGTTTTCGAGCGAAGTAAGAAACTGAAAACGCAGTTTTTCGAAACGATGTGCTGTTTTGTTCAACTTGTATGTATTGTTCTTGCGGTTTATTTCAGGTATTTGCAGCAGCGGGTCAATTTGAATGCGGTCGCCCCCTTCGGTGTTTATGCTTACTTCTTTTTCCTTATCAAAACCTTCCAGCCAAATGGTGCGGATAACAGAATCTTTGTTTAACACTGAAACAGAAACCGGAGAAGTGATAGCTCCTTTGTTTTTAAAGATGAACCTGCTTTCACCGGTCATCTGCCCTTCGTCATCTGCCTTCCGTCTTCCCACTTTGTAATCAATCTTCTTATCCGTTTGTATCAAATCATCAAAAAACCAACTCAAATTTTTTCCTGTTTCCTCTTCAAATACTTTGCGGATATCTTCCGGCTGCGGATGCTTAAACTTCCATGTTTCAAAATACTTCTTCATTACTTTATCGAACAATTCAGTGCCGAGGTACGCTTCTAAATAACCCAACAACAACATGGTTTTGCCGTACACCATTAAACCGTAATTGATAGGGGTGAAATCTTCAGAGCGCGAACCTGCCGGCTGGTCAAAATTTTCGCGCGCCATCATTTGGTAACCGGCATCCATCATATACTTGTGCTTGTAGTGGGCAATATTGAACAGCCTTGCCAATCCCTTCGGAAATTTGCCGAACATTCCGCGTTGCGGATACTTCATTTGTGTATATCGGTACTCGTAATAAGAATTGATGCCTTCATCCATCCACGGATGTTCGCGCTCGTTGCTGCCGAGTATGCCGTAAAACCAGTTGTGCCCCACTTCGTGGGTTATCACTACATCTAAATCAAAATCGCTGCCCACATCGCCTATTACCGTTACATTCGGGTACTCCATGCCGCCACCCGCACTGATGGTGCCGTCCACAGCGGTTAGCTGTTTGTAAGGATAATCGCCTATCCACAAACTATAGTAGTAAATAGCATCGTGCAAATACGTGGGGGCTTTTGTCCAGTAGTCGGCATTTTTTGGTGTAAACAAAGCCCAGGTAATAACGGTATCTTTCGAATGCGGCAACTCCACTGCGCCTTTCAACACATGAAAACGCTTATCGGCAAACCATCCGAAATCGTGAATGTTCTCCTGATGATAATGCAGGGTTTTTGTTTCGGATGATGAAGGAGGGAATTTCATATCCGGATTAAAATCTTCAATGGCTTTGGTGGCTTCCGCCTTTTGGTTTAGCCAATTTATTTCGGCAGTGTCCTGCAAATCGCCTGTGGCGCCCACAACATAATTTTTCGGAAGTGTAATTTGCACATCAAAGGTTCCGTACTCCGAGTAAAACTCCCCTTGGTCTAAATAGGGCATTTGGTGCCAGCCATTTTTATCATACACGGCAGGCTTAGGGTACCATTGCGTAATCTGATAGCTCTGTCCCACATGCCCGAGGCGCGAAAATGTTTCCGGAAGTTTTACATGAAAAGGGGTAGAGATGCTTACACTTTCACCTTTCTTTAAAGGTTTGTTCAAAAACACTTTGCAAATTTCTTCGGTACCCGGCTCAAACTCCCAACGGCAGTTTTCGGCATTGAGTTTAAAGTCGAGTTTATCCATGTACCCTTTTTGCCAGGGTTTGCTGTACCAAAATTTTGTTTCTCCGTTTTCGAGTAATTGTTTGGCAAGCGGAGTGTTTTGGTCTTTGTAAGCATTAGGCCACAGGTGCATGTAAACAAACGTTAATTCATCGGGCGAATGATTGGTGTATTTAATGGTAATAAAGCCGTTCAACTCATGCGTGGTATCATTCAGGATTACGTCAATATCGTAATCTGTTTTTTGTTGCCAGTAATCTGATTGAGCATAAACAAAAAACGGTAAGAGGAAAACAAGCAGTAAAATATTTTTCATCCGATAGCCGGTTGTTAAATTCAAAAAAGCAATTTCGCAATTTGAAACAAATTAGAATGAATAAATTGGAATTATCGAATACTCTTCGTAAAGACAGTTGGGATTTGTTTCAACAAAGAAATAGCAACAGCAAAAGAGCGCAAAATATTAGTTGACTTGGCAGAAGTGCAGGATTGTAAACACCATACTACCCACCCATGAAAAATGCATGAAAGAAGCACAATGTTTCACTTAACCACTTCGTTCTGCGTTGGCAAAACTGCTGTTACCTGTTGAATTTCTGCCAGTCCTAATTGATGTCGTGTCGCATTGTGAACTTACCCTTGCGTAGTGCGGGATTAAGCAAGAAACAGAGTTGAAAGCCCTTCTTAATTTCTATACAACAACCTCAATAAACTCGGAAAAACCAGCAACAACATTGGCAGCCCCACTACAAAACCACCAATAACCGCAACCGCTAAGGGTTGCTGCATTTGAGCGCCTAAGCCAATTCCCAACGCCAAAGGCATAAGGGCTAAAATAGCTCCGATGGCTGTCATGAGTTTGGGGCGAATGCGCAATGCAATGGCGTAGTTGATGGATTGGTCAACATTGTTGGTTTGCTGCATATTGTAGCGGTATTGAGCCACGGTGAAGATGGCGTTCTCTGCCAGTATGCCCACAATCATAATAATGCCGGTATAACTGCTTACATTCAATGGGATGTTGGTGAGATACAAGGCAATGATGCAACCGCAAATGCCCATGATGGAAATGAACAGCAGCAAAAGAGAAAGCAACCATTCTTTAAACAAAAACATAAACACTCCGAACACTAACAGCGTAGCCATGATGAGGATGAGCAATAACTCTTTGAACGATTGTTGCTGCTCGGAATATGCTCCTCCATAAGCAATGGAGTAACCGTTGGGCAATGGCAATTTGGAGTTGAGTTGTTGTTTGATTTCGGTAATGGCACTTCCCAAATCCCGATTGTCTAATCGTGCGGTGAGCACCACACACGATTTCAAATTTTCTCTGCGTTGTTCGTTTTCGCCTTGCACCACTTTTACATCGCAGAAAAAAGTAAGTGGTCGTGTGGTGCCATCAGGTAAGAAAATTAGTTGACGCTTGATGTGTTCCAAATCGTTGGTGTTCATGTCGGCAAAGCGCATCACTATTCTGCGCATTTGCTCACCTTCCTGAATTTGCCCAACCTGTATGCCGGCTGTCATGGCTGCCTGTGCAGGTGACGGAATGGGTTGATTAGCATTCATGCCCAGTGTAACGCCACCGGTATATGCCGAGAGTTGCGTTTGAAAATCGAGCAGTGAAATTTTGTATTGGTTCAACAATTCCTGATTGGGTGTAAATACCAATGAAGGTCCTGCAATGCGCAAACCATTATCAATATCTGCAATGCCTTGAATGTTGCCGATAATTTGTTCGGCTTGCTTGGTAATGTTTTGCAGTTGGGTATAATCATCACCAAAAAATTTCACTTCAATAGGCGAAGGCGTGCTCATTAAATCGCCCAGCAAATCGGCTATGCGCTGCCCGAACGAAATATGCAACACCGGTTGTTTGGCAGAAATTTCTTTTCGCAAATCGTCAATTACATCTACCGTTTTTTTAGTTCGGTGCTGTTTTAGCTGAATGGAGTAATCGCCAAAGTTTTGAGGAACGGTGCTGAACGCCATTCGTATTCCTGTTCTGCGGCTGTATGTTTCTACATCGGGGTGCGCTATGATTATTTTTTCTATTTCGGTTAATACTCTATCCGTTTCTTGTAACGAGGTGCCGGGTGGCATGAAATAATCTAACACAATAGTGCCTTCATCTAAGTCGGGTAAGAAACCGGTTTCTAATTTTCCGAAACTGAATATTGCTGCTGAAAGGAAAAGTATAATCAATACAAATGCAGCCAAGGGTTTTTTGAAAAACCAGGTGAGCCAACGCAATTTATTTACACTGTGTTCTTCGTTTTTGTGATGTGATACTTTCGGTGCTTTAAAACCTATAAGGATGTGAAATACCGGCAACAACAACCATGTAACAAGGAACGAAACAACCAATGTTATTTGCATGGTGTTTGAAAGTTCTTTGAAGAAACTTCCGGCTAAGCCACTCATTAAAAGGAACGGAAAATAAATGACAATAGTGGTGAGCGATGAGCCGACCATTGCAGGAAACAAAAAACGGATGGCTTCTTTTACAACGGTGAAACGGTCTTTGTTGGGTTCATCTTCATGCTTTCGGTAAATCTGTTCAATAATCACAATGGCATCGTCAATAATTAAACCGATGGAAGCGGCAATGGCACCCAACGACATGATGTTGATGCTGATGCCTGCTAAGTATAAGATTAAAATGCTGAATGCTAAGGTTACCGGTATGGTAAGCATCACCACCAAACTTGCCCGCCATGAGCGCAGAAAAATTATCATCACCACAATGGCTAAAAACAAACCTTCGTAAATGGTTTTGATAACGCTGTGAATGCTGTCGCCCACAAATGCCGATTGATTGTAGTAGGGCTTCAACACTATGCCTTCGGGCAATTGTTGTTGAATTTCTTCGGCTTTCGTTTCGCACTCTTTGGCAAAATCAATCAGGTTAATGCCGGGTTGTTTTACCAAATCAATCAATACTGCATCGTGTCCGTTGGCATTCACAATCACAAATTCAACCTGTTCTTTCAGTTCAATTTTTGCAATGTCTTTTAGTTTGATTAATCGCGTGCCATCATTTTTGATAATTGTGTTTTCCAGCTCGTCAATATCCATTACCCGTGTGTCGGTCAGCGATAAATACAAACGATTGTAATCTTCTACCGCACCGTTGGATAACACATAGTTGTTGCTGTTGAAAACATTGATAATGGTATTGGGTGTAATGCCCAACGATGCCATTTTTATAGCATCGGGAACAACCACAAATTCTTTGTTTTTACCGCCACGCACCACCACATTTGAAATGCCATTTACTTGCGAAAACATGGGACGGACAATCAGGTTGGCTTTATCTTTTAGCGCCACCAAACTGTGTTTCTTGCTTTCTAACGTAAAACCATAAACCGGAAACGTGCTTTGGTTCATGGCTTCGGCAGCAATGCTTACGCCCTGCGGCAAAAAGTTTTTGATTTCGTTGATACGGCTTTCAACTTGCGTTTTGGCATTGTATACATCCGTTCCCCAATCAAAGAAAATATCAATCACACAACTGCCCCGGCTGGTGCTGCTCTTTACCACACGAACGCCTTTCACTTTTTTTGCCGCACTCTCCAAGGGTTTGGTAACGGTTATCATCATGCGGTCAATGGGTTGCTGACCTGCATCGGCAATCAATGTTATTCTCGGAAATAATACCTCCGGAAAAAGATTGGTTTGCATTTGCGTGTAGGAAAAAATTCCTGCCGCTAAAAGCAAAATGCCTACGAAGAGGATTGGCTTTTTAAAAACCTGAAAGAAATTTTGTTTGCTCATTTGGCTTCTTGCTTTAAGGTGGTTACTAAAGCAGTGTCGGGCAAACCGTAATTTCCTTTGCTGATTATTTGGTCGGTTACTTCAAATTTTGGAGTTAAAATTTCAATGCGTTCTGAATTTTTACTGCCAACATTAACAGGAATTTTAATGGCAGTGCTGTCGTTTATGAGTTTCATTACCCAAAACTCCTTCATCATTTCATCGCTCAATACGCAAGACTTAGGCAGCACTTGTTTTTTGTTTTGTGTGCCCTTGTTGATGCCCACTTTCACCATCATGTATTCGGGGAGGAATAAATTTTCGCTACACTTTGCCAAAATGGTTTGCGTTTGTGCGGTTACATTCATGGCGGTGAGTGCTTTTGTAAATGTGGCAGAATGTTCGGTGTTGTCGGGAAGTATGATGGTGCAACTGTTTCCAGTTTTTGTGTAGGTGGTAAACTCATACGGCACATTTACCTGAAAGACCAAATCATTGCTTTCGGCAATGGTGCAAAGTTGTGTGCCTTCCAACACATAGTCGCCCGATTGTTGTTTGTCTAAAGTTGAAATGATGCCCGTTGCCGGTGCTGTTACTTTTATGATGCCAAAATTTTTGAGCGTGCTGTCAATTTTGCTTACATCATTTCCTAATGCCCGGCTTTCTTTTGATTGCAGAATATACAACACATCGCCTTTGTTCACTCGGTCGCCCAGCTTCACATTTACATCTGTAATAAATGCCGGAATGGGAGCCGTTACCAAATTTCGTTTAAGGTAAAAAGTGGTTCCGAACAAAGTGAGTTCATCGTTGATAGAACCGTTGCTGATTGCAACTACTTCAACCGGTGTTTTTGGTGAAGTGGTTTGCTCTGTTTGCGTTTCGGTTTTGCTGCCACAAGAGGCTAAAACCAAGGCGATTGAAAAATATATGATTAACTGTTTCATTCTTTTTTGTTGTTTACCAATTCCAATAATTGTAAGCGTTGATGAGTGATTGCTGTTGCGAAAAGAGCAGAGCATAATCTCTTTGGATTGTTGCCATATTCTTTAATACCATGGTGTAATTGATAATAGAAAGCTGCCCCGACAAAATTTCTTTTTTGTAACTGTTCAAGAGCACATCATAATCTTTCAGTTGTTGCTCAGCAATGGCAATACGATCGGTATAGGATTGCAGCTCGGTCATTATTTTTGATTTGCGCACCGTATTTTGTGTAATGAAATTGCTTTTGTAAAACGAAACCGATTTTTCCAAAACCTGCGTTTTGCTTCGGTTGATGGCTTTCTGATTGCCATCAAAAAAGTTGTAGGTAAAACTTAATCCAGCACTAATACCAAAGCGGTTGGGTATGGTTGGTGCATACACTGCATTTAATCCTGCATTGGCGAATAAGTTTAATTGCGGTTTGTATTTGAGTTCAAATGCTTTCTGCTGTGCCACTAAATTCAAACTGTCCAAGCGATATTTTTCTAGAAATTTCGAGTCAGATACAGTGCCATTCAAAGTGAGATTAGTGCTTTGAAGCTGCACCAAAGCGGTATCATCAATTCCGCAGAGAATGTTTAAGTCCATCAAATCTCTGCGGTAGTTGGCATTAAAGGTGGTAAGCTGCGATTGAAAATTACTGAACTCGATATTTAAAAGTGAAAGGTCGGACTGTTTGTAGATGCTGCTTTCAATCAGCTTTTTCAATAGCTCTTTTTGCTCGGTAAGCAGCTTCATCATTTGTTCGGCATAGTCAGTTTGTTTTTTATCCTGCAAGCATAAAATGTATTGGTCGGTAACGATTTTCTCTATATCGTGTTCGCTTAGCTTGGCATTGTTCTCGTTTATTTGCGAGGTAACATTCAATTGTTCACCGGCAACTTTATATCGCTGCCCGTTGAACAAGGGTTGTGTAACATTCAGCATTGCCTGATACTGCCCGCCATTAGAATATGCTAAATCATAACCGTAATAATTTGTGACATTATCTGCATTGGGCTGAAAAGTGGTTTTGTTGTTATCGGTTGAAATGACAGGCGAAAACAAATAATTAGCCGTAACGCCAATTTGCGGCTTAGTATAAAATGCTTTCAGTCGCTCTATTTCTAATTGGTTTGCCTTGCTTTGATTGATGTTGTCGTTTACCAGCGGACTGTTTTGCTTAGCAGTTTGGATGTAATAATCCAGTGTATTCTGCGCATTTACTTGTAACGTAATGCCAACAAGAAACATTACAATGATTGACTTCATAGAGAATGATTAAAAGCCGTTGCGGGAAAACCGCACAGGCTCGGTGCATTTAGTTTTTCAGTTCTTTGATGAAATTGCCTTTGCTGTCAAACAACAAATCCATGCCTTTAATTTCTGCTTCGTAAGTAACTACACCTTTGGCATCAGTAATCTTGGCGGCTTCTTTAATTTTCTGACCTGTGTAATGTTTAGAAACAAACTCAGTTACAGATTTTGGAAGTTGGCTCACTTCAATTTCAACCTCAGTTTCAATTAGGTTTCCTTTGGCATCAAACAGCACCGAGTAATCCGTTTTGTTGTAATCGAATTCGGCTTCGTAGTTGCTGCCTTCCTTATCCCATTTTACCTCCTTAGTATTGGGATACGCTTTTTGAAAGGCAGATTTTACAGATTGGGGAACGTCTTTATCAGACAGTTTTTGTGCGATGGCGAAGCTTGTTGTTAAGCCCGCAACCATCATTAATGCTAACTTTTTCATAGCATAACTTTTTAGTGAATTGTCATTTTCACTACAAAGTAGCCACCCGATTTAGAAGAAATTTTGAATTGCGAGAAAAGTCAGAGCATAACCGAAAAAGTATGAAGGTTGGCTTCAAATGAGTATTTCACTTTCCATTTATTCAGGTCTGCAATTTTCTTGACTATAGCCAAGCCCAATCCATTTCCTTGTTCGGATGGGTTGGATTTAGAAAAGCGAGTAAATAATTTGTCGGCAGCTAATGGCTTGTTGTTCCCTGTATTTGAAAAAGTAATTGACTGCTTTGTTAGTGTTACTTCTACCCGACCATTTGCCACATTATGTCTGATGGCATTCAAAAAAAGATTGCTGATAAGAATTTCCGCCAATACAGGATTTGCATTTACAATAACCGGTTCACTTAGCTCTGTTTTTATTGATATGTTTTTTGCTCTTGATTGTTCAATGAAAAACTCCAGATGCTTTTCAATTAGTTTATTTAAACTGATGGATTGTTTTTCGCTGTAATTGTCGTTCTCAATTTTAGAGAGCAGTAACAGGTTTTTGTTGAGACGGTTTAGTCTGGAAACGCTATCGTTCAGCGAACTCAAAATTTGGTTTTGCTGTTCGGTAAACTCTCCGCTTTGAATCAGCGTATCAATCTTTGCCTGAAAAACTGCCAAAGGTGTTTGCAGTTCGTGAGCAGCATTTTCAATAAATTCTCTTTGGCTGTGATAAATAGTAGTGTTGCGCTCAATCAATTTTTCAATGCTTTGATTAAGGCGGTTAAACTCCTCAATATTTGTTTCGGTAAGTTTGGGTTGATTGGATTTATCTATTTCAAATTGCTCAATCTGTCGCAATGTTTCATAAAATGGCTTCCAAAGATTTTGCGACAACCTTTTATTGATAATAAATAAACCAAGAAGCAACAACAAAAGGATGATGAAGAAAAGCAGAGCAATACTTTTGATTAAATCTTCAGTTTCTACCAAATTTATTCGTGCAGAATACGTGTAGGGTTTTCCCTCAATAATGATTGGGAAATTCAACTCCCTATATGGTTCATTTTCCTGACCTAAACTATCGTAGTAGTATGTGTAAAAAAATGTATCTCCTGAAATGGACTGCGGCTCTTTAATTTTTATATCCCTATTGAATTTATTCCAAATCGGGATATCTTTTTCCGTTAACGTTGAAGAGTGGAATTGCAGAAATTCATTTTTGCGAAGTATTAATGCTTCGTCTGCATCATCTATGTATAATTTCTCGGTAATGAAATAAAATAAAGGTGCTGATACGACTAAAACCAACACAGCAAAAATCAAATAGGCATTTGATGTTTTATGTAATAGTTTTTTAGTCATGCTGCCATTTGTAACCCAGTCCGTAAACAGTTTTTATGTAGTCACTGCATCCCGCATCTTTCAATTTATTTTTCAGGTTTTTGATGTGGGCATACACAAAATCGTGGTTGTCCAGCATATCTGCCATGTCGCCCGAAAGATGCTCGGCAATGGCGCTTTTAGAAAGCACTTTGTTTTCGTTGCCAATCAAATACAACAGCAAATCAATTTCTTTTTTAGTGATGTCTATTTTCCTGCTATTTACCTTCACAGTTTTTGACAGAATATCAATTTCAAGTTCGTTGTAGGCAACAAGGTTATTGCCCTTAAAATTTTTTCGTCTGATGAGCGCTTGAATTCTTACCAACAACTCCGATAAATGAAAAGGTTTTGTCAGGTAATCATCTGCCCCCAACTGAAGTCCTTCAATTTTGCTTTCTAAAGTTTCTTTGGCAGAAATGATAATTACACCTTCCGTTTTGTTTTGCCTTTTTAGTTCTTTTAAAATTTCAAAACCATTGCCATCGGGCAACATCAGGTCGAGCAAAATGCAGTCGTATTCATAGGTGGAAATTTTGTCAATGGCTGCCATGGCATTATTCACCCACTCACAAACAAAACTGTTACCTGTCAAATAGTTTTTGATGCTTTCAGCCAGTTCTTTTTCATCTTCAATGAGTAGCAATTTCATTCTTACGAAGGTAGGGATTCAATTTGGAAGAAATTTAGAATGGCTGATGGTTGTGAAGGTGATTGCGCTTATTTGACTTCTATTTTGTGTGGACTTTTGCGTTGAGAACACAACGACAAATGATCGGAATGTGAGTTAACTTTAGATTTTTGTTCCGGAGCTTTTCTATTTGCGGGCAATCAGATTAGAAGTTTGATGCTTGGTTATTATTTCGGATTTGGAACTTCGTGTTTCGGATTTTACTCTGCGGGAAACCAAGATAGTATTTTAACCGTTACACTATTCAGGACAATTTATATACAGTGAACCTAAATGATGTTGAAAAATGGGCTTAGGAAAAATAGAATGCAAAGTTACCTTCGGAATACCGTTCGGGAATTTGCCAACGTTCTTTAAAATATACCCGCTAATACCCGCCCGGCTGTAAAGTTTGATTCTTTCACGGTAAATTCAGTTTATGGAAGAAAATGAATTCATGGAGCCTTCGGAAAGTGATTTGATGGAATTGGTGAGCCAGTATGAGGAGGCGGAAAAAACAAGGCACAGCATTTTTTTAGATGAAGACAGCTATGACTGCCTCATACAGTTTTACCACGATAACCGTGAATACTCCAAAGCCCTGCGCGCAGCCGATGCTGCCATAGCGCAATATCCTTTCTCGGCTTTCTTTTATACTAAAAAGGCGGAAATACTCGCCAACCAGCGCAAATTTGATGAAGCGCTCCCGCTTTTGGACGAAGCCGAGCGCTTAGACCCTAACGACATTAATATTTTCCTGATTCGCTCCGATGTGTATTTGTGGGAAGGCAGACACGAGGATGCCATGGAAGTGGTGGAACATGCCATGACCATTGCCAAAGAGAAAGAAGACCGCTGCGAACTTTTTTTGGAAACTGCCGATATATGGGAAGACCAGGAAAAATATAATGAGGTAATTAATTGCTTAAAGAATGCACTTCGCGAAGACCCCATGAGCGAAGAAGCACTCAACCGCCTGTGGTTTTGCACCGAACTGACCGAAAATTTTGAAGACAGTATTCAGTTTCACGAAATGCTGATTGAAGAAAGTCCGTATTCGCATTTAGCGTGGTTCAACCTCGGTCATGCTTATGCGGGCTTGGGCATGTACGAAAAAGCATTGGATGCATTCGGCTATGTAATGGCTATTGACGAAGAATTTGACCCTGCTTACATAAGCACCGGTGATGTGCTGTTTATTACAGAAGAGTACACCGAGGCTTTACAATATTACCACGATGCCATCCGCATTTCGAAACCAAACAAAGAGTTGTATTTAAAGACGGCTGCCTGTTATGAGCAGTTGAACGAGTTGGTGAAATCGCGCGCTTACCTTCGCAAGGCTATTGGTGTGGACCCGCAGTACGATGAAGCTTTTTTCCGCATTGGCGAAACTTACCGTTTAGAAGATAACTGGGGCAAAGCCATTCACTCGTACGAGCGTGCGGTGAAACTCAACAAAGAAAACATTGACTACCTCTCTTCCTTAGCCGAAGCCTATTTAAGTGTAGAAGACTGCGAAGCCGCCCTCGAAGTTTTCGAGCGCATTTTTCAACTCGACCCGCAAAGCAAGCAACATTGGATAAATCTTGCCACCGCTTATTTTAATGTAAACGATTTCCGCAAAACTTTTCAGGTGCTTAACGAAGCGGAGTTGAAATACGAAGGCAGTGCCGATATTTTCTACATCAAGTCGGTGTTTTACAACCGGGCAGGTAACCGCCACGAAGCGCTGCTCAATTTAGAAAGAGGGCTGCTTGCCGATTTCGATCAGCACAACCTCATTTTCGAAATGGACGATTTGCTGCTGGATGATGCTGCGTTTATTCAAACTATTGAGCAGTATCGGGAATAAGAAAACACTTGTAAAGTATCTCTTCGTTAATCGCCCAACTTTACAAATTTTTTCGATGTTGTAATGCGCTTTCCGGTAACGGTAAAGAGGTAAATGCCTTTCGGCAGATGTGTAACATCAAATGCAGTATGCGTTTCCGAAACAATAGTTTCCAAAAAAACTTTCCCCGAAAAGTTGTTGATTATAACTTTTACAGTTTCTCCTTCTTCTTTTTCAAATTGTAATGTTTGATGCAAAAGCGGATTCGGATAAATTTTAAACTTTTCAGCAGTATGATTTAGCATGCTTGTTTCTAAGCACACTCCGGTTGTATCGGCATTCAATACATCGTCAAAATATAAAGTTGGTCGTTGGTCGTATTGCTGCGGGTGAAAGCAAACATTCTCCAAACGAACAGAGTCAACATGGCGAATGTATAAACCTGCTGCAGGCAGCGTATCGCCAAACATATCTGCATCCGGTTTTCCGTTCTCCTTTTCTGGAACTGTAAGACCATTACTTACGGGATAGCCTCCGGGGAATGTTACATCAATATTTTTCAGCGCAATGTTCTTTGCATAATAATTGGGTATTCCGGTAACAGAACTCGTAATGTTGTTAGACGCTGTTGCGGTAATGCTTTTCAATTCAATGTTGCGAACGTAGCCTACTCCTTGTGTGGCTGCTGTATCGGTGTATTTACGGGCGCGGTTACCAAGTCGAATAAAAAATGGCGTATTGATTCCTGTCATCGTAACATTTTCTACCAGCACATTTTCCATGCTCCCTCCATCAACAATAGACAAGTTAATGCCGCAACTTGCTTTGTTGTTCAAAGGGCCAAGCGTACTTAACTGAACCACACAATCGTGCAGGTGAACATTCTTTACCGCTCCGTTGGTTTCGGTGCCAATTTTTAAAGCGCGGGAGTATGTGGCAACAGTGCAGTTTTTAATCTCTATATCTTCCGATGAAAGCAACGAAGATGTTTTAATCACCATAGGGTCATCGTTACAATCGGCAAAAATGCTATCCACCAACACTTTTCTGGAACAATCAATGTTTACGCCATCGTTGTTGCCAAAGCCATGATTAACAATGTTCAGATTTTTAATAACCAACGTATCAATGTCGAAGTTATGCATCATCCAGAAACCGGAATGGCGCAGGGTTAGCCCCTCGTAGCGTACATTGCTGCACGAAAAAAAGCGAAAACCATACGGGCGGTTTGCCTGATCTAACAGAAATGCCACCGACTGTCCATTACCATGAAAAGTTCCTTCGCCTGTAACAGCAATATTGTGTTGCCCTTCGGCATAGAAAACAGAACGTTGCGGATAATTATCGGTATAAGTCCGCTTCTGCGGATTGAGAACCGGATAGTGATTAATATTCGTTGAGCCGGTTATTGTTCCTCCCTGCGAAATGTGAAAGTTTACATTGCTTTTAAGAATGAGTGTTCCGGTTAAAAAATTTCCCGATGGCACTTCTACCGTTCCTCCTCCGGCTGCATGGCAGGCATCAATAGCAGCTTGTATGGCGGTTGTATTTAGGGTAGTGCCATTACCTACAGCTCCATAAGTTGTAATGTCAAACACCTGAGCATTGCAGTGCAACAAGAGCAAAAGCAGAAAAAAAGAAAAGAAGAAACGCATAAAGCGTTAGTTGATTTTTACAACCGTTGTGAATGAAGTTGCATTTGAACCGGAAAGTTGTAACACATACACTCCCGCAGGTAATTGAAATTTATCAGCATCAATTTCAACACTGTTATTGCCCGCGTGTAACTCACCTGTAAATACTTCCATCACTTTACCTGAAACATCGGTAAGTGTAATTACTATTCTTTCCTGTTGCTTCAACTCAAACTGCACATTAGCTGATTTGCGGAAAGGATTGGGAATAACTTTAAGTGCATGCGCGTTGCCGGAAACATTGCTTATGCCCGTACCGTTAATTTTATACATGGTAAAATGGTCGCGTATGTTGCCATCCATATCCAAGTGGCGACCATCTAAACGATTGCCGTTAATATCCATCACAAACGAGCCGCAGCAGGTATCGCAGCCGTATTCGGAATACATATACGGATGATTGAAGTTTGCACTGCTTTCGCTGCTTCCTGAGTTGCCGTTGTTTACATATACGGTTCCTTGATTGGCATTGGAGCCTTGTGTGTATTTAACATACGCCTCGCCCAATGAATCAATCCCCGAATCGGTGCTGATAAAGTTGAAGAGTGTAATATCACTGGCATTGCCATAAGCGCCCTTTACCAGATAGCTTCGTTCATACACATGTGTATGTCCGCAAATCACCACATCCACCCCGTATTGCTCCCAAATAGGCGCAAAATTCTGGCGCATGGCTTTCATATAAACCTCGTAAAAAGCCCCTGATTCGTGCGAGCCATCAGTGTAAGGCGGCTGGTGCATGTAAACAATTACCCACGGTTTGGTATTTGCCTGTAAATCCTGATGCAGCCATTGGGTCATTGGTGAGCCATTGAAAGTATTAAACAGATTAACACCTGTCCAATCATCATTCACATTAAAAAGCGAACCTATTTCCGTATTTAATGAAACAAAATGAGCATTGCCATAATCGAACGAAAAGAACAACTCATGTCCGGTTGCCACACCACCCGCTTCGGCATTGCGGTAGCCTTCAATAAAATCATAGTAAGGTCCGCTATGGGTAAGCGGAGGCGTTGGGCTTACAATGGGCGAAACGCTGTTATAGTCGTGATTACCGGGGCATGGAATAAACGGCATGTACTTCATGTTGTTTTTGTAGCCGTAAACCGAGTCAAACACTTTAGTGAGGTATTCCTGCTCGGTACCATCGCTATAGGCATTATCCCCTAACCACAACCATAAGTTCGTTTCAACAGTATCGAAATTCAAATACGCATCGCGGGTTTTGCTTTGCTTGGAATTTCCCTTCCCGAAATCGCCAATTGCCCATACGCGAATAGGCAACTCCGTACCGGGTGTAGGGAAAGTGCGAAACCAATGTTGTTCATCGGCTCCTTCCAGCATAGTGCTGCCGCTGTAAATAGCGTAGTAATATTTTGTGTACGGAGAAAGTCCTGTCAGCGTAATCATGTGTTTGGTGCGCTGCGTTGTATCTTCAACCAGTTGATTCAAATTGGCCTTATCAGTACCATACATCACTTTGGCGCTTGTAAGCGAATCGGTTCGCCACATTATTTTAATGCCGCTTGGGGTGGGGCTTTGCAAATACGGACCAACGGTAACCTGTACCTGACCAAACGAAGCAACCGAAAACAAAAGAACAAACAGAACAAGGGGTAACAATTTCTTCATTGCAATAAATTTTTAGCGAAGGAAAATACACAGTTTTTCCTTAGTGTAAAACGAATATTGGCAAAATGTGAAAATGCAGAAGGTGTGCGTGTAAAAAACTGCATGCAACTGATGCTGTATCAAACTTACTTTTCTAGTACCACAACGTGCGCTTATACACATTCTGGTCGCCCGAAAGGTAAATGCGTGTGCTTTGCGGTTTTGCCTGTGGGTTAAATTTATCGGTAGTTACCAAATCATAAAATCCTGCCAAGCCGTAAAAACGAATACCAACTCCGAGGTCGGAAAGATTTTCAACACGCCAAACGTCTGTTCCTTTATCGGTAACTGCTCCCACACCTATTACTTTGTACTCGTTACTTGGCTGCCATTTGCTTTGGTAACGCTGCTCATAATAATTTGTGTAAGCCTGCTTGTAAGTAATATACACATTTCCGGTAGTGGATGTTACGGTGTAACTGGGATCACTTTCAATCATGCTTTTTGCCAACCCTTCCATACGTGTTGGCTCCAATTCTTTGGTATAAATGGTAACAGTTTCTTTACTGCCGCTCTTGCCTATGGTCATAGTTAACGATGAGTTAGGTTTGGTACTTTCAAAAGCGCCTAACACTTCTTCCATGTTTCGCACATCTACACCATTTACCTTGTAAATGCTGTAACCGATTTTATTCTCAAGAACTTTTTCTGCCGGTGAATTGGCAAACACATTCGAAACAAACGGATAATCTTCTCTTCGTTTTACGGTTGATTTTTGTGTGTAGTAATCAATTTGCACATCGTAGTTCTGCGAAATTTCAACACCTACAAATGCTCTGCGTATTCTGCCGTTGTTATACATTATATCATCAGTTAAGCGCTTGCATATTTTTGCTTCCAATGCAAAATTGATTTGTGGTTGCCATAAACTGCCCTTTTCCTCGGGCCCAAAAGCAATTTGCGAATTCATTCCTACTACTTCACCGGCTTCGTTTACCAAAGGCCCACCGCTGTTGCCCCAAATAATAGTAGCGGTTGACTGAATAAAGCCGTACTTACCTGTTAATCCATCGCGCACGCGGTTCTTTGCACTAATAATTCCATCGCTTACGGTATATGGATACTCAGCTAATGGATTGCCGATAGCATATACTTTTTGCCCAACCCTGGGTTCAGCATCGCTATACTTTACACTGGTAACCTCACTTCCGGGAGGAGTTACAAACTCCAGCAATGCGTAATCGTAAAATGAATCGCCTCCTTTAATTTTTACTTCATACTTATTTCGCGTAATGCTGAAAATGTAGATAGCACCACTTTCATTTTTCGCTTTTTCTACAACGTGGGCATTAGTACACACATACTTTCTGCCGCCTATCTCAATTACATATCCCGAGCCTTTGCTGTATGCATCCGACAAATCAAGCATACGGTCGTACGCTACATCGCTTTTGCCCCTAAAGCCAAGTTCCTGTTTTGTTCCTTCTATTTTATATACCCCCACCGAAACTACTGCCGAAAGAACATTGTCTAACATATTTTCGGCACTTTGTTGTGCAGTGGTTATGGAAATTACAAGGAACATCATCCATAGTGTTGTAATCTTTTTCATAAAAACCGGTTTTTTGATTTGAGATGACAAAAGAATGATTTTGAACAAAAATCTTCGATTTATTTTTTTAAAATTATTTTCGAACATTGCTTAACCAAAAAAACAAACACCATGAAAAGAACAGTATTATTTGCAACAATGGCTTTATTGTTTACAGTATTTGCCACTAATGTTAATGCCCAGGAAGGCAACAGAAAAAGAATTGACCTTAAAGCGCAGGATTTAAAAGAAAGCGGTGCTAATCCGGAAGTAAAGGCTGACCGCCCTGCTACCGATGCTCCCAAAACAGGAACACGCGGAAGCGGACCCGGCACTTGCTACGCTTACTTACACAACTACACCAGCTATACCATTGATATTTATGTTGATGGTTATTGGGAAGGTACATTAAGTGCATGGGGCGATGCTTACGTAGCCACCGGAACCGGTTACACAACCATGTATGGACGTTCTATCGGTAAAACAAAAGAATGGAAGTTTAACGGAGCTACTTGCAACAGCTACTTAGACTACTACTTCTACTAGTAGAAATAAAACCCTAAAAACGCGCACCGCTTGAGTGCGCGTTTTTTTTTGAACAAATCATGTGAAATTTTCATCTTGCCATACTCTTTAAGTTTAAACCTGTTACCATGTACAAGAAACTTACACTCCTATCACTTCTTATCTGCCTCCTATCGTTCAGCTATGCCGAAAAATATGCACTAATTGTTGCCATAGGCGATTATCCGGAGCCCGATAAAAACGGTTGGGGAAAAATTTCTTCCGCTAATGATGTGCCGCTTGTGAAAACAGCCTTGCAAAATCAAGGGTTTAAAACAGAGAATATAACTATCCTGCAAGACGCTGCCGCAACAAAAGACGGAATTATTAAAGCGTTCGATAAACTTATTGCAACGGTAAACAAAGGCGATATAGTGGTAATCCATTTTTCCAGCCATGGTGAACAAATTGAAGACAACAACGGTGATGAGTTAGACCGCTTAGATGAAACCATTGTACCGTATGGTGCTGTTTATACAACAGACAAATCAAAGTATAAAGAGTATGCCGATGGTTACTTCCGCGATGATGATTTTGGCGATAAAGTAACCTTGCTAAGAAACAAACTCACAGGCGAGGGCGACCTGCTTGTGTTGTTAGATGCCTGCCACAGCGGTACCGGAACACGCGGAGTAAACGAAGCCAAACCGCGCGGAGCGCTTCCTCCTATGGTAAGCGACCAGTTTAAAATGTCGGATATGGCTGACAAGACGGATGTTTTTAAAGATAACAACGGAGCTAAACTATCGAACGATGCTGCCACTTATGTTGTTATTTCGGGAGCACAGGCAAAAGAGTTTAATTACGAATGTTTTGACGACAACGGAAATCCGGTAGGCTCTCTTTCGTACGCCTTCAGCAAAACAGTTTCGCAAATTAAAGACAGCACCATCAGCTACCGCGGCATATTTGCCCAAATTGAAGACATAATGCGCGACAAAGCTCCCCGCCAGAAACCTGTGCTGGAAGGCGATGGCGTTGACAGAAGTTTGTTTGGAGGAGATTTTATTACGCAACAACCTTATTTCACCGTTAAACGTTGGAACAGCAACAAAGAACTAGTGTTAAAAGCGGGTGCTGTAACAGGAATTACAAAAGGTTCTGTTGTAAATCTTTATCCTTCAGGAACAGCCGACCCAGCCAAAGTAACTGCCAAAAACAAAGGCACTGTAGTTTCCGTTACTAACTACGATGCTGTAGTAAAACTTGAAAAAGAAGATAGTGTAGGATCTGCGCCTTGGATTTTTATGACCGAAATGAATTATGGTAATAAATTAAAAGTAGATGTAAGAGATGTGTATGGCGTTAAGAAAAAACTCCAAACTGCATTAAAAGACTTTAACTTGATTGAACCCGAATTCACAAAAGCCTGTGAAGTATTTATTGATACCATAGCTAAAGGACAGCTATGGGCTGTAAAGTATGCAACAACAGGACTGGTATTCGACACAATTTTTAAAATTGACGATACTACCGAAATTAAAAGCACCCTTAAACGGTTTACCCGCTACCGCTATCTGCAGGGGATGAAGTACAATGAAGATGGATTGCAAGCAAAAGTCGAATTGGTTTTCCTTAAACCGAACGGTGAAATTGATTATGAAAAAATAAATTCGCGGACACTCAACGGACGACTTGAGCTAAAAGAAGGAGATGAAGTTTTTCTAAAAATTATCAATACCGGAGAGAAACTTTTTTACATCAACATAGTAGATATTCAACCTAATGGCATTATCAATCCTGTGTTGCCATACAAGCAACAGCAAATACGTGCAGAAGATTGCCGTTTTTACAGGAATGATTCGTTGATTCTGAAATCATATACTATTGGTATAGGCCCTCCCTTTGGTGAAGAAACTTTCAAAATTTTTTTAGCAAAGGATGAAATAGACCTTGAAGACATCCTCACGTCTCCAAGAGGTGGAGGCAGAACGCGGGGAGCAATGAAATCTCTAGAGCAAACATTCAGTGATGCAGATGGTGATGCGATCGCCACACGTGGAGTTGGAGGCAAAGTGAATACCGACCAAAACGGAACCATTTTTAATCTCAACTTCAATATTGTTCCGGCAAAATGATAAAGACCACACAACTAATACTGCTGCTATTCATTAGTGCACTCACCGGCTGCGGAGGGAAAACCAGCGCACTGTTGGAAAAGGAGTTTAAAGAGGGGAAAGTAAAACTTACGGTTAGCGGCAACCGCTCTACATCGGTTGAAGCATGGCGGGTTGATTTGAGCGTAAAAGCCTATAACTTTAAAGAAGGTAAGCTGAGTTTTGAAATCTATGCTGCCGACCTTAACGATGAAACCGTTTCCTTTTTGTGGGAAGACGACAATAACTGTAAAATTACATTTATACAGCGCGATGGTGTTAAACGCACGTTCCATCTTATCGCCTCGCCCGAGCAACTCCAGTTAGCAGAGGTGCCGGTTTTGTCATAGAAATGTAAAATTTTACCTCCCTTTGCTGTATTCGCTTGCTTGGGCAACGGATAAATCTACATTTGCGCGCACTTAATCGGTAATCTTAACATTACCTCTGAACGATGGAGAAGAACTGTGAAAGCTGCGGTTGCAGAGAAAAATGTTTGTATTCCTACCTGCGAAGTGAGGACAAGGATATTCTTAACCAAAAGAAATTTTTCAGGCAAAAGAAACAAGGCGAAACCTTATACGAGCAGGGTTTCCATGCGGGTTCGCTGTACATGATTAACAGCGGGGTGGTAAAAATGACCAAGGAAAACAGGCACGGCAACCCTATTACCATTTCTACAGCACAATGCTGTACAATGACGGGTTTAGAAAGCCTGCAAACAAATGCTGTTTACAAAAGCACTGCTGTTTGCGTAACCGATGTAAGTTTCTGTATTATACCCCGCGAAGGAAATGTAAACCTGCTGAAGGAAAATTACAAAGCCCGCGAATGGTTTGTGGCGCAGTACTATCAACACATGGAAACGCTTAGTAACCGAGTTCGCGATTTAATGAGCGGTGATGTTAAAATGCGGATAGCGAATGCCATTTGGGTTTTGCATCGTTACTATTCTTCTCAAAAAAAATGTATCGAAATTACCCGCGAGGAACTTGCCGATATTGCAGGAACCAGCCGCGAAACTGTTTCACGTACACTCACTGCACTTAAAACCAAAAAAGTGCTGCATGTAGATGGCAAGTGCATCAGGATTTTAAAAGAAGATGCAATAGCTAAACTGGCAGGAATAAAAATGAGCGAAATTGGCTGATTCGTTGCATGTGACGAAAATCACACTAAGGCGTGATTCATTTCCTTTTGCTAATGTGTGCGAGCATCTACTTTCGACCGCGTAAAGATTTTGGCACAACAGTTCACACTGCTGATGCCGATAGTGAGGGTAAATGCTTTTGGTGGGCTAAACCATTCACTTTTCAGGAAGGGATAGGGAGTCAGGCCCCTGCCCTTCCTTCTTTACCCCTTAACAACTGAACCCTGCCGGTTTCCGGTGGGGTTCAATTTTTTAACCCTATTCACTGCCAAAATTTTTCAGCCTTGCTTTGCATTTCCTTTAAGGGCATGTTGTAAAACAATCTGCCTTTTACTACCGGTTTATCTGTTTCAACAAACCAGTGCTTACTGCTTGTAAACAAAAAATTAGTGCAAAGCGAACGGGTAATAGCAATGCTTTTCTCGTTATTAGTGTAAAAAAAGTTTTGTAACGCTCCCACAGGTTCCCTGTTTTCTGAACAATCCGACACTACATTCTGTTTGCCGCGCAGATCATTTCCCGATGAAACAAAAATTTGTTCCCGTTTACCGGTTGTATCGGTGTAGTAAAATTTAAGGCGAATATTGCGAACTGTTGTATCGGAAAAAGCTACACTGAAAATTACCGTATTCTCTTCCTTCAGTTTATGAAAACCCATTACAAAACCGATGGAATCTTTTTTGCCGGCATACAACTGTCCGGTTAAAATCCAGTGGTGTTCAATTTCTCCAAATGTGGTAATCGCAGAATGTTTGAAGTACACTGTTTTCTTTCCTTCCTTTTTTACTGTTACAAAATTTTTTGAAGGAAACGACAACAACTCTTTATTCTCCCGTTCGGTTGTCAGAAAAAACGTTTCGTTTTTGCGTTCTAATTCTAATTGGCAATAAACATTTGTAAAAGCAGGTAACAAAAAAAGGGGAACAATAAATTTCAGCCACTTCATTTTAAAACGGTTTCGGTGAATACGTTGCCTATTTGCCATCCGCGGGTTAAAAGTATCCGCTTTCGCCAATAGTAATACATGATTGTAATAAGGCTGAACAACACAAACAGCACCGGCACTAACCATTTGGTGCAGATAATAACAATGAGGCAAAGTGATGATAACACGGCAATAACAATAAATACCTTCAACCATACCGGGGCAAAGCGAAGGTATGCGCTCCCAACCTGTTCGGGGTATTTTGAAGATAGCTGCCACGCTGCAATACTCAGTAAAACGGTCAGCAGCATTACGCCCATTATGGTCATAAAGCCGTAGTATTCTATAACATCTTCGCCAAAGAAAATTTGAACTACTCCCAGCGAATCAAGTAACTGACCAAGCAACAACATGGCAATAACCAAAGCGAAAAAAGCAGTAGTAGCATTTATGGGTGAGCCTTTATCATTTACTGCCGATAGAAACCCGGGTAGCGTTTTATCGCGGCTCATCGAAAAAATTTCGCGCGGGAGAGTAATGGCCGCTCCGTTGTAAGTGGTAAGCGCAGCACTTATCATTCCGAATTCAAAAAAGTGAACTAAAGCGGGCGGCAAATAAAACTCGGCAGTTACGGCCATCGGAGTTTTGAGCGGAAAACCGCTAAACGTGTAAGCAAACAACACAAAAAGATAAATGAGTAAAATAACTCCCGCTCCAATTAACAATGCAAGCGGAATGTTTCGCTTAGGATCTGTTATTTCTTCCCCCATTTCAATAATTATCTGAAAGCCGAGTGAAATGTTCATGGCAAGAATAACCGCCATGGCAAAGCCGGAAGTGGCGGGCAATCCTATTCGTATGTCTGTCCATTTTACCCATAAAACAGGATATGCATAAATCAATAGTGCAAGAATCAGTTGGGCGCTTAATAGTACTTGCAAACCTGTTAATACACGCAGTCCCGAAAAATAAAATGCATAGAACAGCAACACTAAAACAGCAGCGCCAATGTGCGGTGAAATGGCAAACGGCAAATACCCCGCTAAACTCTGCACTAAACCAACCGATACCAAACTAACCGAACAAGCTCCACCGATTAACGCCCACGATGAAGTAAGCAGCCCGGCTAAAGGAGAAAGTAAACGACTAACATACATGTAACCACCACCCGCCACAGGCAGTGCACTCGAAAGTTGGATGATAGGCAACACACTGATTAAGGATATGGCTAATGCCACACAAATTGCCAGCCATGCAGCATTACCCGCTTTATACGCAATGGCCGGAATAAGCACATAAGCCCCTAAGCCTATAATACCTCCGACCACCAGTGCTATTCCTCCGGCAAGCCCTATGTTGCGTTGTAATTTCATTGTAAATAAGAAGTTGAAAAGCAGTTTTAAACTGATTTTCAGTTGACCGATTTAAACTTTAAAAACTAACTCCCTTCAGTAATTTTTAAAAATAAGAAAGAGGCTGTCTTACAAAGCAAGATCAGCCTCTTAATAATCAGACAAAATCAATTCACCGTCAGCGTTAAACTAACCGTATTGGTTAGTCCATCGCGGTTGGTAACGGTGAAACTCCATTTTTCCGTATGTCCGGCAGCACCTGCGGTAATCGGGTAGTCCACGCTGTAACTGTCCTGCTGAGAGCCGGTAAGAGTGGTAGTAGTTACACTTACTGCCGCAGCGCCATCAATACTTTTCGATACATTGAAAGTTTTCAAAACATCTTTGTCTTCGGCTTTGGAAGCATTGATGCCAACTGTTACTACAGTTCCCGCAGCAACTGTTGCATCGGCAGAAGTATAAGTTACTCCGCCAACTGTTCCGGTTTTGAATGCGATGTTCGGAAGTTTGCCTTCATCTTTTTCGCAGCTTGAAAGATTAATAAGTGCAGTAGCCAACACTGCAATAATTGTGGCTGTAGAAACTAATTTTCTACTCATAGTTCTGTTTGTTTTTAATTGGAATTCGTGAATCTTCGATTTCATTTTGTTTTGTTTTTGGTTTTAGAATAATTGAATAAAAAAGGTAAGCCGACATTCACCACGATATTTCTACCAACGTTGTAAATGCCGTAATTTTTAAATCTTGACAAATGGTCGAAATACTTTGCACCCAGCAGGTTGTTGCCTACTACACTTAAGTTTATTTCTCCCGTTTTGAAAATAAATTTTGCACCTACCGATGCGTTTAATAAGTGATAAGCCGGTGTAAAAGTTTCGTTCGGAGCAAAATGATTTTGTGCAAACACATAATCGAACCCTACTGAGCCGTAAACGTTTTTCACTTTTTGCGATGCATCCCTTTCAAATTTTAAAACGGTTCCCAACTTGTTGGCAGGTATGTAAGGCAAGTAATTACC
Source organism: Chitinophagales bacterium (assembly GCA_026129525.1). Lineage (GTDB taxonomy): Bacteria > Bacteroidota > Bacteroidia > Chitinophagales > LD1 > Bog-950. The sequence goes on along the minus strand of JAHCHW010000006.1, from coordinate 194,142 downwards.
GTCATCGGTTTTCCCTCTGATAACCGAGGCGTTCACGCTCCATTCCAATCCTTTTACACTGCCTTGCGGAGTTAACTCCCATTCAAACTCGCCACCGTATAAAGCGGCATTCTGTTGTTTATAAACATGAATGGGGAAACCGTAAAAATCTCCGCTGGTAGGTTGTAAATAGATGTAGTTAAAGAACCGGTTGTAAAATGCCGATGCTGAAAACGAAACCCAATCCTGATTGTAAGAAACAGAAACATTGGTGTTGATGTTCTGCTCACTCTTCATTTTTGGGTCGCCTATTTCGTAAATAAAAATTCCCTCGTGCAAACCGTTGGAAGAAAGCTCGGCAAGATTCGGTGCGCGTACTCCGGTGGAAGCATTCAGTTTTATATTCCATTCTTTAGTGGGGTTAATGGTAAGTCCCGCCAAACCATTTGCCGAAATCCAGTTTTTGGAAAACGGATGAATCAGCTTGTCAGCCGAATTAACTCCGGGTGTCATCATGGTCTTAATCCATTTATCCGTTACACCGGCACCGGTTTCCAGAATCACTGCCTTGCTCAAATAGAATTTGAAAAATGCCGAAGCGGACAATTCGTACATAAAAGCATCCGGAATAATTTTTCGTGCGCCAAAATTGGTGTTGTTTTCAAACGTGCTTCCGTGGCTGATAATCATTTCCACTTTCGGATGGAGCATTTTGCTCCATTGCAAATTGTAGAGTACGGTTGCCAGCAACATATTCAAACTGATTTGTCCGCCTCCTTCATCTTCCATTCGATTATTGGTTTGCACTCCGGCATTGAATTTCAGCACCGAGTTTTTGAGCACAATGGTGTTTTGTGAAGAGAAAACATTAAAGATGACGATATGGTGAGGACCTTGTGAACTTCTGCTCCAGCGCTCATCGGGTTGCATAAAATCGTAAATATCATTCAGTATAAAACCGAAGTTGTTGTAAGAAAAGTTGTAGTTGTTTACCGAAGTAACTTTCCCTTTGTGCAAACCGTAGGTTGCTTTTGCATAGTAACCTCCAAAACGCGAATTGAGTACACGGTTGTTGGCGCCATCAGAATAATCACCATGTGTTTCATAACCCGCACGAACACGCCACCACCGGTTGTTCTTATTTCCTTTTATTCCAATGTTGGTGGCATTGCCCAGTGTATTGGTATGAAACGAAGTGTTGATATCGAATGCAATTTTATTTTCGGGAGCTTTTCTTTCTTCAATTACATTCAACACACCACCCACGGCATCGGTTCCGTAAAGAATACTCATCGGTCCTTTAATTACTTCCACACGGTCAATTCCTACGGTATTCAATCCAAGCCCATGTTCATCCTGCCATTGCTGATTATCGAAACGCAAACCCGAAAGCAAAGTGAGAACCCGGTTGCCATACAAACCTCTTATCACCGGTTTTGAAATAGCCACTCCGGTACTCAGTTGGCTGATGCCTGGCATTTTCGCAAGTCCGTCAGAAATATTGAACGAGCCGCGCTCTTTCATTTTCTCTGAAGAAACAGAAATAATATCAGTAGAGGTTTCTAACCGTTTTTCTTCCTTAAAACCTGTTATGGTTACTTCGTGCAGTTCATGAAACGATGAGTCGTTCTGTGCAGGCAAAGTGCTTGCACAGAACAAAATCATCAATACTATCAGGCAGCTTGTTCGCACAACAGTTTTACCAGTTCACTCTTGCCGTTACAAAAAAGTTTCTGCCCGGTGCGCTGATGCCCGAAGCAAATTGGCGGTAACGCAAATCCATCATGTTGTCGCAGCCAAGCGTAAGTGCAAAGTATTTTATCGGCTGAATGGTTACACGCGCATTAAGTGTTGCCCAGCAAGGTAAATCGGTGCCGGTTCCCTGCCCGAAGTTGTCTTCGCCCAGCATGTTGTAATCTTTCTGCTTTTTCTTACCGTTAAACACCGTAAACACTTCTCCGCTTAACCATTTGTGTTTGGCACGAAATCCCGCACGACCATAAACAGGCGGAATATGGTCGAGCGGATAAGGTGTTGTATCGGTTACAATTCTTCCGTAGGTGTACGTAAACGAAGCAAACATGCTGAACCAATCGGTAACATCTGCCTCGGCAGAAGCGGTTACACCTGCAATGTAGGCGCGTTGCTTATTCACCAGCGTAGTTACACGGCTCAAATTTCCGTCAAACACTATAGAGTCGGCACCGTTAAAGGTGGTTTTATCAACTGTGAGTGCATTCAGGAAATAAGTATAAAAACCGGTAGCGCTTAAGCGATAGTGTTTGCTGATGGTTTTTTGAACAGTCAACTCACCGTTAATGGTGTATTCGGGTTGAAGTTTGTTGTTTGGTACAATTACCGTTCCCGGAACGGGTTCAAAAATCTTGGTCATATCGTCCACATTGGGGGCGCGAAATCCCGTACTGAACAATGCGGCAATACGCCAGTCCTTACCCGGCAAAGCGGTTAAGCCGATGTTTCCCGCAGCACCGTTGAAATTATTTTTGATTTCGTTGTACGGCAGCGGAAAGAATTCTTGACTGGCATCGGTAAACGTAGAATGCAGATTGACGAAATTGTAGCGAATACCATCGCTCAAAATCAACTTCTCTGAAATTTGCCAACTATGTGTTAAATACAGTCCGATGTAGTTCATGTTGTTTTTTCCATCGGGGTAGCGGGTGCTGGCAGCGCGGGTGGTGTCCACATTTACATTTCTTCCAACGGCAGTTGATTGGAGGAAATTCAATTGAGCATCCACACCAAAATTGAGCGTATGCGCTTTTATGTTTTTCCGCAAATCGGCATGTATGCCCACCACATGCACCTTCTCGGTTCTCTCTGTGCGGAAACTACTGTTGAACGTGCGGTTGTTGCGGCTTTCAACAATGTTCTGGTAGTTTACTCCAATACTTATTAAGTCGAGCGCACCGGCATTCTTCCAGTTAAAGTTGTATGCTGCGAGTAAACGCTGCTGCGGACCGTAATACCACTCGGCATCGCGCAAAATAGTGGTGTTTGATCGTACGGCTAAGCGGTCGTAGCGCGGCACATTCGATGAATTGCTGAACTGCACATTCAGCACATGCGATATATTTTCGCTTTGCTGATAAAGGAATTTCTGCAACAAATCGTATTGCCAGTAACCGCTTCCGGTTTGCACATCGGTAGCTTTGTTGGCAATAGCCGTATCCTTTTGCCCTATTACATTTCCGAGCGAATCGTAGCGGTTGGTGCGTGCCTGATAAAAATCGCGTGTCCACAAACCGGCTGTGGCATTGGTTACGTAATTGCCCATACGCAAATCGCCAAAGCGCGAAAATGTAGCGGAAGTGAGTGAGGCAAACTTTTTACCACCGAAACTCAAATTGAGATGCCCCGTTAGCTCATTGTTTACACTTCCGTAGCGGAACATGGCATTGCCGGCACTTAAAAAATTCTTCTCACCGCTCAGCAACGGATTTTTGGTACGCAGGTGAACCACGCCTCCCAGCGCATCGCTGCCGTAAACGGTAGAAGACGGACCGTACAATACCTCAATACGGTCAAGCACGTTGTTATCAACCGTAATAATGTTTTGCAGGTGACCGGCACGGTACATAATGTTGTTCATCCGCACGCCATCTACCACATACAATACACGGCTCGCTTCAAAACCGCGAAGCACCACGCTCCCGCCTCCCTGCTGGCTCATTTGCACAAAAGCGGCACCGCTGTTCATCAGCGCATCACCGGTGCGCTGGGCATTCAGGCGTTGCAAATCTTTACTTTTAATAAGAAAAGTTTGTTGAGCAGCATTCTTCCGCAAGCCCTCAAACTTACTGTCGGCTATCACCACATCATCAAAATTCACCAGCATGTCGGTGGAGTCTGTTTGGGCAGTTATACAGACCCAACTGAGCAATAATAAAATCAGATTCACTAAATATTTCTTCATGAGATTTATTGATTAAAATGAACTAACGCCTGCGCGTGTACACGCACAAGATTGCTTAGCAACTAAGCAGCACAAAAACAATTAAGAAAGCAGGAGCGAATCGGGCGGAGGAGTGGGCGTTTCTCCGTAGTTTGAGATGATTGCATGTTTTGCAACATCCATCAGTTCAACAACTGAAAGTGAAGGAGGCGTTACCATCCATAAACCGGTGGCAGTAAACTCCGGTAAAAAAATATGTGTTTGATAACGGTTTGACGATTTTTCCTTTTGTGGGCCATCATCAAACAGTTTTACGAACTTATCAAGGAGGGATGTTTCCTTGTGGTCATAATAAGCAACCAGTATAATTTTTCCGTCTCGTTCCTTCTTCGAAACAACATCATACATATCACCGTTCAACGAAAATTCTTTGCCGCCTTCATACTTCTTCAATTGGCGGTATTCCCCGGCAGTAAACACAAACTCGCGGGCGTTTTTTATTTTTTCTGCTTTCAGTAATTGCTTCACCTCTTTCTTAATGGCATAGCGCTCTGCCATAAACGCGAAATACGAACCAAAAAGGCTCAACAACAGCAACAATACAAAAGCCAAAGCAGCGAAAGCACGCATGTGGGCAAACCTAATTCAATTTCCCGATGTACAATAGGCATTATGGCAACAGAATAAGACGGGCAAACCCCTTCTCCAAAAATCGCATTAGGTTTTTACAATTCTGCCATTATTTTTGCGCGCTCAAATTTTTCAGCATTATGGCTGAAGCGAAGATTTGAATTCCGTAAAATTCAATATACATCTATGAAACTATCCAGTTTTAATTTCAACCTTCCCAAAGAATCCATCGCTATGCACCCGGCTAAAAACCGCGATGAAAGCAAACTGATGGTAATTGACCGCAAAACCAAAAAAATTGAGCACAAGAAGTTTCACGATGTGCTTAAATACTTTGGCGATGGCGATGTAATGCTTTTAAACAACACTAAAGTTTTTCCCGCCCGCTTGTACGGCACCAAGGAAAAAACCGGAGCAAAAATTGAGGTGTTTTTGCTGCGCGAACTGAATGCCAAACAATTTTTGTGGGATGTGTTGGTGGACCCTGCACGTAAAATACGTGTTGGCAACAAACTCTACTTTGGCGCTAACGATGAATTGATTGCCGAAGTAGTGGATAACACCACCTCACGCGGAAGAACCATCCGATTTTTATACGATGGCGACCACGACAAGTTCAAAAAAATTCTCTACGGCTTAGGCGAAACCCCGCTGCCCAAGTATATTAAGCGTGCAGTGGAACCAAGTGATGCCGAGCGTTACCAAACAGTTTACGCTAAGGTAGAAGGGGCTGTAGCTGCGCCTACTTCGGGTATGCACTTTAGCCGCGAGTTATTAAAACGGTTAGAAATTAAAGGTGTAGAACTTGCCGAAATTACCCTGCACACCGGGCTGGGTACTTTCCGCACTATTGACGTAGAAGATCTATCGAAGCACAAGATGGATGCCGAAGAAATCATTATTCCTGAAAAAGCCGTAAAAACAGTTAACCGCGCTAAAGATGAAGGCAAACGTATTTGTGCAGTAGGCACTACTACTGTTCGTGCCATTGAATCGGCAGTTTCCGCTGAAGGCTACTTAAAGCCATATACCGGTTGGACAAACCTCTTTATTCACCCGCCTTACGACTTCAGCATCGCAAATGCTATGATTACTAATTTCCATCAGCCAAAGTCGAGCCTTATGATTATGGCTTGCGCTTTTGGTGGCTACGATTTAATAATGAAAGCCTACGAAACCGCCCTTAAGGAAAAATACCGTTTCCTTACCTATGGCGATGCTATGTTGATTTTGTAATCGCAAACATATACCAAACAAAAAACCGCCTTTAGGGCGGTTTTTTTGTTTTAGGGTTTAGTGCTCATCTTCATTAAAGAAGAAATCTTCTTTGGTAGGATAATCGGGCCAAATATCTTCAATGCCCTCGTACGTTTCACCATCATCATCCAGCTCTTGTAAATTTTCTACAACTTCTACAGGCGCACCCGCACGGATAGCGTAATCTATCAATTCATCTTTGGTAGAGGGCCAGGGTGCTTCCTCTAAGTACGATGCCAGTTCCAGTGTCCAAAACATAGGGTAGTCCTTTTTGTTTAGCGCGCAAAAGTAATTTTTTCCGCTAACCGTCAAACTTATTTTACAAGGTTATAAACCCGTTAGTAACAATCGTTAAAAATGCCTGACATATTAACGCTGAAACAGGGCATGCAAAAGGGTAATAATAAATAGACAGGAAGCGCCTTTTCAACAATAAATCTTCACGAAAAAAATTGTGCGCTGTGCCATATTGCCTAAGTTTGAACATCAAAACAAAACAACTTGGCAAGCGCTAAATCAACTTCCTATTTCTATGCCATTGTAGGTATTTCGCTGGTGCTGTTTGTGCTCGGCATTGCGGCTGCCTTTGTGTACAAAGCCAAGAAAACAACCACCGAGTTTAAAGAAAATTTGACCATTGAAGTAGTGCTGAAAGACGAAGTGGATACCGCTGAAACCGCTTCGCTTCAAGCTACCATTAAAGGAAAGAAATACGTAAAAAACATCCGCTTTGTATCGAAAGAAGAAGCGGCAAAAATTTTACGTAAAGATTTAGGCGAAAATTTTTTGGACATACTCGGGTATAACCCGCTTTATCATTCGTTTTTGGTAAACGTGTATGAAGAATACACCGCTAAAACAGGTTTGGAAGTAGTGCAAAAAGAACTGATGGCCTTACCGGAAGTAAAGCAGGTTAATTTTCAGAAGAACGCGCTTGAAAGTTTCGACAAAACAGCCGGCAGGGCATCGTTCATCATTTTAGTAGTGGCAGGCTTGCTGCTCGCGTTTGCCGTTTCGCTTATATTCAACACTATTCGTCTGGCAATGTTCTCCAATCGGTTTACCATTAAAACCATGCAGTTATTTGGTGCCACCCGCTGGTTTATCATTAAACCGTTTTTGGGTAAAAGTTTGCTTAATGGTTTTATAAGCGGATTAATTGCCTGCCTGCTGTTAACCGCTGTTATTGCTTACTTCGACTACGTTTTGCCCGAACTTGGTTTGCGTAGCGATTTAATTACATTTGCCCTGCTTTTCGGAGCGCTGATTTTATTCGGAATTTTTATTTCGTTTTTCAGTACGCTTACGGCAGTTTTAAGATATCTCCGCGTTAAAGTGGACGATTTATATTAAACAGCAATTTATGGCTAAACAGCAGGCAGCAAAAGAGAAACCGTCCCCCGCTTCTACCTCTAAGCAAAACACAACGGCTCCGTTTATTTTCGACCGTACCAACTACATCATTATGCTTGCCGGTATTGTTGTTATACTGTTAGGCTTTGCCCTTATGAGCGGTGGCGGCACTACCGACCCGAATGTTTTCCCGAAAGAGGAATTATACAGTTTCCGCAGAATTACACTTGCCCCTGTGGTAGTAATAATTGGTTTCTGTATTGAAATATTTGCCATTTTAAAAAGACCGAAAGGCTAATGACTACTGCCGAGGCGGTAATACTTGCCATTGTTGAAGGGCTTACCGAATTTCTTCCCGTTTCTTCTACCGGACACTTAATCCTTACCGAGGCGTTTATGGGTATGGAGCGCAGCCGTTTTACGAATGTCTTTATCATAAACGTTCAGTTCGGAGCTATTTTTTCGGTGGTGGTACTGTACTGGCGCAGGTTTTTTCAATCGCTCGATTTTTACTTTAAACTGCTGGCAGCTTTTATTCCTGCAGGCATTTTGGGGTTGCTATTGAACGACTACATTGATTCGCTTCTTTCGAGCGTAACCGTAGTAGCAGTATCGTTGGTAATAGGCGGTATTGTGCTTATTGCTGCCGATATTATTTACAAAAAGCAAATTGAGGCTTCGGCAAACGAGGAAGACGAAGAAGTAATACGCACCACCGATGAATTTGGAGTGGATTACAAAACACGTGTACTCAAAAAGTTTGAGATAGGCTGGCTACAGGCCTTCATCATTGGCTGCTGGCAGTGTGCAGCAATGGTTCCCGGAGTTTCGCGCTCGGCAGCCTCTATTATTGGAGGACTAACGCAAAAAATGACCATGAAACGCGCTGCCGAGTTTTCTTTCTTTTTGGCTGTGCCTACCATTTTTGCCGCTTCGGCTTACAAACTGTATAAGAGTGTTGATTTTATCCGCTCTACCGATATTAACCTGCTGCTTATTGGCAATGTAGTTTCATTTATTGTGGGCATTATAGCCATCAAATTTTTTATTGGGCTTATTACCCGCTACGGAATGAAATTCTTCGGTATTTACCGTATTGTCCTCGGCTTGTTTATTCTGGCTTTGTTAGCCAAAGGATACGACCTCAAAATTTAACCCGCTCATGAATTTTGAACAGGGCGAAGTGTTGCTGATTGATAAACCGCTTCGGTGGACTTCGTTTGATGTGGTAAACAAACTCCGTTACGCACTTACCCGAAAAATCGGCAAACGAATTAAAGTCGGGCATGCCGGAACTTTAGACCCACTGGCAACAGGGTTGTTGCTTATATGCACCGGTAAAATGACAAAACGAATTGACGAGTTTACCGGAATGGATAAAGAATATGCCGGTACATTTCACATAGGTGCCACTACCCCTTCGTACGATTCCGAAACCGAACCGGACAATCATTTTTCTACCGCTCATATTACTGCTGAGCTGATATACAACACGGCACAAAAATTTTCGGGAGCTATGGAGCAAATGCCGCCTTTGTTTTCTGCCATTAAAGTAGCCGGAACGGCAGCTTACATAAAAGCGCGAAAAGGAAAAGAAGTAGAATTAAAAAAACGACCGGTGGTAATTCACCAATTTGAAATTACCCGTATTGCAGTACCCGAAGTTGATTTTCGTGTAAAGTGCAGCAAAGGCACTTACATCCGCTCGCTGGCGTTCGATTTCGGCAAAGCGCTAAACAGCGGAGCCTATCTTTCAAAATTATGCCGCACTAAAATTGGCGACTATAAAATTGAAGACGCACTTTCGCTCGAACAGGCAATTGAACGGATAGAAACCGCAAATACATAATTTCGCCCCATGCGTGTGTTCCGCAATTTGAGTCAGCTTCCATCGTTCAAAAATTCCGTTATCACTATCGGAACGTTTGACGGGGTGCATAAAGGGCACCAAAAAATTATTTCGCGCATTAACCGCATTGCTTCCGAAATCGCTGGCGAAAGCATCATCATCACTTTTCACCCGCATCCGCGTATCGTTATCCATCCCGAAGATAAATCGCTGCGGTTGCTCAACACCTTAGAAGAAAAAATTGAACTGCTTGAAAAATATGCCGTTGACAATTTGGTAGTAGTGCCATTCAGCCGCGATTTTTCGGAGCAGGAAGCCGATGAATACATCCGCAATTTTTTGGTAAACAGTTTTAAGCCCGCATGCATTGTTATCGGCTACGACCACAAATTCGGCAAAAACCGAAGTGGCGATTACACTCTTCTCGAAAAAATGAAAACACAATACGGCTATCGCCTCGAGGAAATTACCAAACAAACCTTAGCCGATATTGACATCAGTTCCACCAAAATTCGTGCGGCACTCAACTGTGGCAATGTGCCGCTTGCCAACGAACTTTCAGGGCACCCCTATACGCTTTCGGGCATGGTGGTAAAAGGATTGCAAAACGGGCGAAAACTTGGTTTCCCTACTGCCAACATTCAATGCAGCGATAGCTTTAAGCTTATACCCAAGTGCGGTATTTACGCAGTAAAGGTGCGGCATCAGCAAATGGTTTATAACGGTATGTTGAGCATTGGGTACAATCCCACCTTCGAAGGCAAAGAGCAAACCATTGAGGTAAACATCCTCAACTTTGATAAAGAAATTTATGGTGAAACACTCACGCTGGAGTTTGTGCAATACCTGCGCGATGAAAAAAAGTTCAATTCGGTAGAAGAACTTATTGAAGCCATTAAGGAAGACGAACGCCAAACCCGACAGCTACTCGCCACGTAATTCCTTTTCGTTTCTGAAAGCATTTACCGTGTAATAATTCAGCTTTCCGTTTACAAGGCACTCTAATAATGCTGCGCCTTTATATGCAAGCGGTGCAGGGGTGGAAGTAAAATCGCTTGGCTGTTCGTTGTGTATGCGGTTGTAAGTTAGCAATACAGTGTCGCCCTTACGCGGCTGTGTGCCGTTGTAGAGTTCCAAATTAAACGGTACTTCTTCTTGCCCTATCCACCAATGGGTAATTTCAATTTTGGCAGAAGTTTTAATCAACAATTTTACGGTGTAGTTGGTGCCGCTTCGTCCGCCCGGTGCCCCCGAAACCCAATGTTGTTTGGCAGCATCGGCAATTACAACAGCAGGGCAATGCACATTAAATGAAGCGGTAAAAAACAACAGCACAACCAAAACTGTTCCGCGCATCAGTTCATCAGTTTAAAAACCAACTCGCGCAATAGTTCTGTTCTTTCCACTCCTGAGTTGTTTACTCCCTTTGCGCGAAGGTCGTACTCCTCAATAATGTAAAATGCCTGCTCCACTTTTTTAAGGGGAAAATTTTTGGCTGCCGTATGGTAATCTTTTACAAAGTACGGGCTTACCTTCATTACCGAAGCAAGGTCTTTATCGGGCAAGTTGCGGTTGTAGTGATACACAAATAGCTTGGTAAAAAAACTTTGCAGCGTTCCCAATACCAATTCAATGGGTCCGTTTTTAGGGTTGGCAATAAAATAGTTTACAATGCGGTATGCTTTTGCACGGTTAAGTGTTCCCACCGCGGTATTCAACTCAAATACATTAAACTCCTTGCTTATACCTACCAACCTTTCAATATCGTCTTCGGTAATGGCAGTGCCTGCACTCTTGTTCAGAATCAGTTTTTCAAGTTCGTTCGAAAGCTTAGGGAGGTCGCTGCCTACATACTCTATCAGCAGTGCCGCAGCGGATTCTTCAATTTTATGTTTTCGCTCTTTCAGCCAGGCGTTTATCCAGGGCGCCAACTGGTTTTCATACAGCGGTTTCGATTCAAAATAAACTGCCGATTTCTTTACCTCTTTCCCAAACAATTTTCTCCCATCGGGGGTGCCGTGTTTCCATGCAAAAACCAGCACTGTAGTTTTCACCGGATTTTTAACATACGCCAGCAACTGCTTTTCTTCTTCATCCTTTAAACTAAGCCCTTGCGCTTCTTTTACAATAACCACTTGCCGCTCTGCCATCATGGGCAGCCTGCCGCAAGTTTCAGCTATTTGCCTTGCGTTTACATCTTTTCCGTACACCACCGTTTGGTTGAACGCTTTTTCCATATCGTTCAGCAGGTAGTCTTCAATGTACTGCGTAAGTTTATCAATCTGGTAAGCCTCTTCTCCGCAAAAAAAATATACGGGCGCAAACTTCCGCGCTTTCAAATCCTGAAGTATAGAATCGTAACCTCCGCCTTTTTCCATGTGCGGGCGAAAGATAGAAATTGTAGCGCGTAACCGTTCTCCCAATTAGTAATTTCCTAATCTTCTCCATTCCCTATATTCGCCCCCTGTATTTTATTTTTCAATCTTCAATTTTCAGTCATAAAATGATAAAGATTACACTGCCCGATGGAAGCGTTCGCGAATACAACGAAGGTGTTAGTGCTTACGATGTTGCCATGAGCATAAGCCCGGGGCTGGCTAAAAATGTATTGAGTGCCGAAGTAAACGGGGAGGTGTGGGACCTAACCCGCCCTATCACTAAAGATTCTTCGCTTAAACTTTTGAAATGGGAAGACGAATGGGGCAAAAAAACTTTTTGGCACAGCAGCGCACACTTAATGGCAGAGGCGCTCGAAGCTACGTTCCCCGATGTAAAATTCGGTATCGGTCCGCCTATCGAAGAAGGTTTTTATTATGACATTGATTTGGGCGGGCGCAAGCTGACCGAAGAGGAACTCCGCACGCTTGAAGCTAAAATGAAAGAACTGGCGGGCAAGGACAGCAAATACATCCGCAGCGAAGTGAGTAAAGCCGATGCCATTAAATACTTTACCGAAAAGAACGACCCTTATAAAATTGAACTGCTGCAAGATTTAACCGATGGCGAAATTACCTTCTACCAACAGGGCAATTTTACCGACCTCTGCCGCGGTCCGCACATTCCATCTACTTCGTACATCAAGAGCATAAAACTGTTGAGCATTGCAGGCGCTTACTGGCGGGGCGATGAAAAAAACAAACAGCTTACGCGCATTTACGGCATCACCTTCCCGAAGGCACAAATGCTGGATGAGTACTTGGCATTGCTGGAAGAAAGAAAAAAGCGCGACCACCGCACGCTCGGTAAAGACTTAGAAATTTTCACTTTCGATGATGAAGTGGGGCCCGGCTTGCCTTTGTGGTTGCCCAAGGGTGCTGCGCTTATTGAAAAGCTGGAAGCCCTCGCCAAAAAGAACGAACAGGAACAAGGCTACGTGCGGGTAAAAAGTCCGCACATTGCTAAAGATGCGCTGTATGTGCGTAGCGGACACCTGCCGTACTATGCCGACAGCATGTTTCCGCCTATGGAAATGGAAGGCAGCAAGTATTACCTCAAGGCAATGAACTGCCCGCACCACCACAAAATTTTCGGGGCAACGCCAAAAAGCTACCGCGATATGCCGCAGCGCTTTGCCGAATACGGCACCTGCTACCGCTACGAGCAAAGCGGGGAGTTGTTCGGGCTTATGCGCGTGCGCTCACTGCAAATGAACGATGCACACATCTATTGCACCACCGAACAGTTCGAAGAGGAGTTTATGAAAGTGAACGACCTCTATGTAAAGTACTTCAACATTTTCGGTATTGATAAATACCAAATGCGCTTTAGCACTCACGCCCCCGAAAAGCTGGGGCAGAAGTACATCAACAACCCCGAAATGTGGCAACAAACCGAAGACATGGTTCGCAAGGTGCTCGTAAAGTCAGGCTTGCCCTTTGTGGAAGTAGCCGATGAAGCCGCTTTTTACGGACCAAAAATTGACATACAAATCTGGAGCGCCATCGGGCGCGAGTTTACCATTGCCACCAATCAGGTTGACTTTGCACAAGCCGAGCGTTTCGACCTTTCGTTTACCAACGAAAACAACCAAAAAGAACGCCCCATTATTATCCACCGCGCGCCATTGAGCACGCACGAGCGCTTTATCGGCTTTTTGTTAGAGCACTACGCGGGCAAGTTCCCCGTGTGGTTAGCGCCCGAGCAGGTAGCCGTGTTGCCTATTAGCGATAAGTATCTAGACTACGCCAAACAAGTGCAAACCGAACTCCGCAAAAACGGCTTAGAAGCAACCTTAGATGAGCGCCCCGAAAAAATCGGCAAAAAAATACGCGACACCGAGTTGCGTAAAGTGCCTTACATGTTAGTGGTAGGCGAAAAAGAAGCAGCCGACCGCACCGTAGCCATCCGCAGGCAAGGCCAGGGCGACCAGGGCGTAAAACCACTGGGCGACTTTGTAGCGCAAGTGTTGGAGGAGGTGGCAGAATACAAGTAGTTGACAGTTGACGGTTCTGCCCCGGCAGCTTCTCTCGCAGAGGAACCTGCCATAGTGTGCCCCAACTGGCGCAACAATCCAGTGCAGGTTATAGCAAAGGGATCTTGTGCCCATATCAAGTTTACCACTCCTACCTTGCCCGTCATTGCAAGGAAGATTTCCATTAAAAATCAAACAGAATAAGCTGACGCGGCAATCTTATCTATACAACAGATACATGCTGAAACAATCTCCTGAACTTTATATGAGCAAGAACACTCCTGCTCAGCCCGTCATTGCGAGGAAGATTTCCACTAAAAATCAAACAGAATAATCTGACAACAGCCCCATTCTTCACAGCCTTCAGTTGTTGGCTCCATTGTTTCAAAACAACAAAACTGCAACAAACCCTCCCTGTACGCATCACTTAATCATACCGGCACATCCGCTAATTGCATCACCGGCTAACTAACCATATTCTACTCGCGCCTTCATATAACTGCTTACTTCAAACACATAAATAACTACCCCTCAACAATCTCATACTGCGGCATAACCAATCTCTTTCACTGCACATCAATTGCTATTCACTTCTTTACCAATAACCTGCACTGTTTTATCATATCAACCAACTAAAACCATTTTTTAAGCTACTCCGCGTTTATAAACACTCACTACTTACTCATAACAACAAACACCCAATAACAAGCCATAAACTTCAAACGCGTAATGCCCAACTCTCCCCAATTGTCATACTACTGTCAAAAAATACTAAGCCGCATACTAACCGTATAAACCTTTCGTTCATCCGGTACATCAAATACATAAAAACTACTAAACAAACCGCGTCAACCATGCAGCAGTTCTCCTTCAGGCTTCACCTGCAAAACTATATTCTATGGAAACCAACAGGTTCAAATGCTCCTTTCCCGACCTCTACAGCGCCTCCGGCATGGTTATTCGCGCTGCTATGCGTCATGTAGTCCACTTCACCGCACTCAAACCCAAATACAACCTTACCTACTTCAACCAGTTACTCAACGAAGTAACCGCTACCGAATCCATTCCTCCGCAAAGTCTTCGCAAATCGCTAATCCGCTCCCAGCGCCTGCAACTCATCGAACAAGCAAAAACCTGTCTTACTTATTGGCAACACCTCAAGTCATATATCTCCGATGCAAACGCATTCAGCAGCCAACAACTTCGCCCTGCACTCAAAGCAGCCGGGCTAACAATCTACTCCAAAGCCGCCAACTCCGATTGGGAAAGCATCATCACCCTCATGAACTCCGGCAATCGGTTTATGGCTGATAACCTTGCAGCACTTACGCTTAACGATAACATGCCGCCTGTCTTTCCTGCTCAGTTCAACAATCAACTGGTACTATTTCAGTCACTCCACGCACAATTTCTCGATACCCGCAAAACCACCACCATCACCGCCCGCCAAAAACTCGATGCCGCCAATAGTTTGTATCGCAAAATCATCCGTTTGTGTAAAGATGGGCAACGCCTCTTCAGGCACTCCCCGGCAATCAGGCAGCAATTCATTTGGAATAAAGTCCTCTATCAAACCCGCGGAGCAGGCTCGGCAGGCATACACGGCACAGTCTCTAACAACAACAACAATCAGCCTGTTCCAAACGTTACCGTGCAACTGCTCAACACAACCCATGCAACAATTTCCGACCCCCTTGGCAAATACAACCTTTCAGGCATAGCCGCAGGCAACTACACCCTGCAATTCTCCGCACCCGGCTTCGTTACACAAACCATCCAATTCGAAATCCTCACCGGCATCTGGAGCATCCTCCACATCAGCCTGCAACCCGTACCCGGCTAAACCGTTCATCGGCAATCTTCATCTCAACACATCTCCTCCCACGTACAACACAATACTGCCAAGCCCTTTCTTGTTTCCATCAATCGCATCAGTTGGCATTTTAGTAGTATATAATTCAATCCTGTAGCCAAAACCGCTACTCTTTTTCTACCTAAAGTGTTATAGAAGTGTTAAATGTACAAATACGTGAAAAAAAATTATGGAACAATTTCCGCTTGTAATCTCTTTTCAGAAATTTACATTATTCCTTAACTAAAAATCAAAAACAATGACACCAAACAAGTTTACGTCAGTTTTGACAAGCGCAGCATTTATGCTGTTTTCGTTTACCGTTAATGCCCAAAGCAACGAAAAGAAGGCCGATGAGCCATCGGGCGATTTGGAAAACTTTGAGCTTGCCGCAAAAATTTCAACCCTCGGCTACAGCAAAAAAGATCCGGTATTACTCCTTACCGCAGCCAAAATTGTGGCCGACTACCCTGCGCGTCCAATAAAAACCGAAAAACAAGAGCCAAGTGTGAATCCCGGAAAAGTGGAGGACAAAAAAGATAAAGGCTCTCCGCAGTTAGATGCCGCTACACTTCTCAAAGATGCCAAAGACCTTGCAAAAGGCAACCAAACCATTCTTACGCTTATTACTGATGTAGAAAAAACAACTTCTACCTCCAGCCGCGGAAGAGTGTACGGGCCCGCCTATGCCACCAGAAAAGTATATGGCAACAGCACTTATACCGATTACCTGTTGTTTAAAGCCGGTGAACTTGCCGAAGTAGCCGTAATAGGCGATGGCGATACCGACCTCGACCTTTATGTGTACGATGAAAACGGAAACTTCATCGGCTCCGACACCCGCAGTGGCGACAACTGCTATGTTTCATGGACACCAAAATGGCAAGGCAGTTTCAAAATTGTGGTTAAAAACTATGGCAGCGTTTACAACAACTACGTATTGATGTCGAACTAATCAATTGAAACCGCAAAACCTAAAAGAGGCTGTGTCAAAATGGAGCGCAGCCTCTTTTTTTTGTCCTCCGAAATACTGTTGCCCCGCATAAATTTCCCCTTATTTTCGCCCCCGCTTATGAACGATAAACCACAAGTACTTTCCTTACAAGAAGAAAAAAAGAAATTCCGCTTTAGCATGAAGTTAGACATACGCTGGAGCGACATGGACGAAATGCGGCACGTAAACAATGCCGTTTACCTCACCTATTTTGAGCAAGCGCGCGTCTATTACTTTCACGAAGCCTGCCAATGGAACTGGAACGAAATTGGCGCCATTCTCGCCAATGCTCATGTTGATTACCTCAAACCCGTTGTGTTTCCCAATCCTACTTATGTGTTTGTTCGCACCAGCCGCCTCGGCAGCAAAAGTTTCGAAACACAATACATGATAACAAGCATAGTAAATGGTGTAGAAGAACTTACCACAAAAGGCTACACCACCATGGTACTGTTCGACTACAAAACCAATAAAAGTGTGGTAATGCCCCATTATCTTCGCGAACGTTTAAAAAGCTACGAACCTTTAGAAATTTAACCCGTGTTACTCCGTATCAATCCCGACAATATTGACGACCGCCTTATCTGGCAGGTAGTAAACTGTTTAAAAAAAGGCGGTGTAATTATTTACCCCACCGATACCGTTTACACCCTCGGCTGCGACCTTACCCACCGCGAAGCCTACGAAAAAGTTTGCCGCCTTAAGGATATTAAACCCAACAAAGCAAACTTTTCGATTGTCTGCTACGACCTAAGCCACATTACCGATTTTACCACCAATGTTCCTACTCCGGTTTATAAACTAATGAAACGCTGCCTGCCCGGACCTTACACCTTTATCTTAAACGGCAACAACAACCTCAACAAAATATACGGCTACAACAAAAAAACCATTGGCATACGCGTGCCCGACCATCCCATTGCCCGTGCCATTGTTGACGAACTGGGGGCGCCTATTCTCTCTGCTTCTATCAAGAACCGCGATACCATTTTAGAATACATTACCGACCCTCAGGAAATTTACGAACTATACGAAAACCTTGTTGATATTGTAATTGACGGAGGTATTGGCGGTAATGTTCCTTCCACTATTATTGACTACACCGGCAGCGAGCCGGTCTTAGTGCGCGAAGGCGCAGGAGTGTTTGTGTAAAACACCGTAGTTACCGCAATTCTTTACATTTTATATCTTGGTTCGCTCGTATGCAAAACCAAACAACACCAAAACCCCGTGGGCTGTTTGAATACATCCTCACCTATCACCGCGGATTATTTGCCACCGTATTTCTTCTTCCATTATCTGTGCTTTACGGCAGTTATCTTTCCTTACGCAACAGGTTGGTAGTTTGGCTCAATACCGCACCGCAGCAACATGCCAAAAGGGTTGAAAAAGTAGTAGCGCAGGTTAATGAATGGAAACAAAGCGGAAGCACACAAAAACTTACCACTTCGCGTTCGGGCTGGTTTACCATGAGCGAATTGGTTCCGGCTTATAAAAAAACTCACCGCGCCATTGAAATGAACATGCGCGACATTATTGAAATCAATTTCGAAAAGCAAACCATTAAAGCCGAGCCTTTGGTAAACATGGGGCAAATTACCGCGGCACTCAATAAAAAAGGATGGACACTGCCTGTTGTGCCCGAGTTAGACGGATTAACTGTTGGTGGGTTAATTAACGGCTTTGGGGTAGAATCTTCCAGCCATAAATACGGTTTGTTTCAATACACAGTACAATCGCTTGATGTAGTAACTGCCGAAGGAAAACTGCTCCATTGCTCGCCCCATAAAAATGCCGACCTGTTTTACAACATTCCATGGAGCCACGGCACACTCGGCTTGTTAGTGGCAGCCGAATTAAAAATTATTCCCTGCAAAAAATTTGTGCGCTTGCATTACCAACCGCTTTCCGGACTAAAAAATATTGTTGCAGAATTTGAAGCCGCAAGCCGAAACACAAACGCCCAATTTGTGGAACTGCTGCAATATAGTTTGCACGAAGCGGTGCTAATGACCGGAAATTTTTCCGATGCTCCCGGCAAACACGGCATCGTTAACCGTATCGGAAATTTTTACAAGCCGTGGTTTTACAAACACGTTGAAACATATCTTCATCAGAATAAAGAGGGCATAGAATACATCCCGCTGCGTCAATACTATCATCGGCACACACGCAGTTTGTTTTGGGAAATGGAAGAAATTATTCCCTTTGGCAATCACCCCTTGTTCAGGGCAGTGCTGGGCTGGGCATTACCTCCGCAAATTTCACTGCTGAAATATTTTGAAACTGAAACCACCAAACGTTTGCGCGAACAATACCATGTAGTGCAGGACATGCTAATGCCCGTTTCCTTACTCGAAAAATCGCTACAGTATTTTAACGAGCATTACAAGCTATATCCACTCTGGGTTTGCCCCATGAGCGTTTACGCTTATCCCAACGAAAATGGCTTTGTGAAACCGTTTACAAAGCCTGACGGCACTGCCGATGAATTGTTTGTGGACATTGGCGCTTACGGAACGCCCAAAGCGGCTAACTTCAATGGCAACGAAGCGCTGCATAATCTTGAACAATTTGTAATTGCCAACAAGGGCTATCAGGCGCTGTATGCCAAAACTCTTCTAAGCCGCAACGATTTCCGGAAAATGTTTTCGCATCAAAGTTACGACTGTCTTCGCCAATCGCTTCCGCTTTGCGAAAAAGCCTTCAGCGATGTGTACGGAAAAGTAGGAGGCAACGCACGGGTGTCACCAAGTGAATACCGAAATGCATAAGGCATCTGCATTATTTTAAATCCGGTTTTATCATGTTCTGAAACATGATTCGCTAAACGTGTTACCAAGAGAAACTGTTTTTAACCCACCTTACATGAAAAAGCAGTCCTAACTAATAAACTTCAGCATAAAATAATGGACTTCACTACTTTTGTAATAAACCAAAAAACAAACACCATGAAAAAGAAAAAATTACTCATTGCTTTTATAGGTATTTTAAGCGCAATTTGCACCTATGCCCAACCATTAGTTTGGAGCCAGAACATTCAAGCCACCAGTATTGATTTGAGAACAGCCGTTGTAAAACTAGGACAAATACCTATTAATGCTCCAAGTGCAGGCACCGTTGTAGTAAGATTTGATGGCTTTGCAGTTATTGATGTAGGCGACCGTGTACTTTTTGCCGCCAGCGACAACGGTGACTGGGGAGTAAATGAAGGGCATGTTTCTATCGAAGTTCCAAGCAGCGATGTAAATCGTAAGTCCTTTTCTCATACTATGACTTATAATATTTCTGCCGGTGCTGATACATTTTATGCAGTGGCTTTTAATTCATCGGTTGAAGCAGACGGAAACGGAATTGGCTCGGTATATGGTCATCTCACCGTAGAGTTCTTCCCATCGGCAGGTACGGCTTTCGCGCAATGCCTGCCAATTACTTTTTCGGGCAATGTAGAAGGAGCACCTGTAGTTGTAAAGCAAGCAATAACCAATTTCCCTTCAGCCGGTAAGGCTGTGGTACGTTTTGACGGCTTCTGTATTTCAGATGTTGGCGATAGAATTGTTTTAGCAGCAAGCGACATTGCTGACTGGGGAGTAAATGACGGTAACGTAACTTGCGAAGCTTACACTACCGATGAAAACCGAAACCCATTTTCGCACACCCGAGTTTATAATGTTACAGCAGGTGCCGATACTTTTTTTGCCGTAGCGCAAAACTTTGTAGAAACTGATGGAAACGGCAGCGTATCTATTTACGGGCATCTTACCGTTGAGTTTTTCCCCGATGCCGGCAATGCCGAAGTGGAATATCAAGTTGTTTCGCAAAGCGCAAACCTAAGAGGTGCACCTGTAACACTGGCTACTATTAACTTTAATGCTCCTTCTGCCGGTAAAGCAGTAGTTACATTTGATGGATACTGCGTTTCAAGTGCAGGCGACCGTATTATTCTGGCTGCCAGCAACATAGCCGATTGGGGAGTTAATGACGGAGCTTCTTCGGTAGAAGCATTCGATTCTGATATTAATAGCAACTCATTCTCTCATTCACGAACATATACCGTAGCTGCAGGCAGCAACACTTTTTATGCAGTTGGTGAAAACTATGTAGAAACAGATGGCTCGGGTTCAGCCAGCATTTACGGCAATTTTACGCTCAAGTTTTTCCCCGATGCTGCTTCAGGTATTACCGAGAGCGATAATCCTGCAAACACTTTTACCGTTTACCCGAATCCGGCTTCGGAAACCGCATTTGTGGTGTTTGAGAATACCGGAACTTACTCTGTAAAACTGCATGATTTAGCGGGCAGAGAAATAATTGTTCCGCAACAAGCAAATGAAAAAACGGTAGCGTTGGATCTATCCTTAATACCTGATGGTGTTTACCTCTTGCGCGTTGGAGAATCGGTGCGTAAAATAGTTAAGCAGTAAACCACTACATATACAAAAGCCCCGTCCTCAAACTCTGAGGTGGGGCTTTGTATTTTATCAGTTTTTCCCATATGTGCCTTTTGACATACGCAATCACTCTACGAGCGACCCTCTAATTAGTAGGAACCTACTGCCTCCTCCTCTTCCACCACTTCTCTGCCTCTACCGCCCAAAACACGATAGACGAAACGGCAAGCACAATAACTAATTCTTTCAATGAAAGCGCTTCTGTTTTAAAAATGGGATTGAGGAACGGAATGTAAATAGTAGCCAACTGAAGCAGGAAGGTTAACAGCACAGCCCCCAGCAATGGTTTATTCGAAAATATTCCTTGCGAAAAAAGCGATTGTGTGTTGGAACGAATAGCTAACACATGCCCCATTTGGCTGAAACATAAAACGGCAAACACCATCGTTTGCCAGTGGTAATCGGGTTTGTTGATAGTGTATGCCTGCACGGCTATTGACACAATGCCCATCAGAAAACCCACCCACAGTATATGAGCGCTCATGTCAGAGAAAATACTTTCGCCCGGTGCACGCGGAGGGCGGCTCATCACATCTTTTTCACCCGGCTCGGCAGTGAGCGTAATGCCGGGCAAGCCATCGGTTACTAAGTTTATCCAGAGAATATGCACCGGCAACAGCGGAACAGGCAAACCAAAAAACGGAGCGAGAAGTATGACCAGAATTTCACCCGAGTTACTGGTCATGGTGTATTTGATAAACTTCTTGATGTTATCAAAAATCACCCGCCCTTCGCGCACGGCTTTTACAATGCTCACAAAATTGTCATCGAGCAGGATCATGTGTGCCGCTTCTTTCGAAACTTCGGTACCGTTAATACCCATCGCCACACCAATGTTGGCGTTCTTCAAAGCAGGCGCATCGTTTACCCCATCACCCGTCATGGATACAAACTGATTTTTATCCTGCAGCGCTTTTACAATATTCAGTTTCTGTTCGGGGTTTACGCGTGCATACACTTTTACATGTTCCACTTTGCTTTCAAATTCTTCCATGCTTATTTGCGAAAGCTCGGCACCGGTCAGCGTTAGGTCATCATTGCTTTGCACAATGCCAATTGATTTGGCAATGGCTTTAGCGGTAAGCGGATGGTCGCCTGTAATCATTACCGGTTGTATGCCCGCTTGCCGGCATTCGTCAATAGCGGCTTTTACTTCGGGGCGGGGTGGGTCCATTAAGCCCGCAAAGCCGAGAAACACCAAATCCTTCTCCATGTATTCGGGAGAAATATTTTCGGGCAATGCATCCAAAATTTTTGCTGCGTAGCCCAGCACCCGCATGCCGTTCGATGCCATTTCATCAATTTGATTTTGCCACTGCGAAATGTTTTGTTGTTGCGAAGCCGCTACTTTTTTCAGCAGCACATCGGTAGCGCCTTTGGTAATGGAAAGATATTTTACTCCGAAAGTATGCACGGTGGTCATACACTTGCGGTGCGAGTCGAAAGGAATTTCTGCCACACGCGGAAAACTTTTCTCCATTTCGCTTCGTTCAAAACCTTTACCGGCTGCGTATTCCGCCAATGCCACTTCAGTTGATTCGCCTGTAAAAATTCCCGCTTCGGTTTTCGTTACATCATTGTTGAGTGAAAGCGCAATAAAAATTAAATCGTCTTTCGGCAACTCGCTGAACTGTGTGCCCGCATCAGTTTCTACCAATTGTTGCACGGTCATTTTGTTGAGCGTAAGCGTGCCGGTTTTATCGGAGCAGATGTAAGTAACCGAGCCAAGCGCTTCCACCGCAGGCAATCTGCGGATGAGTACATTTTGCTTCACCATTCTGCGCGCACCCAATGCGAGCGAAATAGTAACTACTGCAGGCAATGCTTCGGGAATGGCAGCCACGGCAAGCGAAATAGAAGTAAGCAGCATGTGCAGCACTGCTTCACCGCGCAAAACTCCCAATCCGAAAATGACAATGCAGATAATGAAAATGATTACCGCCAACTTTTTTCCGAAGGCAGCCAAGCGCTTTTGCAAAGGTGTTTCGGTATCGTCTTTTTGAATCATGCGGGCAATTTGCCCGAGTTCGGTGTTCATGCCCGTGGCTACTACATAGCCGCTTCCTCGCCCGTGCGTAACGTGTGTACCTTTGTAGCCCATGTTGGTGCGGTCGCCCAGAGTGTATTCTCCGTCTTCCAGTTCCACCGCAATTTTGTCCACGTGATGCGACTCACCGGTTAGCGCTGATTCATCTACCTTTAAACTGAAACATTCATTAAAGCGTACATCAGCCGGAAGAAGATTGCCTGCTTCAAGCAACACCAAATCGCCCGGCACCAACTGAGAGGCAGGAATATCTTTTTGCTTTCCTTCGCGCACTACCCGCGCCACCGATGCTGCCATTTTCTTAAGCGCTTCCATGGCTTTTTCTGCGCGATACTCTTGCACAAAACCGATGATGGTATTCAGCGCTACAATCAGTAAAATAATGATAGTATCGGTTACATCACCCAGCAAGCCGGAAATAATGGAGGCGGCAATAAGCACCAGCACCATAAAATCGGTGAGTTGATGCAGCAACATTTGCCAAACGCTTTTGCGTTTCTGCTCTTCAATTTCATTAGGCCCGTGTTCCTGAATGCGAACCTCTGCATCGGTTTCGCTAATGCCGGTAGCGCGTGTGTTTAATACTTTGGTAATTTCCGTGAGTGTAAGCAAGTGCCAGTTCATGGTGCGGAAGTTAGGGAATGAAAAATATATATGCCACAGATTCACAGATTAAATGCAAAGAAAAATCTGTGAATCTGTGGCAATGGTTATTTTCAAATCTAAAAAGCAAGCGATTATGAGCGATTATCCTGAATCAGAATACCCGTTGCAGGCAGAGACCTATCGCATTAATGGTGTTTGTATGGAAGTTCACAGAATACTTGGCAGAGGTTTCTTGGAGGTAGTGTATAAAGATGCGTTGGAGTATGAATTCAGGAATAAGAAAGTTCCGTTTGCGAGAGAAGTAGAGTATGTTGTGCCTTACAAAGATGTTATTCTCCCTCACAAATTTTATGCTGATTTTGTAGTGTACGACCAAATTATTCTTGAAGTGAAAGCACAGAAAGCACTACCCGAAGAATTCGACTTTCAGGTTTTGAATTATCTGGCAGTTTCGAAGTGCAAAATCGGATTGTTGGTAAACTTTGGAGATACGTCTTTAAAATACAGACGGCTAATTTTGTAATACAATTTTTTTAAATATAGAAGAGAACCAGCCACAGATTCGCAAGTTCTTAAAGAACTGCCTTTTTAATCTGTGAATCTGTGGCAAATGTTTTAAAAAATATTTTCGCACTATGACAACCGAAACAAAACGAATTTTGAAATCGCCACGCGGCACGCAACTAACTTGCAAAGGATGGATACAGGAAGCTGCGTTGAGAATGCTTTACAATAACCTCGACCCTGAAGTAGCCGAGCGCCCCGAAGATTTAATTGTGTATGGAGGATTAGGTAAAGCTGCCCGCAATTGGGAAGCGTTCGATAAAATTGTTGAATGCTTAAAAGATTTGGAAGAAGATGAAACACTACTGATTCAAAGCGGAAAACCTGTTGGTGTACTGCGTTCGCATAAAGATGCACCGCGCGTTTTGTTGGCTAATTCAAACTTGGTAGGAAAGTGGGCTACATGGGAACACTTCCGCGAGTTGGAAAAGAAAGGGCTTATTATGTACGGGCAAATGACAGCCGGCAGTTGGATCTACATCGGCTCACAAGGCATTGTGCAAGGCACTTACGAAACTTTTCTATCACTGGCTGAACAGCATTTTAACGGAACATTAAAAGGGAAACTGAATGTTACCGCAGGTCTTGGTGGCATGGGTGGGGCACAACCCCTTTCTATTACGATGAACGAAGGCGTTTGTCTGGCAGCAGAAATGGAAGAATGGCGAATTCAAAAGCGAATTGAAACACGATACCTTGATAAATACACCCATAACATTGATGAAGGAATTGACTGGGCATTAGATGCAAAACAAAAAGGCGAAGCTGTTTCAATTGGCGTTTGTTGCAATGCGGTTGAGTTGTTACAAAGATTGATTGACCGGAACATTACCCCCGATACACTCACCGACCAAACATCTGCACACGATGAATTGATTGGCTATTTTCCCGAAGGACTTAGTGTTGAAGAAGCAAAAGTTTTGCGCGAAACAAATCCCGATGAGTATTGCAACCGCTCGCTCGACACTATGGCAAAACATGTTCGCCAAATGTTGGAGTTGCAAAAGCGCGGTGCCATCACCTTTGATTACGGCAACAACATTCGCGGTCAGGCAAAAGACAAACGCGGAGTTGAAAACGCTTTTGATTTTCCCGGCTTTGTTCCTGCTTACATTCGTCCGCTATTTTGCCAAGGCAAAGGTCCGTTTCGTTTTGTTGCGCTGAGTGGTGACCCGAACGATATTGCCGTTTGCGATGAAAAACTGAAACAACTTTTTCCGAACAACACCGGATTGATTCGCTGGCTGAACATGGCAAAAGCGAAAATTACTTTTCAGGGTTTGCCCGCGCGCATTTGTTGGCTGGGAATGGGAGATAGAGAAATTGCCGGAATAGCATTCAATGAATTAGTAAAAGAAGGAAAAGTAAAAGCGCCCATTGTTATCGGTCGCGACCATTTGGATACAGGTAGTGTAGCTTCGCCTAATCGAGAAACAGAAGCAATGATGGACGGCAGCGATGCCATTGCCGATTGGCCCATTCTGAATGCACTCATCAACACAGCCGGTGGCGCCAGTTGGGTTTCGTTTCATCATGGCGGAGGTGTAGGCATGGGCTATTCACTTCATGCAGGAATGGTAATTGTGGCTGACGGAACCGATGATGCAAAACGAAGATTAAAACGTGTGTTGCACAACGACCCTGCCACGGGCGTTATCCGCCATGCCGATGCAGGTTATGAGATTGCAAGAGAAACCAGCAGAAAATTTGGGTTGGATTTGTAAGTAATTCATCTTTTAGCATTTTACTGATTTTATTCACCCTGCCGGGCGCATATAAGTTGATAGTTTCGGTTACATTTTTTGCCTATGAAGTTTGTTAGTGCACAGGAAGCCGTTTCCAATATCAGTAGCAACGAGCGCGTGTTTATACACGGTGGCGCTGCTACACCGCAGCGTTTGGTGAATGCACTCACAGAGCGCGCCCATGAATTAAAAAATGTAGAGTTAACACACTTGCACACAGAGGGCACTGCTCCTTACGCTCATCCTGATTTTGCCAACTCATTTTGCGTGAATGCGTTTTTTGTGGGCAAGAGTATTCGTGAACACATCCAAACACCGAACGTGCAATACATACCTATGTTCCTGAGCGAGATACCATTGGTTATCCGCAGAGGAAAATTTCCGGTTAATGCAGCCATTATTCAGGCAAGCCCGCCCGATGCTCACGGCTTTTGTTCGTTGGGCGTTTCGGTTGATATTGCCAAAGCTGCCTGCGATGTAGCGAAAAAGATTATCGCTCTGGTAAATCCCAATATGCCGCGCACACTTGGTGATGGATTGATTCATTATTCAAAAATTACCGCGGCTGTGTATGCCGAAGATGCCATTCACGAAGTGCATTCAACACAACTTTCCGAAACTGAAATTGCGATAGGCAAGCATGTGGCAGCTTTGGTAGAAGATGGTGCAACGTTGCAAATGGGCATTGGTGCAATACCCGATGCAGTGCTGAAGTTTCTGAACCATCACAAAAACCTTGGCATACATACCGAAATGTTCAGCGATGGAGTATTGCCCTTAGTAGAAAGCGGAGTAATTAACGGAAGTGCTAAACGAAAGCATCCGGGCAAAATTGTTTCATCGTTTGCTATGGGCACGCGCAAGTTGTACGATTTTATTCACGACAACCCCATGGTGGCAATGCTTGATGTGGCGTATGTAAACGATACTTCGGTAATCCGGAAAAACGATAAAGTAACTGCCATAAACAGCGCCATTGAAATTGACCTTACCGGGCAAGTGTGTGCCGACTCTATCGGCTCGCGTATTTTCAGCGGAGTAGGCGGACAAATGGATTTTATACGCGGAGCCTCGCTAAGCGAAGGCGGTAAACCCATTATTGCATTACCATCGGTAACCGCAAAAGGTGTTTCGAAAATTGTTCCTGTGCTAAAACAGGGTGCAGGGGTTGTAACCACCCGCGCTAATGTGCATTATGTAGTAACTGAATATGGTGTAGCTGATTTGTACGGAAAAAATTTGGCACAACGCGCAAAGGCATTGATTGAAATTGCACACCCTGCACACCGTGAGGAGTTAGAACGGGCATACGCTATGCTTCAATAAAACGATTAAGAAACTTGTATTAAAGCAGCACCGGGTCAATAAAACAGGGGCTGCGGGTAAATTCTTCGCTGGTGCCATCGGTGTAAATTACTTCTACATACACCTTGTTGCCCGGCTCAAAATTTTTCATGATTACTTTTTTACCTCCCTCAGGAATTATTCCATCTATAGGGCTGCAATCTTTATAATAAAGCAACTGCTTGATTTCCTTAACGGGTTTGGGAAGATAAATCTGGTAATCGCCACGCGGTTTGGGTTCGTTGTTTTCCGACTGGGCAAAAAGCACGGGAACAAAAAACAAGAAAAGTAAGCCCGTAATTACAATGCGAAATACGAATTGCATAACTCTATAAAAATACCAAAATAAAGTGGGCTTAAACAAAAGGAGTACTATGGAATGATTTCAGTTTGAGCTACTGAAATTCTTTCTTGCTGTAATTTGTAGTACACATACTTGTAACCGCCTGTTGCACAAGTCGCGCACATTGAATCTTCTGTAGCAAACAAAGGATAGCGCCTCACTATAAAGGAGTGCTGAAAGTAAATTGAATCGAAGCCCAAATAGCCTTTAGTATTGTCGGTAGCAGAAGGGTCAGGAAATGAAATGGGGCTCAACTTATCGGAGGCCTTATAAGCGAAAACGTTCCCCACAAAATTTCCTCCGTTAATACTTCGGGTAATAATGTAAACTTCTTTTACACCATCGGTATTCAAATCATTGATTGCCGCATTCACTATCACACCCATTGTTATTTCTTTTACAAGTGTATCGGTTTTGTTACCTGTTGTTCTTTTAATAATGGCAAACTCTGGGCGGCTTGCCAACCCGTTATATCCAACCACATCATACACTAATGTATCGTTTGCAACCAGCGTTTTGTGATACTCGTACGAAGACTCAATTCCCAATTGCATAGCAGTGTCGGCAGCAATGGCACCGGCATCCATAGTGCCAAACCCGGATGCGGGATTTGATTGTTGTTGTTGGCAGGAAAAGAGAATGGTGGCAAGAAAAATGAAAGCAAATAGTGGCTTCATTTTCAGTTGGAATTCATATCGGCAATAAAACTGTCGAACAGGTAACGCGAATCGTGCGGGCCGGGCGAACTTTCGGGGTGATACTGCACACTGAACGCTTTTTTGCCTTTTATGCGAATGCCCTCAATGGTGTTATCGTTCAGGTTCACATGAGTAATTTCTACGGTGTCCGATTCTTCGATGTGTTTGCGCGATACTTCAAAGCCGTGGTTCTGCGAAGTAATTTCGCTCAACCCCGTAAGCAAATTTTTTACCGGATGATTGATGCCCCTGTGCCCATGGTGCATTTTAAACGTAGGAATACCATTGGCTAATGCCAGCAACTGATGCCCCAAACAAATACCGAAAACCGGCTTGCCCGAATTACACATGTCCTTTACGGTTTTTACTGCATAGTCCATAGAGGCAGGGTCGCCCGGGCCGTTGCTGATGAAATAGCCATCGGGCTTAAACGCTTCCATTTCTTTAAACGATGTTTTGGCATTAAACACTTTGGTATAAACCCCGCGCTCGGTAAGGCAACGCAGAATGTTTTCTTTAATACCACAATCGAGCACCGCCACTTTCAGTTTTGCATCGGGGTTGCCGTAATGGTAAGGCTCGTTGGTTGTAACTTTTATTGCCAAATCCAAGCCGTTCATATCGGGGGCTTCGCTCAGCTTTTTCTTCAGCAATTCCAAATCGGTGGTTTCGGAACTGATAATGCAGTTCATGGCTCCCTGTTTGCGTACGTGAATAGTAAGCGCCCGCGTGTCCACATCCGAAATTCCCACAAGGTTGTTACGCTCAAAATAATCTTGCAATGATTCGGTAGCAGTTGCCCGCGAAAAATTATATGCCGAATATTTTTTGCTGATTAAGCCGGCAATTTTTACGCTCTTCGATTCTACTTCAACTGCCTTCGTACCATAATTCCCAATATGGTCGGAGGTCATAATAATTATTTGCCCGAAATAGGAAGGGTCGGTAAAAATTTCCTGATAACCCGTCATACCTGTGTTAAAGCAAATTTCGCCTACCGTAGTACCAATTTTACCAAGCGATTTTCCGTGAAAAACGGTTCCGTCAGCCAAGAGTAATACTGCGGGAACCGGAGAGAAGGATTTTACCATCGAATACGATTATTCGAGGTGCGAATATAATTGTAAAAAGTTTTTGCCCCCGCTTATTGCTTTATTTGTACGAACAGTTTACACACAATGAACTTCAACCCCGCCAACTGGAAAGCCGAAGCACAGAAAAAAAAGAAGGAGAACAAGCAATTTCTTGCCAAAGCAGGAAAGAAACGGGGCATTGAAAAACATCTGCCTGCCTTGCACGATGAAGCATTTGGTAAAATTGACTGCCTGCAATGCGCCAACTGCTGCAAAACCATTTCGCCCCGATTTAAAACTCCCGATATTGTTAGGGTATCGAAGTTTTTGGGTATGAAGCAAAGTGAAATGATTGACACTTATCTGCGTTTGGATGAAGACGGAGATTATGTAGTAAAGAAAAGCCCGTGTCCGTTTTTGGGTACCGATAATTATTGCAGCATCTACGAAGCCCGCCCGGGCGACTGCCGCAAGTATCCCTACACCGACAGTGGTGAGTTTTTTGAATACACCAACACTACTTTTCAAAATTCAACCACCTGCCCGGCTGTGTATTATGTGTTGGAAAGATTAAAAGAGATAAATCCCTAAAGCACAAATCATAAAAAATTATTTGCTTGTATTGATACAGGTTTTACCTTTGAAACTGCAATTGATTGGGAGCAGCCTGAAAATCCCCGAAAGAGTAGGGCGCGAAAGCCGAAAAGCGTAATGAGTAGGCATAACCAAAAACCAAAACACCATGAAAAAAGTATTTCTACCTCTGTTGGCAGTTGCGTTTATCGTTTCTGCATCATCATGCGCTAAATGTGTAACCTGTAAAAAAGGCGACCAGTGGCAAAAGTTGTGCGATAAGGATAATGACAAAGATGATGTGAATGATGCTATTGATGCATTGGAAACGCTGGGGTGGGATTGTAAAGCTAGTTCACAGATGTACTAATTACATCTTACTTAACTTCAAAACAGAAAAGCCACTCTCAATGGGTGGCTTTTCTGCTTTTTATGAATGGGTGAAGAACTTACTTGGCTGCTTTCTGTCTCAGCACTTGTGCCATAAGTTCACCTATGCCTGCAGGCGACTCTACTACATGAATACCGCACTCGCGCATAATAGCCATTTTAGCGGCAGCAGTATCGTCCTTGCCGCCAATAATAGCCCCTGCGTGCCCCATTCTACGACCGGGAGGCGCGGTTTGCCCGGCTATAAAACCAACTACCGGCTTTTTGTTGCCGTTGGCTTTTATCCAGTTGGCAGCCTCCGCTTCAAGGCTGCCGCCAATTTCACCTATCATAATAATACCATCGGTATCGGGGTCGTTCATAAACAACTCAACAGCATCTTTGGTGGTGGTGCCAATTATGGGGTCGCCACCAATACCAATGGCGGTTGAAACGCCCAACCCGGCTTTCACCACCTGGTCGGCTGCTTCATAGGTAAGCGTTCCCGACTTTGAAACAATGCCTACTCTTCCTTTCTTAAACACAAAGCCCGGCATAATGCCCACCTTGGCTTCGCCCGGGGTAATTACGCCAGGGCAGTTCGGACCTACCAACCTTGTTTTTTTATCGCTCAAATAGGATTTCACCTTAACCATATCCTGCACGGGAATTCCTTCGGTGATGGCTACAACCAACTCCACTCCCGCCTCGGCTGCTTCCATAATGGCATCGCCTGCAAAAGCAGGCGGTACAAATATGATAGACACATTGCAGCCCGTGGCTTTGCGGGCATCGTTTACGGTATTAAACACCGGCTTGTCCAAATGTTTCTCTCCGCCTTTGCCGGGAGTTACACCGCCCACTACATTGGTTCCATATTCAATCATTTGCGTGGCATGAAAAGTGCCTTCCTTGCCCGTAAAACCTTGCACAATAATTTTCGAATCCTTGTTTACTAATACACTCATAGCTGTATGAAAATTTTAACTGTAGATATTTAAAAACTAATACTTTGCATGTGCCCGCAGGTCTTTCAAAAATTCAGAGGCGAATATAAAATCAAACAGTTCACCTTCTGTAATTTTCAAAATCTCCTTGTTGGTTCCTTCCCAATACTTCAACCCGTTGTGTAAAAAAATTACTTTATCGCCAATGCCCATTACTGAGTTCATATCGTGAGTATTTACAATTGTGGTGATATTGAACTCCTGCGTAATTTCCTGTATAAGGTGGTCAATAACCAATGCTGTTTTGGGGTCTAAGCCCGAGTTAGGTTCATCGCAAAATAAATACTTAGGGTTCATTACAATGGCGCGAGCAATGCCTACGCGCTTTTTCATACCGCCCGAAAGTTCGCCCGGGTACTTTTTGTTGGTATTTTCCATGTTTACCCTGCGTAAACAAAAATTCACGCGATCCATTTTTTCTTCGGCATTTTTGTTGGTAAACATGTCAAGGGGAAAACGAACATTCTCCTCTACCGTCATGGAGTCGAACAAGGCAGTGCCCTGAAATAACATACCTATTTCGCGCCTAATGGCTTTGCGCTCATTAAAACTCATTTTAGTGGAATCGCGTCCATCGTAAACAATGGTTCCGCTGTCGGGTTCAAACAAACCCACCATACATTTTATGGTAACCGTTTTGCCGGAGCCTGATTTGCCGATAACCAAATTGCACTTGCCATCTTCAAACACAGCCGAAATACCTTTTAGTACTTCCTGCTCGCCAAACCGCTTTTTAATGTTCTTTATTTCTATCACAGCATTAAAAAGGCTACTACAAAGTTCACAATAACAATAGCAATACTGCTGAACACCACCGCCTGTGTAGAGGCTTTTCCTATTTCAATAGCACCACCTTCAACCATAAAACCTTTAAAGCACGAAATGGAGGAAATAAGAAAGCCGAACAGTACCGACTTAACCAGCATAATGTTTACATCGCGAGCAATAAAATTATCGGTTACTCCGCGAAAATATTCGGTAGTAGTGTAATAGTTACCCATAATGCCTGCCCACCAGCCGCCCAGTATTCCCAAAAAAACGGCAATAATTACCAGCATGGGGACCATTATAATTCCGGCTAACAATTTTGGACCTATGAGATAGGCAGGTGTATTTACCCCCATAATTTCGTAAGCATCTATCTGCTCCGAAATACGCATGGTTCCTAACTCCGATGAAATATTGGATCCTACTTTTCCGGCAAGTAACAGAGCAGAAATAGTTGGCGCCAACTCCAATATCATTCCCTTCCGCACTATGGAACCAATCCACCACATTGGCACCAAACTTATAGTGCGTAACTGATAGGCAAACTGAACGGCACTAACCGCTCCTACAAACGTGGCAACTATGGCAATAATGGCGAGTGAGCCTATGCCAATATCATGGCATTGCCGGAAGGTTTCTTTCCAGTACATGGAGGCTTTTTCCGGCTTGGAAGCAGCGTTCCACATCAGTAAAAGAAATTTGCCTATGGCTTCGAAAATTTTAATCATGCAGCGAAAGTCGCGCTAAGATAAGAAAGCAGAGGATGTGTGGAATATTTGGTGATTTATCAATCTACCATCTTTTAAACTGCGTTGTATGTCTGTTACGCCCAAAACGTTTGGTTCAGTTAAAAAAAATACAGTAACCCTTCAATGGCCATTATTCTATTTCCGTAGAGGGCGAGTCGTGTTCATCAATATAGCCTATCCAAAATTCGTACATTAGCGTTTAAAGCTGTAGCTTAATAATACTTGTTGCTGTAATATTCATTGTCATAGCAAAACATATTCTATCATGCAAAAAATATTTCTCATCATAGCCGCCTTAGCCGGGCTAATTTCGGTGGTACTAGGTGCATTTGGCGCACATGGTTTAAAACCGCTGTTAAGCCCCGACCACTTAGCAATGTGGGAGAAAGGTGTGCAATATCAGGTGTACCATACTCTTGCCATTTTTATGTGTTACCTTTTTCTTAAAAAAGAACACAGTTCCTTTATCCGTAACGCTGCTATTTGCTTTGCGTTGGGCATTATGTGTTTCAGCGGTTCATTGTATCTGCTTTCCACCCGGGAACTCACGGGCATTCCCGCCTTAATTCTAGGTCCTGTTACACCAATAGGCGGCTTCTTTTTTATAGCCGGATGGGGGTTGGTATTGGTGCAAGCACTCAAACGCGATTAAAAAACAAAAGGCGCTCCTAAGAACGCCTTTATGCAATTACTTTGTAAAGTCTTTATTGATCTTGCTTTAAGCCGATGATTTTAAACTCGGTTCTGCGGTTAATTGCACGTCCTGCAGGATCATCTTTACCATCCTCGGTAAGGTTAGGCACTTTCGGACGGCTTTCGCCATATCCCTTCGCCACCAATCTATCTTTCGCAATTCCTTTTTCAATTAAATATTTTACGCAACTTTCAGCTCGAGCCTGCGATAACTTCATGTTAGCTGCATCGGAACCGATATGGTCGGTGTGAGCACTCAACTCAACAATAAAGGCAGGGTTTTCGACCATTATCTGATACAGATTATTCAACACCTCTTTACTGCTTTCGGTTAAGGTAGCTTTACCAAACTCGTATAACACATTTTGAAGGGTGTATTCTTTATTGATTTCCAATTTTGAAATGGCAATCTCTTTGGTAATAGTATCTACGTTACCATACCCCGAAGTATTCAAATCAATAGTTTTGGCAAAGTATTCGTTCTTGCGGGCAACAATTTTATACTTTTTGTTTTTTTCTACTTCAAAATAGAAATAAGGATCGCTGTTCATGTAATAAACAGTTTTTTCCATTCCGTTGGGGTAAACTTCTACCAATGTTATGCTCGCATCTTTTACAAACTCACCGGGTTTGCTTTCATTAGCCACTAAGCCTTTTAGTATGAACGATGCTTTTCGAATATTGATGTTGTTATTCAGTGTGTCCTCTGCCAGCAAACCTTTTGTGGTTATAGCTTCAAATTTATTGGTAAAGCCCGGGCGCTCTACTTCCACTACATAATCCGTTTCGGGTTGTAGTTTAAAGAAGTAAGAACCATCTTTACGAACCGAATCAACAGCTACTAATATCTGCGTACCATCTTCGGCTTTGCGGTAAAGTTTAAAAGTAGCTCCTTCTAATGCTCCACCTCCTTCGTTACCTTCTTTAAAAGCTATACCCTGCACGGCAAAGTTGAAATTGCTCCATGTAAAAATATCGTCCGAAGCAGTTTTAATACCATTCAACGGCACACTGCCAACGCGGTTTGAAACAAGAAAACCTTTGGTTTGGTCAGTACTGCGAGTGTAGTAAAGATCATCGGCACCGGAGTTAACGGGAGCACCCATGTTAATTACTGGTCCCCACGAAAGGTCGGACCCTTCAACACTTCTGAACACATCTAATCCACCATAGCCGGGATGCCCATCGGAACTGAAATAAAGCGTTGAAATGCTATCGCAGAAATAAGGGGTTAACTCATCACCTGCCGTGTTTATTCCGCCTTTCAATACTTTAGGCCCTTTAAAATCACCGCCTACCTCGCGGGTAAAGTACCAAATATCCATGCCACCTGCTCCTCCCGGTCGGTCACTTACAAAGTAGATTATCTCCATACCATCGCGGCTCGAACGAACAGTAGGTTGAGTAGAAGTGTATTTCTCCTTTTCGTTAATAGGATCAGGAATACGCTGCACATTGCTGAAGGTGCCATTGCTGTGGTCAGCCACAAAAATGTTGCAAAGCGAACGGTCATCGTCCATTTCCAAACACTTAGTAAAGTAGAAGCGAGTCATTTCGGCATTAAATACACCGTTGCCTACTATGTACTTAGGGTCGTTTATTTCCGCATTGTCAATTGGTTTGCCCTTACCCCATTCGTTACCGGCTAAGGTGCTTTTGTATATCTGGTAAATACGTGTTGATTTTGGACCTTTCACAAAAATGAGTGTATCGCCTGTGCTCATTCCATCTACCTTAATTGAAGAATAGTAAAGCTGGTCTTCGCCCACTCCAAAGGGAGAACCCTCATTGTACGAACGGTTAACTCCGGGTCCGGCATTCAACACTTTTACTTTTGCCTTCATAGGGTTATTGCGAGCAAACTCGCAACCGTCTAATACACGCTTTGCCAACGCAGGCAACAAATCATTCTCATCCTTTGCCTTATAAGTTGATTTGAATTTATTGAGATACTGTATGGCTAAATCGTATTTCCCATTACGGTGTAACACCTGTCCGTAGTAAAATCCGCCCTTATTAAATAACACTTCATCTTCGCGAGCCCACTTTTTAGCATTGTCTTTCTCCCCTGGCTTCATCGAATAAAATTTCTCAAAGAACACCTCGGCATTTTCGTAATCGCGCGATTGTAACAATGACATGGCTAACCAAAACGTGGCATACCGGCTGGTAGAATCCTGCCGTACGGCATCGCGGTAGTACTCAGCCGCTGTATAGAAATACGATTCGGCATAAAACTTATCGGCAATTTTCAACTCGGTTCCAATGTTTTTAGAGGAAACACGATTCACTTGCGCGTAAACTGTTGCGTTGAACACAAACGCACAAAAGGTCAGAGTAGCTATCTTCTTCATTCCGGTAATTTTTGGTGTTCTTATTCTTATTTAAAAAAACCTGCACCTTAGGCGATGCAGGTTTCTCATTAAACTTTAAAAATGATACTGCTTTTAAAATATTAGAACCTGCGGCTTGGCAGCGATTTGTTTGCCTTGTACGATTTCACTGTTTCACCAATGTAAGCCAACGAAAGTTCGAAACCTCCGCGGTTAGTAGTTGATGCTCTGAGTGTAGAAACGTTTACATCATACGCAAACCCTAAACTCACATTGCGGAACTGTACATTCGCCATAGCAATTACGGCATCCGAAGTTCCTCCGCCCAAGCCGGCATAACGGTAACGCGCACCTAAACTAATGCTGTTGTTATTGCGGAAACCTGTATTGAAATAATAGGTTGCTGATAAGCCGGGAAGCATTTCAGCAAATGGCTGCTGATACATGAATAGAAACTCTGGCGATAACGACCATTTTTTCTTTTTGTCTAAGAACGCTTCCAAATTAAGGTCAGCTACATATTTACGCGGCAACACGCTTTTCTTGTCAGTTTCTTGTGTAACCTGATTAGTTACGGTTGACTGACCTGGTTCAATTAAGTGATAAGCCCCAAAGCCAACACCCAATTTTACTTTGTCTTTAAAATTTGAACGCCAGTAAATTCCGGCATTAAAATCGAATTTGTAAAAACCACGGTTAAAATCTTCAGCCGAAGCTAACGCAGGTGTAGCGTTATGACCCTGAAACTGATCGGCAAACAAAGGATCTTCAATTCTTTTTTGAACAAATGCCCCTTGTGCTCCAACCGATAAACGATGCTCACTGTTTTTACCGAATCCTTTGTGATAAGCTACGCTCAAATTAGCATTGAGATACGATAATCCGGCAGTGCCTGAACGGTCGTTAAAAAACCCAACACCAATTGCCAACTTATCGGTGCGGAGGTAACCTTCGAGCAAACAAAAGTCAACATCGGCACCTACGGTTTGAAAACCTGCTTTTCCTAAAGCACTTGTCCACTGTTGGCGATAGATAGCTGCCAAGCGGAAACTTCCATCGTAGTTACCTACCAACGAGGGGTTGAGTGTGGAGGCATGTGTATAGTATTGCGAAAAGTGCGGATCCTGTGCGTTTACCTCAAAAGCAGCAAACAACAAAACAAGAACAGATAGCTTATGCAAGCGAGTAAAAAGGTTCATAATGTCAGGGATTTGTTAGTTATTATGCTCCAAATCTACAAAAGGTTTCGAACCGACAAAGAAAGCGCTAAAAATATTTTCGCAAAAGGCTGTTTAAGAGGCAAAAGGAGGAATTTATAAGTTGTTTGCTCCGGCTGTAAAAACCTAAAAACAGGGTTTATTTCTAAAACAGCCCACCCGTAGCCCCCGGTGTTGATTTGCCCAAATGCTTATAGGCTATTTCAGTAGCTTCTCTGCCGCGTGGGGTACGCTTCAGAAAACCCTCTTTAATTAAAAAAGGCTCATACACTTCCTCAATGGTTCCTGCCTCCTCTCCCACTGCTGTGGCAATGGTAGTAATGCCCACTGGTCCGCCTTTAAATTTTTCGATGATGGCGGCAAGGATGCGGTTGTCCATCTCGTCTAAGCCGTATTGGTCAACATTTAGTGCTTCAAGAGCAAATCGGGCAATATCAAAAGTAATGGTACCATCGCCTTTTACCTGTGCAAAATCGCGCACTCTGCGAAGCAACAAATTGGCAATACGCGGTGTGCCGCGGCTTCTGCGGGCAATTTCGTAAGCTGCTTCATCTTCAATTTCAACTTTCAGAATTTTTGCGGAACGTTTAATGATGTTTTTAAGCACATACGCATCGTAATACTCCATTCTAAAGTTAATGCCAAAACGCGCTCGCAAGGGTGATGTAAGCAAGCCGGAGCGCGTAGTAGCACCAACCAGCGTAAACGGATTAAGCCCTATTTGTACACTGCGCGCATTTGGACCGGTGTCAATCATTATATCAATCTTGTAATCTTCCATGGCGCTGTAGAGGTACTCTTCCACAACGGGCGAAAGGCGGTGTATTTCATCAATAAACAATACATCGTTCGGCTCTAAGTTAGTAAGCAAACCGGCAAGGTCGCCTGGTTTTTCGAGTACGGGACCCGAAGTAACCTTCATATTTACCCGCATTTCGTTGGCAATAATGTACGAGAGTGTTGTTTTGCCCAGGCCGGGAGGCCCATGTAACAGCACATGATCAAGCGCTTCGCTGCGCTGTCGGGCAGCTTCGATAAAAACAAAAAGGTTGTCAATGGTTTGGGGTTGACCCATAAAATCGTCCAACGCTTTGGGGCGAAGGGCTTTTTCTACTTCCGCTTCTTCGGGAGAAAGATTGGATTTGTCAGGGTCGAGATTGCTATTCATTGTGTGGCGAATTTATGCCGAAATAGTTAAGGTGTGTAAATGATTTTGCCCTTTTGTAGGGTTATTATTTCTTTACTAACGTAAGTATGCAGCGGTCCGTATTCTTAAAATCGTTAATTGGGCTTATGTCTGTATCGTCACTAAAGGAATTACATGCATTTTCCGAAGCACTTCCTTCCCCGGAAGAGAAAATGCCGATATTATTTGTTGGCCACGGCTCCCCCATGAACGCCATCGAAGACAATGAGTTTTCGAAGCGGTGGCAACAAATGGGACAGGAGATTCCTGTGCCTGCTGCGGTATTGTGCATCAGCGCTCATTGGCTTACCAACGGCACGCATGTAACGGCTATGGAGCAGCCCAAAACCATTCACGATTTTGGCGGCTTTCCGCAGGCATTGTTTGAGGTGCAATATCCGGCACCGGGAAATCCGGCTTTGGCAGGTGAAGTGAAAGAACTCGTAAAGTCAACTAATGTGGGTTTAAACCACGACTGGGGTCTCGACCACGGCACATGGAGTGTGGTAAAGCGTATGTATCCGTATGCAAACATTCCGGTGTTGCAACTGAGTATTGACTACGGTAAGCCGGCACAGTATCATTTTAACTTAGCGAAGGAGTTGGCTGCACTTCGAAAAAAAGGGGTGCTGATTATAGGCAGCGGCAACATGGTGCACAATTTGGGTATGATTGCATGGAATAAACTGAATGAACCCGAATACGGTTTCGACTGGGCACATGAAATGAATGTGGTGTTTAAAAAGCATATTTCGGGACGGAACTTTAAAGCGCTGATAGATTACGAGCAATTAGGCGCTGCAGCTAAACTCGCAATTCCTACACCCGACCATTATTATCCTATGATTTACTCACTTGGCCTGATTGAAACTCGGGATGATGTTTCGTTCTTTAATGATAAAGCCGTAGGCGGCTCGCTGACGATGACTTCGTTTAGGGCGGGGTAAAACTTGGCATACGGACAACACGGATTCAACCGATTTACGCAGATTATTTTCAATTTTACAGAAAGCTTTTTGCCATGAAAGACCTCACCAAACACTACACCAACGGAGAAGTAACCATTGTATGGAAAAACTCGCTTTGCACCCATTCGGGCAATTGCGCCCGCGGTTTATCGGAAGTTTTTAAGCCGAAAGAAAAACCCTGGATTAAGCCCGAA
This sequence comes from Chitinophagales bacterium, assembly GCA_026129525.1. Taxonomy (GTDB): domain Bacteria; phylum Bacteroidota; class Bacteroidia; order Chitinophagales; family LD1; genus Bog-950. The sequence goes on along the minus strand of JAHCHW010000006.1, from coordinate 154,973 downwards.
AATGCTGCCACCGAAAAAATAATTGAGCAGGTAAAAAAATGTCCGAGCGGGGCATTGAGTTATTTTATGAATGAAGAGAAGTAGATAGACCGGTAGCTTCTGTTGTTGCCGAAAGCCTTTACATTAGCTAAACAATTCGGCAACGGTATGAAAACATTTCTTCTCTCCTTTTTCCTTGCTCACACAGTTCTTTTTTCGTTCGCTTCGCAAAATCGCAAGGTGCTTTTAATTGGTATTGACGGTGTTCGCAGCGATGCCCTACAGCAAGCCAATACACCTAATATTGACGGGCTACTTTCCAACTCGCTTTATACTTATAGTTCGTGGCATACGGGCATTACCTGGAGTGGTCCTTCGTGGTCAACCATTCTTACCGGAGTAAACTGGAACAAGCACGGAGTTACTTCAAATAGCTTTGCCGGAAGAAAATTCGACCAGTATGCACCACTGCCTACTTTGGCAAAACAAATTTTACCGAATTTAAATTGCGCATTTGTAGCCGAGTGGCATCCGCTTATTGACAGCATTAACAACGCAGCATGGAACCGTGCCATTAAAGTTCCGGATATGGAAACATGGATTACTGCCGACAGTGCCGTGGCTCAACTTCAAAATCCGGATATTGATTTATTGTTTGCCTATTTCGACAGAGTGGATATGACCGGGCACTTTTCTTCCTTTTCGCCCACTAACCCGCTTTACATCAGCGCCATTCAAAATGTGGACAGTGCCGTAGGCAAATTATTAGATACCCTGTATGCCCGCCCCACATACAACACCGAAAACTGGCTCATTATGTTGTTTACCGACCACGGTGGAAACGGATTTATGCACGGAGGAAATAGTTTGGAAGAGCGAACTATTTGGTGGATTGCCACAGGAAGTGTGGTGGCACATCAGCAAATAAACCAAGCTGACCCCGGCACTTACAGTTGCAACGGAGGAACTTTCGATACTACGTTTGTAAACTATTCGTTACTGCGCCAGTCACCGGTGCAAACTGATATAACGGTTACCGCTCTTCATCACTTAATTTATGAAACAGGCATAAACCCCGAAACCAAACCCGAATGGAACTTAGACGGCAAATCGTGGCTGATTAACTCAAGCCATGTAAACGAGATTTATGCCGAAGGAAATGTTTCCGTTTTCCCTAATCCCAACAACGGAACGTTTACAATTACCGGATTAGATTTTGCAGCGGAAAGAAAATTGCCGATTGAAATTTTCAGCATGGAAGGCAAACTTATTTTTTCTGCCTTGCCCGAAGCGAATGAACTAAACGTTACTTCCAGCCAATTACAAAACGGCTTGTATTTGCTGAAAGTTGGTAACATGAACAAGAAGCTGGTGATTAATTAGATTGTTTTATTCTCAGCACTACTGTTTCATTTCCCTTTACCGTCAACGGCATTTTGTCTTTCAGTATGCCGGCTTCAGTGTGTTGCCAAACGTCGTGGGCTATATGTGTGCCGGTTAAACCGAGTTGCTCCAAAGTCAATTCAAACTGTTTTTCTTTTTTCGAAGTATTGAACACCGCCACGGCTACCGAGCCATCTTTTAAATTCTTTTTGTAAAGCCATATTCCATTTTTCTTCAGCACCAATGTTGCCGATTCTCCTTTTGCATCCTGATTGATGCTGAGCAATTCGGGGTTCATTAAAATTTTCTTGGTTGCCTCATTCATGTTCCGCAAATCGCAACTGGAAAGCAAAGGTGCATTCATCATCGCCCACAAGCTCATGTGGCTTTGGTATTGCACATCGGTCATACCTTTAAACTTTCCTTTCCAACTGGTGGCTTTGCCCTGCCCGTAGTTGCCTACAATCAGCATATCGGGGTCGTTCCAGTGTCCGGGTTTTCCGTAGGCAAGAATTTTGTTTTGTTTCTTGAGAATCCGCATGGTGCTCATTACAAACGGAATGCCTCCTCGCCAGATGTCGAAAATATCGGGCGTGGTGCGCCAGTAATTTCCGCCTGCTTCGGGCCCCCACTCCCAGGGCTTAAACAAACCCCAGTTGCATATACTGTAAACAATACTGCGATTGCTGCTTTTGAGCGCATCGCCCATTTTTTTGTAACGAGCTATGGCTTCCATTTTCTTCCACGGCACAAAGCAGAAATCGTATTTCAGCAAATCTACTCCCCACTCCGCGTAAGTGTTCGCATCCATTTCTTCGTACCCATAACTGCCAAAGCATTTGCCGCAGGTTTTACTTCCTGCATCGGAATAGATGCCCAACTTCAAACCTTTTGAATGCACATAATCAGCCAGCCACTTAATGCCGTGCGGAAATTTTTCGGGATTGGGAACGGGCTTGCCATCGGGCGCACGGGTTGAATCGTGCCAGTAATCATCCATGTTAATGTACTGATAACCGAGGTCGCGCATGCCGCTGTGCACCATGGCATCTGCCATGTCCATCACCATTTTTTCATCGAGCGTGTTCGTAAACACATTCCAACTGTTCCAGCCCAACGGAGGTGTAAGACACAACTTATCGCCAATTACAATAGTTATTTCCTGCTCGGTTTTTCCCTTTGAATTGCCTGCAATAATTTTCACTTTGTATTCGCCCGCCTCATTCACTTTTCCGCGTATAATACCGCTGGTGGCTTCCAGATTTAACCCCTTGGGCAAACCTGCGCTGAAAAACGTAATTGGTCTTTCGCCCGTAGCAGGAACGGTAAATAAAAAATCGGTACCCGGGCGGTTGCCTATCACTTTTGCTCCGTGAAAAACAGGCGGACCTTCATACAACAGTTGTTGCAGTTGTGCCGTGCCGTTGAAAAAACAGAACAGGAGTAAAAGTGCAGCCGTTATTCTTACCTTCATTTCGTTTCGTTATTGCGCCAAAATAATCAGAAGGTTTGTTTTGTTTGCAGTTGTTCATTTTACCGGTAACGCACCAATAAATTCATGATACAGGTTTTAAAATTCGGAGGCACTTCGGTTGGCAATGCTGCCAACATTAACAAAGTAATTGCCATAACACAGCAAAAAATGGCAACCAAAACAGTAGTGCTGGTGGTTTCGGCATTAGGCGGCACTACCGATAAGTTAATTGAAGCCGGAAGAACCGCAGCCGCAGGAAATGAAGATTACAAAAACATGGTTGCAGCTATTGAAGATCGCCATCTGACTGCCGTGCAAGGATTGTTGCCAAGTGCAGAACAAGCCGATGTTTTGAACATGGTGAAAACCCGTTGCCGCGAAATTGAAAGCATTTGCTCCGGCATTTTTTTGCTGGGCGAACTAACTCCGCGCGCTTTGGATAAACTGATGAGTTTTGGTGAAGTGCTCTCCTCGCAAATTATTTCGGCTGCCCTCACCGCAAGGGGAATTGAAAACGTGTATGCCGATTCGCAACAACTGATTCAAACCAACTCCAACTTCGGAAATGCTCAGGTAAATTTTGAAACTACCGACAAAAACATTGCAGCTTTTGTAAAGAACAACCCTTCGAAACTTTATGTGGCTCCCGGATTTATTGCTGCCACCAAAGACGGGGTAACCACCACACTTGGCAGAGGCGGCTCCGATTACACAGCCGCTATTTTTGCCGCAGCATTAAATGTTTCTGCTCTTGAAATTTGGACAGACGTTAGCGGTATGATGACTGCCGACCCGCGCATAGTTTCCAACGCCCGCATTATTCCGAATGTGTCGTATCAGGTGGCTATGGAGCTTTCGCACTTTGGCGCAAAAGTTATTTACCCGCCTACCATTCAACCGGTAAAGGCAAAGAGCATTCCCACCTGGATAAAAAACACATTTGTACCCGATGATTACGGAACGTTGATTGAAGAAAAATCGGGCAGCACCGATATTGTAAACGGCATTTCAAGCATCGGAAAAATTGCGCTCTTGTTGTTAGAAGGAAGCGGCATGGTGGGCATTCCCGGTTTTTCGGCAAGGTTGTTCAGCGCGTTGGCTTCGCAAAAAATAAATGTCATTCTCATTACGCAAAGTTCATCGGAACATTCCATTTGCGTGGCGATTGATGAAGCCAATCTGAATGCCGCGAAAGAAGCCGTTGACTCGGAGTTTTCGGTTGAAATTGCTTTGCAGAAAATTGAACCGCTTGCTTCGGAAACCAACCTTGCTATTGTGGCGCTGGTGGGCGATAATATGGAACATCACCCGGGCATCAGCGGAAGAATGTTTGGTGCGCTCGGCAAAAACGGCATCAACATTCGCGCTATTGCACAAGGCTCTTCCGAAAAAAATATTTCGGCTGTTATCAGCAGTGCCGATGTAAAAAAGGCAGTGAATGTTTTGCACGAAGAGTTTTTTGAAAACATCAGCAAGCAGGTGAACCTGTTTATTGCAGGAGTAGGCAATGTGGGCAGCCGCCTGATGCAGCAACTGCAAAATCAAAAAGAGTTTGTTCGCGAACAACTGGGTTTGCAGATACGCATTGCTGGAATAAGCAGCAGCCGCAAAATGTTGCTAAACGAAGAAGGAATTTCGCTGGAAAACTGGAAAGAAAGTTTGAACATAGGCGAGGAAATGAATCTCGGCAATTTCATTGCATTCATCAAGAAAAAGAACTTACGCAACAGCATTTTTGTGGACATGACGGCTAACGAACAAGTGGCTTCCGTTTACAAAGAATTGTTGCAGAAAAGTATTTCGGTGGTGGCTTGCAACAAAATTGCAGCTTCATCGGCTTACGAAAATTACCGGCAACTGAAAAACCTTGCGCGCGAGTACCAGTCGTCATTTTTATTTGAAACGAATGTGGGGGCGGGACTTCCGGTTATAGGCACGCTGAACGATTTAATTCGCAGCGGTGATAAAATTCTGAAAATACAAGCCGTGCTTTCGGGAACGCTCAACTTTGTGTTCAACCATTACGATGGCACCAAAACTTTCAGCAGCGTGGTAAAACAGGCGCAGGAGGAAGGCTACACCGAACCCGATCCGCGTTTAGATTTAAGTGGTACCGATGTAATGCGAAAAATTCTGATTCTTGCCCGCGAAGCCGGATTGAAAATGGAGATGAGCGATATTACCAACAATGGTTTTCTGCCGGCATCGTGCATGAACGGAAACGTGGACGATTTTTACAAGGAAATGGAAAAACACGAAGCGCATTTTAAGAAGTTGTATGCTGATGCCGCTTCGCAAAACTGTAAACTGAAATTTGTGGCGCAACTTGCCGGGGGCAAAGCCTCGGTTGGTTTGCAACAGATAAATGCGGAGCATAACCTATATCACCTGTACGGAAAAGATAACGCGGTGTTGTTTTACACCGAGCGCTATCCCGAACAACCATTAGTGATAAAAGGTGCCGGTGCCGGTGCCGATGTAACCGCATCGGGTGTGTTTGCCGATATTATGCGGGCAGCTAAAGTTTAACGAATGAAAAAACATTGCACATGTTTTGCATTTTTTATTGCTTCACTTTGTAGCGCAAATACACTGCGCTGGAGTTTTGCTATTTAGCAAATACTAAATTTGGACTATGCACTTGACTACTGATCTATATCTCGGAGATTGTAAGGAAAAATTAAAAAAAGTGAAGTCGAATTCGGTTGACCTTATTTTTACTTCTCCACCGTATGCCGACCAACGGAAAAATACTTACGGTGGTGTAAGAGTTGATGAATATGTAGAATGGTTTCTCCCTATTTCGAAAGAGCTACTAAGAGTACTCAAACCTACAGGCACTTTCGTATTGAACATCAAAGAAAAAGTAGTTGACGGGGAGCGAAGCACATACGTTATGGAATTGATTCTTGAAATGCGTAAGCAGGGCTGGTTGTGGACAGAAGAATTTATATGGCATAAAAAAAACAGCCACCCCGGGAAATGGCCCAATCGCTTCCGTGATGCCTGGGAACGTTTGCTTCAGTTCAACAAGAGTAAAAACTTCAACATGTATCAGGAAGAAGTGATGGTGCCAATGGGCGATTGGAAAAAAACACGACTGAAAAATTTATCGGAAACCGACAAAAGGAGGGACAATTCAAAAGTAGGAAGCGGATTCGGCAAAAACATTTCGAATTGGATGGATCGAGAAATGGCTTACCCCTCTAATGTTCTCCATTTGGCTACTGTATGCAATAATAAAGGACATAGCGCTGCCTTTCCCGATGAACTGCCCGAATGGTTTGTCAAACTTTTCACCAAACAAGGCGATGTGGTGTTAGACCCTTTTATGGGTTCAGGCACCACACTCATTGTCGCCAACAGGCTTAAGCGTAATACTATAGGGATTGATATAATGCCGGACTATTACGATATGGTAAACGAACGGTTAAAACCTGTAGAGCTGTATTTGTTAGAGCCTAAAGCAAACTATGAAAAAGCTAAATCTAAAAGACGTATTGCAGTACGTTGAGCAAAATATTGCTTTGTTCCACCAAAAGCGTATTCAGAGTATTGATGACTTGAAATTGCACAAAGTAATCAGGCGGAAAAACCCATACCTGTTTAAAGCCAAGCATGTTTTAACTGCCGAACAAATTGTACGGGGTATAGTTGATGCTCACATTTCGTCAAATGAAGAAACCATTTTTGGCGACTGGCTCGAAGGACTTGCCATATTCATTAATCAAAAAATTTATGGCGGCTATAAATCTGGTATTGCCGGAATTGACTTAGAGTTTGAAGTAGAAGGAATTCGATACATTGTTGCGATAAAGTCGGGACCCAATTGGGCCAATAGTCGCCAGTTAAAAGAACTGAGAGCAAATTTCAAAACAGCCCTTAAAACACTTCGCACGAGCAATTCGAAGCTGAATGTGGTGGCTGTAAACGGCTGTTGCTATGGTAGAGACAATAAGCCCGACAAAGGAGATTATTTCAAATTTTGCGGTCAACGCTTTTGGGAGTTTATATCCGGTGATACCGACTTATACATCGAAATAATAGAACCATTAGGCCATAAAGCCAAGGAAAGGAATGAAGCATTTATTGAATCGTATTCCCGAATGATAAATAAACTGACTCGCGAATTTTCGAACGAATTTTGCAAAGAAGATGGCGATATTGATTGGCAAAAGTTAGTTGAGTTTAATTCCTCCACAGCGAAGAAAATACGTGGCAAAACCAAACAATCGAAGGCTTAGGGATGAACACTGGCAACTTCGAGAAAACGTAAATTGCAACTACAAATCTTAATGAAACAAACCACCATTTATCCTTCAGCCACCGTAGCCAACATGGTATGCGGGTTCGATGTGCTGGGCTTTGCCCTCGAAGAACCCTGCGATAAAATGACCGTTCGTTTGCTGAATGAAAAAACGGTGCGTGTTGTACATCATGATAGTTACGGATTGCCCACTCAACCCGAAAAAAATGTAGCAGGCGTTGCTTTGCAGGCAGTGCTCAACCAAGTGAAAGAGAACATCGGGTTTGAAGTGGAAATTACCAAAGTAATAAAGCCCGGCAGCGGCATAGGTTCCAGCGCTGCAAGCGCAGCGGGCGCGGTGTATGGAGCCAATATTTTGCTGGGCAATATTTTCAGCAAAACCGATTTGGTTCGGCTGGCAATGTTTGGCGAAGAAGTAGCATCGGGCGCGCAACATGCCGACAACATTGCCCCCTGCATTTTCGGAGGGGTAACGCTGGTGCGTAGTCTTCATCCGTTGGATGTGGTAGAAGTTGATTTCCCCGAATTGCAGGTTACCGTCATTCATCCGCAGTTGGAAATAAAAACTTCGGAAGCCAGAAAACTGCTGAAGCCTGAAGTGCCGCTTGGCAATGCGGTTAAGCAATGGGCAAATGTGGGTGCTTTAGTGGCAGGCTTAATGAAACACGACTATGAATTGATTACGCGCTCCCTGCACGATTACGTGGCAGAGCCTGTTCGCTCGGCTTTAATTCCGCGTTTTGATGAATTGAAAAAACATTCCCTCGAAGCCGGTGCTTTAGGAGGGGGCATTTCCGGCTCGGGACCTTCGGTGTTTATGCTCAGCAAAAATGCCAACACCGCACACCGGGTTGCCGATGCCATGCGAAAAGTTTACAACGAAACGGGGGTAGATTTTCATGTGCACGTTACCACTATTAACCGAAAGGGAGTAAAGGAAAAATAGAGCATAAAGAAGTTGATAGCGATGATTTTCTATAATTGTTTTATCCGCGTTCATCATAATCATCACAATAAATCAGCGTCCCATTTCTTTTGAAGCATGAAATATTACAGCACCAACCGCCAGTCGCCCGAAGTTGATTTCCGCGAAGCCACTATTAAAGGTCAGGCACCCGATAAGGGCTTGTATTTCCCCACACAAATTCCGCAGTTTGAAAAAAGTTTTCTTCAGGATATACCGCTACTTTCCAAAGCAGAAATTGCCTTTCGCGTTATAAAGCCGTATGTGGGCGATACCATTAACGAAGAAGCGCTGCACCGCATTTGCACCGAAACGGTTGACTTCGATTTTCCGCTGGTAAAAATTACCGACAGCATTTACTCGCTGGAATTATTCCACGGACCCACGCTGGCATTTAAAGATGCAGGTGCGCGTTTTATGAGCCGCTGCCTCGGCTACTTTTCGCAAAACAGCGATAAAGAAGTAACCGTGCTGGTGGCTACTTCGGGCGACACCGGCAGTGCGGTGGCAAACGGTTTTTTGGGCGTGAAAGGCGTAAAGGTGGTTATACTTTATCCTTCGGGGAAAGTAAGCGCCATTCAGGAAAAACAACTCACAACACTCGGGCAAAACATTACCGCACTCGAAGTAAACGGAACCTTTGACGATTGCCAGCAAATGGTAAAGCAGGCATTTTCGGACGAAGAACTCAACCAAAAACTTTTTCTCACTTCTGCCAATTCTATCAATGTAGCGCGTTGGCTGCCGCAGCAGTTTTACTATTTGTTTGCCCTGCAACAATGGCACGAAGCACAACCTCCGGTTATTTGTGTGCCGAGCGGAAATTTCGGAAACATTTGTGCAGGCTTGCTCGCGCACTTGTCGGGAATGCCTGCCGCACATTTTGTGGCAGCCTGCAACCGCAATAATGTGTTTACCCGCTTTCTGCAATCGGGAAATTTTGAACCGCACTCGGCTGTGGCTACGCTATCGAACGCCATGGACGTAGGTGTGCCCAGTAACTTCGTTCGCCTCATCGAAATGTTCGGAACAAATGTAGGGGAGATACGCGAAACCATCAGCAGCTATTCGATAAGCGATGAAGAAACCATTGCCGCCATTCAACACGTTTACAAAAATTACGGCTACCTCTGCGACCCGCACGGGGCGGTCGGTTTTGCTTCGCTCGAAAAATATTTAGAAGAACACCCCGCGCAAAAGGGAATTTTTCTGGAAACCGCCCACCCCTGCAAGTTTGTGGATGTGGTAGAAAATGCACTGAATATTCGCATTGATTTGCCCGAAAGCGTAAAGGGTGTTGTAAAGCGCGAAAAGCAAAGTATTCGCATGGATGCGGGATATGAGAATCTCAAGGATTTTTTGTGGTCATAAGTGGTGTAGCGGTCAATCACCTTCGAGTCGTCCTACCGTTTTCTCAGTTTTTTAATCTTTTGCCCGCAGGCAGTTACACCCCAACAAACCGTTTGCCGGCTTACGCAAAAAACATTATCAAAAAGAATTTTATCAATTAAAATAAGTTGTATATTTGGTTTGCCTACTACCTAATAGTAGGATAATCAGCAGCAGTGCCCCCGGACCTAATCTTGCTTGGCATATCGGGTCCCCCTTTGAGTTTCGTTGCGATGCGGAGCTACTGATAACGCGAATGACTTCGGACTCTTTGTCCGGTGAGTTGCATGATTTTAGTGTTGAAACAAAAAGCAGTTATGCTTTTAGGAATACTACATATTACCCTGCTGTTTCCCCGCAAAGTGAAAGCGCTGAAATATTGCTATCGGTTGTTTCTTTTAAAAATATTCAGGCGGCTGGCTCATCGTATAACTGCCCTTTTCCACTTTTGCTGCTTTCCGCTCGCATGTAGTGTAGGGTTAATCCTACATCTTCATCCTAAAGCAACCCTCTATCTTTTAAGTAGTTTCATTTACTTGCAAGCAGAGCACCCGCCAGCGGCTGTGCCGCTATCACTCCTCCACCCTCTCAAACAAGCTCTTGGCTGCATTCGGGCTTGACTTTATGCAAAACCGCAGTTTTGATTAAAGAAACCGAATGTGCATATCTTTGAAAGGATAGAATGTATGCTGTTCACTAGTTAAACACGTTTGTATATGTTGCGCTTTTTCTTTGTGCTCTTGCTTTGCCATGTTGCCGCGTTTACCATGTTGGCACAAATCAATTTAGTGCCTAACCCGAGCTTTGAAGAATACAATCAATGCCCTGCGGAAGTGGGCGAGTTTGAAAAGGTGGACAAATGGATAAACATGAGGGCAACCCCGGATTATTTCAACCGCTGCGCAACTGATTTTGTGAGCATACCTTGTAATATATGTGGGTGTCAAGTAGCTGCAACGGGCAATGCTTACATAGGGTTGTGTGGGTATAATAAAATAGATTCTTACAGGGAGATTGTAGGTGTTGAGTTGATTACTTCATTAAGTATTGGACAAATCTATTATGTTTCATTTAAAGCAAGCCCCGGCTTCGGTGGGCAGGCTTATCTGAATATGTTCAATAACAAACTTGGGATTAAGTTCACCTCGCAGCAATACAATGTCAATCACCCGGCACCTATTAATAACCATGCTCATGTTTATACCAATGCCATCATTTCTGACACCCTGCTTTGGACAACCGTGCAAGGCACATTCGTGGCCGACTCGGCTTACACACACATTATGATTGGTAATTTTTTTGATAATATGAATACAGATACCATTGGCGATGATGTACTGACCTTGGGTTCATATTATTATATTGACGATGTGTGTGTAACAACAAACCCACAAGGTTGCACATTTCCTAACTATACAGCTTCATTAAGCAATGATTTTCTAAAGGTTTTTCCAAACCCCGTGGATGATGTTCTATACATTGAGCATCCCGGAATGTTACCTGACATCTCACTGTATGACCTAACCGGGAAAAGGATTGAAACTGAAATTTCAGGCAACCTTATGCGTTCCGAATTAAACGCAAGCAAACTTACAAACGGTGTTTACATTGTAAAGGTGAACACAAAGGCAGCATCCTCATTTAAAAAAATCATTGTATCACATTAAAACATTGAAAAATGAAAAGAACAATACAAATATCAATCATACTGTTTGCATTGACATTTACAGCCACTTGCTACGTAAATACCCAACATTGGAATTTGGCGGGAAATGGTCTTTTGACCACAGACTTCCTCGGCTCCACCAACAACCAACCTATCAACATCCGCACCAACAACACCCTGCGCGCGCAGTTTACCACCGGTGGCGCCTTTGGCAGCGGCACCACGCAAGGCGATGGGCTGCGCTTCTTCGACCAAGCGGTGGCATCGGCAATCTTGATTTATGTACCAGCAGCAGCCAGCAAACACACATACGTTGGGATGGCGGAGGGCTTATCCAAAGCAGAAACAACCGCTTTGAAATGTGTGGCTTTATTAACGGCTTGTGGTTTAATGTTACCTACAAACCATGTGTTTTTAACACTCAACACCCGCCAGCGGCTGTGCCGCTACCACTCCTCCACCCTCTCAAACAAGCTCTTGGAAACGTTCGCGCTTGGCGCTTTGCCTGAATGAGTTTTTTAGGTAAAGTGAAAGCGAATTCGCTTATTTTTAAAGTGCGTTTAATAAGCGATAGCGTTTCACAAACGCACCATTGGAAATCATTTATTTTTTAACCGCCTGTTATGGCAATAAAGTTTTTCTCTCTTTGCTGCTTTTGTTTAACGGTAACGGTTAATGCCTTTTGCCAGCCGTTCGTCAATTTAGTGCCCAACCCCAGTTTTGAAGAATTTCAAAACGGATGTCCGGCTAATTTTCATGAAATGCCTTTGCATTGGACCTGGTGGCGCGAATCGCCCAACTCGTTCAGCACCTGTGTGCAGCCGCAGAATCTTAATGATTCATTAGGATGGGCGCCATGGAACGGCTTTGGCACTCAGGAACCCGCCAATGGGGAATCATATGTTGGGTTGTGTGCTTTTGGACAAACCCCTTCAGGTGGTTTTAGGGAATATCTGGGTTGTGAGTTGTTAGCGCCTATGGACGTGGGTGAGACCTACTATGTTTCGTTCAAAACAAGTCCGGGTTTTGGAAATTATTATGGCATGTATTGGTCTTGTAGTCATATTGGCGCAATCTTTACCACACAAGGTTATCTGCATCCGAACAATGCAATGCCTATTCCCAATTTTGCACATGTGTATGCCAATGAGGTGATTGCAGACACCGCTATTTGGACAGTGGTTTTCGGCACTATCGTAGCCGATAAGCCATATACCCACCTTGGATTGGGGCTGTTTTTTGAGCCGGGATTGTTTGATACATTTCGGTTAGCAGGTGGACCAACCTTAGGTTCCTATTATTTTTTTGATGATGTATGCGTTTCCCGCTCTCCCGATTGCTTAACCGTGGGTATCAACCACTTGGCAGAACCTGCCATCAGTTTGTTTCCCAATCCGGCAAGCGATTGGTTGCAAATCACCGGTATAGAACTGCAGGCATGTGTGCGATTGTTCACAGCTACGGGGCAATTGGTATTAACGCATCAATGGGCAGCCAACGGGCAACACATAGATGTTTCATCATTACCCGCAGGTATTTACTATGCTGAAATAGAAACGAAAACAAAACACCGGAGAAAAAAACTTTCGATTGCACGCTGACAGGCACAAATCGAAAAACAATGAAAAAATACATTCAACACAAATGGATGGTAACAGCTTTATTATCCATCATCTTGTTTACCGTAAACGCACAAATTCCACCTGATTGGAATACGGGCGGTAATAACATTAACTCAACCGAATGGTTCGGAGCGGATAACACTAGCACTATACCGCTTGAAATCCGCCACAATGCCAATCAACCCATCAACATTTTTACCGACAACACCCTTCGCGCCCGTTTTACATCGGGTAGTTTCTTCAGCAGCGGATCTACAGCAGGCGATGGTTTGCGGTTTTTTGACCCCAATCCCGTAGGTCCGGGGCATCTTGATTTATGGGTCAGCAGCAGCCAGCAAACACACATACGTTGGGATGGCGGAGGGCTTATCCAAAGCAGAAACAACCGCTTTGAAATGTGCGGCTTTATAAATGGCTTGTGGTTTAATACGCAGGCAGGGCGCTATATTTTTAACCGCGATTCAAGCGAGGTGGGTCGTGTGGGTACTAATAACTTTTGGCGTTTGGGCTTAAACCCAAGCAACGTTGACCCAATCCGCAGGCTTGAGGTATTCGATGCAACTAACCCACAGTTTAGAATTACCCGTACCGTTGGAACGATGTTTACTGACTTTGAAACCAACGGAAATGGCAACCTGCTGGTGAACCCAAGTGGCCGCTTCGTAGGAATTAACATAGGCACTACTAATCCAAGCCATAACCTGCACGTAGGCGGTAATGCCCGTTTTACCGGTATTACGGCAGCCACCAGTTTCAATAGTTTACTGATAGGTTCAACGGTAGCCGGAGGTACAGGAGCAAACGATGTAGAAGTTCGAAGGCTGGCATTTACAGGCAACAACACCGATGTATTGCTCGGCAACGGCACATGGGGCAGTGCCGCCAGCCTTGTAAGCGCTAACAATGGGCTGATGGTTTCTTCGGGCGTTGTGCAGTTAGGGCAAACCACTTGTTCCGCTACAGGGGCAGCTATGTTAGGCAGCCACCGCTACATACCTAGGGTATTCCCGAAATCTGATGAAGGGCTTTAGAATGGCTTAAATAATTTTTTCCTGCACCCCCCTACGAGAATTTGAGTGGTGATGAAATTCTGAATTCGCGATGTTTTTTAAAAAAGTGAACGATTTTGAGGCAGTATGATACTTCCGGCATCATCATTGCCTCACCCCGTCCCGCCTTTGGCGGGACACCCCTCTCCACACTGTGGAGAGGGAAGTTCCGCGCAGCGGAACAGGGTGAGGCAAACAAGAGGTTCTATAAACTTATCATCGCTTCTTGATGCAATCGGCATGAATCCGAAGAATTTGCACAAATTATTTTCGGGAATACCCTACCTATGAACAACTTCAATTTGGTGTTTGCCGATGCAGGCTCATCGCAAAACTACCTAACAAACCGTATTGGAGTCGGTGTATGCAACCCTGCCGCAAAGGTAGATATACTGCGACCGCAAATTGGGCCCAACGAAGCCTTCGGGGCTTGGGGGCTACCCTAAGCCACATCGCACAAGCAAAAATCTTCATCGCACATATCCTAATCTTTGTCGCACATGCAAAAATTATTGTCGCACACCCCCTAACCTTTGTCGCACAAGTCAACATCACTATCGCACATAACCTAAACAATATCGCACAAAGGGAAATTAACATCGCTTAACAAAAAATCCTTATCGCACTTCACGAAATCTTTCTCGCACATCTCCTAAACAATATCGTAACAGCAAAAATCTTTATCGCACACCTCCAAATTTGTATTTCACTCCTCCATTACAATATCTATCTGCTCCTAATCCACATCTCCCATTACCCAAGCAATCATTCATAAATCTTTACTTTCTTTTCCCGTCCCTTAAACAATCTCTCGTCTCCAAACTTTAAACTTGCTCACTGCTTAGTCAACATTTCTGCTTAATGTTCTTAATGCTCTCTGTGGTAAATCATTACATACATTCCAAATACTTAAAGACATCAGTTGTTTGGCCCTCTACAATTATCCCTCCGTTCAACTTTTTTTCATTTTCCTTGTTTAATGTTGCGACAGTTTTCCGAAACATGAATCCAATACTTCGATTTATTCTTTTTACTCTGCTGCTTGCCGGTACACTATTCGGCAATGCCCAAAAAAACTTTACCGTAAGCGGCACCATACGCGATGCCAAAACAGGCGAAGAGCTTATTGGCGCCACGGTTTTACTGAAAGACACCACCGGCATTGGCACCGTTACCAATGCGTACGGTTTTTATTCGCTCACACTTCCGCTTTCAGCCAAACAATTGGTGTTCCGTTACATCGGTTTTGATGAAAAAGTGGTAATGCTTGATTCTGCCAAAAATCAAACCATCAATATCTCCCTCTCGCCCGCTTCGCAAAACCTGAAAGAAGTAGAGATAACCGCCAAAAAAGAAGACGAGAACATTAAAACTGCCGAGGTAAGTGCGGTTAAACTCGATATAAAGCAGTTGGAAAAAATTCCGGTATTGTTTGGCGAAAAAGATTTACTGAAAACCATTCAACTGCTGCCGGGGGTGCAGCCCGCCTCCGAAGGCAACAGCGGTTTTTATGTGCGCGGCAGCAGCAACGACCAAAATCTTGTTTTGCTGGACGAAGCCACCGTTTACAATGCCTCGCACTTGCTCGGTTTCTTTTCGGTGTTTAACAACGATGCCATTAAAGATGCCACGCTTTACAAGGGAAACATGCCTGCCGAATACGGAGGTCGTGCTGCCAGTGTGCTCGATATAAAAATGAAAGAAGGCAACAGCAAAGATTACGTAATTAGCGGTGGCGTTGGGTTAATTTCATCGCGGCTGAATGTGGAAGGACCTATTGTGCGCGATAAAGGTTCGTTTATTGTAACCGGACGCAGAACCTATGCCGATGTGTTTCTGAAACTTTCCAAGAACGAAAATCTCCGCAAAAGCATTTTGTATTTCTACGACCTCAACGCCAAAGCCAACTACCGCATTGGCAAGCGCGACCGAATTTTCCTTTCGGGCTATTTCGGGCAGGATAAGTTTGGGTTTCAGGACAGGTTTAGCATTGTGTACGGAAATGCCACTGCCACTGCACGATGGAATCACATTTTCAGCGATAAACTTTTCAGCAACCTCAGTTTTATTTACAACGAATTCAACTACACCATCGGCATCAACGTAGCCGACATTGATGTAAAATCGCAGATACGCGATTTCAGCTTAAAGGAAGATTTGGATTTCTATCTCAACTCGCGCAACAAATTCAAGTTTGGATTTCTAACTACCTTCCACACTATTGTTCCCGGGCAGGTAATTTCAAAAGACACTTCGCGCATCGGCAACATTATTCTTACCAAAAATTACGGATGGGAAAGCGCGGTGTATGCCCAACACGAAGTTTCACTGTGGAATCAACTTAATATCAACTACGGCATTCGTATTTCGGCATTCTCGCAGGTGGGGCCTTCCAAGTATTTCGTGTTCCATGAAAATGAAGCCATTGACACTTTTAATCTTCCGTTTGGCAAATTTAATCGCACGTATATCAATCCTGAGCCGCGTGTTTCAATCAGTTGGAATTTTTATCCGAACATGAGTTTCAAAACTGCTTACTCGCGCAACGTGCAAAACATTCACTTGCTTTCCAATACTACTACTTCCTTCCCTACCGACCGCTGGGTGCTTACCACCAACAATGTAAAACCCGAAATAAGTGACCAGGTAAGCGCGGGTTACTTCGTAAATTTCTACAAAGATATGTTTGAGCTTTCGGTAGAAGGTTACTACAAATGGTTGCAAAACCAAATTGATTACAAAAACGGAGCACAACTTCGCGCCAACGAAACGGTAGAAAACCAACTACTATTCGGAGTAGGACGAGCGTATGGCTTTGAATTTTTCTTTAAAAAACGAAAAGGAAAATTTACGGGTTGGGTAAGTTACACGCTTTCGCGCTCCGAGCGGAAATTCCCCACCGTAAACAACGAAAGCTGGTTTCCTTCGCGCTACGACCGCACGCACGATTTAAGCGTGGTACTGATGTACGACATTACTCCGCGCATCAACGTATCGGCTACCTGGGTGTATTACACCGGCATTGCCGTTACTTATCCCATTGGCAAGTATGTGCTCAACGGGCAAATTGTTCCATACTACGGATTGCGTAATCAGGACAGGTTTCCGGCTTATCACCGCCTGGATATTGCAGCCACCTTTGTTTTGAAGAAACGTAAATACTGGGAGCATGATTTAAACATCAGCGTGTACAATGTGTATGCCCGCAAGAATGCTTACAGTATAGATTTTAAAGTGGATGATGATGGCAACACCATTGCCGAAAAAAGTTACCTGTTCCGTGTGGTGCCTTCCATTTCTTACAATTTCAAATTCACTGTTCCTCCTATAAAAACCAAGAACAAATGAAAAGCGCAGCCTTTTTCCGATTAGTGCTTGTTGCAACAATTGCGGTTGCTATCAGTTATTCCTGCACCGAAAAAATTGATTTGGTTTTGAAAAACTCCGAGCCGCAGTTGGTAATTGAAGGAAACATAAGCGATGAGCCGGGACCTTACTATGTTATTCTAACCAAGTCGAGATTGTATAATGACGATAACTCTTTTACAGGATTAAGCGGAGCAACCGTGGTACTGAGCGATGATGCCGGAAACAGCGATACGCTTACATCCAATATTGATGGCTTGTATCAAACCAATTTTATACAGGGAACCGTAGGAAGAACCTATCATCTGCAAGTAAATGCCGAGGGAAAAACATACGACTCGTATTGTATGATGCCTACACCGGTAGATATTGACAGTATAGTGATTACCGAAGAAACCGGTTTTGACGGCAAAACCAGAAAAGTGGGCGACATATTAGTGCGCGACCCTGCCGGAGTGCAGAATAATTACCGGGTAGTTTCTGAAATGCAGGGATACAAAAGTTCGGGCTTTAGTGTGCACAGCGACCGCCTCTGGGACGGCAAACTGCGCTCTTTTAACGTGCCGCATAGCGATTATCAAACCGGAGATACACTTACCGTGAGCCTTTGGAGCATAACAGAACACGTTTACAAATATTTTCGCGACTTCAATCAAAACCAAAACAACTTTGGTGCACCTGCTGCTCCGGCAAATCCAACTTCGGTATTTACACCTTCTACCTTGGGTTACTTCAGCGCGCATTCGGTAAAAACAAAAACGGTAATTGTGCCGTAACCACTAAAAACGATTTGTTTTAATAGTCTGTATAGGTCCAGGGCATTCCTCCTCATGGCAGGCAATGCAGGTGTTAATGAGAATGTTCAACGATTGTTTGCGCTCGTTTATATCTTTTGCTTTGTAGTAAGCGTTCAGTTCTGTTAGAAATGAGGTAAGATATTGCTCATGGTCTTTGGCGGGTTTCTTACCCGGTGTAACTTTTGCCGTTTTTATCCTTTCGAAATTTTTGGGGAAGGGCAACGGTTCTTTGCCTGCTTCAATTTGTACTCTTTCCTCCTTAACAAACTTCAGCATGTCGCGCATCAGCTTAGCCATGGGGCTTATTTTTTCGGGTATAGTAATTAGCGAAGAAAGGGCAACAACAACACCCGACAGAAGCATAACGACAATAACTGCTTTTCTCATAAAACAAATATAGAATTACCCGAAGGACGAATAGTTCGGCACGAATAAAAAAATCCCGCCCTCAAATACTGAGAGCGGGATAAAACAAAACTCAACTCGAAACACTACTCTTTGGTGAGCGTGAAAAGTTTTAATTCTTCACAAAGGTTTTAATAACTGTTTTGCCTGTTGTTGTGGTAATTCGGATGAAGTAAGTTGACTCTGCCAATCCGCTTACATCAATTTTAGATTGAAGGCTGAAAATTTCAGATTGACTAAGAATTATTCTGCCAACCACATCGGTTAAAATAACTGATTGTAATAATTCTTCTGCTTCAACAGTTAACTCGGTTGTAGCAGGATTCGGATATATCACGCTCCTGAAATGAGCAACCTCATTTATTCCAACACCGGTTACATTCAACCCACTTGATGTGTTGCGGCATCCGTTCGCATCGGTTACTTCTACCGTATAATTTCCATTGGCAGCAGCGGTGTAACTCTGCAATTGTGCTCCGTTAATATCCGAGCCGTTTAATTGCCATTGGTAAGTAGCGAATGACTGCGTGCTCATTGTAAATCCACTTTGAGTAATAGTTGGATTAGGCAAAGCATTTACGGTTACACTTACGGCATTCGATGTTTCGTTGCCACAGCTATTGCTTATATCCACTGTATAGGACTTAGTTCCTGCGGAAAGCACACTGGTAGTATATGTAGCAGCATTGGGACCTTCGTTTGCATTATTTTCTTTCCATTGGTACGAAAGATTACCTCCGGTAGCTACTACGTTTAGTGTAACTGTTTCTCCTACACAAACTGCTGTAGCATTTGCGGTTGGCTGTGCTGTAATTTGCGGATCAGTATTAATACTCAGATTTAGTGTAATAGCGCTATCACAACCTAAGGCCGAAGGAATAGTGTCGAAATACTGGCCGGCTTGCGTTAGAATGGTTCCGTTAAAATCGAAACTGCCGTTAGTGCAAATACTTTCGTTCAGTGTAGTTACTATAGGTGCAAGCACGGTTAGGTTAAGTGTAATAACCGAATCGCAACCAATGCTGTTAACGAGTGTGTCGTTATAGCTTCCGTTTTGTGTTAACTGAAGCCCCTTAAAAGTGAATGCAGTTCCGGCACAGATAGTTTCGCTGAAAGAGCTGGTACTTGGTTGTAAAATAGAAACAGCGTGTGAAGCTGTGGCAGTGCAGTTTGCACCAATACTTACAGTTACTGTATAAGTAGTATTAGCGGTTGGTGAAACAGTAATAGCTGAAGTGGATGCACTGTTGCTCCACTCATAGGTGTTTCCTCCATTGGCAGTAAGCGTTGTGCTGCTTCCTGCACAAACCGTATTTGCTCCACTTATAGTTGCCGTAGGCGCGCTTTGCACGCTAACAGTTTGGCTAGCTGTGGCAGTACAATTGCCGCTGCCGGTTACGGTTACGGTGTAGGTTGTTGCAACAGTTGGTGTAACGGTTTTAGTGCTACCAATTCCTAAACTATTACTCCACTGGTAGGTAATAGGCACGCCACCACCACTGGCGGTAAGTGTAGCGGAAGTGCCTGAGCAGATAGTTGATGGGCCATTGATGGAAGCTGTTACAACATGGTAAGTAATAGAGTTGCTTGTTGTTGCGGTGCAACCGTTAGGAGTTGTAACGGTAAGCGAGTAGCTGCCCGATGATGTAGGCGTTACGGTAATAGGGTTTCCGGTTTGTCCGGTACTCCAATTGTAGGTGGAGCCGTTGGCATTGCTGCTGGCAGTAAAAGTTACTGAATTGCCCGCGCATACATCAAAAGTGCTTGGACCAAATACAGCATTAGCAGCCGGGTTTACAACTACATTTTTAGCAGTTGAATTTTGGCAGCCATTAGAGCCTGTTGCGGTAACAGTATAAGTAGTTGTAGTTGTAGGAGAAACGTTAATGCCCGCAGTAGTTGCGTTGGTGTTCCAAACATAAGTTACTCCACCTGTGGCAGTTAAAGTTGTGCTACCGCTCGGACAAATACTATCAATACCTGAAATAGCTACTGTAGGAAGTGAATTGACTGTAATAGTTTTTGTGGCAGTAGCAGTGCAACTGGAAGGTACATGTGTAACTGTTACAGTGTATGCAGTTGTTGCAGTTGGGGAAACCGGATTAGTTGAAAACTGATGCCCGTTGCTCCATAAGTAAGTAAGGTTAGTGCCGGTAGTGTTAGCCGTAATAGAAGTGGTTTGCCCGGCACAAGTAGTATCTATGCTTGCAGTAACGCTGCTAATGACCGCACTGTTGTTTACAGAAACTAATCTGCTGGCAGTTGCCGAGCAACTGTTAGCACCGGTTACTGTTACGGTATAAGTGGTATTTGTGGTAGGAGAAAAAGTAGCTGCGGCATTGTTGCCACCGCTGTTGCTCCAGGCATAAGTACCACCTCCGCTTGCAGTAAGTGTAGCTGAGGCCCCATTACAAATGGAAACTGTAGCCGGAGAAATGCTTGCAATAGGCACATTGTTTACGTTTACTAATCTGCTGGCTGTTGCTGTGCAGTTATTGGCGTTAGTTACTGTTACGGTATAAGTGGTGCTTGTGGTTGGTGAAAAACTGGCTGCGGCATTGCCTCCTCCGCTGTTGCTCCATGTATAAGTTCCCCCACCGCTGGCAGTTAGTGTAGTACTTTGCCCGTTACAAATGGTAACTGTAGCCGGAGTAATAGCTGCGCTAGGGTTTGCGTTTATTGTAATCGCTACTGCTGTTCTTGAAGATGCACAAGTCCCTAAACCGCTTTGTACGTAATAGGTGGTAGAAATAGTCAATGCCGGAGTAATAAAGCTATTGCCCGTGCCAACTTGTGTGCCACCGGTTGGTGCATCAAACCAATACAATGTTCCCGTGCCGGTTGCGCTTAATGTAGTGGTGCTGCCAGAGCAAACTTGCTGATTAATTGTTGGGGTAGTATTGGTGGGTGCTGTGGGAGCTATGGTTACTGTATTTGAAAAAATGGTGCAAGTAGTAGTAGTATCTGAACTACTAGTGAAAGTTACAAACTGCGGAAATGCCGTCAAAGTCCATTGTGCTCTATACAAGCAACCATTGGCATCTCTAACCTTAATTATTACCAAGGCATTTTGACAGTACACAAAACTTAATTGAGTGCCATTCATAGCCGTGGTGGGTTCGTTCGGTTCTACACCTAAACCTAAGCTATAAAAAGCCGGTGTTGGCAACGAAGTTATATTTACTGTTTGCTGACAAGTGCCTGAATTGTATGTCAAGTTTGAGCTACGATTGGGGCAGCTATTAGTAACGTTTGTAAACTCTGCCTGATATGTTCCGCAGGCAGTAGTTGCATAATTAAAGCCCCCTCCGCTATTGCCGGATGCAACGGTGCTCCCATCTTTTTTTAGCACATAGGAATCAAAAAGCGTGTTTGTTGATTTTATGGTGTCATTTGATAAAGTGATATTTCCTACAGGCGAAGGAAGTGCGGTAACAGTTACAAGCACATAACAAGTGGAAGAAGAAGATGCAGCCTGATAAGTGGTTGTTTGTGTAACAGGCGGAGTAGTAAAGTTATTGCCGGTTCCTACTTGACCTAAATCATCATACCAATCAATATTGGTCCCTGTTACTGATAGATTAGCAGTTGCTCCCTGACATACATTTAAATTGGCAGGCAGGGTAGTAATTGAAGGACAGGTATTATTGTAAAGAACACTCACTTCTCCTAATGTTAATGCCCTGCCATAAATCAGCAAGTCATCCATTTGATAATTTCCAAACTGACCCCCAAATGGCGAAACGCCCAATCTACTCGGGCTTGCCGATGTATTAAAACTAAGTGTATTGGTTGAGCCAGCAAGAACACCATTGATATATATAGAAGTGGTAGGAGCTTGATACGTTACAGCTACATGTGTCCAAAGTCCTGAATATGGACGCGATACCGAATAGCTTAACCCACTACCCCCATCAGCTACTAATATTTGAGATGCGGTAGCATCATAAACAATTCCAAAGTAATCTGTTTGTAGTCCGTAGTTAAACAACGAGTGTGTGGTGTTTGAATTGCTTTTGTACCAAAAAGCTACAGTGCGGGCGTTGTTTCCTGTAGGCAGGTTAGGTATGCCGGCATTGTTCATTGTGCTTGTACCAATGTTATGTGCACTATTTGCATTGCTGTTGCGGTCAGCAACATAATTAGCAACACCCGGAAGTGTATGTCCGTTGGTTCCTGTCATGGTGCTGTCAAAAGAATAATGAGCAACTAAACCTGAGTTAGAAACTTGCGCTTGAACAACCAATGTTGCCAAGACAAAAAGTGCGCTGAGATTTTTTTTCATAAGAGAGCGAATTTTGTTGCCGCAAAACTCACTGAATGCAAATCTTAAACGTTGCACGTTTTACCAAACCGCCTTTCTGTTTTACGAAATGGATAAAAGCAACAACTACTGTTCTAAAACTGCAATCATTAACTCCACAGTTGTGCCCTGTGGTTCACTGTCAGCAGATATTTTATCTGTGTACTGCACGTTTACCGCACCGGCATGGCCGCGGTTCAGCGCATCTAATCTTTTCTCGTTGGCTTGGGTGGCAAACGATTGATGTTGCTTATTTTTAATCTTGTTCAACTCATGCGAGCGCACCCTGCCCACACCGTTATCATCTATTGTTACTTTCAAGAAATTATCTTTCAGTTCAAACGAGCATTTTAACCAACGTTCACCTTTTTTGTGGAGCAATCCGT
The DNA here is from genome assembly GCA_026129525.1 of Chitinophagales bacterium. Taxonomy (GTDB): domain Bacteria; phylum Bacteroidota; class Bacteroidia; order Chitinophagales; family LD1; genus Bog-950. The sequence goes on along the minus strand of JAHCHW010000006.1, from coordinate 131,923 downwards.
GCTTTACGGCATTTTCTATGTAGGGTTGTATAATCATAGAAGGTATGTGCACGAGTGAAGGGTTAATGTTGGGCGCCACTTCTATGGTAAAGTTCATTTCCTCGTCAAAGCGTGTTTTTTCCAAGTCAAGGTAAAGCAGAATAGCATCTATTTCTTCTTGTAAACTCACCGAGTTTTTGTTGCTCATTTCTAAAATGGTGCGTGTGAGTTGCGAAAACTTGCCGAGGTAAGAAGTGGCGTTTTGCTTATCGTTCAGGTAGATAAATGATTGAATGGTGTTGAGCGCATTGAAAATAAAATGCGGATTCATTTGCGCTTTTACCGAAGCCAGAATGCTTTCGCGCAATTTGTTTTCCAATTCCATTTTTTGTTTTTCCAAATTGTTTTGCTGCTGCAATATTTTTATGCGGTAGCGGTACAAGGTATAGCCCACAGCAGCCACAGCACATAAGGAGAGAATATAAAACCACCAGGTTTTCCAAAATGGCGGACGGATAACAAAGCGCACTTCCTTGGCAGGCGAAACATTGCCAACAGCAGTGCGTGCCTGTAGTTTAATAGAATACGAGCCAGGCTCCAGCGATATAAGTTTTAACTCGCGCAATCCGGTTTCTGTTTGCTGCCAATGGTCATCATTTACGCTGTACTGTATTTGCAAATCTTCTTGCTTGCCAAAGTAGGGTACACTAAACTTCAATAACAAATTGTTGTTGGCGTGGCTCAGTTGGGTGCTTTCACTCACATCCAATTGCCTTTGCCCATCGCTAAAATTTTCTATGTGTAATTGCAAGGGGTGAGGATGTATTTGCAAACCGGCAACAGAAGTAAAGGAAACCCCTTCATCGCCAGCCAAAAACACTTTGCCATCAGCCACACAAAAATCATTCACTTCAAATCCGTTGCTTAACTCATATATAGCGGGCTTACTGCGCGTATTTTTCATTCTGTAAACTTTGGAGCCGGACGAAACCCAAATTTCACTGTTGCCGGTACGGATATTTTTTAATCCTTCAGGAGCATTAACCAAACCTGTTTCTTGAAAGTTGGAGCCGCCTGAACCGATTGAAACTATTGATGTGCCAGTTATTCCTATCAGTTCATCGTTTTTCAAAATCAAATCGCTCCATAGTAGCGATTCCTTTCCCTTTCGCAACTCCGAGAATGTATCGGAGTTTAGGTGAAACAAGCCTACAGAAGTAATAGCATAACCCATGTGTTGCTGAGTATTTGCTACTACGTTTTTTACTCTTATGTTTCCATTGTTAATTACATACGGGTCTTTTAACCACCAATGTTTACTTCCGCCAAAACCAATCATTGGCATAGCGCTATCTATCCGTTTCTGCAATAAAGTAATTCCACCGGTTCGCCCTAGTAAATACTGATTGGTTCCCAACTGTTCTATTTTTTTAACAGCTAATGCAATTTCAATCGGTTTTGCTCCTTCCTCCTTAATTACAAATACATCACCCGCTACAAACAAGGTGTTATCGGTATGCTCCCAAACAGCCGTAATGGGCTGCCTGTAACTACTTTCAAAAATTTTCCTTAAACCGGTTTGTTCTGTCCACTCATATACTTGGCCATCTACCGTTCCTATCAGCAGCTTTTTTATCGAAGGAACCCAACTTACCACACTTACAGGTTCATTTACCGGTAGTAGTAAACATTCCCAACAATCAAATTGAAAAAGCCCATTGTCTAAAGTGCCCACCCAAATTCTGCCTTCGTGGTCGTTATACACACTAGAGACATTGCTATTGACTAACAAAGGTTGCTGTATTGGTAATAGTTGCAGATGTTTGTTTAAAACATAAAGTCCGTTGTTGGTGCATACAAATAATAGCGAATCGCGAATTACACTAACGGTTTGAATGGAAACATTGTGGAGGGGAGTTGAAAGCACTTCGAACTTGGGCATAAAGGCTAAAATGCTTCCATTGGTTACTCTCTTAGGAAAAATCAACACTTTGTTTTCAAAGTTTACAGGGAAGAAGACCTTCTCATCGTTTAACAGTAACGGAATTTTCTTAGCCCCCACTTTGTTACTTAAGTTGTAAACCGAATCCTTGCTAAAAGCATAAACATCCTGCTTCCAGCGAAACAAAGCGAGTACCTGGCTTGCAAAACTCAGAGTAGTGCTTTTGCGGCTGTGGCAGTAAATGGTGTTGTAAGCTCTTTGGTAGCTATTGCCCTTGCTGTCTTCCAAAACCGGTGAAAAGTTGCCTGTGTTTAACCAGCTTGTATCTGCATACAAGCTATCGCTTTTCATGTAGTAGTGGTGATTGGTGAAACTTTGACAACGTAACGCACCTTCCGAATCAATTCGCAAATCGCTAATGCCGCTTAGCTCGTTGTGCAGATATGTTTTAAAGTGTAAGCCATCAAAACGCACCAACCCTTTGTCGGTTCCCAACCACAAATATTGCTTGCTATCTTGTATAATGTGGTAAATGGAATTGGCCGGCAAGCCATTTTGTTTGGTAGTATTTTTAAAAGCCGGAGTTTGTGCTTTTGCAGTTAGTACAAGGGTAAAAAGAAGAAAGGCAATTGTGTTTTTCAATTTGCCAAACATAAGATATGAGCAATAATGAGTAGCGGATTTCGTAAAACAAATGAATGGTTTGGTAAAATTACAGCAGTATATGAACGGAAAAAGCGGAACACTTGCAGCAGTGAAGGCTGTAGTTATTGACGATGAGAGCAAAGCGCGTTTGCTGCTGAGTGCTATGTTGCGCGAACATTGCCCTCAGGTATGCGTATTGGCCGCCTGCGAAGATTTGTCTTCCGGCATAAAAGCCATTAGGCGCGAAAAGCCTGCCCTTGTTTTTTTAGATATTGAAATGCCTGGACATAGCGGCTTGGAGCTTCTTGATTTTTTACCGATGATGAAATAAATTTCGACATCATTTTTACAACCGCTTACAGTGAGTATGCTATTCGCGCCTTTAAAATGAGTGCCATTGATTACCTGCTAAAACCCATTCAACCTAATGAATTGATGTTAGCAGTGGAGCGCGCAGAAAAGAAACAAGCGCAACTTTTCTCGTATCAACTACTTAAGGAAAACCTTTCAGGCAAGTCGAAAAAAATTGTATTGAACCAAACTAAAGGCATTGAATTTTTAAACACAGCAGATGTGCTTTTCATGAAAGGCGATGGAGCTTACACCGAAATTTTTAAACGCGATGGCAGCAAAATAGTAGCCTCTAAAAACCTAAAGCAGTTTGAGGAAATGCTGGACGACCAACCACATTTTATCCGTGCACAAAAATCATACATCATCAATACAGAGTTTGTAAGTTCCATTAACAAAGCCGATGGGGTTTTACAGGCAGTAATAATGGATTACTTGATTCCTGTTTCACCTGAGAAGGCAACCTTGCTGTTGGAAAAGCTACAATAAAAAATCCCGCCTTGCTTTCGCAGGCGGGACCTTTCCTTTCCTTTATCGGGACCACTCCCGCAAATTAGTTGCGGAAATGTATTACCCTTCAATAATTACATACGAGCCTATAGCTCCGGGTATTGAACCTGAAATAAGCAGTAAATTCTGCTCAGGCAATACTTTTACCACTTTAAGGTTGAGTGTTTCTACGCGGTTACCGCCCATTCTTCCTGCCATACGCATACCCGGAAGAACGCGTGAAGGATCGGAAGAAGCTCCTACCGAACCGGGAGCACGCTGACGATCGTGCTGACCGTGCGAACCCATACCTACTCCGCTAAAGCCGTGGCGCTTTACCACGCCCTGAAAACCTTTTCCTTTCGAAGTGCCGATTACGTTTACCAAATCGCCTTCTTCAAAAACTGCAACAGTAATTGCTTCGCCTACTGCTTTTCCGAAATCGTAATCGCGGAACTCGTGTACCTTTCTTTTAGGCGTTGTATTTGCCTTTTTAAAATGACCAAGCAATGCCTTAGGTGTTTGCTTTTCCTTTTTGTCGTCAAACGCTACCTGTGTAGCATAGTAACCATCGTTTTCAACGGTTTTAATTTGGGTAATAACACAAGGTCCCGCTTCAACAACAGTAACGGCTGTATGCTTTCCGTTGTCGAACACGCTGGTCATTCCCACTTTTTTTCCTACTAATCCTTTCATGATATTGAGTTTTAGAGGATCCCGATAGTTATCGGGATCATAAATGAATAAATACTTTCCGTTGCTTACGCTTTAATTTCTACTTCCACACCGCTGGGAAGTTCGAGTTTCATCAACGCATCAACAGTTTTAGAGTTCGATGATAAAATATCAATCAAACGCTTGTAGGTGCAAAGCTGAAACTGCTCCTTACTGTTGTTGTTCACGTGCGGAGAACGGTTAACAGTAAAAATCTTTTTGTGTGTGGGAAGAGGCACCGGACCGCTTACATAAGCGCCTGTGTTCTTCACGGTTTTCACAATTTTCTCGGCACTCTTGTCAACGAGATTGTGGTCGTAGCTTTTTAGCTTGATTCTGATTCGCTGGTTCATTTTGAAAGAACGTTTATTGGTTAGTTAAATGAATTATGCTTCTTCTAATTTCAATTTGCCTGAGTTTTTAGCTACTACGGTAGCAGCTACGTTTTCAGGTGCCGGTTGGAAACTGTGAAACTCCATTACCGAAGTAGCACGACCGGAAGTAATAGTTCTCAACTGCGTAACGTATCCGAACATTTCGCTCAACGGCACCTTCGCCTTAATAACCTGTGCATTCACTTTGGCTTCCATACCTTCTACCAAACCTCTTCTGCGGTTAAGGTCACCTACTACATCACCGGTGTTTTCTTCGGGTGTAATAACTTCTACCTTCATAATTGGCTCCAACAATACAGGCTTACACATTTTAGCCGCAGTTCTGAAAGCTAACTTGGCGCACAATTCAAACGAAAGGGCATCGGAGTCAACCTGGTGGAACGAGCCATCGAACAAACGAACTTTCAAACTATCCAATTCGTAACCGGCTAACACACCTGTTTTCATCGCTTCTTTAAATCCTTTCTCAACCGGTGGTATAAATTCTTTTGGAATAGCTCCTCCGAAAATATCGTTGATAAACTGAAGACCAACCTGTCCTTCATCGGCAGGTCCTATTTCAATTTTAATATCGGCAAACTTACCGCGACCACCCGTTTGCTTTTTGTATTGCTCGCGGTGTTCGATTGTTTTAGTTAAGCGCTCTTTGTAGTTAACCTGAGGTGCACCCTGGTTACATTCTACTTTAAATTCTCTGCGAAGGCGGTCAATCAAAATCTCTAAGTGCAATTCGCCCATACCGGCAATAATAGTTTGTCCGGTTTGCTCATCGAACGATACTTTGAACGTAGGGTCTTCTTCAGCCAACTTCGCCAAACTCATACCCAGTTTATCCATATCCTTCTGCGCCTTTGGCTCAATAGCCAATGAGATAACCGGCTCAGGGAATTTCATACTTTCCAGAACAATAGGATGCTTTTCATCGCAAAGCGTATCGCCTGTGCGAATTTCTTTGAAACCTACCGCTGCGGCAATATCACCGGCTTCTACACGCTCTACCGAATTTTGCTTGTTAGCGTGCATTTGGAACAAGCGAGAGATACGCTCTTTCTTTCCGGAACGGGTATTCAATACATAAGAACCTGCATCTAACCCACCCGAGTAAACGCGGAAGTATGCCAAACGACCAACAAACGGGTCGGTTGCAATTTTAAACGCCAATGCCGCAAAAGGCTCATCGGTATCCGGTTTTCTTGAAATTTCTTCTTCTGTATCAGGGTTAATTCCTTTTACTTCTTTTTTATCCTGTGGCGAAGGAAGAATAGCACACACTGCATCCAACACTGCCTGCACACCTTTGTTTTTGAAAGAAGAGCCGCAATACATTGGCACCACTTTCTGTGCAATTACCGCCTGGCGAACCGCTGCGCGAATTTCATCGGCAGTAATAGAGTTAGGGTCGGCAAAATATTTTTCCATTAAGGTATCGTCAAACTCCGCTACCTGCTCCAGCATTTTTTCGCGGTATTCTTTTACTTCATCTACCAGCTCGGCAGGAATGTCAATTACCTTATGAGTCATTCCTTTGTCTTCTTCATTCCAAATGATTGCCTCGTTGGTGATAAGATCAACAACTCCTTTAAAGTTCTCTTCGTTACCAATAGGAATTTGCATTACCATAGGGACAGAACCCAACATGGTATTTACTTGCTTCACTACATTAAAGAAGTCAGCACCCTGACGGTCCATTTTGTTTACAAAACCAAGACGGGCAACATGGTAATTATCAGCTAAACGCCAGTTGGTTTCTGACTGAGGCTCTACGCCATCCACTGCAGAGAACAAAAACACCAAACCATCCAATACGCGGAGCGAACGGTTTACCTCTACGGTAAAATCAACGTGTCCGGGAGTGTCAATAATGTTGATGTCGTATTTTTTGTCTTTCCATGTCCATGAACAACGGGTAGCAGCCGAAGTAATGGTAATACCACGCTCCTGTTCCTGTTCCATCCAGTCCATAGTAGCGGCACCTTCGTGCACTTCACCAATTTTGTAGTTTACACCGGTGTAATACAAAATACGCTCGGTAGTAGTTGTTTTACCGGCATCAATATGTGCTGCAATTCCAATGTTCCGCGTGTAGCTTAAATCTTTTCCCATTTTATTGTTTCCTGTTCTTAGTGTTCCTTTTTAATAAAAAAGTCCCGCACGCAGCGGGATACTTATTTTTTGAAGCTCGTTTAAAGTTTTAGAACTTAAAGTGAGCAAATGCTTTGTTGGCTTCTGCCATACGGTGCGTGTCTTCTTTCTTTTTGAAAGCTCCGCCTTCACCTTTTGAAGCGGCTACAATTTCCGAAGCCAATTTATCTGCCATTGACTTTCCGTTGCGCTCGCGGCTGTATTGGATAATCCACTTCATAGCCGTTGAAACTTTCTTCTCGCCACGCACTTCGGTAGGAATCTGAAAGTTAGCTCCTCCAATTCTGCGTGAGCGTACTTCTACCGAAGGACCAACGTTTTGCAACGCCTTTTTCCAAACTTCCAATCCATTTTCCTTAGCGCGGTCTTCCACTAATGCAATAGCGTTGTAAAACACATCGTAAGCGGTTGACTTTCCGCCTTCGTACATCATACGGTTAACAAACTGGGTAACCATTACATCGCCAAACTTTGGGTCGGGTTGAACGTAGCGCTTGGGTGCTTTTTTCTTTCTCATGTTATGTTAGAATGAACTTTGCTTGCTAATTATTTTTTTCCTTTTGCGGGTGCAGCAGCAGCGCCAGCTTTCGGACGCTTGGTGCCGTATTTCGAGCGGCTCTTTTTGCGATTTTCTACACCGGCTGTATCTAACGAGCCACGAACAATATGGTAACGAACTCCGGGAAGATCTTTAACACGACCACCGCGAATCAGTACAATAGAGTGTTCCTGCAGGTTGTGTCCTTCGCCCGGAATGTAAGCGATAACTTCTACCTGATTGGTTAAACGCACCTTGGCAACTTTACGCAAAGCCGAGTTGGGCTTCTTGGGAGTAGTTGTGTAAACACGGGTGCATACGCCACGCTTTTGAGGGCATGAATCCAGCGCACGACTCTTTGATTTTGCGCGGATTATGTTGCGCGACTTACGAACTAACTGTTGAATAGTAGGCATTCCACTTTTATTTTGGGACGGCAAAAGTAGTCTTATTATCTGAATTTCAAAACGAGCCAAAGAAAAGTTTTAGGTTGATTTGCTTTCACTTTTAAACTCAATTTTAAGCCAAAACCCCACTCCCCCGAAAAATTCTAAGTTTGCCCCTTCTTTAAACAAACCTTTATTAATATGACTGTAAATGTGCCTCTGCTGAAACAAATTTGCGAAACCCCCGGAGTGCCCGGGCACGAGCAAAAAGTGCGTGAACTTATTACCAAAGAACTGAAGGGTGTAGTGGACGACATTTCGGTGGACAATATGGGCAACCTCATAGCCCTTAAAAAGGGCAAGAGCAGCGACAAAAAAGTAATGGCTGCCGCTCACATGGACGAAATCGGGTTTATTGTAAGTCATATTGATGATAACGGATTTCTGCGCTTTCATCCGCTTGGCGGCTTTGACCCTAAAACGCTTACCGCACAACGCGTTGTAGTGCACGGCAAGAAAGATGTGATAGGCGTAATGGGCACCAAACCCATTCATTTAATGACAGCCGAAGAGCGGGGCAAAAACCTGCAACTGAGCGATTACTTTATTGACCTGGGCATGAGTAAAAAGGAAGTAATTAAGTTGATTGAAGTAGGCAACGTAATTACCCGCGAGCGCGAATTGATTGAAATGGGCGAATGTGTAAACTGCAAAAGCATTGACAACCGCGTGGCGGTATTCATTCTTATAGAAACCCTGAAAGAACTGAAAGGCAAAAAAATACCTTACGATTTTTACGGAGTGTTTACCGTGCAGGAAGAAGTAGGCATTCGCGGGGCGCAGGTGGCGGCTCACCACATTGACCCGCACTTTAGTTTTTGTATTGATACCACCATTGCCTACGATACGCCCGGTTCTAAGCCCGAAGAAAGCGTAACCAGATTAGGCGAAGGCGTGGGTATTAAGGTAATGGACTCATCAGCCATTTGCGATTACCGCATGGTGCGCTATATGAAAGACCTCGCCAACAAACACAAAATAAAGTGGCAAAACGAACTGCTTCCTGCCGGAGGAACCGACACTGCCGGTATGCAGCGCATGGCTACTTACGGCACTATAGCAGGGGCGGTGTCTATTCCCACCCGCCACATTCACTCGGTAATTGAAATGGCGCACAAAGCCGACATACGCGGCAATATTGACTTGCTGAAACTGAGTGTAAGCCATTTGGATACGTACGACTGGAGTTTTAGGTAACGAATGAAAATCCCCACACGGGGATTTTTTATTTTTAGCACATGAACATTATTGAAAAACATCGTAAGGAAATTGAAGCCTTGTGCGAAAAACACAAAGTTGATTCGCTTTTTCTGTTTGGTTCGTTTGCCAAAGGAGAAGAAACCGAAACCAGCGATGTTGACCTCCTTGTCAACTTTGGCGAAGTAGATTTGCTGACCTATGCCGATAACTACTTCGACCTTTTTGAAGCGTTGGAAAAGTTGTTGGGACGGAAAGTGGATTTGATTTCTGAAAAAGCCATCACCAACCCCTATCTTATTAAGTCCATAAACCGCAACCGAATAAAAGTGTATGAGCGAAGACATCCTCGTTTGGCTGCATGACATTAAGAAACAGATAGTGCAAATAGAAGAATTCTATGTTGCTACCGAAAAATCGTTTGAAGAGTTTAAGCGGAATACTATGTTGCGTAAAGCCATAGAGTGCAACCTTGAAATTGCTGCCGAAGCACTAAACCGCATTTTAGAAAAACAACCTGACTTTCCGGTTTCCAATGCGCGAAAAATTATTGGTTTTCGCAACCGTTTGGCACACGAGTACGATAAACTGGATGATGAAACGGTTTACAGCATCACAATACTTTACCTGCCCCAATTACTTGAAGAAGTAGACAAAGTGCTTGAAACTCATAAACCATAGGTTATGTGGACAGAAGAAAACAACTCCCTCAAACGCATCTTTACTTTTAAAAATTTTTCCGAAGCCTTTGCTTTTATGACCCGTGTGGCAATGCTTGCCGAAAAGCACGACCACCATCCTTACTGGGTAAACGTTTGGAACCGTGTAGAGATAACCCTTAACACGCATAGTGCAGGTAACATGGTTACTGATAAGGACAGAAAGCTGGCGGCTGAAATAGATAAACTGTTGGTGTAGTTTTTTCTTCGCGCCTTTGTGTAAACTTGTGTTTATGTATTCAAAGGAGCAGCAGCAACAACTCAATACACTTACCCTACAACTCGTTAAAGAAGCAGTTACGCTTTCGGAAGCAGAAAAAGCTAAAGCGCTTCGCAACGTAATTAACTACCACGACTGGCGCTACTATGTTTTAAGCGAACCTGTTATTACCGATTACGATTACGACAAACTGTTCGCGGAACTCAAACAACTTGAGCTTTCGAACCCCGAGTTACAAACACCCGACTCGCCCACCCAACGCGTAGCCCGCGGGTTAACCAGCGAGTTTGAAACCGTTCAGCATCTGGTTTCGATGCTCTCGCTCGAAAACTCGTACAACGAAGCCGACCTGAACGATTTTGACCGAAAAATTAAAGAACTGACCGGCAACCCTGAACCGGAATACTGCGTAGAGCCGAAGTTTGACGGCAGCAGCATTGCGCTTGTTTACGAAAACGATTTACTTATTCGCGCAGCTACCCGTGGCGATGGCACCGAAGGAGACGACATTACCAACAATGCCAAAGCGCTTTCATCTATTCCGTTGCGGGCACCTTTTTCAAAATATGGTATTGCCAAAATTGAAATACGCGGAGAAGTGATTATTCAAAAGCACATCTTCGAAAAAATGAACGAGGAGCGCAAAGCCAAAGGCGAAAAAATTTTTCAGAACGCACGCAACACCGCTTCGGGTTCGCTTCGCACCAAAGACCCCAACGAATCGCGCGCACGCAATCTGGAAGCCATTCTGTACCATATCAGCTTTGCGGAAGATGCCAGCGGAAATAATCTTTTAGCGGGTAAACTTGAATCGCATTATCACTGCATCGAAATTTTATACGACTGCGGATTTAAAACTCCGCTCCACGAAATGAAAGTGTGCCGCAATATGGAAGAAGTACACGAGTTCATTCAACTATGGGACAAAAAGCGCCACACATTTAATATTGATACCGATGGCATGGTGGTGAAAGTAAATTCGCTGAAGCAACAGCAACAATGCGGCAGCACTACGCATCATCCCCGCTGGGCTATTGCCTATAAGTTTGCAGCTAAACAGGCGCACAGCAAATTGTTGAAAGTAGAATTTCAGGTGGGGAGAACAGGGGCAGTTACTCCTGTGGCAAAAATTGAACCGGTGCCTTTAGCCGGTGTTACCATCTCTTCTATTTCGCTGCACAATGAAGATTTTATTTTGGAGAAAGACATTCATATTGGCGATACGGTTATTGTAGAAAGAGCAGGCGAAGTAATTCCGTACATAGTGGGTGTAGTGCCCGATTTGCGAACCGGACACGAGCACAAAATTCATTTTCCGCGTCATTGCCCTTCGTGCGGTTCGCCATTGGTGAAGCCCGAAGAAGAAGCCGTTTGGCGCTGCGATAATGCCGACTGCCCCGCACAAACCGAAGAGCGCGCTATTCACTTTGTAAGCAAAGATGCCATGAACATTGACGGCTGCGGGCGCGAAACCGTGGTTGAGTTTATTCAGCGCGGATTTATTAAAACCATTGAAGACCTTTACCGCCTGCCTTACACAGAAATTTTAGGACTGGAAGGTTGGAAAGAAAAATCGGTAAACAACCTGAAAGCCGGCATTGAAGATTCAAAAAATCGTCCATTGTGGCGATTACTGAATGCGCTTGGCATTCGCCATGTGGGCGTTACTACGTCTAAAGATATTTCGAGCCACATCCGCAGCATTTTCGATTTGCAGAAAATGAGCGTGGAAGACTTAACGAACATTGAAGGCATAGGACCTAAGGTGGCGCAAAGCATTTTCGATTTTTTCAGCAACGAAGGCAATATTCATTTGCTGCACGAACTGAAACGGCTTGGGGTAAACACCGAAAATCGCCCCGAAGATGCACTCAGTAAAAACAATAAACTGCAAGGCAAAACTTTTCTTTTTACCGGCTCGCTGCAAAAATTTACCCGCGACCGCGCCAAGCAATTGGTAGAAGAAAACGGAGGCAAACTACTGAGCGGTGTTTCTGCTAACCTCAACTATTTGGTAGTAGGCGAAGATGCCGGAAGTAAACTTGCGAAAGCGCAGAAAATTCCTTCGATTGTTGTACTAAATGAGGACGAGTTTTTAAAAATGATAGAATGATTTTGACAACCCATTATAGCGCTATATTTACGCGTAAGCATGATTTCGCATCTTAAAGAAATTTTTAAATCGCTTCATAAGCATCAAGTTAAGTATCTTTTATGCGGAGGGGTTGCCGTTAATCTATACGGTATTCCTCGAATGACTGCCGATATAGATGTGTTATTGGAATGGAGTGAAGGTAATTTGGCGAAGTTTGAGGAAGCAATTGCAGAGCACGGCTACAAAAGCACTCTGTTTTTTGCCATTAAAACATTGCTTACCGGTAACATACGCAGCCAATACATTAAGGAAAAAAATCTGATTGCCTATAGTTACACCAGCGAAACTTTCCGTTCACTATCATTGGATGTGTTAATTGATGTACCTGTAGAATTTTCTGAGTGTTGGAGCCGAAAGGAGGTTAAACACATAAAGGATATACCTGTTTACATACTCGGATTAGATGATTTGATTTTACTGAAACAATATGCCAACCGCGAACAGGACAAAGCCGACATTGCCAACCTCAAAAAGTTTTATCGCAAATGATAACTCCCAAAAAGGAAAATGAAGGTGTGGGATTTACCTATACCGTAAGTATGGAGCAAATACAAAAACACGCTTCGCTTTCGGCTGAGGAAGTTTTAATTTGGATTGAAGAAGTTGCTGAATTTATGTACACCATGCAAACCGCAGAAGAGCGCAACCGTCAGTACATTTTTAAGCCTAATAAAAAACCATATAGCCTATAAATTGTGCATTGCAGATTCCAAAGGGCATAACGTTCAGAAAATCCAAAATAGCCCGGCCACTTTCAATCATTAACTTGCTTTTCCCAACATTTCTATTTTAGACCATCCAATCAACTAACATGAAAACAAAAACCGTAGAAGAGTTAAAACAAATGTTGGACAGCAAGCAAGATTTTCAATTGATAGATGTGCGTGAGCCGTTTGAAAGCGAAGTGGCAGACATTGGAGGTGAGAAAATTCCCATGAACTCCATTCCGGAAAGCATCGAAAAAATTTCGCGCACCAAGCCGGTGGTAATATACTGCCGCAGCGGTAACCGCAGCGGTAACGTGTGTGCTTATTTGGAGCAGAACTATAAGTTTGACAATGTGTACAACCTTACGGGAGGTATTTTGGCATGGGCAGATGAAATTGACCCGGAAATGCCCAAGTATTAGCCTTCCTTCAAATTCAACATAATATTACCTTAGTGCCGCAGCCTGACTTTGCCAATGGCAACCATGTACCAACAGTTTAAAAACCTTGTTACCGAGTTTCTGTTTAACGAACTCAAAACAGCCCGCATCTTGTTTTTTATGCTGTTTGCAGGCTTTGCACTGTTTGCCTTTTTCGGCAACAATAACCCATTGCTCGGACCGGTAAGCCATCGGGCGATGAACTTAATTTACAGTTTTACTGCTTTACTTTTCGTTATTCTGCTTTTCACAAAAAATTACAGCCGGTATTACCAACAGGTAGGATACGCATACATTTATATTCTCAACTTGGGAAGCATTTATGTTTTGTACGGCACGTCATTTAACGAGCAATATGCGTATCAATTTATTGTAACCTATGTTATTTCGGGATGGTTTTTTAGGCACGAATGGCAATACTATTTGCACACGCTTGTAATCAATATAGTATTGGTGCTTACCTCGCTGCTCTCAGAACATACCACACAAAGCACGTTCGATTTTTACGCTACCTATACCATATCGGCTTTCGCGCAGTTGGTGCTGATTCGGTACCGATTTGGGGTGGAGGACAAACTGAAAGAAAACGAAAAAAAGTATCGCCTGCTGGCTGAAAATTCGCGCGATATTATTTGCATACACGACACTGACAGCAAAGTAATTTATGTAAGCCCCGCCATTGAACGAATACTCGGGTACAAGGATGAAGAGGTAATCGGAAAGAAACTCTACGATTTTGTTCATCCGGAGGATAAAATTCTTTTGCGCTCGCTGAATTTGAGTGAGCCGGAACATCCCTCTGTTTATGATCCTGTTCAATACAGGGTTATTGATAAAAATGGCGATTACCATTGGTTAGAAACAGTATTCAAAAGCGTACGCGATGAAGTTACAGGCGAAGAAAGGGTACTTACCCAATCGCGCGATATACGCAGAAGCAAAGGCTATCAAACACAATTAGAAGATCGCACCAAAGAATTAGAGCGCAGCTATGCCGATTTGGAAACATTCACTTTTGTTTCATCGCACGATATGAAAGAGCCGCTGCGTATGATTTCGAATTACATGCAATTGCTGAAAAAACGATATGGCGATAAATTAGATGCCGAAGCCAACGAATACATTGATTTTGCCAACAAAGGCGCAGTTACCTTACAACAACTTATTCATGACCTGCTGGCTTATTCGCGCGTTACCCGCACCCAGATAAAATGCGAAAAAGTTTCGTTAGCTGCCGTTGCCGGAGAAGCCATAAAAAATACAGAACTCATATTGCGCGAGAAAAACGCAGCAGTAAAATACGATGCTGATTGTCAGGTAAACTCTGACAGAGGGTTACTGGTTTTAGTACTCCAAAACCTGATTGAGAATGGAATAAAGTATAACAACAGTACGCAGCCGGTTGTTGAATTAGGGTGCATGAAGGAAGGCGACCGTGTAATAATTTACGTGCGCGATAATGGAGAGGGCATTGCAGAAAATCACCAAAAACGGATTTTTGAACCGTTCCATCGGCTGCATACCAAAGCCGAAATACCCGGCACCGGTTTAGGACTTTCCATTTGCAAAAGAATTGTTGACCGATTAGACGGAAAAATATGGTTGCAAAGTGAGTTAGGCAAAGGCACTACTTTCTACTTCAGCCTGCCGGGCTAAGCTACTTCAGCCATTCGCTTGTCCAATGTTTTTACAATAGCACCTTGTTTTGCAGGAATGTTATCCATGGCATACTCCGCAAAAGTGGTAATGGTGAGCGATGGGTTAACACCCAGATTGCAAGGCATAATGGAGCCATCTAAAATGTACATGTTAGGGTAGCCGTGCGCGCGGAAGTAATCGTCCACCACACCTTCTTCTTTTGTTTTTCCCATAGGGCAGCCGCCAAGTATGTGTGCCGTTGAGGCGAGGTTAAACATTACTTCGCTGAAAGCATTCATGGGAATGCCGTTTACTTTTTTGGCATAGCGATACAGTGCTTCCTGTCCTATAGGAATATAGGTTGGCACGCGTTGGTTGCTGTCGTTTACCATTGTCATGCTATATCCGAAAATTCCTTTGCGGAGTTTAAGGCGCATGGCATTTTCAAGCGTTTGCATTATCAGAAAAATAATGCCGTTGGTAGCCGGACGGAAAGTGGTAAAAAACCGGATAGTGTTCAGCGGCTGCACAATAAACTGCCCAATCATTTTTACGGTGCGCGCAATGGGCGAGCCATCGCCTACTGCGGGAACGCCCAGCCGCATCATGGAGCCGCTGCCATCGGGGAATTTACATACTTCAATGTTGGTGTTTTCATCGGGCGAGAAAATACGCGAGATAGCGATACCGTGATTCAATTTCCTGTCTGCCAAACCTACACCGCTCAGCATTTCGGAATTGGTGAGAATGTTTTCGCCCAGTTTATCGGAAAGATTCGGCAAAGTTTTAAGCACATGTTTTTGCCGAAGGAGTAAATCCATTGTACCCAACACCCCTCCGCATACTACTAATCCTTTGCTTCTGAAAACACGTTTGTTTTTTGTAAACCATGAAGTGGATTTTTGTGTATGAATAACATACTCACCATTCACATGCTCAATCTTTGTTACCAAAGTTTCGGCTTCCACTTTAGCACCAAACATTTTTTCGGCAAACCACAGGTAATTTTTATCGAGCGTGTTTTTGGCGTTGTGTTTACAGCCAATCATACAAGCCGCGCATTCGGTGCAGCCCTTGCGCTGCGGACCTAAACCTTTAAAGTAGGGGTCGGTTTCAACATTGGTTGGTCCAAGATAAACACCAACTCCGTCCACCGATTTAAACGTATGCCCATAGCCCATTTCCTCGGCCACTTCTTTCAATACTAAATCCTCGGCATTATCTTTTTTATACTGCGTAGTGCCCAGCATAAACTTGGCACGCTCAAAGTAAGGTGCGAGTACACTCTTCCAATCCTTAAAATGCGACCACAGTTTGTTGGTATAAAAATTTTCTTTGGGCATCATGTGGGTATTGGCATATACCAACGAACCTCCGCCTACGCCCACTCCGCTTATTACAAATACCTGATTGAAAAATGTGAGTTTCTGAATGCCAAAAAATTTGATGAACGGCATCCACAAATACTTACTCAACTGCCAATCCGATTTCGGAAAATCGTTGGCTTGCCAGCGCTTGCCTTTTTCAATTACCAATACGGAATAACCCTTTTCCGATAAGCGCATGGCGCTTACACTTCCTCCAAAGCCTGAACCGATAACGATGTAGTCGTAGGCGTTTTTAGTAGTCATACCCTTTGGTGAATTTAATTTTTGTGGTGTATAAATCCATTGCCGATACCGCTATGTTAAAATAACCTGTCAGTAATTTGCTTTCCTCATCGAAGTTCAACTTACTGAACCAATACTGCAAACCACGGGTGCTGATACTCCTCATAAACCGGAGTTCGATACGGGTAAGCAGCGAGTCGCCTGCCATTATGGGAATCTCCTGATGCGTTTCGTTCGGTTGAATAAGTGCAGCGGGCAGGTTCACTTTTTTAAGTTCTTCCTCTAAAAAATTATTGAACACCAAATGTTCAACCTCAATTACATGATAGATGGGGTCTTCTTCGTCCACCGTAAATGCAAACGGAATAGCTATGGTGCCCGTCATGGGGTTTATGCTCCACTTTTTCATGCGGTTGCTGCTTTCGTGAAACAAACCTACGTACCATACTTTATCGTCTGTTTGGTCAGTATCATTATTCTTTAGCCACCATACCCATTCGTACGGATGTAGCTCCGGATGGCAACTGTGGTTACAGTCTAAGCAAAACGTTCCGTAAAAACCCATGGTAGGTTTGTCGTTCTCAAAATTCGGATGCTCTTTCAGCCCGCCACCATGGGGCAGTGTAGGGAAAAAGGAATAATTAAGCGGTGCACGGTATGCCCGCGGAGGAGTCAATTCGCAGTGCAAACGATAATTGCGTTTGTCAATGTTGAATGTGTCACGCACAAAAGGAATGGTGTCGTAGTTTCTGCGGTGGCTTCTTCGCAAATCCTGCCGGTGAATTTGTTTTTGACGGTCGTACGCATCAAACACCCGCCACAGGTATTTTTTCAGATTAAAGTTGATGTCGAAGTTAATGTCGTACTCAGTGTATTCTTCTCTGCCGCTTCTCGAATTCCGGAGCAGCGTTCCTACAAACTTTTCCTTCTTCATACTCAATGCCCGCCAGTTGAAGCCGCCAAAAGCATGAGCAAACCAACCAAGCGGGCCCAATTTGTGATGCTGTTTTTTCCGTTCAATCATCGAATCAAGCAACATTGGCTCTGCCAAATCAACAATTAACTCGTTGATGGAATCATTTAACGAAATTTCGTTGTTCTGTAGTAGAAGATAACGGAACGCATCGGGTGTTTTTTCGAACGATGAAACCGGGTAAGTAGTTTGGGCTAAACTTGTTTGCAGTAATATTGTTGTAAAAAGCAGCAGGATGGTTTTTCTGTTCATGTTGTTCAATAATCACTAATTCGGTTAAGAGTGGCAAATAAATTCGGAATTATTCCTTTGGGCGAGTGGAGCAAGGTGCAGGTTTCGCCTTTTGTTATCAGCGGACCTTGCAGTGCCGAAGGCGAGGAACAGGTATTTAACACGGTTCGGGAAATTGTAAAACATGCGGGCGGAAAAGTTCACTTATTGCGGGCAGGTATTTGGAAACCGCGCACCCGCCCCAACAGTTTTGAAGGCGTGGGCGAAATAGGTTTGCCATGGATTAAAGCCGCAGGCAACGAAGCAGGGCTGCCGGTAACGGTAGAAGTGGCTAACCCCGAACATGTAGAAGCCGCACTGAAAAATAAAATTGATGTACTGTGGATTGGCGCACGCACCACCGTTTCGCCTTTTGCGGTACAAGAAATTGCCGACTCGTTGAAAGGAGTAGATGTACCCGTGCTGATAAAAAACCCGATTAACCCCGACTTGGAACTTTGGATTGGCGCAGTGGAACGCTTTTACCAAAGCGGAATTAAAAAGCTGGCAGTTATTCACCGCGGTTTTTCTTCGTACGAAAAAACTATTTACCGCAACCCGCCTATGTGGGAAATTCCCATTGAGTTGCGAAGAAGGTTTCCGGAAATACCCATTATTGTTGACCCCAGCCACATGGGCGGCACCCGCGATTTGATTTACACGCTATCGCAACAAGCCATGGATATGGGCTTTGACGGGCTAATGATTGAAAGCCACATTAACCCCGATAAAGCCTGGAGCGATGCGAAGCAACAAGTAACACCCGAACGCTTGGGCGAAATTCTTTCTTCGCTTATTGTGCGCCATCCTACCGTTACACAAAATGGATTGCAACCCTTAGATGATTTGCGTGCCCGCATTGACCGCATTGATGATTATATTTTGGAATTGCTGGGCGAACGCATGGGCATTTCCGAAAAAATTGGAGAGGTAAAAAAGGAAAATCAATTAGCCATACACCAAAGCGAACGCTGGGCGCAAATTGTAAAGCGCGCTTTGGAGAAAGGAAAAACAGGTGGACTTACCGAAGAATTTATCCTGAAGCTATTCCAGCAAATTCATAACGAAAGCATAAGGCATCAAAGCAGCATAATGGATATTCCCTGATATATCTCTGTAAGCAACGTCCATCCTGCATTTCTTGTCTAACTCAAAATTTTTGTATGATTTACAGGTTTTACACGCTTCTTATTACCATTTATTTGTTATCATTCAGTTGCACAGCAAAATCGCAATGCAGCGTGCTTGTGTCTGATTCGCTGTTGCCGGGTTTTAACTTGCAGTTAATAGGCACACCTGTTTCCGGGGTTCCACCCTTTACGTTTAACTGGACCATAACCGGAACATTATCCGGACCAATTACGCCCATACATGTAAATGCCGGTGGCGATACGGTGCTTATTGCCTCTAACGATTTGTTTGCTAACTACGGTTGCATCTTTATTACATTATGTATTCAGGACTCTACCGGTTGCAGCAATTGCATAAGCGATACCGCTTACACAAATGCTATAACGTGCTATTCGGGCTTTAACTGGCAGGAAACTCAACCCGGGCAAATGATAATTGTGCTTACTAATCCTGTTCCCGATTTTATGGGGTTAACCGTAGTAACCTGGACGGAGAATGGTAATAACCAATCTGCTCCGGTAATTGGCGGAACAAGCAGCTTTACTTACACCGCTACAGTGTACGATTCGAGCGGGTACGATGTGCCTGTTTGCGTTCAAACTTTTTTCCAAAACGTTTCGTTTATGTGTATCTCTTGCGATACCGTGCATTTTTCGGCTGTTGCACCTAGCGGTATCCCTGAGAAACAACCATCTTTCTTTACACTGCGTTCTAATACAGAGTCCAATCAGTTAATTATTCAGCTGACTGCACAACACCCTAACGCGATGGCTGAATTGTTAGATATGAGCGGGCGCGTATTACAACGTGCAACAAGTGCTGAAGGAAAAATAACAATGGATGTAACAGATGCTTACAAAGGCATTTACATCGTAAGAGTTCATTCAGCGACAGGAGTACATAGCCGAAAAGTTATACTGCACTAAGGTTTAGGTGTGTTATACAGAAAGCGCTATGCAAAATGCGGTAAGCAATGGTACTGTCCAAATATCTGTGTAAGTCTAAAAAACACAGATATTTGGACGGCACCTTCGCATGCTGCGCCCTACCAAAGTTTGTTAAGCAGTTTACACCCTCTCTCCAGCTATAAACTATTTTAGCACACAAGTTCAAAAACAGAAGCTATGCGTTTATCGTTCGGGAAAATTTTTGGAATACGGGTGGATATTCACTGGACCTTCGCTCTGCTCATTATCTGGATTGTTTACCGCAACCTTAGCGAAGGTTTAGATGCCGTGCACATAGGTTGGTCGGTAGCGTTTATACTCAGTTTGTTTGTTTGCGTTACCCTGCACGAGTTTGGGCATGCGCTTACCGCCCGCAGGTATGGTATTCAAACCAAAGACATTACCCTATACCCCATTGGCGGTGTGGCAAGTCTCGAAAAAATGCCCGAAAAACCCATTCAGGAACTGTGGGTGGCTTTAGCCGGACCGGCAGTAAACGTGGTCATCATGCTGTTACTGTCGCCTTTTATTTTAAGTGCCGATTTTTTACAAAAAGAAACTGCCGAAGCCTTTGTAATAGACGGCAGTAATTTTCTGCCCATGCTTGGCATTATCAATATATGGCTGGCGCTGTTCAATTTAATTCCGGCTTTTCCTATGGATGGGGGCAGAGTGTTGCGCGCCTTGCTCTCGCTGCGTATGCACCGCGTAAAGGCTACGCAGGCAGCCGCCACTATCGGAAAAATTTTGGCGGTAGGCTTTATCATCACCGGTTTCTATATCAATCCGTTTCTCATTTTCATCGGCTTGTTTATTATACTGGGCGCCCACACCGAAGCCGAAATGGTAAAAGCCCAATCCACTATTTCGGGCTTTACGCTGCGCGATGCTTTAATGAAAAACTATCAGACTATTGAAAAAAGCGCTCCCATTGCCGAGGCAGTTAAGTTGCTGCTGAATGGCGAAGCCAAAAATTTTTTGGTAACCCATAACAACCAACCTTACGGAGTAATTGGGCGCGACCAAATTATTAAAGGCATTACATCCGTTGGCGAAACTGCCGCAGTAGAAAGCATTGCCGATACACAGCTAATAGTAATGGATATTGATGTACCGGTAAACGATGTGTTTACCGAATTTCAGAAAAGCCGCACTCCGTTAATATTAGTACGCGAAGGAGCAAGGCTGGCAGGCGTTATTGATTTGGAAAACGTAACCGAGTTGATAATGATAAACACAGCACGCGGCAAACTTTCGTAACGCGTGTAAAAACCAAAACTCCAACCGGGCTGTGAGCCGCAGTTGGAGTTTCTCTTCGTTGGTTCCAATCCTTGTGTCCGGATAAAAACCCTTGTTAGTGTGTGTTGTGCTGAACAGCCATTCTGTGTTTCGGCATACTATGCCGCTGCACCGGGCAAACACTTGTACAGTTCTGTGTGTCGTTCGAGCCTGTTGGGGTGTTTGTCGCTTGGTTGCTCATCTTTCAGGTTTTTAGTGCTTTGTTACAATTAATATAATGCCCCACCCAAACGGGCGCAAGGGGTAAAGCGGTTTTTTTTCAAAAAAATTTCAGATACCTGTTAGGTTATTCCCACACTTTCAGCGCCAATTGAGCACTTTCGGTCATACAATCGGCTTCTTTACGGCTGTTAATGGCAAGTTCAGCTCCTTTTAACAGTTCACCGGCATATATTCCGGCTAATTGTCTCAATTCGCAAAGTTCACTTTCCGTACTCCCCCCGGCATACGTAACCGCAATGCCAATTCCCCGCCACAAAGCAGTCTGCCGGCTTTCCGGAAAATTTTGAATGGTGTTTGAAGTTGTTTGAATTTCTGCCCTTGAAACATACCAAATACTTCGCCCCAGTCCTCGGTCGTAGTACGCAATGGTGTGCTCATTGCACCAGTCGGGATAAACTTGCTGCAAAACACTTTTCCGCCTGCGGAACATGCCTTCGTAGTAGCCGTATCCGTCTAAAACGCGATTACCGTTCTCGGTTTCCAATTCTTTTAAAAAAGAAACGGGCAATAGCTGTT
Organism: Chitinophagales bacterium; assembly: GCA_026129525.1. GTDB lineage: Bacteria > Bacteroidota > Bacteroidia > Chitinophagales > LD1 > Bog-950. The sequence continues at coordinate 110,238 of JAHCHW010000006.1, read as the reverse complement.
GCTGTGCCAACGCCCACCCTAAACCTATATGAAACTGTGTAGCATAATTGGTGGCAAACTCTCGCAAAAAAATCTTCCAGTTCGGCAATGCTGTTCCATTTTTTAAATCTTCCAGCGCAATACACATAGAAGCAGCCTCAAAAGCCACCGAACGAAATTCGGCAGAATAAGCATTCAACTTCTGAACAAGCGCATCGGTATCGGTAAAATGAAGAAACAACTCCTGCACTTCGCGGAATGTTTCTTCAATGGTCTGTATGTTTTTAAGCGTTTCTGCCGACATAAGCTTCCGTCCAAAAATAAGAGGCAACAGCACAAATAGGCACAATATGCCCCATGCGCAAAATTTTCCTTGTTTCGCAACCTCAACCATGTACATTCCACCGCATTTTAAACAAGAAGATAAACAGGCTATCGAACAACTCGTTCGCGAGTTTTCGTTTGCCACTTTGATTTCAATAAAAGATACTCTGCCGTGGGCAACACATATTCCGCTCGAATTGGAAATACGCAACGGTAATTGGTTTTTGCACGGGCACATGGCAAAGGCAAACCCGCAGTGGAAAAATTTCGAATCGCAGCCGGAAGTCTTAGCCGTATTTATGGGACCGCACACCTACGTATCGCCCTCATGGTACAACCACCGCAATGTGCCTACATGGAACTACATGGCAGCGCACTTATACGGCAAGGTAAAGTTGGTTGAAGGCGAAGCCCTCGAAGCCATGCTTAAAAACCTGATGCTGCGTTACGAAAGCGCTCATGCAAAACACCCGCAGGCGTATGAAGAAATTCCTCCAAAAACACTCGAAATGGACCTGCGCGGAGTAGTGGGTTTCGAAATTGCGGTAGAAAGAATAGATGCATCGTTCAAACTTTCGCAAAACCGCGATGCGGAAAGTTATGCAAGCGTAATAGAGCAGTTGAAAAAACTGAAAGCCTACGATGCCGAACGCATTGCTTTAGAAATGGAAAAACACAAACAACCCTGAGTGTTTAACTTTGTCCAATGCAACTTATTACTTTTTCGCCTACTGCCGCTGCTTACTGCCTACTTTAAACTATTAGCGTTTTAACCTTACAACTCTAAGATATGACCATACAACAAGCCCAGCAAACCGTTGACCAATGGATTAAAACCACCGGAGTAAAATACTTTAGCGAATTAACCAACATGGCAATACTTACCGAAGAAGTGGGCGAAGTTGCCCGAATTATAAGCCGCAAATACGGAGAGCAATCATTTAAAGAAAGCGATAAACAAGTTGATTTGGCGGATGAAATGGCCGATGTGCTTTGGGTGCTGCTTTGCCTTGCCAACCAAACCGGGGTTGATTTAACCGAGGCTTTCAACAAAAACCTGCACAAAAAAACCGAGCGCGATAAAGAGCGCCATGCCGAAAACGAAAAGCTGAAGTAGTTCGCATTGCCCATTCCCTTTTTGCTTCCTCACAACCTTACCGCTTACTTCTTTACGGTTATCGTTGTCCGTTTCTTATACTCCTCAAAACATTCGGGTCGTCCGGCTGGTCGGGTTTACCGTAAAGCCATTCCGTAATCAAATATGTTATCGTATCAGCCAACGTTTTCAATACAAGAAATACAGTAAGGTGCGAGAATGCTTTCAAAAAACCCGGCAACAAAATGGTAAGGTGCATGGGCACAATACGCAAATAGGGCAAAAAAAACAAAGTGCCCGGATTGGTTTGATTTGTTTTCTCCCATTGTTTGGCGCGTATAAAACCCCACAACTGGTCTAAGAAAAAAGCACCTACCGAAATTTTGAACAAGCCAAAGTCGAAAGGCTCTTTCGAATCGGTAATACCGTACAAGAAAATGATATACACAAAATGGAAAATGCCGTAGTGGAAAGCGAAGAACAGCGCAAGCCATCTTGCCTGACTGTCTTTGGTTACGGGTTTATCGTTAACAGTGAACGATCCCGGTTTTATGTTCCGAATAGTAAGCAGGTTCAGGAAATTGAAAAAACCTATAATGCCGCTTTGGAACCAGTAAATCCAAACCAAAGTTCTGAACCCGGTTTGATAATAAATGTAGTAAGCTACCAGCGCTAAGTTTATGGCAAGTAATGTCCAAAACGAAGGGTCGCGCAGCGAGTCTTTCAACTTCATGCAATGAATGTATCAATTCCTGTTGTTAAACGATTGAGCCGGCAGCATCAAAAATTTTACACGCAGTTGTTCAAAAATCTTTCCGCGCTTCCTTCGCATCCTCCTATTTTCGCCACATGTCGTATTTGGAAGAATTGAACAACGCCCAGCGCGAAGCGGTGGTAAACACCGATGGACCTACTATGATAGTAGCAGGACCCGGCTCGGGCAAAACCCGAGTGCTAACTTACCGCATTGCTCACCTGCTTAATCAGGGAGCCGACCCCTTTAGCATTTTGGCGCTTACGTTTACCAACAAAGCATCGGAAGCCATGCGCGAGCGTATCGAAAAAATTGCCGGCACCAATGCGCGCAATTTGTACATGGGCACTTTCCACTCGGTGTTTGCGCGCATACTGCGGGTAGAAGCGCAAAAAATAGGCTACCCTTCCAACTTTACTATTTATGATACGGACGATTCGCGCTCGCTTATTAAAACCATTATTAAAGAGCAAGGGTTAGACGATAAAATTTACAAACCCAACCAAATACAATGGCGTATTTCGGCAGTAAAAAATGCACTTATTACTCCCCAGCAATATGCCGAAGATTCAGAACTGATAACCGAAGACCGCAACCAGCGAAGACCCGCTACCGCTAACCTCTACAAAATTTACTGCGAGCGCTGCTTTAAAAGCGGAGCCATGGATTTCGATGATTTGCTGCTGAACACGCATCTCATTCTCGAAAAATTTCCCGAAGTGCTCTACAAGTATCAGCACAAGTTTAAGTATGTGCTTATTGACGAGTTTCAGGACACTAACTACCTGCAATACGCCATCGTAAAAAAGATTGCCGATGTGTTTCAGAACATTACCGTAGTGGGCGATGATGCCCAAAGTATTTACGCCTTTCGCGGAGCTACCATTGATAATATTCTGAACTTCGAAAAAGATTTTCCCGACCTGAAAGTTTACAAACTGGAGCAGAACTACCGCTCTACCCAAAACATTGTAAAAGCCGCCAACGAACTCATTCACCGAAATAAAAATCAACTCAAAAAAGAAATATGGACAGAGAACGGCAAAGGCGAGTTGATAAAAATTGTACGCACGCCAAGCGATAACGAAGAAGGGCGCTGGGTGGCTGACTCTATTACCGAACTCAAAATGCGTGAACATTTCCGCAACAGCGGTTTTGCCATTTTGTACCGCACCAATGCACAAAGCCGTGCCTTTGAAGAGGCGCTCCGCAGGCACAACATTCCTTACAAAATTTACGGAGGAATGAGTTTTTACCAACGCAAGGAGATAAAAGATTTGCTGGCGTATCTGAAACTCACCGTCAACTTTTATGACGAGGAAGCCCTCAAGCGCATTATCAACTATCCGGCACGCGGCATTGGGCAAAGCACCTTAGATAAAATAATTATTACCGCCACCAACGAAAACAAACGAATATGGGATGTGCTCGAAGAGATTCACTACTTCGATGTGCCCACCCGCACCAAAAATGCCATCGAAGAATTTGTGCTCATGATAAAAAGTTTTGCTGCGCAATCGCTAAAAATGAATGCCTACGATTTGGCATCGCACATCGGCAAAACCACCAAATTGATTTCCGAACTCTACAACGATAAAACGGTGGAAGGCGTAAGCCGTTTTGAAAATGTCCAGGAGTTGCTCAACTCCATTAAAGAGTTTGTTGAAGACGATGAAGTGCAGCAGCCCGATATAACCGAAGAGGGCGAAGTGCTCAACAACGACAAATCGCTCGGTACTTTTTTGCAAACTGTTACCCTGCTTACGGGCGATGAAAAAGATACCGCCAATCAGGACACCGTAAAACTGATGACGGTTCATGCCGCTAAAGGACTGGAATTTCCGGTGGTGTATGTAGTGGGTATGGAAGAAAACCTCTTCCCCGGGCAGCAGTCGCTTTACAGCATGGAAGATTTAGAGGAAGAACGCAGACTGTTTTATGTAGCCATTACCCGTGCCGAAAAAAGATTGTTCCTTACCTATGCCAATACCCGCTATAAGTTTGGGCAACTCAACTACTGCGACCCCAGCCGTTTTTTACAAGAAATTCCTGAAAACGTTATTACACACCATGGCGAAATGAAACGGGCAAAAATTCACGAGCGCACCAACACCTTGCTCAGCGGTTTGAGCCGCGCCCCGCTTACTAAAGCGCCTGCTGCGCCATCGTCCCCTTCTGCTTCGGGCGAACCATTTGTGGCGGACGATGCCAGCGGCTTACAGGCAGGCATGGAAGTAATGCACGAAAAATTCGGAGAAGGAAAAGTGGTTTCTATTGAAGGAGTGGGCGCCAACAAAATTGCCGCTATTCACTTTAACGGCTACGGCATCAAAAAAATCATGCTCAAATTCGCCAAACTGAAAATTCTGAGCGGGGGGATGTAGTTTGCCATTCCGGAATTTATTTCCACCTTTGGCGCATCAATCAGGCAGTTTGATTTAAAGGCATTAACCATCCTACGCTGTTAACTTGCTTTTCAAATCTTCTAACAAGCCTTCAACTTTCAGATTTTTTTACAACGTTTTTTTTTATTTAAACCATTGATATGGATTACAATTCATCGAGAAATAAGTTAGTGCTAAAAGAGTATGGCAGGCATGTGCAGTTAATAGTCGAAAACTGCATGAAAGAAAAAGATCGCGATAAGCGCAACCAGTTTGCCAAAGAAATTATTGAACTTATGGGGCAACTAAACCCACATTTACGCAATGTGGAAGATTTCAAGCACAAGTTGTGGGATCACCTCTTTATTATGAGCGACTATAAACTGGATGTTGACTCACCCTATCCCATTAAAAAGCGCGAGGAGATTGAAAAGAAACCCGAAAAACTTCCTTATCCGCAATCACGCATACGCTTTAAACACTACGGCAAAAATGTAGAAGCACTGGTAACCAAAGCTATTGCCACCAAAGACCCCGAAAAGAAAGAGGCGTTTACTGCTGTAATAGGTAACTTTATGAAACTTGTTTACCAAAACTGGAGTAAAGAAAATGTGAATGACGAAATCATTAAGAACGATGTTCGCTTGCTTTCAAAAGGCGAGTTGCAGGTTTCGGAAAACGAAGACCTCGGTTCACTTGCCCGCGCCAACAAACAAAAAGAACGTCAGGACAACCAAAACAACCGCAAAGGTGGTGGCGGTGGTAAGCACAGGCATGGAGGCGGTGGTGGTAAGCACAAAAACTTTAAGAAAAGAAGATAGAAAGCAAGGAGGTTGTCGCAGAAAGGCAGCCTCTTTTAATTTGCGTAAGTTCGTTTTAATCAAAATAAAATCAACCATTCTCTTGCCATGATATACTCTTCCCAAGCCATCCTCTTAGCCGATACTTTTCAAAAAGTGCGCGACCTTACTAAATGGTATTTGAGTTTGCTCAAGCAAGTTGATCCTTACAAAAAATGGGAAGTAAATGGTGTTGAGATAAATAGTGTGGCATGGCTGGCGGCTCATATTACCTGGGCGGAAAATTTTCTGATTCTTTCCGGTACCGGTGGCGCACCTGTTAAAGCCGACTGGCTCAATCATTATCAACTGGGTTGCGATGGTTCTTTACATACTCCACAGCCCGAAATGAAAATGATACTTGATACCTTGAAAGAAGTGCACATCCAGGCCACTGAGCATTTGTTAGGATTGAGTGATGAAAAGCTAAATGAACCAAACCCGCACAATTTTGCCTTTGGCGGTATAAACACTAATCGCATACTAATTCAACATGCCATTCGGCACGAAGCTATGCATACAGGGCATTTAAGCTGGTTGTGTAAAATCAACAAAATTGAAAGTGTTTAGAGTCGGGGAAAAAATCGGGGCAGCTCCCCCCGAAACTGCCCCTTGTAATGTGAGAGCAAGGCTGCTCTCACCACAAATATAAATAAGTATTTTTCTTTTCTCCAAATTTATTTTTTGTTCTGCAAAGTATAGCTTAACTGTATTTGGTAGTTGCGGGGTGCTTCCATATAAGCCGGGCGCGGGGTGTACTCCCAATTAAGCAGATTTTTAACTAAAAATGCCACACGAACACCTTCCTTAAAATTATAAGCTAAGTGCATATTCCAAACAATATCGCCACGTCCTCTGCCAATGGGGGTAGCTTCTTTTTGCTTGCGATAGTAATCTAACCCGCCAAATGCCGATTTACCCAACAGTTGGAACAGACCGCTAACAAACGCATAATCAATGTTTTCCATGTAGCTGGCATACTGCATGTTGGTGTTCCACTCCAAGCCTTTGTAGTTCATGGTGAGGTCGAACTTAAAAGTATGGCGGTTGCGGTATTTCAACAGATTGGAAGCAGAAGTGGAAGTCATAGCATAGTTAATGCCCAAGGTAGAATCGCCATTAGGTTGGTTGTATGCAGCCAGGGCACTTCCTTTGTTTTCTAGCTTAATGCCTTCGTAGTTATAAAGCGAAAGGGTATCGTTCCAGTTTAAAGAACGTGGGTCAATAAAGTTGTAGCCGGTAAGGATTTGAATATCTAAGGGTCCAAGTTTGCCCTGCCCTGCCAGTACTATTTCTGTTCCTAATATTCTTGTTTTACCAACGTTTTGTGATGAGAATCCGAACCCAAAATTGCGGTTCAAATCAATCCAACTGCTTTGCGGACCAAACTGACCAAAGGTGAACTCCATCATGTTGTCGTACTGGTTCCAAAAGAAAGATGCATCGGCAAATCCCATCCAGTTTTTGCCCAGTTTAAATCCTTGCTTTATTCCGAATTCGGCACTGTAGCCTTTTTCGGGTTTTAGGTTGGGGTTCGATGCAATTACCAAAGGTCCAACCACCGTACTTATGTAGCGCTCGGCAATAGTAGGATAGCGGAAACCCTGTCCAAACGAAGCACGCAGATACGTAGCCTCGGCAGCCTGATAGTTGATGCCCACACGGAACAGAGGATAAGGGAGGTCTTTAAGTGAGTTTTGTTTTTCAACGCGGTTGAAGCGGATGGTATCTGTGGATGTAATGGTGCTGTCTTTAACGTAGTGAGCCATGTTAAAGTATTCCCAACGGGCACCCAACGATATGTTCAACTTTTTAAAGAATTTGAAATCGGTTTGGGCGTAAGCAGAATAATTAAACATGGTGTTTTTGCCGAACAAGCTGTTAGAAGCATTTTTGGGAGGATTTACATCATTATAAGTTGCTACCGTTCCGGCTACAAAATTGAAATCGAACTTATTGAACTCAAATTTGCGGTGGTACTGAAACTCCCCGTAATATAAATTTGGCACAGAGCCTTGGCCGGTGTTATTGGTATTAGTAGCATTAAAGAAACGTGTTAGCACTTTAAAATGGTTTCCTTTTTTGTCGTAGTAATCAACAAAGGGGTCAACGGTAAAGCGATACGATTTGTATTGTGTAATAGTATTGCCGAAAGGTTTGTAAGCCAGTGAATCGTAGTTTACAATATTACCTCCGCCTATATCAACGTTTCCGTACCCTTTCCAGAAGAAGAAAGTTTTACCCCAACTGTGGTAGGCGCTTACATTTACTCCCATGTTAAGCCCTTCTACTTTTTTAAAGCGGTAGCGGTATTTAACGGTTCCGCGAACTGAGTGCCCATCGGCCGAGTCGAGATGGCTGTTGCCTGCATCGTAAGCACCGCCAAACACTAAATCGTGCTGCCCGAATTTTTGGCGATGAGCAAAGTTTACCCCTCCGCCCAACGGTGCGTTGCTGCCCCAGTAAGCCATTTTAGGATGTTTTGTAGGGCGCTCAATAATACCTGTATAAACAGTTACTTTGGTGTAAGGCTCGTTAACCGGGTAGGCTGTGCGAATATTTACAATACCATTTAAAGCACCGCTGCCATACAAGGCAGAAGCGGCTCCTTTAATTACTTCCAACTGGTCAACATTTTCCATAGGAATAATAGTCCACTTGGCATCGGCAGCATCGGCAGTAAGCAGAGGAAGATCATCAATCAAAACCTGTACACGGCTACCGGCACCGTAGCTCCAGCCCGCACCACCACGTATGTTTACCTGCCCATCGGCAATAGTAACTCCTGGCACGCGGCTCATTCCCTGGCTCATATCGGTAATATTCTGGCTGGTGAGTGAGGTTCCTTTAATTACATCCATTGAAACGGTTTGTTCGCCCAACTTCTGCTCATACTTAGTACCGGTAACCACCACCACATCAATCAGTTGCTGTTTTTCTTTGAGCACTACATTCAGTGTTTTGGTTTCGCCTTCGGCAACGGTAACTTTTAGCGATTGCTCTTCTTTGCCAACATAGCGGAAAGTGACAGTATAAGTGCCGCCCGGAAGTTTTATATCGTAATTACCGTCAAAATCAGTAACGGCTGCCCAACCTTTGGATGCGTCAATTACCACATTGGCGGATATAAGTCCTTCACCGCTTTCCTCAGTTACCTTACCGGTTATTTTGGAATTTTGAGCATACGCTGTTGTGAAGATGGCGGTAAACGCAACCGCAAGGAGTAGATATTGCTTCATTCGAAGAATTTTATGAGTGCGGACAAAAATAGATTTTTTTGCAAACGGCAAAATCGCAGTTTTTGAATTGTCAGGGAAATGTCATTTTATTGCCGCGCATTTGCATGGTGCAACGGCAAATGCTAAATTCATTACTAATACAGAACAAACACACATAAGCACAATGAAACAAATTTTACTCGCCATTTTGGCAATTGCCTTTGGATATCAATACACAACAGCGCAGTGTGCCATGTGTACTCCTGTTAGTTGCTCCGCCCAAAAACCAACAGGCGGGCTTTGTAACAATTTGCCGGATGATACAGCAGGGCAGTATTACGATGAGGTAATTTCCTTTTTTATGCCTAAAAAGTTGACTGACCCCACTACACTTTCTCAGTGCGGTGGCTGCTCTTCGGTTGACTTGCGTCAAATTGATATTGTGGGTATTCAGGGTTTGCCTCCGGGATTAAGCTATACCATGAGCCAAAACGGAAGCTATAATGTGCAAAATGGCGATTCTCTCGGTTGTGTTCGTTTCTGCGGAACACCGGTTGCCCCAGGCACCTACTATATTATTGTAAACCTGTTAGCCGATGTTACAGCCAACGGAACTCCGATAGGCTCGGTACAAGCAAACGACCAACCGCAACAGTATCGCGATACACTGGTAATTTTCCCCGGTGTTTCGGAATGCCCCAATACTTTTTCGTTGGGACCTTGTGTAACCAAAGCCTGCGATTCTATCTCAGTTAATTTATCGGCTTCACTAACTAATCCTAATTGCCCTAATTTAATCAGCTACGATTGGAGTTATGGCAACGGACAAACTACTAAGATCAAAAATCCGGGCGTGGTAAAGTACAACACACCCGATACTTTTCCTTTAACCTTAACTACTACCTATTATACTTATCGTGTTAAATCGGTAACTGTAAATGTTTCGGGTGGTTATACCGGTGATATTGAGGAACTGACATCATTGCAAAAACCCGACCCGTATATCAGAATTAACTCTTTAGGATTTAGTAACCGTGGTGCGAGTTCAGATGTAAACACAGCTACCTTTAACAACCTAAATTTAGTGATACCCGATGCGAATTGTGCAAATGCACTCGAAATTCAGGTTTGGGATGAAGATACAGGTCCTCCGCAGGGAAGTAATCCGCTAGGTTCTCAAGATGATTTAATCAATACACACAACATCTACCCATCCACTCCAAATCAGGTGTATTCAGCCATGAATAATTCTTGGGTTTCAGTTTTGTTTGATACCGTTGCTACTTCATCGGTAACGGAAGTTATTGATATTATCGTTCATCCACATCCTCCGGTTCCGGTGTTGAGTGTTTCTCAGGATTCGATTTGCACAGGCGATTCTACAGCCATTTCGGTTTCGGTTTCGTTAGATGGATATTTAGTTAACTGGTATTTGAACGACACTATTGAAATTCTGAATGCTGATTCGGTATTGCATGCCAAACTTCCCGGACACTATACCATAAAGATTACCAATGCTGAAACAGGCTGCGAAGAATGGTCGGCACCGGTAGCTGTAGCCGTTGGTCAGTCAGCCCCTGCAAACGTTAACATCATCTTTAACGGAACGCAACTGTTTGTTAGTCCGTTCCCTTCATCGGGCTTTGCGGTAGAGTGGTATTATAACGGAAATTTGGTAGTGGGAGAAACAGGCAAATTCTTGCCTAACTTAGGAAACGGTTTGTACGATGCTTATGTATATAATGTAAACTACCCCGGCTGTAAACGCGCTGCCAACCAGTTCGACTTGCAGGTTTCATCGGTAAATGATTTAGCAGTAAATGCAGTGGAAGCAGTGAATGTGTTCCCGAATCCTAACTCCGGTAAGTTTACCGTGCAGTTGTTTGTTACTACTACTAGCGATGTAAACATGAGCATCGCCAATATGCTAGGACAGGATGTTTATACCAATAAAATAGAAAACCTGTTGGGCGATTACAGCAATGAGGTTGACCTATTCGGTTTAGAAAAAGGTATGTATATCCTTACGGTTGAAGCTAAAGGCCAACGCTTTAACAAGCGGATAGCTGTTCAGTAAAGCGTTCAGCATCCAAGAAAAATATGTTAATAAATTCAGCCCTTGTCTGAATTCAAACTTTATTTTTGTAGCATTGAATAACTAAAACCAAATCATAGACACATGAAAAAAGTAATTTTTACACTCTTCTCTGCCACAATGCTGTTTGTAAGTGTAAACGCACAGTACTGCGGTAATTCCGGACCTTCAATTTGTACGCCATCAGGAACGTTAACTCAACCCGGATTATCACCTACTTCTGATAGTCTTCCTTCAGTAGTAAACGGCACCCAACCGAACACAGTTATTCAATTCAAAAACTTCGATACGTTTAACTTCGGTGGACAAACAGTTACCGTTTCATCGTTACGTGTTGACACATTGCGTAACCTTCCTGCCGGTTTGTGCTGGGCTACGAATAAAGCAAGCAATACTTGGGCTAATCAGGAAGATGGTTGTATTAAAATTAGCGGAACTGTGTGCGATAATCCCGGCCAGTACAAACTGAAAATTATTGTAACAGCCGACATTGGTGTGCCAATTCAAACAGATGCCGATGCAGCAGGTTTGAAATATTTTGTTCGTGTAATTAACAGCGGTGATGCTGAAGTTGCTGTTGATACTAATCAAACAGCTGCATTTGCTAAACCTGCCGGTTACAGTGCTTCTGCTACAGGTTGCAGTGTTGGTATTCTTGATAATGAGTTAACTATTTCTACTTTGAATGTTGTTCCAAATCCATTTAACAACAAAGCGGTAGTTTCTTTCTACTCTGCTAAGTCGGGCGTAATGACCGAAAGAGTAACCAACATGTTGGGTTCGGAGGTTTATACCCGTAAGTTAGATGTAAGAGCGGGTGATAACACATCGTCAATCGAAAGAAATAATTTACCTGCCGGTGTTTATTTTTACTCTGTAACCGATGGTAAAAATGTAGCTACCAAGCGTATTGTTATTTCAGAATAATTTCTGTTGAAAACTTTAGCAAAAAAGTCTTCCCGTGTTCGGGGAGACTTTTTTGTTTTACATCTGCGAAACATTCGCTATTACTAACCCTAAACAATTTATATGAAGAAGTTATTTTTTACGCTCTTTTCTGTTTCATCACTTTTTGCGTTAATCAATGCACAGCCTTGCGGTGGCGATGGACCTTCGGTTTGTACGCCCACCGGTGGACCTGCTTCAGGCGGTTTTCAGGATCCAAATACTATTGTTTGTGCGATACAGGGCACCCCTTACACTTACACCACACAGTTTACCATGTTTTCGCAATTTAATTTTCAGGGGCAACAGCAGGTGGATAGTATTGAGTTCGTAAGTATTGGTAACCTGCCTTGCGGTTTATGTTGGGCGGTGAACAAAGCAAACAAGCGCTATGTAGCCGATGAGGACGGCTGCTTAACCATTAGCGGAACTACCAACGACCCGGTGGGGCAATACAAGTTTGCTCTTTCGCTGAAAGCGTGGATTAATGGTAATCCGGTTGGTATAACCGTTCCCCCTTCGCTAGTTGACCAAACAGGTATAGCCTTGTATATACGTGTAAAAAGTGGTGCACCGGTTCTTTGCCCCAATGTTGATACTTCAGCAAATGCCAATAACCTTACAGCATCGGCAAGTTGCCCGGTTGGTATTAACGAGTTAGCCGGCAGTATTTCGGAGTTTAAGATTATGCCCAGCCCAATGAATTCTCAAGCAACAGTTTCGTTTTATGCCGAAAAGCAGGGCAACTTTACTTTGCGTGTAACCGATGTTACCGGAAAAGAGGTAATTGTTTCGGAAATGGAAGTGAAACAAGGGTACAACACTGCAATTATTGACCGTAACGGATTACCTGCGGGTTTGTATTTTCTGAATGTAAGCGATGGTAAAAATGTAGTTACCAAGCGTTTTTCTATTGCCGATTAAAATTTTGTTTGTTGTCAGTTAAAGCCCTGCCTATGTTGGCAGGGCTTTTTTTGTTTCGGTTTACTGTATAGGGTTATTTTTGCGCCCTAATTTTTTTTGATGAAGAGTATTGAAACGTGGTTGGAAGAATACGGAGTAAGCCACCAAAATCCAACAAATAAACTGATACACTGGATTTGCGTACCGCTCATTTTTTTCAGTATTGTGGGCTTCTTTTACAGCATTAAACTTCCGGTTGAAATAGCTGCAGGACTACCCTTGAATTTGGCACTACTGATGTTAGTAGCGGTTACTGTTTATTATTTTCTGCTGTCGAAAACGCTTGCCTTGGGCATGTTACTGTTTTCATTGGTTTGTGCGGCAGGATGTTACGTTATAGAAACTGCCGGTTTGACCTTGTGGATAGTGTGTGCTTCCATATTTGTTCTGGCATGGGTTGGGCAGTTTTACGGGCATAATGTGGAAGGCAAAAAACCATCGTTTTTGAAAGACCTTCAATACCTGATGATCGGCCCCGCCTGGTTAATGAGTTTTGTTTACCGAAAACTTGGCATAAGCCTTTAATGGTATGAAGTTTGATTTATACTTTTCACCCAAACAAAAGTCATGAAAAAAACGCTGCTGTTTACTTCGATAGTTTTTATTGTTGCTCTCACTAATTTTTCGTTTATGGCAAAACCTGAAAACGAGGCAAAGCGGATTCTTACCAAAATGATTTCTTCGGTTAACGGAATTAAAACCATTGTATACACTATGCGCGGTTTGGAGCGTATTGTGGGAATGAAAAACCTGAGAGGCGGAGATATTTATACCAAGATTAGCTACAACTCGCACAAAGTGTATTTGAAGATGATAACCGACCCCAACAAAGGCACTGAAGTATTGTATGTAAAAGGCGAGCGGAACGATAAGGCATTGGTGAATCCGGGCAAGTTTCTTCCCACCGTTAAACTGAATCCATTTAGTACGCTACTAACCAAAGACCAGCACCATACCATTCTTTCAGCCGGATTTTTGTTTACGGCAAAAGTTGCGGAGGCAGGCATTGCCAAAGCCGAATCGCAAGGAAAATTTGATGAGGTGTTTAAGTACGAAGGCGATGTAAAATGGGATGGAAAAGATTGTTACAAAATGCTGATAGAAGACCCAACATGGACTTACACAACCTACAAAGCAAAACCTGGCGAAAATATGTACACCATTGCTCAAAAATTACTGATACCGGAGTATTGTATGGTAGAGTTGAACGGAGTAAAAAATTTTGAAGAAGATTTGGGAGGAAGAACGCTGAAAGTACCTACCTCTTACGCCAAGAAAACCATTATGTATATTGACAAACAGACCTACCTGCCTATTTATCAGGAAATGCATGACGATAAGGGAGTGTTTGAGCGTTACGAGTTTTACAATGTGTCGGTTAACCCTTCGTTTGGAGCCGATGAGTTCTCTGAAAAGTTTTCAGAGTATAATTTTTAGAGATTAGGCAGGTGTGTTCAGTACAGTTACTCCAACTGTATTATTACATGTATTCTTTTAGCTTTGTCGCTTTTCAATTACGAACTTCTATTCGGTGAAACTCAGCGTGATAATGCCCGTTTTTAATGAGCAAAAAACCATTCGCGAAATAATTGCGAAGGTAATGGCTGTGCCAATTGAAAAGGAGTTGATAATTGTGGACGATGCCTCGACCGATAACACCCGTGCTATCTTAAAAGAGTACGAAAATGTACCTGGCATAAAAGTGTTTTACCACAAAAAAAATAAAGGAAAAGCCGGAGCCATAAAAACCGGAATACCGCATACCACAGGCGAAATAATTTCGGTGCAGGATGGCGATTTGGAAACCGACCCTAACGATTTTGTACATTTAACCGAGCCTATAAAAAGGGGTGAAGCGAGTGTAGTGTACGGCTCGCGGTATTTGAACCGCACCGAAAAGTCGTTGTATTTTGCCTACAAATTTGGAGCGCGTTTTTTGAGTTGGGTGGTTAATATTCTTTACTGTCAAAACATAACCGATGAAGCCACTTGCTACAAAGTTTTTAAAGCAGATGTGCTTAAAAAAATACCTTTGGAATACGACCGTTTTGAATTTTGCCCTGAGGTAACGGCTAAGGTTTCGAAAATGGGATATAAGATCAAAGAACTACCTATGAACTATTATCCGCGCAGTTTTGAGGAGGGCAAAAAGATGAATTGGCGCGATGGGGTAAAAGCGCTGTGGGTTTTAATTAAGTTCAGATTTGTGAGTTAGTACAGTGGCAAAGCAACAAAAACATACACCCGCTGCTTCTGCAGCAAAGAAGCCGGTAAACACCGGATTTAATGCCGTTGGGTACATATTCCGCAACCTTGCCATTATTGCCGTTATTGCGCTGTTATTATTTATAATAGATAAGCGTGCCGAAAAACAGAGCAAGCTTCCGGAATTGTATCAGGAGTTTCAGCAATTGCGCCAAAGCAACAGCAACCCTGCCCGCCTCCAACAGTTGTATAGCGAGATAATAGAAATACAAAGCGACACATCGTTGTTTACGCGCCTCACCCGCGGCTATCACTGGGCAATACACGATTTGGCGTTGAAGAATTTGGAGAACATTGAGAAGGTAAAAGAAGAATTACGCAGGCAAGGCGCAGACTCTACAGAACAATCGTTGTATGAAGCTAAGATGGCAATGCGTGTGGGCAACTATGGGTTTATACAATACATTAAACAAAGCACACCACCCGATGCAGTAATTTTACTACCCGAAGGCGATGCGGAGGTTTCTAATAATTCGCGCTGGAATTTTATTTACGACCCTGAATGGATGGAGTATTTTATTTACCCGCGGCTTTGCTTAGCCATTGGTCGCGAGCATGAGCATCCTGATTTGGCAAAACGAATTACCCATGTTGTAATTATTGAAGGAAAGGGATACGACAAACTGAAATACAAAGTGCCCGTGGAACAACGACCAACCGAAGCAATTTTTCCGATTAACGAACCGCCCGCGCAGCTAAAAACGAATTAACCATGCTAACGCTTGCCATAGTACTGTGCTATTTGCTTGGAGTTTCTGTGCTGCTGCTCATAAACCGGAAATACACCTTGGCAGAATTGGTGGGCTACTCATTTTTAATTGGAATAGGAATAGAAACATTTTTTCTTTTTCTGTTAGATGTGGTTGGTATAAGATATTCACAGGGAGTGCTTATAGGTTTGAACGTTGCTGCCATACTTGCCATAAATGGCGCAAATTTTCGTTCGCTTGTTCAGTTGAAGAATGATTGGAAAGCACCGGATGTTTCCTTAAAGAACATAAACCTTGTAGCGGTGTTTCTTTTCTGTATTATCGGTTATCTGTTTTATGCAATTACCGTAAAAAATCTTTTTTGGCCCGCTACCGAGCATGATACCATCGGTTCGTTCGATAAACTTGGGCGCATAATGGCGATAGAGGGGAAACTCAAAATCAGTTTGTTCGACTATAATTTAGAAGGAGCCGGTGGCGTTTATCCGCCATTGTACCACGGAGCGCTGGCGTATGTGTACATCTTTGGCGGTATTACAGCCAAAATTATTACTACGCTGTTTTTTCTATCGCTGCTTACAACATTTTACAGTTTGGTAAATGGTTATACCGGTTCAACGGCTGCTTCATTTTTTAGTCTGGCACTTATGGTAACGCCCGAGTTGTTTTCACATGCGGCACTCGGCTTGGGTAACTTGCCTACAACAGCTTATGTTGGCTCGGCTGCACTAGCCACGTTTGCATGGATAGACAAACGCGACAGAAAATTTTTCTGGCTGGGTGCAGTGTTGATGGCATTCGTTATTTGGATAAGAAGCGATACCATTGTTTTTATTGCTGCCGCACTGTTAGTGATAGCGATTGATTTTCTCCGCACCAAAAATTGGAAAGATACATTGGTGTATTCCTCTGCTGCTGTTTCCCCATTTATAATCTGGAATTTGTACTTAAAGTTGAAGATACATGCGGCACAAGGCGCACGGTTCGATTTGGGAATGGGCTACAACAGCGAGCGCGTAACCTTGATGAAGAATTACATCAGTGCGTTTTTGTTTGGAGGGCAGCATGGCAGCATTGACGGAGGTCAACTGTACGGCATGGCGTTTATTCTGTTTTTTCTTTTTATTCTGATTAATGCAGGCTGGATGTTTAAAGCGGGAGTGAAGAAAACATTGTTGAGCAATCTGAATGTGCTTGTTTTCTTTTTTGTGTCCTTCCTGTTTTATGCTTCGGTATTTTACCTCATTGACGAAAAGGCACAAAACGCGCCTATTTCTTCATTGATGGAAAGTTCTTTTAAACGCGGCTTGTTCTGCTTTGTGCCTCTGGCATTGTTTTATGTAGCCACTAATCCAGTGTCGGCTCTACTGTTTGAAAAATTGGAGAAGTTCAGAACCGGGAGTTAATGAACAATTGAACCGGAACTACCGAAACTCGTACCCAATATCCTTGCGGAAATACTTGCCCTCAAACTGTATTTGTTCAATTACCGCATTTGACTTTGCTACGGCTTCGTGAATATTGTTACCAAAAGAAGAAACTGCCAGCACACGCCCACCGTTGGTTACAATGCTTTCGCCTTGTTGTTTTGTTCCTGCGTGAAAGATGATAGTGTCCGAAGAAACATCAGTCGGAAAAGTTATCAATTTTCCTTTCTCATAATCTTCAGGATAGCCGCCCGATGCCACAATAACCGTTGCCATGGCGCGCTCATCAATTTCAATTTGCTTTTCCGATAATTTTCCATTGGCAACTGCAAGGAGCAATTCTGCTAAATCTGTTTTAATGCGCGGCAGCACAATCTCAGTTTCAGGGTCGCCCATGCGGCAGTTGTATTCAATTACATAAGGCTCGCCATTCACATTCATCAATCCGAAGTAGATGAACCCCTTGTAAACAATTCCCTCCTGTTTTAGCCCGTTTATTGTAGGAATAATCACCTGCTCTTCAACCTTTTTCATCAACTCATCATTTACAAACGGAACAGGCGAAATGCAACCCATGCCACCGGTGTTTAAGCCGGTATCGCCTTCGCCAATGCGTTTGTAGTCTTTGGCATTGGGAAGAATTTTGTAGTTCACTCCATCGGTGAGTACAAATACCGAAAACTCTATCCCTTTAAGAAATTGTTCAATTACTACTGTAGCACTTGCTTTTCCGAATTTGTTCTGCTCAATCATTTCGCGCAGTTGTTCTTTGGCTTCACCATGATCGGGAACAATCAACACGCCTTTGCCTGCTGCAAGTCCATCGGCTTTTAATACAATAGGAGGCACCTGCTCATCAATAAAATCAAAACCATCTTCTAAAGTTTCAATAGTAAACTCACCGTAAGCAGCGGTGGGTATGTTGTGGCGCACCATAAATTGTTTGGCGAAAGCTTTACTGCCTTCCAATTGTGCTCCGGTTTTTGAAGGACCGATAACAGGTATGTTTTTTAATGCCTCCTTCGACAGGAAATAGTCATAAATACCATTCACCAGCGGGTCTTCAGGACCTACAACAACCAACTCAACATTATTTACAGTTACAAACTGCTCAATAGCGGAAAAATCGTTTACACCAATCGCAATGTTTTCACCGTGTTGCAATGTACCTGCGTTACCCGGGGCAATAAACAGTTTAGTGCATAGCGAACTTTGTGAAAGTTGACGCGCAAAAGCATGTTCGCGACCTCCGGAGCCAAGTAATAGAATGTTCATGGTAGAAATTTTGTCGTGCGAATGTAGAAATCGCTGTGATAGAAGTTCCACTTTTTCATACCCGTAACTTTGAATTGTAGCTAAACCTGCCAATTCTTCCACTATTTCTGTTTAGCCCGAATGTTGCTATGTAAAAACCTTTCCGAAACCCAATTTTACGGGGTTATCTTATTTTAGCAGCCCTTTTAAAATAAACATCGGGAAATACCGATTTAACAGAACGAACAACGAACCGCAACCATGGGATTTTTTGACAACCTCCTCAACTCTGTTTTTGGCAATAAAAATCAGCGCGAATACAAACAAATGCAACCGCTGGTGGCGCAAATAAACCAGGAATACGAAAAGTTGAAAAGCCTGAGCCATGATCAGCTTCGCAACAAAACCAACGAGTTTCGCCAGCGCATTGCCGAGTATCTTTCAGAAGTTGACACACAGATAAGCGACCTGCGCGCAAAAGCCGATAGCGAAGAAGATATTCACGCAAAAGATGACTTCTACAAACAGGCAGATGCACTTGGTAAAGACCGCGACAAAAAAATTGAAGAAATTCTGGAGCAAATTTTACCCGAAGCCTTTGCCGTAGTAAAAGAAACGGCTTTCCGTTTTTCGAACAACGAATATATTGATGTAACCGCTACGGAACTCGATAAAGATTTAGCGGTAAAGTTTCCCAACATTGAAATGATTGGCGAGCGCACCGTGCGCTACCACAACAACTGGCAGGCAGCCGGCACCACCGTTAAGTGGAACATGGTGCACTACGATGTGCAGTTGATTGGCGGTATTGTTTTACACCAGGGCAAAATTGCCGAAATGGCAACCGGTGAAGGTAAAACGCTTGTCGCAACTTTACCTGCTTACTTAAACGCTTTAGCCGGAGAAGGAGTTCACATTGTTACCGTGAACGATTACCTCGCCCGCAGGGACAGCGAGTGGAACGGACCTCTGTTCCAGTTTCTTGGGTTGCGGGTAGATTGTATTGATAAATACCATCCGCACACTTCGGAGAGGCGCAATGCTTACAATGCCGATATTACTTACGGCACCAACAACGAATTCGGGTTCGATTACCTGCGCGATAACATGGTAGGCAACCCTGTCGAAATGGTGCAGCGCAAACATCACTATGCCATGGTTGATGAGGTGGACTCCGTATTGATTGACGATGCGAGAACACCTTTGATTATCTCGGGGCAGGTGGATAGTGGCGATGAAAAACAGTTCTATGACTTAAAACCGCGCATACAGCGTTTGGTGGAAGCACAAAAGAAAATTTGCCATCAATATTTGACCGATGCCAAGCGACTGATTAAAGAAGGAAAAACCGGGGAGAAAGAAGGCGAAGGCGGTTATGCTTTGTATGCCGCGCATCGCGGTTTGCCGGGCAACAATGCGCTTATTAAATATTTGAGCGAAACAGGCATTAAGCAAATTATGCAGGCTACCGAAAATTTTTACCTCGGTGAGCAGCAAAAACACATGCCCGAAGTGGACAAAAATCTCTACTTCACCATTGATGAAAAAAACAATTCGGTAGAGTTAACCGACAAGGGAATTGAATTGATTACCGGGGTGGGCGAAGACCCGACTTTCTTTGTAATTCCCGACATGGGTTCGGTAATTGCCGAAATTGAAAACTCAGGATTGAGCAGCGAAGAGAAAGTGAAACGTAAGGATGCACTGGTGCAGGAATACAGCGAAAAAAGCGAGCGTATCCACTCCGTATCGCAGTTGCTGAAAGCGTACACACTTTTTGAAAAAGATGTGGACTATGTGGTGATGGACGGCAAAGTGAAAATTGTGGACGAAAACACCGGTCGTATTCTCGAAGGAAGACGTTATAGCGATGGCTTGCATCAGGCAATTGAAGCTAAGGAGAATGTAAAAGTGGAAGCTGCTTCGCAAACATTAGCCACAGTTACTTTGCAGAATTATTTCCGCATGTTCCACAAGCTGTGCGGTATGACGGGTACTGCCGAAACCGAAGCGCAGGAGTTTTGGGATATCTACAAATTGGAAGTTTCATCTATACCTACCAACAAACCGGTTATCCGCGATGACAAGGAGGACTTGATTTACAAAACGCGGAAGGAAAAATTCAATGCCATTATTGATGAAGTGGTAAAACTGACCGAAGCCGGACGACCGGTGCTGGTGGGAACTACCAATGTAGAAATTTCGGAATTGCTTTCGCGTATGCTCACCATGCGTAAAATAAAACACAATGTGTTGAATGCAAAGCAGCACCAGCGTGAGGCGGATATTGTTGCCGAAGCGGGAAATCCTTCTACCGTAACCATTGCTACAAACATGGCAGGTAGGGGAACTGATATTAAGATTGGCGATGCCGTGAAAAAAGCCGGTGGTTTGGCGATTATCGGTTCTGAGCGACACGATTCAAGACGCGTTGACCGCCAGTTGCGCGGACGTGCCGGACGCCAGGGCGACCCGGGAACTTCGCAGTTTTTTGTTTCGCTCGAAGACGACTTGATGCGTCTTTTTGGCTCGGAAAGAATTGTGAAGGTGATGGATAAAATGGGATACGAAGAAGGAGAAGTGATTCAGCATTCCATGATGACCAAGAGCATTGAGCGCGCGCAGAAAAAAGTGGAGGAGAATAACTTTGGAATCCGTAAACGCTTGCTCGAATACGATGATGTAATGAACCGCCAGCGCGAAGTAATTTATGCCAAGCGCAGGCACGCGCTGTTTGGCGAACGATTAGCCGTGGACATCAACAATAGTTTTTACGATTTGTGCGAAGAATTGATTGCTAACGGGCAACACAACAAAAGCTACGAGCAGTTTCAGTTAGATGTTATCCGCTACTTTTCGTTAGATACTTCCATTACTGCTGCGGAATTATCGGGCGGCAATCTGCAAACACTTACCGATAAACTTTTCAACGAGGTGCAGGAGCTTTACAAACGCAAAACCGAGAATATCCGAGCAACGGTTATGCCGGTGCTTCGCAGTATTTACACTACCCGTGGCGATACCGTAAAAATGGTGGCAGTGCCTTACTCCGATGGCAAGCGCGGTATGAATATTCTGGTTAATTTGGAAAACGCGATTAAAAATGATGGTAAGGATATTGCCATCAATTTCGAAAAAGCCATTACGCTTTCGCTGATTGATGAATCGTGGAAACATCACCTGCGTGCCGTGGACGATTTGAAACAGGAAGTACAGTTAGCCACCTACGAGCAAAAAGATCCGTTGGTGATTTACAAGAAAGAAGCCTTCAATCTTTTCTCGGAAATGGTGAGCAACGTAAACCGCGAAATCGCTTCCTTCCTGTTTAAAGGAACCGTGCCCCAAGCCGATCCCGAGCATGTTCGCAGTGCCGAAAACCAGCAGCAAAAGCAGTTTGCCAAGCGCATTCAGGAAGGCAGAGGCAGCATGGAAAATGTGCAGCAATCAGGTAACGGTCCGCAGGCGCCCCAGCAGGTAGAAAAGAAACCCGAGCCGGTTCGCGTTGGGCCGAAAGTGGGGCGCAACGACCCCTGCCCCTGCGGCAGCGGCAAAAAATTTAAAAACTGCCACGGGAAAGATGCTCAGGACTAAATTTCTGTTCTGAGAATTTAACCGTACCTGTTCAGCCATTTTCTATTTTTAAAAAATGAATCTCGCTGCCCGCATTGACCACACTTTACTTAAACCCGATGCTTCGGAGAAGGAGATAAAAAAATTATGTGATGAAGCGAAGGAATACGGTTTTGCAGCGGTTTGTGTACCGCCTTATTTTGTTCGTAAATGCCGGCAGTGGCTTTCCGGCTCGCCCGTAAAAATTGCTACGGTAGTCGGGTTTCCGATGGGTTACTCCAACACGCCATCCAAAGTAGAGGAAGCCCGCAAAGCCATTGACGAAGGAGCAAACGAAATTGACATGGTGCTTAATATTATTGCCCTCAAAGCCGGTGATATAAATTATCTTAAAAACGAACTCACCAGCATGACCACCATTACCCAAATGCGGGGCGGTAAACTCAAAGTAATACTCGAAACAGGTATTCTGTCAGACGAGGAGATAATAACGGCATGTAAGTTGTGTAAGGAAATGACGGTAGATTTTGTAAAAACTTCTACCGGTTTTGTAAAACCCGGTGCTACGGTAGAGGCGGTAAAGCTTTTGCGAAAAAATCTTCCCAAGTCTATAAAGATTAAGGCTTCGGGCGGAATAAAAACAAAAGAATTTGCCTTGGAATTGATTGAAGCCGGAGCCGACCGCCTCGGTTGCTCGGCAAGTGTTAGTATTGTATCGGAATAAGCTGTTGTGATATGAAATTATTGAGTTTGAAAATTGCTGTTGCGGTTGCCTGCGGTTTGTGTTCAGCAGTCGGTTTTGCACAGGACAGTATGCAAGTGAACACACATAAAAATTACACCATTTATCAGGATGAAAAAATTGCGGAGCTATCCGAAAAATATGTGGAGTTCAACCGCAAGCGCGAGTTCACCGATGGCTACCGCATACAAGTAACATACACCAACGTGCGCGATGAGGTGTACCAAAGCAAAGGAGCCATGTATAAGCAGTTTCCCGATTTGGTTTCGTATGTAGAGTACGAGCAGCCTTACTACAAACTTCGTCTGGGCGATTTTAAAACGCGATTAGAAGCCACCTATTATTTACAACAGGTTATTGCGCTTTATCCCGGAGCATTTATTGTGAAGGACAAAATAAAAACCAAATAACCCTTCCGGATTTCGGAGTTTGTATCTATGCTGAAAGAGAAAATCAAACAGCTTTCCGAAAAACACTTTGAGCGAGTGGTGCAGCTACGCAGGCAAATTCATGCAAACCCTGAATTGAGTTGGCAGGAAGTAGAAACTTCGAAACTGGTAGCAAAAACCTTGTCAGACCAAGGTCTGACTGTGCAAACCGGAATTGCCAAACATGGTGTAGTGGGAATACTGAAAGGGAGAAATCCTGAATCAAAATGTATTGCCTTACGTGCCGATATGGATGCGCTTCCCATTAAAGAAGAAAATCAAACAGAATATTGTTCTGAGAACAAAGGCGTGATGCACGCCTGCGGACACGATGTGCATACCGCCAACCTTTTGGGTGCAGCAATGATTCTTTCAGAATTAAAGAACGAGATTGAAGGCACTTACAAATTCATTTTCCAACCCAGCGAAGAAAAAATACCGAGCGGTGCCGAAGCTATGATAAAGGAAGGTGTGTTGCAAAATCCGCGGGTAGAGAAAATGATTGGTTTGCATGTTTCGCCCGAATTAGAGGCGGGCACATTCGGTTTTTGCAGTGGTAAGTTTATGGCAAGCAGCGATGAAATTTACTTAACCGTAGTGGGCAAAGGCGGGCACGCTGCAAAAATTGAAGAATTAAAGAATCCTCTTTTGATTGCTTCTGAAATTCTGCTCAACCTTCGTCACCTGACCAATCCGCAAATTCCGGTGGTGCTTTCGTTCGGAAAAATTGAAGGAAAAGGCGCTACCAATATTGTTCCCGATGTAGTGGAAATTGCGGGAACGCTACGTTGTTTTGATGAAGCGTTACGTACGAGCCTTCATAAGCAAATTGAATTTATCTGCGAAAGCATCAGCGAAAAGTATTTATCGCACTGTGAGGTGAAAATATTGCACGGCTATCCTGTTTTAATAAACGATGAGCAGGTAGCTGCTTCTGCTAAGAAATCGGCACAAGAATACATTGGAGCAAAAAATGTATTGGACATCCCCACCCGCATGGGCAGCGAGGATTTTGCTTATTACACGCACCATGTTCCTGCCTGCTTTTACCGCCTTGGCGTGGGCAATAAAAATAAAGGCATTACTTCCGGATTGCACACCCCTACCTTTGATATTGACGAAAGTGCTTTGAAGGAAAGTATCGGTTTGATGAGTTGGATAGCTGTTAATGGTTGATTAGTTAATCGCCAGTTTTCCGCTCTTTAAAATTTCGTTGGAAGAATTTTTTATTTGGTAGAAGTAAACACCTTTAGCGGTTTCGCCAGTTTCAATTTGAGATTCCTGATGTAAAATTGGAGACTGCACTATAATTCCTCCGTTAACATCAAAAAGGATAAACTCATTTCCTGCTATTTTACTGCCTACTAATAACTGCCAACGGCCCGCTGAGTTTGGATTTGGGTAAATGGAAATGTCCAAATCGTTTTCCAAGTTGTTTGCCAAAGTTGTTGCACCGGGTGTTACCTCTAAAATTCTCACCGGAGTTCCATCACTCCAGTTGCCCATGCCGTGTTGTTCGGGCGTATCACCGAAAGCGTATTCGCAATTTTGATTGTTCAATGCACAATCCATCAGCGCATCCTGTAATTTCCAATAGCAGAAATAATCCATGGCATCAACAGTGCCGGTTACAAATGGTATAAACAAATTGGTTTCGCCATTATCGAACTGATTATCGAAACCGCATGGCTCGTTGTGCGAAGCCTGAATGGCAGGTGAGCCGTGGTTATCGGCATAATGATGAATGAGGTTTTTATGTGAGGTTGGCACGGCAACAGTTTGATTGTAGATGGTAGTGCCGGGGGCAGTTCCTACAATAGCATCGTTATCGCCCACAGCAATCAAAAATTTTACGTCTGCCGGAAACGGAGAGTAATCATTCATTAAATAAGTAGAAGCACCGGGCTGCATAGAAAAGGCAGTGAGTGGTTTCGGCAATCCGTATTGCTGATAGAGCATCGTCATATTTGCAGTAAGCACACCGCCTACCGAATGCCCGAGTATAAAATAGTTGTAAACTCTTCCTTTAACATGCCCCGGCTGCTGAATGGTATCAAGCGCTTTTTTAATTCCTTTCGCACAACTGTCGTTGTATTCCGCAATTCCTGTCCCCAAATTCAGTGTTCGTTGATAGCGCGGATAAATAACAATGTTGCCTTTTCGAACTAAGTGTTTTATAAATGCTCCGTATGCTTTCGGATTGGTCATTCCCAAGCCGTGGCAAAACACTATTACATTAGCAGAGTCAGGGACTGGGTTATTCGGTTCGTACAACCAGAAATCTTCCCCATTGCCGTTGGTGGCATAATCGTAAATAGTTACCCCTCCGTGGGTATAATCACTTCCGCCCGGACCGGACGAAGGCTGTGCGGGCTGTGTAATTTGTGCATGTATAGAGAAACTGATGAGCAGAAGAAGCGAAGTAAGATAGTTCTTCATAATGGTAGGTTTTGTTGCCTAATATAGAACTTTACTTTTTCGCAACAATTATTTTCAGAACTTGGCAGGATACTTGACTGCTTACAGAAAAACATGCGTATGCGAGCGCTGGCGATACTAACCGTAGTTCTTTTTCTGATTACTGCGTGCAAACACAAAGTAAAGGAGGAGAATGCAGTTGTTACAAAGGACACTGTTGTAATTGTGCAGCGCGATACCGTTGTAATTATTGAGAAAGATACACAGCAAAAGGCAGTGCCCGCTTCAAAGCAAACGCAGCCTATCCAACAAAAGGAAGTAGTTGACAAAACCATTCCCGCCAAGGTGAGCAACGATACTATTTATCACTATTATGTCAACAAAAAAGTTTCCGCAAAAATTACTCCGTGGGCGGATGGTGAACGATGGGTACTGCTTTATGATTTGTATGGCGAAGAAACCTACCGGCATAAAGACATTCGAAAATCGTACTCGGTGATTGCACGGTTGAGTTTCCATCCGAATGGTGCGGTTTCTAAAATGCTCATTAGCGAAAATCCCGGGGCAAGTCAGTATTGGTATGAAACCACCATTACATTTTCTACCACAAACGATCCCGAGCAGAAAGCAAGCGAACGAAAACCTTACGAAGACCTGCGGGTTGAACCCAAACCTTGGGAATACTGGGATAAGAAAACAAAGCAATGGCGAAAACAGGAAGTGCAGGAATAGATACTGCATTCCTAAAGCGATGCAAAAAACTTCTCCGTTTCGCTCAGCACTTTTTCTACTTCTTTTTCGGTAATCGCGACACTAACAAACCAACTTTCGAAAGGCGATGGCGGCAAATAGATGCCAGCATCGAGCATGTGATGAAAGTATTGTTTGAAAAGTTCGTTGTTGGCAGCAGCCGCATCGGTAAAATTGCAAACGGGCTTATCGGTAAAATGCAAACTAATCATACTGCCAACTTGGTTTACTGTTACAGGTACATTGAATTTCCTTCCAAGTTTTCTCAACTCCTCGGCTAAGCCTGATGTAACGGTATTCAGTTGAGTGTAATACTCCGGATGTTGTTTCAAAATACTCAAGGTAGTGTAACCGGCAATCATCGCTACCGGATTTCCGCTGAGTGTTCCCGCCTGATAAACTTTTCCTACAGGAGCAAGATGATTCATAATGTCGGTGTGTCCGCCTATGGCGCCTACGGGCATTCCTCCGCCAATTACTTTTCCGTATGTAACCAAATCGGCTTTTACACCAAACAATTCCTGCACCCCGCCCGGTGCTAACCGGAAACCGGTCATCACTTCATCAAAAATCAGCACTGTATTATTTGCATCGCATAAACTGCGTAAAGTCTCCAGAAAATTATTTGCGGGTATTACACAACCCATGTTGCCTGCCACCGGCTCAACAATTACAGCGGCAATTTCATTTTTATGTTTTTCGAAAACTTCTGCAACAGCATTTGCATCATTGTAAGGAAGTGTTATGGTGTCAACTAAAACTGCGGAGGGAATTCCGGGCACTTGTTGAATATTGAGCGTAGCCACTCCGCTTCCCGCTTTTGCCAGCAGCGCATCGCTGTGTCCGTGATAGCAACCCTCAAACTTTATGATTTTGTTTTTGCCCGTGTAACCTCTCGCCAATCGAATGGCGGTCATGCAGGCTTCGGTGCCGGAACTTACCATGCGAACCATGTCCACATTGGGTACCATGCTTACAATCAGTTCCGCCATTTCAACTTCCAAAGCAGTGGGTGCACCAAACGATGTAGAGTGTTGCAGATTTTCCGAAATAGCGTTAGTTACTTCGGGGTTTGCATGACCGAGTATCATGGGTCCCCACGAGTTCATCAAATCAATGTAGCTGTTGCCGTCTTCGTCAAACAGATAAGCGCCCTTTGCCGATTTAAAAAACACCGGAGTGCCGCCTACTTGTTTAAACGCGCGCACTGGTGAGTTTACACCACCGGGGATAAAGCGTTGTGCTTGTTCGAAGAGTTTATTGCTGCGGGAGTGGTTCATGGGATATTGCTTAATCGGAATTTATTAAACTAAAATGGCAGACTTTATTAAACCACATAGAAACAGAAGAGAACATAAGTTTTCGCTGATGTGTTCTATGTTCCTATGTGGTTTTGCATTTGTATTAAATAGCTCCTGAAACAGTTTGAACATCTTCATCGTCTCACAAAATCTTTCGCAAAATAACTTGCTATCAAATCGGCACCTGCGCGTTTAATGGCTGTTAACGATTCAATAATTGCCGCCTGCTCATTTAACCAACCGCGCTGCGAAGCTGCTTTTATCATGGCGTATTCACCGCTTACCTGATAAGCTGCCACCGGAATATTTACCGTGTTCTTTACCTCGCGTATGATATCAAGATACGCTCCGGCAGGTTTCACCATTACTATATCAGCCCCTTCGTTTACATCATCCAACACTTCCTTTATAGCTTCGGTGCGGTTGCGATAATCCATTTGGTAAGTTTTTTTATCGCCAAAACCTGGCGCACTGTCCAAGGCATCGCGAAAAGGCCCGTAAAAGCACGAAGCATATTTTGCACTGTAAGAAAGGATTCCCGTTTTTGTGAAACCGTTTAGCTCAAGCGCAGAACGAATGGCTTTTACTCGCCCATCCATCATATCCGATGGTGCTACAAAATCTGCTCCGGCCGATGCGTGGAGCACACTCATTTCCGCCAAAACTTTTACTGTTTCATCGTTCAGAATTTCGTAACCCTTTACCAGTCCATCGTGCCCGTGCGGAGAAAAAGGGTCGAGCGCCACATCGGTCATTACAAATATTTCGGGTTGGGTTTCCTTAACGGTTTGTATGGCGCGAACCATCAGCCCGTTTTTGTTCAGCGCTTCGGAGCAGTTTTCATCTTTCAGGCTATCCGGTACTTTTACAAACAGCAACACACTCTTCAACCCTAAACTCCACAACTCGTTTATTTCTGTTTTCAAATTATCTAAACTCAAGCGATAGTAGTTGGGCATAGAAGAAATTTCTTCCTTCACATTTTTGCCTTCCGTTACAAACAATGGAACGATAAAGTCATTAGGAGTAATGGTCGTCTCTGCCACTAATTCGCGAATGGCTGGTGATTTTCGAAGAGTTCGGTTTCGTCTGTTCATAAATTCTGTTTTTACGTTTCACTTTTCACGTTTACCGTTTCACGCTTGATAATTCTGAACCGCATCTACAAAAGCTTTAGCATTATCTACAGGAATGTTAGGCAAAATGCCATGCCCCAGATTAACTATGTAACGCTGTACTCCAAAATCATCAATCATCTTCTTTACCGCGTTTTGAATTTCCGGAACAGGCATCAGCAGTTTGGTCGGGTCGAAATTACCCTGTAATGTAATGTTGTTGGAAGTCTGTTCGCGGGCAAATGCAGGAGTGATAGTCCAGTCAATGCCAATAGCCGAAACAGAAGTGTTTGTCAATTCTTTGAGCGCATACCAACTTCCTTTCGGAAAAAGTATAACCGGGCAAAGCGGACTCAGCGCATTGGAAATCTGTTTCAGATAAGGCAGTGCAAACGCATTAAAATCATCGGGCGAAAGCATGCCGCTCCAACTGTCGAACACCTGCACACAATCGGCACCTGCTTTTACCTGCGCTTTTAAATATTCAATGGTCGCATCGGTAATTTTTTGAAGAAGTTGATGTGCCAATTCGGGCTGCGTAAAACAAAACTGTTTTGCCTTATCGAATGTTTTGCTGCCTTTACCTTCTACCATGTAGCAGAGTATTGTAAAGGGCGCTCCCGCAAAACCTATCAACGGCACACGTCCGTTCAGTTCGCGCTTAGTGAGCGAAATGGCTTTGCACACATAATCCAATCGTTCGGCTGCGCCCTGCACTTGCAGGCTGTCAATATCGGCTTTCGTTTTTATGGTAGCCGGAAGAACAGGTCCTTTACCTTCTTCCATTAGCACTTGCACACCGAGCGCTTGCGGTATAACAAGTATATCAGAGAAGATAATTGCCGCATCGCTGCCGATAATATCAATGGGTTGCAGCGTGATTTCGCAGGCGAGTTCGGGCGTTTCTACTCGCGTAAAAAAATCATACTTGGCTTTCAGTTCCAAATACTCGGGCAGGTAACGCCCCGCCTGCCGCATCATCCATACAGGCGGACGAGAAACAACTTCTCCTTGCAAGGCTTTCAGCAATAAATCGTTTTTGAGTTCGCTCATATTTTCTTTTCAGTTCTTAAATGGTTTACTGCCAGTTGCAACATTTCTTTCGCTGTAGGAACAGCGGGAATAATCACTTCCGCATCCGCCACTTTTTCTTTCAGATAACCGGCAGTGGTGTTTCCTATGCAAGAGCAAACAACGTTTTGCGGCAATTTGTTTTCGGCTAAAAAACTTTCCACTCCACTCGGGCTGAAAAACAAAATTACATCGTAGTCGCCTTCTGCCTTTACATTGCTTAGTAAAGAAGTGTGGTACACCGGCAGCGAAGTGTATGCAATTCCTGCCGATTTGAATTTTTGTTCCAAAATAGGGAGTCGAATACTGCTGCACGGATGAAGCACTGCTTGTGAAGTTGCCGAAGCAATTATTTTATCAGCCAACTGCTCGCCATTGTAAGCAGTTAACTGCGGTGCAAATCCTTTCACGTTCAGGTGCTGCTCGGTTTTTCCGCCAATGGAAAAAATTGTTTTACCCGCAAGCGCGGCTGCTGCATTATCGTTCCTGAAAAAGTAACGCAAGGCATTGGCGCTTGTAAACACCACCGCATCGTAGGTGTTTGCATCGGGCAATTGAAAAGCAAGCGGCTCGGTGCGGATAACTTCTATGCACTGCACTTCTGCCCCTTGCGAGGCAGCAAACTCCAATTCATCGGCTGAAAGCGGTTTAGTGCTCAGTATCCGCATCGCTCCACTTTTTGTTTCGTATTTCTTCCATCAGTTCAGCAGCACCGGGTTGCTTCAGCAATTTCAGCGCTGCATCTCTTCCGGCATTTTTCCAATCAGTTGTACCAATAGTTTCTTTCACTTCAAAAAAACGACTGCCGTCAAATGCGTGAATGGCTCCGCGAAATTCAATTCCGTTTTCATTTACCAACGCCAATGCACTTACCGGAACCGAGCAACCGCCCATGAGTGTTTTCATAAAATCGCGCTCAATGCTTCCCGCAATAAACGAAGGTTGATGATTGATTGCTTCGCACACTTGCTGCATGGCTGAAGCGTTTTCTCGGCAAACAATGCCTACAATTCCCTGTGCGGGTGCAGGTAACATCCAATCCAGCGCCACCGCATCATCGGGCAACATATTCATGCGCTCCAATCCTGCTTTCGCAAAAATGACCGCATCGGTTTTTTCTTCCTCATTAAACTTCCGCATGCGCGTTTGCACATTGCCGCGAATGGGAACTGTTACATGCTTCGGAAATTTTGCCAGCCACTGTGCTCTGCGTCTTAAACTACTGGTGGCAATGGTGGCAATACTTTGCGGATAGTTCAGTATTTCCTTTCGCTTAATGATTGCTACATCCTGATGTGCACCTCGTTCCAACACTGCTGCTAATGCAAGCCCTTGTGCCAATTGTGTGGGAACATCTTTCAGAGAGTGAACTGCAATATCCGCATCGTTGTTCAATAAAGCCGCATCCAACTCTTTGGTAAAAACGCCTGCAATGCCGAGCGCATAAATGGGTTGTGTAAGATTTACATCGCCACTGCTTTGCACGGTAACAATTTCGCAGGTGTATCCGCGCTGTTCCAGTCTGCTCTTTACCTCATTCGCCTGCCACAGCGCCAAAGCGCTGCCACGGGTAGCTATGCGGATAGTTGCGGGCATTTTTCAGAATTAAACAAACGATGGAAATTACGAATACGCCTTAGTTGAGCACCGGCACATACAGCGCCCTGCGTGCTTCCCACTCTTTAAACTCACGAATGTGTTCGTCAATTATCTCAAGCGCAAAGGGAACTTCGTTAGTCCTTCGCGTAAGTGTTTCGTTAATGATTTCCGACAGGCTGTCAATATCATAAAACTCTACGTTTTGCAGTTGTTTCACATCGGCACTTACATTGGACGGAACCGAAAGGTCGAACACCATACGCACAGGCGAATTTTCTATTTGTGCTTTAGTAACAATAGGATGGTCGGCACCGGTAGCCACTACTACTATATCCGATTGGCGCAGCACCTCGTTGCACTGTTCCATTTTCACGTATGGCACCGCGTATTTTTCCGACACCTGTTGTGCGCGCTCTTCGTTGCGGTTAATAACCGTAAGGCGATGTTGCGGCAAATAGTGTTGCAGATTTCTCAACGTCAACTCACCGAATTTTCCCATTCCCATCAGGCAAATGTTGGCGCTTTCGCTTTCCGCCAATTTTTGTTTCAGCAAGCGGATAACGGCATACGAAACCGAAGTAGTGCCATCGGAAACCGAAGTGCGGTTACGCACCTGACGGCTGGCTTGCAGTGAGCCGTTCACTAATTTTTCGAGATAACCACCTGCACGTTTGTGCGCTTTTGCTAAAGCAAAAGCATTTTTCAACTGACCGATAATTTCATAATCGCCCAATATTTGCGAATCGAGCCCTGAAGCTACGCGATACAAATGATGAATGGCTTCATCGCCTGTTTTAACGAAAGTATATTCTTCGGTTTCTTCGGGAGTGGCATTGCTGTAACGGCTAAAAACATTCAGCAACTGTTGAGGTTGATTGGTGGTGCAGTAAATTTCGGTGCGGTTACAGGTTGAGAGAATGAAAAAATCTCCGGGCAAAATAAACTCCACATCGGCATAAATGCTTTTTACATGCTCTGTGGTAAGTGCGAATTTGCTTCGTATTTCAAGGGCAGTTTTCCGGTAGTTTACACCCGCCACCACCAAGCGCGTCTGATACTTTTCCATACTCTTTACATTCATTTCTTAAACTCAAGAGCAAAGATGAAATAGCGCGTATAAACCCCAAGATGAGGTATGTCAGTTTTGAAAAAAATGACACTTCTATGACAATTCTCTGCCGGGTGTAGATTTGGATGGACAGATTTTGTTCCAAAATCAATGGTTTTGACTCGAATTTTACACTTCCATGACAAAACTATTCCACTCAACCTTTTGTTGTTTGGAATTAGAAAGCACTTTCGCGGCATGAATGAAATAGGGAAAGGACTGATTATTGTCAACCTCGGCTCGCCCGATAGTCCTGCTGTACCGGATGTACGGAAATACCTGAACGAATTTTTAATGGACGGACGCGTGATTGATATTCCTGCGCCTATCCGTGCGCTTGTGGTGAAGGGATTTATTGTGCCGTTCCGCGCACCTAAATCGGCAAAAGCCTATCAAAGTATATGGAGCGGAAAAGGCTCGCCACTGAAAGTAATTACCGATGACTTTGCCGCATTGGCAGAAGAAAGAACAAAGATGCCTGTTGCAGTGGCTATGCGCTATGGCAATCCTTCGCCTGCACAAGCCTTGCAACTCTTGGAAAAGAAAGCGGGTAAGCTGAACGAAATTCTGATAGCGCCTATGTATCCGCATTATGCCATGAGTTCGTACGAAACGGCACTGGAGTATGTGTTGGAGCAAATTCGTAAGCAAACGCCACAGGCAAAACTCCGCATTCTGAAACCTTTCTATAACGAGCCCGGCTACATTGCTTCGTTAGCCGACAGCATTAAACCTTTTTTAAGCAAAGGGAGTTTTGACGCTTACCTTTTTAGTTATCACGGGCTGCCGGTGCGCCATTTAAAAAAATCGGACACCACTAAAAACCATTGCTACAGCAGCGGAGAGTGTTGCGAAATAAAATCAGCCGCATGGCAAACCTGCTACAAGCATCAGGTAAAAGTTACCACTCAGTTAGTAGCTGAAAAATTAGGATTGGAGAAGGAGAAAGTTCACCTCACTTTTCAATCGCGTCTCGGTTCCGATAAATGGATTCAACCTTTTACCGAAGATACTTTGCGCGAACTTCCGGCAAAGGGAATAAAAAAGCTGTTGGTGCTGTGCCCCGCTTTTGTAACCGATTGTTTGGAAACGTTGGAGGAAATGGACGACCGCGGAAAGGAATTGTTTTTAGAAAGTGGAGGAACAGAATTTGTCCGTGTGCCCTGTTTGAATACTTCGGCTGAGTGGGTAGAAACTTTCAGTAACTATTGCACAGGTTCCGATGGTGAGTGCGCGCAGTGGTGGGCAAGCCAAACTGCTTAATTTTGTCGGGATGATTTCACCCTCGCTCATAGCCAAATACAACCAACCGGTGCCGCGTTACACCAGCTATCCCACCGTGCCGTTTTGGAAAGATTCGATTGATGTCGCTCGGTGGAAAGAAACTTTCCGCAGCCGGTTTAGTACACATAACAATAAAGAAGGCATCAGCCTCTATATCCATCTTCCGTTTTGCGAGGCGCTTTGCACCTACTGCGGCTGTAACAAAAAAATTACGACCAATCACAGTGTGGAAGAGGAATACATACAAGCCATAAAGAAGGAATGGCAGATGTATCGCGCACTTATGGATTCGCCTCCCGTGTTGCGCGAAATACACTTAGGCGGAGGAACCCCCAGTTTTTTTGCTCCCGAAAATCTTGCTGCACTACTCCAATTTATTTTTCAGGACTCGGTGATTCATCCGCAGCACGAGTTTAGTTTTGAAGGACATCCGAACAATACTACCGAAGGGCACCTCAAAACTTTATATACACTTGGTTTCAGGCGGGTGAGTTTTGGTGTGCAGGATAATGACCCCGAAGTGCAGCGCATCATTAACCGTATTCAACCTTTACAAAACGTGAAGCGCGCTACCGATACCGCCCGTGCGGTGGGTTACCAATCGGTGAACTACGACTTGATTTACGGCTTGCCCAAACAAACGTTGGAGGGAATTCAGAAAACCATCCGCGAAATAATTGAACTGCGTCCCGACCGCATTGCGTTTTACAGCTATGCCCATGTGCCCTGGACCAGCAAAGGGCAGCGCTTGTTCGATGAAAGCGATTTGCCTTCGGCTGAACTGAAATTGCAACTATACTTAGCCGGAAAAGAACTGCTTACACAAGCCGGCTATGTGGACATAGGCATGGATCACTTTGCACTGACTACCGATGACCTTTACATTGCTTCGCAGAACGGCACTCTGCACCGCAACTTTATGGGTTATACCACGCAAGCTACCGAAGTAATGTTGGGCTTGGGTGTTTCAAGCATCAGCGACACGGGCAATGCTTTTGCCCAAAACAAAAAACTGCTGAGCGACTACTACGAAGGCATTAAGCAAAACCAACTGCCTTTGCAACGCGGTTACTTTTTAAGCGAAGAAGACGAAGCCTTCCGCGCATACATATTGGATGTAAGTTGCCGCGGGTATGTTACTTTCCGCCAAGAAGACTTATCGCTCCTTCGTCAATTCACTTTCCCCGAATTGGAACTTTTAGCCGCTGACGGATTGCTTACATGGAGTGAAAACGAAATGACAGTTACCGCCACCGGCAAACATTTTATTCGCAACATCTGCCGTGCCTTCGATTTGCACTTGTTGCGAAACAATGAGTTGGAGAAAAAGAATACGTTTAGTAAGGCGATATAAAAATCAGTAACCCAAAATCTTCATCATGCTGTCGGCACTTTGCTCTTCGGCAAAAACGCGGTAGGTAAATTCATTCTTCTTTTTTTCATCCACCAGAATGTGAGGCGGTGAGGGCAGCAGGCAATGTTTTATTCCACCGTAGCCGCTTAGAGTATCCTGATAAGCGCCCGTATTAAAAAAGCCGATGTAGAGTTTTTCTCCGGGTTTAATCTTGGGCAAATACACTTGGTTAATGTGAGCATCGCTGTTGTAGTAATCGCCTACATCGCAGGTAATGCCGCCCAGGTTTACATGCTTGTATTCATCGTCCCACTTGTTGATGGGCAGCATAATAAACCGTTGCGAAAGCCCCCAAATATCAGGAAGGTTGTTCATCAGTGAGCCATCGAGCATGTACCACGTTTCGCGGTCGTTTTGGTTTTTTACTCCCAGCACACTGAAAATTACACAGCCGCTTTCGCCCACCGTGTAACTGCCGAATTCGGTAAAAATATCCGGCTCATCCACTCCTTCGGCATTGCAGGTGTTTTTAAGTTGGGTAACAATTTCGTTAATCATGTATTCGTAATCGAAATCGAACGTAAGCGAGTGCTTAATGGGCATTCCACCGCCAAGGTTAATAGCACTCAATTCGGGGCAAATCTTTTTCAGGTCGCAGTAAACATCCAATGCTTTGTGAAACTCCGTCCAGTAATAGTTTACATCCTTTATTCCCGTGTCAATAAAGAAGTGCAACATCTTCAACTTAAAGTTGGGGTTGTTCTGAATTTTCTGCTGATAAAACGGAACAATATCGTTGTAGCGCACACCGAGGCGCGAAGTATAGAACTCATATTTCGGCTCTTCTTCGGCAGCAATACGAATACCAATGTTCAGTGTGCCCGAAGGCGTACCATACTTTTCCAGTTCATCCATGTTATCCAACACAGGAATGATGTTTTTGTAACCGTTGTTGTATGCCTCCAGAATTTTATCAATGTATTTCTGCGGTTTGAACCCGTTACAAACAATGAAATTTTCCTTCTTAATCTTCTTCTTCTCCTCTAATCGCTTAATCAGTTCAAAGTCGAAAGCCGAAGAAGTTTCGATATGCACTTTGTTTTTTAGCGCTTCTTCCACCACAAAACTGAAATGCGAACTTTTAGTGCAGTAACAGTAGTGATAGTCGCCCCGGTAATCGTTATTGGCTATGGCAGCGTTAAACAGCCTGCGCGCTTTCTGAATTTGCTGACCAATTTTGGGCAGGTAGGTAATCCGCAAAGGCGTGCCGTATTTCTCGGCTATTTCCATCAGCGGCAGGTCGTTCCACTGCAAGGTGCCTTTCTCCTCCTTAAAATCGCGCTGAGGAAAATCGAAAGACTGTGAAATGAGTTCGCGGTATTTTTGACGCTTTGCCATGCTCCGTAAAAATTGTGTGCGAAAGTATATTTTTAGCCCCGATATAGGAATCAAAAAACTTACCACATAGATACATAGAAAACATAGAGATGCTATTCTGTATTCTATATTTTCTATGTGCTTTTGTGGTTTTAATTTTTAGAGATGATACTGGAAGAAGTATTAAAGCAAGGGGTAGTAGATATTTTCAAAGAGGAATACGGAGTTGATCTTTCACCACAACTAGTTACCATCAACATTACAAAGAAAGAACACGAAGGCGATTACACCATTGTAGTTTTCTCCCTTACAAAAATTTCGAAAAAATCACCTGAACAAACAGCGGAGTTGTTAGGCAATAAACTGAAAGAGAAAACAGGTATAGTCGGCAAGTTCAATGTAATTAAAGGTTTCCTGAACTTATCGCTTACCGATGATTACTGGCTGAACAGATTGAAGGAAATTTCTGCCAATGTAACTTACGGCACATTTCCCGCCAACCACAAAAAAGTAGTGCTGGAATATTGCGGGCCTAATACCAACAAACCGCTCCACATAGGGCATGTTCGCAATATGCTGTTGGGTTTTTCGATGGGAGAAATACTGAAAGCGACAGGCGAAGATGTAACCAAGGTGAATATTTACAACGACCGCGGCATTAACATCAGCAAAAGTATGGTAGCGTATAAGCGCTATGGTAATAATTCCACCCCTCAATCAACCGGAGTTAAAGGCGACCATTTTGTGGGCGATTGGTACGTAAAGTTTGGTGAAGTTGTAAAACAGGAATTGGAGAACATTCCGAATAAACCGGACGATAAAGACGAGGCTGCTAAACTGACTCCCATTTTTAAAGAAGCGCAGGAAATGGTGTTGAAGTGGGAAGCCGATGACCCGGAAACCATTGCCCTTTGGAAGCAAATGAACGGTTGGGTGTACGAAGGTTTTCACGAAACTTTCAAAGTGCTGGGCATAGATTTTCAAAAAGATTACTACGAAAGCGAAACATACAAACTGGGTAAGGATATTATTGAAGAAGGTCTTAGGAAAAATGTTTTCAAAAAGCGGGCCGATGGCGCGGTGATAGTGGACTTAACACCCGATGGCTTAGATGAAAAAGTGTTGCTCCGCAGCGATGGTACCTCCATTTATATTACACAGGACTTAGGCACTGCCGAACTTCGCCACAAAGAGTTTGGCATGGAGAAGATGATTTACGTGGTGGCGAATGAGCAGGATTACCACTTCAAAGTTTTGAAACTCGCTTTGCAAAAACTCGGTAAGCAATGGGCAGATGGCATTTACCATTTGAGTTATGCACTTGTTGAATCGCCCACCGGGCGTTTTAAAAGCCGCGAAGGAAAAACTGCCGATGCCGATGATTTGATTGCCGAAGTACTACGCATTGCCGAAGAGCGCACCAAAGAACTTGGAAAAATTGAAGGCTTTACCGATGAGCAGGCAAAGGAACTTTACCGCACTATCGGCTTGGGTGCTTTAAAATATTTTGTGCTGCGCGTTAATCCATACAAGAAAATAATCTTTAACCCCGAGGAGAGTATTGACTTCCACGGGCATACCGGTCCGTTTATTCAATACACACATGCGCGGATACGGGCGGTTATCCGCAAAGCCGGAGTAACCCCGACAGGGTTTGAAACCCTTTCGGGGTTACACGAAGTAGAACGCGAACTCATCATTCAACTAAGCGAATACGAAAACGTAGTAAAAGCTGCTGCCGAAAAATACGACCCCAGCGAAGTGGCAAACTATGTGTACAACCTTGCCAAACTTTACAACAAGTTCTATCACGACCTTTCCATTCTGAATGCCGAAACTGAACAACTGAAAAACTTCCGTGTAGCGCTTTCAAATCAAACCGGTATTGTAATAAAGAAAGCAATGAAGTTGTTGGGTATTGATGTGCCGGAGCGGATGTAAGCCTTCGAAAGTTTTAAAACATCCTGAGGCTAACAAACTACGGTTGCACCCAGGCATTCTCGTAAGCCACGCGTACAATAAACGGTAAATTCCGCCAACTGCTACCCAGCGAGTTTACCGAAAGTGCCAACTCAATACCTCCCGGAAACTTGCCTACCCAGGTTTGCAATCCCGAATCGCCTGCATCTACGCCACCGCTGTTGTTGTTGTCCCAAAACAAGGCTCCATCCTTGCCATACGCTCTTCCGTAATCGGTGTTGAACGCATCTTCGGGGTCCCAACCGTACAGGTTGTCGTCCATTGTTTTCTTTTGGGCTGTGCTAAGTATGTTGCCGGTGTGCGCCAGATATGCCATTGCCTTTGCCATTTCAAAAGTAGAAAGATAATAGCCTCCGCCTCCGCTAATCGCTGTCCAGTCACCGGTGTTTCGTTGTATGAGTGGTGTTCCTACTTCATTAAAAGCCATCATGGTAGTTTTCATCGGATCTACATTGCATATAGCATTAGCTATTTGTGCCGGGCTGAACACTAACTCTTGCATAGCAGTTATGTATTGGTTATCCATCCATGTTTCAAAACCGGGGCCTACCGTTTCCATATTGTTGAATAAATTGGTTTTGTATAGTTTGGGAATAATAGCCCTGAAAAGAGCAAAATTGGCATTAGCGTACGAATAGGTTTTGGTGCCCGCCAACGGTCGTGCTGCCACCGACCGTAAAGAATCCCACGAAGTAATACTTTGCCTAATACCTGATGTATGTGTAAGCAACTCGTGAAAAGTGATATTGCTTACTGCTCCACTCACCGTCCACACAGAAGGCAGCCAGGGAGCTATACTGCTATTGAGCGGCACGCTGTTTTGTTCCAACAGTTTAATAACCGCCATCCCCGTAAGTGCTTTGGTAACACTGGCAATGTTAATGTCGGCATATACCGAAGCAGGTATATTGGTACCGCTTGAAGCATTTTGTTGTGCAATGCCAAATGAAGCGCTGTCCGCCAAACTGCCGTTTTGGTTTATTACTATGGCATAGCCAACGGCACCGTTCAATTGTGCCTGTAAGTTGAGTTTAAATAAATCGGCTTTAAATACTTTGGAATTCGACTTTTTTCCTAAAATTTTTTTGCACCCTGTCATAGTTGATAGCAGGATGGTTCCGACTAATAGAAAGTAAATGCTTTTCATAACAAATGGTTTTGGTGAATAAAATGAGGCTGAGCCCTCGCTGTTGTTAGTAAATGTAACAAATTTCATTTTGCCCTTGCCGCTTACTGCTGTAAGTTGCAAAGCACCTTTTGAGTAGAATTTCAGAAGGGCTAAAAGTATTGAGGCACAAAATTTTTGCAAACAATTACCCTTAACATACAAACGCTCACAAAAACACGTTATCATTCGCCACTGTTACTGTATGACCTTTCGTTTAACGGCTATTTTATTGTTGCTTTTGTGTGTAACAAAAACTAACGCACAACGAGATACCGTAACGCTAAAACTGTATGTGTTCGATAGTTACACGCAGAAAGCGCTTTCGGGGGTAAGTATTATAAATCCCAATTCGAGCGCTACAAATGCTACCGATGCCAACGGTTTGGCAAATCTTAAAATCAATAAAACCGATACGCTTTTTCTTTTTTACCCGGGTTACCGTACTACTAAGTTTATGATTACCGATACTGTAGCACGTGCCGAGTATTCGCTGAACATCTCTATTGAGCCGCTTACAACCGGACTAAATCAGGCGGTAATTATTAAAGCACCCAAAACGTTGGAGCAAATAGAAGATGAGCGTAAAAGATTGGGATTAACACCAAAAGAATTAGACCGCCCTATCATCCAACCGTTCACCAGTCCTATCAGTGCGCTTTACGAAATACTGAGCAGCCGTGCACAAGAGCGCGAGAAACTCAAAAAGCAGATTAAAGAAGACGACCGCAGAAGAATTTTTAAAGAGTTATTGCACTACTACAACGAAAACGAACTGATTGACCTGCCCGAAGCCTATTACGATGATTTTATTGACTTCTGCAATTTGCCTTTGGAGTTCTTGAAATACAGCAGCGACTACGAAATCACTAAAACGGTGATTGATAACTACAAGAAGTACTCGCGGCTAAGCGGCATACAGAAGTAAAAAATCAAAAACGCAATGCCGGACCTTTGCCGCGCCAAACCCGCTGCGCCCGCGATACGGTAAACGAAAGCGAAACTTCGTGTGTTGAACCCACATCGCGCCTGTATTTGGCAAGGTTCAAATCGTAAGCATACGAAAGGCTGAATTTATCTTTGATGTTAAACCCTGCATCGAACACCATGTAGTTTCTGCTGCGGTAAACCGCTCCCAGCCAAAACACTTTATACATTACAAAACGCAAACCGGCATCGCCTTGAAAAGGTGCGCCCTTTACCCAACGGAAAGCTGCAACTGGGTCAACACTGAAATTGCCGCGCGCCCATTCAATTTTTCCACCAATCAAAAAATAGAGGTGCTGTATCTTTTTAATGCGCGCAATGCCATCGCTGCCGGCATAATCAATATTTAAACCCATCAACTGCGGTACCGAAAAGCCTGCGTAAAAATTCTCTTTGTACTTATAGTAAACACCGAGCGATAAATCGGGATAAATTTTAAAGCCGCGTGTAGTATAAAGGTCGGGGTCGTTGGCATCGTTTACCAAAAGTTGGTCGCCACGCAAGCGATATTGGACTACGCTAATGGCAAGCCCAACACTCAGCAAATGGTCGCTGCGCTTAGAGGAATATTTAGCAGCACGCGTTTTATACAGTTGAATGTTATATGCGGCAGATAAAGTAACAGCCGATTTGCTTGTTGGTCCGGTAACATCATGTATCAGGTAGCCGCCTAAGCCCACATTCTTTCCTTCAATCTGTCCGTTCATGGCAAGCATAGCGGTGTAGGGCGCTCCCTCAATTTTGGTAAACTGTTTTCTACCGGTTATGGTTCCGTGCAGCCAGCCTTGCATACCTGCTAACGCAGGGTTTAGCGTAAACGCATTTTCGCGCAACAGAGAAAACGATTCCACCTGCTGTGCTTCAGCAAGCAAACACGTGAACAACAAAAACCAAACAGCATTTTTTTTCATCAGCGCACTACAGTTAATGGTCCGTTAAAATCGTACACATCGCCATTGTATTTTATTTTGATGATGTAGTAATAGGTTGCCCCGGGCAATCGCTCCCCTTTCCATGTTCCTTCCCAGTTATTTTCGTACGGTTTCTGAAAGAAAATTTCATCGCCCCAGCGGTTAATAATGCGGACTTCGTTGTCGGGGTAACGCTCCAAATCGCGAATGTACCAGCGGTCGTTATAGCCATCGCCATTAGGTGTAATTGTATTCGGAATAAAGAACATGGTAAGCGGTTTGTTTCGCACAAACACTACTACGCTGTCGTAATCGTAACAACCTCTGCCATCAGCAACAGTAAGGTAATAAGTAGTAGTGGTATCGGGCCAAACCTGTGGCGTTTGACAATCGTTGCAATCCATGTTGTAGTCGGGAGTCCATTCATAATGCAATCCGCCAAAGGCATTCAGTTGAATGGTATCGGTTCGCCAAATCATGGTATCTACTCCGGCAACGGCATACGATTCGGTGGTAAGTGCCAACGCAAAAGGCGAATACACGTAATTATCCCATGTAAATTTTGAGATGCGGTTAAACGGATTACCTGCAACAATCGTATCGCGTTTAATGCTCTGCCATTC
Organism: Chitinophagales bacterium; assembly: GCA_026129525.1. Lineage (GTDB taxonomy): Bacteria > Bacteroidota > Bacteroidia > Chitinophagales > LD1 > Bog-950. The sequence goes on along the minus strand of JAHCHW010000006.1, from coordinate 68,202 downwards.
GGGAACCACCTGCCAGTGCACAATGTCGTTCCATTGGTTTCCATCATCAAGGGTGTTGTAAAAGATGGTGATGTCGGCAGAATCGTTTCCGGTTATGTGATAAAGCCGATGATACCAGTCGGGATTTATTTCGCATACTAAATGAAAGCGGTCATTGCGGTCAAATCCTTCCATAGTGGGGTCAACATTGGCAAAGCGGGCTTTGTAATGATTTTCGTTGTTTGCTTTTGGCTGAAACTCTACCGGGCGGTAACGAAAAACACCCAGGTTAGAACCAACAGGAAACAAGTATGCATCGGTTGAATTGGTTCTGCGAAGCAAACCTCCGTCCTGTAAGCTCGAAACGTAACCGCTGGTTCGTTCAACCGCAGTTACCGAAGATGGGTTCAAACACCACACCGTATTATTATCCATGCTCAATTCGCGGTCGGTGAGGTTGAGCGTGCCATCTACATACACATCCAAATCGCCATACTTTACTCCCTGATTTTTTAAAGTAAGGTGATGAAAATGCGTTTCGCTGTTTCCTTTAATGTGCTGGTCGGCTGCCCATAAAAACACCCAGCCTGTGCCAATCGAGTCGAAACAACGATTAGGGGCGTTGTGTGTCCAGTTGCCCGTTACAAAAATACTATCGGTGTTGTTGTAAATGCCGTTGTTCTGATTGTATGCATCGCCCACTACGGAAAGATATGCGCCATCTTTTACCGATACCAAACCGTTGTTACTCCAAAACGCATTTTGTGCAAACAGGTGCAAATGTGCAAACAGAAAAAACAATGCAAGTGCGTTCCGCATGGGTGGTAAAAGTAAAACAGATGCAGTAAGCACAAAGAATAAAATAGGCGTGTGTAAAATCCTTTCGTCCTCACTTCAAAAAATGCTACGTTTGGTGCCATGCAACTTATTTTGTTAGTAGGCACCGGAAGTTTTATAGGAGGTGTTGCCCGTTTTCTGTTATCGCAGTTATTGCAATCAAAAATTTCGCAGCCTTTTCCCGTTGGAACGCTGGTGGTAAACATTATCGGTTGTTTGGTGATTGGTTCGGTATTCGGTTTAGGCGAAAAAACACACATATCTGCCGAGTGGCGCTTGTTTATTATGACAGGCGTTTGCGGAGGCTTTACCACTTTTTCCGCTTTCGGGTTAGAAACCATTTCGCTGCTGCGCGATGGGCAACATGTTTACGCACTTACCTACATTGTTGCCAGTATACTGCTCGGCTTGCTTGCCACTTTCGGAGGCATGTTGTTGTTTAAGTAATTCTGTATGACCTCGAAAGCTTATTTTAAGTCACTCGCTTTATTGCACTTTGCCCTTACAATGGGGCAGGTAATTTTTTTGATGGTACTGGTGTACTTACATACCAGCCTAATGCCCGAACAGGCTGATAAAACTTTTGCAACCGTGTTAATGTATTTTGTGCCCGCGGTGGCGCTGCTCTCCTTTTCAACCGGTTCGTTTATTTATCGCACAAAACTAACTGCACTCAAAACGGTTTCTTCACTATCCGAAAAACTAACCGGTTACCGCTTAACAATGATTACTCGATTTGCTCTTTGGGAAGGCGCTTCTTTATTTTCATTGATAGCGTATCAGTTAACCGGCAATAACCTTTTTACGGTTATTACAGTTGTTTTTGTGCTGTTGTTCATAGTGGTTCGACCAACTCCCGAAAAACTTGTTTATGAACTGGAACTCTCCCCCGATGAAAAAGCAGTTATTGAAAATCCTGACGGTGTTGTACTCTGAAAATTCTATTTTTGGAACCTTTGAAACTACTGCTGCGGCATGAATAAATTTTCTTTTGCTTTTCTGCTTTTTGTATTGCTGGTGCTTGACTCCAATGCACAAGTGGGCATCAACATTCTTATTCCCGACAGCAGCGCAGTTTTGCAACTTGAATCGGATAAAAAAGGATTGGGGCTTACCCGCCTTACCTCTGCCCAGCGCGATGCCATTGCCAATCCCCTTAAAGGCTTAACCATTTTCAATACGCAGGACAGCGTAATTGAATACTGGAACGGAGAGTGCTGGCTGAAAGTTTACGAACGCCATTGCAACGAGTGCGATTTTGTAATGACTATTGACGACCCTACCGATACCATTGACCGTGTAATTTCCGATTCAGCATTTTCGACCATTACCGTAACGCAGTTACATGGCAATCAGGACATCAATGTTATTTACCTCGCTAGTTTACCTCAAGGTGTTTCAGTACATTTTAACGGAAACACCACCATTGATTCAGCCGGAACCTTGGATATTGTTGTGAAGGTAGATATGTGCGCTCCGGTGGGAGGCAACTACCCCATCATTATTCAGGCTTTTTGTGATGATAAGATTAGGTATCAGGTGTATAATATCTACATCCGCCCGCCTTTGCAAATCAACTTACCTGTTGACCAATACAATTACGATTTGCAAGCTATGAACAACCTGCCTACAAGCCCCGCACAGTTTATTCTGTTTAATGTGAGCAATGCAGTAACTATTCGTTCTGCCAATACAACTACTCCTGCTTACACCACCGGAAATCTTGATCCTAATTCGGTGGTTTGTATTGTAAACGATGGCGATATTTTAGGAAGAGGAGGCGATGGCGGTTCGTTTACGTTTAACGGCAATTTGATTGTGGTAGGCGGGCAACCGGGCGAACCCGGAGGCAATGCCATGAACCTTACTACTCGAACTTACTTAATAAACACCGGAGCAATTTACGGTGGAGGCAGCGGTGGGGGGTCAGTTGGCTTAGCTATCGGCACACCCAGTCTTCCGCTTATTGGCTCAATAGTTATCGGGTTCGGATTTGCCGGAGGTGGTGGCTCGGAGTTGGGGCAAGGCGGAGGAGTGGCACAGGGTACCGGCTTGCTCATTGGTTTGATTGAGCCGGGCGACAGTGCTACTTGTTGTGTAACATCTATTCCCGGTGCGGGACATACCGCTAATTATCCTGTTTCTATTCCATTCAATATTTCGGGAGTTACAATCAGCATAAATATTACTCCCACCATTAACGGTGGTAACGGAGGCGGTTTTGGGCAGTACGGAACTGCCGGCTTTATTGATGTGCAACTCGAAGTTTGTGTGGCTGTTCCTATTGTAGGAAATGTGTGTATCCCAATTCCCATACCCGGTGGGTTATTGCCGTTTTACGGACCAGGTAGCGGTGCTCCGGGCTGGGCAATAAAACGCAACAACAAACCTATGTTCGGATTGGCGGATGGAAACTATAACAGTGCACAAGTAAAAGGTATTGTAGGTCCATAAAATTTATAGTGTATGAAGAGAATATTAACTGTATTTGCATTAGCAGTGTTAACTACAACTGCATTTGCCGAAAAGGGCTACATCATTACCCAAAAGTTTGTAGGCATTTCCAAAACCGACATTACCGTAAGTTGGTATGTTAGTGCCAACCGTTGTAAAATGAAAATGTTGTTTGGCAACGGCTCGCAAACCAGCACCACCCATTTTATTCCCGATATAACCAACGCCCAGTTGCTTACTTACAACGAAAGCCCTGTGGTTGAAGGAGCACAAAAAGCTTATTACAAAATTCCGATTGATAAGGTAAGCGTGAGTAAGGATGCTACTGTTGGACGCATAACTGTTACCAAAACCGGTGAGAGCAAAGAGATTGGCGGACTGAATTGCGAGAAAATTTTGATTAAAACCGATAAGCACGAAACCGAAGTTTGGGTAAGCAAAAAGTTTGCTCCCGAGTTTTACAAATACTATCCTTTTTTTAGAGACCACCATGCACTTGCGGGCTTAAGCGAAGAAAAACTGAAAGGCTTTCCTGTTGAGTCGGTTACAAGAGACCTCTCCGGCAAAACAATAAGCGCCTATCAGTTTGTATCGGCAACCGAAACTGACTTTACCGAAGCCGACTTTAAAGTACCTGCCGACTACAAAAGCCCTGAGGAGATAGAAGGTAAAGGGAAGTAGTATTACTTATGCCCACTGGTTAGTTTCCCCTTAATCAATAATCATACACGCCCCTACCGTTACGTTTGTCCCTTCATCAATCAGGATAAAACTTCCGGTGTCGCGGTTTTTGGTGTAAGCATCAAAGCAAAGGGGTGCCGTAGTGCGTAGGGTAATTCGCCCCACATCGTTCATTCCTATTTGCGGGTTTTCGGTAATGCGGTGCAGTGTGTTGATGTCAAGTTTGTATTTCACTTCTTTCACTACCGCACGGGCATCTTTAGTAGTGTGTTTCAGAAAATACTTGCCGTTTAGCTGAAGTGGTTTGTCGCTCATCCAGCAAACCATGGCTTCAATATCCTGACTTTGTTTGGGAATGTTTCCTTCGCGCGCCAACATATCGCCCCGCGAAATATCTATATCGTCCTCCAACTGAACGGTAACCGAAAGGGGAGCAAAAGCTTCGTCTAATTCTTTACCATCCAATTCAACCGACTTAACGGTGGAAGTAAAGCCCGAAGGCAATACCACTACTTTATCGCCTTTGCGAATAACTCCGCTGGCAATTCGTCCGGCATAACCGCGGTAGTCGTGAAATTCATCGCTGTACGGGCGGATGACATATTGCACCGGAAAGCGCATATCAATGTGGTTAATATCGCTGGCAATGTGAATGTTTTCGAGCAAATACATCAGCGTAACGCCTTCGTACCAATTGGTGTTTTGCGAGCGATGCACCACATTATCGCCATTCAGAGCCGAAATGGGAATAAAGTGAATGTCCTTTGTTTTTAAGCGTGTGGCAAACTCGCGGTATTCCGAAACTATGTTGTTGTACACCGCTTCATCGTAATTCACCAAATCCATTTTGTTGATGCAAAGCGCAATGTGCGGAATGCCCAGCAGCGATGCGATAATGCTGTGGCGTTTGGTTTGCTCCACAATTCCCTGGCGGGCATCTACCAGAATAATAGCAAGGTTAGCCGTGCTGGCTCCCGTAACCATGTTGCGCGTGTACTGAATGTGTCCGGGTGTATCGGCAATAATGAATTTGCGCTTGGGCGTAGAGAAGTAGCGATAGGCTACATCAATCGTAATACCTTGTTCGCGCTCAGCTTTTAACCCATCGGTAAGTAAGGCAAGGTTTACGGTTGCTTCGCCTCTGCGTTTGCTGGTAGCTTCAATGTTTTCTAACTGATCTTCAAAAATTGATTTACTGTCGTAAAGCAAGCGACCAATTAAAGTTGATTTTCCGTCATCCACACTACCGGCAGTGGTGAAACGGAGAAGTTCCATGTTTAAGTAAGAGTTGCTGTCGAAAGCCCCTCCTGACCTCCCCAAAGGGGAGGAAGTTGTATTGTCTTTATTTTTTTCGTTATTCATCATATTGCATTGTTAAGTATTCCCTCCCTTTTAGGGGAGGGTAAGGGCGGGGCATTAAAAATATCCCTCCTTCTTTCTATCCTCCATACTGGTTTCGCTGCGTTTATCATCGGCTCTTCCGCCCCGCTCGGTGGTGCGCGATGCAGCTACTTCTTGTATAATATCATCCAGCGATGCCGCAGTGGAAAGTGTGGCGCCTGTAGAGGTAATATCACCGATGGTGCGAAAACGAACAACCATTTCTTCGGCTTGTTCAGTTGGTTTCATCGGTATGTATTGCGATTCAGCCAGCAACACACCATCGCGGTTAAACACCCTGCGCTTGTGCGAAAAATAAAGCGAGGGCATTTCAATTCCTTCCATGGCTAAGTATTGCCAAACATCTAACTCTGTCCAGTTTGAAATTGGGAATACGCGAAAATTTTCGCCAACGTGCATTTTGCCGTTAAACAAATTCCACAGTTCGGGGCGCTGGTTTTTCGGGTCCCACTGCCCGAATTCATCGCGGTGCGAAAAGAAACGCTCTTTCGCTCTTGCTTTTTCTTCATCGCGTCTTGCTCCGCCAATGCAGGCATCGAACTTGTGTTGTTCAATAGTATCAAGCAGGGTGGTGGTTTGCAGTCTGATTCGCGAAGCGCTGTAACCCTTTTCTTCCGCCACTCTTCCTTTATCAATACTTTCCTGCACCGAGCCGATAATGAGTTTTGCTCCGAGTTTTTTCACCAGGCTGTCGCGGTAATCGAGTGTTTCCTGAAAGTTGTGCCCGGTATCAATATGCACCAATGGAAAAGGAATAGGTGCCGGGTAAAATGCTTTTTTAGCCAGATAAGTTACCAGTATGGAATCCTTTCCTCCGCTGAAAAGAATAGCCGGATTTTGAAACTGTGCCGCTACTTCGCGCAGTACAAAAATGCTTTCGGCTTCGAGTGTTTTAAGGTGATTGAGTGTGTATGACATGCGTTAGAATACTATTTGGTCTTCGGTGTTTTTGTTAGTGCATTTTATTAATGGAAGAATATGCGCCACCACTTCGCGCACAGTTTCGTAAACGGTTCTTCCGTTGGTTTTTACATCTACGTCAGGATTTGCAGGTGCTTCAAACGGAGCACTGATACCCGTAAAATCTTTTATTTCTCCTTTGCGTGCTTTGGCGTAAAGACCTTTCACATCTCTGCGCTCGCATTCCTCAATGCTGGTATTTACAAACACTTCCACAAAGTCGTCTTTGCCTATAATGTTGCGGGCAATGGTTCGCAGTTCCTCGGTAGGGCTTACAAAACAGCAAATGGCTATTACGCCCGAGTTCAGAAGAATTTTTGCCACCTCGGCAATTCTGCGAATGTTCTCTTTGCGGTCTTCTTCCGAAAAGCCGAGATTATTGTTGATGCCCGTGCGGACATTATCTCCGTCCAGCACCATGGTTAAATAGCCCAGCAGATGTAATTCGTTTTCCAAGCCCTTGGCAATGGTGCTTTTCCCGGAGCCGGAAAGCCCCGTAAACCAAATCACCTTTGCCCGCTGATTGAGCAATTTCTCTTTACTCTCACGGTTTAGTAGAGTATTGAAAATGGGATGTATGTTTTCGGGCTTGTTTTGCATGGCGGGCGAAGATAAGAATATTGGGTACTTTGCGTTCTGCCTGACTTAATTCTTGCAAACTCAACAAAGTCGTAACTACTTTTTCTCAAACTGCGAAAAATCAATCCCATTTTTTACTCTGTTTTTTTGCAGCGCCAGTTCTACTACTTCATCCATATTTTTCACATAATGGAAACGGATATTCTTAATGTAGTCGGGATTGATTTGCGCCACATCTTTTTTGTTCTTCTCGCACATAATAATGTCCTTAATACCTGCTCGTTTGGCAGCCAGAATTTTCTCCTTAATTCCGCCAACGGGCATTACTCTGCCGCGCAGGGTTATTTCGCCCGTCATGGCCAGGTATGGTTTTACTTTGCGTTGGGTAAACAACGATGCCAATGAAGTAAGAATAGTAATACCCGCACTCGGTCCGTCTTTCGGCACTGCTCCTTCCGGAAAATGCAAGTGCACATTTACTTTGCTGAAAACATCGGGATCAATACCTAACTTTTGAGCATTTGCCTTCAGGAACGTAACTGCTGTAGAGGCTGACTCCTTCATTACATCGCCCAAATTACCGGTAAGGGTAATAGCACCGTTTCCTTTGCTTAGCGTTGATTCAATAAAGAGAATATCGCCCCCAACGGGTGTCCATGCCAAACCAACCGAAACTCCCGGAATGTTTTCTTCGGTGTAAATGCTTTTATCGAATTTTTCGGGACCGAGAATTTTACTCAGTTCTTCTTCTTTTACGTTCGGATTATATTTTTCGTTGAGCGCTACTTTTTTTGCTACATTTCGCATAACGGAAGCCAATTGCCTGTCTAACTCGCGCACTCCGCTTTCTTTGGTGTACTCTTCAATTAACCGCTCCAATACTTTATCGCTTAGTTGTACCTGCTTGGCTTTTAAACCATGGTTGCTCAATTGCTTTGGCAGTAGGTGCTTTTTGGCAATCTGCAATTTCTCCTCAATCGAATAACCTTCAATGGGAATAATTTCCATGCGGTCGCGCAAAGCCGGTTGAATGGTTTGTAATGAATTGGCAGTGGCTATAAACAATACTTTGCTTAAATCGTACTCTAACTCTAAATAGTTATCGTAGAACGCATGGTTTTGCTCGGGGTCTAACACTTCGAGCAAGGCGCTGGAAGGGTCGCCTTTGTAATCGGCACCAATTTTATCTACCTCATCAAGAATAAAAACCGGATTTGAGCTTTTTGCCTTTTTCAAACTCTGAATAATTCTGCCCGGCATGGCACCAATGTATGTTTTACGGTGTCCGCGTATTTCGGCTTCATCGTGCAAACCGCCCAAGGCTATGCGCACATATTTTCTGCCTAAGGCTTTGGCAATACTCTGCCCCAACGAAGTTTTACCAACTCCCGGAGGACCTACTAAGCAAAGAATGGGGGACTTTAAATCGCCTTTCAGTTTCAGCACTGCGAGATATTCAAGAATGCGATCTTTTACTTTGTCTAAACCAAAGTGATCATCACTTAAAACTTTACTCGCCTTTTTGATATTGAAATCATCTTTGGTATAAATGCCCCAAGGCAAATCGAGAATAAGGTCAACATAATTGAGCACCACACTGTACTCGGCAGCAGCGGGGTTCATACGTTGCAACTTTTCCAATTCTTTGTCCACCTGCTCCTTTGCTTTTTCGGGCAAAGTGAGTTTGCTCATTTTATCTTTCAGTCGCTGAATATCCTTATCGGCACCGTGCATGCCTAGTTCTTCCTGAATGGTTTTCAGTTGTTGTGAAAGAAAAAAGTCGCGCTGTTGTTTATCAATATCCTGCTTTACTTTATTCTGAATGTCGCTTTTCATCTGCAACATCTGCAATTCTTTGTTCAGGTATTCCAGCACCGATTGAACACGCACACGCATATCGGCCACTTCGAGCAACCGTTGCTTTTCGATGGTTGAAATGTTGAGGTTGGAAGAAATGAAATGGGTAAGTGTAACAGGGTTCGCAATATTTCGCAACACAATGGAAGCCTCGCTCGGAATTTGCGGATTTAGTTTTATGATTTCAGCCGCTAAATCTTTAATGCTTAACACGAGCGCGTCAAACTCTTTATCCTCTACCGGCATAGTATCTTGCAGCAATTCTACTTTGGCTTTCATGTAAGGCTCACTTTGCACCAACTCGCGCACTACAAAACGAACTCGCCCCTGAATGATAGCCGTGGTGCTGCCATCGGGCATTTTTATCATCCGCATTATTTGCGCTACCGTTCCAATGGTAAAAATGTCCTTGAATTCCGGCTCCTCAATATTTCCGTCAGTTTGACCGACTACCCCAATCAATTTATTGGCTTTGTATGCCTCTTTGACAGCGGTAATGCTTTTATCTCTGCCAATGGTAATAGGCAATACTACACCGGGAAACAAAATGGTATTGCGTAAAGGGAGGATGGGAAGCACCTCCGGAACATCTAACTTTTTGCCGTCAGCACCTTCTTCTTCGGGGAGAATAGGCAAAAACTCTACTTCTTCGTCACTAATCGGTTGCGATAAAAATTCTTTAATGTCCATACTGCTTGTTATTTTAACCAATCGCGGGCTGCAATTTAAGTCAATCTGCGTGCCAAGGAAAGAATGGCAGAAAATGCCGGTTACTGCATGCTTATGTTGAACAAAAAAATAGTTAAGCTGTTTTTAAGCAAAAGGCTTTTGATATTTTTGATACACTTAAAATCTAATGATTCATGAAATTGTTCACTTTAATTGTTTCGGTTTTCGCTTTTCAGTTTTTAACGGCACAAACCATTTCTATTCCGGCTAATACGCCTGTAAGTATGGAACTGGTGCAGGAAATTCGCGAAGGGAAAAATAAAGTAGGTGAGGCGGCTCAGTATCGCGTTGCGAAAGATGTAGTAATAGATGGGGTAGTGGTGATTGCCGCCAAAACAGTTGTGCGGGCAAAAGTTACCAACTCCGGCAACCGCGAGTTACGAGTTGATTTATACGATGTACAAGCTGCTGACGGAACAACCGTTAATTTGGCTGATTGTTGGGTGTTTACCACCGCTTCGCAAAATCAAAAATCGAAAGGAGCATTGCTTATTGTTGGCTCCAAAAAGAACTGCAATACCGCAGCAAAAGTTGACATTAAAAGCACCGGGCCTAAGTATTAATTTGTTTCAAATCCTAAACCCAACCCACATTCTATGAAGTTCAGAAATCTGTTTTTAGCAGCCGTTCTTTTCTGTGGTTGCCATACTGTAACCTTTGCTCAGGACAAGTACGATTTAGCCGTAATTGGTTACTATCGCGATGTGCCCGACCCGCTAATTCTCATCTCCGTTAACGGAGAAAAGTTTGAACAGATTATTGTTTCGCGAGACGAACTGAACGGAAAAACATGGGGCATGAGCGTTAATCCGCTTCTAAAGCAGGTAAATAAGTTTCAGGACCAAGGTTGGGAAGTAGTAGGCGGCATGCAAACCAGCGGCTTGCCCAACCAAAGTATGTTCTACTACAGTTTGCGGAAGAAGCGATAAACAGACAAGTAAGTTTTTTTTTGTAACGGTTCTATTGCTTGAGAGAATGGAACCGTTTTACTTTCGGGTGTTGGTTGCCCTTAAAAAATCCTTCAGCCCCAAATACAAACCGGCAAAAGCAAACACCAACGCAAACAACAGCATAAAATATGGTTTATCGGTCTTTAACCACTTGTCAACTTTGTAGCCGATAAACACACCTAAGGCAAATATTCCCATTATCTGAAAACCAATGGCTGAATACCGCATGGCGTTATTGGAAGCAGGATGTTCGCGTTTGCCTTTAGAATCCATACCTGAGAAAAAAGAATGGATTAGAAAATCTGGAATTATGAAATGAAAAATTACCCTGCAGCCACCACTTCCTGACGGGCAGATTGCTCAAGCGGCTTGTTGCGTGCTACACTCATAGCGCCCATGCTGCACTTGCCGTTAAACTTGGCACCTTCTTCTACCACTAATTTCTTGATTTTAATGTCGCCCGTAATGTGTGCGGTTTTGCTCAGGAAAAGAAGTTCTGAAACCTCCAGATTTCCGTTTACCCTGCCGTCAACGTATGCGTTTTGGCAAACTATATCACCTTCTACCACTCCGGTAGCGCCAAGCACCACCTTAGCTTTGGAAGTAACGGTGCCGGTTACTTTACCGTCAATACGAATATCGCCTTCGGTGCTAACATCACCGTTAATGGTGGTTCCTTGCCCAAACTGGTTCATGGCATTCGGACCAACCGGTTTTTCTTCCTTCTTGTTAAACATTGTTGTAGGTTTTAAGGGTGCACTAAAATACGATATAATCCTTCGGATTCAAACTTTTACCCTCGTGCCAAAGTTCGAAATGCAGGTGCGGACCGGTAGATGTTTCGCCACTGTTACCTGCAAATGCTATTACATCGCCTGCCTTTACCATATCGCCCGGTTTGCGAAGTAACTTTGCATTGTGCTTATAAAACGAAACAAGGTTATTGCGGTGCTGCACGGTAATTACATAGCCCGTTTCAACGGTATAGGTGGCTGAAATAACTTTACCGTCCAAAACCGCTTTTACGGAAGCGTTTTCTTTAACGGCAATATCAATTCCATAGTGTTCTTTCTGTGCATCGTAGCTTTCGGTTACATAACCATCAACCGGAGCTAACATGTGCATTAGTTTTACTTCCTCCACAATAGCGCTGCCGGCAGCCGTTCCAAAGCGAAGCGCATAGTTTTCTTCGTTCTCTACTTCTTTGCGGAGTTTTTTATCGGTTTCCGAAACTTCGTTCAGTTTAATGGATGCTTTATCGAAGTTGCCGGGTTTATCGGGCGAAGGCAGGGAGGTGTCCACATTTCCGAGGGCAATGTTCATTAGGTTTTCCATCCAAATTTGCCTGCCGTACATAGCCTGCTCCAGCGAATCGGTCTGAAACTGCAACCGAAGAATATCGCTTCGGTAATTGTAATCGCCAAAACCGGGAATAAAATATTTGAGTGGTGTATAAACAATGGCAGCCGTAGTAAGAAAGATAAGCGTAACCGCTACGGTGCTCATAAACACCCACACATTGGTTCGGGTAAGAGTAAGTGAGAACTTTTCCTCGAAAGTGTCATCGTTAAGCACCACAAACCGGAAGCGGTTTTTCAGCTTTTTAGTTGGTTTTGTTTTTATTGTTTCTGCCATGCTAAAACACCAAGCCTGAAGATGAAATAATTAGCGTAAATGCGTTGAACCTTGAGCCTATCATTCTTGATTTTGTAAGAATACTGTGCATTTGAACCAAACTCCGCATCTATATGCGGGGTTTTATTTTCTACAAAACGAAATATTTTTGCTTCTTGCGAGTTTTAATGTCGTTTTTGTTTCAAACCATTTGTAAATTGAAGTTGTCAAAGGTATCAATTATTTCCTCTGCATATTCCCTCTTCTTAAATTTTAAGAGTATCGTAAACAGCCTCAGGTATGTTGCGTATATTTTTTTGATAGGAATGCTGTTTGCCATAAGCGGATGCTCCACTACTAACCATGCCATACTACCCACACAGGCTTATCATGATCTTACCTCGCATTACAATGCCTACTTTAACGCTAACGAAAAACTGAAAGGTGCGCTGCAATCAGTACAAACAAACCATAAGGATAAGTTCGACTCGGTTATTGCCGTTTACTACTACAGCGACCCTACCGAGTTTGCCAGTTACAACAGCGATTTGGAAGATGTAATAAAACGCAGCACACAGGCTATTCAGTTGCACAACATTGCCAACTGGAGTGATGACCACATGTTGTTGATTGGCAGAGCCAGCTACTACAAAGGCGATTATGACAAAGCTGCTTCGAGTTTCAAATACATTACTACAGAGTTTAAAGAAGGGGTGGACTATGTAAAAGTAATGCGCGGCTTAGGAAAAAAGTTAGGCAAGTATGTGCGCGCCAAAAAGAAAAAGAAGAAACCGCAGGTAAAAGTAGTTACCAACCCTGATGGCACTAAAACGTTAGAGAAAGAAGATAACCGCCCTAAATATTCGCTGTGGATACACGAAGCCGCTCGCAGCGAAGCACTTATTTGGCTGGTAAATACCTACACGCGGCAAAAGAAATTCGATCAGGCTTCATCGGTAGTTACGTATGTGCGTGGCGATGATAACTTCTACAAAAACCTCGACCCGCAGTTAGACCTTGCCGAAGCCGATTTGCGCGTTACCTCCAAAAATTATGCAGCAGCCATTGAGCCGCTCGAAAATTATTTAACGGCAAAATCCATTAAAAAGAAAAAGAGACTGAAAGGCCGCCCTTTGTTTGTGCTGGCGCAATGCTACGAGCGAACCGGCAACAGCAGCAAAGCTATTGAGAATTATAAACTGGTATTGAAGAACCGTCCTACGTACGACATGGAGTTTTACGCCAAACTTAAAATGGCAAAACTTGGGCGCAGCAGCGGAGGCGGAAACGCAGCTATCCGTTCCTTGTTGGCTAAAATGGCGAAGGATGGCAAATACAAAGAATACTGGGACCAAATTTACTACGAACTCGCCCTTATATCCGTTCAGGAAAACAACCGCGCTGAGGCACGCAAATTTTTACGCAAGTCGGTAGATTTTTCTACGACCAATGATGACCAAAAAGCACTTTCGTATTTGCTGATGGCAGAACTGGATTATGATGATGAGCAGTATGTGGCTTCGAAGTTTTTTTACGATACCACACTTACTTACATGGCTAAAAACGACCCGCGTTACAACACTGTGGACGAGCGTAATAAAATGCTGGACAATCTGGTAACGCAACTGAAAATTATTGCTGAAGAAGACAGCCTTCAAAAACTTGCCACCCTTTCTGAAAATGAATTGCAAAAGGCAATTAGACTGGCAGTAGCCAAAAAGGAAAGCGAAGAAGCCGACAAAAAGGCGAAAGAAGATGCCGAAAAACAACAACAACAGCTAAGCAACTTCAGCAATGCCAATCAGCCCAAAGGAGCTATACAACAACAGCAAACGCAAACCACCAGCAGTTGGTATTTTTATAACACTACGGTACGCGCCAACGGCTACAATGATTTCATAAAAAAATGGGGCAGGCGAAAATTAGAAGAGCACTGGCGCAGAAAAAATAAGAGTTCAACTACGCAAGATGAAGTTGACCTTGCCAATGCACAAGGTGCCGATACGACCACTACCGTTAAGAAGGAAGATGCCGCTCCAACCGGTACGCTGGAAGAGCAAATGTTGGCGGCAGTGCCTACCACTCCCGAAAAATTAGCCAAAAGCAACGAGCGCTTAACCGATGCGTATTACACTGCCGGAACTATTTACAAAGACGGGTTAGAAGCCTATGCGAAAGCCGAAAACATGTTCGAAACGCTTAACAGCCGTATTCCGAAACACAAGTTGTTGCTGGAAAGTTATTACAACCTGTACCTGATTGCCCAAAAGGAAAACAACACTGCCAAAGCAGAAAAGTATAAGAACCTGATTTTGTCGGAATTTCCGGAGAGTGTAATTGCAAAAATTCTCCGCAACCCTAACTACATCAACGAAAGCAAGGCAAAGGAAAACGCAGTAAATACCTATTACGAAGATGCTTACAATGATTACGTGTCCAACAATCTTGATTCTGCCTGGTATAAATGTAAAATGAGCGATGTGGTATTTAAGCCCAATCCTCTTGCGCCAAAATTCGAATTACTGTTGGCGTTGGTGCTTGCCAAGCAAAACAAACTGGAAGAATACATTGATGCGCTTAATAAACTTGTTAGCCGAACTACCGATGTAGAAGTAAAAAACACTGCCTCGCAGTTATTATCGCTGCTCAACAAATCATCGTTGCCGCAGGTTGATTTAAGCAAGAACACCGCATTACGCGATTCATTAAATGCTCCGTCAATGCAACCTGAAGGACAACCGCAGGCACAACAACCATCCACAGGTGAGCAAAAAGCTACACAGCCTGTTGTAAAAACCGAAACAGCCAAGGATACTTCCGCAACAACCAAGCAACTTTCCGAGACAAAAAAATCGGAAGCAACTACTGCCGAAACACAGAAAGATACTGCAGCACCCAAACAAACCATTACCGAACCGGTGGTGGCACAGGAAGACACTACTTCGCCTTACACACGTACCGATAATGGAGTTCACTACTTTATAGTTTACATTAAAGACCCTGCCGTTACGCCCAATTCGGTAATGAATACTATTGCCAAACTAAACGCCTTTAACGGCTCTACCGAGTATGCTTCGCGCAA
This sequence comes from Chitinophagales bacterium, assembly GCA_026129525.1. Classification (GTDB taxonomy): domain Bacteria; phylum Bacteroidota; class Bacteroidia; order Chitinophagales; family LD1; genus Bog-950. Next base: position 53,079 of record JAHCHW010000006.1, on the reverse strand, counting down.
GTTGCAGGCTAAGCAAATTATCATTAACAGCACCAACAAACTCATCAACATTAAACAGTTTAAAGACCGTACTGATGTAATGGCATATTATAATTTCATAAAAGGGCAAAAGCAGTTGTTCGATGATATGCAGCCCGCGCAATATGTGCTTACGTGCATTTCCACTGTAAACTTTGCCACGCTATTAAGCGAAAAAGACATTGATGCTTACCAGAAGTATTTTACTAGAGTGTATAAGTAGCCATCCGATAACCATCCCTTTTCTATTTACCGTTTAACGAATACATTTGGCGCAATGAGTGTTCGCTTTTTTATTGCTTTTTGGGTAGCTTTTTTCATTTCTATTCTTTTCACCGTTTTTCTCTTTTATCAATTGGCTGAAGGCAACCTCGGTTATATGCCCGGCTTTGCCGAATTGGAAAATCCAAAGAGCAGTCTTGCCACCGAAGTAATTTCAACCGACCGCGAGGTAATAGGGCGCTACTATATTGAAAACCGCAGCAACATTACCTACGATGACCTGAACGACAACCTCCGCAATGCCTTGCTGGCTACCGAGGACATTCGCTTTTTTCAACATACCGGAGTTGACTTGCGCGCATTGATACGTGTAGTAAAAGGAGTGGCTACCGGAAATTCGCAGGGTGGTGGTTCAACTGTAACACAGCAGTTGGCAAAAAATCTTTTTCCGCGCGAACGACTGAACAAACTCGAACTTGTTTTCCGAAAACTGAAGGAGTGGATTATTGCCGTAAAATTAGAGCGCGCTTACACCAAGCAGGAGATAATGGCTATGTATTTTAATACGGTGCCTTTCAGCGATAACGCGTACGGGGTAAAATCGGCTGCCTATGTGTACTTTGGCAAACAAGTTGATTCGCTGAAAGTGGAAGAAGCCGCTGTACTTGTGGGTATGCTAAAAGCGCCATCTACGTACAATCCGCGCACGCGCACCGAAAACGCCACCAAACGCAGAAATGTGGTGCTCGACCAAATGTATCGCTACAAATTTATCACCAAAGCCGAGCGCGATTCACTTTTCAAACTTCCGATTAAACTCAACTTTCATCCTGATACTCATGCTGAAGGAATTGCCCCGTATTTCCGCGAGCATTTGCGCTTGTGGTTAAAAGACTGGTGCGATAAAAACCCCAAGCCCGATGGCAGCAAATACAACATCTATAAAGACGGGCTGCGTATTTACACCACTATTGATTCGCGCCTGCAACGCTATGCCGAAGAAGCTCAGCGCGAACACCTGAGTTACATGCAATCGGTATTTTTCAACTATTGGAAAACCCGCGACCCATGGAAAGATTTTCCGACAGAATGGAAAGCCATTTATACCCACGCACCGCGCTACAAAGAACTAAAACAAGCCGGTAAAACCGATGAAGAAATTGACCGCGAAATGAAGAAGCCTATACCCATGCGAATTTTCAGTTACGATGGCGGAGAGAAAGACACGGTGATGAGCCCGTACGATTCCATTCGCTACCACCGCATGATTTTGCAGAACGGATTTTTAGCCGTTAACCCCGAATCGGGTTTTGTGCGTGCCTGGGTGGGTGGTATTGATTACCGCTATTTCCAATACGACCACGTAAACATTAACACCAAACGCCAAATAGGTTCCACCTTCAAACCGTTTGTTTACACCGTGGCTATTCGCGATAAAGGCTATTCGCCTTGCTTTCGTGTGCCTAACCAACCTGTTACTTTCGAAAAGGGCGACCCGCGATTTAACTTGCTGCAGGACTGGACACCGAAAAACAGCGATGGCAAGTATGGCGGAACGCTTAGTTTAAAACAGGCGCTTGCCAATTCCATCAATTCGGTTACTGCTTACCTGATGCACGAAATGACTCCGGATGCGGTTATTAAACTGGTACAGGCAATGGGGGTGAAAAGTGAAATTCCTAATCAACCTTCTATCTGCCTCGGCTCGGCTGATATTTCGTTATACGAAATGGTAGGTGCTTACACCACTTATGCCAACAAAGGCGTGCATGTTGACCCTATTTTTGTTACACGTATTGAAGATCGCAACGGAAATGTATTGCAGGATTTTGTGGCACAAAAAAACGAAGCGTTGGATGAACAGACCACTTATGTAATGGTAGATATTTTGCGAAACGTAGTAAACGGAGGAACAGCCACACGATTACGCTACCGCTTTAAACTAATGAACGACATCATTGGTAAAACAGGCACCACACAAAACTACAGCGATGGTTGGTTTATGGGCTGCACGCCCGATTTGGTTGCCGGCAGTTGGGTGGGTTGCGAAGACCGTTACATCCGTTTCAACAGCATGGAGTACGGGCAAGGTGCTAGCACTGCACTGCCTATTTGGGCAAAGTTTTTTCAGAAAGTGTATTCCGATAGTTTAAATTTTAAGGAGGAAATAAACCCCGAGCGCACCTTTGCCGCTCCCGAAGGAAAACTGACTATTGAGCTCAACTGCAAAAAATATGGCGGTGGCAGCGGTGAATCGGAAAAGTCGGTGATTAACGAGTACGAGTAATTTTGCTCTATGACTTCGGATGAGTTTAAAGCATACCGCGAACATCTTCCCTCACAGCCGGGCATATACAAGTACCTGAACGAAGCAGGTGAGATAATTTACATAGGCAAAGCCAAAGACCTTCGCAAACGTGTGTCATCGTACTTTGTGGTTAAGAACGACCACTCGTATAAAGTAAAGCGATTGGTTCATCAAATCCGCAACATCGAATTTGTAGTGGTAGATACCGAGCAGGATGCATTCCTGCTCGAAAACTCGCTCATAAAAAAGTATCAACCCCGCTACAATGTGATGTTGAAGGACGACAAAACATATCCCTTCATCTGCATTAAAAAAGAACCTTTCCCCCGCGTGTTTTTTACGCGCAAAATTATCCGCGATGGCTCGGAATATCTAGGCCCCTACACCTCGGTGTACAATGCCAAAATTGTACTCGATTTACTGAAGAACATTTTTCCGCTGCGCACCTGCACCCTGCATCTTTCGCAGCAAAATATTCAGGCAAAAAAATTTAAGGTGTGTTTGGAATACCACATCAAAAACTGTTTGGGGCCCTGCGAAGCACTGCAAAGTGCGGAAGACTACAACAACAATATTCAGCAAATACGCGACATACTGAAAAGCAATTTCGGCTCGGTGAAAAATTTTCTGAAAGGGAAAATGAATGAATATGCCGCTAACATGGAGTTTGAAAAAGCCGAAGAGTTTCGCCAAAAAATTGAGTTGCTCAGTAACTACGAAAGCAAATCAACCATTGTAAACCCCAAACTTACCGATATTGATGTGTACGGCTACACCGAAACCGACACGGCTGCTTTTATCAATTACCTGAAAATTGTAAATGGCACAGTGGTAAAAACCCGCGCACTTGAAACCAAAAAAGTATTGGAGGAAACCAAAGAAGAGATAATGCTGCGTGCCGTTACCGAGCATTCGCTGGGCGAAGAACACCTGCCCGCAGAAATTTTTCTTCCTTTTGAAATGGAAATTCCGTTCGATAAAGTGAAAGTAACCGTGCCGCAAATAGGCGATAAGAAAAAATTACTTGATCTTGCCACGAAGAACGCGCTTTACATCCGCGAAGAGCGCATCCGCCAAAACCTGACTCCCGAAGAAAAGAAGCCTTCTTTCCGCATTATGAAAACGCTGAAAGAAGACCTGCGCCTGAAAGAACTGCCGCGCCACATTGAGTGTTTCGATAACTCGAACATACAGGGCACTAACCCCGTTAGCGCCTGTGTGGTGTTTAAAGAGGCAAAGCCATCGAAAAAAGATTACCGCATCTTTCACATAAAAACCGTGGAAGGCCCCGATGATTTTGCATCAATGCAAGAAGTCATTTACCGAAGATACAAGCGCATGTTGGACGAAGACGCTCCACTGCCGCAACTCATTATTGTGGATGGCGGCAAAGGGCAACTGAGCAGCGCCATTGAAAGTTTAAAGAAACTCGATTTGTACGGCAAAATTCCCATTGTAGGCATTGCTAAACGGCTGGAAGAAATTTATTTCCCCGAAGATTCGCTGCCGCTGTATATCAACAAAAAATCAGAATCGCTCAAGCTCATACAACGCATGCGCGATGAAGCCCACCGCTTTGGCATTACCCACCACCGCAAACGCAGAAGCAAAGCATCGCTCACATCTGAACTCACTTCCATAAAGGGCATTGGGGAAAAAACGTTTGAACTGCTGCTCAAGAAATACAAGAGTGTAAAAAAACTAAAAGAGGTTCCGTTTGAAGAACTCAAAGAGTTATTGGGCGAAAAGCGTGCAATGATTTTAACGGAGGGAGGAATAGGAAAAGCAGTTGAATAGAATCTTCCAAGAATGCACATGCAACCCCTTTCTTCAATCTTTTATCTTCGGGCGGTAATCGTTACATGAAGCAGTTGCATTTACTTTTTGCATTACTCATCAGCTCCGTTTTTGTGCAGGCACAAACCGATACCGTGTTTTGGTTTGCTGCGCCTGAGGTTTCTATCCATACACAAAATTTTGACCGGCCGATAGTGTTGCGGATAACTACTTATTCGCAGGCGGCAAGTGTTACCATTTCGCAACCTGCCGGTGGAGGAATGCCTGCACAAGTGGTAAACATTCCCGCTAACAACACACAAACGGTTGACCTTACCAACTGGATTGACCTGATTGAAAACAAACCACCGAACGCTACCTTGAATTACGGATTGAAAATTCAATCTACTTCCTCCATTACCGTTTACTACGAAGTGGTGAGCAGCCAATGCCAGTGTAATCCCGAAATATTTGTATTGAAAGGTGGCAATGCGCTCGGCACCGATTTCTGGATTCCTTCGCAGAATTATCTGAACAACAACAACGGTTATTCGCCTGTTCCTTATTCTTCGTTTGATATTATAGCTACCCAAAACAACACCACCGTTACTATTATTCCTTCCAATGCCATTGTGGGTCATGCTGCGGGAGTGCCTTTTAATATTGTGCTCAACGAAGGGCAAACGTATTCAGCTACTGCAGCAAGTTTTGCGGCAGCGCAGCATTTGCAGGGTTCGCGGGTAACCAGCGATAAACCAATTGCTATTACCGTAAAAGATGATTTGCTGAATGGCGCCCCTTTTGGTGGCTGTGCCGATTTGGGTGGCGACCAAATTGTGCCGGTGAATTTGCTCGGAACCGAGTATGTGGCTATGAACGGATTTTTGAACGCTCCGGGCGACCAGTTGTTTATTACCGCTACGCAAAACAACACCACCATTTCTAAAAACGGTGCAGCGCTTACCACTATCAATGCCGGGCAAACGTATCAGGTGGCTATTGCAGGCGCTTCGGCTTACATTCAAACATCGGCTCCGGCTTATGTGTGGCAAATGAGCGGTTTTGGTTGTGAGGTGGGTTTAGATTTGATTCCACCCATTATTTGCACCGGCAGTTTTTCGGTTTCTATTACTCGCTCTACTACCGAAAGTTTGTTCATTAACGTAATGGTGCAAAATGGCGGGCAGGGAAATTTTACGGTAAACGGAAATGCGGGAGTGATAACTGCCGGCATGTTTGCAGCCGTGCCCGGCACAGGCGGGCAATGGTTAAGCGCACAGGTTACACTGCCTGCCGCGCAGTATCCGCAAAACACCGCTATTGTGGTGAGCAACTCTTCCTCGCTGTTTCATTTAGGCATGATTCACGGTGGCTCTTCGAGTGGTACGCGCTTCGGCTACTTCAGCAACTTTGCCAAGTTTGAAATTAATGCGGTTGCCAGCGCACCCAATGTGTGTGCCGGCTCAGCCATTCAGTTTAATGCCGACTCTATTCCATTGGCGAATTATTCATGGACAGGTCCTGCGGGTTTTTCTTCTAACCTGCAAAATCCTTTTATCGCCAGCGCTTCGTTGAACAATTCGGGCGATTATATTGTAACGGCTTCGGTACTTGGTTGCGCCAGCAATGCCGATACCGTAAATGTGCAGGTACTGAATTGTTTTCCCGATTCGGATGGCGATGGCATTACCGATGAATACGATATTGATGATGATAATGACGGAATTTCAGATGTGGTGGAATGCGGCAACGGCATGTTGCAGAATTTAATTGTAAACGGAAGTTTCGAGCAACCGGTAATTGCCGGCACCAACGTGGGCTACTTTACCCAATCGAATGTTCCGGGATGGCTCACCACTTCTACCGATACCACCATCGAAATTTGGGCGAACGGTTTTAACGGAGTGCCTGCTTATGCAGGTAACCAACATGCCGAAATAAACTACACACAAATGAGTGCGTTGTACCAGGATGTAGCTACCACGCCCAGCAGTATTTTGGTTTGGTATTTTGCACATCGCGGAAGAGCCGGAGTGGATGTAATGCAGTTGCGTATTGGCGCACCGGGCAACACGCAACAACAAGGACAGTTTTCATCGGGCAACACTGCCTGGAATTTGTTTACGGGCAGCTATATTGTTCCTGCAGGGCAAACCATTACGCGCTTCGAGTTTCAGGCAATATCTACTGCCAGCGGCAGCCCCGCAGCCGGAAATTTTATTGACGATGTGGCTTTTTATGATGTAATGTGCTATGCCGATGATGATGGTGACGGCATTCCCAACTCGCTCGATTTGGATTCGGATAACGATGGCATTTACGATTTGGTAGAAGCCGGACACGGTATGCCCGATGCCGATAACGATGGAAGAATTGACGGACCTAATTCGGCTTTCGGGCAAAACGGTTTGTATAATGCCATTGAAACAACCGATAACATTAATGCCAACATTACTTACACGGTAAAGAACACCGATGGCGCAGGCGCTTTCGATTTTCTTTCGTTGGACAGCGATGGCGAAGGATGTTTTGATGTGATTGAAGCGGGTTATGTGCCTTCGTTGCAGGATGCCGATGGATTGCTGGGCACCGCAACACCGGTAGTAAATGCGAACGGAGTGGTGCAGGGAGCGGGCGGTTATACTACTCCGCTCAACAGCACCGGCACCGCTTTCGATTTTCAGAATGCGGCTTACAACGGCTGCGAATGCCACATCGTGTATCAAACCACGGTAAACACCGCCATTTGCTACGGCAGTTCGTACACTTTGCCGGGTGGTGCGGTAGTAACCGCTGCCGGAACTTACATTGACACGCTACATACCGTTCCGCTTAACTGCGACAGTATTATTACTACCAACCTGACGGTACATCCAACACCTGTTACCAATGTGTACGATACCATTTGTGCTAATGAAACATACACACTTCCTTCAGGAAATATTGTAAACACTCAAGGCATTTACACCGATACACTTGTTACTACACAGGGCTGCGATAGTGTAGTGATAACGGAACTCACCGTGCATCCGCTTTCTTCTTCCTCGCTCTACGATACTATTTGCACCGGCAGCAGCTACACTTTGCCCGATGGCTCATCGGTAACTGCTGCGGGTGCTTACACCGTAGTATTGCAAAACCAATACGGCTGCGACAGCATAGTAACAGTTCAGCTCACTTTGCGACCCATTGATAACACCACGGTGTACGACACCACTTGCAACGGCAGCACATTCGCTTTGCCAAACGGAAATACCGTTACCGCTTCGGGTTCTTATCCGGTAACATTGCAAAATCAATATGGCTGCGATAGTGTGGTTACTACCGTGCTAACAGTTATTCAGGTTTCTGTTTCGGCTACGGCAAGCAATGTATTGTGCTTTGGCGGCAACAACGGAAGTGTAACCGCATCGGCAAGTGCAGGCGTAAATCCGTATAACTATAATTTGTTACTGAACGGAAACACCATAGCCAACAACACATCGGGTAGCTTCCCGAATTTGAGTGCAGGCAATTACACTGTTTCGGTTACCGATAACTTTGGTTGCAGTGCATCGGCAAATGCGTTGGTAAATGAACCGGCACTGCTTCAATCAACATTTGTTGCACAAAACATCAGTTGCTTTGGCGCAGGCGATGGCAGCGTAAGCATAACTGCCACAGGCGGAACACCGGCTTATTCTTTCTCATTAAATAGTTCTTCCAATAACAGCGGGGCATTCAACTCTTTAACTGCGGGTAATTACAACTACACGGTTACCGATGCCAACGGCTGCACCGATAACGGCTCGCTTGTTATTACAGAACCCGATGAAGTGCTGGTAACCATTACCCCCAACCCAGCCGAAATGGATTTAGGTGCGAGCATTCAACTGAACGCTTCATCGAATTACGGCAGCGCAAACTATGTGTGGAATCCTACCACAGGTTTAAGTTGCAGCGATTGTGCCAACCCGCAGGTGGCTATCAACCATTCCATTACTTACTATGTAACCGCCAGTGTAGATATTAACGGAAACACCTGCACGGGTATTACCAACGTTCCGCTAACGGTTATTCCCAACTACGATATTTTTATACCCAATGTATTTACCCCCAACAACGATGGCAACAACGATTACTTTCAGATTTACGGCAACCTTACTGCATTAAAATTTGTGGAAGTGCAAATTTTTAACCGCACAGGCGAAAAAGTGTTTGAAACCAACGACATAAACTTTAAGTGGAACGGCACTTATAAGGACAAACCCTTAGAGCCGCAGGTGTTCGTGTACACCATTTTTGCGGTGTTTGTTGACAACCACGCAGAGAAAATTTTTAAGGGAAGTTTAACGTTGTTGAAATAGCAACTCAAATTGAACATTTGAATTGCACAACAATAAAGGAATTGTGTTACAAAACTTTTGTTCTATCCGAAACTAAAAGTAGCATTTAGCATTACTGATCAATTCATCCCCGTCAAGAGTTCGCTTAATGATGAAGTTTACAATTAGCAATGTTTAAAAAAGAAGTGGTGCCTTCTGAATTACAACATTGTGTAGGCTAAAAATTCAAACCATCATCATGGCAACAAAACTCCCTGAATCCTATCGCGGAGACGGACGAAGTATAGTTTTGAGAGAAAATTAATTGAATACAAAGAGTTCTTACAAAACAGCTACGTGAAAACAGCATCGTTAAAAAAAGCCGGCTCATACGAGCCGGCTTTTTAATTTTCCAAAGAAGCTGTTTATCGCAACAGCGTAAACGAACCGTTGAGTTTAATATCTTTCGTACTTCCTTGATTTTGAGGGTCGGGTACTCTAACTACTATGTAGTAAACATAGGTTCCGGCAGGTTGTCCTTTACCGCTAAAATCGCCATTCCATGGGTCGGTAGAACCATGCACCAATGCGCCCCAACGGTTGTAAATTCTAAACTCAATAACCTGTTGGTAATCGCCCAATAATACGGGATAGAACACATCGTTTTTACCATCACCGTTAGGTGTAAAGGCATTCGGCATGGCGATTTTATCGCCATACAATACAAACACCGTTACTGTAGCAGTATCAACACAGCCATACTCAGGGTCGGTTACTATTACAGTATAAGTAGTTTCTTCTAACGGAGAAGCGACAGGGTTCTGGGAGTTAGCATTGGTTAAACTTACAGAAGGTGTCCAGACATAAGTAAACTCTGTAGTGTAATCGGTTACCACATTCAATTGCGATGAATCGCCAAACATTACTGTATCAGGCACTGCGGTAGCTACTGCGTTAATACAGTTAATAATCACCGTAGCGGAAGCAGTGGAAGTACATCCTGCGCTGTTGGTAGCAGTTACTGAATAGGTAGCGGTAGCGTTATCGGTAGTAGTAATCGTTAAAGTAGAACCGGTTGAACTGTCGCTCCATACATACGTGTAGTTCTGTCCGGGTGCAGGGTCAAGCGTTACTGCAGCACAGCAACTTGAGGTGAATGGTTCCAGGTTCAGTACCGGAGTTTGAGCGGCATCAACGGTTAGGGTGTCAAGACGCACACAGCCGTTGTTATCAGCCTGCACAATGTAAGTGCCTGGCTGCGTTACCTGAATGGTAGGTGTAGTGGCTCCACCCTGTTGCCATACATAACTAACACCCGCTTCGCTTCCCGCATTCAACGTAGTTGAACCTTGTCCAACACAAATGGCAGGTGGAGTAGCTGTAATATTCGGATTAGGGTACGGGCGATGTGTTACAGTTACTGAAGTTGAAGTAACCTGACATCCGTTGCCTCCTGTAGCTGTATAAGAATACGTTCCGGCAGTTGTTACGGTAATGCTTACACCGGTCATGGTGTTGCTCCAAACAATGTTAGAATAATCGGGGTCACCTGTAAGGACTACGGGTTGTCCGGCACATACGTTTGTATCGCTGAATGCCTGTGGAGTGGTTGTCGGGTAATTCGATAAGTTAAATGTATCGGACACATAACTACAATTACCATCATTCACTGTCACCCAGTAATCACCGGCTGTGCTTACCGTAATGGTTGAAGTTGCTGCTCCGTTACTCCAGTTGTAAGTAGCAAAAGGTCCACCGTTAACACTTACAACCACACTGCTACCCGGGCAAACAGTAGTATCATTACTAACTGTTACCTGAAGCGGTATGTGCTGATAAACCGTAACAGAACCGGTGTTTGAACAAGATCCATCGCTCACTGTAACACTGTAAGTTCCGGTTTGCGAAACAGTAACCGTTTGGGTAGTTCCCAACTGATTCGACCAAACATAGGTAAGGTTGTTTCCGGCAGCATTGGCAGTTAACGTACTCGAACCGCCAACGCAAATTGTATCGGGCGAAGCCGTAACCGTAACGGCAGGAGGAGCTACAAAAGTAATGGTAGCAGTATCTGACGCCAATGGACACTCGTACTGCGATGCACCGGTGTATGAGTAATTGCCTGAAGTGGTTACATAAATAGTATCGGCTGTTGAACCATTGCTCCAAAGAATATCGAAGGATCCTTGCTCAACTGTGAGCATTACCACACCGCCTTCGCAAAGTGTAGAATCGAATAAAGCCGGGGTGCTGCCGGGGTGAAAGTCTAAAGTAATAGTATTGGAAACTAATAAACAGGTTCCGTTGTCAACTATAACATTGTAAGTTCCCTGTGCGCCTACAGTAACTGTTTCGGTAGAATCTCCATTCGACCAATCGTAGCTTAAGTAAGGTCCATCGGTAGGTGAAAGTGTAATGCTGTCGCCTAAACAAATAGTTTGGTCGTATCCTATATTCGGCTCAGGGAACTGGTATTGATAAACTTCAACTGTATCAAAAGCGGGGCAGAAGAAATCGTTTACTTCTACAATGTAAGTTCCGGGCTGCGAAACTGTTTCAGTTGCTCCGGTTCCACCTGTTGGTGTCCACAAGTAAGTAAGGTTATTTCCTGTAGCATTTGCCGATAAAGTGGTTGTGGCACCGGGGCAAATAGTATCAGGCGAAGCTGTAGCATTAACCGTAGGTGGAACTTGGAAAGTTACATCTATAGTATCTGAAGCTACAGGGCATCCGTTTGCATCTACGGCAGTATAGTAGAAAGTTCCATTTTGTGTTACTGTAATAGTTTGTGTGGCTTCTTGTGTATTCCACTCAATATTCAGCAAGCCGTTTTCCGCTGACAACGTAACTGTTTCTCCCACACAAGCGCCTGTATCAGCCAATGTTGGAACAGGAGTGGGGAAATTGTTAAGGCTTACACTGTTCGATGTCCAGTTACAAATGCCGTCATTTACTGTCAGGTTGTACGAACCCGCAGTTGAAACAGTGATTGACGTAACTCCGGTGCTTCCTTCAGACCATGTATAGCTTACAAACGGACCATTCAGCAACGTAAATGTGGCAGCCTCTCCGTTACAAACGGTTGTATCGGCACCAATCAGCGGCTGAGGATTTGCATATTCATAAACTGTAACCGTATCGTATGAAGAACAAACCGCATCACTAACGGTTACATAGTAAGTGCCCCCGCTTGTTACAGTAATGGAAGATGTATTTTCATTGGTTGACCAGTTTACCGAAAATCCGGTTTGTGCGCCCGAGTTCAGCACAGAACTGCTTCCGGGACAAATGGTATCGGGCGAAGCCGTAGCGTTTACAACCGGAGATTGAATTTCGGTAACAGTAGCAGTGTCGGAATAAACAGCACAACCATTGGCATCATCGGCAGTGTAATAGTATTCTCCCGGAGAAGTTACACTTATGTTTTGGGTGGTTTCGTTTGTATTCCAAACAATATTGGTAAGCCCTTGATTTGCCTGTAGCGTAGCCTGGCTGCCAGAGCAGAAGAAAGCATCTGCTAAAGTTGGATTAACCGGTACAAGCATGGTAATAGTAGCCGTATCGGTAGTAATGGTACAGAAACCCAACGTCATGGTAGCCGAATAACTGCCGGTGGTACTCACGGTAATGGTAGCGGTGGTATCGCCTGTTGACCAAATGTAACTGTCGTAAGGTCCTCCCGGCACACTTAATATGTAGGGTGCATCTTCGGGGCACACATTCACATTACCTCCCAACGTTTCAAAAATTGTATTGCTTACAGAAATAGTGTATGAATCTGTTGCCGTACAACCTATGGCATCGGTTACTACTACTGTGTACGTAGTGGTATTCATTGGCGAAGTAAAAGTTAACTGTGCATTGGGGTCGGTAACCATTCCTGCCGGTGACCATTGGTAAGAAACCGGTTGTATGCCCCCATCTGTATCAGCATACAGCGAATCCAAATCCCCTGGGCAAATTATTCCATCAGCTGTAAGAACATCCACCGTTATTGAACTTGCATTCAATGTAACCGATTTTTGACTGACGCAACTTCCAAAAGTAATTTGTGCTGTGTAAGTTATGTTGCCGGTAACAGTAGCTACAGGGCTGGCAATATTAGGATCAGAAAGTCCGGTGGTAGGCGTCCATGAATAAGTTCCTCCTCCTGTGGCAGTTAATTGCACTTGCCCTCCAACACAAACATCGTACGCGCTGGCATAAGCGGTATCAATGGGTTTATCTTCTATGTTAATAGTTGCACTGGCTATCGGTAAGCCGGTACAAGGGTCGTTAATTGTAATGGTAACGGTTTCCGTTCCTTCGGCAAGATTATCAGTTAAAGGATTAACATAAACTAAAGCAGTGCTGGTACCCGGATTAACATAAGCAGTTCCCGAAAGCGGAGAGTAATCAACTCCATTAGTAGCTGTTCCTGAAACTGTATAGTTAATAGCTGTGGACGTTGTAGCTAAAGTAGGAACAGTAATGGTAAAAACACCTCCCACGCAACCTTCGAAAGTGCTGGTAAAGCCCGCATCAATCGCGGCTGTTAATGTAGAACTTTGTGAAGTGAAAGACTGTGCTTCGATAAACACGCCTGAATCCAATACTCCGTCAAACACATCAGCAATAGCCATTTTAAGTGTATAAGTAGAGCATGGCACAACTGAAATAGTAGCATTCAATACAACCGTTTTCCCGTCATATACTATACCAACCCCGTTTTGATTATCAAGATAATACTGCGAATAGGCTAATGACTGACATTGAGAGGCTGTTCCATTTGCGCCAACTACACCCGGGTTAACTGTATTGATTGCTACCGACAAACCTGTATTGGGGATTAGTGCAATGTTGCTTTTGTTGTAGTTACCGCCACCGGGGTTAGGTCCCGAAATTAAGAACGCAAAAATGTCGTTGAAACTGGAACAAACATATTCAGGATATTCCTCAGAAGCAAAAACATAACGAAATGTAAGTGTGTTACCTTGTGGAACAATATTGAACTGTAACACAGCAGCATCTTGCGTGGCTCCTGTTGAAATGGCATTCAAATCAGCGTCTCCGGCACTCGGATTGTCAACTGAAGCTAACGCGGTACCATTCTGTGGAATATCGGCTACATTACCTGAAGTAAGCACCACACCTGAATTAAAACCCAGATTAACACTATTACCGTTAGTAAACGTACCAAACTGGGTAGCAGTGCCGGTAGTAGTAGCTCCCGAAATTGTAATTCCCGTTCCAACTAATGATTGTGCAAGTGTAGTGGCATTGTTGGTTTGTGTAATGGCTATTTGCGCCTGAAGTTTAACTGCGAACAAAGTTGTTAGCGCAAAAACCGAACATAGTACCTTTTTTGTCATAAAGTCAGGAGTTTTTTGAAGGGCGTAAAGATAATCCGAATTTAATATTTACCTAATGCTGTAGCGGTTAAGTGTTCTGTTATTCTGCAACAAGTCTGTTGATGGTATGTTGCAAATAAGAGCCACTTTCCGGTCCAAACCAATTCATTGTTCGCGTTTCGTATTCGTTCAGTTGGTTCCAACGATCGTGGGTTACGTAACCCATATAGCCTCCGTTGAATCCGGTTAACATCACACTTTTGTTGGTCTTCATAGCAGCCGAATCAATTTCATACATCAACTCACCCGAAAAATCGCAGGGGGTTCCGACAAATGCTACATTGTTCAAAGTAAAGTTCAACAGAAAAACGCTTTCGTTACCAAACAACTTTTTGAATACCCAAGGGCGCAACGCTGTTTTTGCACCTATCCTTAGATTAGGTTCGCGTAAATAAAGTTGCATTCTGTTCATTTTTAAAGATGTATGGAGTGGTTCGCAACGAATGGCGGTAAAACTTTCTTCTAAAACTTTTCGAACACCGGTTGCCATGTAAACTATCTGCTCGTTTTCGTTCTCTGAAACCAGACAAGGTCCATGGCTGCCTACTGCACCTGCACTAAAGCAGGCAAAGTCAACCAACAGCGAATCTTCTAATTGCTTAACCAACAGCCCGGGCCAATCAGCCGAAAGTTGCATCATATTCTCATGATACACAGTTGCATGGGCGGCAAAAGTGATAATAGCAGCTGTTTTACCGGTTTGTGTTTGCTTTATTTTAAACACGCGAAGCATTGAATCAACGCTGCCTTTTTCTCCCACTAAACGATTAATCACAAGTTTTGAAGTTGGAAAAGTGCCATAACCTGTTTCTGAAGGCTCAACATTTGCTTCCGCCTGTAAAATTGCTTCGCGAATGCAAGATGCAATATGAAGCGGCACCCGCTCATCGTACTTTCCCGCAAATTTTTCTCCAATCAACGAATTGTACCAAGCGCCAATACTACTATGGGTGTGTGTTGCGGTAAAAAATATGTTTTCGCGGTTAAAGCCATTTTCGTCCATCAAGGTATCGAACATACTGCTTACTGTTGATGGAATAATGAGCAGGTCGGCAGAAATGTAGGCTACTTTTTTGCTGCCTGATTTAAACACAAACGCCCGCACATAAATTGAATCGTGCACTCCGTTAAAATGCTTTCCGCCACGGTGAGCATCAATGGCAATAGGCGTGGTGAAAGGTGGCAGCAAGTTTACTTTTGCCCAACCTACTTTTAATAAATCACTGTTATTATAAGATTCGTGCATGTTGCAGATGGAATCCATCAGCAACATTTGCCTGCGATACGCTTCGGTTTGAACATAAGGAGTGTTATCGTAAATTTTAAAACTGGCAATAAAGAGTGAGCAAAAAAATAACAACAAAACAATTGCTGTATAAGCAACTCTCTTTTTTGCACTCATCACTTTATTCCGTGCATCCACTTTTTAATGAATGGCGAAGAAGCAAGAATAACTATACCTCCTAGAAACGAAATTTTGGCAATAGCCGCACAGCCTTTCATGTAAACAGGCAGCGATTCAACAATTGTAAATGGAACACCATTCGCGTTTTTTTCGGGAATTGCCATTTGCGATCCAATCCATCCTCCCAAATCGTGCCCAAAGGCGGAAGCCAAAAACCAAACGCCCATCATATACCCCACCATTTGCGCGGGCGAAAGTTTAGTAACCATAGATAGACCGATGGGCGATAAAAACAATTCACCGGAGGTAATCAATAAATAACCTAACAGGAAAAACCACAAAGGCATTAATCCTGTTAAGGCGCCTGCTTTTCCTCCCAATGTAAAAACGAAATAACCTGCGCCCAACAACACAAAAGCAAAACCGAATTTCATGGGAGTGGTTGGCTCAATATTGTTGCGGATAAGCCAATCCCACATGAGTGCAAACAAAGGCGTTAGGAAAATTATGTAGAACGGATTTACTGAATTGTTGACCATTGCTGAAGGTAACAAGGTTTCACCGATACGCATGTCCACATTGCGCTCTGCCATCAGGTTGAGTGAGCCGCCCGATTGTTCGTAAAATCCCCAAAAAACCACCGAAAAGAAAATCATAAGGGTAGCTGCCCATAATTTTTCGCGCACTTCTTTCTCAAATTTCATTCCGGTGTAAAAGATGTATGCCAGTGCCGCAATGCCCAACGGAATCATTATCAGATTCATTACCTGATAAAGGCGAACCAAGGTCATGGCTACAAAAACCATTGCGAAAGCGAAAACATAAAGCAGTTGTTCGGTAGTAAATACTCCGCGTTTTACTTTCAACTCATCAGGAACAGGCGACTCGCCCTTTTCAGCTATTATATTTCGGAATGCTACGAACACCACTAAACCAAGTACCATAAATACGCCTGCTACACCGAACCCTAAGTGCCAGTTAATTTTTTGCCCAAGATACCCGCAAAGTGCGCTGCCCAAAAAAGCGCCAATGTTTATTCCCATGTAAAAAATGGAATAGCCGGCATCTTTATGTGGGTCGTTTTCGCTGTAATATTTTCCAAGCAGGCTGGAAATGTTTGGTTTAAAGAACCCGTTGCCCGAAATCAGAAAACCCAATCCAAGAAAAAAAGTTGATTCCATAGGAATGGCTAAGACCAAATGTCCTATTGCCATCAATACGCCACCTAACAAAATTGATTTTCTGAATCCTAACAATTTATCGGCAATCCACCCCCCTATTAGCGGCATGGTGTACACCAACGCATTGTAAGCACCGTATTGCAGGTTTGCCTGCTTATCAGGGTAAAGCAACACTTTGGTCATATACAATATGAGCAGTGCCCGCATACCGTAAAACGAAAAGCGTTCCCACATTTCGGTAAAAAAAAGCATCCACAGCGCCTGCGGATGTTGCTTGTGATTGATGAACCATGCCACACCAATCATCAACGCACTAAATAACGCTCCTATGGTGATGATGATAATTTCTAAAGCCACAATTAGGTTTTAAACAAACCTAATTTATTTTTTGAGAGCGCGGCTTATACAGCTATAAAAGAAAAGAGCAGGCATTGATACCTCACCTGCTTTAATAGACAGAAGGAAAGAGTAATCTATCTTACCAAAGTAACATTGCCCGATTTTTCGACAATGGCATTGCTGGAGCAATAGGCTTTAACCACATAGGCATAGGTAGCCACATCGGCATTTACACCGTTAACAGTACCATCCCAACCTTCGTTTATATTTTTGGTTTCGAACACTAAGCGACCCCAACGGTCGAACACGCGGAAATACTCTAAACGGTTTAACCCAATACCACGTACATAAAGGCGGTCGTTTAGGTCATCGTTGTTGGGTGTAAATACGTTGGGCACAAACACCGCAGCAGGATCGCAATCCACTACTTTTAACACCACCGAATCGCTGGCAGCACAACCCCATTGGTTAACGGCATGTGCGTACACCACCTGATTAGTTGTTACAGTTACAAATGGTCTGCGGCAGTTAACACACGAGAATGAATCAACAGCCGGAGTCCATGAATAGGTAACCGGATTAGGCGATGCTGCCCACAGTTGCACTTCGGTTCCCACTGCAACGATTTTATCATCACCGGCTTCAACAGCAGGTTTGGGCGCTACTGTGATGGTTACCTGATCGGTATCGGCAATGCAATGTCCGCCACCTGTAATAACTATGTAGCTGTAAGTGCCGTGCGGAGCTGCAAAAGTAGGGTCTTCAATAAATGCATTGTTTAAATGTGCGGAAGGTATCCATCGGAAAGTAGTATCAAGGTACGATGCTTCCAACACATTCAGCGAAAGCTGCACAGCTCCCCCCTCGCAAAGCAGCGTATCGGTAAAATCAAGTTCTGCAACTACTTTTTCAATCACATTTATACGAACAATCCTTGAGATAGAACAACCTGTTTGGTTGGTGCCTGTAACACGATATATGGTAGTATCGGGTGGCCACACTTTAGGTGAAACTAAATTTGTATCATCAATAAAAAGATTGGGAGTCCAAACAGCCGCCTGCACGTTTGGGCCTGCACTCAGTTGCAAGGTATCGCCCGGACAAATTCTATACGAAACTCCCGGAAAGATAATCGGCAATGCATCAACATTTACCACAATAGTATCGCTGGCGGTACAGCCGATATTTGTGGTGGCGGTTACATAATAAGTAATGGTATCAGGCGCGGTGCTTACCGGATTGCTGCAATTAGTACACGAAAGATAGTTCGGGGTTTGGTCGGCTGTCCACACAAATGAATCACCGAGCGGTAGATTAAACTGCACATAATTTCCTTTACAAACCGTAGTGTCATTTGGCAAATCTGGGTACGGAATTGCTCCTATTACGAGTGTATCAACCGGATAAGAAACAACGCAGCCCAAGCTGTCGGTAAGTGTATATACCGGATAGAAAGTACCCACTTCGGCATAATCATAAGTAACATTTAAACTATCCAAGAAAGCAACCCCATCACCCATGTCGGCAACTGAGGTAACTGTTGAGAACACAGAGCCGGTAATGGTAATAGTAACCGGCACACAACCACTATCCTGCGAAGCAGTGAATACTCCATAGGGGCCACGCACTCTTATGTAGGCTACTTTAGTCATTGTATCGCTACAACCAGAAGAGTCGAACGCTATTAAAGTAACATCATAATCGCCCGGATAGAAGTAAACATGCAACGGGTCTTTAAATGTACTGGTATCGCCATCACCAAAATACCAAAGCCATTGTATATCCATTCGGTTTGAGGCATTATAAAACTGCACCGGAAACGGAGGACAGGGAGCGAAATCGGAGGTAACAAAAAAATCGGCAATAGGAGTATCTACGTACATGTAGTTCATCTTGGTAACCGTGTCGGTGCATCCTGAAGCTGTATTACGTGCAACTAAAGTAACTGAATACACACCAGCTGCGGTATAAGTATGCGTTGGGTTTGCCTGGGTAGAAGTAGTTCCATCGCCAAAAAACCATGTGTATGTATTGCTGCCAATGGATTGGTTAGTAAATTTGACCGATTCCCCGGGGCATACTATTGTGTCTGATACAAAATTGGCTGTGGGGTTATACGTTTTTACACCGTTAAATACCCTTGTTGCCGAACAGCCGTTGCTGTCGCGAACAGTAAGCCTAACAATAAAGTTTGCACTTGGATTGTTACTGCTGTATGTATAGGTGGGGTGTTGTATAAAACTGCTGTCACCAGTGCCAAAAGCCCATGTCCAAGCCACTACCGAACCCATATACGAAGTGCTCGAATCGCGGAATTGCACTGTTAAAGGAGAACACCCTAAAGGCGGAATAGCTTCTAATGCCGCCTTTACGCCATACACAGTTATGTATTGTACTTTCACGAGTGTATCGGTACAAGGCTGCCCGGGGTTGATAATAAGCGTAACGGTATATTTGCCGGTATCAGCATAGGTTTTGGTGGGGTTCTGTTTGTTTGATGATGTACCATCGCCAAACAACCAAAGCCAACTGCTGGCAAAAATCGAACTATCGCGGAAAGTAACTTTAAAGGATGCACAACCCGCAATTGTATCGGCTGAAAACTTTGCCTGCGGAGTACCTATGGGTAAAGTTTTTTTCATGGAATCAACACAGCCTGTTGTATTATTGGTAACTACCAATGTAACCACATACGGTGCTTGGGCAGGGAATGTATGTGTAGGATTTTGCTGTGTTGAAGTTGTTCCATCGCCAAAATCCCAAAACCACGTATGTGCTCCTTGCGAAGAATCAACAAACGCAACAGTAGTAGGATTAGTACAATTGAACTGAAAGCCAAACTGTGCTTTGGGTACTACTATAAGTATGTACTTGATTTTTTCGATGGCCACTGAGCATCCTTGATGAATAACGGTAAGTTTTACATCGTAATAACCTGTATCGGAATACTCATGTACCGGATTGATTAACGTGCTGGTAGTGCCATCGCCAAACTCCCAAAAATATTTGGTGGTTCCATCGGCACCTACAGTTAGGTTCGAAAAAGCAACAGTTTGATTAACGCATTGAATCAAAGGAACTGCCAAAAAATTCGGAGTAATTCCGCCACCGACATTTACTACACCCGGATAAAACATGGTGTCTTTACAACCATCGGCATTGGTAATAATCAAATACGGAATAAACTGACCTGCCGTATTATATACATGAACCGGATTAGCAACTGAAGAAGATGTTCCATCGCCAAAAAACCATTGGTAGCTTGTTATAGGAACATTGGATGTACTGCTGTTAGTAAAGGTTACCGTCATGGGCGTGCAACCATTGTTCGAATCTAAATCGAACACAGCATCAATTACATGCACATTGATGTAGTTGTTGTAGGTTTTGGTGTTAACGCAACCGGCTGCATTGGCTACCGAAAGCGAAACAGTAAACGAACCTTCGGCTGTATAAGTATGAATAGGATTCTGTTGGTTGGATGTATTGCCATCGCCAAAATCCCACAGATAGCTTGCTGCGGGACCCGAAGCAACACTAGTAAAGTTAACTGTAAAAGGGGCATAGCAATCGGAAGTGTCGTTTGCCGTAAACGTAAATTGTACCGGGTCGGTAACGGTAATGTAAGCAGTTTTGGTTTCGGTATCTACGCAGCCGTTGTACGAAACAGTAAGTGTAACGGTGTAGGTCCCGTTAGTGGTGTATGTTTTAAGCGGATTTTGTTGCGTAGATGTGGTTCCATCGCCAAAATTCCAAAGCCAGGTAGCAGCAAAATTGCTGGTATCGGTAAACTGCATAGGAATGTTACGGCAAACATTTGTATTGGCTACCGTAAAACCGGCATCAACTTTTGTTATCTCAACATGCATAAATGCACTGTCTTTACAGCCAAGTGCATCACTTATTACTACATAAGGGTCGTAAATACCATTAAAGTAAACCTGTGTAGGGTTTTGCAAAGTAGAATTACCTCCATTACCAAAAAACCATTGGTATGAAACGCCACCATTGGGCGAAGATCCGCTTGATGTAAAACTGACTAATGTTGGAGAATTGCACGATTGGGTAGGAGCAGCAGAGGCAGTAATAGTTGGTTTATTCCCAATGGCAACATAACCGGGAATTGTAAAATTAGATTGACAAGTATTGCTATCGCGCACAATTAAGGTAACTGCAAAACTGCCTGTTTGATTATAACAATGTGTAGTGTTTGCCTGCGGAGGGAAAAGCGAAACCGGCAACGTGCCATCGCCAAAGTCCCATACATACTCCAGTATGGGACTTTCACCCGGTGTTGCAAGATTTATAAGGCTTACATTATGACAAGGCAGAATACACCCTGTTGGGTTAGGTGAAGTAAAATTTGCCGCAGGCGGCATAAATACTTTAATAATAATGTTGCATGAGTCAACCTGAGAGCCATTGGTAATTATATGTTTCACATTGTAAGTGCCAGGGTTTACAAATGTGTAAACCGGATTCTGTTGGGTTGAGTTCCCCACACCATTGTTATCAAAATCCCAAAAATGACCTGTTGCTCCTCCGGTTGACTGGTCGAAAAAGTTAACTACCAACGGGGGGCATCCGTAGGTAAACGATGCCTGTATGCCGCACTGCAATTGTGCTGCCAGTTCAAACCGGGCAACAACAAACAGCAGCACAAACAGTGTAAAAATCTTCTTCACCTATAAACTACGTTTTATTAGCAGATGATAAAAACGGCTCAACATGTTGCATCCGCCATGCGTAAATAGTCATAATATCCGAATTACTTAAACTCATTTACCAATGCAAATGTTTCAAAACCGAGCTAAACACAATACAAATTGATTGAGTTTTTGCCTCTTGCAAATTTTACAGATATGGCTGATTTTGGTATTGCTCCAGTGCTTTTTCTTTTCAACAGCGTAGCCTTTAGCGGGTAATGGGTTAAACAGTGGTAAACTGCAAAAGCAGGCATTTGTATATTGCAGCCATGGACAAACACTGCATTTTACTGCTATTTTCGCTCTTGCTTTTGGGCAGCCGGACATTTTGCCAATCACCTTACCGGTTATCGTTAACCGTTGATGTGCCAATAAGCGCCAACGCTATTGGCTTTTTAGCCGCATCTGCCATGTTGAGCACTACCAAAAAACTTCCGCCTGCCGATAGTATTCTTGTATTTAATACACAAAAAATAAATCTGCTTGATCGTAGTGCCGTTAAACAAAACTCAAGGGCATCGGGTTATGCGAGCGATGCCTGTATGTTTGTAAGTGCTACGCTTCCCCTGCTGCATTTAATAAACACTAATTCGCGGAAAGATTTCGGGAAAGTTGCCGCCATGGGTGCCGAAGCATTTATGCTTAATTTAGGCATTACCAATTTTGTAAAAGAACTTGCTTCGCGCAGGCGACCGCTGCTTTACAACCCCGAGGTGCCAATGGCTAAAAAGCTGAAGAAGGATAATTTCAAATCGTTTTTCAGCGGGCATACCAGCACGGTTGCTACCATGAGTTTCTTTTTTGCCAAAACATATTCCGACTATAACCCGAACAGCAAATACAAACCTCTAGTTTGGAGTACGAGTGCCCTGTTTCCTGCCGTAACGGGTTTTTTGCGCTATAAGGCGGGTAAACATTTTTGGACGGATATTTTAACCGGATATGCCGTTGGTGCATTGTGCGGGTTGGCGGTTCCTTACTTACATACTGCTGCGTTGCAGTTCAGTTCCCAGCCTTAGTTGTTACGCTCCTTAAGCGGCACAAAATTCTGCACTGAAAACTTCCGGTAGTCAATAAGCGGGAATGAATATTTTTTGAACGCAGGAAAAGAATCTAAATCGAATGGAAGTAAAGCAACTTCTAATTGATGTTTGGCAATATGCCGTTTTAAAAAAATGGTTTGAAAAGGATCAGATGCCACGGCTATTTTTTGAAACCTGAGCGTGCGGGCAAGTTGCAAGCTGTAGTCAATGTTTTCGGTGGTGTGTTGGGCATTTACTTCGGCATAAATGTTTGCTGAAGGCAAGCCCATTTGCAACGCTATTGCTTTCATTATTTCACCTTCAACATACGGTGTATGTACAGCCGAGCCGGAGTAGATGATGTTTTTTACCAAGCCTTTATTGAACAAACTTTTTGACCATAATATGCGGGCTTTAAACAAGTTGTTGGGAACGGGAGTATCGAAAGGCAAGCCGGGAATTATTACTGCATCATAAGGTGCTTCGCTTACGTTAAGCACATACAATTGCCTTGTGCTGCTCTTTAGCCACCATGTAATTGCTAACGCAGTAAATCCTGCAATAAAGAGTAATAACAGAAAGCGTTTCAGAAATTTCATCCTTCAAAGGTAAGAGGATACTTCCGTAGAAAATTTCAACGGTCGCGGAGGGGAATAAAATTGTGCACGTAAGCTTCAGAGTAATTTATTGCCGGCAAGGGGCGGTTAAAGGTTTTCATGGAATCTAACTCGAAGGGTAGAACGGCAATGGGCAGTTGCCTGTCCTTAATATGCAGACGCAAAAACAATGCTTGAAAAGGGTCGGTAGCAACAGCAACTTTTTTAAAGCCGAGGCTATCAGCCAATGCCATGCCGTAGTCCACATTTTCGGTGCTGTGCAAGGCGTGGTGCTCAATAAAAGTGTGTTGGGAAGGAATGCCAAGAGAATCAGCAATAATTTTCATGGCGATGGCTTCAACAAAAGGCGTGTGCACGGCTGCACCCGAAAAAATAATGTTGGCTGCAATTCCTTTTTCGTACAAGTGTTTTGCCCAGTACATACGCGCCATTAAAATGCGGTTGGTTTTGAGGCTGTCGTAAGGAATACCGGGAACTATGATGGCATCGAAGGGACCTTCTGTAATACTTCTTTTGTAGGTTTTTGCTGCCGTATAGCTTACAATGCTGCACGAAGTAAACCCGATGGCAGCTATTGTTACCAACATTAAGATTCGTATTTGCGGAAGGCTTTTCATAATGATACTCAACAACTGTAAGCGGTAAATGTTCGGAGTTGTGCTTGTTATGCATACAACGTTTAGTTTGTAAAACGTATTGTGTAGTATTACAAGCAAATGAAAGTTTTACGGGTAGAAAATTCAGCAACGGAACATGAGTTTTTGCAACTGCCTTTCGCTATTTATAAAAATGACCGATACTGGATAGCCCCGCTAAAGCAGGACGTTCAAAAGGTTTTTGACCCACGCAAGAACAAATATTTTAACCACGGAGAATGTGCCCGCTGGATATTGCAGGACAATAACGGCAAAACCATAGGCAGAATAGCGGCTTTCATTAATTACGAAACTGCCTATACCGAAGAACAACCCACAGGCGGCTGCGGTTTTTTTGAATGTACCAATAACCGCGAAGCTGCTTTTGTATTGTTTGACACAGCTAAACATTGGCTACAGGAACGCGGCATGGAAGCCATGGATGGCCCTATCAATTTTGGAGAGCGCAATGCATGGTGGGGTTTATTGGTGGAGGGGTTTACACCGCCCACTTACCAAATGAATTATAATCCGCCCTACTACCGCACTTTGTTTGAAGCCTATGGCTTTAAAGATTATTTTCAACAATACTCTTATTCTATTAACATCAATGCTCCGCGCCCCGAGCGGTATGTGGGAATTGTAGAACGGTTGTTAAGCAATGGCGAATACTCGTTCCGGCATTTGGAAAAAGGGAAGCTGAAACAATATGCTGCCGACTTCCGCAGCATTTTTAACCGCACGTGGAAGTTTCTGCCTAACTTTAAAGAAATGAGCGAAGAACAGGCTTGGAGCGTAATTAAAAGCATGAAACCGGTAATGATTGATTACCTGTGCTGGTTCGGTTATTACAAACAAGAACCGGTAGCGCTTTTTATTATGCTGCCCGAGTTGAACGGATGGTTTAAACACGTGCATGGCAATTTGAACTTATGGGGTATGCTGAAATTTTTATGGTTGAAATTTTTTGACCGGCAAAACCGTAAAGTGTTCGGAATAATTTTTGGCGTAGTTCCCGAACATCAACGCAAAGGCTTGGAAGCCGCTATTGTAATGGCAGCCGATAAAGTGGTTCGCTCTAAAAACCGCTGGGATGAGATTGAATTGGTATGGGTAGGCGACTTTAACACCCGCATGATGCGTACCTGCGAAGTGCTGGGCGGTAAAATTGTAAAAACGCACATTACCTACCGCAAATTATTTGATGCAACAAAGGAGTTTAAGCGGCATAAGGTAATTGAGTAAGTAAGCAAATCCTACTCCACCAAGGTAACCTTTACCATATTTGCCCTGCCTTTGTTGGCAAGCGGCATACTGCCTACGTTTACTGCCACATCGCCTGCTTTAAGCAAACTGTTTTCGCGCAGTATGCGGATAACATCGCGAATGGAAGTATCGGTGCCTACAAACTTATCGTAGTAAAACGCACGCACACCCCAACACATGCTAAGAGTGTTAAGCAAATCGTGATTTTCAGTAAAAATGAAAATGTTGGCTTTGGGGCGGTAGCTCGAAAGCATAAAGCCGGTATAGCCCGAAAAGGTCATGGCTATAATGGCTTTGGCGTTTAGCTCGGAACTTATGCGGGCGGCATTGTAGCAAATAGCATCGCTTATGTATGTGGGCGAATGTTTATCAGCACGCTGCTCTTTATCGTAAATAATGTTGGTGTGCTCCACATTGCTCAAAATTTTCTCCATTACATGAATCACTCTTGCAGGGTGCTTGCCCATCGAAGTTTCGGCACTAAGCATAACAGCATCGGCACCGTCAATTACGGCATTGGCAACATCAGTAATTTCGGCACGGGTGGGGTTGGGATTTTCAATCATGCTGTCCATCATTTGCGTAGCCACTACCACCGGCTTTGCATAGCGAATGCACTTATTAATGATGTCTTTTTGAATAAGCGGCATGCGTTCCTGCGGCACTTCTACTGCCAAATCGCCACGGGCTATCATAATACCATCGGCTGCTTTAATAATGTCGTCAATTTCTTTAAGGGCTTCGGGCTTTTCAATTTTTGCCATCACCTTCATGTACGAATTTTTTTTTCCGATAATTTTTTTGAGTTCAATCACATCGTTGGGCGAACGCACAAACGAAAGCGCAATCCAGTTGGCTCCGTTTTGAATGGCAAAACGGAGGTCTTTGCGGTCTTTATCGGTAAGTGCGGGAATGGATGTTTTGGTATCGGGCAGGTTCACCCCTTTGTTGTTGCTGATTTTTCCACCGGTTACCACTTTGGCTTTAATGGTATCTCTGCGGTTGGTACTAAGTACTTTCAGTTCAATTTTGCCGTCATCAATTAAAATAGAGTCGCCTACTTCCACTTCTTTAGGCAAATGATAATAATTGATATAGAGTTTTTTGAAAGTGCTGATACACTCTTTGTTGGTAATGATTACTTCCTGACCCTGTTCGAGCACTTCCATGTTATCGCGCACCATACCGATGCGTATTTTGGGCCCCTGCAAATCGGCAAGTATGGCGATGTTAAGCCCGTGGGCATGGTTAATTTGCCGCACTTTATTAAAGCCCTCCAAATGCAGCTCGTGATGCCCGTGGCTCATATTAAAGCGAAACACATCTACCCCTGAGCGCACCATATCTTCCATAACCGAAAGATTACTGCATGCAGGTCCGTAAGTGGCTACAATTTTGGTTTTGTTTACGCGAACCTTCATAAGTCGTGTCGTTTAATTACCGGCTTACGCGAAGTGGTTTCTTCCACATATACCAGGCGTTCTTTGTTCTTTATTTTTTTGAGCGGTATTTCGGTTGTAAGCAATACTTCCGGCAGTTGCCTTATTTCCTCCAACATGTTTTTCAAAAAACCCTCTTCGGTATAACCGCTTACCCGCAGCAGAAAATCAAAATTTCCCGCTTCAGGCAATAACACTTCACCGGCATTTTTGTTGGCGTAAACCCAATACTCTGTTTGCCCGTTTTCGGAAATCCCTTTAAACACGCTGAATTGCGAAGAGCGGGTGCGGTCGGTTGATTCGAAAATCAAATCGCGCACTTTGTTGAAATCGCATACCAACAATCGGTTGAGATGGTAGCACAACTTGTACTCTTTTGCCGGAGTAGCAATGCCTATTACCGCATAGTCGGTATCCAGTTCGTTCTTTATTTTCTTTTCAGCCATACGCTTTGCTGCCTAACAAAGGTGAGATATATTTTTTAACCCGCCTTTTAATCGGCTTTTAAAATAAAACATCCTGCTTTAAAGAGCTAAAATTTTACGCATAATTCAATGATTATCAAGTGTTAAAAAAAACTTTTGCCAAAGGTGGGGATGTTTTTATTTTCGCCCTCACATTTAAAACCAAAACACATGTCAAACATTGCAGAAAGAGTAAAAAAGATAATCGTTGACAAGTTGGGTGTGGAAGAAAGCCAGGTAACCCCCGAAGCCAGTTTCACCAGCGATTTGGGAGCCGACTCTCTTGATACCGTTGAACTGATAATGGAGTTCGAAAAAGAGTTCAACCTATCAATACCCGATGAGCAAGCCGAAACCATTACCACTGTTGGCCAGGCTATAGAGTATCTCGAAAAAACCATCAGCAAATAATTCAAAATCAAAAAAATGAGGAAGGTGGCAGGCTGTAAAGTCTGCCACTTTGTTTTTATTTGAACCCATGAACCTCAAAAGAGTAGTTGTAACAGGGCTGGGGGCTTTAACCCCTATCGGAAATAATGCGGAGGAGTATTGGAAAAATCTGCTGGCAGGCGTTAGTGGTGCCGCGCCTATTACGCGCTTTGATGTTACCAAGTTTCGCACCCGCTTTGCGTGCGAGGTAAAAAACTTTGACCCTGTTCAGTTTATTGACCGCAAAGAAGTAAAGCGCATGGATCGCTTTACTCAATATGCCATGGTATGTGCCGATGAAGCCATTACCAATGCCGGGCTTGCCGATGAAAAGTTAGACCATGACCGCATTGGAGTAATTTGGGGTTCGGGCGTTGGCGGATTAGATGTGTTTCACGAAGAAATTATTGCCTACGCAAAGAGCGATGGCACTCCGCGTTTCAATCCGTTTTATGTGCCTAAGATGATTATTGACATTGCCGCAGGATTGATTTCGATGAAATACGGTTTTCGCGGACCCAACTATGCTACCGTAGCCGCCTGTGCCACTTCGAACATTGCATTGATTGACGCTTTCAACCTGTTGCGGCTTAACAAAGCAAGCGTAATTGTAACGGGCGGCTCGGAAGCTGCCATAAGCCCCGGAGGTATTGGCGGATTTAATGCCATGCGCGCCATGAGCGAACGGAACGATAATCCCGCCACGGCATCGCGCCCGTACGATAAAGAGCGCGATGGCTTTGTAATGGGCGAAGGAGCCGGTGCCATTGTGCTGGAAGAATTAGAACATGCACTTGCACGCGGAGCAACTATTTACTGCGAACTGGTTGGCGGTGGTTTAAGTGCCGATGCCCATCATATTACAGCCCCCGATCCCGATGGCAACGGTGCCGCGCGCGCCATGCAACTGGCATTAGAAGACGGTAACTTGCAACCATCCGATATTGACTACATAAATACGCATGGCACCTCAACTCCTTTGGGCGATATAGCCGAATTGGCGGCCATCCAAAAAGTTTTTGGCGGACATGCATATCAACTCAATATATCTTCTACCAAATCCATGACCGGGCATTTGTTAGGCGCAGCCGGAGCAGTGGAAGCTATTGCGAGTATTATGGCTATAAAAGATGGCATAGTGCCGCCTACCATTAACCACTTTACCGATGACCCCGAAATTGACAGTCGCCTGAACTTAACTTTCAATACGGCACAAAAGCGCACTGTAAATGCAGCGCTTAGCAATGGTTTTGGTTTTGGCGGACACAACGCAACCGTTATCTTTAAAAAATATTCACGGTAGTTTACTGTGTCGTCTATCCAAAAATTTTTCAACCGCTTTTTTTCGTCCGATAAGGAGTTAGCAGCTTATGTAAAAAGCGTAACTGGCATTACTCCTGCTAAACTCAAATTGTACAAACAGGTTTTTCAGCACCGTTCAAAATTTAATGAGCCGAAGGATAACAACGAACGCCTTGAACTGTTGGGCGATTCGATATTAGATGCCATTGTGTGCGAGTATCTTTTTAAAAAATATCCGTACAAAGAAGAGGGCTTTATTACCGAACTGCGCTCAAAAATTGTGAACCGCAAATCGCTGAACGAAGTTGGCACGCGGTTAGGCTTGGTAGAAAAACTTTCGTTCAACCGCAAAAGCATGAACGATGTAAGTAAAGATTTGGCAGGAAACACTTTTGAAGCACTGGTGGGTGCGCTCTACTTAGATGCGGGGTTCGATAAAACAAAACGCTTTATACAAAAGCGGGTGTTGCAAAACCTGATTGATGTTGATTTACTGGAAGAAACCAACACCGATTACAAAAGCCAGATTTACCATTACATACAACGCGAAGGCAAAAGCAT
This sequence comes from Chitinophagales bacterium, assembly GCA_026129525.1. Taxonomy (GTDB): domain Bacteria; phylum Bacteroidota; class Bacteroidia; order Chitinophagales; family LD1; genus Bog-950. The sequence goes on along the minus strand of JAHCHW010000006.1, from coordinate 23,695 downwards.
CAACTTTAAAGTAGCGGAAGAAAGACACAAAAACCGCAGAGCCTACTTTATCATTCATTTAGAAATTAACGGCAGGTTTATTTCGGCAGGCGAAGGATTCAGCAAAAAAATTGCCGAGCAAAATGCTGCTATGAACGCCATTACCGAACTGGGAATAAAACCCGAGGGGGAGTTGAGTTGAATTACCCTATGCTTTTCGGAAGTACCTCAGAAAGTTATTCTTCCGCTTGCTTGTTGTCTTTAAACAAGTCTTTCTCGTCAACCGTATTTACAAGGTCTCCGTTTTTCAGCGTTTTCGAAATTAGTTTGAAAGGTGCTTTCACTATTTCTTCGCCTTCATTCAAACCGCTTAGTATTTCAATGTAGTTGGCATCTTGTATGCCTGTGGTAACTTCTTTGGCAACTGCCACTCCTTTTTCCACCACAAACACAATCTCTTTCAAATTAGTTTTGTCGCTCGTTCCGGCAATCTTTTTGCCCTTTTCGGTTTTAGCAAAGTCTTCGTCTTTCTTTTTTATGTCTTTTTCCTCACGGGTTGTAACCGATTGAATAGGCACTGTCAACACATCGGTTCTCGATTCGGTTTTAATATCAACTGTTGCCGACATGCCCGGGCGGAACGGAAATTTTTTGCCGATTTCAGGCTTAATCAAATCAGCGTACGATTCTTTCAGCAACTTAATTTTAACCGTAAAATTAGTTGCCTGGGAGGTGCTTATTACCTGATTGATAGTGTTGGTAGCTGAATACGAAATTTGTGATACCACCCCTTTGAATTTCTTTTTGATGTAAGCGTCCACTTCTATTTCGGCTGTATCGCCCAACGAAATCCGCAACACATCGTTTTCGTTTACATCTACCTCTGCCTGCATATTTTCCAAATCGGCAATGCGGATAATTTCAGTACCTGCCATTTGAGCAGTACCCACCACCCGCTCACCCAACTTAACATTTACGAGCGAAACCGTTCCGCTGATGGGAGCATAAATTTTTGTCTTCAGCAAATTATCCTGCGCTTGTTTCAACTGCGCTTCGGCACTTTTTACCGAAAACGATGCCGCATTTACTTGCTCGTTTACCGTTGCATAGTTTGCCTGCGCCTGCTCGTATTGAAGTTTCGATGCCTCATACTCCATATCGGAAATTACTTTGCTTTGGTGCAGTTGCTCGTTGCGTTCAAAATTTCGTTTGGTATTATCTAAGGCCGCTTTGGCTTGTATAAGCGATGCGTTTGAACTGGCAAGATTGGCTTTAAACTGATTTACACTGGCATTTGCCTGCGTAACCACCGCTTCGTAAATAGCAGGGTTTACCACACACAACAACTGCCCGCGCTTTACCGAATCGCCTTCCTTCACATTCAGTTCAATTACTTCGCCCGAAACTTCGGAACTGAGTTTTACTTCTGTTTGCGGATTTATTTTTCCGCTGGCGGTTACCGTTTCAATAAGCGAGCGCTTAGTAGCTTTATCTACGGCAACTTTCAGCGTATCGCCTTTGCCAAGCCAACCTTGCTTTTTGCCTACAACAACTACGGTAAGCAACACTGCAAGCACTGCTGCCGAAATCCAAATAATACGATTGCTCTTCATGGATGAATGAGTTTCTACTGATTGAGTGTAATAGGTTTACCCTGATAAAAATCGAGCACTTTAAGCCGGAATACATACGTGTATTTTGCTTTTGCCATTTCCGACTCGGCTGCCGCCAACGTGTTTTTCGATTGTTGTAATTCCAGATTGTTCGATACACCCGCTTTGTAGCGGTTTTCCGTTAACTCAAAAGCTCTGCGTGCCGACAGATAACTTTTTTTGTTTGCAAAGTACGATTCAGCCGCTGCATTGGCGTTGGCGTAAGCCTGCTCTATATCCTGCCGCAGTACGTTGCGGGTATTTTGCGCTTGCAACTCGCGAATTTTTAACTGGAGTTTGGCGTTAGCGAGGTTGGTGAACTTTTGCCCCTTGCTGAAAATGGGGATATTTAACTGAAAGCCCACCACCTTGCGGAAATTATTCCCTAACTGTTCTCCGAAAGGAACTGAAGCATATTCACTTGGAACCGGTGTGCCGAAGATAGTGTCGTACTTAACTGCTTTTTGATCGCGGCTGAAATAACCGGTGCTCAACGCTGTAAAGCCTGCAATGGTAGGGCTGAAACTCCCCATTGCCATTTTACGCGAAGCATCGGCACTCTTAATCCGTGCATCAGCACTCTTTATACTCGGCTGATTCCCTTGTGCAAAATCGTAAATAGAAGCAGCTGTTGACTCGCCTGTGCCTTTCAATGTTTCTACGTCCAAAGCGGGAACATCTAATTCAAATTTTTCACCGGCAGGTAATTGCAACAACTGCCGCAGGGTAAGGACCGATAAATCGTAAAGCCCTTTGGCATTTACTAAATTGGCTTCATCGCGCGCTAACTGCGCTTCGGTATCTAACAACATGTTTTCGGGCAAGGTGCCTGCTTTTACCCTTGCCTCCACATTGGTTAACTGTACTTGTGTAAGTTGCTTTTGCTTTTCAAGCACCTCAACAATTTCTTTGTTAAGCAAAATTTGCAGAAATGCCGAAGAAACATTTAGCGCCACATTGTTTTGTGCTGCCTGATAATCGAACTGCGAAGCCAGCAACTCGTACTTAGTGCGTTGAATGTTATACATCTGTTGCAAACCCGTAAACAGCGGCAGCGTTCCCTGCAAGGTTGCAGAACCCGACTGCGAGTTGCTTTGCACAAACGAAAACGATACGGGATTTAAACTGTTGCCGAAGTTGAAATTATACGAAGCATTTGCATCCAGCGAGGGCAACAAGTTGAGCTTGCTTTGCAGCGCCTCGTTCTTGGAAATTTGTGCACTTATCTCTGCCTGCTTAACAACAATGTTGTTTTTAATGGCATAGTCAATACATTTTTCTAATGTCCATTTTTCGGGTGTTTGTGCAGTTAAAAAAACGCTTAACAGCATCGCAAAAAAACAAACACCAAAACGCAACGTGCTCACTCTGAAAAATTTGAGGGGCTAAAGTAGCAGATTTGAGTAAATAGAATTGTTCATCCCTTGTTATTGACCGCCACTGCCTTTTGCTACTTGTTTGCTCCTCCCCTTCCCTGTCCTCAAACCCCTTCACTCCACAAACCCCTATTCATAACACCCTGCTTATACCATAACAGAGAAGTTTACTTTGCGCCATGTCCTCTGCGGTAATACTCTCCTTTGTGGTTGCCTACTTTGTATTGCTGCTTGCCATTGCGTTCTACACTTCGCGCGGGGCGGATAACGAATCGTTTTTTATTGGGCAGAAGAAAAGCAACTGGCTGCTGGTGGCGTACGGCATGATTGGCACTTCGCTCAGTGGGGTAACTTTTATGAGTGTGCCGGGCGAAGTACATGCAAAAGGCTTTGCCTACATGCAGGTGGTTATCGGTTACTTCATTGGTTACTTGGTGGTGGTATTTGTGTTGCTGCCGTTGTATTATCGGCTCAACCTCACATCCATTTACAGCTACCTGAAAGAGCGCTTCGGAAACACTTCCTACAAAACAGGCGCATCGTTCTTTTTGCTTTCGCGCACGTTGGGGGCCTCTATCCGCATTTATTTAGTGCTGATAGTGCTGCAACATTTTTTATTCGATGCGGTGGGTATTCCTTTTGTAGTTTCGGTGTTTTTTATCCTGCTCATGATTTTGCTTTACACTTTTCAGGGCGGAGTAAAAACCATTATCTGGACGGATATGCTGCAAACCACCGGCATGATTCTCGCCCTCATTATCACCATTTACTTAATCGGCAACGAACTCGGTTTTTCATTCGGGGAACTGGTGGGAGCCATCAGTGCCAAAGGCTATACCGCTACTTTTCAAACAGCCGACTGGAAAGCCGGAAACTTTTTTCTGAAACAAATACTCGGTGGCGCGTTTGTAACCATTACCATGACCGGGCTTGACCAGGAAATGATGCAGAAAAATATTTCGGTGAGCACCCTGCCCAAGTCCCAGAAAAACATGTTGCTGTTCAGCGTAATTCTGGTGGCTGTTAATTTGCTCTTTCTCATTTTAGGAGGGGCACTGTATGTGTTTATGGAAGCTAAGGGCATCTCCTTCCCTTCGAAAAGCGATGAATCGTTTTCGCTCGTGGCGTTGCAGCACTTACCTCCGGTAGCAGGTTTGATATTTATTGTAGGATTGGTGAGCGCACTTTTCCCCAGTGCTGATGGGGCGCTTACTGCACTCACTTCTTCTTTTTGTATTGATATACTGAACCTAAAAGAACGAAACGAGTGGAGCGAAGAGCGCAAAACCAAAGTGCGGAGAACAGTGCATGTAACCATTACTGTGCTTTTTATCATACTCATATTGCTGTATCAGAAAATTATCGAAGCATCGGTTATCAGTACCATTCTTAAAGTGGCAGGCTACACCTACGGACCATTGCTCGGCTTGTTTGCCTTCGGCATCCTCACCCACCGAAAACCCAACGAGCGTTTTGTTCCGCTAATTTGTTTGCTTTCACCCTTAGTATGTTGGTTGCTGAGTGAACATTCCAAAGAATGGTTCAACGGCTATCAATTCGGGTTTGAATTACTGCTTGTAAACGGACTTATCACCTTTACAGGATTATTTCTTCTTTCGAAAACAGAAAGCGACAAAACCATTTTTAATCACTAAATCAATTCCTCCCCAACGGGGAGGTCAGGAGGGGCTGTTATGAAAAACAAAAACTGGGCAGAACTGAAAGCAGACTCAAGCTGGCGCATGTTCAAAATAATGAGCGAGTTTGTTGATGGATTCGAAAAGATGGAAAAATTCGGACCCTGTATTTCCATTTTCGGTTCCGCGCGCACCAAGCCCGATAACCGCTATTATCAGTTAGCCGAAAAAATTGCCGAAGGGCTTGCCAAAGAAGGCTACGGAATTATTACCGGTGGCGGACCCGGCATTATGGAGGCAGGAAATAAAGGCGCCAAAAAAGCAAAAGGCAAATCGGTGGGCTTACATATTGAATTGGAGTTTGAACAGGACTGGAACGACTACATTGACCCCGACAAGCTGCTTATGTTTAAATACTTTTTTGCACGCAAAGTCATGTTCATTCGCTACGCGCAGGGCTTTGTGTTTATGCCGGGCGGCTTTGGTACTATGGATGAAGTGTTCGAAGCGCTTACACTCATTCAAACTAAAAAGGTAGATCCCGTGCCCATTGTGTTTGTAGGAAAAGATTACTGGCAAGGTCTGCTTGACTGGATAAAACAAACCATGTTGCAAAAAGAAAACAACATCAACCCCAAAGACCTTCACCTTTTTGAAATAACCGATGACCCTGCCCGTGTGGTGAAAATTGTCAACGATTTCTACCGCAAAAAATCGCTCAAGCCGAATTTGCGGCTGTAACCCTTCATCTTTTTTAACACCTGCAGTTTGGATTTATGAGCTGTTTGCCGCTTACTTTGTTTCACAAAGCACTTTTATATGGCAGCAGAACCATTAGAGCAGATACGCGAAATACGTAACATTATGGAACGCTCATCGCGGTTTATTTCCCTCAGCGGCTTGTCGGGCGTGTTTGCCGGATTTTTTGCACTGGCAGGGGCAGCAGCATTTTATATATTCATTAACCGCGAACTCAACTATGGTTATTCCGATTTTGCCAAACGCGTTCCGGTGGACATCAGTTTAAATTTTACCCGCTTCGTTATTCTTGATGCGGCTGCGGTCATTATTCTTTCGCTGGCAGCCGCGGTTTTTTTTACCACCCGCCATGCCAAAAGCAAGGGCGAAACAATCTGGAATAGCGCTGCCAAGCGTATGCTCATTAACCTTGCCATTCCTTTGGTGGCAGGCGGTATTTACTGCTTGGTATTGCTGTACTACGGATGGTTTGGCTTGGTGGCACCTACTACGCTTATCTTTTACGGACTTGCCTTGCTTAACGCATCCAAATACACGCTCGATGAAATCCGCTGGCTGGGTGTCTTCGAAATTGCGTTGGGATTAATTGGCTGCTTTTTTATCGGTTACGGAATTACACTTTGGGCAATAGGCTTTGGGGTATTGCACATTATTTACGGATTGCTGATGTATTCGAAATACGAAGCAAAACCGAAGGAGACAAAATACTGGTAGAACTTTTTGCCGCAAGCGGATGTATGAAAGAGGTGATTGACCAACTCAACAAAGCATTTGAAAGCCGTGTGCGCCTCGGTATTATGAGCGCATTGATGGTAAATAGTGCCGTTGATTTTCTCACGCTCAAAGAGTTGCTCAATGTTACCGATGGTAACTTAGCCAGCCACATTACTGCGCTGGAAAAAGAAGAATACATCAGCGTGAAAAAAGAATTTGTAGGCAAAAAAACACGCACCACCTACACCGCCACCGCAGCAGGCAAAAAAGCATTTAACCGGCATTTGAATGCGTTGGAGGTATTAGTAAAGAAGAACAAAAAGTAACCCACCTATCGTTTCCCTGTTTATCTTCGGCAATTGAAAAAAGAATATGCTCAATAAAATTCAGAAGGCAGGAGTAGCCGGTGCCGGAGCCATGGGACTTGGCATAGCGCAGGTGTTTGCTCAAAGTAATTTTGAGGTAGTGTTGTATGATGTGAGTAACGAACAACTCAACCTCGCCAAACAAACCATTGAAGCCAACCTTAGCGGAGCAGTAACGAAAGGCAAACTGAGCGAACAACAAAAGAACGAAACGCTAAATAGAATTACATACACTACCGATGTGAATGCACTGGTAGCCGATGTAGTGGTTGAAGCCATCGTTGAAAAACTCGAAATCAAAAAGCAACTTTTTGAGAAGCTGGCGGCAATCAATGGTGAGGAAACTATTCTGGCATCGAACACTTCCTCTATTCCCATTACGCGCATTGCAAAGGAAATTCCGCACCCTGAAAGAGTGGCGGGCATGCACTTTTTTAATCCGGCTCACATTATGAAACTGGTAGAAGTTATTTCAGGAGTTGAAACTTCGGAAACAGTTGCACTTACGTTAAAGGACCTTTCTATAAAGCTTGGAAAAACTCCGGTAATGTGTAAAGATTCACCGGGCTTTATTGTAAACCGCGTAGCGCGCCACTATTATGTTGAAAGCCTGAAACTGTTGGAAGAAAAAGCCGCCACTATGGAAAACATTGACGCACTAATGGAAAGCGCAGGCTTTAAACTCGGACCGTTTAAACTGATGGATTTGGTGGGTAACGACATCAACTTTGCTGTTACCTCATCGCTTTACGAATCATTTCATCAGGAAGCAAAATTCCGTCCTTCGCGCATTCAGCAACAAAAGGTAGAAGCAGGGCACTTGGGCAAAAAAACCGGAAAAGGTTTTTACACTTACCCTTCAAAAACGTAAAGCAAGCCCGGCAGTATTGCCACGCTTTATTAAATGCAGTGCCGACTGACTGCGGCTTTTGCAATACTTGCTTGTTTTACTTGCGCCTATAGCCAACAAAGGAATACCGGCTATTGTACCTACTGTTCCCCACACTACCATAATGGCGCCACCTACTACTAAGCCAACATTGTTAAAGTTGTCGTTGCCTTCATCAATGCCGCGGCCGCCTATTACAATCATGGTTACTCCGCCTGAAAAAAGACTTGCCCCTACACCCAATGCCACTGCACCGCCAATCATCATTCCTTTAAAGCGGGAACATTTATCGGCATCATTTTTACTTATTGCTAAGTTGTTATTGAATGCAACACTACGCACTACCGCAGGTGGTGTAATTAACTGCGTGTTTGTGTAACCAAGTTTAACCGGTGAATTTGTGCTCGCAACTACATTAATAGTGCATGCAAGCATTAGTAAAATAAATAGCTGCTTCATGGCTGATAATTTTCTTCCCGAATATAATAACTACGATAAAAAATAGGAACAAACGAAATGCAGTTGCTACTTCTTCGCCTGCAATAAACTATTGTATTCGTCCGGCTTGTTGAGCAATTCAATGGCTTTGGCTACTTCCTTATCGTTTTGGTAACTCTTCACCACTTTGCCATAAGCGTAGTAGTAGCGACCCACAATTTCATTTTCGAGCAGCGTAACAATTTCCGCTTTGTGCGTTTGAATATCCTGCTCTTTTTCGCGGTCAATTTTTTTGCGGATGTTTTCGTATTGTTCCTTTACCGCATCAAAATATTTTTCATCGGTAGTGGCATCTTTCAGCGCTTCTAATTTTTCTTCGGTTTCGGTTTTGTAGCCAAAGCTTTTCGACTTCACAAACACGACAAACTCATCGAAGTCTTTTTCTTCCAACTTAAACGTTGCCGGGTTCTCAATAGAATTATGCGCGCTGTAATAACGCGAAGCAAATTCGAAAATTAAATGCTGTTTGAGCAGTTCATCAGCTACTTTGCTGTGCTCGGGCTTGGGCAACACCATATCGGGGTCCACGCCACCGCCATCCCACACGGTGCGCCCGCCTTTTGTCTTAAACGCCACTTTCAGCGAGTCGGGCACACGCTTTACGCTGCCATCGGCATTGCGCTCGGCATAATTGATTGCCTGTATACAGCGCCCCGATGGAATGTAATACTTAGCGGTAGTGACTTTCAGCATAGTATTGTACGAAAGCGGTTTGGTTACCTGCACCAATCCTTTGCCATAGGTTTTCTGACCAATTACTACTCCGCGGTCAAAATCCTGCATGGCACCCGAAACAATTTCCGATGCGGAAGCAGATGACGAATTGGTAATCATCACCAAGGGGATTTTAGTATCGCTGGGGTCGTTGAGCGTTTTAAAGGCATTGTTCCATTCGTCCACTTTCCCTTTGGTGGTAACTACAAGATTGTTCTTCTCTACAAATATGTTTACAATGTTTACCGCCTCGTGCAGCAAGCCGCCCGGATTGCCGCGCAGGTCAAGAATAATGCCCTTCATGCCGGGGTTGGTGCGCTTTAAACTATCAAAAGCATCTTTCACATCTTTACCGGCATGGTCGTTAAAAATTTTGAGTTTAATACAGCCCACTTCGGGTGTAAGCATTCCGAAAAACGGCACGCTGGTTTCCTGAATTTCGGCACGGGTTAGTGTGAGCGAAAGAATTTGCTGATTGTCTTCCGTTGCTTTTCTCAATATCTCCAAACCTACTTTGCTGTTGGGCTGACCGATTAAAAACTTGTCCACCTCTTCCTTAGCACGATTTTTAGTGGAAGCGCCATCAATGCTTTTGATAATGTCGCCCGCTTTAATGCCCGCTTTATCGGCAGGTTGGTCTTTCCAAACTTCGGTTACTACGGGGTAGCCGTCTATTATTTCGGTTTCAATTCCCAAGCCGCCAAACTTGCCGCCTTGTTGTATGCGGGCGTTTTCAATCTGCGATTCGGAAAAATAATTGGTGAACGGGTCTAAAGTTTTCAGCATTCCGTCAATACAAGTACGCATTAGTTTCGATGGCTCCACATCGTCCACGTAATATGTATTTACCTCTTTGTAAAGCGAAGAGAACACATCAATGTTCTTCGAAATTTCGAAGTAGTTGTTCTCCAAAAAAGCCATGCTGCCAATGGCAACAAGGGCTAAGATTATGTATGTTGTTATCTTCTTTTTCATTCGTTTGTTCTTAAAATACATCCGCGTAAATCGCAATCATCCGCATTATCTGTGTGCTATTTGCTTACTGTTTCTTCGCTAAAATTTCTTCCACTTTTTTTCCGTCCTTCAGCACTTCAACTGCCAGTTTCACTTCATTGTCGCTACGCAGTGCGGTTTGTGTTCTTCCGGTAGAGAGATAATAGCGCGACACTATCTCCTCTTCCACCATACTCTTTATCTGAGCTTTTTCTTTCTCCAAATCCAACTGCTTGTCGTGCATCATGCTTTTTTTCAACGTTTCGTAATCGGCTTTTATGCTTTCAAAATATTTTTCCTTCTCCGCAATTTCTTTGAGTGCTTCCAATGTTTTTTCGCTCTTGGTGGTGTAGTCGTATTCTTTTTTGTTAACCCAGGCTACAAAATCGGCATACTCCTTATCGCTCAGTTTAAAATCGGTTGCCGAAGAAATTTTATCGTGTTTGGCACGGTACTCATTGGCAAAATCGAACATTAAACTTTTGGTAATAAGGCTAATGGTGATGTTGGCTAATTTTTCAGCCTCGGCAGGCAGGTCGGGGTCAATACCGGCACCGTCATATACGGTTCTTCCGTTGCGCGTTTTAAATGCCACTTTCAACGAATCGGGGATGCGCTTTACGCTGCCATCTTCATTACGCTCAGCATAATTGATAGCCTGTATACAGCGCCCCGAAGGAATGTAATACTTGGCAGTGGTTACTTTCAATTTCGCTCCAAAGGGCAGGGAGCGTGTACTTTGCACCAATCCCTTGCCGTACGTTTTCTGGCCAATTACCACGGCACGGTCTAAATCTTGCAAAGCGCCCGCCACAATTTCGGAAGCGGAAGCCGAGCCGCCATCGGCAAGCACCACTACGGGCACTTTCAAATCAACGGGGTCGTTAAGCGAGTAAAACGATTTGTTCCACTCTTCTAATTTTCCTTTGGTAGAAACCACTTCGGTGTTGCGGTCAATAAACACGTTTACCACGTTTACAGCTTCGTTGAGCAAGCCACCCGGGTTACCGCGCAAATCGAGAATTACACCTTTCAGTTTTGTTTTTGCTTCGAGCGCCTGTAGGGCATTCTTTACTTCCTGCCCTGCACGGTCGGTAAAGTTAGAGAGCCGAATGTAGCCCACTTTATCATCTACCATTCCGTAGTACGGCACGTTCTTAATTTTTATTTCCTCGCGAATCATTTTCACTGTCATCTGCTCTTCGGAGCCGTCTGCTTTCAGTCGCAGAATTTTTACCACTACCTCGGTACCCGGCTTGCCTTTCAGCATGGCGCTTACCTGCTCGGTTTTAAAATTTCTGGCGCTTTTGCCATCCACCTCAATAATTTTATCGCCAGCACGCAAGCCGGCTTTATCTGCCGGGAATCCCTCGTAAGGCTCGGTAACCATTACCCACTCGTTGCGCGTGCCTATAATAGCGCCAATGCCGCCATACTTGCCGGTGGTTTGCAGGCGGTACTCATCCATGTCTTCTTCGGGAATGTAGTCGGTGTAAGGATCCAAACCTTCGAGCATATCTTTAATGCCCGCTTCCATCAGCTTTTGCGGATTAAGCGTATCCACATAAAATGTATTCAACTCTTTGTAGAGGGTAGTGAAAATGTCGAGGTTTTTGGTTACCTCGAAATAGTTGACCTGTGTAAAAGAGAAAGTGAGCAGCAACATAGCCGCAACTGTTCCGCCTATTAAAATCTTTTTATATCGCTTCATTCAGTTAATACTTCCGGTAAACATAAAACTTAACGTTTGGATGGAGAAATAGGTATGTTTCCACAGCTCGGTTTTAGAGGAAATTGTGAAATGGCTACGGCACCGGGTCGTACCCGCTGCCGCCCCAAGGATGGCAACGCGCTATTCGCTTAAGGGTAAGCCAACCGCCTTTAAATGGTCCGTACTTTTTAATTGCCTGAATACCGTATTCAGAACATGTAGGGTTATAACGGCAGGAAGGCGGCAGAATGGGAGAAAGTAAGATTTTGTAAATTCGAATGGCTCCAATAAACAAGCCGGAAAAAAACCGTGAAATAATTCGTCCAACCATTTCTGTGCAATATAAGCAACCTGCCAAAGCCGAAAGCGAGGACATGTAAAAGAAATTTTTGTAAGGCGAAAAAAATGTTGTTGAATTGATTTATGAAGCATCTTGTATTGGCGGCAGCCTTGTTGTTATCAAGTTTCACTCAAGGACAAACTTTTTCGCAGCTATTCAACCAAACTATTCCCGATGATGGCAGCACGGTTACTTACAACGTAACCGTAAGTGGCTTACCCAATGTTATTGACACAGCTTTTGGTGTAGAAGCAGTTTGCGTAAACCTGAACCATACCTGGGATGATGACATGGAAGTAAAACTAAAATCGCCCGATGGCACCATTGTGTTGTTGTTTACGCATGTAGGTGGCGATGGAGACAATTTCTCCAACACCTGTTTAAATGCAAATGCTCCAACGCCCATATCTGCCGGCACTGCTCCGTTTAATGGCAGTTACAAGCCCATGGGCGATTTGGGACTGCTCAACAATGGTCAAAACCCCAACGGAGTTTGGCAGTTAATTATCCGCGATACTTATCCCTTTGCCGACCAAGGCTACATAATAGGTTGGGGATTGACATTTACCAATAATCCGGCTAAGCCTTTTCCGTTTTTTTCGTCTAATCTGCCTATCATAAAAATTAACTCAGGCAACAATACTATTGTTGACGAACCCAAAGTGCCTGCCGATTTTGTGATTATTGATAATGGCGTAGGCACACGCAACTATGTAAGCGATACAGTTTATGCGTACACGGGAAAAATGTTAGTGGAGTTACAAGGTTTTTCAGGACCTTATTACCCTAAAAAGAATTACGACTTTGACTTGATTGATGCATCCGGCAATAAAATAGATACTCTCTTGCTGGGAATGCCATCGGAAAATGATTGGATATTGAAAGCCGAATATCTTGACCGCAGCTTGATGGCAAATCCGCTTACTTACGAGTTGAGCAGACGAATGGGAATTTATGCCCCGCGGACTAAGTATTGCGAAGTGATGGTAAACGGAGAATATGTAGGTGTTTATTCATTAACCGAAAAAGTGAAACGCAGCAACCATCGCGTAGATATTGCCAAACTCTCTAAAGCAGATACAGCCGGTGCTAATCTTACCGGTGGCTACATTATTGAAATGAACCTAAACGGTAAACCCGGTGCATGGAATTCGCAATACCTGCCCATTAACTATGCTACCGCACAAAAGGATGTGGAGTTTAAAATGGTGTATCCGAAAATTGATTCGGTGTTGCCGGTGCAGTTAAACTACATACACAATTACGTTGATACGTTCGAATATCTTTTACAAAACAATACTTTGCTGGGCGATAAATGGCGCGATTATGTTTCGGAAAAATCGTTTATTGATTTTCAGATTGTAAACGAGTTTAGCGCTAACTACGACAGCTACGGACGCAGCACTTACATGTATAAGGACAAAAACAAAAAGTTGCACATCGGTCCACCTTGGGACTACGACCGCGCTTTTGCCTCCGGCACGCAAAACGGATGGGTTTGGCAAAATACTCACCCGTACTGGCCATTCCCGTTTTGGTGGAGCAAATTCAACAACGATACCGTTTACTTGAAGAAACTGTACTGCCGTTGGGCTTCGTTGCGCCAAGATGTTTTGAGCAATGCCGCTTTCAATAGTTTTATTGACAGCACAAGCGCTTTGTTGCAGGAAGCAGCCAACCGTAACTTTACCAAGTGGGCTGAATTAGGGGTAACTAATTATCAAAACCCGGTAAACACTTTACGCGACTTTGTAACCGAGCGTTTAATTTGGATGGATGGACATATCCCTTCGTATGGCCAATACTTACCTGCTGTAATGCTTGCTGACACAACTTTTTGTCCGGGTACAGTTTTAGGTGTAAATCCAGCTGCAGGTTTCAGTTATACATGGAGCAACGGTGATACAACTTCTGCGTTTGTACCTCTTCTATCGGGCGTGTATGCGCTCACTGCAAGTAATGCCTACGGATGTTCGGCAACTGATGCAGCTACCGTCAACCTTCATCCAACAGCCGATGCTTCGTTCAATGTTCAGCAAATTTCCGACTTGCATTATTCGTTTGCACCAACCGACACTTCCTTAGCCGGTTACTTTTGGCAGTTTGGCAATGGCTTTTCGGCTTCATTAAAATCGCCTGCTTATACCTACACCAACCCGGGAACGTATTCCATAACACTTACGGTAACCGATGCTTTCGGCTGCTCCTATACCGCAACCGATACACTTTCTGTTATCATTAACGGGCAGAACCACATCTCCGCTGCTGTGTTTTCCGTTAGCCCGAATCCTTTCTCGGGTCATTTAAAAGTGATTTGTAATGAAAAAGGAAAAACGGTTGTTATGGAACTACACAACCTGCACGGACAACTGATAGAAAAACGCAACATTTCCTGTTCCGAAACAATTACAACCAACCACCTTACAGCAGGTGTTTACATCGTAAACCTGCGTACAGCAAATGGCGATGTACGCACACTAAAACTGATAAAAGAGTAAGAAAAATTCTGCTCAATTACCTCTCACAGCCTTTAACACGTTGTACTGCTCTGCAATTTCCGTAGTGGCAAAACAAACTTTCATTAAATTTTGAAAATACGGAAATACGGTTTACTTTTACTTCCGAAACAAGAAACCATGAAATTAGAAGAAGCCAAGCAACGCTTTGTAGAAGCCTGGGGAACTTTAGGAACCAACTGGGGCATTAACCGCACTATGGCGCAAATACACGCTCTTTTGTTGGTAACCGATGAACCTTTAAGCACCGACCAGATAATGGAACTGCTCGACATAAGCCGGGGAAACGCCAACATGAACCTGCGTGCACTGATTGACTGGGGCTTGGCGGAACGGAAAGTAAAATTAGGCGAGCGTATGGAGTATTTTACAGGGGAAAAAGATATATGGAAAGTAGCCGTAAAAATCATCAGAGAAAGGAGAAAACGGGAAATTGATCCGCTTCGTTCAACCCTAAGAGATTTAAAAATGATTGACGACAAAGAACAAAAGAAGGAGGAATACAAAACGTTTGTAAAACTGCTGGATGATATTGACAGCTATGCCGAATCGCTCGATAGAGTAGCCGATAAATTAGTGCTTACCGACCGAAGTTGGTTTTTTGGTACGCTGATGAAGCTGATGGCAAAGTAACTGAATTAAACCCCTGCAAAAATGCAGGGGTTTAAAAAGCAAATAATATTTCAATAAATATTGAAAGTATAAAAACAAATTCCGATTATGAAAACCACTGTCTTAAAATGGGACTATCGCATACAAGTAGTGCTGGGTTTAGTCAATTTGGCATGTGTTGTTGTTTACTGGCAAATCCCGTACTTACTTCTCTTTATGCAAGTTGTTATTGGAGCCTATCAATTAATCAGTTCGCTGCTGCATTTATGTATGCAACACAAAAGTGTGGGGTTTGTTGGTTGGAGGATGGGGCACTTTTTCGGTTCGTTAGCTTACTTGCTGTTTTTAGGTTGGTTAGTGTGGTTAAATGCATTGAACACCGTTGTGTTTATTAGCTGCTTTATGATTATCCCGCAGGTAGTCATTTACACGTACATACTGCTTTGTAAAAAGGAACTGAATTACCTGCTGCATCGCGAATTCTTCATACTTAAATAACAGGGTTATGGAAACGCTTCAAACAAAAACCATCATTTACGATTGCAACTGCCCCATGTGCAGTTTGTACACCGGCTTGTTTTTAAACATTGGAGTACTGGGAGAAAACGGGAGAGTTTCGTTTGAACAAGCAAACGAAGACATGCTGGAAAAACTCGACCTTACCCGCGCCCGCCACGAAATTCCGCTCGTGGACACCAAAACCGGGGAAGTACTGTACGGCTTAGATGGTTTGTGCTTGATTGCCGCGAGCATGTTTCCGCGCTTGGCTCCGCTTGTTTCAAACAAGTGGTTTAAGAAAATACTCAAACCCGTTTACCAATTCATTTCGTACAACCGAAGGATTATTGCAGGAACCCCGCAAAGCAACTCCGGCTTTAACTGCGCTCCCGATTTTAATTTGAAATGGCGATTGGCACTCATTGCTTTGGGAATGAGTTTTACCTCCATGAGTATTTACCTGTTTGGTATTATCTCCGGCATCAGTAATCTTCTTTTGCTTTTTGCAATGGTGGGGCTGTATTTTGTGCTACTGCTTACGGTCAATCTTTTGTTCAACAAAAATTACGAAGCCAAGTGGGACTACATTGCTCACCTTGCCGTACTCGGTATAATAGAGAGCACGTTTTTCATTTCTACTGCTTTAATAGCCAAGTGGCTCATGCTGCCGGGCTTGCTTTTTGCCGGGCAGGGTGCGTGCCGCTTGTTTGCATTGTGGCTGCACGAAAAACGGGTGCAAAACAACTATTACAGTCATTACCTGAATTACGCATTCGGCTTCGGTGCGGTGGTGCTTATTGTGTACTTGGCGGTAATGTTGAAATGAGAACTTCTTGGCTATCTTTAAAACATGAATCTCTTTTTAATTGCTGCCATATGTATTTTCTGCTGGATGAGCGGAGCATTTATAGTGGCGCTAATCAAAAAAGATAACGGTATTGCCGACATTGCCTGGGGCTTAGGTTTTATTCTTGTTACATGGATGGTTTTTGAACTCAGCGCTACTAATTTTCCCAAACAGCGTTTACTGCTTTTTCTTGTTACTATTTGGGGAGTGCGTTTATCGTCCTACATCTGCATTCGCAACTGGGGCAAGCCTGAAGATTTTCGCTATGCCAACTGGCGGAAAGAATGGGGCGATAAAACGGTTATCAACTCATTCCTCCGCGTGTTTATGTTGCAAGGTGCGGTAATGTTTGTAATGTGTTTGCCGATAATCATCATCAACGCCACACCTAAAACAACACATTTGGGTTCGTTCTATGTACTTGGCGCAGTGCTTTGGGCAATCGGCTTTTTTATAGAAAGCATTGCCGATTATCAAATGCTTTGCTTTAAGGATAACATTGCCCACAAAGGGCACATTATGCAAAAAGGCTTGTGGAAGTATTCGCGCCACCCCAACTATTTTGGTGAAGCCCTACTTTGGTGGGGAATTTTCCTTACGGCTGTTCCTTCGGGTTACTGGTATATTTCCATCATTTCTCCACTGCTCATTACTTACTTGTTGCTGAAAGTATCGGGTGTTACCATGCTCGAAAAAAAGTATGAAGGCAACGATGCTTATACTGATTACAAGCGCAGAACAAGCGCTTTCATCCCTTGGTTTCCAAAACAAATCTAATTTCAACCCCTTCAACCTATTTGTATGCGCTATTTTATTTCTACTCTTTTTACCTTTTTCGGATTACTTGCTTTTGCAACAGAACCCGATCCGAAACATGTTGCCAACAATCGGCTACTGCTCACATTCAACAACAATATTTCTGCCGAAGAAAAAAATGTACTCATTGAATCGTGCAGTGCTATTACCGGCTATACACATCTTCCTTCTCCGTCAGTTACTATTTGTTTTACGAACGATTATGCTGCCGCTAATGAGTATTTTAAAAACCGCAGCGAAATAGCATCGGTTTCCGTTTTCATTACCGATGGGAACTACTATGCCGGTGTTCTGAGCGATTTCTTTGTAAAACTGACCGACAAAAATTTTGAGCCTTTCTTTTTCGAAAAATTGAGCAAAGAAGGAATTGTCGATTATAATGCTGATAAATACATCCCCGGTTTATACAGGGTTTTTCCTGGGGGCAACAAAAAAATGACAACGTTTGAATGGTGCAATAAATTCAAACAGGAAGCATGGTGCAGCTATGCGGTGCCTAACTTTCTTTTAAATCCTTTAGTAAACAGCAACGACCCGCTTTACAACCGCCAATGGAATATCGAAAACAAAGGCACTACGCTGCAAGGCAGCGGAACACCCGATGCCGATATGGATGTGGACAGTGCATGGACATTGAGCACGGGCAACTCTTCCATAAAAATTGCCATTATAGATTCGGGCGTTGATACTCTGCACGAAGATTTATCGGCAAATATGTTGCCCGGGCACGATGCTGTAAACGACTCTACCGATGGTTATCCTACACCGGCTTACAAAGAAGACGGACACGGCACTTGTTGTGCAGGAATTGTAGCTGCAATAAAAGACAACAACAAAGGCATTGCAGGAGTGGCGCCATCGTGTAAAATCATTCCGGTTCGGGCTTTCTACTACATCCTCCTGTCAGGTTCAAGCGGACCACTGCCGTTTTCAACCGCGGCAGCTTTTGCCGATGCCATAGGTTGGAGTTGGAGTGTAGCGGGAGCTGACATACTCAGTAACTCATGGGGTTTGCCGCCTTCGCTTATCGGCTTGTTGCAAGGCGGTACCCAACCGGTTGAAGATGCCATTCAGCAGGCACATGCAAACGGAAGAAGCGGAAAAGGTGTTGCCATGTTTTTCAGCAGCGGAAACGAAAACGGCAGCACAGGTCCTATTTGGCCCGCTTCTATGCCGCAAACCATAGCGGTGAACGCCACCAACATGTGCGACACCCGCAAAAGCCCGGGCGATTGCAGCGGTGAAAGTTGGGGAGGCGACCATGGTACCGGATTAGATTTCAGTGCACCGGGAGTAAAAATCAGCACTACTGATATGATGGGAACCAAAGGCTTTACTATTACCAACTACACCTACACCTTCAACGGCACTTCTGCCGCCTGCCCCAACGCAGCAGCGGTGGGGGCTTTGCTGCTTTCACTTCGTCCCGAACTTTCGGCTGAAGACGTGCGGAATGTAATTGCTCAATCTGCCGAAAAAGTGGGAGGCTATAACTACAGCACCCAGTACGCCAACGGCAGTTGGTGTCCCGAACTGGGTTACGGTAGAGTAAATGCTTATAATGCTTTGCAACACGCCTTCAATTATTCTTCGGTAACATCACTTGTTTCCGAACAAACCGTACGCATTTACCCAAACCCAAGTAACGGGCTTCTTTACCTCCATAGCGACTTTGCACAAGTTGAATGGAGCATGTTTAACATGGCGGGTGCCGAAGTAATGCGCGGAAATTTAGAGAGAGGAGTGAACCTTGCCGATGCCTCTTCGCTGCTGCCCGGTGTTTACGTACTTACCGCAAAAACCGAAGGCGGAACGATAGCCAGAAAAATTACCTTGTACAGGTAGCGCTCTTATCAATGGCTCACAGACGAACGGTGTTCGATTTCTGCCTGCTTTTTGTTAAGCGAATCGCTCATTTTACGATTCAGCAGCACGAACCCGATTAATACTACACAGAACACCACCAGCATTAAGTTCATTGACGTGTCGGTCTTCATAACGACTGGTTGATTTGTGAAAAATGTTGTTTAGTGAAATAACGCTCTCAGTTTGTCCTTTAGTATCCGGCAATTGTCAGGATACTGTCATTTTTAACCACTGTTCACATACTCCCATTTCAGTGCCATTTACGAACCTGAGCGACAAAAAAAGAATCGGGTTATTAACAGTTTTTAGAGAAGCCTTTACAAATGAATGAGTTAGTGAAAAAACATTGTGGAAATAGTTGCGTAACTATTTCATTTTGTGTGTTTAAACGTTGAACAGATTGTAGCAAATTATTGACTACAACCGACAATTGAGCTATACAATAAAATCGAAACCAGTGTATGGTTTTAGTGCCGCAGGAATACGGATGCCGTTTTCGGTTTGATGATTTTCGAGCAGCGAAGCAACTATGCGCGGAAGTGCCAGCGCACTGCCGTTGAGTGTATGCACCAAGCGAGTTTTCTTGTTTTCATCTCTAAAACGCACCTTCATACGGTTGCTTTGGAACGTTTCAAAATTGGAAACCGAACTTACTTCCAGCCAACGTTTTTGTGCGGTGCTGTAAACTTCAAAATCGTAGGTAAGTGCCGATGCAAAACTCATATCGCCTCCGCAAAGGCGAAGAATGCGGTAAGGCAATTCCAATTTTTTAAGCAAACCTTCTACATGTGCTGCCATTTCCTCCAACACTGAGTAACTTCTATCGGGGTGAACCACCTGCACAATTTCTACCTTATCGAACTGGTGCACACGGTTAAGCCCGCGAACATCTTTACCGTACGAACCCGCTTCTCTACGAAAACAGGGCGAATAGGCGGCAAACTTCAAAGGCAGTTTCTTTTCATCTAATATTTCATCGCGCACAATGTTGGTTACCGGCACTTCGGCAGTGGGAATCATGTAAAACTTATCTAAGCCAATATGATACATCTGCCCTTCCTTATCGGGCAATTGCCCGGTGCCAAAGGCAGAATCTTCGTTTACAATATGCGGAGGAATAACCTCGGTGTAACCTGCCTCAATAGCGTTATCCAAAAAAAAGCTGATGAGTGCGCGTTGCAGTTTGGCGCCTTTGCCTTTATAAACCGGAAAACCGGCACCGGTAATTTTTACGCCCAGTTCAAGGTCGAACAGGTCGTATTTTTTTGCCAAGTCCCAATGGGGCAAAGCGCTTTCGCTCAAAGCAGGAATTTCTCCGGCTTGCTTTACCACCTCATTTTCTTCTGGAGAATTTCCCTTGGGTACACTTGCGCTAGGCAAATTGGGTATGCGAACCAAAATGTCGCGCTGCTCATATTCAAGTTTGCTCAACTCCGCTTCCAAATTTTTGGAATCTTCTTTCAATAAAGCCGTTTCCTGTTTGCGCTGTTCGGCTTCGTCCTTCTTACCTTGTTTAAACAAATCGCCAATTTCTTTGGCAATGGCATTTTGCCGGGCAAGGTTATCGTCCAATTGCTTTTGAATGTTTCTGCGGTTTTCATCAACAGCTAAAACCTCGTCCACAAGGTTCATTTCCTTGAAATTTTTGACCGCCAGGCGCTGTTTTACACTCTCTGCATTTGTCCTTAAAACCGCAATTTCCAACATGGAATAAAAATTTGCGGCAAAGATATTTTTTTGGCGAAACCGCGTTGGCTATGCAGCCCGATAAAAAAGTTTGGCGAATCGGAAACGGATGGCAACTTCCCCCTCTCCATTCATGGAAAGTATCGGGGTGAGACAAAAACATCACTTCAAATACCGCCCTATCTTCTCCTTTACGGCATTCATGTTTTTTAATTCTTCGTTACTAAGCCTTACGGTGGTTAAACTCAACGAAGCTAACACGGCATCGCGGTTTGCATCGTAGTCTTTCTGAAAGTCGTAATACTTGCCATCTACTTCAATAATCAGGCTCTTTTCAGCACAATAAAAATCGGCAATAAAGAAGTATGCCTTGCCTAGCACTTATTTGTAAATAAAAGGTTGCTGTCTGCGGAATTTAAAGCCTGCAAACCAACGGTTACGCAAATTGCGCCACAGTAAATATTCCTCTTTGGTTTACCGCTGTCGCAGTTCCCGGCAAAGTTCAGTAATAGATTTTTGCAGGTGCATGTTTTAAAAATAAAGAATTTGCTTCATGCTGCCTTTGGCAGGTAAGTCTGCTAATTTCTTGATTGCCTCACCCCGTCCACCTGCGGTGGACACCCCTCTCCACGCGTGGAGAGGGAAGCTCCGCGCAGCGGAGCAGGGTGAGGCAACACATAGTCCCCTTTTTAAGTTACTGATTTCGTTTCTACATTTACGCAACACCCACCACCATGCGTAAATTTTACTTGTTCGGTTTGTTGATTGGTTGTTTTGCTTTTGCAAAGGCGCAGAAGGATAGTATTCGATTGGGGTTGCCGTTGGGGCATGCGTTCAGTGTATTAAAAGCCTCTTTTGCAGCTAATGGTAAAGTAATAATGACCACTTCACCCGATGCTTCTATTAAGATTTGGGAAACGAGCACAGGGAGATTAATACAATCGATTGATAGTTTGGGGATCTATCCTTCTGGCGCTATTTCCCATGACGGCAGACATATAATTAGCAGTTCGTTGCCGTTTCCAGGTTTCTTATTAGAAAAAGGTAGCTTAAGTTCGTGGGAAGTAATTACCGGCAGACAAAAAAAACTCGGAAAAGTATGGGAGCGACCGCTACATAAAATCATTGATCTTTTAACAAAAAGCAAAGGTGCACTGCAACAAAATTTTGAAGGATTGATTAGCAGTGATGATTTTAGCAGAGTTGCTGCAATTCCAGTTTCAATAAGTGATAATGATTTTACTTTCTGTACTTGGAGTATCAAAAGTGGCTACTTCCAAAGAAGATTTAAAGGGCATAAAGGCAAAATAAATACATTGGCATTTAGCCCCAATTCTAAAGACATTCTGACTTCTTCTGAAGATTCTACAGCTACGTTATGGAATGCAAAGAGTGGTAAAGTAAAACATCGTCTGATTGGGCACAAAGGGAACGTAAATACTGCAGTTTATAACCATGATGGGAAGTATATTGTAACTGCATCCGATGATAAAACAATCAAAAAGTGGGATGCTACAACGGGTAAGTTGGTGTTTTCAATTGAAGGTCATCAAGCACCAATAAGTAAAGCTATTTTTACTTCTACCGGAAAAAAGATAATAACAACCTCTAAAGACAGAACCATTAAAGTTTGGGATGCCTTTAATGGTACTCTTTTGCATAGTCAGGATAAACTTCATGGTGACGTTAGTTTATTAGCAACTGGACTTGACAGTAATGCAATTGTTTACGTTTGCGGTGATAGTATAGCATACGTATATGATGATCGCTCTGGTAGGATTATACATATTTTAAGAGGGCATACTAATAAGATAAACAGTATAAGTTTATCGCCAGATGGCTTAAAGCTATTAACAGCGTCTGATGACCGCACTGCCCGAATTTGGGATCTATATACAGGTAGTAGCATTAAAGTTTTACAAAGTGCTATGCATAGTGTGGGTTTTGAAATCAAAACCAGTGATAGTAAAACAACAATAGCAACCCGATCAGGAACAGGGAAAACCATTCTCATCTGGGACTCAGATATGCTTAATAGCTTTATTTCACTTACCGACTCTCAAAGAACGTTTAATTTGTTCGAGTTAAGTCCGGATGGCAAATACCTTGCTACAACTTATGCAAGAGATGAAAATGTTAATGTCTGGAATGCTAAAACTGGAGATTTGCTCTATGCGCTAAAGCAGTATGGTAGAATTAACTCAGTTGCATTCGACTCAGATAGTAAAAGATTAGTTACAACATCAGAAGATTACTCAGCCATAGTTTGGGACTTGACTACAGGGAAACAATTGTCATTAATTGTAGCCAGCGCTGATTTGGGACCCTTTAAGCAAGGCTTGTTTAGCCCTGATAACGAATATCTTTTGACAATAAGCCATAAAGGAGCCTTTGCATGGGATATAGCAACCGATACTCAGAAGTTTGAATTAGATAAAGATGGGATCGGTACTTTTGCCCTAAAAGAGTTTTTTTTTACTGACAGCTTAATTGCATGTGACGAAAACACAACAGGTAAACGATACTACTGGAACGCTTCGGATGGAAGCAGAGTATATATAAACCATACAGCAAAATCAAAGAGCCATAATTTCCCACCCCCTAGCGAACACATTAGGACTAGTAGCCGTACCCATACAGATGAACACACAGTCCCATACAAAGGGAACAGTATAGACCACATGATTGAGTCTGCATTATTTGGCGATGCAACAACTAAAAGAATCAATTTGAAGGTCTCAAACTCTTTAGATCGCCATTCAGTTTTATTCTCAAGCTCAAAAGGAAGAGCGTTATTCAAAATTTCTTTCCCAACCAATGATAGCCCTGTTTACTCTTGCTCTTCTGGTCACTACATGGCATCCCTCAAAGCCGCCTCCAAACTCTACTACATCCGCGGCCTCCAAACCATCGGCTTCGACCAACTTGATGTAAAATACAACCGCCCCGATAAAGTATTAAGCGCTTTGGGTGAGGCATTCGGTAATCCTGATACCGCTTTAATCAACAGCTACTACCGCGCCTGGCAAAAGCGGGTAAAGAAACTTGGAGTTGATACCACCAGCTTTGAAGAAGGCTTTTCGGTACCCGAAAGCGACTTCAAAAACCGCGATAACATTCAATACGAACAAACATCTGCCGATGGCAAACTCCAACTAAAAGTTTGGGGAATGGATACCACCTACAAATTGGATAGATACAACATTTGGGTAAACGATGTGCCCATC
>JAHCHW010000005.1 GCA_026129525.1 Chitinophagales bacterium | reverse complement strand
GATGGTCAAGTTCAAAGTAACTACTGAATCACAACCCGCCTGATTAGTTAATGTAAACGTAGCGGTATTGTTGCTTGCAGTATAAGTGTTGCCGTCTATCCAAGTGTAGCTGTCGCAGGCAGTGATTACATCTGTTCCGGTATTGCTATGCTTTATGGTCAAGTTCAAAGTAACTACTGAATCACAACCCGCCTGATTGGTTAAGGTAAACGTAGCGGTGTTGTTGCTCGCAGTATAGGTATTACCATCTATCCAAGTGTAGCCATCGCAAGCAGTAATTACATCGGTTCCCGTATTGCTGTGGTTAATGGTCAGGTTCAACGTAACTACACTATCACAACCGGCTTGGTTGGTTAAAGTAACCGTAGCCGTATTGTTGTTTGCAGTGTAAGTATTACCGTCAATCCAAGTGTAACTATCGCAGGCAGTAACTACATCAGTTCCGGTGTTGCTATGGTTGATGGTCAGATTCAGTGTAACCATACTATCACAACCGGCTTGATTAGTTAAAGTAAACGTAGCGGTATTGTTGCTAGAGGTGTAAGTAATACCATCAATCCATGTGTAACTGTCGCAAGCAGTAATTACATCAGTTCCTGTGTTGCTGTGGTTGATGGTCAGATTCAGTGTAACCATACTATCACAACCGGCTTGATTAGTTAAAGTAAACGTAGCGGTATTGTTGCTTGAGGTATAAGCATTACCATCTATCCACACATAAGAATCACAAGCGGTGATTACATCAGTTCCGGTGTTGCTGTGGTTGATGGTCAAGTTCAAAGTAACTACTGAATCACAACCCGCCTGATTGGTTAAGGTAAACGTAGCGGTGTTGTTGCTCGCAGTATAGGTATTACCGTCTATCCATGTGTAGCCATCGCAAGCAGTAATTACATCGGTTCCCGTATTGCTGTGGTTAATGGTCAGGTTCAACGTAACTACACTATCACAACCGGCTTGATTAGTTAAAGTAAACGTAGCCGAGTTGTTGCTTGAGGTGTAGGTATTACCATCTATCCATGTGTAACTATCACAAGCAGTAATTACATCAGTTCCCGTATTGCTATGGTTGATGGTCAGGTTCAACGTAACTACACTATCACAACCGGCTTGGTTGGTTAAAGTAACCGTAGCGGTATTGTTGTTTGCGGTGTAAGTAATTCCATCAATCCAAGTGTAACTGTCGCAAGCGGTGATTACATCAGTTCCTGTGTTGCTGTGGTTGATAGTTAAGTTCAGTGTTACTACACTATCACAACCTGCTTGATTGGTTAAAGTAAACGTGGCAGTGTTGTTGCTTGATGTATAAGTGTTGCCGTCTATCCAAGTGTAGCTGTCGCAAGCAGTAATTACATCAGTTCCGGTATTGCTGTGGTTGATAGTCAAGTTCAGCGTAACTACGCTATCACAACCTGCTTGATTAGTTAAAGTAAACGTAGCGGTATTGTTGCTTGAGGTATAAGCATTACCATCTATCCACACATAAGAATCACAAGCAGTAATTACATCAGTTCCCGTATTGCTGTGGTTAATGGTCAGGTTCAACGTAACTACTGAATCGCAACCCGCCTGATTAGTTAATGTAAACGTAGCAGTATTGTTGCTTGAGGTGTAGGTGTTGCCGTCTATCCACACATAAGAATCGCAAGCAGTAATTACATCAGTTCCCGTATTGCTGTGGTTAATGGTCAGGTTCAACGTAATTACTGAATCGCAACCCGCCTGATTAGTTAATGTAAACGTAGCAGTATTGTTGCTTGAGGTGTAGGTGTTGCCGTCTATCCACACATAAGAATCGCAAGCGGTGATTACATCTGTTCCGGTGTTGCTGTGGTTGATGGTCAAGTTCAGCGTAACAACACTATCGCAACCCGCTTGGTTGGTTAATGTAAACATAGCAGTGTTGTTGCTTGATGTATAGGTATTACCATCTATCCACACATAAGAATCACAAGCAGTAATTACATCAATTCCCGTATTGCTGTGGTTGATAGTCAAGTGCAGTGTAACTACACTATCGCAACCCGACTGGTTAGTTAAGGTAAACGTAGCAGTATTGTTGCTTGAGGTGTAGGTGTTGCCGTCTATCCACACATAAGAATCACAAGCGGTGACTACATCTGTTCCTGTATTGCTGTGGTTGATGGTTAAGTTCAGCGTAACTACACTATCACAACCCGCTTGGTTGGTTAATGTAAACGTAGCGCTATTGTTGCTTGCAGTGTAAATGTTACCATCAATCCATGTGTAACTATCACAAGCAGTAATTACATCTGTTCCTGAGTTGCTGTGGTTGATGGTCAGGTTCAGCGTAACAACACTATCACAACCTGCTTGATTAGTTAAAGTAAACGTAGCGGTATTGTTGCTTGAGGTATAAGCATTACCATCTATCCACACATAAGAATCACAAGCGGTGATTACATCAGTTCCTGTGTTGCTGTGGTTGATAGTCAAGTTCAGTGTAACTACACTATCACAACCGGCTTGGTTGGTTAAGGTAAACGTAGCGGTGTTGCTGCTTGATGTATAGGTATTACCATCTATCCACACATAAGAATCACAAGCAGTAATTACATCGGTTCCCGTATTGCTGTGGTTGATGGTCAAGTGCAGTGTAACTACTGAATCACAACCCGCTTGATTGGTTAAAGTAAACGTAGCAGTGTTGTTGCCTGAGGTGTAAGTGTTGCCATCAATCCATGTGTAACTATCACAGGCAGTAATTACATCGGTTCCGGTGTTGCTGTGGTTGATGGTCAAGTTCAGCGTAACTACACTATCGCAACCCGCCTGATTGGTTAATGTAAACGTAGCAGTGTTGTTGCTTGAGGTGTAGGTATTACCATCAATCCATGTGTAACTATCACAAGCAGTAATTACATCAGTTTCCGTATTGCTGTGGTTGATGGTCAAGTTCAAAGTAACTACTGAATCACAACCCGCCTGATTGGTTAATATAAACGTAGCCGTGTTGTTGCTTGAGGTGTAAGTGTTGCCATCAATCCATGTGTAACTATCACAGGCAGTAATTACATCGGTTCCGGTGTTGCTGTGGTTGATGGTCAAGTTCAATGTAACTACACTATCACAACCCGCCTGATTAGTTAATGTAAACGTAGCGGAGTTGTTGCTTGAGGTGTAAGTATTACCGTCAATCCAAGTGTAGCTGTCGCAAGCGGTGATTACATCTGTTCCCGTATTGCTGTGGTTGATAGTCAAGTTCAATGTAACTACACTATCACAACCCGCCTGATTGGTTAATGTAAACGTAGCGCTGTTGTTGCTTGAGGTATAGGTGTTGCCGTCTATCCAAGTGTAACTGTCGCAAGCGGTTACGGTTTGAACACCGGTATTGTTGTTAATGGTTAAGTTCAATGTAACTACGCTATCACAACCGGCTTGATTGGTTAAAGTGTAGGTGGCGGTATTGTTACTTGCCGTATAAGTAACTCCGTTTATCCATGTGTAGCTGTTGCAGGCGGTTATTACATCATAAATAGGTGCGGGCTGGCATTTTGAAATCATTACACGGTTAGTTCCACCGGAAGCCACCGCCACAAACATGCCGTTTCCGTATGCCACCGAGTTCCAGGCATTATCTGCAGCAGAGGTTTGCGATGTCCATGTAATGCCATCGGGGCTGGTCATTACCCTATTACCAATACCGCTTGAAGATACCGCGACAAAAACACCCTTGCCATACGTAACCGAATTCCAAGTGTTGTTAGCGGCAGAAGTTCTTATTGTCCATGTAATACCATCGGGGCTGGTCATAACGCGGTTGCCTGTTCCGGTGGATGACACGGCTACAAATAATCCATTTCCGTATGCCACAGAATTCCAAATATTATTAGCAGCAGATGTTCTTATTGTCCATGTAATGCCATCGGGGCTGGTCATTACTCTGTTGCCTATACTGCTGGATGCCACTGCCACAAACACGCCATTTCCATAAGCTACGGAATTCCATGTGTTATCGGCAGCAGACGAGCGCGAAGTCCAGGTTATACCATCGGGGCTGGTCATAACGCGGTTACCGGTGCCGGTGGATGATACCGCCACGAATAAGCTATCTCCATACACAACTGAGTTCCATGAGTTATCAGCTGCAGAGGTTCGCGAAGTCCACGTAATCCCGTCAGGGCTGGTCATTACCCTATTGCCGGTGCCGGTAGAAGCCACCGCTACAAACATCCCATTTCCATAAGCTACGGAATTCCATGTGTTATCGGCAGCAGACGAGCGCGAAGTCCATGTTTCTCCATCAGTGCTGGTCATAACGCGGTTACCCGTACCGCTTGATGCCACTGCTACAAAAATGCCGTTTCCGAAAGCCACCTCGTTGTAAGTAAGATTAACCGGTGCGGCTACTTCGCTCCATGTGGTGCCGGCACAAGTATAGTCAGAAGAAGAACGTTTAACGGTTAGGTTCAGTATAACCAAACTATCACAACCAACTACATTGGTTAGGGTGTCGCGGTATGTGCCCGATTTTGTAAGCGTTATGCCTTTAAAGCTATAGCTGTCGCAAACGGTAGTATCAATAGTAGTAAAACCCAATCCGGTAGCTACATTAAATGTGTCAGATAGTGTGGTGCATCCGGAGTTGTGGGTAACAGTAAGCACATAGCTACCAGCGGCAGTTAATGTAATATCTCGAGTCGTGCTTCCATTGTTCCAAAGGTATTGTTCGTTACATAAATCACGAGTTGGCGTATAGGAACTATATCCGTAGCTGTTCAATCCCACAGCAGCGGCATAATTGTTGGCGTCAGACCACTTCATCATTCCGCTCATAAACGTACCGTTATCTAAAAACAAGGTATCGGGGTTACAAACGGCATCGCTTGTATTCCCTACAACGGGTAAGTAAATAGGATTTAACCTATTGTTGCCATTTGCCAATACTACCGAAAGCGGCTGTGCTATTGCTTGTACCCCATTCAAATAGGTTCCGTTTTTATACACTATTAACCCTACCAAAACCGTGTCACCCGTAAACTCAAAAGGTCCTCGGGGGGCACCACCATTACTAACCCCATTAGAGTTGGTTACCACTGTTGTAACCCCCAACGTATTACCCGCAATCAACTCGCGACAACGAAGTGAAAACTGGTCTATCCACGCGCCTGAGCGCCCCTGATATCCGGTAGCTACATAGCCGGGTGGGCAATTGCACGCCACTTCGGAAGTGTTTACTGTGGGTGGATAAGGGGCTTGTCCGTAAGTAAATTTATTTTGCGGCTGTACAATCAGGTTTAGCTGAAGCTTATCACCCAAATTACAAAGATAACTTGTGCCCGATACATTAAACTGTGGCTTGGTAGACGAGCGAAGAAGTGTAAGATTTAAAAATACTGTGCTGTCGCAGCCGTTAACGCTTCCTCCAATGTATGTATAGCTGGCGGTATTATTACTTGAAGTGTAGTTGTTACCATCTATCCACGTAAACGGATTTTGACAAGATGTAATGGTGTTGACAGAGTTAAGTGCATTATACTTAAAAATTATACCTTTCGAGTAGGTACCGCCATACTTGGTCATACCGTATAAAATCGGGCAAGTATTGCTAATCATGGTTAGCCCACCCCTCGGATTTTGACCGTTTGCACCGGTGAAGTTAATCAGTTTGTTGTAGCTTGAACCATCCTGTTTAAGTTTGAATAGTACACCCGATACACCGCCACCGCCATCATGCTCAGTCATTCCATACAACCAGGTACCGTCTGTTACTAAACTTCCATTTGGGTACCTACCATTGTTTAAATCGAAGTCAAGTAATTTATTAAAGTTGGTTCCATCGGTTTTTATCTTGAAAACCACCCCATTGTTATTAATGCCTCCGAATGTAGTCATACCAAACAACCATGTGCCTCCAAGTATTAAGCTTCCACACGGATTACTTCCATTAACACTAACAAAATCGTAAAGCTTTATAAAGTTCGAGCCATCCACGGTATCAATTCTGAAAACAACTCCTGCGCCATTGTTACCTCCTAAAGCCGTACCATATAAATAGGTACCGTCAGAAATTAAACCGCCTTCGGGATTTATACCATTGCTACTGTCAAAGTAATGCAGAACAGTGAATCCGGTACCATCAGGGTTCATTTTAAATATAAGACCCGACCCGTTATTTCCCCCATATTTAGTCATTCCATATAGTCGGTTTCCATCGGTGTATAAGCCGCCATTAGGGGATGCACCATTGCTGTAATCGAAGTCAAACAATGTGGTATATCCGGATCCGTTTATAGTGTCCACCCTAAAAATAGCACCAAATCCATAAATCCCACCATCGGTAGCCATACCATACAGATAAGCACCATTTAAAACTAATCTGCCGGCTGGATTTGCCCCAAGACCGTCTAAACTGCGTAGAATAGTAAAGTTTGAGCCATCGGTTTTTACTTTAAAAATGGTGCCGTAGCCGTAGCTGCCGCCACTGTTGGTTGTGCCGTAAAGCCATGTGCCATCCGAAACAAGGTCGCCATTCGGATAGCCTCCGTCATTATTATAATCGAAATGATGCAACACCTGTTGGGCATAGAGTCCGTTATTTTGAAAAGAAAAAATGCTGCACGCTGCAAGCAGCCAAACAAACAATCGCTTTTTAAACTGCTTCAAAAATGTTTTATGTGTTGCAGTTAAATAAGAATTGAGATAAAACTGTGAAGGGGAATAGTTTTTCATTATGTGATGTTTGATGTAAATATGTTTCTGTAGAAAAAAGGTTAGCCATTTTTTTTGCTGATTATTCTCCACAAGCATGTTACATGCGTTCAATAGGAAGAACACTTTTTGTTACGAAGACATTAAGAAGGAAAAATAGCGTCAACTAATTTTTGCCCACGCTTTATCCTTCAAATTCTCCTGCAAAAATTTCAGCAACGGCTGGTGCTCGGGTTTGGAGAGTTGTGCATCATCGTCCATAATATGCTGTGCGGTTTGGCGGGCGGCTTCGAGAATTTTACTGTCGAGTGCCAGGTCGGCCAATTTTAAGTGCAGCATACCGCTTTGGCGGGTGCCCTCCAAATCACCGGGACCGCGCAGCTTTAAATCCTCTTCGGCAATTACAAAACCATCGTTGGTTTGGCACATTACGCCAATGCGCTGTTTGGCTTCGTTGGTCAGTTTGTTGCCCGTCATCAGTATGCAATAACTTTGGTCGGCACCGCGCCCCACGCGCCCACGCAACTGGTGCAACTGCGCTAATCCGAAGCGCTCGGCATTTTCAATCACCATCACACTGGCATTCGGAACGTTTACGCCTACTTCAATCACCGTAGTGGCAATCATCAGTTGAGTTTCGTGTTTTACAAAGCGCTGCATTTCAAAATCCTTATCAGCCGGACGCATTTTGCCATGCACAATACTGATTTGATACTGCGGTTTCGGAAAAGCGCGCGATAAGCTTTCGTAGCCATCCATCAGGTGTTTTAAATCCAATGCTTCGCTTTCTTCAATAAGCGGATACACCACATACACCTGCCTGCCTTTGGCAATTTCATTGTGCAGAAAACCGAATACCTGCATACGGGCAACATCGGTGCGGTGAATGGTTTTAATGGGCTTTCTTCCCGGGGGTAATTCATCAATAACCGATACATCCAAATCGCCATACACGGTCATGGCAAGGGTGCGCGGAATGGGCGTGGCGGTCATTACCAGAATATGCGGTGGGTTTTCGTTTTTCGTCCACAAGCTGGCGCGTTGGGCTACACCAAAGCGGTGTTGCTCATCAATTACCACCATTCCCAAATTTTTGAAAGCCACCGTTTCTTCAATCAACGCGTGCGTGCCTATAACCATGTGAATGGTTCCGTTTGCCAGTCCGTCTAAAATGTATTTGCGCGCTTTGCCTTTTACGCTGCCGGTTAGCAGCGCTACTTCCAACTTTATTCCGCGCAGCAATTCCATGATGTTTTCGAAATGCTGATTGGCGAGAATTTCGGTGGGCGCCATCAGGCACGCCTGAAAGTTGTTATCTAATGCCATCAGCATGGTAAGCAGCGCCACGATAGTTTTTCCGCTGCCTACATCGCCTTGCAACAGGCGGTTCATTTGTTTTCCCGAAAGAGTGTCTTTGCGTATTTCGCGCAGTACACGCTTTTGCGCTTCGGTTAAACGGAACGGCAAACTACTCTTGTAAAAACGGTCGAAGTGGTTATCAATTTTTTCGAACATAAACCCTTTTGTTGCCTGATGGCGATTGGCTTTCAGGGTAAGCATCTGCAACTGAATAAGAAACAACTCTTCGAATTTGAGCCTACGCATGGCTGCATGTAAATGTGCTTCGCTTTTCGGGTAATGGATGTGGTGGAGCGCATGAAAGCGCGAAGTGAGTTTGTATTGCTGTACTACTTCGGCAGGCAAAAATTCCGGCACATCTTTTTCCGACAACTGCATCAGCAGCGCCTGCGTCAGTTTTGAAATGCCCTTGGAGTCTAAATATTTTTTACGCGCTTTTTCGCTGCTCGAATACACCGGCTGCAATCCTTTGCCGGAGGTTTTTACCTCATCGGTAAACATTTCCATTTCGGGATGGGGAATGTTGTAAGCATGATTGAATATTTGCGGTTTTCCGAAGAGGAGATACTCCGTGTTCACCTTCAGGGTTTTCAAAACCCAGTCTGCCCCCTGAAACCACACCAGTTCGATTTCACCGCTGTCATCGCTAAAGGTAGCAAGTAATCGTTTTTGCCTTCCCGCTCCTATTTGCCGAAAGCCCGAAATTTTTCCTTTCAGTTGAATGAACTGCGTAAGTGGAGTAATGTCCTTTATACGGTGAATAACGCTGCGGTCCACATAGCGGAACGGATAGTAGTGGAGCAAATCGCCAAAGGTGTAAATGTCCAACTCTTTCTTCAGCAATTCTCCTCGCTGAGGACCTACGCCTTTCAGGTATTCAATAGGAGTTTGCAGTACAGACGACATGGCGGATTCGAAAATCCAAATTTAGAATTAGCGAACGAGCACGGTAGTTTTAGAGGCGTGCACAACAAAATTTCGAACGAAGAATTATTTTTTGCATATTTACTGAACTGTTGCACACGGCTTAGCACACCAAATTTCAGAACCAAAACCAGACGCTATGAGGAAAGCAGACATTGTTACCAGAGTTTCGGACTCAACCGGAGTTCCAAAAGTTGATGTATTAGTGGCTTTAGAGGCTTTTTTTAAAGAAGTGCGCGAATCGCTCAAGGCAGGCGAGAATGTATATGTGCGGGGCTTCGGAAGTTTTATTACCAAAAAGCGGGCAAAAAAAATAGGGCGCATTATTAAGCGCAACGAATCAATCGTAATACCAGAGCATTACATACCGGCATTTAAACCCGCCAAAACATTTGTGGACGAAGTAAAACAAGGTAGGGCAGAAGCGGCTCCTCCGCCTGCCGAGTAAGCCGACTATCGGCATTTTCCGTTTTAAAGAATAGGTTTGCACTCTTTTTTAAAAACGAGCAAACCTGTTTTTAATGAACCAAAACCAAATTTTAGTAATTGCCTCCTGCGCTGTGATGTGCGTGGGTGTTTATCTTTTTACCTCCATCAAAAAGCCTAAAGAAACGGATGCGGCAGCTGCTACTGCCAAAAAGCAAGGCGGTAATCCTAACGAGTTAGACATTGAAGAATACGTTGCCGAAACCGCAGCCATTATTCAGAACGATACCATACGCAAAAAGGTAGAAAAGCTGATAAGTGCCAACGACTACGAAAACTTAGTGCAGGAGTTTGCCCAGCAGGATAAACCGTTGGCGGTGGTGTACTACCTTACCAAAAATGCCGAAGCCAAAAACGATGTAACCTATTGGGTGCAAACGGGCGATTACTGTATGTTGCTGTTGCCTACCGCGCCCGATGACAAGGCTCGCCAATATTTAAATAACACAGCCATTAAAGCTTACAAAGAAGCGCTTGCGCTCGATTCTACCCAAACCGAAAATCAGCTGCGCCTTGCGTCAGCCTATATGGAAGGCGGGCAGCAACCCATGGAAGGCGTGAGCATTTTGTTGGATATGGTAAAGAAAGATTCCACCAATGTTGATGCCCTGCTTATGCTCGGGCGTTTTGGCATTGTTTCGGGGCAGTACGACAAAGCCATTGCCCGCTTGGAAAAAATTCTATATTTGCAGCCTCAAAATTCGGAGGCATTGCTGCTGTTGGCGGAAGCGCATAACAAACTCGGCAATAAAGAAAAGGCGGTTGAACTGCTCGAAAGGTGCAAAAAAACCGTTACCAGCCCTGAGTTAAAGAGTGAAATAGACAAGTTTATTCAAAACATTAAGTAACCAGGTTAATTCATAAAAACAGAACAATATGCCTTGCGGTAAAAAGAGAAAGAGACATAAGATTGCCACCCATAAGCGCAAAAAGCGTCTCAGAAAAAACCGTCATAAGAAGAAGTAATCTGTAAAGTGGCGCCCGCAAAGCGCCACTTTCTTCCTTATCCTTTCCTTTCCTTCATCGGCTTACCTTCTAAATTTTAACTACCAACCCACCAAAAGCGGGTTGCAAAACTTATTTTGTGATAAAAGAACTTATTATTCATTCCACGCCTAATGGGGTGGATATTGCTTTGTTGGAAAACAAGCAGTTGGTAGAGTTGCATCAGGAACGCAACAACAACCGCTTTAATGTGGGCGATGTTTATTTGGGCAAAATCAAAAAGGTAATGCCCGGGCTTAACGCAGCCTTTGTTGATGTGGGGCACGAAAAAGATGCCTTTTTGCACTACACCGACCTAAGCCCCGACATCCGCTCGCTCATGAAATTTACCGGACAGTGTGTTGCCGGCAACGTATCGCCCGAGCAAATGCTCAACAATTTCGAAATGCAACCCGAAATTGTAAAAACCGGAAATGTAAAAGAGGTGCTTTCCAACAAGCATTTTCTATTGGTTCAAATTTTAAAGGAGCCCATTTCTACCAAAGGTCCGCGCCTTACTTGCGAGGTTTCTATTGCCGGCAGGTTTTTGGTGCTTACGCCTTTTAATAACACGGTGGGTGTTTCAAAAAAAATTGACTCGGCAGATGAGCGCAAGCGTCTCAAAAATTTGGTAGAGAGTCTGAAGCCGAAAAATTTTGGTGTAATTGTTCGTACCGTAGCAGCAGGAAAAGGAGCAGCCGAATTGCATCAGGACTTGCTTGCGCTACAAGAAAAGTGGCAAACCATGATGCGTAATCTGCGTCATGCACAGCCCGTTACAAAGGTACTTAGCGAGGTAGATAAAACACAAAGCATTCTGCGCGATTTGCTTTCACCCCAGTTTAACCGCATTGTTACCGATGACCCCGCCATTGCCCGCGATGTGGAAGAATATTTGAAACGTGTAGCGCCCGATAAAAAAGATATTGTAAACCGCTACAATGGCAAGGTGCCCATTTTTGATCAGTTTGGCATTACACGGCAAATAAAATCATCGTTCGGCAAAACAGTTACTATGCCCAACGGCAGCTATCTTATATTGGAAAAGACCGAAGCGTTGCATGTAATTGATGTAAACAGCGGGCACCGCTCCACTATGGAGGGCGATCAGGAAAGCAATGCCTTAAAAGTAAATTTGGAAGCTGCCGAGGAAGTGGGCAGGCAGCTGCGCCTGCGCGATTTGGGCGGCATTATTGTGGTGGACTTTATAGATATGAAGAACCCCGACAACAAGCGGTTGGTGCATCAGAAAATGAAAGATGTAATGGAGTTAGACAGAGCTACGCATACTATTCTGCCGCTTTCGAAGTTCAACATTATGCAAATTACCCGCGAGCGCGTGCGCCCCGAAATAAACATAAGCACTACCGAAGCCTGCCCCACTTGCAGCGGCACCGGACAGATAAATGCTTCGCTGCTGTTAATAGATGAAATGGTGAATGACCTCGAACACCTGCTGAACACACACACCAAACTTAAACTTTACTGCCACCCTATTATTGCCGCTTATTTACGCAAAGGTTTTCCGAGTTTACGTATGCGGTGGTTTTTGAAATACAAAAAATGGATTGCCATTCATCCCAACGAAGATTTCGGCATTACCGAGTACAAGTTTTTTGACGATAATGACGAAGAGATAAAGATTGATTAAGCGCGGCAGTTTGTTTTTTTGTTGGCATAATGTTTAAAGCGGAGTAGTATAGACTAGGGTTCAAGTTTTGCGAGAAATGCAAACTCAACAACGCGAAAAATTCGAAGCGTTAATTTATCTTTGAAAAACAAATAAGGTAGTATGAAGCCATATCAGGAAATTATTTCCATAAACCCGAATGTGCGTTCAGGAAAACCTTGCGTGCGTAACCTGAGAATTACCGTTGCTGATGTGCTCGGATATCTGGCAGCCGGGATGACAAGACAAGAAATAATTGTTGACTTTCCAAAGTTGACCGATGAAGATATTACCGCCTGCTTAGCTTATGCAGCCGACAGCGAAAAGCATGTAAAATTTGCTGTGGTAGATTGATGATTTTAGTGGACAACAACCTTTCTTACCGTTTAGCTGCCTTTCTTGATAAGAAATTTTCAGACAGTGCCCATGTAGCAAAATTTGGCATGGACGAAAACACAGAAGATGTTGCGATATGGAATTTTGCAAAAGAGAAAGGATATGCCATTCTCACAAAAGATACTGACTTCGAATCGCTAAGCCGTTTGTTTGGCTGTCCGCCATAGGTTATTCAACTTACATGCGGCAATAAAACAACCGCACAGATAAATTCAATTTTGGAAAAGAGTGTTGTTGTAATTGGCGGGTTTCTCGAAGATGAGGAAAACTGTTTGATGTATTTGCAATGAAACAGAGTTGTCATTGCGAGCGGAGTGGAACGGAGCGAAGCAAACTTCAACCTTGTGATTTTTAAAAAACAAATATGAAGGTTGCTTCAAAGAATAAAACTGATTGATTTTTAAAGGAATTCTTTTCGCAATGACATTTGTTTATTTTGTGATTGGTTTTGAAACATAAAAGACAAACCTGCCTGACGGTATGCAGGTCGAAAGGTTGCTCTCCCGACAAGTCGGGAACAGGTCGGAAAATACTTGTTTGATTTTTAAAGGAATTTTATTCGCAGCGCTTATATTTATTTAAAGGAACTCATGAACTTACGTTTCCTCGCAATGACATCTGTTTTATTTTGAAAAAGAAACGAATGAAGATTTGTTATAAAATTTACTGTTGGTGATAACAGCAATAGTGACAACGGTTACATAAATTACATGGCTTACTATAAAGTTACATTTTACACGCGTCCTAAACTGGAAAGATTTCCTGATAACCCACCGTCTGAAACTATCCGGTATTATGAAGGAGACAGCGCACCAAGTAGTAGTGATTTAGTAATGTGGCATGAAAAGAACTTACAACATGACGGACCCAAAAATGTAACTGCTAAAGTCGTAGAGATTTCTAAGGTAGAGTTTGACAAAAAGGGGAAGTATGATGAGATATTTTTGTAGTATGACTACTGTATTTTTTGCGTAATTATTCGAGCAACGGCAAAAAGTTGGTGTGAAGTGAAATATGGTAGTCGCAATTTGCTACCACCATAAAAAAATAAAATGGAATACTTAAAAGATTTTTTAATCCTCTTAATTGGAATATTTGTCGGTGCGATTTTACACGTCATAAGGCAGCAATTGCAAAAAAAGGAAGAATCTAAACTTGAAGAAATTAAGCAATTACAACAAATAGAATGTGAAGATTGCGACATTGAATATTTCGTTAAGAAGTGGCAAACGACTATTGAAAGTCAAATGCATTTCAACGATTTGATAATTAGATTTAGGTCAATTGTATTGAGTGTATTTATTGCTTCGTTAGGTTTTATCTATGGCGTTTCCGAGAAACTTAGCTTCACTGATGACACGAAGATTAAGTGGTTCTTCCTTGTTATTATTTTTTGGATTTGTTGTTTCTTGCTTGACTACTTCTACTATCATCAGTTATTATTAGGTTCAATTGAACATTCTTGCAAGTTTGATAACAACAAAAGGTTTAGAGAAAAAGGACTCTTCGGTCTAACAAAAACCATCAGCATTTATGTAAATGCGACTTCCAGCAAAATACTTATTTGGACATTCTATTTGTTGCCGCTAATTGGGTTATTGACTTTTATCTATTTTAAATATTTCAATAAAACTATCATAAACAGTTAACACAGGAAAAAGATGAGGGCAAACGTTTCAAGATTGTTGCAACAAATATTATTTGTACTACTAACATCCCTTTTTACTTCTTGCAACAATCATTCATCGGAGAAAAAACCGAGAGATGTAAAATTTGCATCACCTGTTTCAACTCAGCTTACTCCCGAAGAAATTGCTAAAGATGCTTTATCATATACCGTTGCTATTACCGTTCAAGACAAGGACCATCAAACCTTGGGATTGGGTTCGGGATTTATTGTTGAAAATGGTGTGATAGTTACTAATCTTCACGTTATTGAAGGAGCAAAATATGCATTTGTGAATCTGAGAAAGGAAAAATATAATGTCGATGGTTATTTAGCAATTGACAATAAAAATGACCTTGCTCTTTTGGCAGTCCCTCTATTGCCCCAACGGATTAAGCCGGTCGAAATTGATACTACAATGCCAAATGTTGGTTCAAAAATATTTTCGGTTGGAAATCCACACGGTTTGGACGGGACTTTTGCGGAAGGTAATGTAAGTGCTGTTCGAGATTACAACGGTCGCGAATTAATTCAAATCACAGCACCAATTTCACCGGGGAGCAGCGGTGGACCTATTTTAAACTTCAGAGGGGCATTAACAGGTATAGCAGTAGGTGGAATTTTTGAAGGCCAAAATTTAAATTTTTCAATACCCTCTAAGTATCTTAAACAATTATTGGAGGGGGAACAGAGAACTACTTCTCTAAATATTCCAAAAGCACAGATTCAATCGCAAAAAAATGTAGAGGCGCTAATTAAAAATGGAGTTGTTGTTAGAAATTTAGTTTGGCACAAATATTCCGATTCTGATCCTATGGGTTTTGGAAAGTACGATCCAATTTTTGATAAAACTACAAATCCATTAGTTGAATTTTCAATTTTAAATCAACTGAATAAATCTGTTTCGAACATCCAGTTGTTTTTTGTACTATATGACAAAAAAGGAGTACCTGTAGATTATGACTATACTACAATTGATGCAACTATTTTGCCAGGTTTGGGGAGTACTTTCACAGAGCCCTACACTTACGATATTCATTTGGATAAGAAGGCAGGATATAAATGTGAAGTACGTGTTCTTGACTTTTCTATTTTGAAAGAATAAAACTGAGGCAATGTTGTTCGGGGTAGCGATTGTAGTGGAAATCTCCCGCACCGGTTGGCAGTAGAGCGGTGGGTGCGGGAATTGGAACGCCCGCCTGAATGACGAAGTCGGGCAGGGAAAGCGCGGTGATGAAATTTTTTCAGCCCCCTAACCCCCAAAGGGGAAACAGAGGCGAAAAAATTTCAGCAACCCCTATAAACTAAATAACGAATATTGAACCCCGAATAATGAATGTTGAAGTGCAATGAACTGAAAACTTTATACTCGAAACGGTAAACTATGAACCTATCTCTCTTAATTCTTCCCCCTACACGCACAACACTTTCAGTGTTTTATTTTTTCTAACCTCTATAATTTCAATTCGGGCGGCTTCCTCATTTTCATTACATTTGGCTATATGGAAACAATAGTAAAAGTGAAAAACACCAGCGAGGGGAAAAAACTGTTGGGTTTACTGCGCACCATGAATTATGTAGAGGTATTAGACAGTAATTATGAAACCATCAATGTAGCTGACTTAAAAGCTCGCGTAAAGCGCGCAGAAAAAGGCAAGTTCTATTCGTTTGAAGATTCTATGCAACGCACAGCAGCATGGAAAAAGTAAGAATAGAGATAAGTGAATTTGCCGAAGCAGAGTTAAAGGCAGAATATCTTTTTTATTATGAGCATTACTCTTCCCGCTATGCCGAGCGTTTCCGAACAGATTTTTACAAACAGGTTGCTGCTATTCTACCACATCCGGAAAAATTTCCGGAGTGCCGTTTCCTTTCCACAAAAGGCAAAATTTATCGCAACATTATTTGGGGTAACTATCTTATCATTTTCAGAATCAGAGCGCAAGCTATTCAGGTGCTAACATTATTCCACACCAAACAACATCCCTCTAAAATAAAACAAACGCGAAGCAGGTAAGCATGGCAATTTACACTTGCTATTTGCCGGCAAATAATTTTTATACTTGTATTAAATGAACCTATCTCTTTTAATTCTACTCCCAATCCTCACCGCTCTTGCAGTGTTGTTGATGCGCGATACCAAACAAGTACGAGTAATTGCGCTCATGGGCTCGGTGCTGCAATTGGCGTTGGTGGGCTGGCTAACACTGGCGTATGTAAACGCGCGCAACGCAGGAGTAGCAGAGCAATTTCTTTTTGAGCAGCGCATGAGTTGGTTCAACGCGTTCAACATTCAATATTACGCGGGGGTGGACGGCATTTCGGTGGCGATGATTATGATGACGGCACTGGTAGTGGTAGCGGGTGTGCTGGTGAGCTGGAAAGTAGAGAAACTCACGAAAGAGTTTTTCTTTCTGTTGCTGTTTTTGAGCGCAGGTGCTTATGGCTTTTTTGTGTCGCTCGATTTGTTTATGATGTTTTTCTTTTTGGAGCTGGCGGTGATACCGAAGTTTTTGCTGATAGCCATTTGGGGCAGCGGTCGCAAGGAATACAGCGCGAACAAACTGGCGCTGATGCTGATGGGCGGAAGCGCGCTGGTGTTTGTGGGTTTGCTGGCTGTTTATTTCTACAACGGCTCACCCACATTCGATTTGGTGGCGCTATCAAAGGCACACTTGCCGGTTGAAGTGCAATCGAAATTTTTTCCGTTTTTGTTTTTGGGTTTTGGGGTGTTTGGGGCACTGTTTCCGTTTCACACATGGGTGCCCGATGGACACAGCAGCGCACCTACTGCGGCTTCTATGTTCCTTGCGGGAATTTCGATGAAGCTGGGCGGATATGGTTGCTTGCGCGTGGCTACTTACCTGATGCCCGAAGGTGCGGTGGAATACCAAAGCGTAATTATTCTGCTGAGTGCTGTTGCCATTTTGTATGGCGCATTTGCCACGCTTATGCAAACAGATTTAAAATACATCAACGCATATTCATCGGTGAGCCACTGCGGGTTTGTGCTGCTGGGTATTGGCATGCTCACGAAAACAGCCATTACCGGTGCGGTGATGCAGATGGTAAGCCACGGTTTAATGACCGCTCTTTTCTTCGCTGCAATCGGCATGTTGTATGAGCGCACCCACACACGCATGGTAGCGCAAATGGGCGGTTTGTTGAAGCTTACTCCGTTTATAGGCACGGTATTTTTTATTGCGGGTTTGTGTTCGCTCGGCTTGCCTGGTTTCAGTGGCTTTGCTGCGGAAATGACGGTGTTTATGGGCGCATGGCAAAATCCGAATTTCTGGTATCGCGCAGCAACGATTGCGGCTTGTGCGAGTATAGTGGTGACAGCGGTTTATATTTTGAGAGCGTTGGGGAAAGTGATGTGGGGAGAATTGCATGTCGGAAGTCCGAAGTCGGAAGTCGGAAGCGAAACAGCCGGTATTACCTCGGACCTCGGACCTCGGACCTCGGACGTAGCCTTTGGTGATGCAGAGTGGAATGAAAAATTAGCTGCCGTAATTTTGATTGCCGGAGTAGTGGTAATGGGCGTTGCGCCTATTTTAATTCAGAATTTGCTGAGCCCCGCAAGCGAAGAAGTAATGAAGAATGTGTTGAGAGCGGAGTTTTAATTTTCTCCCGAAAAAATATTTTTGCCGCGTAATTTTTACCGATGCAAACAGCCGTTCTCACACAACGCAACTTTTTCAACCTGCACAAATCAGCGCCTTTTATTGATTGGGTAATTGTAGCGCTCGTTTTTCTTTCGGGTTTGCTGCATCCTTCGCCCAAAGTTTTTTACGACAGCGTACTGCGGATTTTTTTAATCATCACCGTTCCGCTTTTTACGTTTGCTTTTCTGATTTACCGGTTTTCAGAAAAATACGGCAACCGCATACAAGGCGAGCGTGGTAAAAATCCACCTATAGCCGAAGAAGCATTCGGCAGCGCGCGCGCCATGTTTGTAGTGGCTTGTATGGCGGCATGGCCCACCGGTATGTATCGCATAGGTTTGCCCACCGGTATTGTGTGGACCATAAAAGAAATGGGCTTAAACTGGTGGCTGGTTGTTTTAGAAATGTATGCCGGAATAATTGCGGTAGATGCATTGAC
Source organism: Chitinophagales bacterium (assembly GCA_026129525.1). Lineage (GTDB taxonomy): Bacteria > Bacteroidota > Bacteroidia > Chitinophagales > LD1 > Bog-950. The sequence goes on along the minus strand of JAHCHW010000005.1, from coordinate 322,274 downwards.
GTATTGGAAACACCGCTTGCTGCACACCAAAATGTTTTTCCCGTTTCATAAACACCATCATTCCTTCCGCGACCCGACACCGTTTGCCGGTTTTGCAGTTGGTCCCTTAGAAACCGTTTTGACATTTTTCCCGTTGCTGTTCATCTGTTTTCCTCCGGCAAAGCATTTTGCACCACTTTACTTTTCGGCAATTGTGGGTTTTGTGTTTCTGAATTTGTACCTGCACTGCGGGGTTACTTTCAGTTGGCTCGAAAAAATTCTTCCGCGAATCGGGTTAAACAGTTCGGCTTGGCACAACGTTCACCACAGCGATGTGAACGCCAACTTTGGCGAGGTATCGTTTATTTGGGATAAGGTTTGCAAAACAACCCGTGCCGATTACGAGCAGAAAAGAAGCGCAGCTATCAGCTAATCCGCTTCATGTTTACAATGGCTATGGAAATGTAAAACTCCATGTGGTCCATTGTTCCGTTTTTAAAATGATAAACACTTCGGTTGCCATCGGAGCTTTTTATTTCTACGGTGTTTTCATCAGGATATTTCACTTCGGCAAAATCGCTTTCGGCTTCGTAAAAAATTCGCTTTATATTTTTCGGATTGCTGAAGTAAAGCGTTATGATGGAATGCACGGGGACTTCGGTAAATGTTCTTTTGCCGCGGTACGAGTCCACTACATATTTCTTGCCGTCAAACATTACGTTGGTCCACTTTTTTACTTCACCGGTTTCAATTTGCTTGTATGCCGATGAAAGCAGTTTTCCGTGCCTGTAACGCACTTCGTAAAGCGTTTGGTCGTTGCGTTCCATCCACAGCACTTTCAAATATCCTTTGGCGTTGAGTGTGTAAAGGTCGGTACTGTCGTTTTCTTTGGTTTTGGTAACGGTCATGGTGCCAAAGCGTATGCCGAAAGCCGACATTTCGAAAACCAACTGCTGCGAATAACCGCTGGCAACAACAAACAGCAATACAAGCAATGCCAATTTTTTCATGAAGGCACAAAAAAAACATTATTGAGATATTTTGGAGAGAGGGGGAGTAACTATAAAAGCCGCTGCTTCTAACAAAAGATAATCGGCTTGCTTACAGAGGTAAATTCTCCTTCTTAACTTTCCTGTAAACTAAAAATGACTACATTTACCGCCATTATTTCACCAACAAAACCCTTGACATGAAACAGTATTTACGAGTGTTGGCTTTGGCAGTTGTGCTTTTTGCAACAACAGCTATTAAAGCCCAGGTACAGGTTCGTTACCTTGATGAAGTTTTTGCAAACGTTACGGTGGACACCAGTGTTGTGTATGCTCAAAACTATGAGTACTATACTAATTTTAATACGCTGGTTCCGCTAAAAATGGATGTTTACCGCCCAGCGGGCGATACCGCCACCAACCGTCCGGTGGTGTTGCTTTCGCATAACGGTTCTTTCCTGCCCGAAAACTTAACGGCAGCATTGCTTAACTTTTGCTTTAAAAACAGAAAAGATTCATCGCTTGTGGAACTTTGCCACCGTTTTGCCCGCAGAGGTTATGTTGCCATTTCATTCAGCTATCGTTTAGGCTGGAACGCATTGGCTTCCGACCAGGAAACACGTGCCAAAACAATTATTCAGGCAGTTTATCGTGGTATGCAAGACGCAAAATCGTTAGTACGTTATTTGAAAGATGATTACGCCAACAACAGCAACCAATGGGGAATTGACACAGGCAAAATAGTTATTGGCGGAACTAACTCGGGTGCGTATATCGCTTTAGCGGCAGGCGCACTGAATGATACATCCGAAATTAATGCGCCTAAGTTTGTAGGAACAGGTGGGGCATTTATTGACCAAGATACCTTGGGTGATTTTGACGGCTTTGGCGGCACAATCAACCACGATAACTATCCGGGCATTTCATCCAAATTTCAGTGTGTATTGGCACTAGGTGGTGCAGTTGGCGATACTTCGTGGATTCAGGCGGGTGAGCCTCCCGTGCTTGGTTTCCATGGTGTAAACGAAACACTTACTCCTTATAACACAAACATCGTTGTTACCTCAACCGGACAGCCCGTAGTTGAAGTTAGCGGTGCCGGTGATTACATGCCTTATGTAGAGGCATTAGGAAATAACGCTGCTTTTTCACCGAACAACTTTGCCGATGGTCCTCCTAACAGACAAGGTGGTGTTTCAACCGTTCCGGTGCAAGGCTTGTATCCTTTTTATGGAGTAAGTTTTGAGCCTTGGAACTGGTACTCTTGCACCATGCCTATAAACCCTAATGCATCTAAAACTCGCGCAATGGCTTATATTGATACTATCATGGGCTATGCTGCTCCACGTTTGTATAAATTGTTGATTAACCCAAGCTACACCGGCCCTTCTTCAATTCACGAAGTAAAGGGAACCATCGAAATGCAACTGTTCCCCAACCCGACCAACACCGAATTGAACATTATGGCTAACACCCTTCAGCGTCCGGTTTCGGAAGTAAGAATGTTCGACCTTACAGGTAAACTGGTTAAGCAGGTAAATAACATTAACGGCTACAACCATACTATTTATGTTGGTGATTTAACCACCGGAGTTTATCAGGTGTTTGTGAAGTTGACGGATGGTACTTATGCTACCCGCAAAGTATCTGTTGAAAGATAGTAGGGCATAACCCAAAAGTTTGTAAAGGCGCGGACATGTTTCGCGCCTTTATTTTTTTACAAAAATTTGGTGGACTGCTTATTTTCTTATCTTCGACACCGCCCTTAAAAAACTATTAAGAAACCTCTACCAAAACATGAAACATTTTTTACTCCTAAGTTCTCTGTTCCTCCTTTCATTTTCATTATTTGCTCAAACCAAAACCATTAGCGGAAAGATAACCGATGCGGTTACCAAAGAACCGATGGTGGGCGCAACTGTTTTGGTAAAAGGCACACAAACCGGTACGGCTACCGATGCCGAAGGAAAGTTTACGCTTGAAGTTCCCGAAACCGCAAAAACACTCACCATTTCGTATGTTGGATACGCTTCGCGCGATGTGGCGATTGGCAGCAATACCACGTTCAACATTGCGCTCGAAACCGCTTATGTACCGGGAGGCGAAGTGGTGGTTACTTCTTCGCGTGTGGCGGAGTCCATAAAACAAGCTCCGGTGCAGATTGAAAAAATGACTTCGCGCGAAATTAAGTCGGCTGCCTCCGGAGATTTTTATCAGAGCATCGGGAACTACAAAGGTATAGATGTAGTTACCTCTTCAGCCGGGTTTAAAGTAATTAACCTCCGCGGTTTCAGCGATACCCGTTCGTTGCGTACAAAACAATATGTTGACGGTATTGATAACGAAGCTCCGGGCTTGAACTTCCCTGTGGGGAACATGGTTGGTGCCAACGATTTGGATTTGGAAAGCGTGGAAATTGTTTCGGGCGCTGCTTCGGCTCTATACGGAGCTAACGCCATGCAGGGAGTTATTTCCATGACCAGCAAAAGCCCGTACGATTTCAAAGGACTTTCTATTCAGCTGAAAGGCGGAGGGACCACCGTGCCCGGGCCCTACTTTAACGGACAACTTCGCTATGCCAATACATTTGGAAAAGAAGACCGCTTTGCCTTAAAGTTTACAGGAGAGTATTTGCAAATGAGTGACTGGGTAGCATCTGACGATAAACTAAACCGCTACGGAAATATCGAAACCAATGTGAACGTTTCGGCCATTTTGCGCGAAAAGCAATACGACCCTGTTACTGACGATTACACACAGGAAGACAAAGACAAAATGATTAAGCTGAACAACTGGCTTGACTTTAACCCGATGGCAAACCCCAACTATGTAAACGTAAAAGCGCCAGGCTACATGGAAAAAGATTTAGCCGACTATAACGCCAAAAGCTTAAAATTTTCCACCAGCCTGCATTATCGCTTTAAAAACGATGTTGAACTTTCCGGTGTTTACAAGTTAGGCTACGGAACAGCCGTGTATCAGGCAACAGCCCGTTATCAGATAAAAGATTTCCTTTTCCATCAACCAAAGCTGGAACTGAAAGGCAAAAACTTTTTTGTAAGAGCCTATGCCGCTATTGAAGATGCGGGTAAATCATACAACATAGGGCTAACCGGCTCTTATCTTTCAAGAGCTGCCGTGCCTGACTACATTACATTATGGAACGAAAAATACTTTGCAGTTATTGATACACTTACCAACGGATTTTGTGCAGAATGCGTAAAGCAGTGGATGGTTGATTCTGCTACCCGTTCGGCATATCGCTATGCTAAGGATGGTTGGTATCAACCGGGGTCGCAGTTGTTTAAAGATACGTTCAATGTATTGGTTAAAGAAGCGAACGCAAAAGACGGAACCAAATTCTTCGACAAATCAGCCATGGTGCATGTTGAAGGGCAATACAATTGGGATTTTGTAAAGTGGCTGGATATTATCACCGGAGCATCGTATCGCATTTACCTGCCTAATTCACGCGGAACAATTTTTGAAGATACCGGCTCGGTGCGTTTACGCGTGCATGAAGTAGGCGCTTACCTGCAAGCAACTAAGCGATTGTTTAACGATAACTTTAAAATTATCGGATCTATTCGCGTTGACAAAAACTCCAATTTCAATGCACAGGTTTCGCCACGCGGTTCGTTGGTTTATACTTATGTGGGCAAAAAGAGCGACCACACTTTCCGCGGCTCGGTAACACAGGCGTTCCGCACACCAACTTTGCAAGATGTGTACCTGTATCTTGACATCGGAAGAATTATTCTGGTAGGTAACCGCAACGGATACGACAACCTGTTTACCCGCGAATCAACACTGGAATTTTACCGCAACAAACAAACGGGCGATAACTACAATACCCATTTACTGCAATCGGTTACCATCAACCCTTTAACTCCTGAACGCGTACTCTCGTTCGATTTTGGTTACCGTACCGAGATTGCCAAGAAAGTGTTTATTGATGTTTCGGCTTATTACAGCATTTACAAAAACTTTATCGGCTTTCAACGTGTAGTGAGAACCGAAAGAGGCAATGCCACTGCCGACAAAGGCACATTGGAATATGAGCAGGCTGTTGATGATATTATACTGAACGATTCGCTCAACACTATTGAAACTTACAAAGTGTTACAGCTTTGGTCTAACTCCGCTAAGCCCGTTCCGGCTTGGGGAGCCGCCATCAGCATTTCTTATTATGTTGGAAAAGGAATTACGCCTTACGTGAATTATACTTATGCCGACTTAGACGAAAGTAACCTTAAGAACAACGATGCAGGAACAATTCTGTCGGGCTTTAACACGCCTCGCCACAAGGTGAACATTGGTATTGCCGGAAATAAAGTTTGGAAAGGTTTGGGCTTTAGCGCCAACTTTAAATGGGTGCCGCAGTCGTTCGAATGGCAAAGTCCGTTTGCCGATGGAACCGTTCCGGCTTACCACAATCTCGATTTGCAGATTTCGTATGAAATTGAAAAAGCGTACTCTACCATTCGTCTCGGTGGCTCAAACATTTACAATTACCGCTACGTAACAGCGGTTGGTGCTCCGCGCTTGGGTGCTGTGTACTATCTTAGCTGGACATTCGACTTCAACAACTTTGGAAAGAAAGAGGCAACGGCAGCCAACTAAGCCAAATCCATCAACCAATATTTTCAATCCGCCTCTTTCGGGGCGGATTTTTTATTTTGTGTAAGCCCAAATCAACAATTATGAAACACACACTACTTTTCTTGCTTCTACTTTTCGGTCAAATGTTACTGGCAGGAACCGATTATACGCTTACCATGAATTACCAAAACACCAACCGCGATTTTATTGTGTATTTACCCAACGGCTACACGCAGGGTTCGCACCTGCCGGTGGTGTTTAATTTGCATGGTTACACATCCAACGCATCGCAGCAAATTTTTTACAGCAAAATGTACATTACAGCCGATTCGAACAATTTTATAATGGTGGCTCCAAACGGTTTGAATAATTCATGGAATGCAGGCTTTACGCCTCCCTATAATTCGTTTCCCGATGATGTTGGCTTCATTTCAAAAATTATTGACACGCTGTATCAGCTTTACAACATTGACCTTACCCGTGTGTACGCCTGTGGTATGAGTAACGGAGGTTTTTTAAGCTACCGCCTTGCCTGCGATTTGGAAAACCGCATTGCAGCTATTGCTTCGGTTACCGGAAGCATTAGTACGCTTACGGCAACAAACTGTGTGTTATCGCGCAAAGTGCCGGTGCTGCAAATTCACGGCACTGTTGATCCGTTGGTAGATTACAACGGTGCAACCGGTTACTATGGCATTGAACAGGCAATTGATTTTTGGCGCACTAAAAACCAATGCTCGCAAACAAACGATACAGTTTTGGTGGCAGATATAAATACTGCCGATAGTTCGACCGTTCAGCAAATACGTTACCGAAGCTGCGGAGATGGAACCGAAGTTTGGTTTTTTAAAATTATTGGAGGAGGACATAGTTGGCCTCAGGCTCCTATCGAATACATTTACGGACCAACTAACAAAGACATTGATGCCTCGCAGGAAATTTGGGATTTCTTCAAAAAATTTACGCTGAACGGACCTGCCGGAATTGCACAAGAGGCTACGCCTGTTACACTTACTGTTTTCCCCAATCCCGCAGCTAATTACTTAAGTATAGAATGTTCTGCAAAAATTGAGAAGGTGGAGATTTGGAACACAGCGGGCGAAAAACTACAGGAGCAAAACAATCAAACTACATGGAAAATTCCGCTGGCGGAAATGCCCGCAGGAATTTATTTGCTGAAAGCTGATGGTTATAATTTTTCGGTTACAAAGCGGTTCATCAAAGAGTAATACGCTTTGATAAAATATTTGTGCTTAAAAGAAATCGGAGCGGCTGTCTTTAATGTCGGCTAACTTTTTCTGCACGGCAGCGGCAGAGATTGCCTTGCTCTGATTTTTCTGTTTCAACTGATAAGCGTAAGCGCTGTAATCGTTCATTACACCGGGTTTTTTAACAGCAACGGTTTGCACTACATATACCCCGCTGTTGCCTTTTACCGCTGCCGATAATTTTCCTTCGGCAGTTGCTAAGGCTGCACCGGCTACGGCAGGTTCGTAAGCTCCGCCAACCGATGGGTTAGAGATAGAAACTTGCATTGCTTCCTGAACGCTTGTATTCAACTTAGCAGCAAGTGCATTGATGTCCGCAGCTTTTGCATCGGCAACTTGCTTGGCTAACTGTTCAAATTTTTTCTCTTTCAATACACCGGCTTTGGCAGTTTCGCGAACGGCATCAACCGAAGGCAAGCCTTTAGGCGTAACATCTTCCAGTATGGCAATAACATGCTTTTTGCTAACCGTAAAAATGGAAGAAACATCGCCTTTGTTTGCTTTAAACGCCCACTTTACCAAATCGCGGGCGGTGCCTAATCCGGCAACGCTGAACTGGTCGGCTTTTAAATCGCCAACTGCTTTTATGTTCAGTTTTTTTCCGGCTTCTAAAAATTTTTCTTTCTCCTGATTATCGGCAGCAAAGGCGGTAGCGTTGCTGTAGATATTGCGCTCCGTTTCGGGGCTGGGTATAATTTGCTTGCTCATATAGGTTGCCAGCACACCCATTTTGCTCGGTTTATCTTCTACTATTTGGAAAATATAGAAGGCATTATCCTGTGCACTGCCATGCAAATAGGTTTTACCTTTTTGTGCGCGATAGAAAATTAAATCGTTCATTTCCTTTTCGCGCTCGTTTTGTTTTACCCAACCAATATTACCGCCCTGCATTTTTGTAGCTTGGTCATCGGAGTGTAACAGTGCCATTAAACCAAAATCGGCTTTCAGCGAATCAATGGCTTTAAAAACACTGTCAACTGTTTTGCGCTTTGCTACACCGGCTTCTTGTGTGGTTACATCGTTGAACGAAATTTTTATCTGGCGAAGCTTTACCGAATCGGAAATCATTTTCCGGTCGGTAATTTTTGCCATTTTGTAGAATTCCCCATCTAAATAAGGTCCAACCACCGACTTAACCGGAAGTGCAAAAAGCGAATCGGTTACCGGAGAAAAAAGCTGGTCTTTGGTGTAATACACCACATCGAAAGGGGTTTCGGAATAAAGTTTTACAAACAGCGAATCGTCCGAAATGGTTTTTCCGGAAACAAACTCTTCGCGTTTTTCTTCGAGCGATTCAATGGTTTGAGCAGAATCGGCTGAAGAAGCAATAATATCGAAGGTTACGTACTGCACTTTTCGGGTTTCGTCATCCACTTTAAATTTGGCAGCATTCTTTTTAATGTATGCCGCTAAATCATCGTCCGAAACTTTAACGGCATCGTCAGCAACTTGCGAGTAGGGCAGGCTTATGTATTTAAAATCAACTGTAGTGTTTTGTTCTTTGTAGTTGCTTTCGCCCATCCAGTTAGGCACAAACAAGCCTTTCGAAATAAGGTTGTCGTATTTGGTTTGATATTGGTTTTTCTTAACCTCGGCTTCAAAGGCTAACCATTGTTTTCTGCGGGTGCCCGGCTCGGTGCCCGGGTCATCGTTATCCAAATTCTGAATAAAATAGCGAACCTGTGCCGGATCGAACTGGCCTGTTTGCGGATTGCTGAACGATTGCTTTACATAGGGATGCGGGTTTTGCCCTGTTGCCAATTCGCTCATTTCTTCGGGTGTAACGCTGATTCCCAAATTGCTGTAAACTTCCTTGAAAATAACATCGTTTACAATTTGATCCCAGGTTTGGTTACGGAGGTAATTGCGCATGTCATCGTTCAACGGCTGACCGCGCATTTGTATTTCCTGGTTCTTGATGTTTTCCTCGTATTTCTTTTCAAAATCGTTGATGGAAATTTTTTCGCCATTCACTTTGCCTACGGCATCGCTTCTGCCCTTCAGCACGCTGCCTTGTGAGTTAGTGGCATCCATAACCAAGAAGCCCACAATTGAAGCGCCTATAATTCCAATTAGTAAACCTGACTGCTGACGAATTTTACCTATTACTGCCATTTGCTTGCGGTGGTTTTTTATTTTATGTTTTAAGGCGTGTTTAAACGGAACACGCTACCCTTTTTCAAAAGGTGGGCAAATTAAAGGGAAAAAGTCTGAAAAATGGAAGATTTATTGATTTGGGGGAGCCGAAGGCATTACCCGAGCAGAAAAATGCAGTACCGCTTGTGCAGTTGGGGTTTTTGTTGTTTCCACGCTTTTATGGTTTTGGTTTTTATGAACTGTGTAGGAAGGGTAAGGTCGCAGGCAATGCAAAGGCGGGTAGTATCGTTGCAGGTTTGCAGCAAATCGTCCAGCATTTTTTGATTGCGGAAGGGTGTTTCCATAAACAGTTGGGTAGCGTTGTGCGAAGCGTTTTCCAATTGTTTAATTTTTCGATTGCGTTCCGGTTGCTTAATGGGCAGGTAGCCGTTAAAAGTAAACTGCTGTCCGTTAAACCCCGAAGCAATAAGTGCCAGCAGAATAGAAGAGGGCCCCACCAGTGGAATCACTTCAATATCCTGAGCATGGGCATACGCCACCAGTTCATTACCCGGGTCGGCAATACAGGGGTTGCCGGCTTCGGAAATAATGCCGCAGTTAATACCGTTGAGCACATTTTGCAATAAGCCCGAACAGTTCTGCCGCGGGGCATGTTTATCTAATTCGCGCATGGTAACTTCGGTATCGAAATTTTTGCGGTAGCCGATAGCGCGCAAAAACCTTCGGGCGCTGCGGGCATCTTCTACTATAAACTCTGTAAGGTTACTTACCGCTTCCTTTACCTGCTCGGGAATTATGGCGGGGTTTTCTTCGCCTAAAAAGGAGGGGATGAGGTAAAGTTTTGCTTTTTGTATCATTTACCGTTCCATTAATAGTTCTCGTTTGCAGTAACTATTGAAAGTATAACTGCAAGTATTCGAGTTTTCAATTTGCCTGCTTTCTGTAACAGCAACAACTTTCTCAAAATTTGAGCATAAGTGAGTTCAATTTCCAGAAAGTTATCTAAATGATATTGGTAGGTAAGGTTATTGATGTGGAATTGCCCTTCGCCTATGTTTCCTTTATGTTGTTTATCGGAGTAATTGATTTTACGGTCAATTTGTTGGGGGGTAATTTTGAATACCTGAACCTTATCGGCAAAGAAAATTCCGTAGTAAAGTATTTCAAACTCCTTCCGTTTTATCTGTTGGATATTGCAATCAAATGAATGCTTCTTCCAGTCTTTCGCGTTAAACATTCTCGCTTTATCATCGGCATTTATAATTTGCTCAAGTATGTTGTCGTCTTTTATGGTGTGCTTGTTGGAAGCCAGCGCTCTGGAAAACTTAACTTCAATACGTTTCATCTCTTTGGCATCGTAGAGGTCGTGATTGATGTTTTGCCCCCACGAAGCATTTGCCAGTATTTTAATCAGGCTTTCAGCAACCGTACCAAACCTTCTTGTGTTTAGCGAAAAAATGCCGTCTCTAATTTGCTCCGGTTTATAAGAACTTAATTGTGGCTTAGGTTTATGGGCCATGCTTGTTTACGGCTTTTGAAATGTATTGGATTTGTTCGTCAGTTAAACCATACAGGCCGCCAACATATTTATTTACTTCCTGTATATCTAGTTTGCCCTCAGTGCCGGACTTATGTAATTGTAAAAGCCGGTCTATATCATTCTGTGCAAGCAACGGCAAAGGAAAATCTTCGATGTGATTTCTTAAAAGTTTGATGGAGTTGAACACGCGCTGATAAAAGAAGGTAATAACCGAAGAGTTAAACAGGGTTACAATTACTTCAAATGGTAATTGAGCTTGAGGAATAAAAAAGTTGGCGCTGTTTAGCAGTAAAGAGCCATTGGTATCAAGCGCCATAACTACGTTACTGCTGATAAAACGGTAACAAATTTTCTTTTGGCGATACAAATCAACCGGTGCTACTTGTTGAAAGTTTTCAGGCTTAAAAACAATATGCGTTTCGGGAAAATTCATCCGAAACGGCACAATATCTTTTCCCTTGTAAACAGGCTCAGAATGTTTTACCGCCATATCAAGAATGTGTTGTGCGTTGTTACCGGTTACAATGCCCAAACCAAACACGCAGTTTCCCTGAAGCGAAGAATGCTTACCCGCAAACATTTTCCGAATAATCTCAACCTCGTAATCATTACTTACTACAGGAATTTGAAGTGTATCATTCCGTAAAATGTCTTTAGGAATTTTAATGCGGCTACTTTTGTCAATAACACTTAACCCTGCTTCGTCTTCAATATGCTTGAAAAGGTCTAAACGAATAACTTTTGATACAACATTCTTAAACGCATTTCCAAACCGCCATACCTTTTGAGATTTGGTATGGTTCATAAAATACTTTCTTATGGAGTAGTGCGTATCTACCGATAAAACAGACTCCGGAAGCATGAAATACAATCGCCCCTCCTCATTCAGCAATTGAATGGCGTTATAGAGACAAACCGCAAATGATTCTGTTGTTTTTAGTTCCGGATATTTTGAAAACAGACTCTTCTTTTCGTTCGTGCTGAACTTGGCTCCCCAAGGCGGATTGCTTATTACTACATCAAATTTTTCAGGGTTGCCGGTGTTGAATAATTCAGTTTGGTTGGTTGCTCCAAAAATAAAATCGCGCTTTTCAATATGTGGGTTTATAGCGGTTGATTTAAAAAACAACGCAAAGTTTACCCTGCATATCTTTAGCGCAATTTCATCGGTATCTCTGGCATATAAAAGATTGGGAGAATGTTGTGGAGAAATACTGTTTAAAAGCATGCGCCCCGAGCCGCAACACGGGTCAATCACTTTTTCGTGAGGCAAAATAGAAATACCACCTAATACCTGTGTAGGCGTAAAGTAAGCACCGCTTGCCGATTTTTCGGAAGTAGTTCTAATGGACTGATAAACGGTTCCCAGCAGGTCGAATTCATTTACCGATCCAACAGCAGTTTTAATATGCTCATACAATTCGGAAAAAGAATTACTGTCAGAATTATACAGCCACTCATTCAAAAACTGTTTAAACTTTGCAGAAGCGCTTCCACTTTGGGTAACAACTATTTCTTTTCCGCTTACAGCAACAAGCGATTCTTTTTCAAGTAAAACTACCGCTAATGCCAATAATGTTAACTCGGTTCCGGTTGAATAATGCTGATGGACTTCAATAATTTGCTCTACTACATCGGCAGAATGGTTGTTGTCCAGTGTATCGTTATGTATAAATCGCTCGGTGTTTCTTTTTCGGTTTGCGCGGAACTTGAGTTTGCTGTCGTGATTGTCAATTATTGATTTAATTTCTTCGAAGGTATTGTCAGTATAATAACCATTTGTAGAAGGAGAGGGAATTAATCTGGTTTTAATCCAATTTTGTATAGTAGCAGGCGAAACGCCAAACGTATTTTCTAAATCCGCTTTGGTCTTCATATTTTTCAATCAAACCCGCATGAAAATATTGAATTACATATAGACTGTAATAAAAAACATGCGGTTCCCTCTGTCAACAATCATGAAAGTTTTGCTAAGTCGGGCACAGCTTTAAAGTTTCAGTTGCGCCCAAATATAGTGCCGATGTGTAAATTGGTGGGGTGGGGTCATTTTGGAAAAAGTTGGAGCCATTTTGGACAAGACAGGGGCTATAAAGGACACGCCCGTAGCCATTTATTCCCTTACAGTGGAAATAAAGGATAGGCCCGTAGCCATTTTGGACAAGGCAGGGGCAATAAAAGCTAAGTAAGGGGCTGTTTTGTCTGCCAAAATTGCCCGCAAGCTTGTTGAAAGGGCACTTACGAGCAATAGCCGTTAGTTAAAAATGAAAAGAAACAGGTTTAGGAGGGCTGAAAGTGTTGTTCGGGCTTTGCTACCACGCACACGCCACCTTACCCGTGCTTTGGCGACTTTCCAAATAATGGTGTGCCTGTGCTATTTCTTCCGCCTTAAAAATTTTGCCTCCGGTTGGTTTAAACACCCCATCGTTGTATAAGCGAACTACATTTTCGAGGCAGCGCTTAAGGGTATCGGGTTTGTGGTCGGCAATGCGGAGCATGTTAACGCCAATAAGCGATTTGCTGTTAAGCATAAACTGGGCAGGATGGTAAATGCCAAACTGCAAGGCTTTTGTAATTTGAAAGAATATGTTTTTCGAATCGCTCATGTCTGCCGCACCATAGCAAACTATTCTGCCGCCATGTGCTAATGAGGCAACTCCTTTGCGGATAAACGAGGCACCTACGGCATCAAAAATTACATCTACGCCATCGCCTTTGGTAAGCTCGTCAATCCAGTCTTCAAAATCATTTTTAGCGGTGTTCAGCACATGATGAGCGCCCATATCTTTCAGCATTTGAACTTTTGACGCACTGCCGGTGGTGGCAAAAATCTCGCAACCTTTATGTTTGGCATATTGCATTAAAGCCGAGCCTACGCCCCCGGCAGCCGAGTGAATGAGCACTTTATCGCCTTCAAACAAATTCACCATTTCGGCAGCGCAGTAGTAAGCGGTACAATACTGTGTAGTAAGCGAAGTGGCTTCTGCCACGTTGGGTTTATCGGTAATTTTTGCAGCGGCACGCGCATCGGTTAAGGCATATTCGGCATAGCCGCCAAAGCGGGTAAGCGCGGTAACACGGTCGCCTTCGAGCAAATGTTTTACGTTAGAGCCAACACGCTCTACCCTTCCGCAAACATCGTAGCCGATTATGCCCGGCAAGGGAGGTGCATCCTGATACATGCCCTTGCGCGCCATTACATCGGCAAAGTTCAGCCCAAAGCCCTCTACCTTTACCAATACCTCGCCCGGCTTGGGAACCGGCTTGGGCGTTTCTCTCAATTCAAAAGCCTCTTCGGCTTTTCCGTGCTGCACTATGTATATTGCTTTCATACCGTAAATCGCTTAGAGAATAACAGGTGTTAGCGCAATATACAATTTAAAAGTGCTTCTCCAAATTCATCATCTTATACACAACACCGTATATTCGGCAGTAACAAGAAGCGTATGGCAACCATAAAACTGAAAAGCATTGATACACGCGCACCCAAAAGTGCTGATAAAGAAACCTACAAAGCCGAAGCAGCAACGTTAAAAGCGCGCATAGGCGAATTACAGAACCTGATGTATGCAGAAAGCAAACACGCGCTGCTGGTGGTTTTGCAAGGTATGGATGCTTCGGGTAAGGATGGCACCATTAAAAACGTGTTCAGTGCGGTAAACCCAATGGGCTGCCGCGTAATAGCGTTTAAAAAACCGACCGAGTTGGAAATGAAGCACGATTTTTTGTGGCGCATACATGCACAAGTGCCCGAGCGCGGTATGATTCACATTTTTAACCGTTCGCATTACGAGGATGTGATTATACAGCGCATACATAAGTGGGTGGATGAAAAAACCATTAAGCAGCGCTTTAAACACATAAACCATTTTGAACAACTGCTTACCGAAACCGGAACGGTGGTGCTGAAATTTTACCTGCATGTATCGCCCGAAGAGCAACTGAAACGCCTGCAACAACGCTTAAGCGATGAAACCAAAAAGTGGAAGCACAACGATAACGATATGCGCGAGCGCGAACTGTGGAACGATTACATGAAAGCCTACGAAGACGCCTTTGAACATTGTTCGGAAAATGCAGAATGGACGATAGTGCCGGCTGACCAAAACTGGTATAAAGAGTATATCATTGCCAAAAAAATTGTGGATGCTCTTGAGGCGCTCAACATGCGTTTTCCGGGGCTTAAGCAACCCGAATAAATTATGGAGTTAAGAACAACAGACCTGTGCGATGCTCATCCTGAAAAAGTAAAAGTAGCTGAGCCCGGCTTTAGCGATTACGGAGGCGCAAGTATTTTCAGCGGAAGCATTTACACCGTAAAATGTTTTGAGGATAATTCGTTTGTACGGAAAGCGTTGGAACAAAACGGAGAAGGAAAAGTGCTAGTAGTGGATGGTGGCGGAAGTATGCGCTGTGCTTTGCTGGGCGATATGCTGGGCGAACTGGCGGTAAAAAACAAATGGAACGGCATTATTGTTTACGGCTGCATTCGCGATTCGAAAGCTATGCGCGCGCTGCCGCTTGGTGTAAAAGCGCTTAACACCATTCCGCTTAAAAGCAATAAGCGAAACGAAGGACAGGAAAACATAAACGTGCGCTTTGCGGGAGTTGATTTTGTGCCCGGGCAGTTTGTTTACTGCGATGAAGACGGCATTATTGTTTCGGCAGAAAAACTTTCATTGTAACCAACACTATTTCATTTGCAGCAATATGACCTTACCATTGTTGGAGCCGGAATAATAGGCTTGAGCATAGCCCACCGCTTTATGCAGGAGCAGCCGGGTATTCGCATTGTTATATTGGAAAGAGAGGGGCAAATTAACCGCCACCAAACCGGGCGCAACAGCGGGGTAATACATTCCGGAATTTACTACCGTAAAGGTTCGTACAAATCAAAAAACTGTTTGGAGGGCTATCGTTTAATGTTGCAGTTTTTGCAGGAACAAAACCTTCCGTACAAAATTACCGGCAAAGCCATAGTAGCCACTAACGAAAAAGAAACAGCAGCATTACAAAAACTATATGATAATGCACTTAGCTGCGGATTGAAAGTATCGTACATGGAGCAAAGCGATTTGCGAAAAATGCAAAGTGGCTTGCAAGGCGAAAAGGCAGTGTGGGTTCCCGAAACAGGAATTACCAATTACAGCTTAGTGGCTGAACGATTGCTGCAATTGCTTAAAGCGGGCGGAGCAGAAATTGTTTACTCGTCAGGTTTGCAAAATGTAATGGCAACCAATGGCGGCTACGAAATACAAGCCGGCTCGCAGCGCTTTTTTACTAAACTTATAGTGAACGCTGCAGGCTTGCAAAGCGACCGCGTGTATAAAACCATTACCGGTAAAAAATCGCCCGTTACCATAGTGCCGTTTAAAGGAGAATACTACAAACTGAAGCCGGGTTTTTACCAATCGGAAATTCCCATTTATCCGGTTCCTAATCCCGACTTTCCGTTTTTGGGCATTCATATTACCCGCATGTTAGACGGAACCGTAAAACTTGGACCCAATGCTGTGCTGGTACTCGACCGCCATGCATACGAGAAGTTCGGATTTAATTGGAACGATGCGCTCACTACCGTTTCAACCGCAGGTTTATACAAAGTAATTTTTAAATACGGCAAAACAGCCTTTAACGAACTACTGAAACAAACCAGTAAAGAGTACTTTAAGCAAAGCGTACAGAAATACTGGAAAGATTTTGATTGGGAAATGGTGAACGGCTATACCTCTGGCATACGGGCGCAGGCTATTAACCAAAACGGTTTGGTGGACGATTTTGTGTATGAGGTTGCCGAAAACCAAATACACATTCTTAACGCACCATCGCCCGCAGCTACAAGTTGTTTTGCCATAGCCAACCAGGCATACGAATTTTATAGAAACCAAGCAACCGTTTAGTTGCAACGTCCGGTTCGTCTAAGCAATTGTCATATTTCTGTCATTTTTTGATTCGACACTAACAACTGCTTTGCATTAGTTGTATCTTCATCGTGCAATGAAAAAAGAGGTATTTACTTTTTATTTTTCTCTTGTTGTTACTTACGCTTTACAGGCACAATGGGTAAGCATACCCGATACTAACTTTGGGAATTGGCTTGACACGAGCGGTTACAGCCAGTGTTTACAAGGGAATAGCGTATCGGGCTGGCAACTGGACACTACGTGTAATGCTGTAGTAAATGCCACCTATGTTAATTGTAGTAATAAAGGGATTAAGAACCTCAGCGGAATCCAATACTTTAAATCAGCCGGTGCTATTACCTGTGCAGGAGGTTTTGCCTTAGAAGAAATTCCGGCACTGCCCTCGGCTCTTGTAAATTTGGAAGTGCCTATGGGTAAATTAACAAGTTTGCCTGCGTTGCCTTCGTCCCTCTCATTACTGGTATGTTACAATAACAAACTACAGGCATTGCCGCCCCTGCCAGCTGCCTTAAAGTACTTAAACTGCGACAACAACCAATTAACGGTTTTGCCCGCTTTGCCGCCAACACTGCAAAAGCTGATTTGTTCTGCCAATCAACTTACGGTTATTGATAGCATTCCTGCTACTCTTGATTGGTTAATGTGTTATAGCAATGTGCTAACCCATGTAGGCAAACTTCCCGATTCATTAACCAATTGCTGGTTACACAACAACCCCAACTTGGTTTGTCTGCCAATGCTCACAAAAATCAAAAGCTTGAACTTCAGCAACACCGGTGTTGTTTGCATTCCTAACTACGGAGCAGTGGTTAGCAGCAATCCGCCATTAAACTCGCTGCCTTTTTGTTACAGCAGTAACCCGAATAACTGTTCACAATATTCTTCTGTGTTCAGTTCTTCATTTCCGGCATTTTCCTTTTCGCCTTTCCCCAACCCAACATCTTCTCAACTCAATATTTCAATAGGTGAAGAACAAATAGGAAGCACCGTTGCAATAACCGATTTAACGGGAAGAGAGGTAATGGTTGCTAAACTGACAAACAGCAATACCCAACTGCAAACCGATTATTTACAAAAGGGCCTTTATTTAGCTATACTTACTACACCAATCGGGCAGAAAGCGGTTAAGAAAATAGTGAAAGAGTAGTAAAATTTGAGCCGGAGATTGCCTCAACCTTTGCGCTGTTTACTTTCAATCGAAAAGGTTTCGCAATGACGCTTCTGTGTAAAGTGAATTTCTCGTGTAATCCAAAGTTTACTCGGCACTTTGGTCGAACCATTCATCTAAACCCGGGCAGCTTTTCATGGAAGGGTCAATACGCACATAGTTTTTGTAGCGGTGTAATCGCACCCAATTCTCCAAAATTTTCTGTTGCTTTTCGGCTTTTGCTGCCGCTTGTATTTTAGGATAGTCCTGTTCTAAGCTGGCTTTGTGCGGCTGTGTTTCGCTCTTTAGCCAAATAATGCGGTAGCCTTGTTTCATTTCTCCGGTACGATCCTGTGCGGAATGTGGCAGTGCATCGCTGTACTCGCCTACTTTCATACGGTCAATGGTAAAAATCAGTGTGCCGTCAATGTCGGCTTTTTCAAAGTGCGTATCGCCTGTTTTCGAATTTATCATCATGCCGCCAATGGCTTTGCTTTGCTCATCATCGCTGTATTGTTTAACAGCATCTAACCAGCTTATTGAATCGGTTTGCAGTTGATGGGCAATGCTGTCCATGCGGTTTTTTACCAGCGTTAAATCAGCCGAAGTGGTTTTGGGTTTAATAAGTATGTGGCGCGCCTTTAGTTTATCGCCCCGTTTTTCATCTACAATAATTAAGTGATAACCGAAAGGTGTTTCTACGGGTTCGCTCAGTTCGCCTTCTTTCAGTTTATAGGCTACGGCTTCAAACTCGGGCACCAGTTCACCGCGGTTAATGTAGCCCAAACTTCCGCCATCTAAATACGAACCGGGGTCTTCGGAATACTGAATGGCTTTAATGGAGAAATCGGCTCCCTGCAAAATTTCGGTTCGTATGTCCTGTATTTTTTTGAGTGCGCGCTTTTTTTCGGCATCGCTCACTTTCGGAAACATAACAATGTGCCCCAACTCTACTTCCGAGTTAAAATACGGAATGCTGTCCTTCGGAATTTTGTTGAAGTAGTCTTTTACCTCAGCCGGTGAAATTTTAAGCGAGGCAAATACTTTGCCCTTCATTTTGTCGGTGGTCAATTGCTTTTCGATGTCGTCTTTAAAATCATCTTTGAGTTCGAGCACCGATTTACCGTAGTATTCTTCCAGTTTATCTTTTGAGCCGAAAATGGAAATGAAGTATTTTATTCTGCGGTCGAGTTCGGCTTCTACTTCATCGGGTGTAACGGTAACACTATCTAACTGCGCCTGCGAAAGAAAAAGTTTGTCGAGCAGCATATTCTCGAACAACCGGCATCGCGCCTCTTCGCCATACTCTTCACCGGGGCTTTGTTGTTTCAGTTGCTGAAATTGTGCTTCTACATCGGAGTACAGAATAACATTGTCGCCAACTACCGCCAGCACTTTGTCAATAACCGTGTTTTGCGAAAATGCCGGAAGCAGCCACACCGCCAAGCTAACTACCGCCAATATTTTTATGTTTTTCATTTTACAAATTGATGCTAATAACGCTTACTCTTTCTTTTTCTTATCTAACACTGCCGCTACACCTACCGAAAACCCGATGCGCGTAGAGGGAAACTCGCCTTCGTACCCCGCAATATTTACGTACATACCGCTTTTGAGCATAACATACGGATTGAAAAAATACGCCATGCCCAAAAATCCGCTTCCGGCAAATCCGTTTCGGTTTTGCACATCGCCATCGAACAAGCGCGTGTAAACCGTGTAGGCTCCGTAAACCGATACCAACCCTTTCAGCGGTTTTTTGCCGATAAAGTAACTCAACTCCGGACCAATGGCGGTGGTAAAAGTAGTAGCAGGCAAGTAGCGATTTTCTTTTTGTTTAAACACCCTGCGGCTGGCTACACCAAACGAATAGCGCCCGCCTACGGCAAAACCTTTAACTACAAATACGCCAAAGCGCGGGCTTATGCTCATATCGAAATTGCGCGTTTCTGTTCCTTGCGTAAGATGGCTTATATCCACCGAGCCGCCAATCAAATACCTTCCCTTCCCTACTTGTGCATGGGCAGCAAGCATTGTAATAAACAACAGAAAGGTGAAGCCAAATTTCATGGTTTACTGCACGTAAATTTCGAATGATTTTGATTCTTTGCCGTCCTCGAAAATTTTGCTGTAGGTTTTTTCGAGCAGCAGCATTTTGCGTTTTTCGATAATGATGCGGGCAATTTTATCGCGCACTAATTCCAAAGGCGAGGCTTCGCCCTTGGCTGCCTTGGTTACAATTTTTACAAACCAGAGAGCATCATCAGTTTTATACTCTTTAAACGCAGCCGAATAAACCAGCGAGCTAATTTCGTATTCGTTAAACGGAAAACTTTTTAAAGCCATTTCTTTATTAAACCAAACACCATTGCCCAATACATAACTCAGAGCCATATCGCGGCAGTAGCCTTCTAACTTTTGCAACTCTTCTTCATCCTTGGGTTTGGTAATCCATTTTTTTACCTCTTTCAAATCGGGGGCATCTTTCGGCAGCTTGATGAAAACAATTTTGAAGTAATCTTCTTCGAGCGGAAAATCGTTTTTCACTTTTTCGTACCAGGTGTTCAGTTCCGTTGCCCGCATGGCGGTATCCAGCTTTTGGTCAATAAGTGCTTTTTCGTACTCAAACAAAATGAGCGCTTCGCGGTACTCTTCAATTTTTCGGGCTATCGCCACATCATCGTCCGAAATGTTTTCCTGCGCTTTTTGCAACAGCAGTTTTTTGCGTACCCATGTTTGGGCATAGGTTTTAATGGCATCAATACTATCCTGCCCATGCAAGCCGCGCAGTGCACTGCTAACGTCCGATAAGTAAAGGTACTCGTTATTGGCGCGGGCAATTACATCGTTGCCGGTGGGTTTGCTTCGTTTGCCGAAATAACTGCACGAAGCCAGCAACAGCATCGGAAAAACGAACCATAAAAACCTGCTTTGTGCCATTCTGAAAAAACGAAAGTGCAATATACATTGCACTTCGCTCATTTATTTTTTTCGGAGATTACTTCTTTACCAGCGATTGAAACACCTGCTCGTCCACCTTTATGGGGTACCTGTTCCGCAGGTCAGCCAGCCATGTTTTTTCCAGATATTCCTGATAGTCGGAAACAATATAACCTTTGGCTTCTTTCAAACTTTTCGGCTCGGGTCCTACAATTTGCTTTACCCAAATAAAACGGAAACTGCTGTCGTTCAGTTTTTCAACCGGAGTTACACCTGCTTTCCATTCAATTTTATCAATCACATCGTATTGCCCTTTTTCGTACTTGCCTTCAATGGTCGAAATTTTGCTCTTGGCTCCGTCTTTGTTCAGCTTGGTTTTTATTTCATCGGCACTTTTGCCTTTCAGTGCAAGTTTGTAAGCGGCATCGCTTAGCTTTTGGTCGTTGCTGTTAAAGATGATTACTTGTGCGCGGTTGCCCCACATGTATTTGGTCTCATTCTTTTTGCGAAACTCCTCCAGCCCGGCAGTGTCTTTTACGGCTTTTGTCCAAACCATGCGGTCCATCAACTCGAATAACAAAATACCATCGCGGTATTCTTTCATTAACGCTTTAAACTCGGGTTTCTTTACCTCCAGCATGCTTTCTTCGTAATCCAAACACGAAGTATTTACAAAACCATCGTAGTACTCGTTGAGCAGGGCTTCTTTACTTTTGTCGCTTCTGCGCTTCGAATTTTTTTCGATGTAGGCAGCAAAATTCGCTTGTGTGTATTTGTTGCCGGCTAACACAAATAGCACTTTTTCGGTAAGCAGCGCCTCATCGGCTTTCCAGTTTCCTTTAAAAATGGAAGAATCCATTTTTACGTAAAAATCGTTCCGCACATTCGGGAACTCGGTAAAATTTCCTTCGCGCTTAATACGGTTAACCAAAATATTTTTTGCCACTTGCGAGCGGGAATCGCGTTCCACCCTTTTTTTCATGTCGGCTTTTACTTCGTTGAAAGGCTGAATGGATTTTTTTTCCAAACGTTTAATAATGTGCCAGCCGAATTGTGTCATTACCGGATCGCTTATGCCTCCGTCTTTTTCGATGGCAAACGCGGCATCTTCAAATTCGGGAACCATGCGAACGGGCGCGCCCGAACCAAACCATTGCAGTTCTCCGTCTTTTACGCGCGATGCTTTATCGTCCGAGAAATTTTTAACGGCTTCTTCAAAACTGATTTTGCCTGAAGTAATGAGTGCAAAAACAGAATCAACACGATGCTTGATGGAATCTTTCTGTGCTTTAACTGCTCCATCGGGGAAACGAATAAGCAAATGCGCCACGTGAATTTGTCCGCGTGCCTCGCGGGTGCCGTTCAATTTCACTAAATGGTAGCCAAACTCGGTGCGAACGGGTTGGCTCAACTCCCCTTGCTTAAGCGAATACGCTGCGGTTTCGAAAGGATAGATAGTTCCGAAAACAGTAAACCAGCCTATGTTGCCATCGTTAGTTTTTGCCGAAGGGTCTTCGGAATTTTCGCGGGCTACTTTTTCAAAGCTCTCGCCCTTTTCGATGCGCTTACGAAGCATCAGAATTTTTTTGTAGGCAGCAAGCGTATCGGCAGGGTTGGCGTTTTCATCGCACTTTACCAAAATATGGCTGGCGTTTACCTCTTTCTTCGAGCGCTCGTAGGCTTCTTCTAAAAGTTTGTCGGAAATTTCGCGATCGGTAAGGTGTGTTTTTGCCAATTGCTTGCGGTAGCCTTCCAGTTCATTTCTCAAACTGCTGATGGTGTCTAACTGCATGGCTTCGGCTTCTTTTACTTTAAGGCGGAAGTTTTGATAGAGCGTTAAATAATCGCTCAGACTTTTAAGGCTGTAGTCTGCCTGATTGTTTACATTGTTTTTGTTGTACACGTATTCAAACTCGCCTACCGTAACCGATTCGTTGCCTACTGTAAAAAGCACGCGGTTATCGTTGGGGAGTTGGGCAAAAACCGAAACGGTTAAACAGAAAAGCAAAAACAAGCCCTGAATTTTCTTTATCATTTTTGAGGTTGATTTATTGAGGATTGCAAATATTACTACCCCCCTTAAAAAGCGGACGAAGTTAAACTTTTTTAACAACGGGCATAGAGAGGAAAGTGCTGTAACGATGAAGGGTTTTGAGAAGAGCGGTATAGGCTAAAAAGTAGATATTGATTTACCATTTATGATGCTTTACGGTGTTGGGGAGTAAAATTTATATACCACTAAGGACCTTGAGGGTTTTAAGAAAGAAAATTAGCTGACCACTGAGGGTATTAAGCACATTAAGCAGAAAAGTTGACTAATTAGTGAGCACGTTTAAAGTTTGAAAGTGAGAGATTGCTTAGGTGAAGGGAAATGAGGGTTAGGAGCGTTAGCGTTTGGTTTAGGAGAAACGTCTGATTCGTTTTTGGAAGTTAGCAGTTGCTTGGGATGAGTGTTTAACCCCTTAGGTAGTGTGCCTTGTGGAGTATGATGTGTGCCGAATGGTTTAGGGGCTGTGCAATAATGAATTTTGTTTGTGCCCAATAAATTTGAAGGAGAACCCAATGGATTAGGCAGAGTGCCAAGGGAAATTTGGCTTGTGCCCTAACGTTTAGGGAAAGTGCCGAATAGATTTGGAGGAGTGCCCAATGAATTTTGGGCTGTGCCCCGTTGATTAGGGGAAGTGCCGTAAAGCTTTTCGGTTGTGTCCAATGGATTAGGGGAAGTGCCCTGAAGATTTTGGCTTGTGCCCAATGGGTTAGGTGATGTGAAAACCGACTGATAATGAGGGAGTATTAAAAAAAGTGTGATACTCAACAAGCCGGATTATTTTATTTTCTTTTCCTGCGCTTTATACTTGTACCCCCCCCCCCCCTTGCGTTTTTGGGCAAGTTGCCGTTGAGCAGTTGGCGGATGAGTTCGTCTTTTTCGGTATTTTCTTTGAGCAGGAATTGAATAAAGCGCTCGTATAGTTCTATATCGTGCGAAGTTGTGCCGTAGGAGTTGTTATGGGTGTGTTGGTTAACTGTGTTATTGCCACGGAGGTGTTCTGCCTGTGCGTAGAAACGGTTGACATCGGCTTTAAGCACGGTGGCTATCTGGAAAAGCCGGAGGGCATTTACGGCCGTTTCACCGCTTTCTATTTTGCTGTATGCCTGCTGCGAAATGCCGAGTTGCGCGGCAACGTACTCCTGGGTAAGGTTTTGCTCTTCGCGGCAATGTTTAATACATGCTCCTATGGTTTGCATAACGGTTAGTATTTGGGGTGGCACTATACATAACGTTGTTTAATTTACACCTGCCTTAACTACGCTCAAAAGGTTTTTTTTACCGCATTTTACAACTTGGTGAGTTGTAAATACAACTACGCAGGTTGTAAATTACAACTTTGGCAGTTGTAAATTACAACCCAATGTAGCAACTGCAGGGCATATAGCCAAATAGTTTTGTATAAAAATTTTTTGTTATTCAAACTACACTTACTCGCTACTGCACAAAAACGCTTGCCTTACTGTTGTTGTTAACGCTACTACTGCCTGCTGCAAAGGGGCAATCGGTTAAATTGCTGAAAGATGACGGAAGCAGCGGGTTTGAACCGACAATAGGTGTTTATGAAGATGTAAACGGTTCAATCGGCTTAGGAGTATCGTCACCGGCAGCGCGGTTAGACATACGCGGGGGTTGTAGCGCCAGTACTATTATAAGTGCCCATTCAACGTCTTGCGGTACACCGCCCGATTACTTTCAGGCGCAGCGCCATATCATAGGCGGACCGCCATCGTACACTGTAAATACTATTACCGATTTTATAATAAAGGGAGATGGAAACACAGGAATTGGCACTGCTACCCCCAATGCCCCTCTTACACTTAAATGCCGCAATTGGTGGGATGAGGAAGCCCCTTTTGGAGAGAAAATGATGTTTTTTACTGACCCTGAGGACGAAATAATAGGAGCCTTTATGAATACGGGAACGGGCAACAGCGATAATGGCGGTTTGTTTGCATTGGTTTCTAACAACAGTAACACTACCGCCATGATAGCTGCCATAAATTTAGCTCAGGGGATGATACCTTTTGCGGTTTTTAATAACGCCACGGCAATAGGTTTGCCTTTTGAAGAAAACCCCGTTGCACAGTTTGACATTAGAAAAAGCAGTAACCCATACGATTATTTAATGAACTTATCGAATGCAGATAACACCACCACTTATTTGAAAGTTAACAACGATGGGTATGTGGGGATAGGCGTAACCCCCAGCAGCAATGCGCGATTAGCCCTATACAACCCGGGAGGCGATACGCGGTTTGATATTATACCGAGTTCGGGTAACAACAGCGCCATTCGCTTTATGGCACACAGCAACAGCCAACCCCGCCACATCATTACCGAAGCCAATGGCGATTTTGTAATAGACCCGGGCATAAGCGGAGGGGGAGGTAATGATATGCTGGTTGTATCGGGTAGTGAACGTGTAACCAACAAGTTAATAGTTGGTGACAAAACCATTACTAGCGGAACCCACTCTGATGCTGTGCTTTTCGCTGATGGAAAAATTGCCGCTAAAGCTTGTGTGGTAACAGTAAACAACTGGGCAGACGATGTTTTTAAACCAGATTATGAGTTACTAACACTCTGTGACCTTGAAAACTATATAAAAATAAACAAGCACCTGCCCGATATGCCTACAGAATGCGAGGTATTGGAAAACGGTGTAAGTCTTGGGGTAATGAATGCTACCCTGCTGCGAAAGATTGAAGAACTTACCCTTTATGCCATACAACAACAAAAGGAAATTGAGGTACTAAAACGATTACTAACCAAGTAAAATATATGGTTATGAAATATTGTTTTAGAGCCTGCATACTTTTACTGCTTGTTGTTACAAGTTATGGTGTAAATGGACAGTATATTACCCTTAAAGGAAAACAGTTTTACGACCAAAGCGGAGAGCCGTTTTATCCGGTGATTTGTAATTATGAGATTAGGCTTACTTGCGATGATTGCAGCTACGTAACCACGGGCGGTTATTGTAACAACTGCCCATTGTCAAACTTTGAACTCCATCCTATTTTTAAATATGGAAGCACAGTGGCTTTTAACGAAGCATTTACAGAAGGAGTTGATAAAATTAAAGCCGACTTTGAAAAAATGCTTGATATGGGATTTAACACAGTACGCATCTTGTGGTTCACCTTTATGATGATGGATCATCACAGGGCTGAAAAGAATGCCGGAATCGTTCCTTTTATTAAAGAACCATGGGGGCAGTTTTATATGCCGGGTGGTGGTGGAAAAATAATATGTGAATCGTTTGCAAACCCAAGGGTTAGTCATTTACAAGGTTCGGGGGAAATATGGTACGGTCACCCTTTAAAAGCCGGGCCACCGTATCATACAGAACCACCTTTTGATGGCTCCGATAACCTGCACCGTATATTCTTTCCTAAAATGCACGAGTTATTGGATATAGCTTCCGGTGTAGGCATACATGTTATTTTGGTTACGGGCGGAAATTTTGTTTCTAATAGTATGGGGTTGGATGTTGATGGGTTAGGAAAAATTGTGCCATATCCCAATGCAGCGGCAGAGCAGGCTGCCGAGTACGCTGAATTTTTAGCGGAGTATGCACTTAATTTGAAAGACCGCTCGGAGATACTGGCGTATGATTTGTTTAATGAGCCGGTGTGGTGGACACCACGGTCTGGTTATTCAAATACTGCTGAGAACAAAACCGATATTTGCAACTATACCGAAATGTGGTACAATGCCATGAAAGCGAAAGACCCCAACCACCTTATTACCCTGAGCAACTCGGATGTGGGAGATGTGTTTGCTTACGACCCGGCTATTACCAAACTCGACTTTTACTCACCTCATATTTACCCCAACTGGTACTGGCGGGCTTACGAGAACTACGACAGAGCCTTAGCCATGGAAAGGTTAAACACACAACTCTACTGGATTAACAACAACTGCCCCATACCCTGGGCGGTAACAGAAACAGGATTTAATAACTGCAATCAGGTTAACTGCAATGCTCCCAACTTTTGGGGCAACACCGCCCAGCAAACACAGGCAGCCATAGAATCGCAGCAGGCGGTTATGAATTACAACGGCTCCGGCTACGGGTGGTGGGAGTTTCAGGATAAAGTTGGCAGCCCCGACCCCATAGGCTTACTAATTACCGGCAACCCGCCACAAAGCACCGCTCCGTTCAGCTACAACGAGGCACTTGAAAAACCTATGGTAAACGATGCCTTTACCGATAATGTAATTACTGCCAAAAGCGCCCCCGCCAGCCAACCGGCTAGTTACTACAACATGTATGGCGGTCAGTTTTTTACTTTCTCAGGCATAGTACGCGACCAAAATGGAAACCCGATTAAGGATGCGGTGGTAGTAGGGCAAAATGATTACATACATGCTTTTAAATCAATACTACCACAAAATCAAAATCCCAACATCTCTACTAATAAATTACTGGATGGTGTAAAGTTCAGTATCACGACCTTTACTGATTCTGATGGAGCCTTTAGCCTGATTGCACCTATTCAGAGTTTGGGCTTGTTACCGGGAGATTATGATTACGGCAAGTTTGACCATATTATTATTTCAGCCCCCGGTGCAAGCGTGTATGAATGGTACAGCGGAGTACCGAATACATCGCAATCGGGAGCGCCCCCTTTGGGTAATATTGAATTGGAACGTATAACGGGCGTTTACGACAACAGCATCAGCAATATTACCATACACAATACCGAAAGCGAAATTTACCAGGCGAGGCGGAAATTAACTACCGAAGATGTAACTGTGGAGGACGGTGGAGCAGGCGACTTCCATGCCGGGTTGGAAGTGGAGCTGAAGCCGGGCTTTGAGGCGGAGCAGGGCAGCGAAGTATATATACACTGCGCCAATGCCGGACCCTACTGCAACCTAAGCCCCAGCTACAAAACCGATGAAAGCCACCGCAGCCTTAAAGCCGCCAGCACCACCCGAAGGGAAATATTAGTAAGCTATGCCGCCAATGAGCAAAACACCCTGCAACTAATGCCCAACCCCGCTTACGGCTATGTATATGTGGTAATGAGCCAAAGCTATGGCAGCTACGAGGTGTATAACACCTCAGGAAAACGTGTTACCTTCGGAGAACTATCCGCCACCGGGCGAACGCGGATAGATGTAACCGGCTTAGCGCCCGGCATATACACGGTAAGGGCGGGCAACAGCACATTTACGGCAAGCAAAACCATTGTAATACAACAAAAATAAATACTATGAAAACAATAACACTTTTGGCATTAACAACCTTGCTCTCTTCAACTGTTTTTGCACAGGGGCATTGGGAATGGATAGTGAGTTTTGGAGGCAGCAACTACGAAACAGGCTATAGTTTATTATTACACCCCAATGGTAGCCTGTATTGTACCGCAAGGTTTAATTCCGGGTTTTTTATATTGGGTGACACTACTGTGGTGGAAGGCTACGCGCAAAGCAATGCTCTTTTATGTCAATATGATTTAAATGGCAATCTGATAAAAAGAACTGTGGGGCGCGAGGCTTACTTAAATCCCGACCCCAAGAGCATTGGGTTTGGAAGGCTGCTGTTAGCTGAAAATCAAGTAGATTATTACATGGTAATGGGTGCAACAGGTGATTGCAGGATAGATACTATCTACATATCTGGCAGTTATGGCACCTCATATTTAACTAAATGGAATACCGATGCAAAATTAGTAAGTTTAACCCCACAAAATGTGACCGATTGTAGTGGTGATGTAATGTATGGTGCTGGGTTTGAAGTGTTGTACAAAGGATGCTTTTATGGTTCAAGTAGCTATGGAGGCTCTTTACCTCAAAACAGGTGTGTTTGTTTTGATTCTATTTGCTTGGGCAACCCTGATAGCTTGTATGTTTTTTCTGAAAAGGCTGTTCTTGTAAAAGCGGATACTACAGGGAATTTCAAGTTTGCTAAACAGGTGCTTGGCGGTAAAAGAACTAGGTTAGAAGCCATGGAAATGAAAAACGGCAGGGCTTCTTTTTTGGGAATTTCTGACAGTTGTTTTGTTTTCGATACTATTCATGTGTGCGCACCTTTGGGAAAAGGAGTAGAAAGTTTGTTTCAGGTAGACACTAACGGGAGTGTATTATGGTCTAAGATGATTTACTCCGCTAGTAATGCCTATGGAATTACCGCGATGTTAGCGGATGATGAAGGGAGCCTGTACGCTTTAGGTAGTTTTGATTCAACCCTCTATGTAGGTAGCGATACGTTTTATAAAAACAGTCCTACATGGAATACGTTTCTGGCAAAGTTTAATTCAACTGGTAATCTACTATGGCTAAAACAGTTTTATTCCACTGATGGGTTTTTGGGCCATTTTACGAGTGCAATCGTAAAGAACGATAAGTTTTATATGGCAGGTAGTTTCTCTGGCTCTATGGTATTGTGTGGCGATACCATAACTGCCGAGAGTAGTTCCGATATGTTTATTGCGCGGTTTGATACTGCCGGTAACTGCATAGGTGTAGTTACTGTGCCTAATGCGAGTGTAGCGGGTTTTGTAGAAGACAGCGCAGGTAATGTGTATGTAACAGGGGCTGTATATGGCACCGCTGATATTGCTTTTGATGAAACAACGGTAATGCCCCAGGGCAATGGCGATTTTTTTCTTGCCAAGCTATCAGCCATTGTAAGCAGTTCGAGATTTCTGAAAACGGAGGATAACCTGCTAACCATTTATGCCAATCCCAACCAGGGCAACTTTACTGTTCAGGTGCCGGAGAGTTTGCACAATGCCACCCGCATACAGTTGGGCGTTTATGATAACACCGGCAAAACCATTAAAGAAGAACACCTAACCGTTACCGATAACAAACTGGCGATTGATTTGGGAGCGGTAACCAAAGGCATATACACCGTTACCCTTACCAGCGGGCAGCGGAAATTTACGGGAAGAGTGGTTGTTGAGTAAGAACAAATACCATGAAAACAATAAAGAACACGATAACGTTTTTGGCATTAGCAACCTTGTTTTCATTAACTGGTTTTGCACAAAACCCAGCTGTTCGAGATGTTAGCATGTGCATCTCGAACTAACAGATAATTGCCGATTTGCAATCGGCAGTAATTGCAATAAATTTATGTAATGGCATTTGCATATACCATTAAAGACCAACACGGGCTGCACTTTGTAACGTTTACGGTGCATCAATGGGCAGATGTTTTTACCAGACGCGATTATGCAGACATCCTGATAAACAGTTTAAAATTTTGCCAAAAAGAAAAAGGACTGCTGATTTTCGGATGGGTAATTATGAGCAACCACATCCACCTCATTATTCAAAGCACTAAAACACCGCTTAGTGATATTATCAGAGACTTTAAAAAATATACTGCTACACAAATTGTAAATGCCATTAGAGAAAATACAAGAGAAAGCAGGAGAAACTGGTTGCTGTGGTTGTTTAAAAAAGAAGATAAAATATGGTTTTGGGAAGAGGGCTATCATGCAGAAGCAATATTTACAGAAGATTTTTTTAAAACTAAATTAATTTACATTCATCAAAATCCGGTGAGGGCAGGAATAGTAGAAAAAGAAGAAGAATATTTACTAAGCAGTTGTGGCGATTATTATGGTGTTAGAAACGGTTTATTGGAGTTGGCTCCACTTTAGTGCAGGATTAGAAATCCTGTCTCATCTCTTCTTCGACATGCCCTGCGGAACATGTCGAAGAGCGGATTTTTGCCAACTGCTTGCGGTAGCCTTCCAGTTCGTTTTTCAAACTGCTGATGGTGTCTAACTGCATAGCTTCCGCCTCTTTTACTTTTAGGCGGAAGTTTTGATAGAGCGTTAAATAATCGCTCAGACTTTTAAGGCTGTAGTCTGCCTGATTGTTTACATTGTTTTTGTTGTACACGTATTCAAACTCGCCAACCGTAACCGATTCGTTACCTACCGTAAAAAGTGTGCGGTTATCGTTGGGTAGTTGGGCAAAAGCCTGAACGGTTAAAAAGAAAAGCAAAAACAAGCCCTGAATTTTCTTCATCATTTTATGGTTGATTTTTTTGAGGATTGCAAATATTACTACCCCCCTTAAAAAGCGGACGAAGTTAAACTTTTTTAACAACGGGCACAGAGAGGAAACGGCTGTAACGGTGAGGGGTTTTCGCGAGAAGTGAGAGGTATTTTTCAATCAACATAAAACAGTAGAAAAGTCGTTGATGCATTATAGTTGCTATTGGCAGCTATTTTGCTCTTTCGCAATGGAGATGGATGAGATGACAGATGACAAACGACAGATGACAGGCGAAAACGGCTGTGGTTTGTTCTATTGGTGTTTAGTTTCTTCCATAAGCCTGTTTTTCTCTTCATTCGTATCAGCCCAATTGCCCGACTTTTTAAGTTGGAAGCAAAATACTGCCTGCGTAAAATGGGTTGATTCGGTTTACACCACCTTAAGCACCGAAGAGCGCATTGGTCAGGTTTTTATGCTGGCGGCTTACACACAGGGGAAAGAATACAATATGGATTCGGTGCTGGCGCAAATTAAGCGCGGCAATGCGGGCGGAGTTATTTTTTTTAAAGGCAGCCCAACGGCACAAGCACAGTGGACGCAAAAACTACAGGACTCATCGAAGGTGAATTGTTTTATAGCTATTGATGGCGAATGGGGGCTGAGTATGCGGTTAGATTCCACTATTCTGTATCCCAAACAAATGACACTTGGCGCTATTGACGACAATACACTCATTTACGAAATGGGGAAAGCCATAGGGCGCGAATGCAGGCGCATTGGGGTTAACATAAACTTTGCTCCGTGTGTAGATGTAAACAACAATCCGAATAACCCTGTAATTAACGAGCGCAGTTTTGGCGAAAACAAATACAAGGTGGCGCTTAAAGCAATGGAGTATGCCAACGGTTTGCAGGATGAAGGCGTGCTTGCCTGCGCCAAACATTTTCCCGGGCATGGCGATACCGATAAAGATTCGCATAAAGAGTTGCCGAGCGTTACCAAATCGGCTGCGAGTATTGATTCGTTTGAACTCTATCCTTTCAAAATTCTGTTCAACAACGGAGTGGGCAGCGTAATGGTGGCGCACTTAAATATTCCCGCATTAGACACCGCAAAAGGCTCGGCTGCTTCGGTTTCAAAAGCTATTACTACTAATCTGCTCAAAGATTCGCTTGGCTACGCAGGGCTTGTGTTTTCCGATGCGCTGAACATGAAAGGCGTAAGCAAATACTACAAACCCGGAACGGTGGATTCTATTGCGTTTATGGCGGGTTGCGATATACTGGTGTTTAGCGAAGATGCTGCAAAGGGAATTGCAAAGATTAAAATGGCTGCCGATAGCGGAGTGATTTCATCAATTGAATTAGAGCAACGCGTTAAAAAGGTGTTGGCATATAAATATCTCTTAGGGCTAAATGCAAAGCAGGAGATAAAGACAGAGAATTTGTATGCCGATATAAATCCCGCATCGGCTCAAAGTTTACGCAGACAATTATTGGAGAAAGCGATTACCATAGCTGCCAATCAGGACGAGATGTTGCCCTTAAAAAATATAGCGGACAAAAAAATTGCTTCGCTTTCTATAGGCTGCAACGGGTTTTCAGTGTTCCAAAACCGTATTTTCCAATATGCCGAAATGCAGTTGTTCAATCAGCCCAACGAACACAGCACTGCTCTGTATGCGCTTATTGATACGCTCGCAAGATTCGATGTTGTAATTGTTGACCTGCACGCCATGGTGCGCCTTGCCAATCGCGACTACAACGTAACCGAAGAAACCCGAAAGTTTGTGGAGCAGCTTTCGGGCAGAACAAAAGTGGTGGCGGTTATTTTCGGCAACCCGTACGCGCTGCGGTTTTTTGAATACATCCCCTGGTTGGTTTGCGCTTACGAAGAAACTGCTCTAAGCAACCTTGCCGCAGCCAATGCATTGTTTGGCGCACAAAAAGTTACCGGTCGCCTGCCGGTTACCGCCTCAAAAAATTTAGCGGAAGGTGCGGGCTATATTTCCGATACCATTTATCGCCTTAAACTTTCTTCGCCCGAAGAAGCGGGCTTGCCTGCCGATGTTTTCAAAAAGATGGACGACATTGTAAAGACAGCCATCGGCAAAAAAGCATTTCCCGGATGCCAGTTGTTGGTTGCCAAAGACGGAAAAGTGTTGCTGAACAAAACCTATGGCAACAAAACTTATGAACTGAATGACGGCACTCAGCCTACCGACATTTATGATATGGCTTCCATTACAAAAGTTGCCGCTACCACATTGGCGATAATGAAATTGTATGAGGAGAAAAAAATTGACCTGAACGATAAGGTGCACGAATATTTGCACTTACCGCATGGGGCAACTATCCGCAATCTTAAATTGAAAGATATTTTGACACATCAGGCGGGCTTGAAACCTTTTCTTGTTTTCTGGAAAGAAACCATGAAGGATAATGCCGAAAAGTATTACCGCAAAATTCCGGAGGCGGGTTTCAGCGTGCAAGTAGCCGACAGTTTGTTTTTAAGAAACGACTATCCCGACAGCATGTGGCATAAAATGGTTTTTTCGGAAGTAGATGATAAGCCAAAATACGTTTACAGCGATTTGGATTTTTACATTCTGCAAAAGATTGTGGAAGCGGTAACCAACGAGCCGTTGGATGTTTATGTGAACAAAATATTTTACGAGCCGCTTGGCTTAAGCAGGCTTATGTTTAATCCGCTTCGGCAATTCGACCGGCAGCGAATAGCACCAACAGAGAACGATACATTTTTCCGCAAACAAATTGTGCGCGGTTATGTGCACGACCCCGGAGCAGCTATGTATGGCGGAGTTGCCGGACATGCAGGTTTGTTTGGCAATGCGTTCGACTTAGCGCAGCTTTTTCAAATGCTGTTGAATGGAGGAACGTATAACGGTAAACAAATTTTGAAAGAATCAACCGTTGAGTTGTTTACAGCCCGCCAGTCAAAAATTTCGCGCAGAGGTTACGGGTTTGATAAGCCCGAGCCGGATGTAAGCAAACCTTCGCCTTGTTACGATGGTGTTCCGCTTTCAGTATTCGGGCATACAGGGTTTACGGGCACTTGTGTATGGGCCGATCCGGATAACAATCTCATTTACATTTTCCTCAGTAATCGCGTTTATCCGAATGCCGATAACAACTTGTTGGTGAAGTTGAGCGTTCGCTCCGATTTACAGGAGGCGATTTACAAAGCGTTGGTTAAGTAAACGATTACTATTTGCCTTCTAATGCTGCTTGATAGAGGTTGAGCAATTTGTCAGTGTAGTTTACAATGTCAAACTGTTTTGCTGTTTCCAAAGCATGGCGGCTCATATCGGCATACTTTTGTTTGTTGGTAAAAAGCAATTCTGCTTTATCGGCAAACTCTTTTACGCTTTGCTCTGCGAGTATGTATCCGTTAATATCGTTTTGAATAATGTCGCGGTTGCCTCTCGCGTCTAATGAAACTACGGGCAATCCGGCAGCCATGGCTTCAACAAATACCAGCCCGAACGATTCGGATAAAGAGGCATGCACATACACATCGGCATTCCAGAGAAACTCCGCCACATTGTTTACCACTCCATGCATCGAAACTTGATTGTTCAGATTTAGTTGTTCAATTTTTGTTTGTAATCGTTCTTTGTTTACCCCACCCCCAAGAATGTGAAGACGAACATCAACTCCACGCAATTTGAGTTCATTAGCCACATCAATCAAAAACGACTGGTTTTTGTTGTCCACCAAACTTCCGGTGGTTACCAGTTCAAGCAAAGCGGTGCGTCTTCTATTATGATTTTGAGGTCGCGTAAAATTTGAAATGTTTACTCCGTTATGCAACAGCGTAACTTTTCGCAAGTCTTTCGGCAGTACTCGGTTAAAGTATGCTTCGGTATCTTTTGATACGGCTATAAAATGATTACCTCCGTTTTTGCGGTAGCGGTTCAGCAAATAAAAGCGTTCGTAAAACTCGGTTAGTTTTTTCTTGCTGAACAAAGTATTGCAATGAAGCGTTTCGAACTGCCGCATATTATCGTGGCAGTGGGTAAACCATTTGGCGCGGGGATAAGATAGGCTGCGCGATACAATTTCCGATTCGAATAAATGGCTGTGAATAATATCCGGTTTAAATGCAGCTATAAATTGTTGGAGCGATTGGGTGCAAAAACTATTCGGTTTTGAAACCGACAAATGAACTGATGCCGATAGCTGCGATGTTTCAAACGTTGACAGGTCATAATTAAACTCGTTTTGTTTGTGAAATGTAACCAGTTTAACAATCGCACCTTTTAACGTTAAGTGTTGACAAATATCAACGCAAAGCCTTTCCGCACCGCCACGCTTCAGCGTAGGAACAATCTGTACAATACGCATTCTTAGCTCCGGTTAAACAACATAACCATAATTGTTTCCAATAGCTTGTAGCATTTCATCCATCTTTTTTCTATCAATATTTCCGCGTAAAGTAAACGACTCATCAAACTTAGGAGCCAATACAAATTCTTCTTTTCTGTTTTTCAGAAAGTGATCTAATGTGTTTACCACTTTACAGGGGTTTCCGGCTGCTACCGAGTTTTCGGGAATAGATTTGCTCACTACGCTGCCGGCACCAATAACGCAGTTGTTACCAATGGTAACCCCAGGCAGAACAATGCTGCCTGCACCTACAAAAACATTGTTACCGATTTTTACTTTGCCAATGCGGGTGTAGTTTAAATGCAGTTTGGTGCTGGCATCGTGCGCCAGAAGGTGTACCCGAGGCGCAAGTGTAACATTATCGCCAATTTCAATCAACCAATAGTGCGAGTGGTCTATTACCACATCAAACTGAAAATGGCAATTGCTGCCGATTTTTACCCCCATTCTTTTATAAACTTCCACCAATGAGAGCGGGTAGAAAAAACGGTATGCCTGAGAAGCAAGTTTTCTGATCCCTTTAAATATACCCATGTTCTATGAGGTGAAGTGTTTGATGCGAAGTTCGGAAAATGTTGCAACACTGGATAAATGCATAAATGCGGTGCTTGATTTGTGTGTCTGGTAAATTTCTGATGATGGCTTTCCCTACGTACAGCATAGCCTTTAGGCGTTTGCTTTCTGAAAGATAATACTTGCCCATTCCAAAGTACACGTAGCTGTACATGAAGCGTTTTGTTGCAGCGCTTACCTTGGCAAATCCGGGATGTTGTTTGCCGAACATCACATTAAGCGAGGCAAGTTGTTTTACAAATCGCCCGTAATTGGTTTTTGTAACAGTTCTGTTATCGTGATGCACAATAACTACGGAGCAATCGTTTGGCAAGCAAACCACTTTGTGTTTAGCGGCTATACGCACCCATAACTCCATATCCTCCGAAACGGTTAATTGCTCGTTGAACAAATTTTCTTTCAGAATAGTTGCCGCTATACAAGTTTGTTGGCAATGGATAATGTCGGTAATAATTTGGTCAATAAAGCCGTTTTTGATTTCGAACGGTTTATAGGATTTATCAACAGAAGTGGTTCCTTCCGTTTCATTTTGTTTGGCTGTGTAAATAAAAATTTGAGGAAAGTTTTTCTCTATCAGAAATTGATAAAGATTACCAAGTCGCTCGGGTAAGAAATAATCATCGCTGTCTAAAAAGCAGATGTATTTGCCCAATGCTTGTTTAATTCCGTTGTTACGTGCAGCACTCCGCTCGGCATTTTGCTGATACATGTATTTTATCCGTACATCGGTGTATTGGAAAACTACTTGTTTGGTATTGTCAGTGCTGCCGTCATCTACTACTATAAGTTCCCAATCAGAAAATGTTTGCGCTAAAACACTTTCAATGGCTTTACGGATAAAATGTGCCCTGTTATAAGTGGGAATAATAATGGAGAAAAAGGGCGGCATAAAATTATTTCCAGTCAAATCGTTTCGCAATCAAAGCAAAAAGTTTTTCGTTGTATGGCTCATAAAACCTTATCAACTCGTTGCGGATACTTTCATTCTTTTCCACTTTCGCTTGTTGCTGATTCTGCGGCTCTGCATTCAAAGACTTAACCGCTGTCAAACCCAGAAAACGCAAGGTTTCATTTACTGATGGCAACGTGTTTTTAAAAAATTCTTCGCTTTGCAATATCAGTAAGTTGCTTTTATCAATGTGTTGAAGAAACCATTCCACTTGTTCGTAGTAAAGCCCCCTTGCTTTGTAGTTGTAGTTGGAATAATTCTTAATGGCATCTTTCTTACACTTGTAAATATCAATGTAGTCTTTGCCTGTGCGCACATCTTCATATTTCAACGCATCTTCCAAGCTTAGCCATTCGCGCTTCATCATAAGGTTGTGCCCATAGTGAGAGAAAACACGGTCGGCAGGGTTGCGAAGCAGCATAATGATTTTCACATCGGGCAGTACCTTAGCAATTGCCTCGGGCACTTGGCTGTAAATCATATAATCGGGAGTTGCCTCACCGGCTTTCAGATTTTTGTGGAACAGCCGTTGAATTTTTAGAGGAAAATAATGCCGGTATTCACTTAACGGACGATGTACTTCAAGATTGAAATAGTTTATCTCTTTTCTTGGTGAAACGTAAACATCGGGATGTTGCGATAAATAATACAGCAGCGAAGTGGTGCCGGCTTTTTGCGCCCCAACTATCAGAAAATCGGGAAGGCTGCGAAGCGAACTCGTGTATTTTCTAAAAAGGTAATCCCAATTCATTTTACAACACAGTATTCTTAACTAACCACCGGTGCATCAAAATCAGCACCCACAAACGATTATACAGATAATCTTCCCCTTTATTAAATCGGCTTATCAATTGCTTTACTGATGCATATTTTACTATACCGCATTTTGTAACCACTTCTTCATTCAGGTAGTCGCGGATGAGGTACGCGAGTTCATTTTTTAGCCATTGGTTTAGCGGAATGGCGAAGCCCCATTTGGGGCGCTCAAAATACTCTCTCGGAACATAATCATACAGCGCTTCTTTCAGTAAATATTTTGAGGTGTCTTTGTTTCGTTTCAGTTTTTCCGAAACGTTTAGAGCAAATTCAACTACGCGATAATCGAGAAACGGTGTGCGCGTTTCCAAGGAGAACTGCATACTGGCAATATCAACTTTCACCAGCAAATCATCTTTAAGGTAGTATCGAATATCAAAAAGCGCCTGTTGCTCAACAGGTGAAAGTTCGCGTTTTAGACCGGATACCGATTCTTCAAACTGTGGCTCACCTAAAAATTCCGGCAACAGCATGTTGTTTAGTTCTTCTTCGCTGAAAAAGTATTGTTCTTGCGAAAAAATGTGGCTTTTAATTCGCTCTTCCGATTTGTAATTGAAAACCGTACCTGCCCGTTTGTAACGATTGCCCATTAGTGAAAGCGAAGCGGAAACGGGTTTTCGCAACAATCGCCATAAAGGATGGTGCAAGCGTTGCGCCCAGTTGTAAAACCCATAACCCATAAACAGTTCATCGCCACCGTCACCGCTTAAAGTCATAGTTACATGCTGGCGCGCAAGTTTCGAAACCAGCATGGTTGGCAAAGCAGAAGAATCGGCAAATGGTTCATCGTAGGCATTCAGCATTTGGTCAACCATTTCCAAAGCATCTTGCTCGGTAACTATAAACTCGTGATGTTTTGTTCCTAAATACTGCGATACATTTTTGGCGTATTCGCTTTCGTTGTATTTCGACTCTTTAAAACCGATGGAAAAAGTATTAACCGGCTTATCGGAAATTTTTTGAGCAATGGCGGTAATAATGCTTGAGTCAATGCCTCCGCTCAGAAATGTGCCGAAGGGAACATCGCTAATCATTCGGTACTGAACCGATGATTCCAAAAGTTCTTTTAAGCGATTTTTTGCCGAAGCAAAATCTTCTGTTACGGTTGCGGATATTTTTTCGTGGGGTTTCCAATAGGAAGTAATTTGAAAGCTCCCGTTGTTAAATACACCATAACTGCCCGCAGGGAATTTTTGTATGTTGTTATAGATAGTACATGGTTCGGGAATGTATCCGGCATACAAAAAAGTGTAAGCGGCATTTTTGTTGATGGTTGCCCCTTGGGCAATGCTTTTACATTTTAGCAATGCTTTTATCTCCGAAGCAAACACCAATGTTTCATTAGTAACCGAATAATACAGCGGCTTTACGCCCAGCCTGTCGCGCATCAGGTAAAGTGCATCTTCCACATTATCGTAAATGGCAATGGCAAACATGCCGTTGAACAGATGCACACAACCTGGCCCCATTTGAGCAAATGCTTCCAAAATTATCTCGGTATCGGAACTCGTGCGCGCATGAATGTTTAACTGCTTTGCTATATCGCGGAAGTTGTAAACCTCTCCGTTAAACACAATTACATATCTGCCGTTCTGCGAAATCATGGGCTGGTTTGCCGATTCGCTCAGGTCAATAATACTTAGGCGCCTGTGCCCTAAACCAACGGTGTTTGTTTCATTAAAATAAAAACCGTCAGCATCGGGTCCGCGATGGGCAATGCATTTCGTCATTAATCGAAGCTCATCGGGTTTTACGGCTTGTTGTTTACTGAAGTATCCGGCTATGCCGCACATAAAGTGTAAATGCGTTAATCTTTAAAAAACGGATGCGATCCAACCGGTAGTTTGCAGAAGGGGTGATATTCTCCTTTTAATCCTTCGGGTGTTGCATGGCGGATGTGATGCGCTATCCGAATACTTGGCATTGCCTGCTCAATAGTAAAACCTTTTCCAAGCAAAACCTGCTCGTAGCTTTTGGTATGCAAATCGGTAAAGCCATCACTGAACTCAATTTCTTCTCCCTCCAATGTCATACTGCGGTACGTTCGCATGTTTTTGGCTTTGGCTTTCTCGGGAAGCGTATCGGCACTAATACTTAAAAACCAGCGCACCCTTGCTTTGCTGAATTCGAGATAACCGGCAGCGCGGTCGTGCGTGTGAATATGAACAGTGTTTTGTTTCACATCGCCAAACAGAAAGCATAGCATATCGAAAAAATGAATGCCGATGTTGGTGGCAATGCCACCGCTTTTGGTTACATCGCCTTTCCAGCTTGTGTAGTACCAGTTTCCGCGGGAGGTAATGTAGGTTAAATCAAAATCGTAAATTTTATCAGGATTGGCATCAATTTTTTCTTTCAGGCGCAGAATACTTTCATGCAAACGCAACTGCAAAATGGTGTTAACTTTTTTGCACGTATCGGCTTCTACTTCCAGCAGTGCTTCGGCATTGCGCGGGTTAAGCACTAACGGTTTTTCGCAAATAACATCGGCACCTATACGCAGTCCGAAACGAATGTGCGAATCGTGCAAGTAATTGGGCGAGCAAATAGATACATAATCTATGTTTTCGCCTTTTCGGGCAAGCTTTGCAACGTGTCTGTCAAACCGCTCAAACTCAACAAAAAATGCAGTGTCGGGAAAATAAGAATCTAAAATTCCGACACTGTCGAAAGGGTCATACGCGGCAACTAAGCGGTTGCCTGTTTCTTTCATGGCTTTTAAATGTCTGGGAGCAATGTATCCTGCAGAGCCTATGAGCGCAAAATTTTTCATTTAATGGTTGATTTAATCAATTCAGCAAAACGAACGGCCTGTGCTTTACGCGAAAACATCCGATAGGTATTAGCAGCACTACCTGAAAAATTCTTTCCTGATTTGAAGTTTTCAAACTGTGTGTTAAGTATGTTTTTTACATCGTCAACCGAATCGGCTGCGTATCCGGCAGTGTTATCTTTTATCATTTTTTCCAGAATACCTTTATCGTTTTGCACTAACAATATACAGCGTTCAGCGGCAAGATAATCGAAGATTTTAGCATTCAGCCAATCGGCACCGGGCGATGACAGTAACAGAAGTATATGTGATTGCCTCAATAAGGTTGGAATTTCTGCGTAAGCTATTCTTGGATGAAACGAAATGTAGGGTTTCAGCGATTCAAATTTTTGAATTCGCTTTTTGGCAACAGCTTGACCATCGATACCAAAGAATCTTACTTGAAACGAGCTATGCGGTATTGAATAGTGTGCAACAAACCTTTCAACGCCTTCCAAAAACATTTCTAAATTTTGGTGCTCATAAATAGTACCTGCATAGGTTATGTAAAACACATTTTTGTCGAACGTTTTTTCTGCGGCTTTCTCAAAAACAGTTTCGTCAAACCCGTTGTAGATTACTTCAATATTCTTGTTTACAAAATTTTCCGCCAACGATTTGGCGTAATCAGGCGAGGCGGTGGTAACAACCAAAGCAGTTGAAATATACTTTCGTTCTCTTGTTTTAAAGAAAGCCAGTTGAATTTTCTGAAGCATATTCAACCGATAATTTCCCTGATTCGTTGTCCATCCATCGCGGTAGTCTGCTACCCACGGCAGGTTGAATTTCTCCGCCAGCAAACTTCCATATCGGAACAGTACGAACGGCTCTCCGGTTGCAATAATGAGGTCGTACTTTGAAGAGCCTAACTCTTTTTCCGCCTCAAAATAAATATTGCTTTTGGCATCGAATAGAAACAACAGGTGTTCAAAAACGGAATAAAAAAGCGACAAGATTTTTCTGAGCCAAACCAATTTTTCCGCACCATACTTCAGTAAAAGTCTGTCGCGCAGGTTGGGGTAGTACGGAACGCGAATAATTTTTCTTCCCCGGTTTTCTTCACAAACCACATTGCTTGCGGTGGGCTTTATGTAATCTTCAGATGAATTGATGGCTGCTTCCCAATGCCGGGTAACTACAGTAATTTTTAATCCTTCATCGGGGAGATACTTATACCAGCTGTAAGGTCGTTGTGCACCGATTGAAATTAGGGGCGGAAAATCATAAGCCAAAATCAGCGCTTTCTTCAAAAACAATGATATTTAGCCGCGAAAATAATGGAGAAGTCGGCAAACGGTAGGGCGCTTATCTTTTTTACTTCCACTTTTCCCTGCGGAGCCGGAGAAACTTTTATTGAAAATGAGTTTCCGTTTCTGTTGTCGAGTTTCGAAAAGATAATTATTGTAACCGGTAATCTTACCGATGAAATAACCCGACAAGTTCCCGACCATGTAAAGGTAATGCGTTACCCCTACGAACCCGGCACTAAGTTTAAGTTCTATTCTGTTCTTTGTTTTCTTTCGCCCGACTTTTGGCGGGAACTTGCTTTTATAAAATCTGCTCCTTCTGTAAAATTCAGCATTGCCGTTTTAAAAACAATGTTTGAAGCCTTTGCAAAAACCATTCAAACAAGTTTGTTGCTCAAAAAAATTGTAAGAGACGAAAACCTTACC
The DNA here is from genome assembly GCA_026129525.1 of Chitinophagales bacterium. GTDB lineage: Bacteria > Bacteroidota > Bacteroidia > Chitinophagales > LD1 > Bog-950. The sequence continues at coordinate 280,541 of JAHCHW010000005.1, read as the reverse complement.
AACAACAGCATTTTTGTTTACTCCTATTGGATGAACAACAACGCTATAGGCGCTGCTCATTTTAGCATGTTAAACCCGAGGGTAAAATCCTTTTGCCGGGCACACGGCTGGGATGTGTATTTTGAACGGCACAATCCGCCTTACCTGCCGTTTCGCAATTTTATTTTTAAAAATGCGAATGCCTGTTTTTGTATTTCGGCAAACGGACAGAAGTATTTGAACGAGATTACCGCCAACCGGCTTTCGAACAAAATTAAGTTGGCTCGTTTGGGAACTTTCAATGTAACAACTTCCAAAAGCAGCAGCAGCAAAAACGGATTTACCATCGTTAGCTGCTCAAACATTATTCCGTTGAAACGAATTAATCTTTTAATAGAGGCAATCGCATTACTTAAAGAAGAAAACATCCGGTGGTTTCACTTTGGCAGCGGCAATCTTGAAGAACAAATTTCAGCGCTGGCAAGGGAAAAACTTTCACCTAAAGCGAATGTTCAATTTCAGTTTATGGGGCAAACAGCAAATGCCGATGTGCTGAAATTTTACAAAGAAAATTCGGTGGATGTTCTTGTAAACACAAGTGAAACAGAGGGATTGCCGGTATCTATGATGGAAGCCATGTCGTACAGTATTCCGGTAATTGCCACCAATGTTGGGGGTGTTGCCGAAATTGTTGAGCACGAACACAACGGTTTGCTGCTTTCGCCTAATCCTTCGCCCGAAGAATTAGCTGTTGCGTTACAAAAATTCATGTACTTATCGGACGAAGAAAGAAACGCCTACCGCCAAAACGCCTTTAACACATGGAATGAAAAATACAATGCCGAAAAAAACTACATGGCTTTTGTAAGCGAAATTCTCAGCCTTTAGCAAACTTGGCTTTAAACCACTCGCGGGTTCGGTAGCCCATTATGTACATGGTTGGCACAACCAACAGCGTAAGAAATGTAGCCACTATCAAACCGTAAATCATCGTCCATGAAAGCGGACCCCAAAACATTACGTTATCGCCACCTAAATAAAACTCCGGCTCAAAACTGCTGAACAGTTTGGCAAAGTCGAGATTCAACCCGATTGCCAATGGAATTAAGCCGAGTATAGCAGCTGAAGCAGTAAGTATTACCGGAGTCATTCTGGTAGCACCGCCATCCACTACGGCATCTTCTACCTCCTCGCCACGTTCGCGCAGTTCATCAATAAATTCAATGAGCAGTATTCCATTACGGATAACAATACCCGCTAATGCAAAAACGCCCACACCGGTCATTACTGTACTCATGGTCATGCGCGTAATCGAAAAACCGATGGCTACACCTATCAACGAAAACATAACGGTTGTAAAAATGATGAGCGGTTTTACTACCGAGTTAAACTGTAGTACCATAATAAAGAACATCATTGCCAAAGCTCCCATAAAAGCCACACCTAAAAATGCGCCTGTTTCCTGTTGTTGTTCCTGTTCACCGGTCATTTTTATTTCGTAACCTTCCGGCACTTCCATGGAGGCAATAAAATCCTGCACCTGCGGAACCACTTCACTTGCATTGAAGCCGGCACTTATATCGCTGCCAAGCGTTACCACCCGGTTTTGGTTTTTGCGATTGATTACGCTGATGGTATTTCCGTAGCGCACTTTTGCAATAGCCGAAACCGGTACCTGACGGAATGAACCGGTACTGAAGTCCATGTACGAGATGTACACGTTCATCAGTTTCTCTACACTTGTGCGGTCTTCTGCACGCAGGCGCAGCATAATGGGAGCATCATCGTCCACATCGCGGAATTTTGAAACTTCTTTGCCGAACAAAGCCGTCCGCAATTCCACCGCTACCTGCCCCAGCGAAATTCCTTCGCGCTGCATTTTCTCTTTATCCAAATCAACAATTATCTCCGGCTTGCTTATTTGCAAATCGCTTTTCAGTTCGTCAATGCCTTCAATGCCGCTGTCTTCTAATTTGCGTTTAAGGTCGGTAGAAATTTCTGCCAGTAAACGGTAGTCATCTCCGCTTACTTCAATGTTAATGGGCTTTCCGGTAGGCGGTCCGTTTCGTTCAGGCTCCACCGAAATTTCAGCACCGGCTATTCCGAATTTTTTAAACTCTTTCTGTACGCTATCCAACCAAATAATGGTATGCGGAACTTTACGGTCGGCATATTTTTTAAAGGCAACGGTTACTTTACTCTTGTTCGGAGTAGCCACCTTATCGGGATTTTGCGGGTCGCCCGCGCCCAAGCCAACATTGGTAATTACCGATGTAACATCGGGATTGTTGCTGCCAATTACTTTGTAAACCCGCTCTTCAATTATTCTGGTTACCGAGTCGGTTACTTCGGCATCGGTACCCATCGGTAATTTGCAATACACATAAACAAAATTCGGGTCGCCACTCGGGAAAAGCACATAAGGTGTTTTGCTGATAATGAATATCCCCCAACTTATAATAAGCAGTGCTACAGTACCCAACACTACGGCAATAGGGCGTTTACCTTGAATGAAGGCACGAAGTATTTTACGATAAACATTACCTACATTGGGCCAAAACCGGGTTTGCCACCAAATAATTGCCCTATGAAAAAAGAAATGATACAACAACAATAGTATTATGCAGAACACCGAGAAATTACCTACACCGGTGCTGCCCATTAAATAACCCGCAACAGCAAAAATTCCGAACACAACAAAACCCCACTTGTAATCTTTCAGTTTCGAATCGCCATGCTCTTCTTTTTTCATGAACGAAACTGCAAACACGGGGTTCATTACAAATGCTACGAACAATGAAGCGCCCAGGGTGATGATGAGGGTTATGGGCAGGTTTTTCATGAACTTGCCGATGATGCCGGGCCAAAACAACAGCGGGAAAAACGGAGCCAACGTGGTTAGTGTTCCGGTTAATACAGGTATAAAAACTTCGCCTGCGGCAAATTTTGCGCTCTGCTTAATATCGAAATCGTACTTATGGTAAATGCGGTGGGTATTTTCAATTACCACAATGGCATCGTCCACCACAATTCCCAATGCCAGCAACAACGAAAACAGCACCATTACGTTCATGGTCATTCCGAGCGTTGGCATAAACAGAAATGCCACCAAGGTTGCCAGCGGTACCGAAAGCCCCACAAAAAACGCGTTGGTAAAACCCATAAAGAACATAAGAATGAACACCACGAAAATGAAACCGAGAATTACGGTGTTCATAAGGTCGTGCAACTGAATGCGGGTTTTTTCGGAGGTATCGCCAGTAACTTTTACATCTAAACCCTGCGGAAATTTGTTGTCCTGAAAATCTTCAATGATGTTGTAAATCTGGTCAGTGGCGTTAATGAGGTTTTCGCCACTGCGCTTTACAACGTTTAGCGTAATTACACTCTTGCGGTCAAGCTGAGCAAAATCTTGTTTGTCTTTAAAGCCATCGGTAATGGTGGCAATATCTTTCAGAAAAACAGTAGTGCCTATAAAGGAACGCACCACTAAGTTTTCCAATTCTTTCGGGTGTTTAAACTCACCGGTAACGCGCAAATTTCTGCGAACATCGTCCACCCGAACTTCGCCACCGCTTACATTCAGGTTTTCGCGGGTAATGGCATCTTCAATATCGCGGAAGGCAATACCTGCCGAAGTCATTTTATACAGGTCAACATTGATTTGAATTTCGCGGTCTAATCCGCCCACAATATCAACACGGGTAATTTCTTTCAGACTTTCAATGCGGTCTTTCAGGTCTTCGCCATAACCTTTTATTTGGTCGAGCGGCAAATCGCCCGCAAGGTTTATGTTCATTATGGGCAGTTCGTTAATGTCGAATTCCTGTATTTGCGGGTCGTCTTTTAAATCGTTGGGCAAATCTTTTTTACCCTTTGCTACAGCATCGGTTACCTTTTGTTTACAGTCGGCAGGTTTTAAATCGGTCGAAAATTCAACGGTAATAATGGAAACATCGGAAAGCGAGTTGCTGGTAATTTTCTTTACCCCGTTCAAACTCTTTACCTGTTTTTCTATCGGTTTTGTTATCAGGTTTTCGATATCCTCGGGGGTGGCACCCGGGTAAATGGTTACTACCGAAATAGTAGGCACTACCACATCGGGAAATAGTTCTTTGGGCAAGCTGTTATACACCATCAGCCCGCTGAAAAGTATAATAAACGTAAACACATACACGCTGGTGGCATTGTTAATACACCAACTTGTAAATCCTAATTCTTTAAGTCGTTCTGTTTTCATAAACAAAAAGTAAACATCTGAGGGTTTTCAAATCTTCAGATGTTTGTGAACTAAAACTCTATTTTCTGTCCGTCTACCACTTCGGTATAGCCGAATGTGATAATGCGGTCGCCTTCGCTTAATCCTTCTTCAATAACTGTTCTTCCGTTGTAGCTGGTGCCGGCTTTCACCATATTTTTACGGGCAAAAGAGTTGCTTTTTTCTCCGGCTGCGGTAAGCACGTATTCACCATCGGCACTGCGCTGAATAATGTTGGAAGGAACTACCAATACATCTTTAAACACCGCATCGTTTATTTTTAGTTTGGCAATCATGTTAGCAGCATAGTCCGAACTGTTAGGCAAATTTACTTCTACCTGAAAAGTGCGCGAGCGCGGGTCAATGGTTTTTGCCACATAGGTTACAGTAGCAACGGTGCTTTTATTGATGTCAGGAAACTCAATCTCTACTTTATCGCCTTGTTTAATTTTTCCGAAATCGCTGTCGGCAAGTTTGGCTTTTACTTTCAGATTCTCAGTGTTAATGATGCGGATACCAGGCATTAACTGGCTGGGAGCCGCCATATCGCCCACGCGCAAATTCACCGCATCAACCGTTCCGCTGATGGGCGCAATTACTTTGGTCATTTCCAATTGTTTTTTCAATGCCGCCAATCCGCTTTCGGCTGCTTCTTTTTGTGTTTTTGCTTGCAGGTATTGTATTTCGCTTCCTATTTTTTGCTCCCACAAAGCCGCTTGTTTTTCGTAAGCGGTTTTAGCTAATGCTACCTGTGTTTCGGTTGATTTTACCTGCTCTTCCAAAGCGGCTGTGGTTTGTGTAATTGCCAGCACTTGTCCTTTGCTAACTCTGTCACCAACCTTTACATAAATGGCGGAAACAATACCGGGCTGTTGATTTAAAGCGGTTACATTTTCTTCGGCATCTACGGTTCCCTGCACTTCAATAAAGTGTTTAAAGTCCTGCTTAACCAAAGCCTCTGCCTGTACCAGTTTGGTTTTTTGTGTTACATGAAAAGAAGTATCCAACTTGGCAATTTCCTTTTCCAGTTTGGCAATTTTGGCGGTAACATCTTTCAGTTCTGTTTTCGCCTTGTTCAGCTCTTTCTTTTTCTTTTCCAGTTCGCTTTTGCCTCCGCAAGAGCTGATGAGTGTGATAACCGTAAGAGCAACGATGAATTTCTTCATATAGTTTTAGTTAATGGGTTCTTATTTAATTCCGAGGGCTTTATCTAAATCGGCTTTTGCGTTCAGCACGGCAAGTGTGCTTTGAATTTTCTTTACATGGTTAGCGGCATTTTCATTTTCGCTTTGCACCAGTTCAAAACTGCTGCCAACGCCTTCTTTGTATTTTATTTGGTTGGTACGGAAAATCTTTTCGCTCAGTTCGGATGTGCGTTTGTTGTTGGCTTCGTCAATCAATGCCGATTCGTACGAAGAGAGTGCTGCACGGAACTGCAACTCGGCAGCGTTTTTAAAGTTCTCTAAATCGTTAATTGTTTTTTGGCGGTTAACCTTTGCTTGTTTCATATTGGCTAAGCGGGCGCCCGAATCAAAAATGGGCAACTTGAGGGTAATGCCTACCAAACCCTGGTCGAACCAACGGGTGCTTTTGCGGGTATCGCCATCGGGATAATAAGTGGTGGTGCTTTTAAAAAAGTCTCCAAACTTGGTTGCCTGCGCCTGCCAGCCATAATTTAAAAACGCAAACATGCTGGGGAAATAGCCGCTTCTGCGCTGTGCCACATCATAGGTTCGAATGCGAATAGTGGTTTCGAGCAAATCGGTTTCTACGCGTTGTGTTGCGTCAAATTTTGGTTCTGCATCAACAGTAATTTGTGCGCGGAGGTCGTCCAAGTTATCCTTCAATACCAACTCATCTTTCAGGCTCATGCCCATCTGAAACTTCAGATTATCGTAAGCTAATTTTGAAAGTTGCGCTTGCTGTGTAATTTGGCTTTGTAACTGTGCTTCGGCCAAGGCTAATCGGTCAACATCTAATTCTTCAATCAAACCCTGTTGAAAAATAGCGCGCGTTTCGGTTAGCAGCCGTTGAACCAGTTTTAAGTTCTCACCTAATTTCAATACTGCCTCATTTGCTGCCGCTGCCTGATAATAGGCTTTTGTTACATTGTATTTTACATCCAGTTCGCTCAAATCTTTTTGCAGCCGGGCAACACGGGTAAAGTCTTTGGTGGCTTTCAGCCCTATAAAATATCGTCCGTCAAAAATTAACTGCGAAACAGTAATGGACGATGAAATATTATGCGGCAGCACAAACGAAAACGCAGCATCCTTGCTTTGAATCATGCTGTTGTAAAGAATATTCTGAATGTTCGGATCCTGCGAGGCGAGGTAGCTAAAAACCTTAGCCGATGAAGTGTTGGTGTCGCCAAAAAACTGGTTAAAGGCCGGTGAAATGGGGCGCTTGAAATAATAGTTGTAGCCCAACTCGGCATTTATGTTCGGCAAACCGGTAGCCATAATTTCACGGTTGTAAGCTTTAGCGTAGTCTTGGTCGAGCCGTGCGTTTTTCATAGTGTTGTTAAACTCCATGGCAAAGTCAACCGCTTCTTTCAGTGTAACCGCTTTAACGGAAGCAACTTGCTGGGCATTAGCCCCAACTGCCGTAAACAAAAAAAGTATGATGAGCCATCTTGCTTTCATAATCAGCTTTTAAACAGGTTGTGTTGTTCTAAAAGTTTCAGCCCCTTGTCGGAAACAATACCGCGCAGGTGATAATTGAGATACTCTTTATACAGTGTAACAAAGGCGTAATTTTTTATCGGGAAAAGTTCCTGATTCAGCAATATGTCAATGCCGCCTATGTAAATTTTTGAAAGAATATCGCTGTTGATGTTGGTGCGATATACGCCTTGTTTAATCCCGCTTTTCAAATTGTCGTTTATGCGCGTAAGCACAAAGTTGAACCTATAGTCGTTGTAGATATTCCATGTTTCGGGATAATACTTTTTTAAATCGTGCAAGGCATAGGCATTAAACTCCCGCATTTGGTTAAAAAAGTAATCCGCTATCTGAATCATTTCGTCAACCGAGTTTTTCGAAGTCTTTAAAATGCCCTCCATGTGTGCGCGCTCGGTTTCCAAATAATCCAGCATCACCATTTTTACCAAATCGGCTTTGTTGTCCACAAAACGGTAAATGGTCTTTTTACTCATGCCCAACTCGCGGGCAATATCGTCCATGGTTAGCGACTTAATACCGTAGCGCTTAAACATGTCCGATGCCTTTTCAATAAGAAGCTGTAAATGCCTGTCTTTCATGGCGGGCGCAAATGTATAGTAACAAAACTGTGGAAACAAAAAATATTTTTAAAGTTTCCGAAGTGGGGGTTGAAGCGTTACCTTTTCTTGCCGAAGTGCAACTGATAACTCACCTTTACCAATCATTTCCAAACAATGAGTTTCCAAGACCATTTTTCGAAGCAATCGGACATATATCTGAAAGCCCGCCCCACTTACCCCAATGAATTGTTTGAATATCTCGTATCGCTGGCTCCTTCTACTGAAACTTGCTGGGATTGTGCCACGGGAAACGGCCAAGCAGCGGTAGCACTTGCGGGTTACTTTGAAAAAGTGATTGCCACCGATGGCAGTCCACAGCAAATTGCCAATGCCATACTTGCACCAAACATAGAATACCGCGTTGCCACTGCCGAAAATTCGGGTATTGCAACTAACAGTATTGACCTGATAACCGTAGCCACTGCTGCCCACTGGTTTAAGCACGAAGAATTTTACCGCGAAGCTGAGCGAGTGGCACGGCCGAATGGCATTTTAGCCGTATGGACGTACTCTGAAGCATCTATCAGCCCCCAAATTGATAAACTGATGGAATGGTTTATGTACGATTTTCTGCATGACTATTGGCCCGATGGGCGCTGGTATGTGCGCAACAAATACCAAACGCTTCCTTTTCCCTTTAAAACCATTGCCCCCCCTGATTTCTATTGCCGCGGAACATGGAAAAAGGCACAATGGTTAAACTACGTGAAAAGCTGGTCATCGTACACCAATTATGTAACCCGCCACAACACCGACCCGTTACAGAAGTTGGACGAAAAACTAACCCACTTGTGGAACGATACAGAAACGAAGGAGATATGCTGGCAGCTACATTTAAAGTGCGCCCGACTAAACGAGCCTTAAAAAACAATTACTGTAAAAAACGTTAAACCACTAATACCCATACGTTTGGCGATTGACAAAAGGCATTACATTTGTTTTACTTGAACAACAAGCAAAATTTTAAAAACCAAATCAACAACAAAATGAAAAAGTTATTTCTAATGTTAAGTTTCGCAGGCGCTGCGTTGTTTGCCGTAGCACAGGATGCTCCCGCTGCCGCACCCGACCCTAACGCTGCCGACTTTAAGTGGGAGTCAACTACCATTGACTACGGAACTGTAAACAAAGGCGATGAAGGAAGCGCAACGCGTTACTTCAAATTCACCAACGTGGGTAAATCTCCGCTTATCATTTCAAGCTGCCGTGGCTCTTGCGGGTGCACCGTTCCTCAGTGCCCTACCGAGCCTATACCACCGGGTAAAGGCGGTGAAATTAAAGTGCATTACGATGTTAACCGCGTAGGCCCGTTTACCAAAACGGTTACAGTTACTTCGAACGCAAAAAACCCGAACGAAACCTTGAAAATTCAGGGAACGGTAAACGATACCACACCGGCTGAAGCACCGGCTGAAAAGAAGAACTAATTCTTATTCATCAAAGACTAAAAGCGGGTTTGAAATTGAAATCAAGCCCGCTTTTTAATTTTCGCATAACTTGTAAAAATGAATTTGCGTCAGGATATACGTACGCTTGATATTAAAACGCTGGAAGAAAAGTTAGCCCAAGCGGGCGAACCCAAGTTCCGCGCAAGGCAAATTCATGAATGGCTCTGGAAAAAATCAGCCCGCTCTTTCAGCGAAATGACAAACCTCTCCAAACCGCTTCGCGAAAAATTAGAAGGAACATTTTTTCTCCATCCCGTTAGCGAGAACATAGTTCAGAAAAGTAAAGACGGAACGGTTAAGTTGGGTATGCGCCTGCACGATAATCGTTTAATAGAAGGGGTAATGATTCCTGATGAAGACCGAAGCACCGCCTGTGTATCATCGCAGGTGGGCTGTTCGCTTGCCTGCACGTTTTGTGCTACCGGTTTTTTAAAGCGCGAGCGAAATTTAGATGCCGGAGAAATTTACGATCAGGTAGTGCTGCTCAATAAATACGCTATTGAGCACAACGGAAAACCGCTCACCAACATAGTGTATATGGGCATGGGCGAGCCGCTGCTTAATTACGATAATGTAATGCAAAGCATTCGCTACATTACTTCGCCCGATGGCTTAAACATGGCACAAAAACGAATTACCGTTTCCACTTCGGGTATAGCCAAAGGTATTAAACGCTTAACGGACGAAGGAATGAAGTTTAACCTCGCCCTTTCGTTACATGCCGCCACCAACGAAAAGCGCGATAAAATTATGGACATTAACCGCAGCAATACATTGGAAGATGTAATAGAAGCGCTCAACTATTTCTACAACAAAACGGGAAACAAAGTAACGTTCGAATACATTCTGTTTGATAAGTTCAACGACAGCTTAGAAGATGCCGAGCACCTTATCTCGCTTTATCATCAAGTGCCCGCCTTCATTAATATTATTGAATACAACAACGTAGAAGGTGTTGAACTGAAGAAGGCGAAACGAGAAACGCGCGATGCGTTTGTGGCGTACCTCAAAAAGCGAAATGTGCAAGTGGCTGTTCGCAGAAGTCGCGGTAAAGATATTGATGCGGCATGTGGTCAGTTGGCAAACAAAAACGGGTAAACGTTAAGCGGTAGGCTTAAAAAAGAAGTCCTTGTAACTCCTTAGCAGTTTACCAAAAACATAGTACTGCACAATGGCAAAATCTTTTTGATCAATGTCGGCATAGTAGTGGTCAACATCGTGCAACAGTTCATTACCGGCACGGTCGTATTCGGCTTTGCTTCGCTTATTGGCAGGCATATAATACAGGGTAACTTTCTTAACACTGCCGTCCTTTTTCTGCATTTCGAAAACGCAATAAGGTTTTGTTTGGCGAATGGAATCTTTTGACGAAAGAGCATTGTCGAACGCTTCTACAAAAACGGAATTGTAAAACGACAAGTATTGCTTTACATATTTCTGCTCGTAAGGTTTTTCAATCAGGTATTTTTCGTTCAACGGCTTTACGGCAAACGAATCGGCAGCAACGCGCTCAATGGTAAATGATTTGTCTTCTTCGGTGCTGTAGGTAAGCGTAAGTTTTTGAATGTTTTCAATCTCTTCATTAAATAAAACCCTGCTGCGCCAAACTTCGGCATCCATTTCAAAACGCGGAGTGAGGTAACCATAATGCCCCGGTATGTAGGTAATATGCGGTCGCGATGCGGTGGTGCCGTTAATTTCCAGCAACATGTACGTGCCTTTGTTGTCAACCGTAGCACCACCTACGTAATATACTTTTTCGGGTTTATCGCTTTTTCCGGTAAACACCTGCACTTTTATATTTCGTGTAAGCAGTTGACGCATTACATTATCGTGGGCGTTGCTCGGCACCGGAGCTAAGGACGACACGCGCGTAACGGCATCAAGCAACTGAGTAATCAATTCTTCTCTTGCAATATGCGTATTGTTTACGTACCAAATGCCATTGTTCAGGCTTAGTTCAACATGCTTTTTTTCGGTATCATCCAGCACAATGCGGGTAATGCTCGCTGCTTTTTTTACCGCAAAGTTTCCTTCGCGTTGGTTAACGGTTTCAAACGCCTGTGTTTTGGCAAACCATGTTAGGGCAATTCCAAAGGCAACAATTACGGCTATGTAAGGAAAATATTTTTTCATTTACTCGTCAACGGTTTAACGCATTATCGCAACGGTGCTAAATACCATAAATTTTAACGCAACGCGAACTACGTATTGTCATAGAAATGTAAGATTTTAAACAGCCAGCGGCATTTCGGGCTGTGGTTCAATTCAATTATCGTGTTAGTTTTGCCCCACAAGAACGTTGTTATTGCTTCTCCGGTTCTCCGAAAAGTTTCACACCTCTTGTTTTCAAAAAAAATCAACTTAAAACACAAATTACATGAAAGCAGCACCTGATACCGTAGTGAGAATTGCTTATGAGTTACGCACCGAACCCGAAGGGCAGGTAATGGATTCGGCAGCAAAAGATTCTCCGTTGTCGTTTTTGTTCGGACACAACAATGTACTGGATATGTTCGAAAAAAATCTGGAAGGATTGATTGCCGGCAACCAATTCAATTTTGTGCTAACCCCCGAGCAAGGCTATGGGGCTTATGAGGAAGAAGCGGTTATTCTTTTGGATAAATCGGTGTTTTCGCACGAAGGCGCTGTAATGGAAGATATGCTCTTTGTAGGCAATATTGTTCCCCTGCAAGACCAGCACGGCAACCCGTTTCAGGGGCGTATTGTAAACCTGCAAGACGACAAAGTAACCGTTGACCTTAACCATCCGTTTGCCGGAAAAACACTCTACTTTTCGGGCGAGGTGGTAGAAGTTCGCGAAGCGCATCCCGTAGAAATTGAACACGGACATGTGCACGAGCATGGCGACCACAGCCACCACTAAACCGTATCATTTCGGGCGGTATTCTATCTTTGGCGCAACTTGAAGATAGACATCCACACACATATTATTCCCGAACACCTGCCGCGCTGGAGCGAGAAATTCGGCTATGGCGGGTTTATTCATTTGGAGCACCTGCCGGGTAGCAAGCCTTGCTGCGCCCGCATGATGAAAGATGATGAGTTTTTCCGCGAAATACAGGACAACTGCTGGGATGCCGATGTGCGGATTAAGGAATGCAAACACACCAAAGTAGACGTGCAGGTGCTTTCCACCATCCCCATTATGTTTAACTACTGGGCAAAACCTAACGACTGTTTGGACATTTCCCGTTTCCTGAACGACCACATTGCCGAAATAGTAAAACGATATCCGAAAAAGTTTATCGGTTTGGGCACTGTACCCATGCAGTCGTCAGAGTTAGCGGTAAAAGAATTAGAACGCTGTAAAAAAATAGGATTGGTGGGCATTGAAATTGGCAGCAACATTAACGATGTAAACCTGAACGAGCCGCAGTTTTTCCCCGTTTATGCTGCCGCGCAGGAATTGGATATGGCAATTTTTGTGCACCCGTGGAATATGATGGGCGCCAAACAAATGAGCAAATATTGGCTGCCGTGGTTAGTGGGTATGCCTGCCGAAACCAACCGCGCAATATGTTCTATGATATTTGGCGGAGTGTTTGAAAAATTCCCCAAGGTGCGTTTTGCTTTTGCCCATGGCGGAGGCTCTTTTCCCGCCAACATTGGGCGTATTGAGAAAGGCTACAAAGTACGTCCCGACTTAACTGCAATTGACAACGATGTAAACCCGCGCAATTACCTCGGGCATTTTTATGTTGATTCGCTGATACACGATGTGGATTTTTTGCAGTATGTAATGAATATTGTGGGCGAAGACAAAATTTGCCTCGGCAGCGATTATCCGTTTCCGTTGGGCGAGGCGGTGCCCGGTGAAGAAATAGAATTGCTGAATGCCGGAAAAAAAACCAAGGAGAAGTTGCTTTACAAAAATGCCTTAGACTGGCTGAAGTTGGATAAGAAAAAGTTTGTGTAATGAAATTTGAAAACTCGCTCGCCTTTGCCCGCACGCTCGATAAAAGCGACCCGCTTAAAAACTTCCGCAAACTGTTTTACATACCCAAAGTAAAAGTTGACGGAAAGAAACAAGAGGCGATATACCTGTGTGGCAACTCGCTCGGGCTGCAACCAAAGTCAGTTGAAGGGCATTTAAAAGTGGAACTAAACGACTGGAAAAAACTGGGCGTTGAAGGGCACTTGCACGGAAAAAATCCATGGTTTTATTACCACCACTTCTTTTCCAAATCAGTTTCGAAACTGGTAGGTGCAAAAGCCACTGAGGTGGTAGTAATGAACCAGCTTACCGTTAATCTTAACCTGCTGCTTATTTCATTTTATCGTCCTGCCGGAAAACGAAAAAAAATTTTAGTGCAGGCAAATGAGTTCCCAAGCGATTACTACGCCATAGAGCAACAAATTAAACTGCATGGCTTAAACCCCGAAGAATGTATTGTTGAAGTAACCCCACGCAAAAACGAAGTAACCCTGCGAACAGAAGATATTATCGCTAAAATAGAAGAACACAAAGAGGAGTTGGCGTTAGTGATGTTCAGCGCGGTTAACTACTACACGGGACAACTGTTCGAAATCGAAAAAATTGCCCATGTCTGCTGCAAGCACAAAATTACTTTCGGGGTAGACCTTGCACACGCCATAGGTAATGTAGAACTTAAACTGCACGACTGGAACATTGATTTTGCCACATGGTGCTCTTACAAATATCTGAACAGCGGACCCGGAGGAGTAAGCGGAGTTTTTGTGCACGAGTACCATGCAAAGAATTTCGAACTACCGCGGCTGGCGGGTTGGTGGGGCAATAACGAAGAAACGCGTTTTACCATGCCCAAGCATTTTGTGCCACAACCGGGGGCTGCCGGATGGCAAATTTCAAATGCTCCGGTGCTTTCCATGGCGGCACATAAAGCTTCGCTCGAAATTTTCGATAAGGCAGGCATGAAAGCTCTGCGGAAGAAAAGCGAATTGCTTACGGGCTATCTGGAATGGCTTCTTTTAGACCAAGAACAAAAGAACAAAAGTCCAAAGGAGTATCGGGTTATTACCCCAAAAAGTAAAAATGAGCGCGGTTGTCAGCTTTCCATTCAAACCGGTAAAAACGGAAAGCAACTTTTCCAAAAACTAACCAAAGCAGGGGTAATTGCCGACTGGCGCGAACCTGATGTTATCCGCGTAGCGCCCGTTCCGCTTTACAACACATTTGAGAATGTTTTCCGCTTTGCTCAAATACTGCGGAAATAAGCGAACATATACAGGCAGACAGCTTAACAATTTTTCAATCAACACCTATTTACACTACACCCGTCTTAAAATTGGACATTTGGTCTGTAACTACCCTGCTTTTCAATAGGTTGAGAAGGTGCACTTAGCGCAATGCCGATGTTTAAAAACTGTGCAGCATACTATACGGACAAGTTTTGTGTGCCACATTGACAGCCGAAATAAGGTATTTTCACCTGGGGGTGGGGTATCTTTGCAGCAACCAAATTTTGTACGATTTGAAGTTATTCAAACCAACAGCATTTGTACTGTTTACTGTGTTTGCCTCAAACGCCAGCGCACAAACAGCCAGTTTAATTGAAGCAGGCATTGCTTCGTATTACCACGATAAATTTGCCGGAAGGAAAACCGCCAATGGCGAGCGTTTTTCACAAGCTGAATATACTTGTGCTCATAAATCGTTACCCTTCGGCACAAAAATTAAAGTAACCAACCTTAAAAACGGTAAAAGTGCAATTGTGCGCGTTAACGACCGCGGTCCTTTCAAAAAAGGACGGGTAGTTGACCTTAGCAGAGCCGTTGCCGCTGAACTCGGATTTTTGCACGATGGCTTAACTACTGTTGCGCTTGAGCGCGTTCCCGATGCGGAAGAGTTGATTATAGAATCTCCGTTTATCGCTTTGGATGATTCCGTACGGGCGCTTTATGCTGCCGAAACCGAAAAGCCGGTAACCATAAAGCTGGGCGATTTTGAAAACCGGGAACATTTGCGCGAAATGGTAACCCGTGCCAACAACGAGTTAGGTAGAGAAGTAATGGTGCAAACCGTTCGCAATACCGATGATGAACTCTCCTACATTGTGTTTGTAGGCATATTCTACCGGCAGGAAGATGCCCACGATTTTTTGGAGCAGATTGAGCATTACTATCCGAAGGCAGAAGTAGCGGAGTTGGCGTTGGCTCCGGTTAATTAGCGGTTACTTCCACTCAAAACTTCCGAGGATGTGGCGTAAATCTTCTTTTACAAAAGTAACAACAGGCGCCATGCTGTCGGAGTTGGGTGTGTTGTTAAAGTAAAGTGCCCCCCGAATAAAATGCCGTTGCGAGTCGGTAAGAAAAAACTGCACATTACTGGCAGCATCGCCTCCTACATCATACAGCAATCCGCCCACTCCGTGTTTGTTTTCAATTCTTATCTCGTTAATGTAGTCGGCTTTTTTGGTGTGTTTGTAGGAGAGGTTATGGGCATCGTCTAATAGTTTTTCAAAACTATTCTCCTTGCCGATACTCTTGTAAGTAAGATTGATGGTGCCGTTAAAGTCGGGCAACAATATGTTCATCCAACAGGGTTGTGCCGGTTGTTTTCCGAAATAATCGGTATCGTTTACTACCCGAGCATAAACCGGCTTTTCAAACTTAAACGGACAGCTTTCGGGATTAAACAATTCGTACGTATGTTCCGGAAAATGAATGCGTGGGTACGCTTTGGGTTTAGGTGTGTACTCGTTGTTGCAAGATTGCAGCAACATCGCAAACAGAAAAGCTGCGAAACAACCAACAAAAGATTGTACGCTAAAATTCATTCTACGCTTCATTGGTAACTTTTACTTTTTCAATACGGTTGTTGCTAACCGAAACCACGGTGAATTTATAGTTGCCAAATTTAACTTCCTCCCCGTTTTTGGGAATGCGATGCGCCAACTCTAAAACTAAACCACCTAAGGTTTCAGCCTCGCCACGCACTTCTTCAAATGTATCGGCAGCAATTTCCATCCAACGACAAACATCTACTAACTGCACTTTGCCCTCGAACAGAAAATTCTTGTCGTCAATCTTTTTGAATTCACCATCGGTGGCTTCGTCAAACTCATCCTTAATATCGCCCACCACTTCTTCAATAATATCTTCCAATGTAATGATGCCCGAAGTGCCGCCAAACTCATCTACCACTATTGCCAAATGTTTTCTGCTCTCCTGAATTTCGCGCAACAGGTCATCAATTTTTTTGCTTTCGGGCACAAACAACGGTTCGCGCACCAAACTCTGCCATTCAAAATTTTCGGACTTGCCTATGTGCGCCAGCAAATCTTTTACGTTCAGCACACCTGCAACATGGTCTAAGTTTTCTTTGTAAACCGGAAAGCGCGAATAGCCCATTTCGCGCACATACGCCATCAGCTCGGCAAAGTTTAGTTCGGTATCAATGGCGGCTACTTCGGTACGGGGGCGCATTACTTGTTTTACATCAATGTTTCCGAAATACACAATGCCTTTAAGCAGGCGTGCGTCCTGTTTCTCTTCTTTCGACTCTACCGTAATTTCAATGGCTTTATTTATTTCAGCCAAATCAATTTCGGTGTTATAGCGTTTTAATCGTTTTTCGAGTGTTCGTGTTGAACCTACCAACACAAAGTTTACGGGCGCAAGAAATTTGTTGAGCACCACAAACACGCCCGACATGGCCCGTGCAATTTTGATTTTGTTATGTGCGGCAAAAATTTTAGGAATGGCTTCGCCAAATAACACCAATATAAAAGTTACTATTACCACATTCCACACAAACTCAATTCCGTATCGGGGAATAACCAGCGAGCCGAGCGAAAAATTTTCTGCCAACCCCATTAAATCGAATATGCCGCGTGTAACAAAGTACGAAGTGATAACCACTCCGATATTTACAAGGTTATTTGTAACCAACATGGTTGAAAGCAAATAACGCGGTGTTTGAAGCAAGGCAGCAACGCGGTTGTCTGTACTGTCATCGCTTTCTTTCAGTTGCTCCACTTCGGGACCCGTGAGCGAAAAAAAAGCAATTTCGCTTGAAGACATAAGTGCGGAACAAATGATGAGAAGGAAAATAATGGCGTTGGCAATTAACAGTTCGGTACCTGTAACCGAAACAGACAAGAGTAAACCAAGCGGAACGGGGTCACTATCCAAAGCAGTGTAATTTATTTTCACTTTGCAGCATTAAAGGTGCTGCATTATTTCAGTTAAAACGGTAAATCGTCATCAACAGCCGGTGCTACCGATGCCGATTCCTGATTAGCGGTGGGGGCATAAGCGCCTCCGCTATCGGATGAAGCGCCATCGGATTTTTTGTCGAGCATGCGGAATGTTTCCACTACTATTTCAGTAATGTAACGCTTATTGCCGTCTTTATCATCGTACGAACGGGTGCGTATTTTGCCTTCAACAAAAATCTGGCTTCCCTTTTTCAAATACTTTTCAGCGCGCTCTGCCATAAACTTGTTGGGCAGTTTAATGTTGTGCCAATCGGTAACATCTACCCATTTGCCCTCTCGGTCTTTATACGATTCGGTAGTTGCCAGCGGAAACTCGGCAATGGCATTATCGTTTTGAAAATGTTTAATAACGGGGTCTTTGCCCAAACGTCCTATCAGAAAAACTTTGTTTACCATAGCTGTAAATTATTAATGTGCGAATGAAGCCGCTAACGTAGCAGTATTATTTTCTAAAGTAAAGAGTTTTGCTTTAAATACAAATGAATGGTTCGGGGAAAGGCATACTTGTGCAAATTTTTCAGTTTAATTTTCTGCGTGTCGGGCAAATGCAGTTTTGAAACATCTTTTATCTCAATTTCATAAAAGGTGAAATGAATTTTTTGGTGCGACAGCAATTGTGAAACCGAATGTTTTGATGCGACTTGGCAGGCTGTTTTTCTTAATAACGCATTTAACTCATTTCCGGAATTTTTGCTTGAAACCTCAATAAGCGGAAGTTGATATAAGCCGTGCCAGATGTCTTTCCCGGTTCGTTTTTGAACAACAATTTCAGTTTCATTTTTAAGCAGTAAGTAATTGAACCAACGTTGTTTTATTGCCGTTTTTTTTGCCCGAACAGGCAATTCGTACACTCTTTCGGTTTTGTTGGCAACACAATTTTTCTTGAACGGGCATATATTACAAAGAGGCTTTGCCGGCACGCAAACCAATGAACCGAAATCCATTATTGCCTGATTGTAAACTCCGGGCTTTTTGGCATCAATCAGTTGCTGTGCTAATGCAGCAAATTCCTTTTTGCCCGCAACGGTATCAAACGGAGTTTCTATCCCGAAAACACGCGAAAGCACCCGTATAACATTTCCATCCACCACCGCCCTTTTTTCATTATAGGCAAACGAAGCAATAGCAGCAGCAGTGTAATCGCCAACGCCCTTTAGTTTGCGTAGTTCTTCAAAGGTTACGGGGAATTGTCCGTTGAGCTTGTTGGCAACATGCTTAGCTGTAAAATGCAAATTGCGTGCACGGGAGTAATAGCCCAATCCTTGCCACAGTTTCATCACTTTATCGGCAGGTGCTTTTGCCAAATGTTGAACAGTAGGAAATGCTTTTTTAAACTTTTCGAAGTAGGGCAAGCCTTGCTCAACACGCGTTTGTTGCAAAATGATTTCCGAAAGCCAGATGTAGTACGGATTTTTTTCGCCTTTCCAGGGCATTTGCCTTTTGTTGTGCAGGCGGTTCCATTTTAAGAGGGTGGAGGAAAAGGATGGACGCATTTATTTGCCAATGCAAAACTTCGAAAAAATATTTCCCAGTATCTCCTCATTCGTTACCTCACCCGAAATTTCTCCGAGGTAGTTGAGTGAGCGTTTTAGGTCGAGGGAAACAAGCTCACTGGTAATGCCGTTTTGCACCCCGGTTTTCACATCACTTAATGCGGTGTTAGCATTGATAAGTGCTTCGTAATGGCGAATGTTGGCAACCACGGTATTGTTTTGCGGGCCGGGTTTTTGCGCCACCATCGAAAACAGTTTCTGTTTGAGCACATCAATATTTTTCCCCTGCGATGCAGAAATAAACTGAAGATGTTCGTGCAGATTGATGGCAGAGGTAGAGGGATGATTCTTTAATACCCAGTAAAACTTAGTGGTGTCGTTCCAGTGGGCGGTGTCAATTTTGTTGCCGACAATTAAGCCTTCAAATTCGGTTAACTCTAATTGTTGCACATCATGCAGCAGTTCTTCGGGTGTAGTGGAGTTAACATCGAACAGGTAAATGTAAACCGATGACTGCTTGAGTTTTTCTATGGCGCGCTTTACTCCTTCTTCTTCTATTAAATCTGCCGTGCTGCGTATGCCGGCTGTGTCAATAAAGCGGAATTGAATGCCATTAATGTTCATCACTTCCTCAATAGTATCGCGCGTGGTGCCGGGAATACTGGAAACAATGGCGCGCTCTTCATTCAATAAAGCATTCAGCAGGGTTGATTTACCGGCATTGGGTTTACCAATAATAACAGTATTCACTCCATGCTTAATTACGTTGCCGAGTTTGAACGATTCAATTAACGGCTTTAGGTGTGCTTGAATTTCATCCACCAGTTTTAGCAGCTGTTCGCGGTTGGCAAACTCTACATCTTCTTCGGCAAAATCGAGCTCGAGTTCCATAAGCGATGTGAAGTTGAGCAGGCGCTGGCGAAGGTCTTTTATTTGTGTGCTGAAACCTCCGCGCATTTGTTTAATCGCAACATCGTGCGAAGCAGATGAGTCGGAAGCAATTAAATCGGCAACGGCTTCGGCTTGTGCCAAATCAATACGTCCGTTCATAAAAGCGCGCAACGTAAACTCTCCGGGTTTGGCGGCACGCGCCCCGTTTTTTATCAGCAGTTGAATAATTTGTTCGGCAATAAAAGGCGAGCCGTGGCAACTAATTTCAACTACATCTTCGGTTGTAAAACTTTTGGGTGCACGGAAAAGTGAAACCATTACTTCGTCAATAACAGCCTCGTTGCTTAACCCCGAAGGGGTTTCTAACCCTTTCGGGGTTGTGTTCGCATCAACAATATATCCATAATGAACAGTATGTGATGGTTGCGTTTCTAAATTTTTACCCTTAAAAACTTTTGTGGTAATGGAGATTGCTTCTTTGCCCGATAAACGGATAACGGCAATAGCCCCGGTGCCGGGCGGAGTGGCAAGGGCAACAATAGTATCTGAGTTTATCATGCTCCCAGCGGCCTCACCTCCACCAAATCGCCATCTTTATAGGTTGGGCATTGCTTGGCAATTTCGACTGCGGCATATAAATCATCGGCTTCAATAATGTAGTAGCCGCCCACGCCTTCGCGCACATCGCGGATGGGCTGCACAATCAAATCGCCATTTATCATTTCAATCAGTCTTCCTTCGCTGCCAATGCCGTTGCCGTCTTTAAAAATTCCTCTGGCGGAGAGTTCGCGTGCCCAGTCGGAATGCGCCTGAATCACGGCTTTTAATTCCTCTTCAGCTCGCGGATATTTCGAGAGGTCTTCGCGGATGAGCAGAATAAACTGTGGCATGTTGTAGCAATTAGTTCGGCTAAGTAACAAAGAATGTCGGTTCGTTCAAAAGGTTTTATTTTCAATCCGCAACAAATTCAGGTTATGAAGGTTCCGGTTTTTTTACTCGCGGTTTTTTGCTCGCCATTAATTTTTGCTCAGGATTTTTCGGACGATAATCCGGGCTTGCCCAAATATCTGAGCAATGAAGAAAAACTGCTGGCTCCCTATATCACTTTCGATGCCGGTGCAGCAAGTTCCATTGTGGGGATTACCACCCCCCCAACACTTCCGGTTCGCACTGCTGCCGAGTGGGAAGAAATGGACGGCTACATGGTTACCTGGACATCCTACACATCCATGCTCCGCCAGATTATACGTTATGGAAGAGAAGAATGCCGCATGTATGTGGTTACCGATAATCCGAATACGGTTTACACCAGTTTGTTGAACAACGGCATTGATACTTCGAACGTAACCTGCATTGTGGCACCTTTCAATTCGGTATGGAGCCGCGATTACGGACCCAACAATATTTATTACAACAAGGTAGATTCGCTGGCTTTGGTTGACTGGATTTACAACCGCATTACCCGCCCTAAGGACGATACCGTTCCTGCGGGGATAGCAAAGGCGTTGGGGTTAACCATGTACAGCACCACTGTAGCACCGTACAATTTTGTGGCAACTGGCGGAAATTTTATGAGCGATGGATTGGGAACGGCTTTTTCGTCAAAACTTATTTTGAACGACAATAAACCGGCAGCAGGCTTTGGCGCCAACCATACCGAGGCGGAAATTGATTCCATTATGTGGAAGTTTCAGGGTATTAACCGCTACATAAAAATGGAAACACTGCCGTACGATGGCATACACCATATTGATATGCACATGAAACTGCTGGACGAAGAAACCATTATGGTGGGCGAGTATCCGCAGGGTATTGCCGATGGTCCGCAAATTGAGGCGAACCTGCAATATGTGCTCAGCAATTTTCAAACGGCATTCGGTACCGACTGGCGGGTAGTGCGTATTCCTATGCCATCCGATAACGGTCAATGGCCTAGCGGCTCGGGCGATTATCTTACATACACCAATGCTTCGTTCATCAACAAAACCATTATTGTTCCCACCTACAATATACCAACCGATACCACCGCCTTGCGAATATGGCGCGAAGCCTGCCCGGGCTATAGGGTGGTAGGAATAAATTCTACTTCTAGCATTCCCGCATCGGGCGCTTTGCATTGCATTACGCACGAAATTGGCGCCAGCGAGCCGTTGCTTATACAGCACAAACGCCTGCGCGATACCTACGATACCTCTTTCGGATATACTGCCTTCGCCTATATTGAGCACCGCAGCGGCATTCAATCAGCCACGCTGTATTACACTACTGATACCACACAGCCCTATCAATCGGTGCCCATGTACGATGTATTTGGCGACCATTACGAAGGCATCATCCCTGCTCAACCTGCCGGAACGGAAGTTTTCTATTACATACATGCACAGGCAAACAACAGCAAGCAGCAGGTGCGCCCCATTACAGCACCAACGGGCTTCTACAACTTTAAAGTGTTGGGAGCAACCGGAGTAGAAGACATAAGTCAACAGTCATCAGTTATCGGTCAAATTTTTCCGAATCCTTCCAAAGGAATTACGTGTTTGCCAATTGAGACAACCGCGGCACTGCCCATAACCATTGATTGCCTGAATGTGCTTGGAGAGAAAATACAAACGGTGTATGAAGGCGCCACCAAAGCGGGCGACAACAAATACTTCCTCAATACACAGAACTTTTCTGCCGGAGTTTATTTCATTCGCTGCCAAATTGGAGGAAAAGAAATAACAAAGCGCCTGATGGTGAAATAGCGCAATGTTCAATTCGCCTTCTAAAATCTGAAACTGAAAATGAAAATACTGATGGTTTGCCTCGGCAACATTTGCCGCTCGCCTATAGCGCACGGCTTACTGCAACACAAAGCCGAAAAATTGGGATTAAACTGGGAAATTGACTCTGCCGGAACATCGAACTGGCACGAAGGCGAGTTGCCGAACCCGAAATCAATTGCCGTAATGAAAGCCAACGGCATTGATATTACCTACCAGCGTTCGCGCCCGATTACTGAAAGCGATTTAGATTACTACGACATTATTTATGTAATGGATAGCTCCAATTTTACCGATGTACGCAACATGGCAAACGGCAAAGAGCAGGAACAGAAAATATTGCTGATATTAAATGAAGTAGAGCCGGGCAAAAACCGCGCAGTACCCGATCCGTATGGCTTAAGCGAAGCCCATTATCAGAGTGTGTACGACATGCTGGATGTGGCAACCGATAAGATAATTGAAAGGCTCCGCCAAAATTAAACTTGGACAAATTTGCAATTGGATTGCAAATTTGTCCAAAACAGAAAATACACTATGAGCAAAATAAAACCATCGTTAAGCAAAGGAACCCGCGATTTTCTGCCGCAGGAAGTAGCCAAGCGCAACTACATTTTCGATATCATTAAAAGTGTGTTTCGCAAATACGGCTTTGAGCAAATTGAAACACCGGCTATTGAGCGCCTGGAAACCCTCACCGGCAAGTATGGCGAAGAAGGAGACAAATTGTTGTTTAAGATTTTGAATTCGGGTGATTACTTTTCTGAAATCCGAAATTCG
Source organism: Chitinophagales bacterium (assembly GCA_026129525.1). Taxonomy (GTDB): domain Bacteria; phylum Bacteroidota; class Bacteroidia; order Chitinophagales; family LD1; genus Bog-950. The sequence goes on along the minus strand of JAHCHW010000005.1, from coordinate 257,422 downwards.
AAATTCGAAATTCGAAATCTGACTTCGCAAGAAGCTACTACTTTAATAAGTGAGAAAGGTCTTCGTTACGACCTCACCGTTCCTTTAGCGCGCTACGTAGTACAACATCAGGATAAACTTGCTTTTCCGTTTAAGCGTTTTCATATAGGTCCGGTTTGGCGGGCAGACAGACCCCAAAAAGGGCGTTACCAGGAATTTTACCAGTGCGATGCCGATGTGATTGGGAGTAACTCGTTGTTGAATGAGGTGGAGTTGCTGCAAATTTACATTGAGGTGTTTCGGCTTTTAAGATTTGACCCACAGGAGCCCGGGCAGAAACTTGTAGTTACAATAAACAATAGGAAGATTCTACAAGGAGTTATTGAATACCTTGATGCTCAAAACCTCTCCAGCCAATTCTTTACCATAATTGATAAGGCAGATAAAATCGGATACGATGGAGTAATGAGTGAGCTAAGCAACGTTGGTTTTACCCAAGACCAACTAACTAAGCTTCAACACATCTTTTCACAAAGACAGAATGTAGATCGGGCATTGGATTATTTTGATGTAATCTTTAAGGATATTGAATTAGGCAGAAAGGGAGTAGATGAGATACGATATGTTTTAAGCCATTTAAACCAAGTGGACAGAACCAATCACGTTATCTACGATATTTTGCTTGCTCGCGGATTGGATTACTATACAGGTCTAATAGTTGAAGTAAAAATCCTTGATGCAAAAGTAGGTAGTGTTGGTGGCGGTGGTCGCTACGACAACCTCACCGAAATGTTTGGCGGGCAGAACCTGAGCGGGGTAGGTATCAGTTTTGGTATTGAGCGCATTTACGATGTAATGGAAGAACTGAACCTTTTCCCCGAAACCATTGCACAAGGTGTAAAAGTGCTGTTTGTTGCCCGCAATGCGGAAGTGGAGGAGTTTACCTTTAAGCAGGTGCAAACCCTGCGCGATGATGATATTCCGGCAGAAATATTCCTCGGCAATGTGAAAAAGCAAAAACACTTTACCTATGCCGAGCAAAAAGGCATCCCCTTTATGGTAGAAATTGGCGAAAACGAGATGGCTTCCGGAAACTTTCGCCTGCGAAATGTTAAAGAACGCAAGGAAGAAGCTGCGGGCTTGAGTATTCAGGACTTAAAGACAAAATTTATTTAGCGGTAACCTTGACAACCCCGCCTTTTTAGCATAAATTGTGGCGTGTGCCCCCACAATTATTAACATTTAAACAGATAGCCTAATTTAGCGCTTGTAAATGGTAAGAGTTTTTGCAATAGCCTTTTCTATTTTGTTTTCTGTTTCCCTGAGCGCGGGGCAGTCAGCTATGCAATTAAAGTTGCTGATTGTAAATAACAGCGGTACCCTTTCTGACGAAACAACTTTGTATATTGGGCAGGGTACCACCCCGGCTTTTAATTTGTTCGAAGACATAGCCAAGGGTTTCAACCCGTCCACGATAGTGCCGCAGATTTATTCCTTAACCAGCGATAGTGTAGCGTGCAGTATTAACCAGTATGGCGATTTTACTTCTTCTGTTGCTATTTCCTTAGGTGTAAGAACCGATACTTCGGGCTTCTTTTCTATTTATCCCTCGTTGATTGATAATTTTGATCAGGCATCAATTTTATTATTGGAAGACCGGATGACAGGAACCTTCCACGACCTTAGGGGAAATCATTACAATTTTTACAGCAGTCAGGGTGGTTTTGTTATAGGGCGTTTTGTGTTGCATATTTCTTATCCGCCTGTAATTACTACCATAGAAGCCGATTGCGAAAACTGGGACGGTAAAATAAAGGTGATGCAAGAGCCTGTTATTACATGGACTTCGTGCCGCGCATTTGACGGTAACGGGCTGTTGATGGGTTCTTACTTCAACATAAACGGCAATTTTACTTTTCATTTTCTGCCCGAAGACACCTACAACGTAGTGTTTACCTACAACGATTACATTGTTACCAAGCAAATATTTGTGAAAGGAAATAAAGTAGAGGTGGATATTTCCGCATCAACCTATAATGCTATTGTGGGGCAGATGGTTCAGTTTTTTTCACTCACTAAAAACGCCACTAATTACGTGTGGGATTTTGGTGATAACACGCTTATTACCGGCATTTCTAATCCCGAAATGAGTTTTTACGAAGCAGGCATTTATCCTGTAGTATTAAAATGCACCAACGCGAAGGGCTGCGAGGCTTCCGATACGCTTATGATGAATATTACCGAGGGAACAAGTATAAAAAATAACTCACTGAACAATGTTCGTGTTTTCAGCAGCAGGCAAGATATAGTAATTGAAAATTTGCAACCAAACGCCCCTTACATTTGGAGCGTTACCAATATTCTTGGTTCGGTAGTAGCACAAGGAACGACCTCTTCAATTAACGAACGCATTACTTTGCCCGATGCCCCTTCGGGTGTGTATGTAGTAACTCTTCAGGCAAACGGACAGCGCCTAAGCAAAAAAGTATTGCTTAAAAACTGATTTTCCCCTTCGGTAAATTCATGTAGGTTTGAACGCTATGAGTTCAGTAACTATCATTAACAGCGGCAAACTGGCGCTGAATGATTTAAAAGTGTTTCTTGAAAAATGCACGAACCTTTCGTTAAGTGCCGATGTAAAGAAGAAGGTAGCCGCCAATCGTTCGTTTTTAGAAAAAAAAATAGCCGAACCCGGCACACGTTACTACGGCATTAACACCGGCTTTGGTGCTTTATGCGATGTAGAAATTGCCAACGACCAACTTGAGCAGTTGCAGGAAAACCTTGTAATGAGCCATGCTTGCGGTATGGGCGATGAAGTGAAACATGAGGTGGTTAAGTTAATGATGTTGTTGAAAGTAAAGGGGCTTTCGCAGGGGTATTCGGGGGTTAGCATAGAAGCGATAGAAAAGTTGATTGAACTGTTTAATACCGGAGTGTATCCGGTAATTTGGGAAGTAGGCTCGCTGGGCGCCAGTGGCGATTTGGCACCGTTGGCACATCTTACATTGCCGCTCATCGGTAAAGGCTGGGTGCGTTACAAAGGCGAGAAAAGAACAACCGAAGAAGTTTTTAAAGAGTTGAATATCCAGCCCATAAAACTGAAGGCAAAGGAAGGTTTGGCGCTGTTGAACGGCACACAATTTATGAGTGCATGGGGTTGCTATTCGTTGCTTGAAGCGCAACGCGTGGCAACACTTTCCGATTTTACGGCTGCCGTTTCGGTTGATGCATTTGATGCACAAACCAATCCGTTTCATCCCGCCATACAGCGTGTTCGCAATCACCAAGGCCAAATAGAAAGCGCGCAAAATGTATTGCGTTTTTTAGAGGGAAGCGAGATAGCCAAACAGCAAAAAGAGAATGTGCAGGATCCGTATTCGTTTCGCTGTGTGCCGCAGGTGCATGGTGCGGTAAAGTATGCCATTGCACAAGTGCACGATGTTTTTGAAAAGGAGATAAATGCCGTAACCGATAACCCGCTCATTTTTGAAGAAGAGAATTTGATTTTAAGCGGAGGAAATTTTCATGGTGAGCCGCTGGCAATTGCTTTGGATTATCTCGGCATTGCTATGAGCGAACTGGCGAGCATTTCGGAACGCAGAACTTTTCAGTTGATTTCGGGCAAACGCGGGCTACCCAAATTTTTAGTAGAAGATTCCGGAGTAAATTCCGGTTTAATGATTCCGCAATACACGGCTGCGTCTATTGTTTCCATGAACAAACAGTTAGCAACACCTGCCAGTGTTGACACCATTACATCGAGCGATGGACAGGAAGACCATGTGAGCATGGGCGCAAATGCAGCGGTAAAAACGTACAAGATTGTTTACAACATTGAAAAAGTTTTAGCTATTGAATTTATGACCGCTATGCAGGCGCTTGATTTCCGCAGGCCGTTGAAAAGCTCTCCTCTGATAGAGAAGATAAAAACCGATTACCGTAAGGCGGTTCCCTTCTACGAAAAAGACCGAGTATTGTACAATGATATTCAGGTGACGGTTGATTTTATGCGCGAAATAAAACTGTAACCCTTACAAGTAATGTTTCTGCACCGTTTCTAGGTGATGATTGTTGTGATAAATGGTAAAGTATGCCAACTCGCGAATGGTGAGCAGTTCGAGTATAGGATGCGATATCTGATAGTTATCTAACTGTTCATCAGTCCATTTGCCGTTAAGCGCAGTTATCAGTTTACTGCCTTCGCTTTCCAAACGGGCTTTCAATTCGTTTTTCTTGTAATCGGTTTTTTTAGGAACATAAACTCCGGATGCGGTTGCGCCCTCGTTCAGTTTTTGTTGGTAACGCTCTACTACTTTACTGTAAACATGCGATGTTCTGCGTGGCTTGCCATACAAAAACACATGCAAAAACTTGGGCAAGGTAAATGCCAGTGATGTCATTTTGGTTGCAGTAACCAAGTGCTGGAAGTTTTCAGCCGGAGACCATTTGTTTTGGTGTGAGCGGTTAAATACCTCCTCGCTTATGTTTTCGCACAAGTTGCACAGCCCGTTAAACGAGGCGCCTAATTCAGCAATAATTTCTTCTTTCGATTTCCGCACGACTTAAAGTTAAGAAACCTGCACGTGTTTTACATTAAAACTCTTTAACAAGAAATTCTCTGTTCCCGCTTAGATTTGCAAAGTGAATTATAAATGGGCAGTATTTGGACGGGTATATTGCTTTATTATGGCATTAGCTGTAGTAAACACCAGCATGGATTTGCCCGATACCCAACTTTACAGAAATCCGTTAAGTGCCGGCAATACGGTGGTAAACGAAATGGAAAGTGTAGCGGAACTGGTTACGGAATGTGTGATGGATATGGACAATGCATTTCCCGAGCAACAGAACGATGACCATAATTCCAACAGCACCGCTAAAAAAGTGCAGCAATTGAAATTTCATGAGATCAGAGTACAGCTTCCGCAGTTGATTCATGCAGAATTGGCCTTCACTATTTGTCCCGCTCAAATAAACTTTAATAGCGAGTTTATTAACGAAATCACTCCTCCGCCTCCCAAGGCATAGTTTATTTTCTATCAGGCACGTATAGTGTGCCGCCAATTTCTTTTCTCTAAAATTTTTTTGAATGAAGACACTTGTGTTAGTGGCTTCGGTAGTGTGCATCAGTGTGTTTGCACAGGCGCAAGATACCTTGAAGGTAAACCTTGCCGATGCCGAAAGCCGGTTTTTAAAAAACAATTTGCTGCTGCTTGCCGGGCAGTATAATGTAGATGCGCAGCAGGCATTGATAGCACAGGCGCGCCTGTGGGAAAACCCGCGCTTTAGTGCAGAGTTAAACGCTTACAATGCCGATGCCAACCGCGCATTTGATGTGGGTAAAAACGGGCAAAAGATTTTTGCCTTGGAGCAAGTGTTTTACATCGGTGGCAAGAAAAAATACGAAGTAGATTTAGCCAAACAGAATAAGCAGATTGCGCAATATGAGTTTCAGGATTTGCTCCGCAACTTAAAATTTCAACTGCGCAAAAACTTCTACTCGCTGCATTACGACCGCATTACGCTCGGCATTTACAACAATCAGTTACAACTGCTGCAAAACATCATTGGCGCTTACGAGGAGCAATCGCAAAAGGGGAATATTTCGCTCAAAGAAGTGCTGCGTTTAAAAGCAATTTATTATCAGTTGAACAATGAAAAAACCGATTTGCTTTTGAGTATATCAGATGCACAAGGGGTGTTGCAAACACTGCTTGGCACGGGTGAAATTATTCAACCGGTTGTAGAGAGTAACTTCACAAACAACTACAAAGAAAAAGCGCTCAACTTGCAACAGTTAGTGGCCGATGCGCTGGCTAATCGCCCCGATTTTCAACGCACTAAAACCGAACTGCAAAGTGCAGAAACCAATGTGCGCCTGCAAAAAAGTTTGGGCGTGCCCGACCTCACACTCGGTGGCGTTTACGACCAACAGGGTAGCGCATTCCGCAACTATGTGGGTTTAACGATGGGCATGAATCTTCCTCTCTGGAATGTAAATCAAGGCAACATCAAAGCAGCCAAGTTGAATTTGAAAGCAGTAGAAGCGCTGCAACAAAACAGCGAACGCACTTTGGAAGTAGAAGTTAAAACCGCTTACGAAAAGGCGCTGCGAATTGAGGAGGAATATCAGACCATTGACAAAACCTATTCTGCCGAATTTGAATTGCTGAACAAAGGCGTGATAGAAAACTTTCAGAAACGCAACATTACGCTGCTGGAGTTCACCGATTTTTTTGAGTCCTACAATCAATCGCAAAGCGAGTTGAATAAACTGCGCAAAACCCGCATTGCCGCTTACGAAGAGCTGAACGCTGCAGTGGGAAAAGAAATTTTTAATCCATAACAAACACAGAAATGAAAATTGAAAAAGGAAAATTGAAAAATGTATTCGGGCTGTTTACTCCCCTTACCCTTTGGGGAAGGGGTTGGGGGATGGGGCTGCTAATTATTGCATCTGCTAATCTGCTAATCCTTCTATCTTCTTGTGGCGGTAACAAAACTGTAGAAGTAGCTCCACCGTTTCAACTTACTGATACCATGCTGGCGCGCACTGAGTTTGCCGATGCTACCATTCAACAACTTAAAAACGAGTTGAAGTTGTTCGGGAAAATTGCTGCCGACAACAACAAACTGGTAGAGATAGTGCCCGTAGTAGGCGGGTATGTAACTGCCGTAAATGTGGAGTTAGGTGATTATGTAGAGAAAGGTCAAACCCTTGCCGTTATCCGAAGCGGTGAAGTGGCAGAATACGAAAAGCAGCGTTTGGATGCACAGAGTGATGTGTTGCTCGCAGAAAAAAATCTGCAAGTAGCCAAAGATTTATTCAACAGTAAGCTGAGCAGCGAAAAAGAAGTTATTGCCGCACAAAAAGAGTTGGAAAAAGCACAGGCAGAATTGAAACGTGTAAACGAAGTGTTTTCAATTTATAGCTTGAGCAACAACGCGCAGTATTTTGTTAAAGCGCCCATCAGCGGTTTTGTGGTAGAAAAACGCATCAACCGCGATATGCAACTGCGCAGCGACCGGAGCGAAAACATTTTTGACATTGCGCAAATTGATGAAGTGTGGGTGCTGGCAAACGTAAACGAAAGCGACATTGCCAAAATAAAATTGGGTTACGATGCAGCGGTGAAAACCATCAGCTATGCCGATAAAATTTTCAATGGTAAGGTGGATAGAATTTTTAATGTGATAGACCCCGAAACCCGCGCCATGAAAGTGCGCATCAAAATTCCGAACAAAGATTATTTGCTGAAACCGGAGATGAACTGCTACATCACTTTGCATTATGAAGAAGATAAAAAAATGATTGCCGTGCCGGCATCATCGCTGGTGTTTGACAAGAGCAAAACTTTTGTGATGATTTATAAAGACCGCGCCAACATTGAAACGCGCCCGGTAGAAGTTTATCGCCAGGTAGGTGATGTGGCATACATCGCCAGCGGAATGCAGGAAGGTGAAAAAGTGATTTCAAAAAACCAGTTGCTGATTTATGATGCGTTGAATGATTAGCCCCACCCCAACCCTCCCCGATAGGGAGGGAGAATGAGGGGCAAATCGCAAAACGCAAATCGTGTAGTAGCAAATCAAAATATTAGTATGAACAAATTCATCAGAAACATAGTCGGCTTTTCGCTCAAGAACCACTTCTTCACTTTCTTTATGGTGGGGGTGCTGGTGATAGTGGGCGTTGTCAGTTATTTAAATATGCCTATCGAGGCATTCCCGGATGTAACGAACACGCAAATTATCATAGTAACCGAATGGAACGGGCGCAGTGCCGAAGATGTGGAGCGTTTTGTTACCGTGCCTATAGAAGTGGCTATGACAGCCGTGCAACGCAAAACCAATGTGCGCAGCATTACCATGTTTGGTTTGAGCGTTATCAAAATAATTTTTGAAGATGAGGTGGATGACTTTTTTGCGCGGCAGCAGGTGAACAACCAATTGCGCAACGTAACTTTTCCGGAAGGTGTGGAGCCCGATGTGCAACCGCCCTACGGACCCACCGGAGAAATTTTTCGCTATGTGCTCAAGAGCAGCGAGCGCGACACACGTGATTTACTTACTATTCAAAACTGGGTAATAGACCGCCAACTGCGGCAAGTGCCGGGCGTGGCAGATATTGTGGCGTTTGGCGGGCAGGAAAAAATCTATGAGATACAAGTTGACCCATACAAACTCCAAAAATTTGACATCACTCCGCTCGAAGTTTATGAGGCGGTAAGCAAAAGTAATTTGAATGTGGGTGGCGATGTGATTGAGAAAAACGGACAAGCGTATGTAGTGCGCGGCTTGGGTTTGCTGCAATCCAAGCAAGACATTGAAAACATCATTGTAAACGATTACAACGGCAATCCGGTGTTGGTGAAAAACCTTGCCGAAGTGCAGGAGAGCAGCGCACCGCGTGTGGGGCAGGTGGGCTTGAATGATAATGATGATGTGGTGGAAGGAATTATTGTGATGCGCAAAGGTGAAAACCCGAGCGAAGTGTTGGCGAGGGTGAAAGCAAAAATTGCCGAACTCAACGAAACCATTTTACCGCGCGATGTAAAAATGGAAACCTTTTACGACCGCGATAATTTGATGACTTACTGCACGCATACTGTGATGCACAACTTGGTGGAAGGCATCATTCTCGTAACGGTGATTGTATTCATATTTATGGCCGACTGGCGCACTACTTTAATTGTGGCGCTCATCATTCCACTCTCATTGTTGTTTGCGTTTATGTGTTTGCGCTTCAAAGGTATGAGTGCCAACTTGCTATCGCTGGGTGCGGTGGACTTTGGAATTATCATTGACGGTGCAGTGGTAATGGTGGAGGGCATGTTTGTGGCATTAGATTCTTTGGCGCACAAAAACGGCATGGAACGTTTTAACCGATTGAGCAAACTCGGTTTGATTAAACGCACCGGTGGCGAAATGGGCAAAGCGGTTTTCTTCAGTAAGCTCATTATCATCACTGCCTTGTTGCCCATTTTTTCTTTCCAAAAAGTGGAAGGGAAAATGTTTTCGCCTTTGGCTTACACACTTGGCTTTGCGTTGTTGGGCGCGCTCATTTACACTCTCACTTTGGTGCCGGTGTTGGTTTCTATTTTGTTGAAGAAAGATGTAAAGGAGAAGCACAATTTCTTTGTCAACTTCATCAATCGCATCGTAGAAAAATCATTCGGTTGGTGTTTTAGAAATAAGCGACTGAGCTTAGCAGCGTCTATTGCGTTTTTGGGGGCTACACTTTTCTCCACCACATTTTTAGGAACAGAATTTTTGCCGCAGTTGAATGAAGGTGCACTTTGGGTAGAAGCCAAATTGCCGATGAGTTCTTCGCTGAATGAAACCGTAAAAATGGTGCACACGCTGCGTAAAGAGTTGATGAGTTTTGAAGAAGTAAACGGAGTGCTTTCGCAAACCGGGCGCAGTAACGATGGCACCGACCCCAGTGGTTTTTATTATGTGCAGATGCAAGTGAATTTGAAACCGAAGGAAGAATGGAAACGCAAAATTTCGGTAGATGATTTGATTGAAGAAATGGATGCAAAATTGAAAAACTATCAGGGTATTGTTTACAATTACTCGCAACCGATTATTGATAACGTAGCCGAAGCAGTGGCGGGCATTAACGCATCTAACGCAGTAAAAATTTATGGCGATGATTTGGACAAGTTGGATGAGTTAGCTAATAGTGTGATAGCACAAATACAAAACGTGCGTGGCATAAAAGATGTGGGCATTTTGCGCAACGTTGGTCAACCCGAAATGAGTATTGTGTTGGATAAAGAAAAAATGGCGCTGTATGGTGTAACCGTAAGCGATGCACAGGCGGTTATTGAAATGGCAATAGGCGGAAAAACCGCTACGCAGAAATATGAAGGCGAGCGCAAGTTTGATGTGCGCGTGCGCTACAAACCGGAGTATCGCAAAAACGAAGAGGATATCAAAATGCTGCTGGTGCCGAGTTTGCGTGGCGGCAAGGTGCCGCTCAAAGAAATTGCGGAAATAAAAACGCTCACCGGTCCGGCATTTATTTACCGCGATGGCAAACGATTTATCGGAGTAAAGTTTTCGGTGCGCGAAAGAGATTTAGGCAGCACCATAGCCGAAGCGCAAAGCAAAGTAAGCAACAGCATTAAACTACCGCAGGGCTACACCATTGGCTGGACGGGCGAATTTGAAAATCAGGTGCGTGCCACCAAGCGTTTATCACAAGTAGTGCCTGTAAGTTTGATTGCCATTTTCATTTTGTTGTTTATCACTTTTGGTAATGCACGCGATGCCTCATTAGTGTTGGTGAATGTGCCGTTTGCATTGATTGGTGGCATTTTAGCGCTGCATGTTACGGGCATCAACTTTGGCATATCTGCAGGGGTCGGTTTTATTGCGCTCTTTGGTATTTGCGTGCAAAATGGAGTAATCCTCATTTCAGAATTCAACAAAAACCTACACAACAAACTATCGTTAGCCGATGCCATAAAAGAAGGCGTGAAAAACCGAACACGCCCGGTGGTGATGACGGCTATGATGGCGGCAATCGGTTTATTCCCCGCAGCTATTTCTACCGGCATTGGCAGCGAAAGTCAAAAGCCATTAGCCATTGTTATTATTGGTGGATTGATTACGGCAACCATTCTTACACTACTCATTTTCCCGAATGTGTATTGGCTGTTTTACCGCAAAAGGCATGAGGTGTTGAGGTAGGTTAAAAAAACGGTCGCTCTTTGTCTTCGCGCTCAGCATCTTTTTCTTTTTTCTTGTCCTTGTATGGGTGAAAAAACTTTTTCCATTTTACTTTTTTGGGGAGGTCAAATTCGTAAACAGTTCCAATTACATGCTGCAACTGCGGACGTTTGCTGAAAAACTCCGGCTGAAAAATATAGAACACCCCAAGTGTGTTATATCGGTAAAAATGCCAGTCAACACCAATCAGGTTTCTGATTTTGTTCACATATAATCCTTTGGCATTTGCCTTGGGATTAAAGTTCAAATACGGTTCACAAAAAATGAACACATCAAACTGAGGGTTAATTCGGTATTGAATGCTTACACGGTTACGCCATTCATTTACAGGCTCGTGTCCGCGCTCATAGCGCTGAGCAAAATATTCGTGCACCCGCTGGTAAGCCGAGCGATACCGAAACGTAAAATTTTTGTAGCGATAGCGGGCAGTAATCGAAACAAAGAAAGTGTGATTATCGCTTTTGCGCGAAGTAAAAAACTGATAAGTAAACTGGGTAGATAAATACGGATTAATGCGATAGCCCACCACGCCATAAAAATTATGTGCAGGCAGGTTGGAGATATCACTGCCTAACCGCAACTGATATTGAGCGCCAACCGTAAACTTTTTTGGCAATTGTTTCGAGAACTGAAACCACATCCACATTTGCCTGTTTTGGAAAGGCTCCAACGCATTAGCAATATGAACCATTGCAAATAAGCAAACAATTAAAACAGCCTTTCGCAGTTTTGTAACAATCTTATATTGCATCTATTGCTTTAATCATTCCGAATATTAGTCGCTTATTCTATTTAAAACCTTTTCGCAGCACTGCCACAGTTTTTCTGCTGTTAAATTCCAACCGAATTTTTTCAATTGTTCTTTCCCCTTTTCAATCAAAGCCTTTCGCAATTCTTTATCGCGATATAGTTTTTCCATTGCTCCGGTTATCTCGGAAACCGAAGCAGGGTTTACTAAAAGTGCGGCTTCGCCCGCGGCTTCGGGCATGGAAGTAACATTGGAGGTAATTACCGGCACCCGGCAACTCATGGCTTCAATAATGGGAATACCAAAACCTTCAAACAGCGACACATATATCATAGCATAAGCAGATGCCACTACTTCGCCTAATTGTTGCGGAGGAACGTGCCCCGCAAAAATTACATCGCTGCGAAATTTCATGTTAGCATGCGTTTCCTCCACCTCGCCAAAGTGCCAAGCTTTCCGCCCAACAATCAGTAATTTAAAATCGGAGTTTGTTTGTTGTTTAAACTGCTCGAAAGCCAGCAACAGGTTTTTTACATTCTTCCGCGGATGAATAGAGCCTACATAAATGAAATATTCTTTACCCTCCGTGAGTTTTGATTTTACCCGCTGCTTTACCTCATCGGAAACCGGCTCGTAAACTTCCTTTGCACCGTTGTAAACCACATCAATTTTAGCTGCGTCAATTTGATAATGCTTTACTATATCGTTTTTTGAAAATTCGCTTACCGTAGCAATGCGCGTTGCTTTATGTGCAAAGCGCGGCATAAAGTATTTGTAATACTGTGCCGATAAAAAGGGAACATGCTCTTTAAAGTGTTCGAACGATAAATCGTGCATTACTGCCACTTGCGGCACAGTTGTTCCAAGGCAGGCGTAACCATCGGCAGATAGAAATAAATCGGGTTTGTGTTTATTCAGCCAGCGCCTAACCGAAATTTCGAACCACCAATACCACAACAACGGATGGCGGGCAGGCGGAAACAACACTACAGGAGTAACGTTGCTGCCAAATACAAATTCATTGCTATAAGGGCGGTCGAACAAAAAGTAAAAGTCAACTTCGGGGTGAGCCTGCACTATGCGCCTGAGCGATTCGGCAGTAAACAAGCCAATGCCTTCCAGTTTGTCTTTAATCAAAAAACGGGTGTTTACTGCTATGCTTCTTCGCCTGCTCACACAACAATAATATTACTTTTAGGCGTTCGTATTTGGCTATTTGCCTGTTGTTCGGATGCGGAAAAAATTTGCCGTTAACCTTCTTATTCTGCTTGTCGCCAACCTGCTGGTAAAACCCTACTGGATTTTTGGGGTTGACCGTGTAGTGCAAAACAAGGTTGGACCGGAGGTGTACGGAACCTACTTTGCCGTGTTCAATTTTTCGTACCTGTTTAGTATAGTACTCGATTTTGGCATCAACAATTTTAATAACCGGGCGGTTTCGCGCAATAACAGTCGCATGGGCGAATACCTGCTTAACCTGATGTTGCTGAAGGGCGCGCTGAGCGTAATTTATTTTGCCATTACTTTTCTAACGGCACTTGCTACGGGTTTCAGCGAAGAACACATGTTGTTGCTGTTTGTACTGGCGGTAAATCAGATTTTGCTTTCAGCCATACTCTATTTCCGCTCCAATATCGCTGCGTTGCAATTTTTTAAAACCGATTCATTCATTTCGGTGCTTGACAGGTTGCTGACAATTATCTTCTGTTCGTTGCTGATGTTTTTGCCTGCTTTCAAAAACTCGTTCAACATTTTTTGGTTTGCATATGCACAAACGGCAGCGCTTTTGGTAACGGGCATAGTGTCGTTTGCCGTAGTTGCCCGCCACGCAACCATTACTACCGGAATATGGAAATGGAAATTCCGTAAACTGATATTGCTGAAGTCGGCACCGTTTGCCATGTTGGCATTGCTGATGGGTATTTACTACCGCATTGACGGGGTAATGCTGGAACGACTGTTGCCCAACGGGGCCTTAGAAGCGGGTATTTACGCGGCTTCTTATCGCTTGCTCGAAGCAGTAAACATGTTCGGCTATCTGTTTGCTACTTTATTGCTGCCCATGTTTGCGGGTATGATTCGCAAAAACGAAAGCATAAAACCCTTGGTGAAATTCAGCGCAGAGTTGATGTTTGCGGGCAGCGTGATAATATCGGTTGTGTGTTTTGTTTACTGTGAAGAAATTATGCAGTTGCTTTATCCGGCATCGGCTCCCTACTGGCACAGCATTTTCGGGTGGCTGATGTTAAACTTTATTCCCATGAGCAGCGTGTATGTTTTTGGCACCTTGCTAACCGCGCACGGCAGTTTACGTGCGCTTAATACCATTGCAATAGTAAGTGTACTGGTGAATGTTGTTCTCAATTTGCTTTTAATTCCTCGCTATGCGGCAATGGGTGCGGTAACGGCTACTTTGGTTACGCAAACAACGGCAACTATTGCCCATGTGCTGGTAGCGCAACGGAAGTTTGATTTGCGCTGCTCAATAAATGACCTGTTGCGATTGGCGGGATTTGTTTTCGTTTCAGCCGGAATAGCATACGGAGTTCACAAACTACCGGTTAACCGGATGGTGAGTTTCGTTTTTACCTGCGCGGCATTATCAGCCGTTGCTTTTACCTTAAAATTCATTCCACTTAAGGAGTTAGCAGGGGTGCTGCGCTCCAAAACCCCTGCATAAATTATTTTAGCTTTGCGCGCTTTAAAAAACAACAATGGATAAAGAATTTAATCTTATCACCGTTATTAAAACCATCTTAAATTGGAAAAAGCCCATCATTGTTCTCACGTTGGTATCGGGTGTGGCGGCTGCACTTTTTTCAGTGTTTGTAATGGACGAGTATTACCTATCGTGGTCAACTTTTTATCCTACCAACCAATACCTGAGCGACCGCTCCATGATTTTTAACACCGAAAATTCAGGTGGGCAAATTGATTACTTCGGAGGCAAAGCTGATGTGAACCGTATTCTGAGTATTGCCAATTCGGCACCGGTAATTGAGTACATTATTGACTCATTTAAACTGGTAGAGCACTACAAGATTGACAACACCGCAAAGTACTGGAAAACCAAAGTGAGAAAAAAGTTTGAGAAAAACTTTAAGGCAATTAAAACAGAGCGCGATGCCGTAGAGATTTCTGTTTACGATACCGACCCGCAGTTAGCCTCGAACATGGTAAATACTATAGTGGAAAAAACCGATGAGCTAAACAAACAACATATTGCCCAAAGCAAGCAGGATGTATATGAACTGATAGCCGGACAAATTGAAGAGCAGCAGCAGAAAGTGAACGGCTTTGTAGATACACTTGCGAGTATGTCGCAGCAATACAACATTAAAGTTTCAACCGGAACCGATGGGTCTGTAATTGTAAATGGCAACGATTTTAAAGCTGTGCAACTTTACAAAGCCATTTTAAAGAAGCAGGAAAATGCGCTCAAGGAACTCAACAACCGCATGAACATAAAAGAGCAAATGGAAGTAGCCATGAAAAGCAATTCTTCATCGCTCTTTATAGTTGAATCGGCTTTCCCTGCCGACAGACGCGAAAAACCTGTTCGTTCGCTGGTAGTAATTGTTACCATGCTTATAACCGCGTTTGTATCGGTGTTGGGCGTATTGCTTATTGAGCAGTTTCGCGAAATAAAAGAACAACTGTAGTTGGTACAACAAATTCAAAAGGAACAAAAAGCCGCTTTTGCATTGCTTGGGGTAACAAGCATTGTTTCGGTATTATTGGCGTTTAAAACCGAAGCTTATTACATTGCATTAATTCCTTTTGCTTTACTGATAGGGTTTATTGCGCTCACCAATTTCAAGTTCCTCTACTTTTTGTTGCTGGCTTCGCTTCCCGTTTCAATCGAATTCAATTTTACGCCTTCGCTCGGCACCGACCTGCCCGATGAGCCGCTGATGATTGGACTAATGCTGATAACCATGTTGCATGTAGCGCGCAATCCGCAATCGCTACCCAAAGGTTTTTTTGTGCACGTCCTTATGCTCGGGTTAGCGGTGCATTTGTTCTGGATATTTACTACCGCATTTACTTCGGTAAATACCCTTGTTTCATTCAAAGTGTTTTTATCGAAAATTTGGTACATCACAACGTTTAGCGCACTAACGGCAATAGTGGTTAAAACTGAAGAAGACCTTAAGAAAGCATTTTGGTGTATTTACTTTCCGCTTACCGCACTAATTATTGTGGTGCTTATTCGCCATGGCATGATGGGTTTTTCGTTCGATGAAATCAACAAGCCTATGATGCCCTTTTTCCGCAACCATGTAAACTACGCGGCTATTGTGGTTATTTTTTTGCCGTTTATCTGGCTGGCAAGGCAGTGGTACAAGCGCGGAACGTTCACGTACCGTTTGCTGAGTTTTTCGTTGCTGCTTTATGTGGCTGCCATTTATTTTTCGTACACCCGTACCTGCTACATTGCTTTGTTGTTTATTCCGGTGTTTGTATGGGTAGTAAAAAACCGGTTGATGAAGCACGCACTTGTGCTTACACTTGTGGCAGCATGTGGTTTGGTTTTTTATTTGTTGCACAACAACAAGTATTTGGACTATGCTCCCGATTTCAGAGAAACCATTATTCACGATGAGTTTGGCGAACACCTTTCTTCAACGTTTGAAGGCAAAGATGTTTCGAGCATGGAGCGCGTCTATCGTTGGGTAGCAATTTTGCAAATGTTTAAAGAGCGCCCGGTGTTTGGTTTTGGCCCGGGTAATTTTTATCCGTATTACAAGCACTATACGGTTTCGAGTTTTGAAACCTATGTGAGCGATAACCCCGAGCGTTCCACCGCACACAATTATTTTTTACTGCTGCTGGCAGAACAAGGTGTAGCCGGTGTGGTAGTTTTTGCGTTGTTCACCATTGTAATTTTTGCGTATGGCGAGCATATTTATTTACGGATGAAGAGCGAGAACGATAAGCGGGTGGTAATGGTATTGCTTGTTGTGCTGGCAATGATTTATGTTAACCTGATGTTGAGCGATTTGCTGGAATCGGATAAAGTGGGACCTTTCTTTTTTATCTGCCTTGGCTTGCTGGCCGCTTACGACATTCGCAATCGCTTACTTGAAGCGAAGGCTTAGGAGCGTAATATCATCGTCAAAGTCGGTATCCTGTTTAAAGGTAATTACACGGTCAATCAGCTTGGTATTAAAATCGGTAAGTGCTAAAGTGTTGTGCTGATTGGTAAAATCAATCAACCCTTCCAACTCAAACAACTTCCCTTCGTTATTCATGGCTTCCGATAAACCATCGGTGTAGTTTACAATTACGGCACCGGGCTCAACCGGTATTTCATCGAAGGCAATAAAGGGCAGCGTTTCGAACATTCCCAAAATGGTGCAGCCCTTATCAAGCAAATGAATATCGCCCTTGCTGCGGAGTATGGAGGGATTATGCCCTGCGTTTACATACGAAAGCATCCGTGTTTTACTGTTGTAAATGGCTATAAAGCAGGTAATAAATTTTTCGCTCTTGGTTATTTCGCACACTTTACCGTTCAGCACATCAACAAATTGCGGTAACGAATATTTGCGCGTAAGCAGAATACGCATGTTTGCCTGAAAGTTTGCCATTAGAATGGCAGCCGGTATTCCTTTACCCGAAATATCGCTGATGCAGAAAGCGTACTCATGGTCCGATACCTGCACAAAATCGTAGTAGTCGCCACCAATGTTTTTATGCGGCTTGTAAAATGCCGAGGCTTCAATCACTTCATTATTCGGCAGGTTCGAAGGCACCAGCATATTCTGCATATCAGCCGCCAACTTCAGCTCCTTCTGCATTACCAACTGGTCAATTTGCGACTTCATTAACTTTTTGTTCTCGTTCGCCACCACTATAATGTTGGTGATGGTTTGTATAAACTTAAGTTTCTCTTCTTTGGTATCGCGTAAATCGTTACCGAACGAACCTATGAGCACCGCACCAATTAAATGTTTGTTGTGTTGTACGGGAATTAAATACTCAAAGCCCTCTAAAGCACTATCCTGCAAAGCGGCTACGGGAGTAGTAAAGTTGAAGGAAGCAAACTTGCTGATGTCATAGTTAATTATGGCAGGCGACAACTCGGACGATGTAATGCAAACCCACGAGTCATCCTTATCGCGAATAAAGAGCGCAACCTGTTGCACACCCATTTGCGCGCGGAGAATGTTTTCGTAAATACGCGCTAATGCGGTAATGGGCATATTGTTATTTACCGCACGTGTAATTTCCAACAGCGAATCAATTTGCTGCTGTTTCATTCCCAGCAAACCTTCGGTTTGGCTAAGACGTTTTTTAAAAAATTCTAATTCCGAAAATGGTTGACCTGACATAGCAGCCAAAGTATTTTACAATACCTAAAATACAACTACTTCTACGATTAAACTATTCACACGTTTAATCCAACTGTCCTTTCACATCCAGTGCATCGCGCAGTCCGTTGCCTACCAGATTAAATGCCAGCACCAGCAGCATAATAGCCAAGCCGGGAAACAGCGCCAGATATGCTTTATTGGTATCAATAAAATCTTTGTACTCGTTCAGCATACTTCCCCAACTTGGGGCGGGCGGCTGAATGCCCAAGCCGATATAGCTCAATCCGCTTTCCACCAAAATGGCGTTGGCAAAATTAGCGCAGGCAACTACTATAACCGGACCGAGAATGTTAGGCAGAATATGCAGGAAGATAATACGGACATCGCTATAGCCTAAACTTTTTGCGGCACTTACATACTCCAGTTCGCGGATTGAAAGAAACTGCCCGCGCACAATACGCGCTGTTTCTACCCACATGGTAATGCCTACCGCCACAAAAATGAGCGTGAGCTTATCGTCAAAAAAATTTACGGCACTTACATATAAGCCCATTGCCAACAGCAGCGTTGGAATGCTCCAGAAAACATTAATGAGCCACATAATGCTGTCGTCCACCCAGCCTTTAAAGTAGCCGGCTAAGGCGCCCAATGCTATTCCTATAAAAAGCGAAATAATAACCGCCACCAAACCTACCGACAGCGAAACCCGCACACCAATGATGAGGCGCGAAAGAATATCTCTGCCGAATTTATCGGTGCCCAGCAAAAAAGTTTTTTTCTCGAACAACTCTCTTTCTGTCTTTCCTTTCAGTTCGGTAAGTGAAAGCGTTTTGGGTTCAGGCTTAAACACTCTGCCGCGGTATTCGGTATAATGCAGCGAATCTTTTCCGAAACGATAATCAAGCACAGGAACCGGCTCGTAATTTTTTGCAAAGCCGCTTTTTATTCCTTCTAATACTCCGGTTGAGGTAAAACCGTGTTTTGGTTTTTTAAAAACTTGAATTGAATAACCGGGAGGGTGTGTTTCCAACTGCAATATTTGTTCGTTGCCCGAGGGGGAGTTATCGGGAGAAACAACATACGCCAGCAATGCCAGCACTACCGAAAAAATAATTACGCCTAAGCCGAACATGGCGCTCTTGTTACGCTTTAAACGCTTCCATGCTTTCTGATTGAGTGAGGTGGATTTAATTTCTTTCATTTCTTACAACACAGTTACCAGCGGTAATGGTTGGCGGTAAATATGTTTCAAAAAAAGGAATGCAACGAACCGAAAAATGCAAGAAACGGTTAGTTCACTATGGCTTCTGCCAGTTTTGTTCCCTGCTTAATGTAAACCGGAAACTCTTCGAGCGAATATGTTTTGGTAATTGTTTGCCCGCCTTCGTACACTTTTGTTTTATCGTACAAATACACCCAGTTGCTTCCGGAAGGTAAACTAACGGTTACCGTTCCGTTGTTGCCGAGTATGGGCATCACATAAATATCATCGCCCAGCATAAAACTGTAATCGGTTTTATTGAAGAAACGCATCAACGATTTGTTTTGTGCTACCGATTTGCTCATGTTCTCCATCAGATAACCTACCAAGTACTTGTGGCGCATTACGGTGAGCCGTTTGTAAATTTCATTGGTTTGCTGGTCGAACATCCAGGGGCGGTGCTCCCCGCCTCCGCCATTTTCCATTAAACCCGAAAATGCCCCTACCTGTGCCCAGCGGATAAAAGTGGTTTTAGAGCGCCCCCATTGCGGATAAAAAGGATCGGTGCGGTAGCCGCCAATATCGGAGCCGAAACTGTAATAGCCGTACTGGTCGCTTTCGTACATGTTATTGAGTGCCGCTTTTAATCCGTTAAAGTCGGCATCCTGGTCGCCCACCCAGCAGGCGTAGCTTATGTCCTTAGGCGCAAATGCCACCAAGTTGCCTGTAAAAGGGTAACCGTAGTTATCAATAGGGCGGCACATTACTACGCGGTCGTTGCCCAGTTTTTGGCGGGTGTAATCATGAAAAATACGGTAGTATCTTTCGGAGTAATCGTTGCGGCTCGGAATGTTTCCTTGCAGATAAGGCGAGTAGAAATACGATTTAAAATTCTGCACATCGTATAACAAAAAGTCAGAGCCATCGCATTTCCATCCGTCAATACCGTATGCCAGAGCTTTGTCCATCAGCCCTTTCCACCATGCTACTGCTTCGGGGTTATACCAGTCAATTAAACTACAGCGCGTAGGCTTCCACCATTTTACAATTCCAGGACCCGATGAAGCATTTTCTTTCATGAAATAATCGTGGTCGCGGGCGTAATCCCACAGCGGGTGCAGGTTGGTATCAATACCGCCTGTTATCCAAAGCAACACCCGTATATCCTTGCTGTGGAAATAATCTATCATTTGTTGCGCGCCCGGGTACAGCGTGGTGTCCCATTCGAAATCGTTATAGGCGGTTTCCCATGGGCTGTCAATTATAATGGCACCAACAGGAATGCCGTTGGCAAGGTAATCGTCTGCAATTTGTGTGGCGCTTTGTGTGGTTCCTTCGCCCTCCCAAATCCAGTGCTGAAACACCCACTTGGGCCATGGGGTGGTTTGCACATAAGTAGTGTCGTTGTTATTGTTATCGGGCAGCGGATTTTTGCATTCCTTTTTGCAGGATGAAAAGCAAAAAACTGTTGCTGCCAGAAAAGCAAGTAGAAGTATTCTGTGCATACGAGTGTTTGTGGTGGCTAAAAATACATTTTATAGAAAAGCCGGGAAATAGTGGTTAACGCAGCGGAAGGTCAACACCTTTCCATCCGATACAAACAGAAACTTTTTTGCTTTATTCGCACCATCATAAAAATAAACAACAACATGGGAAGAGGAGACAAAAGAACCCGGAAAGGAAAAATATTCAAAGGCTCGTATGGCAATTCGCGCCCGCACAAAGTGAAAAAGTCGGCAGCACCTGCTAAAGCCGCTGCTCCTAAAAAGGCAAAAGCTACTAAAGCGGAAGCGCCCGTAAAAAAAGCAGCAGCCAAAAAAGCGCCTGCTAAAAAAGCAGCAGCCAAAAAGAAAACAGAAGAGTAGTTTGGAGACACGCGGCTATAGGCTGCGCTCCATAATACTGTTGTAAGTTTTTATAAAAATAGCCCCGAGGTTTTTGTGTGGCGGTATGTAATCCATAAACCGCTCAAGCGCCTTGGGGTTATCTTTTACCAACGCGCCCAGTTTATCCCACAAAGGTTGCCACTCCACATCTTTCCCTTCGCGTATGTTATCTGCCATTAGCTTTAGCATAGGGTTGTTTACATACATGGTTCCTATTTGTTTCGATGAAATAATACTGGCTTCGGAAGAACGTTCAATAATGGTGGAAATGCTATGATAGCCGCCACAGGAACCTAACACAAATACCTGTGTGTTGTCGCGTACTTTCTCAATGGTTTTTGATGCATAGTAACTGTGCCCACGGTGAACCATTACGTTTGGTTCGTAGCCATTATCGGCAAACAACTTTTCGAGTTGTGCCTGCCCTTCGTATTCGCTTTTTGGTTTATTGGCATAAATGTGCACTTCCTTACCGCGTTTTGATTGTATAAGCACATAGTGAGTAGAATCAATAATAGTCCAAGCAGTATCCGAAAAAATTTTGCGGAATGATGCAAATGAAGCATCGCCATCTTCATCGTCATAAAAATAAATGAGCCAGCGGTTTACCTCATCGCGATCGAAAAGCTTATCGTTCGTAATTTTATCGAATCCGGGCAGTGAGTATTGTTTTGCAACGGAGGCAAACCAATCGCCCGAGCCTATGTTTTGGTCAACAAATAAATTGGAAAGCAAACCATAGAGTGCAATGCCGCGGGTATGATTTTTTGTAAGCAACCGTATGTATTCCACTTTAACGGTGCTTCGCAAAATTTTAAGCACTAGCGAATCGGTAATACTTCCAAAAGCATCGGCAACATGCACCGCTTGCGACAAATCGTTGTATTCCTCCAACCCGCTTGCAAATTTTATCATCAGCATTTGCTGGTGGAGAGGGGTCATGGTTTGCAGAAAAATTTTGAGTTTGCCGAAACCTGCACACATTTTAATAAACACGCGAAAACGGTTATCGCCCACGCGTTTCAGAAATTCCAAACCCGAAACAGGGCCAAGTTTCACCATCAACCTGTTGAACAAACCGTTAAAGGTGGAGGTAAAAATTTCTTCTTCGCTGTACACTATAAGTGTGTATAGCTCTTCGGGAGTAAAATTTTCGATAGATGCAAAGCGAACGGCATCGCGCTCGTTGTGCAGGTCGTTAATAATACGCACAAATTTGAGGGCGTACACCTCTAACTCCTTTTCAATAGAGTGTTCGCCCAAAGGCGATTTGCGTGCACGTATGTTGAGCATGGTACGCAAATACTTTTCAGGCTGCTTGCCAATGGCATCGGCTTTTTCGATGGTCAGTTTGCCTGCCATAATATCGTCAATAAGTGTAAAAGCATTGGACTTACGCGTGTAACGGTTCATAATTTGCAATATCACTTTTACTACGGTGTCGTTACTGCTTTTGAGAATTTCGTAAACAGGATCGCCTTTGTTAAAATAGCGCTTAACCGTTACGGGTGCGGTTTTGGCAGCTTCAATTACTACGCGCTCGGCATAGGCATTTTTGCTGTAGCTGTCGAATAACCTAAAAACTACATCGGGACGCGTTCGAGCAGCAATAATTAAAAACGAATCGGCACATGCTTCATTTTTAAACAAGCCGAAAGTGTTGAACGACTGCGAAATATTGGTAAGCAAATGCGGCAGCAAATTGTCGTTGGCAATACTGTTAATTTCCGTAAGCATAAAGCGGAACAGGTTATCGTACCGCTTTACCAAATGATAGTTACGGAGATTGATTTTCCGTAGTTGCAGATACAGATGGTCGCGAAAAAGTTTTCGTTTGCTTTCATCGAACACCGGTTTGTTGATGAGCGACTGTATGGAATCAATTAACTTAAAATAAACCTTGTTGGCGTAAGCATTCAGCACCGGGTCGCCTGTGTTTACGTAGCCGTCCAACACGCCATCGAGCCGGTCAATGCGCTCCTGTTCATCATCAATATAGTAGTCGGCTTTTTTTATGTAGGTAGAATCTTTTGCCGCCTGCAACGAAATGGTGAATAGTAAAATACCTGTTACAATTGCACACTTTTGCACTGCTGCATTTTTCAGCAACAGCCATAAAGTAAATATGTAACTGTGCGCTTTCATGGTTTATACTCCCAATACTTTATAGTAAGCCCGTATAAAAGTTGACTCCAGGTTTTTATGCGGAGGTATATAATCTTTGAAGTACGGATTGTTGATGAATTTCTCCCGCATCTTTTCCCAAAAGTCGTTCCACACAATATCCTTTCCCTGCCGTATGTTTTCGTTGAGGGCATAAAGCATGCCATCGTTTACGGTTTTGGTGCCTATTTGCTTGGTGGAAATTACGTGCGCCTCCGGAGCATTCTCGAGGGCAATGGAAATTTTGTAAAACCCTCCGCAGGAACCAACAAACAACAAGCGTGTGCTGCCGGGAATTTTTGTAAGTGTGGCTTCGGTATGAAAACTGTGCCCGCGGTGTACTACAATAGTAGGGGTTTCGTTTTTCGCGCGCAGGTACGCTGCAATGGCATTTACACCGTTTGCTTCGTACTCAGGCTTGTTGGCTAAAATTTCAATCGGCTTGCCTTCGGCTGATGAAATGCGAACATAATTCTGGCGGTCTTCCACCGTCCATGCCGCTTGATTTTTGTATGTATTCATAAAATTGATGAAGGAGTTTCGTCCGTCATCATCGTTGTAGAAATACATTTGTTCAATGCAGCTGCCACCATTTGGTACTAATGATTGCAGCGCAAGTGAACTTGCCGGAGCAATGCTGAACTGCCTTGCAATACGGCTAAACCATTTCTGTTCTGCTTTCGCATTGCCCGAAACAATGCTCGAAAGCACACCATATACTGAAATGCCGATTTTATCGTTTGCCAGTGTTACCCGTTCGTATTCTTTTCGAATTTCGGTTTGCAGAAACGAAAGCAGAGCTATATCGTTAAGGTTGGAAAGCGCCTCGGCAATAAGCACTACCGAAGAGAGATTGTCTTTTTCCGATTCCAACCCGGAGATGTAATCAGTAAGCAGTTTTTGCCTGTCAGTTTGGTTAAACTTGGCAAGAAATTCTTCGAGCACTCCGTAGTTGGAGCACAACGAAAGGAAATCGCGAAACTCGTTGCGGCTTACGCTTTCTAAAAATGCTTGCCCGCTGTTGCCCGGCAACTTTAGCATAAAGCGGTTGAACAAACCGTTGAAAGTGGAAGAGAAAACTTCTTCGCGCCCGTACAGCATCAGAAAATACAATTCGGCCGCGTTAAACGTTTCAGCCGAATAAAAAGGTTGCGATGTACCCGCTACAATTTTGTCGTTTATCTCGCGTACAAAGCGCAGGCTGTAGTCGCGCATTTCGCGGTCAATACTGTATTTGCCTACATATTCTTTCCGCGAAATAATTTTTACCACAGCGCTGAACAATGCGGCCGGTTGATTACCAAGTGCGAGCGCTTCTTTAGGCGATAAGCGTTTATGCACCACATCATCCAACAATAACATGGGCTTGCTTTGGTAACCTATTGTTGTATTGAATTCGAAAATTTGTTTAATAACCGGATTGCTGCTGTGTTGTAAAATGTAGGTAACCGGATGTGATGTGTTATACAAATAACGTTTAAGCGAAACCGGAGCATTGGAAGCACAACGCTCCAAAATTTTCAGCGAGTAAGGCCTCCGCATAAATGCTTCCACCTTTTTAAATAGTTCATCTGGTTCGCGCTGAGCAGCATACAATAAAATTTCTTCGGCATAACTTTCATTGATGAACGAAGGAATGGCTTGCAGTGTTTTTACAATGTTTTTCTTTAGCGCCAGTTTTATTTTTTGCACCGAATCCAACTGAATGTGTATGGGCTCAATTACTTCGGGAATGGGAACAGGCACCAAATCTTCCGAAGTTTTTGCAGGTGCTTCGCGCACATCGCCTTCTATTCCTTTTGCCGGTGCAACTTCGGCAGGTTTGGCTTCGACAGTTATATCGGGTTTGCTTATCGGTTGTACAACTGTAGGTTCGGTTGTTGCATCTTTTTCAACCGGCTTAGGTGGTCGCGCTTTAGTTATTTCACTGATACTACGGTAGCCTTGCTCGCCCAAAGTATTGCCCGAAAACTGTTTAAAGGGTGGAATCAAATCTTCCTTCTCATCCATGGTGGTTAGTGCAAGTAGGTAGTCTTTGCGGTCATCGTCCACCAACAGGAGCAGTTCGGGTAAGGTTTGGTTTTTATCGCAATGAATAATTAGTTGCTTGAGGTCTTCTTTATCTAAGCAACTAATGAGTGCCCCGTTTATCGGAACACCTGCAGCTTTTTTCTTCAACACATCCAACAACATTTGAAAAGCACGCAGGGTAGTTTCCTTGTAGCCGTATGCCAGCAGCACGAACATTTCTTCGGGCGTGCGATTTCTGAAACTGCTGAAATTGAAATTAGAAGCCAGCGCTTCCTGATTCAGCTTACGCATTATGTCCACAGCAGCATTATCTAAAAAGCGGTAGGCTGAATAATTTAATACCGCATTTGGTTTTAATGCATTTTGTACCAAGAGGGCGAACAGTGCATCGGGCATACTGCCAATGGAGTCGGCAGCGGGAATGCTGATGTCCCCTCGCACAATTTCATCGAGCAACAGATAAGCGCGCGATTTCTGCCCGTGTTTATTGTAAATTTCGATGGACTTGCGAACGTACACATCGTTGCTGTTGCGAAGTGCATTGCTTACCGAATTGCCGGTGGAGTAATAGCGCTTGGCAGATTCGGGTGCGCGTTTTACGGCTTTTTCCAACAAGCGTCTTGCAAAACTGCGGTCGTCAAACTCATCGGCATAGCGAAAAATTTCGTCCTGATGGTCTTTCATATAATCGGTAAGAAAGTTTTCCGCTATAGTATCGCTGGGAATAAACCGTGTTGCTTTAATGGAAAAAGCGGAGTACCGCTTCATGTTGTTTTCCAAATCGCCTTTCAAGTCCCAGTCAAGCATAACCGGATAATAGCTGAGGGTGGCGAGGTACGAGCCGTTCTTCAAATAGCTGTCGGAATAATAACGGTTAATATTTTTGAGAAACAACTGCAGGCGGTTGAGGTAGTTGTTCTTTTGCGGCTTGGGAACATTTAGCTGAACAATGTAGTTGGTTACGCTGTCCACTAAATTCATAAAACGCGCATCGGCACTCTGGTAATCGTTGGCTATGCGAACCTTTTCGAACGATATGCGCTGTAAGGCGGTTTTTTTTTCAATCTCAAAAATGTCGTTAGCAATAGAGTCGGCTTCGGTGGAGGCAAACAAAATCTGAGCAGTAGTTACCGCTAACATCAATCCAACTATTTTCAAAACTCCCTTCAAGTATTTTCTCCGGTTTCTTTACAAAACTACATAGTTCGCACTACCGCGAACGCAGACGTGTAAATATGATACGTTGAAGAGTGAAAAATGTGCCCAAAACCGCAAAGTATTTAACAGATGGCGGCTGCGTGTCCTTTTTTGTTGCGTTGTTGCCCCCGGGAAATAAAAAAGGCAGCCCAAACGAGCTGCCTCTCACCATAAACCAACACTGAAAATTAGTTTTTGGTTCCGTTTAGTTCAACGGTAAGTTCAATATCGTTAGAGATTACCATGTCTTTCATGGGCATATCGAAAGCCACTCCGTATTTTTTGCGGTCGAAGGTTAACGTGCCTGTTGCTTTTACGGTTCCGTTTTCTTCGGCAACCGAAATGTTTTTTACCGTTTCGGTGTTCGATTTTCCGCGAACGGTTAGTGTTCCGGTGGCTTCCGCTCCGTTTACATTTTCAATAACAAATGTTGCCGATGGGAAGTTCGCCACATCAAAAAAATCGGGTGAGGAGAGGTGAGCAACTAATTTTTCTTTTCCGTAACCGCTTTTTTCATCGTAGTTAGCATCGGTAGGAGTAATTGTGTTAAGGTCAACAGTAAAGGAGCCTTCTTTTACGCTGCCGTTTTCAACAGTAAGTATGCCTTGCGTAAGATTAACCGTGCCGAAATGCTCCTTTACGCCAAGCATTACGCCTTTCCATTTTACGGTGCTGGCGGCTGCATCAATGGTATAAGTGCCCGATGCTGCGGTAGTTTGTGTTTCGGTAGTTTGTTCGGTTGGTTGGTTGTTGCACGATGCCAATACAGTAAGTATTGCAAGGGCAACCATTGTCAGTTTTCTCTTTTTCATGTTGGTTGTTTTTTGTTTAATAACACAAAGAAAAAAAGGTTTCGTCAATAGTTGTAGATACAACTATTATTTTAACAAAAGTTTGAGATATCAGTAAAATTGCTTTGGATTGTATGGCGAAGCACTTGATCGGAATCACGGTTTTGTTAGTAGGAAAAGTAATTGATGTGTTACGTTAAGGTATGCGATACGCTGGAGGGCCTTTTACACCTAAACGTCACGTAGATTAAGAAAGTGCCGAGCAACTACATAACAAACTCGGATGGAGTTACTCTATCAGCCAAAAGAGTTCGACCGCCTTGCGTTGACAGGTTTGTAGCAAATTATTGGCTATAAACATGCGACTCCTTCGGAGTCGAACAAAATGGATGGTGAAGTGAATGTGTTGAGATACTGACCAATAGAAAAAACTACCGCTGATGTGTATGCGGATTGTGCTTCACATCCGAAACTACTTTTCCATCTTCCAAAGTAATAACCCGATGGGCGCGTTCAATCACACGCTGGTCGTGGGTGGAGAAAATGAAGGTTACGCCTTCTTCGTGATTCAGGCGCTCCATAATATCCAACAAGTTGGCGGCAGATTTTCCATCGAGGTTGGCGGTGGGTTCATCGGCTAAAACAAAATCGGGTTTAGAGGCAAGCGCGCGCGCTACGGCTACACGTTGTTGCTGTCCGCCCGAAAGTTCGGAAGGGCGGCTGTTGAGTTTATCGGCAAGCCCCACTTCGTTCAGCAAGGTTTCCACGCGCTGGTTGCGTTCCTGTTTCGGTATATTTTGCAACAGCATAATAAACTCGGCATTCTCTTTAGCCGAAAGCACCGGTATGAGATTGAAACTTTGAAAAACAAAACCGATGTGTTTTAAACGAAAATTGATGAGTTGATTTTCGGACAACCCGTTCAACTCCTGCCCGTGCACTTTTACACTGCCCGAAGTAGGGCGGTCTAATCCGCCAACAATATTCAGCAGCGTAGTTTTACCCGAACCCGATGGACCTACCACCGAGGTAAATTCGCCTTTTTCAATAATCAGACTTACATGGTCCACCGCGTTTACGGGCACTACACCTTCGTAAACTTTGCAGAGGTCTTTGGTTTCAATAACTATATTGCTCATATTTTTCGGAGTGCTTCCAGCGGGTTTAGTTGCAGCGCTTTGCGTGCCGGATAAAGGGCGGCAAGCAGCGCCATAGCTAAAACCATCGCGGTTACTTTTAAATATTCAATGGAATTAAGAACAGGAAAAATCAGATTGGAAAAACCCAAATCGCCATAAGCGGCATCGCCTAAGTTGATGCCCGCATGCCCGAAGTAAGCAATGGAACCCCACGCCAGCAACAGCCCCAGCGGTCCGCCAATGAGCGAGAGAAAAATGGTTTCGAGCATTATCATGCCGAAAATTTTCTGACGGTTCATGCCCACCGCCATCAGCATACCGAGTTCGCGCACACGCTCCAGCACCGCCATCAGCATGGTATTGATAATGCTGAACATCAACGCCAGTAACACAATGCCTACAATGATGATGGTGTAAATGCCCATCACATCAATCATGTAACGCATACCGCTGGCTAAATCCATCCATGAAAGCACTTCGAGCGAAGGAAATTTTTGCTGATACTTTTTTGCCATTGCATCAGCCGGTTCGTGTTCTTTGAGCAGCACTGCCAGTTCATGCACGCCATCACCAATGCCAAGCAACTGCTGCATGTCTTCGCGCCTTACAAACACATTCATGGCATCATACATTTTGTTGCCGGTTTCGTAAATGCCGCACACACGAAATGCCGCGCCTGTAATTTCACCGTTCACATCCTGAAACGTAAGCACCACTTTCGACTTCACACTCACTTTATATTTTTTAGCCACCTCGCGGCTGATGAGAATAGGATTGCGCGCAACGCCTTGAAAATATTCACCCTCTTTTACCCGTGTATTCAGATGCGTAACGGTGGCTTCTTCTTCGGGCGAAATGCCTGTTACTTTTATGCCGCCTGTTGTTTTTGCCGAGCCAATCATCATTAAGCCAACGGTTCGTGCCGCTACTTCTTTTACCAATGGTTCTTTCAACACTTCTTCGCGGATAGCGTAGCCGTTTTTCATAAACTGATTCACCGAAAACTCATCGCGAAAGCCTTTTTCGTGAAACTGGAAATGCGACATCTCGTATTCAATCACGGTGTCAATTTTTTGTTTCATCATGCCGTTTACAAATGCCGAAACAAAAATGCCTGCCCACAATCCAAGCGCCAGCGCGGTAATAACCACCAAGCTACGCACTTTGTTTCTCCAAATATTTCTCCAGGCAATTTTCAGCAGCATCAGTTTCGCAGGGCTTTTATGGCGTTTAGTCTTACTAATTTCAAAAACGGATAGAGGGAAATTACACAGGCAATAAAAAAGATAACCGCGCCTTGTTGCCAAAACACATACGGCTCTACCGATGCGCGCAGCACCGCTTCCATGCCGTATTCTTCCGTCATTTTTTTCAAGTCATCGCCCAACTGAATAGGGCGAACAAAAAAGTAATAGCACACCGGAAAAGCACCTAACATGCCAAAGATTGCGCCCATCACCGAAATCAGAATGACTTCCAACTGCACAATGAGTGCGAGTTGCAGGCGCTTCATACCCACTGATACCAACACGCCAAATTCGCGGGTGCGCTCGGCTAACATCATCAGTATAGTGCCGAGTATGCCAAACGAAACCACCATGTAAAGAATGAACATGAACACGTATCCTTCCACGCGGTCGGTTTTAATCAGGTTGTCGAGTTCGGGCATGGTTTCCTGCCAGGGCATTACTTCGTATTCGTTGCCTAATTGCTGTTGCAGTTTTTTGATGACTGTACCGGAGTTGCGCGAATTTTTGAAATGCAGAATGAGGTTGTTGATTAAACCTTCCATGCCGTAAAACCACTGCGCCTCTTTAATAGGAAGAAAAATCAACTGCTTGCTCAATTCGGGCGAGCCGAATTTTACAATGGCTTTCACCGGATATTTTCCTGCCGCACTCGCACCTTGATAACCTTGCCCGAGCAGAACAACCGTGTCGTTCAACTTTAATTTCAAATACTCCGCTAAGCCCGCGCCCAGCATCACGGCTTTGTCATCGGCTTTCAGATATTCTCCCTCAATAACGCGCTCGTTCAGTTTGTTTATTTCCTTTTCACCTTGTGCATCAATGCCCACCACTATAGCTACTTTGGTAAGGTCGGCAGAAGCTGCCATCGCCACGCCTTCTACCCGCTGCAGCGTTTTTTTAATTCCCGGTACGGAATGTATTTTTTGCGTTAAAGAGTCGTTTAACTTAAAGGTGTAGTCTAATGTTCTTTCATCCCAATATCCTTTGGCGTGAATTTGTCCGAAACCCATGTAAGAGCCGATTACGGAATCAATCATACCGGAGTAAACGCCTTCCTTCATGCTCATCATTAGTGTAGAAAGCACTACGGCAAAAAAGACAGATGCCATGGTGATGAGCGTTCTGCGTTTGTTGCGCCAAATATTTCGCCAGGTGAGTTTGAGAATCAAGTTTGGGTTATTTATACCATAAGAAAAATGTTTCAACCACATAGGCACATAGAACAAATAGAAACAAAAGTGAGCAACTATGTTCTCTATGTGCCTATGTGGTTCAAAAAAGTATTTGTGTTTATGGTAGTCAAGTTTGTTTATGAATTATGCTATGATAGCAAACATAATCCACTTAGTGTTGTAATTTCTATTTAATAATATTGAGCATGTTATCCATTAACCCTTCGGAACTCACACACCAAAAACTGCACGAGTATTTGCTCAGTGCAGTTGCTCCTCGCCCTATTGCATTTGTTTCAACTATTGATAAAAATGGAACGGTTAACCTTGCTCCGTTTTCGTTTTTCAACTGCTTTGGCTCTAATCCTCCGGTGTTAGTTTTTTCGCCTGCCCGTAGTGGCAGAACAGGAGCTACCAAAAATACACACGACAATGTGCAGGAAGTGAAAGAGTGCGTGGTGAACATTCCGCATTACGACATGCTGTATCAAATGAATTTGGCAGCGCACATGTACGAAAAGGGAGTAAACGAATTTTCGAAATCGGGATTAACTCCCGTTGCTTCGGTGGTGGTAAAACCACCGCGTGTGGGCGAATGTTTTGTACAGTTTGAATGCGAAGTGAAAGATGTAATTGAAACCGGACAAGGCGGTGGTGCCGGAAATTTAGTGGTGTGCGAAGTGAAGATGATTCATATCAACGAAAAAGTTTTGAATGAGGAAGGAAGCATTGACCCGACTAAGATGAACTACATCGCCCGCATGGGAAAACAGTTTTGGGCGCGAGTGGGAGCGGAGAATATTATTTCTGTTCCCGGTTTTAAAATGGCAAATGAGTTGGGCGTGGGCTGGGATGCACTACCCGAAAGTATTATACAGTCCAGGTATCTTTCAGCTAATGAGGTGGCGCAAATAGCCTCACTGCATTCATTTCCTACAAAAGAAGAGATAGATGAATTGCGTAAAGCCGATTTTGTGCAGGAGATTTTTGCAGAACACAAGAATGATACACAAGCATTGAAGAAAGCCCTTCACCTTCGCGCAAAAATTGAAATCGAAAGAGGAAGTTTACCTTTAGCTTTTCAGTTGTTGATGTTGTTAGAATTTTAACCCGACTATTTTATGAGCACATTTGGCTTTCGCTTATTTTTTATCAAACGTTTACTCCGCAGAATTAAGCGGCAGGCAAATTATCGCGATATAACCGCAGCACGAATAGGTTTCGAAAAGGCAGTGAGCCGCTTTAATACCCACTTGAAAGGATTCACTTACACGGAAATTACTATTGGCGGAATGAAATGCGAATGGGTAGCTCCAAATGCTTGCGATGAAACCAAAGTGCTGCTTTATTTTCATGGAGGTGGTTATGCTACCGGTTCCATCAACACCCACCGTGCTTTAGTCTCAAAAATTGCAGAGTATGCCGGTATTAAAGCGTTGATCATCGAATATCGCTTGGCACCCGAATACAAATATCCTGCACCAATAGAGGATGCCGACATTGCCTACCAATGGTTGCTGCAAAACGGCTACGAGGCAAAAAATATTGCTTTCGGTGGCGATTCTGCCGGAGGGGGAATTACCATCGGCACCTTGTATTACCTGCGCGACAATAAAATTCCATTGCCCAAATGCGCTATTGCACTTTCTCCGTGGTTAGATCTTACTCTTTCGGGCGATTCTTATCACCACAAAAAGGAGCACGACCCTATGCTGGTACACGAAGCGTTTCCGCTTTGGGTTGCCAACTACCTCGGTTCAGCCGATCCGCGCTCCCCTTATGCTTCACCTGTTTTTCACGATGCTACCGGACTTCCGCCCATTTATATTCAGGTAGGGGCGGAGGAAATGTTGCTGGACGATTCAGTCCGTTTTGCTGCCAATGCGCGCGTGAGCGGAGTGGATGTAACCATCGAAATTTACGATAAGAAGTTTCACGTGTTTAATGCATTTTGGAGAATACTGCCCAAAGCAAGAGAAGCGAATAAAAAACTGGGGGCGTTTTTGAAGAAGCAACTTTCATAATGATAAACCTCGAAGGTTTCAAAAACCTTCGAGGTTTCAGTTCTTAAAACTTCGCATCCACTCCAAGTTTCAACCCCGGGCTTGCTACAAAGTTTTTCTGTACTGCCATAAATCTTCCTTCCACTTTAACCAAAAAGCACCATTCTTTTACCAGCGGAATTTTTACTCCGGTGCTTACATAGCCGCCTGCATTCGGAACAATCTTCAAACTTTTTGTTTCAAACGTATTTTCGCCTGCGGTGTATTCAATCTTACTAACCGCCATAAAACCGGTGCTTACTCCCGCGCCAACAAAACCCTGTACTTTGTTGCCAAAAGTTGCTGTTGGTCCTACCTGAACACGCAAAAACCGTGTAGAAGATTTTGCTTTCAGTTCCTCGGTAAATTGTTGTGTGCTTGGAGGCTGCGATGGATTGGTGGGAATTACCAACCGTGCAACGCGAACATCAGTTTCGGCAGTAGTCATTTGCCAGCCGGCAGTAATTTCTGCGCGAACACCCCATGTGTGATTCACCGCACAGCCAAAACCCAAGCCTGCTTCAACACCCGGTAACGTAGTAATTCTGATTTCTTCTCCTTTGGCAAACGCAGTTCCATTGTAATTAGTATTTAACTCGGTTTGATGTTGTTGCACAAATTCTCCACTGTTCATTCCGCTGTAAAAAGGCATGGCTCCGTTACGGGTGTTCCAGCCGGTGCCGCATACAAAACCACCGCTCCATTGAGGATACTCTTTCTTTTCGCTATCGTAGTTGTCAAACACTACTACCGTTGAGTCGTTGTTGAAGTTAATATCACCTTCAGCAATTGTCCGCAAAGTTTTTTTCTTCGGCTTCGGGTCGGGAGTTGTTTCCGCTTTGGGGTATGATTTGTATTTGCCGCAGAAGAATTTTCCGAATACAAAAACAACTTGTTTGCCATTGTGCAACTGAACCGTATAACGATTTTCTTCTAAAGTTGCTTTCAAGTCTTTTGAGCCGAACAGGGCAGATATTTTTTGCTGTGCCTCCTCGGCAGTCAGTCCATCTAATCCCTCTAACGGAATAACCGTATTCGGAAAGAACGAATGAACTTTCTGCATTGCCTTTTTCATGTTGTTAAGCGCTGCGGCATTGGTTAATACCGATTGCATGGCGTAGTAATAGTATTGTGCGGCTACACACCACAACTCGTTTTGTGTTTTAATGACAAATGAGTTACCTCCGAGTTTCATAAACGTATCAAAGAACACGTTCACTGATGCCTCTGCAAGCGATACCAAATTCATAAAACTGCTCAGCCACGAAGCGCCTTTGAGTGGTACGCTCAAACTTTGCAGTGCTTTCAATTTTGCAGGATTGTTCTTGATAATGTCGCCAAAGTTTCCGAACAAATCGGTAGCGGTGTAATTCTCTACCAGAAACTGCGCCAGCAGTGCGGCATCTTCACCCAACCCGGCTTTAACTGCACCATACAAACTGAGCATATCGTTGGTTTCGTAATACTGTTTTATCTGGCTGTTCAGAAACTCGGCATCTTTTGCGCTCATGGCACCCGATTGCGAAAGCGCTTTGGTAATTACGTTGCAAAAGCGTTGGTTGGTCAATTGTTCCATTTTCTTCTTTGCATCCGCATCGTATTTCTGGAAATGCCATACCGCCTGCTGTACTCCTTGAATTTGCACTAGGTGCATCAGTTTAAAATCCTCAAACATTTTTTTGAACTGCATAAAGTTGTTGTGAAGCAACTGTGCATTGGTAATGAGTATATCGTTCGGTTGCCAGCGCGGGTTTTCGCAACAGTCAAAAGTAGGTTCAGCGGGACCTTGATAGTTAGGGAACGTAAGATTTCTTATTGCAGAAGTGGCATTATTGCTCACACTTTGCAAACCACCGGTGCTTACGCCATCGCTGCGGGTGTCAAACGCTTTGCCCTTTTTGTTACATCCGGCTTTTTCCAATTCTCCCTCCATCCAGCTTATCAGCTCCATGGCGCGCTGCGGATTGTTCTTCGCTTCTTCGTACAATTTTTTAAGGTTCATGTCTAATTCATCAAACCCCTTTTGTTTAAGATTGCCGAATGTTTTGTAAACAGCATCCATCGTTTCCACCATTTTATTCAACTCTTCCTCCATGCGGTAAACTTCGTTTACCTCCAGCAGGTTCTGAACAATGATGTTGTACTTCGCATCGAGTACGCAGGGTGCACAATCGTTTTCCGGCAAATTTTTTCCCTGCTTTATACAAGTTGGTTCCTGAGCAAAAAGACAAGTGGCAGCTATGAGAACAACAGCAGCTGTTGTCATCCATTTGTTTGCAATCTTTTCCATGGCGTTTGTTTTTGTTAGAACAAAGGTCTGCCGAAAAGCGCGCAGGGTTTAATCAAGTTTGGCTCATTTTTAGGAGTCAAACCCGGGCTTCAAAACAACAGGCACTGAAACACAATTTTGTATTTTGTAAGCGATGACCACATCGGACGATATTTTTCAACTCGTTAAATCGCTTTCGCAAACGGAGAAAACCTATTTCAAAAAATTTGCTCAACTACATGTGTTAGGGGAGGAAAATGTTTATCTGCGTTTATTTGATGCTATAGATGCACAGGAAAGATACAACGAAAAATTGCTGACGGAAATTTTTTCGAAAGGCAAATCATCTTCTCAGTTTTCTGTTCTCAAAAATTATCTCTACAACTTAGTTCTGAAATCGCTACGGAATTATCATGCCGATGTAACAGTTAGAGCTGAGTTGCGGCAACAGTTGCAAAACGCTTCGCTTCTGTTCGAAAGAGGGCTGCATTCGCAAGCCGAAAAATTGTTGCGAAGATGCAGAAAGACGGCAGAACAATGCGAGTTGTTCCGCGAGCTGATTGAGATTTCGGGATTGGAACAGGCAATGCTTCTATTCGGAAAATCGTACGATGCTTCTACTATAAAAGTGATGAATGCAATGTTAGATGAACGGATAATGGTGTTGCAAAAAATGCAGAACACTTACGACTACGACCGGCTGGAATACAACTTGACTCATTCCCTGCAGTCGGGAAGTAAAGCAAGTTTGAATGAAGCAGGCAAGCTGATGAAAAGCGATTTAATGAAAAGCGAGAAGCGGGCATTGTGCGTAGTGTCGCTGCTCAAGTTTCATCACATTCATTCCACCTTTTATTATTACACGCATAAACGGAAGGAGTGTGTTGTTCACCTGCAAAAGGAAATTGAAATTCTGGAGGCGCATCCGGAAATTATGCAACTGCGCTTGCAGGATTATGTGCTGCTTACCAACAACGTGCTTTTGCTGATGCTTGAACTGGGCGAGTATAAAAAGTTTGATGTGCGGTTAGCGCAGTTCCGAAAACGAATAGCACAGCAAACTATTTCGGTGCGTTTGTGGGAGCAGGCGGTTATTCACAACTGGATAATTGAAATGCAGCGCCACTATTACGAATTCAACTACGCAAAGTTTACTTCTGTTGAACAAGATTTAAGGAGACAACTAAAACAACACAAAGCGGAACTGAATCTGAATGACAAATTTGTGTTTCTTGATTTGCTTACCCGTGCTGCGTTTCGCGCAAAAAAGTATAGCGCTGCGCTTTCGCATTCGGTTGAACTGCTGAACCATGCGGATGCCCCCAAAAAATTTCAGCAGTACAACAACGCGCGCTTTCTCAACTTGCTTATTCATTTTGAGTTACAGAATTACGATTTGCTCGAGTATCAGATTCAGTCGTTTCAACGGCAGGTAATGAAGGAGGAGAAGAGCAATGAACTGTATAATGCCATTATTCCTTTTCTGAAAAAGCACCCTTCCACTATTGATAAAAAGCAGAAACAATTATTGATGGAGAAAACAACAAAGGAAGTTCCCGAATCGGGGTATTTCAATTTTAAGGAATGGATGAAAGGCAAAATCTGATGCAACGCAAAATATTTTTAGCTTGTCTTTGAAACACAAATTGAGCCATGAAGCAATCGCGCCTTATTATAGTTTTTATAGCGCTTCTGTTTTCATCTTGTAAAAAAGAAGATGCACAAACTTACAAAGTGGAATACTCCATTGGCTGCACCAACTGTATGGTTGTTTACATTTCCGATCAACAGGGTACCCAAACCACCGAGCATTACAAGGATAGCAACTGGAAGTATTCATTCAATGCAAAAAAGAATCAGGAAGTGCTG
Organism: Chitinophagales bacterium; assembly: GCA_026129525.1. Taxonomy (GTDB): domain Bacteria; phylum Bacteroidota; class Bacteroidia; order Chitinophagales; family LD1; genus Bog-950. Next base: position 220,622 of record JAHCHW010000005.1, on the reverse strand, counting down.
CTGCTGGCTTACAACACCGCTTCATCGCACCAGTCGGTAACCGCCACTATTAAGCTGAACGAGCAAGTGCTGAAAACCCAAACTTCCTACTGCCCGGTTAACGGGCTTTCGTTCTGTGTGGATACCATCCGGTAGCGTCTTTTACCCAATCGCTCAAGCAAAGGGATTTTTTATTTTCGCTGCCTCTCCGAAACAGGCGTTCGGATTAAAAATTTAAGCAATGAGCGAGCATTTAAGCGAACAGGAAATAGTAAGGCGCGAAAAACTGAAAGAGTTTGAGCGCCTCGGCATTAACCCGTACCCTGCCGAACTTTTTGAAGTAAACTGCAACAGTAATCAAATACTATCGGAATACAACGATGAACTGAAGAACTTTCAGGAAGTAAGCATTGCCGGAAGGTTAATGGCTATTCGCTTAATGGGCAAAGCGGCATTTGCCGTTATTGAAGACCAACACGGCAGAATTCAACTCTACGTTTCGCGCAACGATTTAACCGTTGGCGAAGATGCCACGCTGTTTGATGAAGTGGTAAAGAAGTTGCTCGACATTGGCGACTTTATTGGCGTAAAAGGCTTTGTGTTTAAAACTAGAACAGGGGAAACTACTATACACGTAAAGGAGTTTAAGTTCCTCGGCAAGTCGCTTCGTCCGCTGCCGATAGTGAAAGAAACGAAGGACGAGCAAGGCAACGTTACTGTTCACGATGCCTTTGTTGACCCTGAGTTGCGTTACCGTCAGCGTTATGTTGACTTAGTAGTAAACTCCGGTGTGCGCGAAACTTTTCTGAAGCGCACCAAAATGATTCAAACCATCCGCGATTTTCTGAACGAGCATGGCGGATTGGAAGTGGACACTCCGGTGTTGCAGAACATTCCGGGTGGTGCGGCTGCACGACCTTTTGTTACACATCACAATGCGCTCGATGTTCCTTTTTATTTGCGTATTGCCAATGAACTTTATTTAAAGCGATTGATTGTGGGCGGATTTGATTTTGTGTATGAGTTCAGCCGCAATTTCCGCAACGAGGGAATGGACCGCACCCATAATCCCGAGTTTACCGTGCTGGAATTTTATGTGGCTTACAAAGACTATTTCTGGATGATGGATTTCACCGAAAAACTTTTCGAGAAGATAGCCATCGCCTTGCACGGAACCACCGATGTAAAGGTGGGTGATAATATCATCAGTTTTAAGGCACCTTTTAAACGCATCGGAATTTTAGATGCCATACAGGAAGCTACCGGAGAAGATGTAAGCAACATGAACGAAGAGCAGTTGCGCGAGCTTTGTAAAAAGCATCGCATAGAAGTGGACAACTCTATGGGACATGGTAAACTGATTGACGAACTTTTCAGCGAACTGTGTGAGAAGAAATTTGTGCAGCCCACTTTCATTATGGATTATCCGGTGGAGATGAGTCCGCTTACTAAAAAGCACCGCAGCAAACCCGGACTGGTTGAGCGCTTTGAGTTAATGATTAACGGAAAGGAATTAGCCAATGCATACAGCGAGCTGAACGACCCTATTGACCAGCGCGCTCGTTTCGAAGAGCAGGCAAAACTAATGGAGCGTGGCGATGACGAAGCTATGTTTATTGACCACGATTTTCTCCGCGCGCTCGAATACGGCATGCCGCCTGTGTCGGGAATCGGAATTGGTATTGACCGCCTTGCTATGTTGATGACCAATCAGCCAAGCATACAGGAGGTTTTGTTTTTTCCTCAAATGCGTCCGGAAAAAACCGAATAGATTTTCTACTTCGATATTACACGCGCAACAAACCACGAAATCCTCTGGCACTGTAATAAGATTGTGCTCCGTTGTGATACACAAAAACTTTACCGTAACGGAAATCGCCAAAAATAGCGCCACCGAATTTTCTTATTTCTGAAGGTGTTTTCAACCAGCTTGAAGTTTTGGTGTCGAATGTTCCAAGCGTTTGTAAGTGGAGATATTGTTCTTCCGTTAGTAGCTCAATGCCCATGTCAACGGCCATGTCAACGGCATTGTTTGCGGGTTTATGTTCTTTTCTCGACTCTAAACCTTCACGGTCGTAACAAGTACTTCTCCTACCGGCAGGACTTTCCGCTGCACAATCACAAAAAAGAAATTCACCCGTGCGGTTGTCGAAACCAATAACATCGGGTTCGCCACCTGTTTTTTCCATTTCATTCAGCGACCACAGTTTTTCGTGGTTTGTTTTAAGTTTCGCAGCTACATCTTTCCACTCAACGCCTTTGTGGCGATTCATGTTTTTTTCAAACCTGTTTTTCAATACGCCAAGCAATGTTTCGGCTTGTGTTGGTGTCAACATTTTTTTACTGCTCTTCATCTTAGCTTATTGTTTTCATTCCCCAAGCATATAACGAAGTTACACATAGGATACTATTGAACACTTCCGTTCCCTGTTACTCTTAATACTAACTTACTGAATGGTGTTAACAACGGCAGCGCAATAGCGGCTACAATCAGGTTAAATACCAAATGGGCTGTAGCGACCTGATAAGTAGTTTCCGATTCTAATCCCTGAATAAAAGTTGTAAGCGGTTTAATAAATGGCAGAAACACCAACAATCCCGCAAGGTTCAGCAGCACATTAGCAACTGCTACGCTTTTTGCGGTTTTCGACAGCGAAAGTGATGCGATAATTGCCGTAGTAGTAGTGCCGAGGTTGCAACCTACCACCACCGCTATGGCTCCCTGCACCGAAAGCACCCCTTGCGAAACCAGCACAATGCTTAAACCCGTAGTTACCGAACTCGATTGCAACACAGCCGTAACAATGGTTCCCGCCAACACGCCCACCGGAATAAAATCCGCCTGTGCCATCCACTTAATTACATCGGCATCACCGCTCAGCGGTTTCAACACAATATTTATTTGCTGAAGGCTGAACAAGAGCAGGCCTAAATAAAAAAACGATTTACCTATTAAGTGAATTTTGCCCGGAATGAAACTGACTACCATGGCAATCACCAGCAGAATGCTCCCGAGGTTATCTAACTTAAATGCCACTAACCACGCGGTAAAAGTTGTGCCGAGGTTGGCACCCACCAGCACCGAAAGACTGTTGAAAAAACTGATAATACCCGAATCAACCAAACCAACGGTAATAGACGTAACTGCGCTGCTTGATTGTATAAGTGCCGTGAGCAATGCGCCCAACAAAAAGCCAAACATGCGGTTGGCAGTAATACGCGAAAGCCACTTTTTCAACCGCTCGGCACCAAGGTGCTGCAGCTCTTTCGAAAAACCTTTCAAACTGAAAATGAAAAGTGAAACCGTGGCTGCAATGGCTATGATGGTGTTAAAGAGTGTCATCCTTTGCAATGCTAATGATTTGCGGCCATCCTATAGCAACAGAATTTATATTTTGCGGCTGCAACAATACTTGAATGAACAGACTCTTTACCGTTATACTTTTCTTTATTGTGCAAACAGCACTTGCACAACAGCCTGTTTTTACCCAGCAGGATTGGGATAAACTTCCGCAATCAGCCAAAGACTCGCTCAATAAACTTTATACCCAACAGTTTGAAGAAGCTAAAAAAGCAGCCGCTAATGTGGATGAAGAAAACGCCAATGCGATAATTGATGAAGCGCTTAAAAATGTTACAGCCACACGCATTCTTACTTTCAAAGCTTTTCCACGTACGCAGTTTCGCGATGATATTTCAAAGTTTACTGCACTGGAGGAGTTTAACTGCTTAAAGTGTACGCAACTCGATTTGTACAAACTGTTTGAACAGTTAGCCTCACTACCCCAATTAAAGCGCTTAAGCCTCGAAGGAGGTAACCACAAAAAATTGCCGAATACTATTAAGCAACTCACTGCACTCGAAGAACTGAACTTAAAGGACAACAACATCAATGCTCTTCCCGATTCGTTTGTGCTGCTCAAAAATTTGAAAGTGCTCAACCTCGAACACAATGCGTATTTGTACGATGATGATGTGTTTGACAAACTAAAGGCGCTTAATGTAACTGACCTCAACTTTGCCAACAGCGGCTTTTTCGAAATCAATGATAAAATTGGCGCACTTAAAAGCTTGCAGGTACTCAACTATTCCGGTAACGACATCCGCAAACTTCCATCCTCTTTCACTTTTCTCATCAATCTCACGCAACTAAACTTAAGTCGCAATCTTAATTTGGATATGAAAGCGGTAGCGCTTTCGTTGGCACCGCTTTCAAAACTCGCTGAACTCAACCTCAGCGAATGCAACATCACGGCATTGCCGGTTGAAGTTGGCAATCTTACAGCGCTCAAAACGCTTAACCTGAAAGGCAATCGCCTAACTGTGCTTCCGCTTACTTTCAGCAATCTGATAAACCTTGAATACTTAGACCTCGGCTATTTCGAAATGGGCTCGCGCATGAATAAAATTACCGACCTCGGGCCCAATTTCGGCAATCTTAAAAAACTGCGTTACCTTAACCTGGCGGGCAATCAACTCAGTAATCTTCCCGCGGGTTTCGAAGGGCTAACTTCACTCGAATACCTCAGCCTTAACCTCAATAAACTTTCCGGCTTTCCGTTGCCAATTACCAAACTTACCCAACTTAGAACCCTTGATTTAGGACTAAACGAATCTGCTTCTATTCCTGCCGATATTGCTAAACTTACCCAACTCGAAGTTCTTAATCTGGATGGCAACTTTTTCAACCGCCCCGAAAAGAAAATTAAACTGTTGCCCGATGTTCTTTGTCAGTTGCAAAACCTGAAAGAACTTTCGCTGAAGGATAACGTTATCGAACAACTGCCTGCCTGCATCCATCAACTTGTCAATTTGCGTAAACTCGATTTGCGCGATAACCTGCTTTCATCGTTGCCCGGTACATTTACCCAACTGAAAAATCTGGAATGGCTCGACCTCAAAGCCAATGAGATAACCGAACTGCCTGCCGATTTCTACAACCTGACCAACCTAAAAGAATTCAATTTCAGCATGAACATTAAAATGAAGTTTGAGATTGAAAAACCCAAGTTCGAAAAAATGAAAAATCTCACTTTTCTCGACCTTAGTTACAACAACATCACCAAAGAGAAAATTGAGCCGCTGCGTACCGCATTGCCCGGTTGCACAGTGGTAAATTGGGATTACAAGAAATAGTGCAGCAAATCTTTGGCACCTTCCCGCGCACCTTGAGCCTAAAGCTTTTCCCATGGAAGTAGGTGCGGCAGACATTCATAAGAGACAACACATTTTAGTAAGCTTGCATTATGTTACACTCCAGCATACAAAGTAAATTGCCAATGCTTATTAAGCTGTTGAAAGAGCACAAAGTAAAATGAGCTTATGCTTTTGGTTCAGTGTGCACTAACCTCTTTAATGCTGAGAGCGATGTAGATTTGCTAATCGCCTTCGAAGAAGGATTAGATCCTGTTGAGTATGGTGACCTGTATTGGGCGTTGGATGAAAAGCTGCCTCAACTGCTTAATCATCCGGTTGACTTGCTTACCGAAAAGCAGCTTCGTAACCCCTACTTTATCAGGGTGATGAACCGCTCTAAAACACCTATTTATGAGGGATGAAGTCAAGCGTTATCTTGAAGATGCGTTACACAGTATTGGTCGTATTGAGAAGTTTCAAAATACCGTTAAGTGTTTTGAAGAGTATGAGCAAAATGAGATGGTAAAGAGTGCGGTGCAATGGCGGCTATCTGTAATAGGCGAAGCATTAAGCAATGCGCTTAGAGAGGAGCCGGCTTTGAAGATTACTAATTCAAGGAGAGTGGTTGATATGCGGAATAAATTGATACATGGATATGACGAAGTGGAAGATAATGTGGTTTGGAATGTGTTAGTTAAACACTTGCCTCTATTGAAAAATGAAGTTACTATCCTTTTAAATGCTTGAGAACGTCTTACAAACTAACCACAAACGCGCCCTTCTCATTCACATCCCAGTAATCTAACTTCAGTTTCTCACAATCCTTTTTCCAATAACTCACCCGCCATTCGCGGTTGCTGCTGTCAAAAATTAACTGCTTAAAATCAATGGCTTTGCAAAGGTTTTCAAGATATACTTTGGTGTTTTGCGATAGCACTACATAGTCTGCTTGCAGCTTGTTTTCGAAATCATGACTGTATTTCTCTAAGGTGCTGTCCACTATCAAAACCTTGTATCCGCCACACGAAATCAGTTTGCCAAAGGGAAGTTTCTGGGCAAAAGCCGAAATGTTCTTTTCGTTTTTTACACCTAAACTCCACCAATGATGGCGCACATGAAACAGCATCGAACTTTTATTGCTCAACAGTGCTTCATCAAAATCATGCAACACTTGTCCGTTGTGCAAAAGCGCAATTGCTTTTTTGTTTTTCACTTTATACACTACTAACTGCCGGCTGGTTTTATCGGTGTACCAATCATACGAGAACATGACTGCCAGCAGCAATACTCCGGCAAGTGTTGCAAGGGCAACCTTCGGACGTTTGGTTTCGGTATATACGCAACCTAGCGCAATCACCATATAAATCATAAGCATTTCCCACATGGCAATGCTTATGCCTTCCGTTCGGCTGTACGGAATTTTATCTGCCAGAAAAATGCTTTGATTCAACACCCAAATCATTCCTGCCAACGCTTTCCCGAGAACGATGTTTGCAATCGGTACTGCATGTAAAGCAATGAGCGCTACTCCAACATACATTATAAAACCACTGAGCGGAATTACCAGCAAATTAGAAACAAAAAACAGGTTTGGAAACTGGTGAAAGTAGTACAGTCCGATGGGAAAAGTGGCAATTTGCGCTGCAATGGAAACGGCTGTAATCTCCCAAGCCTTGTTTAGTATCTTGTTTTTTACTACAAGCAGCGTATAAATTTTCGGTTGCAGATAAATAATCCCAAACACCGCCAAATAGCTGAGGCGGAATCCTATTTCCGTTACAATATATGGATTGAAAACCGCCAGCACCAAAATGCTTGCAGCAATAACATTGTAAATGTTTACATGCCGGTACAGTACCTTGCCCGTTTGTATCATGCTGAACATGGTAGCCGCCCGCATTACCGATGGACTTAAACCTGAAAGGCAAGCATAGAACCAAATGAAGAGTATGATAAAAACCGCTTTGATAATTCTCCATTTAGTGCCGTGCTTATCTAACCAACCAAGCAGCGAGTTCATGATGAGAAAGATAATACCCACGTGCAGTCCGCTTACACAAAGCACGTGCAATGCGCCCGAGCTGGCATACGCTTGCACCACTTCATCGGTCATAAAATCGCGATAGCCGAGCAGCATAGCGCTGGCAACTGCAAAATCATTTTTATCAGTTATGTAGGTTCTTATTATTTCCAGAAATTGTTGCCGCAAAGCATACACGTTTTCAAACAACCAATTTCCATTGCCGCTGCTCAGCACTTTCCAATCATCGGGCTTAAGAAACGCACGGTGATAAATCCGGTGAAAACTTTGATACAACTTAAAATCAAACTCACCCGGATTTTGCGGTGCATCAAATTCTTCGGGTTTGGTTTGCAACACAACTCTATCGCCATACTGTAACTGTTCGCTATTGCTGTCGCGCAAAAAGTTGAGGAGAATTTGCCCTTGAGTGTTTATGGCTTTCCCTTCGGAATACACTTGCTCCACCTCGGCAGTAGTCGTCAGTATGTTTTCTTTCTCCAACAACGGCTGTCGGATTACCGCAACATAAAATCCATCCGCTTTTTGAATTTTCGAAAAATGATTGGTGTAGTGAGTAGTAGCATTCAACCATGTAAGCGCATATCCTATGGCTATCAACACCACGCTAATCGCCACTCCCTCGGTTGGCCGCAGCGCAAACTGCCGCTGAACACTCAACTTTCTAAATACAAACAGGTAAACAAAAGCAGTAACCGAAACCGCGCTTAAAACAAGTAATGGTAAAAAGCTATCCTTTAGAAAAACTTCTGCGGCAATTGCTGCACCAACGCCAACCAGTATTGGTAATACAATCTTGAACATTGGCATTTCGCTGAAGCGTCCGCGCATGACTAATTCAATTCATTTACTAAATTTAAAACTAATTTGATAAAAAGCAGTTGTCTATGCTGCCACACGTACACCTCAGCGACCTTATTTTTATTGATATCGAAACCGTGCCTCAGCATGCTTCGCATTCGCAGTTGGGCGAAAACATCAAAAACTTATGGGAAGCAAAACACAACACCCTGCACAATACCGAAAATGAAACTGCTTCGGAAACATACCTGAAGCGCAGCGGAGTGTTTGCCGAGTTTGCAAAAATCATTTGTATATCAGTCGGCTTTTTCCGAACCGATAAAGAAAAATCGAAACGAATCTTGCGCCTCAAATCATTTTATGGTGATGATGAAAAAGTGTTGCTCAACGATTTTGTTACCCTGCTCAAAAAGAGTTTCAACAACAGCGAGCGTTTTCACTTTTGCGGGCACAACATCCGCGAGTTTGATATTCCGTTTCTCTGCCGCAGAATGCTCATCAATAACATTCTATTGCCCGACATACTCGACCGCTCCGGCAAGCGCCCTTGGCAAACTGAAGACGTGGACACCCTACAGCTTTGGAAATTTGGCGACTACAAACACTACACTTCGTTAAAACTTTTGGCGGAGATTCTGAATATCCCTACACCCAAAGATATCATTGAAGGCAAAGATGTATGCCGCGTTTACTGGCAGGAAAACAACCTGCCAATGATTGTAGATTACTGCCAAAAAGATGTAGTAACAGTGGCGCGTTTGCTGCTGCGCTTTAAAGGAGAAACCGAAACGCTAAACGATGAAGATGTAACAGTGGTTTCGTAACAACACAACGTTATGCTTACTATTGCCCGCCAATATCTTACCGACTTTTTCAATCTCTTTTATCCTAACATTTGCCTTACTTGCAGTAATGCCTTACTTAAAGGGGAGATGGTGCTTTGTTTTCGTTGCGAAAATGAATTACCTCAAACCGACCACTGCTTCGAAGCCGAAAACAAACTCGTAAAACGCTTTTGGGGCAGAGTGCCATTGCAGGGTGCGGTTGCCTTGTATCATTTCACCAAAGGTGGAGCCATACAGCATCTGCTGCACAGCCTCAAATACAAAGGCAGGAAAGATGCAGGCGAATACTGCGGCAAACTCCTCGGGAGAAAACTAAGGCAGCCGAATTCCATCATCAAAAACGTTGACCTCATTGTGCCTGTTCCTTTGCATTGGAAAAAACAACAGTTGCGCGGCTACAACCAGTGCGAACCATTTGCAAAGGCATTAGCCGATACCATTAATGTTCCATACTCTTTTACGGCTCTCCAACGTACCCATGAAAATGTTTCCCAAACCAGGAAAACGCGCTTCGACCGCTGGGGTAACGTGGCAGAAATTTTTTCGGTGAAAGATACTGCACAACTGCAAGGCAAACATATTTTGCTGGTGGATGATGTGGTAACAACCGGTGCTACTGCCGAAGCCTGCATCCAAACCATACTACAAGTTCCAAACACTAAAGTGAGTTTTGCTGCTATTGCAGCGGCTGCGAGATAATTTGGAACCACAAATGCCTTTTAAAGGTGCTAAGTTCACGTTTACCTTTCCAATGGAATAAAATTTATAATGCCCGCTGTTAAAAACCTGTCACAAAATCAAATATCAATTGGCAACAACTTTACTGCAAACACTAAAAAATATACCTTGCCGTTAAAATAATAACTATACATATACAGGAACGCTTATCTTTCAACAATACAGATTATGTTTTCGAATCTGAAATGTACCTATGGCTCGCATTGCCGACATATTGACCAAAGCGCGCAAACAGCATTTTACCGGACGCGAAAGTGAACTGGCAGAGTTTCAGGAACTTCTAACTGAAAAGTGCCTCTCCAGCAATATTCTGTTTATCTACGGACCGGCAGGCCAGGGCAAAACAAGTTTACTCCGGGAATTAACTGAGCGCTGCCTTCAAGCACACAATCTGTACATGTATATTGACGGGCGCGATGTGATACCAAGTACAGCCGGGTTTTACGAAGCCCTTTGCGATGCGCTGAACGTAACAACTACACAAGAGGTAATGGATGTTTTTGAAAAAACCGACCGTACTTTTGTATTGTTCATTGATAACTACCACAAATTAGCACCTCTCGAAAACTGGTTGCGCGAAGAATTTCTACCACAACTACCCGAAAGTTTGCTTACCGTTCTATGTTCAAGAAATGCACCTTCGCCACAATGGATTGCAGACCCCGGCTGGCAAAATCTTATTAAAGTTATGCCGCTTCGCAACTTATCGCCCAGCGAAAGCAGTGTTTACCTTCAGAAGCGGAATGTGCCAACAGAGCAGCACCAAAAAATTCTCGATTTTACACACGGGCATCCTTTAGCATTGTCATTGGTGGCTGATTTATTTATTCAGCACCCCGGCAAAGATTTTTCACCCGAAGAATCGCAGGATGTTATTCAAACGCTTCTCGAACATTTTTCACTCAAGTCGCCATCCCCGGCACATAAAACAGCTTTAGAAATTTGCGCGCTCACGTACGTAATTACCGAATCGCTGCTCGCATCGGTAATGGAGTTGGAAGATGCATCGGAAATTTTTGAGTGGTTGAAAAGTTTATCGTTTATTGAGTACAACAAATTCGGACTATATCCGCACGACTTGGTGCGCGAATCGCTTTTAGCTGATTTAAAGTGGAGAAACCCCGATTGGTTTTCGCACCTGTATAATAAAACGGCAAACTATTACATCAGAAAACTGGAAGACTCCAGCGGAGAAGAGCAACAGAAATTTCTTTTTGCTCTCACTTACCTACAGCGTAAAAATCCTGCAGTACGCTCGTTTTATCATTGGGAGGAAAACAACGAATACTGGGTGGACCTGATGAAGCCCGATGATGTAAAACCGCTTGCCAAAATGGTGGAGGAATTTTACGGAACCGAATCAGTAAAGCGATTTAAATTTTGGCTAAATCACCCCGCTACACAGGTGTGGGTATGGAGAAGCCCGTTAAATCCTCAAAGTGGTTTTGTGATGCGTATCAACACTAACGAAATTGCACCGGATGAAAAGATAAATGACGACATTGTTCAAAATGCAATAGACTACGTTAACCGCGATTTCCATTTGCGAAAAGGAGAAGTGAGTACAATATTCCGCTTTTGGATGGCTGCCGGCACTCATCAGAACATTTCCAAGATACAATCATCTATTTTCCTCTTCATAACGCAGTATTACCTTACCACAAAAGGGTTGGCAGTGCATCTTCTTACGGTATCAAATCCGGATTACTGGAAAGTGTTGCTCAACTATTATGGTATGGAGCATGTGCCTTCGCTTGATTACGTAGCCAATAATATTCCACGGGGGTTCTATGTACACGACTGGCGGAAAGTGCCTCCAAAATTATGGCTGAGTAGTTTAGTGCGGAAAGAAAAAACAGGAACATCGGCAACAAGTGCCGACAAGTTGAAACCCGAGGTAGCCGTGTTAACAGAGCAGGAATTTTTCCAAAGTGTTTACAGCGCTCTGAAGGATTATCACCACGAACACAAATTGGAGAACAACCCCTTACTTCATTCAAAGTTTATGCGGAATGGTTCGGCAGAAGATAAAACTGACAATGTGGTACGCCTGAAAGAAAAATTAGACGAAGCACTCAAAAAACTTGAAGACTCGCCCCGCTATGATCGTCTGCACAGGTTGCTATACCGCACATTTATAAATCCTGTTGGCTCGCAGGAACAAACAGCCGAATTTCTTCAGCTACCCTTTTCTACTTACCGCAGGCATCTTAAAAAAGCGGTTACTCTTGTGTTTGAACACCTCTGGAAACAGGAAACTTCTTCCTGATTCATTTTTAACAAATTGAACAAAAAGTGAACAAAAGGCGGTCTTGCAGGTGAGCAGGAACGGTAGGCACCTTTACGCTGTAAAATTTTAGAAATCATGACTGACTTTTTACACGAATGGATAGAAGCCTGGAACAGCCACAACACAGAAAAGTTGCTGGAACTGTATGGCGATAATTTCGGAAACGAAGTTATCAGCGAAGACAAAGCCGTTTACGAGCCGGATTCCTTTCGCGAAATGGGGCACCGTTTTTTTAATGCTTTCCCCGATTTAAAGTTTGATGTGATTGAAACGGTAGGGCAAAACGAAAAGCTCGCCATTTTTTGGACAGCACGAGGCACACATAAAGGCAAGTACATTAACATACCCCCCACCGGAAAAAAACTGGAAGTGTGCGGAACAACGTTTTTGGAGTTGCGAAACGGTAAAGTTTCTAAAGCACGGTTTTTATGGGATGGTGCCGATATGCTGCGTCAAATGGGATTGTTACCCGAAATAAAAATTGACTAAAACTATTCTCCATGGCAACGCTTGACAAAAACAACATCCTTACCATTTTATCCGAAGCGATAAAATTTTCGAATGGTATTGACCGATACACACAGTTTTTGGGCTTAAACCCTAACGAGGTAGCCACATTTAAAAATGATGTGGAACTGCTGAAAGTAATTATTGACCACAGCGATTCTTTTTCAGAAGGGTTTATTTACTACAACACCATTTCCATTCAATGGCGATTAACACAATTGATTACTCAATGCACGGCAAGCAATAATTACACCGAGGAAATTGGCGAAGTATTAGGCATACGGTTTCCGCTTGATAACACAGAAGGACTTGGTCCGCTGCCAAAACACGGTTGGCCTATTGATTTAGCCGACCCGCAATCTTTTTTGTATTAAACCCATTAAACATAAGCAAGATGATCAAGCAAACACATCGAAACTTTCAATTGGCTTACATAACACGTGTAATCAATGTACGCTGTTATTGGTGTGGACAGCTATTGAAACCGTGCAAAAATTGTAAGGGGTCAGGGAAATGCATCGGAAATAACTGTACGGCTTGTGCGGGAAACGGCTGGATATGCCCCACCCACGAACAAGACTGGACAGAGCCACAATAAAAACGCTATAGGGGAGAAATATTCATTGTTAACCAAAATCAATTTTTATGAAAACCACAAAACTACAATTACAAAAAGTCGGTTTGTTGCTGATAGCAATTATGCTGACAAACGCCTCCGCATTCGGAGCTGCATTTACGGCTGTGGCATCGGGTAACTGGACCAGTTCAGCTACTTGGGGCATTTCAGCCCCACCTACCAATGTTACGCTCGATCAAATTGTTATCCCATCGGGCATAACGGTAACATTAGATGACAATGTTACTATTTCGGGCGCCTTAGCCACGCTCGATGTACAAGGCACGCTTACTTCTGCTTCCAACTACTCATTAACTGTTTCAACATTAGGAACTGTATCAGGAAACGGGACCATAACTGTGGGTGCTGTTACATTAAACACGGGCGCTTTAGTAACATTTACCGGATCTATAACAGCAAATACGGTTACCAGTTCGGCAACAACCTTGCAAATAGCTGCCGATTTAGTAGCCAATCAAACATTAAATCTGGTTGCCGGAACACTCAGCATATTAGCTGGTGGCAGTGTTGATGTAGGCAACAACAGCACTATTGTAGTTTCAGGTGGAGTTCTTTCTCTTAGCGGTGGTACTATCGGCCTCTCCGGAAACTATAATGTTACTTATACAGGCGGCACAGCAATTGCCGGCATAGAACTAACCGGTTCGGGCTTAACCAATGTTACGGTTGATGTGGGAGCGGGTAACACGGTAACCCTCAGCACCGATTTGTTTGTTGATGGAACCTTGTCGCTCACTAGCGGAACATTAGTGTTGAACGGAAATGACCTGACTGTTACCGGCAATATTTCTGCTATCGGCAGTGGTACAGTTTCCGCCTCTCTTCCCGGTTCCGATATTAATATCAATGCCAGCGGAAGCATGTCAGGTTCCTTAAATTTTACTACAGGCATAAACGCTGTTAATAATGTTAGCATAAGCGTTGGTACAGGTAATCAGGCACAAATTGGCGGAAGCGTTACTATTAACGGCTCGCTGCAGCTAACCAGCGGAACCCTGAACATAAGCGGTGCATCGGTTACCATTAACGGCAGTGTAAGCGGCTCCGGTTCTTTAAGCGGTAATGCTTCTACTAACATCAGCATTACTACTTCCGGTGGTTTATCGGGCGCATTAACTTTTGCGGCAGGCGGGCAAATGGTACACGACCTCAGCATCAATGTAGGCTCGGGCAATTCAGTAGCCTTAGGCTCCGCTTTAACTGTGGGAGGAACACTGAATATTGCCAATGGCAGCAGCTTAAACATAAGCGGACAAACACTTACCCTTGGTGCAACAGCCGATGTAACCGGAAGCGGCTCATTATCGGCTAATGCAAGTTCCGGCTTGGTAATTAATGCTAATGGTAACATTACTGCTCCCATTACAATCAGCGGTGGAGTTATCGGTTCGCTTACTGTTAATGTAGGCAGCGGAAACTCCGTAACACTGGGTAGCGACCTAGCCGTAGCAGGAACACTTACCCTGCAAAGCGGAACCTTGGTCCTGAATGGTTTTGACCTAACCATTGCTGCTTCGGGAAATGTATCAGCATCAGGCAGTGGCTCCATATCATCTACCGCAACATCTGATATTAGTATTAATGCATCTGCGGGCATTGCCGGTTCGCTCAACTTTAGCGGAAGCGGAAATGCAGTGAACAGTTTAACCGTTAACGTAGGCACTAACAATCAGGCACAAATTGGCGGAAGCGTTACTATTAACGGCTCGCTGCAGCTAACCAGCGGAACGCTGAACATAAGCGGAGCATCGGTTACCATTAACGGCAGTGTAAGCGGCTCCGGTTCACTCAGCGGAAATGCTTCTTCCAACATCAGCATTACTACTTCCGGTGGTTTATCGGGTGCATTAACTTTTGCAGCGGGCGGGCAAATGGTGCACGACCTCAGCATCAATGTAGGCTCGGGCAATTCAGTAGCCTTAGGCTCTGCTTTAACTGTGGGAGGAACACTGAGCATCGCCAATGGCAGTAGTCTAGATATAAGCGGACAAACACTCACACTCGGAGTAGCAGCAGATGTAACCGGAAGCGGCTCATTAACAGCTAATGCAAGCGCAGGGTTGGTTATTAATGCCAATGGCGGAATTACATCACCCATTGTGATTAGTGGTGGAGTTGTCGGTACGCTTACTGTTAATGTAGGCAGTGGAAACTCCGTAACACTGGGCAGCGACCTAACCGTAGCAGGAACACTTACCCTGCAAAGCGGAACTTTGGTGTTGAATGGTTTTGACTTAACTGTTACTGGCGATATTTCGGCAGCAGGCAGCGGCACCATATCTTCTACCGCTTCATCTAATGTTTCTATTACTACAGGTACCACTCCATCAGGCTCCATCAGTTTTGCTGCAAGTGGTAATGTGGTTGGCGACTTAACTATTGGTGCAGGAACTGGCGGCTCAGTTTCGGTTGGTTCCGATGTAACTGTAAACGGCACCTTGACCTTTGCAAGCGGTAACCTGAATTTGAATGGCAATGATTTAACCATAGGCGCAAGCGGTTCTATCAGCGGAGCCGGAAGCACTTCGTACATAATTACCGGTGCTAACGGAACAGTGGGCATGCACGTAACTGCCGGTGCATCTACAGCCACCACATTCCCCGTTGGAACTTCGGTAAACTTTGCTCCAGCCACGGTGCTTTTGGCTTCAGGCTCGGCAAGTGGCGAAGTACAGGTTGGAGTTGCTGCCGATGTAAAAGCAAACGGCACTGCCGGAGCCGATATTTCCGCTACACAACCTGTAGTAGATGCCACCTGGTTTGTGCATTCCGATATTACCGCCAACCTCAACATGACCTTGGGTGTGGCATGGTCATCGGCAATGGAAGTAAACGGCTTCAATAATACTGCCGCCTATATTTCTCACTACACAGGTGGAGCATGGGATGCAAGTGCTACAACAGCAGCCACCGCACAAGGCGGAGGAATGTTCAGCCTGCAACGAAGTGGTATTACTTCACTAAGCCCGTTCGCAGTATTTGATGCCGGAACATTAACCAACATAGCTCACGTAAGCAAAGAGTTGGAATTTGTGGTATTCCCTAATCCAGCTTCAAACCATATTTGGGTAAAAGGCAATAATCAATCTGCCGAGGTAATTAATGTGGATGTAACCAATATGATTGGCGAACTGGTGGGCAGCTATCGCATTACCGACAACATGCTCGATATACCTTTAACAGGGTTATATAGCGGCAACTACTTTATACGGCTTTACAACAACAATATGAACGTGGTTAAAAAGTTCACTAAAATGTAAACGGACAACAGCGGAAGGTGGCTGTTTCGTAAACAGCCACCTGTTTTTAATCACTCATCATAACCAGAAAAACATTAAAAAGTAATTGACAGAAAATATTTAAAGAGTTCCGTTCTTCAGTGAATTGGGTGGGTTCCTTCCGGCTAACATACAGCCGGAAGGTTTTTTTAAAACGCATAGCTAAACTCAAAAACTCCTTCCGCAGTTCACTTTTTTGCGGCTCAAGTTGTATATTCATATCACTGATTATTCTTAACCGCCTAAAACATTTTCGGTGAAAACACTCAACCACATTATGCTGATTGATGACAACGAAGCCGACAATGAGTTTCACAGAATAGTGATTGAAAAAAGCGGTTGTGCCAACCTGGTACAATCATTTTCAAATACAACCGAAGCACTGCAGTACCTAAAAACCTCTATCGAAAGCGCTGCACCATTACCCGACTTAATTTTTTTAGACATACTGATGCCGCGCACCGATGGGTTTGAATGGCTTACAAAACTCAAAGCGCTTTTAGCCGATAAGCCTGACGTAAAACAAAAAGTAAAAGTGGTGATGCTGAGCGGCAACTACGACCCCGTGATGGAAATTTACCTCAACACCCCTAACTACGATGATCTCATACTCGGCTACCGGCTAAAACCGCTTACCGGGCAAATGCTGACTGAGATTTTGGAAAAACATTTTTGAAAAACGATGCTTATGCAGAAGTTTTCGTTCGTACAGTGGTTCCGAAATATTTCCATTGCGAAGAAGCTGTATTTCGCAGTGGGAATAATGGCGGTGCTTATTGCCATGGAACTGCTCACCTTGTGGTTTGCCGTTACCACGCTTTCATCGGTGCGGGCGTTTGTGGGGGGCGAGGGGCTATGGTCCAAAAGCCAGAAAGATGCCGTGTATCACCTGCGTAAATACGGCAGAATGAAAAAAGAAGAAGACTATCTCAAGTTTCAGGAGTTTATGAAGGTGCCGCTGGGCGACCGCAAAACACTGATGGAACTGACAAAGCCTGTTCCAAATATTGATACCGCCCGTCAGGGCTTTATTGAAGGCAGAAATCATCCGCATGATGTAGATGGAATGATAAAACTCTTTACCCGATTCTATTTCGTATCGTACATCAGCAAAGCTATTGAAATATGGAAAGAAGCCGATGCGGCAATTTCTCCGCTTATAACTATCAGCGAGCAAATGCATACAGAGTTCCATTCGTCAGCGCCATCACAAGAAAAGTTGAATGAGATGCTGCAGCAGGTAGATGAAATAAACGATAGGCTAACCGTGCTGGAAGACAACTTCAGCTACACACTTGGCGAAGGCTCGCGCTGGCTGGAAGACCTCGTTTTAAAACTGCTGTTTGCGGTAGCGCTAACGGTTGAAATAACAGGGCTGCTGCTTACTTTTTCGGTGAGCCGCGGCATACAAAAAGGGCTTGATGAAATTCTCCGCGTATCGAAACTGGTAGCCAAAGGCGATTTCAGCGCTAAGGCAAAAGTTTATTCGGGCGATGAAATAGGCGTACTGGCAAATGCTTTTAATCAAATGGCAACCGAGTTAGGCGAAAGTATTTCCGAACGAAGAGAAGGAGAAACCAAGTTTAAAGATTTGCTGGAATCGGCACCCGATGCCATGGTGATAGTTAACCGCGAGGGCACTATTCAATTAGTAAACAGGCAAACCGAAAAGTTATTTCAGTTTACAAAGCAGGAGATGATAGGCGGCAAAGTTGAAATGCTTATTCCGGAGCGTTTCCTGCAAAGCCACGCGGGGCATCGTACACACTTTTTCTCCGACCCCAAAGTGCGGGCTATGGGTACTGGGCTGGAGCTATTCGGCAAACGGAAAAGCGGTGAAGAATTTCCGGTTGAAATTAGTTTAAGTCCTATCGAAACAGAGGAGGGCATTTGGGTATCGGCAGCCATACGCGACATAACCGATAAAAAACGTATTGAAGAAGCGCTCAAAGAATATGCCCGCAAACTCGAACTTTCCAACACCAGCCTCGAACAGTTTGCTTATGTAGCCTCGCACGATTTGCAGGAGCCGCTCCGCACCATCACCAATTTTACCAAACTGCTCGAAGAAAAAGAACAGCACACTGCCGATGAAACATCGAAGAAGTACATGAATTATGTGGTAAACGCAGCGGAAAGAATGAAACGCCTCATTCGCGACCTGCTTCTTTTTTCTCGCCTCGGCAAGAAACACATTGTTGAACTAATCAACTTCAAGGATCTCCTCCATGAAATTACAACCGATATGGAAGCACTGATAACGGAAAGCGGAGCACGCATTGCCATTGGCAAAATGCCTGTGCTGCCTGCCAGCAAAACCGAAATGAAATTGCTCTTTCAAAACCTCATCAACAACGCTATCAAATACCGGAAGCCCGATGTTGCTCCCGAAGTCGAAATCAATGCGATGAAACAAGCAAATGGCAGTTGGCAATTTTCCGTTGCCGACAATGGCATTGGTATTGAACCGGAATTTCATGAAAAAATATTCGTGATTTTTCAGCGCCTGCACAACGAAAACGAATACTCCGGAACTGGCATTGGTCTGGCTACCTGCAAAAAAATTGTTGAACTGAACGGGGGTAAAATATGGGTAGAGTCGAAAAACGGAGAAGGAAGCACTTTTTATTTCACATTACCTGCAAATAGACATGGATATGAAATGCCAATGATGGGGGAAACACAAACCGAAAATAAATAAGTAACCATCATGAGCATTCCATCTGTCCTTTAAAAACAAAATTTATACAGATGAAAAAGCTGAACTTAATATTGCTGATTGATGACAACGATGCCGATAACGAATACCACCGCATTGTTATTCAGAAAGCCGACATCACTGCTACACTTAAAATTATTCCCGGCAGCCGTATGGCTTTTGAATACCTCCACAACTGCTTTACCGCTGTTGACCAAGTTTCGTTTCCTGTTCCCGATCTGGTGTTTTTAGACATTAACATGCCTGCCATGAACGGCTTTGAACTGCTTGATAAAGTGCGTACTATACCCGACCCTTACAACCGCAAAAGCAAAATGAAAATATTTATGCTTACCGGCTCGGTAAACCCCGATGATTTTAAACGAGCTGCCGAAGATTATCCCGACCTCATTCATGGCTTTCGTATTAAACCCCTCACCGAAACAATTTTTCTCGAAATTGTTCAAAAACATAATACATGAAACGTTTGCTCGTTATATTCGTAAAATAACAATGTAACGTGGACGGGCGGGTGATACGGCATATTGGGCAAATCCACTCTCGGTAAATTGTTTATAAGCAAATGCTTCGAAAGCCCACTCATGGTAATGGCAGTGGTTGCTTTAGAACAGGAGTTTAATATATAATTCGATGTATCATGTAAAAAGGGAGGATTTATGAAAAAGATAAACCATGTACTGTTGATTGACGACAGCGAAGCCGACAACTTCTTCCATAAACTTATTATTAGCGAAACTCAACTCGTTCAAAAGCTCGATGCCGAGCAGGATTGTCGTAAAGCCCTGCACTGTTGGGAAAAAGGTTGTGCCACCGGCAACAACGAACGCTACCCCGTGCCCGATTTGGTTTTTTTGGATATTAACATGCCTGCCATGAACGGCTTTGAAGTACTCGATAAGTTGCGAACCATACCTGATCCGGAACATCGTTTACAAAAAATGAAAATTTTTATGCTCACTACCTCGGTGAACCCCGATGACCGCGAGCGTGCCTTACAACAGTATGCCGATTTACTGGCGGGGTTTCGTATAAAGCCGCTTACCGAAAACATGTTTATAGAAATAGTGCAGCAATATTTTTAAACCATTAAAACACACAGTTTACACAGAAAAACATAGCTTATTTAAAGCCTCGTTCAAGACAAAAAATATGCGATTTATTTATTTGATTTCAGTTATTAGCAGTACATTCACACTCCACACAATTCTCGGATAGAAGGGAACTGCCGGTTTAAAACTAGTACCCGGCAGGTTATTGTTTCACTACCCAATAACCCATGTTATGGAAACAACCCTCATATCCTCCAATCTGGTATTTACTGATGCCGAAATAGAAGTTTTAAAACACTTCTTTATCATTCAGGATAAATATGCCGACCGTGTAAACGAAGAGTTAACCACGCTCTTGCAATCGCATCCTTTGTGGGGTAACATATTAAAAATGCAAACTCCTGAACAGCAAAAACAGCAGCAGGAATATTCGCGCGAACTGCAACGCGCAGCCATCTTCGAAAATAAATGGGAAGAATACACCAACAACCTTATCGCACAAGGCATCACCTACGCTCGTATGAATGTGGCGTACTCCGAGTGGCACGAAATTATCCGCCTGTATAAAGAATACATGGCAGAATATGTACGGAATGATGCCACGCTTGCCCATAGCGATATAGTGTTGTTCTTCGAAGGCATGTCGAAATTTATTGACTATGCCGTGTTTGGCATTGCTGAAGCTTACCTGCGCGAAAAAAACCGCATTATTACTTCTAACGCAGCCCGTTTCAAAGCCATTTTCGAAAGCTCTGCCGATTTCATTTTCCTCATAGATAAACAAGGAACCATTCAAATGGTCAATCGCATTGAAGGAGGATATAAGGAAGAAGATATTGTTGGTAAACCCGTATATCACTTTCAGCCAATCGAAGACCGTGATATACTCACCAATGCCATTAGTACAGTGTTTACCGAAAAACGCCCCGTGTTTTACGAATCGTACTACAATAGTGGAAACAACACACAATATTTCTCCTGCTCGGTAAGCCCCATTCTTGAAGAAGATGAAAGTGTTGAAAATGCCGTAATCATAGCGCGTGACATTACTCCGCAAAAACTACATCAAATTAAACTTGACGAGTTAAATGCCTCTCTCGAACAAAAAATTGCCGAGCGCACTGTCGAGTTAAAAGCCGCCAATGCAGAACTGGAAGCTTTCTCCTATTCCGTTTCGCACGATTTGCGCGCACCCCTGCGCGCCATCAACGGCTTTACTCACTTGCTACTTGATGAGTGCAAAGATTTTCTTACTAACGATACCCGCGATATGATGATGGAGGTAATTAAGGCTGCCAACAAAATGGGTAACCTTATTGACGACCTCCTCCAATTCTCCCGCATGGGTAAACAAGAAGTAGTGAAAGTACCCATTAACATGAACGATAAAGTAAATTCTGTAATACAGGAGCAACAAAAATTAGTGCCGAGTTGCAGGGCAACATTCCGTGTATTGCCGCTTGAAAACATAAAAGGAGACAGGGCTATGCTCAGGCAGTTGTTCGCAAACTTAATAGCAAATGCCATTAAGTATTCTGGTAAAAAAGAACAGCCGGAAATTGAAGTGGGCTGTTACCGCGACAATAACTCCGTAGTCTATTATGTAAAAGACAACGGTGCGGGGTTTGATATGGAGTATTACAATAAGCTATTTGGTGTATTCCAGCGTCTGCACAGTAGCAGCGAGTTTGAAGGCACAGGAGTAGGTCTCGCGCTCGTCAACCGCATAGCCCAGCGCCATGGCGGCAAAGTATGGGCAGAAGGAAAAGTAGATAAAGGAGCTACTTTTTATGTGTCGTTACCCGATTGATCTTGTATTCTGTAACCTAAAAATATTCACTATGAACAGCGTTGAAATTTTATTGGTAGAGGATAACATGGCCGATGCCAAACTCACGATCCGTGCTTTAAAAAGCCACAATCTATGCAATAACCTAGTACACCTTACCGATGGTGCCCAGGCGCTCGATTTTGTTTTTGCCAAGGGAGAGTACGCTTCGCGTACTATGGAAGATAAGCCCAAGGTAATATTGCTCGATCTCAACATGCCTAAAATAGGAGGCATAGAAGTACTCCGGCAACTTAAAGCCGATGAACGCACCCGCTCTATTCCGGTGGTGGTAATGACATCCTCTCGCGAAGACCGCGATATTATTGACAGCTACTCGCTGGGCGTAAACAGCTATGTGGTAAAGCCGGTAGGGTTCGAAAATTTTTCGAAAGCCGTAGCCGACTTGGGCATGTACTGGATGTTGCTCAACGAGGTGCCTAAGTAATTTTTTACGGAGCTGCGACTTTGATGCAGATTTATGCTCCCTGCAATAATGCACAAAATAGTTTGTCCCCAAGGTTGGGGTCTTCGTCAAACTTCCGTATCCACTTATCTCTTTCGCCTCACCGATGCCTCCTCCGTCTTCACCGAATCCTTCAGCAACGCCTGCAATGCTCCCGCCTCTGTAACCGATAAGTTGCGCCACTTGCCCACAGCCAAATTCCCTAACGTAATATTCATAATGCGAATGCGCTTCAGCGTTACTACCTCATAATCCAAATGCTCGCACATCCTGCGTATTTGCCGGTTCAAACCCTGCGTTAGCACAATTTTAAAACTACGGCTACCCAATTGCCGCACCGTGCAGGGCTTAGTTTTAGTCCCCATTATTGGCAACCCGCTTGCCATGCGCTTTACAAACTCCGGAGTTATCGGCTTGTTCACACTCACAATGTATTCCTTCTCATGCTCATTGCCTGCACGCAAAATTTTGTTTACAATATCCCCGTCATTCGTTAGCAAAATCAAACCCTCCGAATCCTTATCTAACCGCCCTATCGGAAAAATCCTTTTAGGATGGTTAATGAAAGAAATAATGTTGCTGCGGTCGCTAAGGTCAGTGGTCGAAGTAATTCCTCTCGGTTTATTAAACGCAATGTAAACAGGAAGTTTTTTGCTGGCTTTAATCCGCTCACCGTCCACCGCTACCACATCGCCTGCATTTACCCGCGCACCGGGAAAAGCAATTTCTTCGTTCACTGTTACACGCGCCTCCTCAATATATCTATCCGCTTCCCTCCGCGAACAAAACCCCGTTGAACTGATATACTTATTAAGCTGAATGCCTTTCTCCTTATCTTTCATAAATCAATTAAAACAGCGAACCCAACGCTAATACCAGCAATAAACCCAACAACACAAAAAACGGAAGCAGCAATTTTTTGGTCGCACCTGCCTGCTCTGCCTCTGCCTCCCGATAAAACTCTTCTATGTATCGGCTGCTGTTTGCTTCGCTGCCAACAGTGTTTGTTATTCCAAAATAAACTATAGCCAATAAGAGTATCGCTAACAATTTCCCTATCATCTTCCCCGAACTGTAGCCAAACACCTCTTGAAAAAATTGTGTTATCGCTTTATTAGCCGATGGGTAAACTAACAACACTATCATTAGCACCACAAACAATGCAACAATTACAAACGCGCTCAAAAATAAGTTGCCGTTAAACCTGGCTTTAGTGCCATCATAACCGTTTGCCTTTAAATCTCTATGCTGGCTTCCATACAATGCTTGCAAGTAGGTCATAACAAAGTTTTCAGTAAAGCTAAGTTTTTCCCTTTTAGGCAATAAAAGCACAACAGGCAGCGCTCGAATATAAACCCAAGCGTTGCCTGCCATGTTATTGTCCGCAATCTACAAACTCACTAATCCTATATCGGTAGTTTTGCCTGCCGCTACATTTATACCCGTAATGGTTTTTGTGCTAAGCAAAGCGGCTACCGGATCAACTGTTAGCTTATACTGCCCTTCGGTAATTGCCTGCAACGTAAACTTTCCGCTCAGGTCAGTCATAGTTGATGTTACTTTACCTTGAGCATCAGTAGCAGTTACAATAGCCAAACCTATAAGTGAATTTACCGAACCGGTAATTTTTCCGGTTACATCGCCATTTACTACCGCACCGGTGCCTGTTTCTATCTCAATGCTGCCGTTGCTTCCTCCCCCAACTGTTACACCTCCGTTAACTGTACCTCCCGTACCGGCATCTATAGTAGTCGAGCCGCCCGCAGCCGCTAAACTGCTGCCGTCAACAATCAGCCTGAGCACCGGCTTAAGAATAAATGAACCGGTTGCACTTGTTACAATGCTCTGAGCCGCATCAAAATCAATAGTCCACTCATACGTTCCACCTGCCTGCAACTGATTGTTGAGATTTATTTTTAATCCGGATTGCATGGCGCTCGGGGTTTTTAACTCATAGGTAATACCGTCAATTACCACACTGTTTTCCGAGCCAAGTATAAGACGCGCCTGCGTTACCTTGCCGGCTGCAATTTCTCCTTCGGTAATAAACGTGGTTTTGCCATTCATGTAATCAAGCAGGTTTACCACTCCCAGCGTTGAGTTAAATTTCACCCACCCTTCCGTTTCCGAATGAATCTCCACACCCTTAATATCAACGTTTACTGCCTCAAAGGCACCCGGAGCATCAGTAAGTTTAAACCTTACCGAAGAGGTGTTTGCATTTTCTTTTTTACAGCTTACCATCATCAGCATTGGCATAGCAGCCAACAACACGATGAACATTTTTACCTTTTTCATGGCTTGTAATTTTTTATGTTATTAAATACTTACATCTCAGTTAACCTGCCTTTTGGGATCCCGTGGCGGTCTGCTTTTGTAACGCAATACCCCGTTTTTTTAGTATGCGTTAACAAATGAAATTTTGTCCTGTCGCTCACATTTAATTGAAAGCGAAACCAATAACTCGGCACCTATAAAACAAGGGCGGCTCTCAGAAAACCCTGAAAGCCGCCTTAAAGCAACACCAACCCAAACCCTTACTTCATAACCAAGTTCTGCGTTTTCGCCACAGTGTTTTCAGCCACTAACACAATTGGCGATTGTGCGTTTGCATCGCGTATTCCCTGATTGATTGCCAGCAAATCGTTATTCCGATTGACTTTAGCCTGCTGCAATTCGGCTTTTTGCGAACGTATTTCGCGTTTACCATCCACAACCCGCTGTGCGTTAGCAACGGCTGTTTCCTTACCTTTTATCAAATCGGTAAATAAATTTGCCTGCGTTACTGCCAATTTAAATCGCTGCTCGCGCAAAGTTGTTTTTTGCTCGCTTATAACGTGGTTATGCTCACTTATTAATGCCGACTTATCTGCTGCTAAATACGCTTTGCTGTGTTGCAGGTCAGCCTGTGCTTTTTTTAACTCTATTCGCACTGCTGCTTTTTCGGTTGCTGTTGCTTGCTTGCTTTTGCACTGTGCCTTTAATCCCTCAATTTTGTGTTGTTGCTGGCTTATTTTAGCAAGGTCGCGGTTAATTGCTCCTCTCGCAGTTGCAACTGCTTTAGAGGATACAGTTGATTGGCTGAATGCCTCACCTGCCAAACCAAACAACACCATAAAAGCAGCTAATCCGGCTACCTTTATGAAACTGCATTTTAACGTTTTCATACTTACCTCCGTTTTTAGGTTAAAAAATTAAATGCTTGTCCTTAATTTTTCAACGCAACACTTTTTTCGGTATTGCCTTTAAACTGTTAAAACACAGACTATAAAAAGCTAAATCATTGATTTTGAAAAACATAAAACGCCAAGTAAAATTGCCTCAAAAGTGTAGGAAGAAATGCCTATCGGCACACATAAAAAAAGCAGAACCGAAAGTTCTGCTTTTTTATAAATATGTTCTGATGGTTTAGAATCTCGGACAGTAAATAGTTGAAGGTCCTCTCTTTTTCCATGCACCTACATAAGCAAGTCCAACTTCAAAACCGCCTTGCGAGCGCGAGCCGCTAATCAATTCGCTAACGTTAATGTCGTAAGCAACGCCTAACTCAATACCGCTCCATACTACACCAAGGTTCAAAATCACCGCTTCTGCGTTCAGGCGCTTATCTCTCCACGGTGCTTTAGCATCGCCACCCACCATGCGGAACATGGTTCCAAAGCGCAGGTGATTGCCATCAGGGTAACGCTCTTCAAAAATGAAACGAAAATCAGTTGCCCAAATAGTTTCAATACTCTTACCCTGGCTCATTACAATAAACTTGGGCTGCATATCAAAGCGCTTGGCAAGCGGAAAACGAATACCGCCATGTCCAACAAACTTCATGTTCAGGCGCACTTGCTTGTCGCCTAAGAAAGAAATTGACGGACGGTTTAAGTGATATGCCGAAGCGCCCAAATAAACACTAGTTCTGCCGCGGTACTTGCGCGTATCAAACTTGGCATACCAAAGTAAACCGGCATTTACATCCCAATAAAGGAATCTGTTATCTACTAAAAACTCGTTGGTAGGTAACAATGCGTTGTAACCTTGTCCGTCCCACTGGCTGCCGAACTGTAGGCGCGAGTAATCAATTGTTTGCTGATAAATGCTCGATGAAAAACCCGCCACTAAATAATTGGTGTTTCTGCGGTTAAGCGACTTGTGATAAGAGATAGATAAACCACCGCTGTTAAACCCATAGCGCGATTCGCCCGCTTGGTCGCCCATAAACGAAGCGCCTATACCAAATGCATCGCCTTTAGCAAAACCTTTATCGGTTCTAAAATCGGCAGAGGCAGTATAAGTGCGGTACATGGGTACCGATTCATTGCGCAATACACTGCCCCACTGTCCTCTGAACAAGGCAGTAATACGGTAGTTGCCGTCAAAGGCTCCGGTTAAAGCCGGATTCAAATACATGGGTGTCATGTAGAACTGCGAAAAGTGAGGATCTTGCGCGCCTGCTTTAAAAAGCAGCGCAGTTAAAAAGGCGATTGGTAAAAACTTCTTCATTATCTCGGTTTTGTAAAAGGTTGTCTAAAATATGAAAATTTCAATTCCACAAAATTTTAGCGCACTTATTTTTCGGTTTCCAATTCTCTTTTACCGAATAAAGGCCGCAAAGGTTTCAAAAAGCATCTCAAAATCCGCTTAACGGAGAATAGTAACGGTGCCTGTTTTCGCTTTCACTTTTCCGTTCAAATACACTCCTTCGGCATGGTAAGTGTAAACGCCCGGATTTTGCAACACTCCTTTGTAGGTTCCGTCCCAGCCTTGCCATTGGTTGCCCGAATCAAAAATCTTTTCGCCCCAACGGTTAAATATTTTCAAATACACAG
This sequence comes from Chitinophagales bacterium, assembly GCA_026129525.1. Taxonomy (GTDB): domain Bacteria; phylum Bacteroidota; class Bacteroidia; order Chitinophagales; family LD1; genus Bog-950. The sequence goes on along the minus strand of JAHCHW010000005.1, from coordinate 193,488 downwards.
CAGCCAGTCCGGTTCCATAAATTTCAAACACATCGTTGTTGCCGTCACCATTTGGCGAAAAAGCATTCGGCACAAAGAAATCATCACCATCGCCTACATAGACGCGAACAGTTTCTGAAACGCTGCAATTACGCAGATAATTTACTGTTAAAGTATAAGTGGTATGTGTGTAAGGCGCTACTATGGTTTGCGGACAATCGGTACAAACTACTCCGGTACCCGGCACCCATGTGTACGAATTTACATCGGCACTCAAATAATTTTGAATGGAAGAAACAAGCGTAATAGATGTGCCTAGCGGAATAACAGTATCGGTTGGGAGTACCGAAAGAATGAGCGTTGTAGGCTCAACCACCAATGCAGTAGTATCTAAAACGCATCCCGCTCCATCGCGCACTTGTATTTGATAAACACCCGCAGCCAGATTATCGAAAAACTCCGATTGCTGAAAAGAACTTCCGTTCAACGAATACTCGTAACCGAAATCAATATTCGGTGTTCCGCCAATAGCCGATAGCTGAATTGCTCCATCAGTATAATTAGGGCAACTGGCAGAGTCAACATCAAACAAGGCTAAACTGATAGCGGGTGGTGCCGTAAAAGTTGTGTTTAACACTACATTACATCCATTTACATCGGCAACCGTTACGCTGTAATTCCCCGGAGCAACATTGGTAAGAACCGGAGTAGTAGCGTTGTGGCTCCAGTTATATTGAATAGGCGGAGTGCCGCCTGTTACAGCAACTTCTATAGCGCCATTTGCGGCATTGGCACAGGTAATTTCTACTTTATTGATTAACTGCGCGGTAAGCGATGGCGGGTCGGTTAAGGTAACATTTCCCTGAACTGTGCAGGCTGTTGCATCGGCAACCGTAACATTGTAAGTGCCAGAAGGAATTCCGCTAAGCAACGCATTATCGTTGGTTGAACTGGTGTAAGCCCAATCATACGTATAACCGCCTGCTCCTCCTGTGGCGCTCACCGTTGCACTGCCATCGCTGGTGCCGGTACAAAGCGGGTCGGTGTGGGTAATTGATAGCACGATAGCCGTAGGCTGATTAATAGTAGCACTGCTTGTTGCGGTGCAAGTTTTACTATCAGTAACCGTAACGGTATAAACAGCGGCCGGCACTCCCGTTAAATTCTGTGTATTATAACCGCCTGTCCACTGATAAGTATATGGCGATGTTCCGCCACTAACCGTTAAGTCGGCAGATCCGTCACTCATTCCATGACACGAAGCGGCAACTGTTGTAACAGAAAGCACAATAGCCGCAGGTTGGCTAAGCGCAAAACTTGTTGTTGCTGTACAGCCTCTCGAATCGGTTACCGTTACCCCTAAACTTCCTGCTTGAAACCCCGCGGCAGTTGCTCCGGCTGTTCCAATTCCGCTCCAGTAGTACGTGTAGTTGGGTGTGCCTCCCGCTGCAACCACTGTGGCGCTGCCATCGCTTCCTCCAAAACACGAAACATCGGTTGTGGTGGAAATTACCGCAGTTAACTGTGGAGGCTCTGTAACCATCCACATGTTTTGTGCAGTGCAATTATTCGCATCGGTTACTACTACCGAATAATTACCCGGGCTTAATGAATTTATCGGGTTTGTATTTCCTCCGGGGGCCCAGTTGTAAGTGTAGCCTCCTACACCACCCGATACGATTGCCTGAACGGAAGCATTGTTTGCACCAAAGCAGGAAATTGGCGTAGTATCTAACGCAATAACCAATTGTGGCGGTTGCGAAATGCTCAGGTTTCCTGTAACACTTATTCCTGCACTGTCAGTAGCCGTAACAATGTAAATGCCTGCACACAATCCGCTTGCTGTATTGCCATTTGTGCCGTTGCTCCAAACAAAAGTGTATGGTTCAATTCCGCCTACGGCACTCACCTGTGCCGTTCCACTGCAATCGCCAAAACACAAATTGTTTATAGTAGTAAACGAAAGAATAATGGGTGGAGGGTCGGTTACTATTGCAGTATCTTGCTTGCAACACCCATTCGCATCACAAACGGTAACGTAGTAAGTGCCAGCATAAAGATTTTCGATAGTATCATTATTTGAACCGGTACTCCATGTATAAGTGTACGGAACTGTTCCCCCGCTAGCCACTACATAACTCCAACCCTCGTTACCGCCATTCGAAGTTGCGTTGTAAGAAAGTGTGCTGATGTTTAAAGCCGAAGGCTGTGTTACTGTTGAACTATTCGAAACCGTACACCCGTTTGCATCGGTAATTACCACATTGTAATTGGCAGGCGCCAATCCCGAAATGTTAGGCAGGTTTAACTGAGCGGGATTCCAAGCGTATGAGTAAGGCGTAGTGCCTCCGTTTACAGTAAGCGTTATAGAGCCGTTGTTTTGTCCGTTGCAGGTAATATTTTGCACCGAAGCCGATACGGTTAATACAGCCGGCTGAGTGAGCGTGGTAGATGCTGTTCCCGAACAACCCTGCGCATCGGAAACTGTTACAGAATAGGAGCCGGGCAAAAGATTCATAATGGAATCAACACCTGTTACTGCGTTGCTCCATGTAAAACTCAAAGGCGGATTGCCACCCACGGGCACGGCTTTTACTTTTCCGTTAGCGGCACCGTTGCAGGTTATCTGCGATACAGTCAAATTAACAGGCAGGTTGGTTCCAACATTTACATGCACTGTATCGCGCAGAGTGCAAGCTCCACCGCTAAGTGTAACCAAGTAGCTGGTTGTAGTGGTTGGTGTAACTGTAATGGAATTTCCGGTGCCGGCTGTGGTGTTGGTGGTAAGGTTGGTCCACTGGTACGAAAAACTTTGCCCGGGCAACGGATTGCCGATAGTGGTAGTTGTAAGTTTAACCGGAGTGGCTGAACAGAAGAATGTATCGTTCGGGAAAGCATAAAAGCGTAGCGAAGTATCAACATTCACAAACACATAATCGCTGCTTACACAACTGTTGGGGGCGGTAACATCAACGTGATAAATTACCGGTGTAACAGGGTGTGCAACAGGATTTACCGTGTTGGTTGGCACAGGCGCATTAGGACCTGTGGCTGGTGTCCACGAAATAGGGAGCGTAGAAACATCTTCCACACACATACTTAACTGTATGTTAGGGCGATTAACACTGGTTGAAGGCACTCCCGTTATACCGCATTGGCTGCTTCCCCCCTTCGAAAAGTACACCGAGTTAAAGGTAGTGGGGGTCATTTGCATTTTGTTGTTGAGTGTACTGCCCGTTGGATTATTAAAGCAAATGTCAATTACCAGATTCGATACCCCATCCCAATTGTATGGGAAATCAAGCGTGTGCGTTTTCCAGCCTAAGGTTGTGCCAACCGGAACCGTTTTGGGGCTGAAAACCGTTGAAAGGTTTGTTTGCCATGTATTCAGTTCTGTTGCTGAAGTGCATCCCATTTTAATTTCAAAATTCTTCATGGTGTCGTTCGCAGTGTTTATTTGCGACAAATAGAAAGAGAGGCTGCGTATTTCGCCACCCGATGGAAATTGGGCTAACAATTCACTTGCTCTAAACAAAAACTGATGGCGAGCACTGTTGCTGTAATGCCCGTAAACAGTGGGGTATTGTGTGGGCGAACCCGGAGGCGTAGAGCCGGTTCCGGTTCCTATTTGCCCTTGTAACACATTTCCCCCGCAGGGTGTTTGACTAACACCACAACTTTGCGGGCTGGTAAAAATGTTGAGTTGAACAGGGTCGTTGGGGCACACATTAGCCGGTGTGGCTTTGGCAACAATTACAGGCCCTGTTCCGCTTACGGTAACGGTCAGCGAGTCAACATTGGTGCAACCGTTATTGCCGGTAACATACAGTTTATACTTTGTTGTACTTAACGGACTTGCTATCGGATTCGGAATGGTATCGTTCGGCAATCCTGTTACCGGATGATACAAACCTGCCGATGGAACCCATTTGTACGTGTAAGGATTGTAAAGGTTATCGGTAGTTGCATTTAACTGCAACTGCCCGTTTTGGCAAATAGTTCCTCCTAATCCCGCATCGTATTGAAACGGTGGCGCTGCATTTACAAACACCGAATCGGTACCACAATCGGAAGTAAAATAATACATGGTAGGCGATACAGGCGTTACCACCGGATGAAGGGTATTAGGGTTTGAAACCGCATTCGGACCGGTTGCAGGCGACCATGTGTAGTTGGTGCCTCCCGTTGCGGTTAACTGCACCGGTGTTCCGCAAAAAGTAGGGCTGGCAGAAAGCAACTGCACTTTATTGAAAATACAAATGGTGTATACCCTCGTGTAGCTTCCGTTAATAGGGCAGTCGTCATTCTTTGCAATCAGAATAAAATTATGACAACCGGTATCGGATGGTTGAGGAGTCCAGTTAATACGCGCCACAACACTGCTGCCGGTTCCTATTTGCGTAAGCGTTGCGCCCGGCAAAGCCGATGGTGTGCCTGTAATATTGCTCGAAAGGGTAAGGTTATGATTAGCTGGATCTGTGCAAAGTATATCGAACTGCAAAGGTGTATTGGGGCAAGCCTGCACATTCAGCGAATCAACCTGATTGCCGTTTTGTACATTGGAAATAGGCTGTTGTACAGGTATGGAAATAGCGCAGTTTAAAACAGTAACCTGAATATCGCGCATGGTAGAACCAACCAGCACTCCGTTGCGGTATTCTTCTATCCGCATGGCAAGTACATCCACTTCCTGCCCGGCAGGAACAAACTCCATTTGCCCGTTGGTGTTATTAAACTGAAAGGAATTGATAGGGGTTGTTTTAACCGGATTGGTTACACTCCAACCGGCATTAAAATTCATGGGATTAAAAGCGTTGCCGAGCGGGTTAATAAGGTTATATACTACCGAATCGCCATCAACATCTACCGCGCCATTATTGTAAGTTACATTTGAACCAACGCATACAAACGGAACGGGCAAACTTGAAAATGCCACCGAATTGTTGCAATAGCTTTGCCCCGTGTTTGGGTCAATGGTGTTATTGATAATTGCCTCAATCGACAAATCGTTCCCAGATGGATTCACCACATTGTTGATGGCATTGTTTCGGCAACATTCAGCAAAGCGAACCCTCCAGTTTGAGCAGGCAACGGGTAAGTTTACAATAGCCGAGTAAACATACACCTGCACACCCGGGTAAGGGGCTGTTCCGGTTCCTGTCCAGTTGCAGGCGCTTTGGCTTAATTGCGAAGGGCAAAGTTGCGACACCTCGCATCCACCCTGCGAACCCGGAGGACAGTTAACCGAAGTGTTCATGTTAAGCGTTACGTTTTGCGAACTTGCACCGGCACAGCCAGGTGCGCTTACTGTAACCTGAACGGCAGATGGTGCTGCAATTCCTTTACAATCTCTATAGAAACGTAACGTAATGCGGTAGTTGTTGTTCCCGAGGCACTCGTACTGCAGGTCGGCACCCATAGCGTGCGATGCTTCGGCATTTTGCGATAGCAACAACAGCGACAGGAAAATAAGCAGGGAAGCTATTGAATAGTAAACCTTTAATCTCATTCAGAAACCTTTATACGGACATGCACGGAATAAGATTGCAAAACTACTGAAACAGTTGTAAAAAGCCCCGAAATAAAGCCCTTTATTGGCAAATCGGCTATTTTCGCCCCTCTCAAAAAGCAAAAAATGTATAGAAACAGAACCTGCGGAGAACTGACTATGAGCCACGTAGGGCAGGAAGTGCTCCTTTCGGGCTGGGTGCAACGCCAGCGTATTATGGGCGGTATGACTTTTATTGACCTGCGCGACCGCTACGGTATTACCCAATTGGTTTTTAATATGGAAACCGATGCCGCTTTATGCGAAAAGGCAAACAACTTGGGGCGCGAGTTTGTAATTCAGGTTAGCGGAAAAGTGGCCGAGCGCATCAACAAAAACAAAAACATTCCTACCGGTGATATTGAAATAATAGTTTCTTCCCTTACCATTTTGAACGAATCGGAAGTGCCGCCATTTTTAATTGAAAGCGACACCGATGGCAGTGAGGAACTCCGGCTCACCTACCGTTATTTAGATATCCGCAGACCGGAATTGCGCGACCGCTTAGTGAAGCGCGCACTAATTATCCGTGCCGTGCGCGAGTATTTAGACAGCAAAGATTTTCTGGAAGTAGAAACCCCCAACCTGATTAAATCAACTCCCGAAGGTGCACGCGATTTTCTGGTGCCTTCGCGTTTGGTGCATGGTAGTTTTTATGCTTTGCCGCAATCGCCTCAAATTTTAAAGCAATTGTTGATGGTGGCAGGCATGGACCGCTACTATCAGATTGTAAAATGTTTTCGCGATGAAGACTTCCGTGGCGACCGACAACCGGAGTTTTCGCAGATAGACTGCGAAATGAGTTTCGTGCATCAGGAAGATATTTTTGAAACCTTTGGCGGAATGGTGCAGCATGTGTTCAAGAAAATACTGAACTACGAGTTGAGCGAAATTCCACGTTTGAAATACGATGATGCCCTTCGCCTGTATGGCAGCGATAAGCCCGACTTGCGTTTTGCCTGCCCGATAGTGGAGTTGAATGCTACACTTCCAAAATCGGAGTTCGGAGTATTTAATAATGCGATTGCCGGAGGTGGGTTGGTGGCCGGATTGAATGCTAAAGGCTGTGCAACTTACACTCGTAAGCAATTCGATGAATTGACGGAATTTGTAAAAGCATCGCACCGCGGTTTGGGTGGTTTGGTCAACATCCGCTTTAATGAAGACGGCACTGTAAAATCCTCGGTTGATAAATTTTATACCGAAGAACAACTGCGCGAAATTGGACAAGCATTCGGTGCAGAGAAAGGCGACTTGCTTTTAATTGCTGCCGATAAAACTTCGAAGGTTCGCAAGTCGCTGGGCGATTTGCGGTTGGAATTAGCCAAGCGCAACAACTGGATTAAGCCCGGCACATGGAGTGTGCTGTGGGTGGTTGATTTTCCGCTGTTCGAAAAAGATGAAGAAAGCGGTGAAATCACATTCGCTCACCATCCTTTCTGCTCACCGCATCCCGAAGATTTGCAGTATTTCGATACTGAGCCAACCCGTGTTCGCGCACAAACTTATGACATGGTGATGAACGGCAACGAAATCCTTTCAGGTTCTATCCGTATTCATCAGCGCGATATACAGGAGAAGGTGTTTAAAAATCTTGGATTGAGCGAAGAAGAGCGCGAAAAGAAATTCGGATTTCTGCTTACAGCATTCAAATACGGAGCACCTCCGCACGGTGGCTGCGCTTTTGGTTTAGACCGCTTAGTAATGCTCATGGCAGGCGGAGAAACTATTCGCGATGTAATAGCATTCCCGAAAACTTCGGGCGGACGCGATTTGATGATGGATGCGCCTACGCCTGTGGAGAAAAAGCAGTTGGACGAACTGGGAATTGCGCTCAACAACGAGTGAAATTTCAAGTGTAGAATTTTCCGACTTTGAAGATAAGTGCTATATTGAAACATAAAACCTGACGATATGCATAAGAATAAACCGGTGGCAGGTTATCACCTGCTGATGATTCTCTCGGCTGTGGACGGAGAGTTTAATGTAAAGGAAGACATGGTAATCCGCGAGTGGCTGGCGGAGCAGTTTCCGTTTGTGGTTGACCTCGACCGCGAAATGGAAGTGTTGAGTGCGTTGGATAAGAACGACTACATGATTCACTTTCAGAAGTGCATGGCCGATTTTTATGAGGACAGCACCGAAGAGGAGCGCAATGAACTTATCCAGTTTGCCATTGATTTGGTAAAAGCCGACAACAAAATTACCCGCGAAGAAAATCTCTTCCTCGATGAACTTTTTTGTGAGTGGACGGAAACGAGTATTGAGTAAATGACCTTTGCTGATTCGCTTGGCTTTGCCGGAGTGGCACTTTTGCTGCTGGCTTTTCTACTTAACCTTCTCAAGATTGTTGACCACAACAACCGCCTTTACATTTCTTTCAACTTGATTGGAGCGGGTATGGCGTGTGCCGCTTCACTTTTAATAAACTATATACCTTTTGTAGTTCTGGAAGGTGTGTGGGCACTGGTTTCGGCAGCGGCATTGGTGAGGAGTTTCATTACTATCAAACACTAATACACCACTAGCTTTGCATTCTTCATTTTGCGTAGCTGAGCGCGGATAATCTTTTGTGTTTCGAAATCATCTTCATCGGTGCGGATAATTTCTCGCAGGTTTTCGGGAGTGGCAGGGGTTAGTTCGGGATTAAAATAGCCGTAGCCTTTGTAAGTATTATTCTCAATACAAACAACTGAGTGTTCATCGGGGTGTATGCCTTCGCCCACAATAAAAAAACTTGGGTGGCGGTACAAATACTTGCGAATAGTTTTCTCAATAAAACTATTGTGATTCTTCAGCCCTTTGGCTTCAATTACCCCTTTCTCTTTCATTTTAGAGCGAACCGCAAACCAACTGTAAAGATTGTTTTCGCGGATAATTTTGCTGAGTACCTTATTGGCGCTTGCCTTTGATGAAAACTTAAGAATACACTCCCCGCTGTTCCAGTCAACCGGATGGATTTTAAGTTGCGAAAAGCCCTGTTCATCGGTAGTAATGTAAATGGCATGAGTAAACACCTGCGGCTTTATGTGCTTGTTAAACTCGGGCTGCAGTTTTTTGTATTCGCGGTAAGCGGTAAGTTTGGCTATCAGTTCGGTGCCGGTAAGTTCGTAATCAATACTTCGCACCAATTCAAACATCCGTTTTTTATCGGGAGAGTCAGCTAAAGAAGAAACATGCGAAATCACTTTCTTGCGAATGTTTTTTACGCCATCCAAATAGATTACTTTGTCCACTTCATCGCGGTAGTAAAATACACCGGCATCTTCGGGTAGTTTTTCAATTTCCGCTTTCGATAAATAGGGCGGCAGCAAATCCACATCAATGCCGTGGTTCAGTTCAATTTCAATGTATTTGGCGGAAGTATTTTTCGAGAGAATCAACTCCAGCAACTTAACAGTGGCCTCAGCATCGCCTAAAGCTCGGTGGCGGTCGGTAATAGGAATCCCAAGGCTGTCGCAAATGTTACCGAGGCTGTATGAGTTAAAGCCGGGCAGTACTTTGCGGGCAAGGTTTACCGTATCTAACTGCCTGCGGTTAAAATCTATACCCAGTCTGCGGTACTCCTGCCGCAGCATACCAAAGTCGAACTTCACATTATGCGCTACAAAAATAGATTCATGGGTTAGCTCCAATACACGCTGATGCACCTCTTCGAATGTTGGAGCGCTGCTCACCATTTCGTTGGTAATGCCGGTAAGTTTGGTAACATACGGGTCAATGGGTCTGCGGGGGTTAAGCAGAGTTGAAAATGTATCGGTTATGCGGTTACCGTCAAAAACAACTACCGCAATTTCAATCACACGGTCGTTGGCGGGACTTCCTCCGGTGGTTTCTACGTCAATTACGGCATACATAAGGCGTGAAAATATGCAGATTGAGCATACTTTGAAGCGACAAAGCGGAGCATTAACTCCACAAACTATCCACCAACTTCCGTGGCGTTTACAAATTACTACATGGCGAATGTTTTTTATACTCGTAGCGTGAAAGGTTCTAAGATTTTGTTTTCGTTAGGGTTGCTGTTTGCAATCAATACCGTTTTTGCACAGGTAATGGTGGAAGACACCACCGAAAACGAGCCTTTTTTGAAGGCGGCTAAGTTTAAAAGCAGCGGTTATACAGGTTTCGAAATGCAACCCACGCAAATTTTAAAATCGAAGGCAGGGATGATTGTGGGGTTTAACCTTAACTGGGTAATCAATCACCGTTTTGTGGTAAGCGCCAAGTATCACACGCTTTCATCGCAAACCAATATTCGTCCGGTAATGTCGCCCGGCAGCGATGGCAAAACATTGCTTATTCATCATTTTGCGGGGGCCGCATTCAGCTACATATTCTTTCAAAATAAAAAGTTTTCGCTGCAACCCGAGTTAGCAGCAGGCTGGTGCTCCGCTAAATTTGAATACCCTGCCAATAGTACCAACCGCAACGATTACGGAGCTATTATACCTGCTGTTTACGGAGTGTTTAACGCACATAAAAATTTCAGAGTGGGTGCCGGGGTAAACTACCGTGCCGTATTGGGCAAAAATTACTTCAACATTACACCCGCACATTTAAGCGGAGTAGCGGGTGTAATATTTATAAGGGCAGGAACGTTTTGAGTATAGCCGCTTTATAAAACCTGCCTTTCGGCTTCGTTAAAGAGATACGTTTGCGGAAAGTTGCGTATGAAGAAACATTTTGATAGGACGTTTCTTCATAGCAATATCCCATCAATTACACCGCAGGCTTTAAAGCGTATTGCCGGGCAACGCACTTAAACAAAAGCAGAAAAACTTACGCTACTCAATGCTGAACCCTTCGGTGTACACAGGCGCATACTGTGTAAACACCTTGGCAGTGTAGTTGCCGGAGTTGAGGTGTATAAGATCAACATAGCACACATAGCCACCGCAGTCGGTTTCAGTAAGTACCAATTCATTTTCCGAATCGTAAATACGCACCATGTCAATTTTACCATCCTCCGGCTCTGAGGTAACATAAAGTATCCATCCTTCCTTGTTAATGTCAGGGTACTTTAATGTGGCAGCACCTTCTGCGGTTGCCGCCATAGCAGGCATAAGCCATAGCCATGCGCTTATGCACGCAAGTAGAATCTTTTTCATTTGGTTTGTTTTTGGTGTTAGTTAATCAGGCTCTTTTTGCAGATGGCGCCATAGCAAAAATGAAAGCCGCGATAAACGTAGGCAGGTAGAAAAAGGTATTTACACCCGTTTTCCGGTTGGTAGCAAGTATTTATCAAATAACAGGTTTGAAAGGACGGTTGGCAAAATCTACCCCACCGTAACTTTATACATTTTCGAAAAGTCGAAATAGCGATTAGCCAGTTCGTGCAACTGGGCAGGGGTAACTTCCTGAACAGTTTTAAGCAGTTGATGTATGTAATCGGTGCTTTGCCCGTAAATAATTAAACCTTTGAGTGTATCGGAAAATTTAAGTGCACCGTCAATACTACGCATCATGTTGCCGCTCATATAATTCTTTACAGTTTGCAGTTCTTCTTCGCTTACCGGCTCGCTTCGCAGGCGGTTAATTTCAAACCCAATTTCGTGCAGGGTGGCTTCGCGCACTTCTTTCCCTACTTCCGATGAAATTTCAATAAACCCTCCATGCGGATACGATAACAGCGATGAATGTATGCCGTAGGTATAGCCTTTCTCCTCGCGGATGTTAGCCATTAGCCGCGAACCAAAGTAGCCGCCAAACAAGGTGTTGAGCACCGAGAGTTTTGCAAAATCGGGATGATGTTTATTGATACTCAAACTACCAACCATTACAGCTGTTTGCACCGAGTCAGGTTTTTCGGTATGGTGAGTTAACTGAGATGATGATTCGATAGCGTACGTTATGTTACGGTTGGCAGGAGTGCCTTTCCAATTGCTGCCGCCAAATACGCGGTTGATGGTTTTAAACAACGACTCACCGAATTTTCCGGAAATGATAATGAGTAAGTTGTCGGCATGGTAGTACTGCTTGTAAAATTCCCGCAGTGCATTTACCGTTATGCGGTCAAAATCTTCAAAATGGGTAACCCTGCCGTACGGATGCTGCTGTCCGTAAAGTGCGCCTACAAAATTACGGTTGGCAACAAAATCGTTTTTCTCTAATTCCACTTTAAGCCGCTGCCTGCGGTTGTTGATAATAGTATCTAATTCGCCTTGCGGAAACGATGCATCAGTAAGCACTTCATACAGCAGCGGCAACATCATTTCGGCTTTAGAAGTAAGCGAAAACAAAGTAACCGTAGCGTTTTCGAAACCGACACTGTACTGCACGTTGGCACCGTTGTAGTCAAATTCATCGGCAAGTTGCTTGGCGCTTTTTGTGGAAGTTCCCTCGCGCAGCATTCGATTGGTAAAATCGGAGATAAGGTTGTTGCCTTCGTACCATTTACCGGCTCTGAACAGCAACTCAATTTTCACTACTTCCTGCTCGCCCGAATTAACCATGTACACCGGCACACCGTTGTCCAATTGCGCTTGTTGCACTTCGGGTAGTTGCAGTCGCTCAATATTTTTTGTTGCCGGAACTATGGCTCTGTTCATGTTTCAGTTTTTGCTGTAGTAATAAATAACATTTGCGTTTTCTTTTCGGAAAACACGCGAAGCAGTTTCGCGAATAGCTTGTGTTGTAACGGACTTGTATTTTTTTATTTCAAGATTAACATCGGAAGCATTGCCCAGCATTTCGTGGTAAGCGAGATTCATGGCACGGTTCAAAACATTGGTTTCGCCAAAAGCAATGTACGATTCTATTTTGTTCTGCACTTTTTCCAACTCCCTTTGCTCAACTCCGTGCGAAGCAATCTCAGCCAACACTTCTTCTACCGCTTTTTCTGCGGCTTGCATAGTAACATCCTTATTGAGTTTGCCTTCCACCATCAGCAAACCGTTGTCAACCGTTTCGGTGGTATAAGCGGCAATGCTGCTGAATAGTTTTTTCTCTTTCACTAATGCATTGTAAAGGCGCGATGAGTCGCCTGTGCTTAAAATATCGCGCAGTAAATCGGTAGCGTAGTAGTCGGGGTGTGTGCGTGCGCACATTTTATACGCCATGTAAATAGCGTTTACCGGAACATCGGCATGTACTTCCAACAATCGCCTCTCAGTTTGCTCAGGCTCTTGTGGTATGTTTCTCTCCCACCTTTCGCCTGCTGGTATTTCGCCAAACCATTTTTCGGCAAGCTGACGAACCTCTGTAGTTTGCACATTGCCTGCCACTACCAACACAGCATTATTGGGGCGGTAATACTTAAAAAAGAAATCTTTTGCCGACCTCATTTTCACTTTTTCGATATGCTCAAGCGTTAAGCCGATAACTGGCCAGTGATACGGATGTACCTTATAAGCCAATGCACTCATTTTATGCCACACATCGCCATAGGGCTGATTGATGTAATGCTCTTTGAATTCTTCCATTACCACGCTCTTCTGCGTTTCTAAACTTTCTTCTTCAAAGGCAAGACTCAACATGCGGTCGCTTTCCAACCAAAAAGCGGTTTCGAGATTGTTGGAAGGAAGAATATCGTAGTAGTTAGTAATGTCGTTCGAAGTAAATGCGTTGTTTTCACCGCCTGCGCGTTGCAGCGGCCCGTCAAAGTGAGGAATGTTTACCGAGCCTTCGAACATAAAATGCTCAAACAGGTGTGCAAAGCCGGTTTGCGAGGGGTCTTCATCGCGTGAGCCTACTTTATAAAGCATGTTGACTGCCGCCATGGATGTAGAAAAATCGGGGTGTACAATCACCTTTAAACCATTGCTTAAAACAAACTCCTCAAAATGAATCATCGCGAAAAATTAAGGGGGCTAAAGTATGTATTTTGAACAGAGATGAAACGAATCCAAACCCTGTCTGACCAAGGTCAAACCAAGTAACTACGGATTCAACGATTTCTTAATTGCATCTTTAAGCGCCTGTGCCGAAGTTGGTTGTAAGTTTTCTTCGTTCGCCCGTATTATGGCATAGTCGCAGGCTTTTTCTGCCTCTTTTAAATCGTTGAGTTTGTAAAGCAGATAAGCATAGGTAAGGTTGAAGGTGTACTTATTATCAATGCTCAGTGCTTCGTACGCCCATTTTGCTGCTTTTCCCAATTGCGCTTTTTCGTCCACGTTCAGGTAATATGTCCACGCAACATCATTTAGCATTTGAGCATTTTTTGCCGCGTATTTTTTTATGTAGGCAGTTGCACTCTTATCGTAATTGCTCCAGTCGTTCATGCGCGAATAGTAGCCCATTGAAAGCACCAGCGTTTTTTCGGCTGCATCGGCACCTTTGTTGTTTTTAATAAGCGTAAGGGCATCGTTAAACAAGGTAACGTCCTTTGACCTTACTGCATCATCCACCGCTTTTACGGCAATCATGTACATTTTGCCGTTGTACGCATCGCTACCTACTAAACTCGAAACATAGTCTTTGTTCTTAAGCAGGTAATCTAAGCCCGGTGATTTAATATCCTTGGTAAGATTAAAAACGGTTTGATTGTGTTTGCTTTCGCTCAAATCTTTCTGCGTTAGTTTGTTCATGTATTCTTTAAACACTTCACTGTAATCTTCTCCGGCATTATTCAGTGCATTCAGGTAATCGGATAGTAAGCTTACTTCGCGGCCGCCAGCTTCATATTGCTTTCGCAACGCATTTAAAAGACCGGGCGATGGGTCGTTTGCTTTTTTACCGTTCTGTATTAAGCCTGCCGCATCTAAGCCACCCACTATTTTGTGTACCACTTCGCCTTTGCTATCTAACCACAATAAAGTAGGATAAGCACGGATGCCGTAACGCGAAGCAATTTCGGGACCTTCGCCTTTCTCCATGTCGAATTTTGAATTGATGAAGTGTTCGTTGAAATATACTCCTACAGCAGAGTCGGGAAATACCTGAGCAGCAAGCCGCTTGCAAGGTCCGCACCAGGCGGTGTAGCAGTCCATAAAAATGATTTTATCCTGCGCCTTTGCCATGTCCAAAATTTCCTTGAACGTTTTATCGTGCTGAAATTCTATTCCTTGTGCGCTAACGTTTAGGTATTGAAATACAAGTGCAACAATCAGTGTAAGCGTTAAACCAATTTTGTTCATGTTGTTACCGGTGTTGTTTCGATGATGAATGATAAAAGTATGCCAATATTTCTAATCGTTCCAAATACGAAGTTGCTGCAAATGAATTTCTTTACCGTAGAATATTTCGGTTGTTTTTTCGAATGAGCGGGTAAAGTCGGAAACATAAAACACATCGGTGCCGCTTTTTGCCGAAGCCGCTAAGTGTTCCTTTTCTAAAACCCATTTCAGTTTTTTCGCTACCACTTCAGCCGAATCGAAAATTTTTACACGGTGATTGTAGAAAGCAGAAATCTCCTGCTTTATAAGCGGATAGTGCGTGCAGGCAAGCACGAGCGCATCAATGTCTTTGAGTGCCTCATCGCTTAAATAATTTTCAATTACAGCATGGCTTATCTCGTTGTTGTAAAACTTCTCCTCAATCATAGAAGCCAACAGGGGGGTTGCTAACTCAGTGTATTGCAGTTCGGGTTTCCTGCGGTTGAACTTTTCGCTGTACACGCCCGATGCAATCGTTGTTTTGGTGGCTATTACACCCACCCGTTTAATGCTTTCATCGGCAATTACCGCTTCCACCATAGGGTCAATAACATTGATTACCGGCACTACGCCCTTGTATTTATCGCGGAGCACTTCGTAAGCCGCTGCCGATGCGGTATTGCAGGCAATCACGATAGCTTTGCAGTGCTGTTCCTGCAGCAAAAAATTAGTAATACGCACCGCATAGCTTTGTATCAGTTCTTTTGATTTATCGCCATACGGCAGGTGAGCCGTATCGCCAAAATAGATGAGTTGTTCGTTAGGCAATAGTTTAGAAACAGCATTGGCGACTGTTAAGCCGCCAATACCTGAATCGAAAATGCCGATTGCTTTATTTGTTTCCTTTGCCATAAGCGGCAAACAGTATTATTAGTTTCCTGTTTTAGGAGCCGTAGTACCCGCAGTTACTCCCAGTTTTTTGGTAACCAGTTCGGTTACATCGTTGGTTTTATCGGGGAAGTAAGCTACTGCCCCCGAAGCCACATCAATAATGTAGGCATAGCCGTTTGCTTCGGCTACTTCTTTTACCGCTTTCAGGTATTTATCGTTAATGGGCTTCATTTTATCCTGTTGCGATTTTTGAAGGTCGCCATTCACTTTGTCTTCAAAATCGGAAATACGCTGTTGCAACTGCTGTAATTCCTGAATCATAGTTTCCAGAATTACATCGGGCGTTGATTTATCCTGCGACTTTGCCTGAAGGTCTTTTTGCTTTTTATCATAGTCCTGATACATCCCCTCGAGCACTTTGGTATAAGCATCCTTCTGCTTTTGGATATCATCCTGCATTTGTTTGAACTCCGGCATTACCGTAAGCACATCCATAGAGTTGAGGTGACCTATTTTTTGCTGAGCATTAACGGTGCCGCTCAACATAAACAGGGTTGCCGCTACTATTAAAACTGATTTTCTCATTGTGTGTTGTGTTTATTTAAAATTGATTGTTTACTGAGTAATTCCCATTTTCTTTTTTACCAGCCCTGTAATATTTCCATCGTTTGGCGGGTAATAAGCCAGCGAGCCGGTAGCAATGTCGAAAATGTAGGTGTAGCCGTTTTCTTTAGCTACGGCATCTACTATCTTCAGATACTTATCATTCATCGGTTTCAGCAACTTCATTTGCAAAGCATCCATGTCGGAATCAATGCGGTCTTCGTAAGCACTTATAGCTTTTGTAAGGCTGTCCAACTCAATCATTTTTTCTTCTCGTACGGCTTCCATTAAACCAGCGGCATATTCTGTCAACTCCTTTTGCCGCCTTTCATAATCCTTATACATGCTCTTCAGTTTGGCTTCCTGCTCTTTGCGCTTTTTTTCCAAAGCGGCTTTCATTTGTTTGTATTCGGGCATGGCATCCAATATTTCCTGCGAATCGATATGCCCGTATTTCTGCTGGCTGTAACCGGTTAAAAACAAAATAAAGAACGCTGCTGCCGTAATGATTTTTTTCATTGTCAGGGGCGCAAATATAGGTTTTTAGGACAAACGGCTTATTTGCCGGTTATCCCGAGTGCCGAAAGTATCTCATCGCTCTTGTTGAACTTATCGCTGGCAAAGAGCATGGTTGGTCCGCTGCTGCGGTCGAACATAAAATCAAGCGCTTTGGCGGAACAGTATTTTTGTATCTCGTTGTAAATTTTGTCTTGTATGGGTTTAATAAACTCCTGGCGCTTGGTGAATAGTTCACCGCTGGGCCCAAACTTATCTTTCTGAAACTGTTTTACTTCTTTCTCTTTGGCTTCAATCTCTTTTATTTTTTGCTGCTTCATCGGCTCGGTCATCAATACTTGCTCTGCCTGAAACTGCTTGTACATATCGTCCACCTGTTTCATTTTGGCTTCTACTTCTTTTTGCCATCCCTCGGCAATTTTATCTAACTGTTTTTGCGCCTCGGTATATTGGGGCATTTTGTTGAGAATGTAGTCCATATCAACATAAGCAAACTTTTGGGCGAACGATGCAGTGCTTATCAGTAAGGCAACTGCTGCTGTCAGTAATCTTTTCATGTGTATTAGTTTTCTGAGTTTGACCAATTTCTCTGCCAACGTTAAAACAGTTTTGAAATTTTCACAAACCCCGTGAAAATTCGCGAAACCGCCAAACTATATGGGATTTTTTGTGAAATGGAGTGCGTGAGTTCCTGATAAAGGTTGAGCTATCCCCCAAAAACAGCCGCAGGAATGAGTGCCTGCGGCTGTTTTAATTTCTTTTTCCCTCTTACGCTTTAGCTCCTTAACGTATCAATAAAACGTAATCTTCATTTCTACTCTGCGGTTCTTTTGTCTGCCTTCGGGCGTATCGTTGTCAGCAATAGGCATGCTTTCGCCATAACCGAAGGCTTCGAGTTTGGCAGCACTTACACCGCGTTTTATCAGATAATTTTTAACGGCTGTTGCTCGTTTTTGCGACAGTATCAGGTTCTTCTCATCGGTTCCCACATTATCGGTGTGCCCTTCAATACGCAAACCGTAAGTTGGTTTTTTCATCAGCAAATCAGCCAATGCATTCAGCGAAGGATACGAGTGTGTGCGGATAACATCTTTGTTGGTTTCAAACTCTAAGTTGTCAAATGCGTATTTCACGGTTTCAAGCTCTTTCTTTTCCAACTTAGGGCAACCTTTATTCTCTATCACACCAAATACTTTGGGGCACTCATCATCCTTATCGGGAATACCATCACCATCGGCATCGGGCCACGGGCAACCAAAGTTTTCTTTGGGTCCTTTTACCTGTATGCAGCGGTCTTCGTTGTCGTAAACACCATCGCCATCGGTATCGGGGCAACCAAAGTGGTCTTTATCGCCCGGCACATCGGGGCACAAATCGTTTTTATCGGGAACGCCATCGCCATCGCGGTCGGGGCAGCCGTTAAACTGTGGTAACCCGGGGTCATCGGGGCAGTCGTCTTTTTTATCAATTATTTTATCTCCATCGGTATCGGGGCAACCGTGAAGTTCTGCGGGACCTTTTTCAGTTACACAGGAATCTTCTCTGTCAATTATACCGTCACCATCGGTATCGGGGCAGCCTTGGTGTTCAACCGGACCGGGCTCATCGGGGCATTTGTCTTTCGAATCGGTAATGCCATCGCCATCGCGGTCGGGGCAACCTTGTGTGGCGCAGGTTCCTTTTTCTTTTTTACACAAATCTTTGCGGTTGGAAACGCCATCCTTATCGCGGTCGCGTTTTTTGCTGTACGGTATAGGTACCTTAAGCGCTATGTGTACATCGGCATTATACACATGTTTTTTTGCGAACAAACCAAGTAAATCTTGTGTACCTATAATGAGCGGCCCCATACGCAGGGTGGTCCCTAAACTTACGTTGCCGAGCACATCGTACGTTACGGGCAAATAAAAACCGAACCACGAATGGTCATATTTTGGAGTAAGTGTAAATGCAGTAGTATGGTGCACCATGTTGCGTTTGGGAGCCATGTTAGCTGAAACATCTGCCATAAAGTTTACACCAAAGCCTTTCCAGATGTGGTAATCAAGAAATAAGTTGAAGCGCGTAGGCAACCACATGGTAAAGTTTTTTTTGCCATTATCTTTAATAGTAAAGCGGGAGCGAATAGTATCATCAAAACTTTGTAACCCATCGGGGAACTTAATGTCTTTCACATTCCAGTTGGTAATATCGGCTGAAAAGTTGCGGCTGTATTCTCCCTTCTTAAAGTTTACGGCACCAAAGTCAATAATGGAAAAGCCCGCGGAAAGCTTGTAGCGGTTTTGGTCAAAGCGCCAGCGGTCTTCGCAATCCATTTCGTATTTGTATTTGTCCTTATCAGGGCGCCATTCGTAAATAACACCGAGGTCAACCGCAGCGGTAGGAGTGGAGTATTTGAAAGAAAATAGATCGCGCACATAGTTATTGATTTTGTCGTAGGCATAGCCTTCGGAGGAAACTGCGCCCTGTGAGTAGGCATAATTTACCTCTGTTTTAAAAACAGAAATAGTATCAAAGTTTTCCCAACGGTAATCGAGGTCTTTTACATACAGGTAGCCACCGGCTATTCCCTGTATAAGTTTTAATGTTCCACCGGCTTTAATCATGTGCACATCGTTATCATACACTACTCTTGAGTAGGTTAAACCATAATCAATCCAATTGAGAAGTTTAATGGAAGGATTTACATCGTTCAATCCTTTGTTCAAATAACCAAGAGCGGCTTGCGCCTTCTGGCCTGCACCCAAATAAGCAATACGGGCAAAGGTTTCGTCAATGTTATCAACGTTGGTAACAGAGTTAAAGTGAGAGGTAAATGCAAAGGCGTTAATGTTTGTTTTCTTTCCCCATGAGCACATAAACGAAAGCGGCAACTGTGCCTGTGCTCCTACATAAACGTATTTGTCCTTACCGTTTATGCGCTCCTTTAAGTATTTGTCCTGAAAATCGCTATCGCTGAAAAGATCGGGGTTGAGCAAGGCTTTGCGGTCAAGCCCCACATAGTTGTTGTTTAGGTTAAAGCCGAAGTTGAAAAGGTTTACATCGGCAATAAAGCGACTGTCGGCAATGGCGGGGTTGTACGACACATTGGTAACGCCCCCATAAGGGCTGCTTCGCAATCCCTTAAAAAATTGTGCGGATGAAAAAAGGAATGGGAGGCAGGCGGTTGTAAAAAGTAGCAGTTTTTTCATGGAGCGACTTTGTATTGCTCAAAGTTAGGATAATACGCAGTTGCGGCACCTAACTTTTATCATTACCAATAACATCTACATTTGCGGTGTTCAGTAAAACATGCGTTCGCCCGTTATTCGTTTTTTGCTTTTAGCTGCCGGACTTTTTCTGGTTTGTATTGTCAATGCATTTTTTTGGAAATCGAAATTGCCGCAGGAGTTGGTAATGTACAACGGTTATATGCTGCTTTCGATTATTGCGTTTATATCAGTGAGTATTCACATTGTGTTGCTGCGTTCAACCGAAGGTGATGGGCAGGTATTTGTTCGCAAATTTATGGCGGCTACTATGGCTAAGTTTTTGCTCTATTTGGGGTTGGTAATTGTGTTTATGTTGTTTACCGATGAAAGCAAAAAGGCAGTGGTATTGTATTTTCTTTTGGGTTACATCCCGTTTACAATACTTGAGGCAAGTTCATTGTATGCTCAATTAAGGAAGTAGGCGAGCGAATGCAAGTACAAGTTACTTGTACACTTTCCTCCGTATAAGTGCATATACCCATACCACAAAAAATCCGGAGGCAATTACGTAGCCCATAAAGCTCCACTTGTTGATGCCGTAGTAGAAACGCATATCGTCAGGATAGTTTGCCAACAAAGCGATAGAAGAACTTATCATCAATGCACAAATAATATAAACCAAGCCCATGCGGGTGCTTATGCTGTCCCATTTTTTGAGGGCGTAGCCATAGCCTTGTAGTTCTACTTCGGTGTGCAGTTTCCCTTTGGATATTTTCTGAAGAATACCTCTTACCTCAACCGGAAAAGTGTTGAGGAAAGCGCTCATGTTAGAGAACCGCTGGGCAGCTTCCTGTGCCAGATTTTCGGGGCGCAGTTGTTCGGTTAACAGTTTTTGTCCGTACGGACGAATAAACTCGTAAGTTTTAAAATTGGGGTGAAGTTTTTTACCAATGCCTTCTAAAATGGCAAAGGCTCTGAAAATTAAGAACACTGCTCCGGGTACGGTAATATGATACTCGTACATTATTTTCTGAAGCCGCTGTATAACATCCTGAATAGAACTTTCGCCTACGTCTAAGTACGCGTAATCCTCAATCATATCGTTGAGGTCGTACACAAACTGCCGCATGTCAGTAATGTTATCTTCCACTGCCAGTTTTCGCATGTTTGCCGCCATTTCGCGGGCATCGTGCTTGCTCATGGCAATAAAAATTCCGGCAAAGGCATACTTGTCTTTTTTCATCAGTTGCCCTACCATACCAAAATCCAACAGTATAATTTTACCTTCTTCGTTTACTAATACATTGCCCGGGTGCGGGTCGCCATGGAAATAGCCGTATTCAAAAATCTGCGACAGGTAAATGTCCATTCCCTTCTCCACAATTCGGGCAGGGCTTATTCCCCATTCGCGCAACTGCTTTACATCGGTAATCTTGCAGCCCTTTACAAATTCCATTATCAGCACCTTGTCGGTCGAATATTCGCGGTAAGGTTTTGGCACATAAAAATCGCTGCGGTGGCGGTAGGTGTTGCGGAAGCGTTCAATATTTCGCGCTTCGTTACGGTAGTCTAATTCTTTGCTTATAGCTCTTTCAAAAACGCGCACCACCTCTTCGCCATTCAGCACGCCTTGCTTTTTAAGGTAACGATCCATTCTGCGAACGCCCTCCTTAATTATGCTCAAATCCTGCTCAATGGTTTCTTTTACATCGGGGCGCTGCACTTTTACAACTACTTCTTCACCTGTTCTCAGTTTTGCTCGATGCACTTGCCCTATGGAAGCACTTGCCATAGGCACTTCCTGAAAATCTTCAAAAATTTCCTCTAATCTTTTTCCTGTCTCCTTCTCGATAATTGCCTTTGCTTTAGCGAAAGGAAACGGTGGAACCCTGTCCTGTAGTTTTTCAAACTCCTTTACTAATTCTTCGGGAATAATGTCGGGGCGGTTGCTGAGTATTTGCGCCAGTTTAATAAAAGTGGGGCCCAACTCTTCTGCCGCCATGCGTACGCGTTCCCATCGCGTGGTGTCCATTACCGGTTTATCATCGCGTAGCCACTTAATACGCATGCTCTCGGTAACCAGATTTCGCAGGGTAGAATTGGCAATAAAATCCTCAAAGCCATACTTTACCAGTATGCCTAAAATTTCGCGCGTACGGTTTATGTTACGGAAGGTGGTGTTGAGAATCATGCCGCTTTAAAAGTATAAAGTAATGCGAATTGCCAACTAAAACATGCGAAAAATTTAGTTTGGATAACCACCCCAAACTAAAAATGCCGCACTGTTGGCGGCATTTTTAGAGGATTTTGTTGAGGGCTGTTAAGCTGTTGCTTCGGGCGTAGCAGGAGCGGCAGGCTTACTTACCTTCTTGGCTACTTTCTTTTTAGCCTTTTTTTTGGCAACAGGTTTTGCAGCGGGCTTAGCAGCGGTAGCGCCACCTTTCTTAATAGTCAATTGACTTTCCAGCTTCGAAATTTTCTTTTGCAAACGGTCAATTTCCGTGTTAGTCAGTTTCACAAATTTGTGAACGGCTTCGTTGTACTTAGCTTCAATCTGCGGTCTTTGCGCTTCGGCTTTTTTAATTGCTTCGCCTACTAATCTTTTACCGTCAGCTTCGCTTACCTTGCCCTTTTTTACAAGTTCGTTAACTGATTTTTGAACTACTTCGGCAGTGTGTGCTGCCAGACCAACGCCAGAGTAGAAATACTTTTTAAGCGTGTCCTGAATGTTGTTTGTTGCCATGTTGTAATGGTTTTTAAATTGGTTAAAAAATGTTTGATGTGCTTTAGCAGACGAAGTGCCAATAATGCACAAGGCTGCAAAAATAAAACACAGGCACTAACAAAATCTCAAAATTTTATTAAGCCGATGCAAAGAAAACCCGCTACAGGCAAGGGTTTGCATGATTTTTGTCAAGCCGAAAATTTCTTTTGCCACAAAAAAGTTGGTTGCCGGGCAAAGGCAACAATGACAGAACGAATTGTCCGTAGCCCTTTATTTTACGGCTGTTTTGGCAGATAGCTCTTTTGCTTCTTCAAAATTAGTTCGTGATTTTTTACATGGAGATTTTATCTTCAACCAAATTTTAAGCATGGGAAGAATGCTCACTTACTTATACTGGATTATTGCCGCCATTGAAGTGTTTGGCGAAGCTACCGACAACGATACCATCCGCTTTTGCAGTAAGCCGCTACTGATGATTGTGCTCATTGCGCTCTATTCGCAAAGTATTATCGGGCCAACCAATGCTTTTCATAGACTTATGGTAAGCGCTTTCTTTTTTAGCTGGATTGGCGATGTAGCGCTGATGTTTGTGCCTCGCTTTGCCGGTGATGTTACGCTAATGGGGTTTCCGAAAGACCCCAACTTTTTCTTAGTCGGGTTAGTTGGGTTTCTGATTGCCCATTTGTTGTATGTGGGGGCGTTCTCCAAAGTAACCCTGAAACATGCCGAATCCCTGTTGCCCAAAAAGTGGTGGCTGCTTTCGCCATTAGTAGTTTATATGGGTGTACTGCTTTACCTGCTGGTACCTGCTATTAATGCTCAACCCGAAACACAACCTTTTCTCGCTCCTGTAATAGTGTATTCTGCTGTAATTGCTACTATGGTGGTATTTGCCATTAACCGCTATGGCAGGGTAAACGACCAAAGCTTTGCATTAGTGTTTGGCGGGGCACTACTGTTTATGCTTTCCGACAGCATTATTGCCATCAACAAGTTTGTAATGCCCTTTGAGTCGGCCCGTATTTTTATTATGGTGCTTTACATTACTGCTCAGTATTTAATTGCAAGGGGGGCATTAAAGCAGGAGCAGGCGGTGTAATTTTTGCAATAAGCCGAACTAATAAGAGGCTATCATTTTGCAAGGATTATTTTCCTAAGATTTCCCCTTCGCATTTCTTTCAAATACTCTTCTTCACTTCCACCGGCTTTCAGCAAAAACATTTTCCGGAGTTGTTTTTGAAGAACTTTATCGGAGCGTAGTTCCTTTTCGTTTGCCATTAGCAGCACGCTCCAATTTTTAACCACAAAAGCAAGGTTTGAATTGCCGGAAGCATTTTCGAGATGCAGCAGTTTTGTTAAACGGTGATAGGAGTGTTCCTCCGCAGTTTTTCGGTTGCCTGCAAATTTGTTTTTTACAATAGCAGCATACGCTATGCTCAGGTCGGTAGCATCAAAGCAAACAGGCTTTCCCTTTAGTATAAGTTCCATGCGCGAATCGGCTAATTTGTTTAACACCTTAGCAGAACTTCGGTAGCCTTTAATGGCTTTGCGTTTTTCATTTTCGCTTATTGCTAATTCCTTTTGCTCAGGTTTTATCGGCTCAAAGCCCATAGTGTAGTATGTCCAAAATGCGCCCGATTTTATACCATCGCTGTTGTCTTTGCCTATTTGATACGGATCCACACTAAAGCGGTTTAACTTATACACTTGCCGGTGTAGTTCCAGTATTTGCCCGAAAATATATTGCGATTCGCCACCGCGATAGGATGGAAAAACATTTAACCCTATTCGTGCGCTGTCAAATAACAACCACGAGCCTGCATAAGCCACCGGTACACCATTTTTAAAAGCCACATACCCCATGTAGTTATCAATGGGGTGCCGCCTTTCGTGTGCTATGCCGAACAAAGCAATGGTTAACCCGCGCGAAAGCTGATAGTACGACACCAACTCAGGCTGGGTGAAAGTAACCGGGTCAATTTCGCGGATGTTACGAACCAAAACCATACGGCTGCAGGCTATAATTTCTTCTGCCTGCTTAACGGTAAGTTTTATTTGTTTGGGTTTTTCTGCTGCATGGTCTGTCAACAACGATTTCCGAATCAATGAACGGTGATAGTATGGCTCATACAAATCAGGAGACAAAACCGCAGGGTTGTTTAATTGAACAGTAACGTTTACCGATAGGGCATTCCATAACTCATCTTTTACTTCGGGGCGAATATCCGTTTGGTCGAAAAGTGTAATCAGGGTATCTAACAAGTTTGCGCCCTTAGGAGTTTGTTTCTTCAGCCAATTTTTCCAATCGTCATTACAATCCTGCAAAATTTCCGATTCTACTTTTGGCATTACTACCGAAAGGATGGCGGAAATCTGCCCGTCATCCGTATCCATAGAATCTAACAAAACATCCTCCTTGTAACGCTGCCGCAGCCATTTAGCAAGTTCAAAGCCGAATGCCGCACAAAGGGCAGTGCCGGTTAGCCCGCTGTTAAACAGTTTGTATTGCAAGGTTTCGCTTTTGCGGAGGCGGTCTGCTATCTGCTCTTGAATTGCACCAACCAGTTTATGTATTGCTTTGTTATCGGGGTAAGCGGCAAGAAACTGAAGATGGTGACTATATTCTTTAAGCAGGGCTGCTTGGCGAATGTTTTTAACAGAAACCGCGGTGAGCATATTTTTTTCTGCGCCAAGAATTCAGCCCCGTATTTATTGCGTATTTCACCCAATAGTTTAATTGTTTCGCGTGTGCCCTCCATATATTACTATACTGCTTTAAAAAGGAAGTTAAAATTTTTCGGTTCGTGCCTGATAAGATGCCTTTTATAGCCGGGGGCACAATATTTGACACGTGGTTTCGTCAATAAACCGTGTTGAGCAGGGCAAAACGTTAAGAAAATCTTTTTTTTAAAAAAGTGGAAACAACCCCTTGCGCTTAACCGTCTTACATATTACATTGTATTTGATGAGTTTGAACATGAACGCAAAGTGAGTGTTTGAAACGCAAAAAGAAGGGTAAAACGGTAAAAACCGGCACCTTTATTAAGAAAACGTCCGTTTCGGAATAAATCTTATTTTCGCGCGTTCATTTTGAGCCATCACGTTCGCAGTAACGTTTTTCTAACTAACAGGAGGTTTTAATGAGACAGTTAAAGATTTCGAAATCAATTACCAACCGCGAGAGTCAATCCATTGAAAAATATCTTCAGGAAATAGGCAAAGAAGACCTTTTAACCCCCGAAGAAGAAGTGGAGTTGGCACGCAGAATTCGCCAGGGCGACCAAACTGCTTTGGAGAAACTAACCCGCGCTAACCTGCGCTTTGTGGTTTCGGTGGCAAAGCAATACCAAAACAACTCGCTTTCCCTCAACGACCTTATTAATGAAGGAAACCTTGGATTGGTTAAGGCTGCCCAAAAATTTGACGAAACCCGCGGTTTCAAATTTATATCGTATGCGGTGTGGTGGATTCGCCAGTCAATTATACAGGCTTTGGCAGAGCACAGCCGTATGGTGCGCCTTCCGTTGAACAAGGTAGGCTCGTTGACCAAAATCAACAAAATTTTCAGCGAGTTGGAGCAAAAATATCAGCGTGAGCCTACACCCGAAGAAGTAGCCATGGTAATGGGTATTACACTGGAAGAGGTAGAGGCTACTTTGGGAATTTCTGCCCGCCACGTATCTATGGATGCTCCGTTTACCGATGGTGAATCGAACGCGCTGATTGATGTGTTGCAGAACGCCAATGCCGAAGAAACCGACAAGCATCTTGACTACAAAGATTCGTTGCGTATTGAAACCGAAAGAACGCTGGCGTCTTTAACCGACAGAGAAAAAGAGGTAATCAAATTGTTTTTCGGTATTGGAGTAGAGCACCCTATGACTTTGGAGGATATTGGCGACCAATTGGGTATTACTCGTGAGCGCATTCGCCAAATTAAGGATAAGGCAATTACCAAACTTCGTTCGCAATCGCGCAGCAAAGCGCTTAAGGCTTACTTAGGGCAATAAAATTCTTGATGGTTTTCCCGACCATGTAACGTCCTGCACCGAACCTGGCTGCGGGACGTTTTTATTTAGGAAAGAGTGTAAAAGCAAAAGCCGAAGAAAAATTTCTCCGACTTCCACCTAGCTATCCTATATTATCAACCAATTGTGATTCCGTAATACGGAAAGTGAGCGCATGAAAACTATACATATCCGTCCGATATGTATAGAAAATCCACATTTTCTATACATTTGTTGAAATTCTGTAAACAAAAATCTGCTTTTGTATGTATAAAGTGCCTTTTCTGCCGCCCCCCAAAAACCTGCAAACCCCCGAAGTGCTGCATCGGCTTATAGGGGCGCGCAGCGCATTGGCAGAGTTGAAAGGCATGGCAGGCAACATTCCCAACCAGCAAATTTTGATTGATACGCTCGGCTTGCAGGAAGCCAAAGACAGTTCGGAAATTGAAAACATTGTAACCTCGCAGGACGAACTGTTCATCAGCAGTCCGCAGACGGGTTTGTTTGCCTCAGCCGCCTCCAAAGAAGTTTACCAATATGCCTTTGCGCTCAAAAAAGGTTTTGAGTTGGTAAAAACGCACGGCTTGCTCACTAACAATTATATTTTGGAAGTGCAGGCGGTTATAGACCAAAACCGCGCGGGTTACAGGCGGCTGCCCGGCACCAAACTGATTAACGATAAAACCAACGAGGTGGTTTACACCCCCCCGCAGGATTACGATACCATTGTAAAGCTGATGGATAACCTGCAAACCTTTATGAATGACGACCGCATTTACAAAGCCGACCCGCTGGTAAAAATGGCAATCGTTCATCATCAGTTCGAAAGCATTCACCCGTTTTATGACGGCAACGGCAGAACGGGGCGCATTATCAACCTGCTCTACCTCATTCAAAAAGGGCTGCTGCATTTGCCCATTTTGTATTTGAGCCGCTATATCATAAAACACAAAGCAGCGTACTACAAGCTGCTGCAACAAGTGCGCGATACGGGCGAATGGGAAGCATGGATTTTATTTATGCTTGACGGAGTGGAAGAAACCGCCACGCAAGGGGTAGCTACTGTAAACGGCATTAAACAACTGATGCAGGAATACAAGCACCGCATTCGCACCGAGTTGCCCAAAATTTATTCGCAGGATTTGCTGAATAATTTTTTCCGCCACCCCTACACCAAAATCGAATACCTGATGAAGGACTTGGGCAAAAGCCGCCTTACTATTACCAAATATTTAGATGCAGTGGCGGAGCGCGGCTTGCTGAAAAAAACAAAAGTGGGTCGAGATAATTATTACATAAACCCCGTTTTGGTTGAGTTGTTGGCAAATAACAGCGAAAAGCAAAAGAGGCGATGAAAAATCATCGCCTCTTGCTCCCCGACCTGGGCTCGAACCAGGGACCCCATGATTAACAGTCATGTGCTCTAACCAGCTGAGCTATCGAGGATTGTTTTCTCTCTTTTTGAGCTTTCTCACCAAGCGAGAAAACAATCTTTTGCTCAAGCCACCCCGAAGTATTTCGGGACTAAAGCACGTGGTTGGTGTTGCAACCTTGCTTAAGGGACGGCAAATGTAATTTTCTTTCACATTTCTGCCAATAATTTTTAGGGAGTTTGAAATGTTTTGGCGCTATACATAAGCATTGTTTTTGAAACAGTCTTTTACAACAATAAAACTTATGAACAGAAGATTTTGGTTATTGTAGCGTGCTTTTCCGGCAAACCGGTAAAATAAATGCGCTTGCCTCACCCCAAAAACACCCCAAAATCTGACACTTTTCGCAAAAACCGAAAACCGGCTAAAACCCTTGCCGGCAAATGGTTTCAGCGTTTTAGAGTATTCTAAAACAGCCCAAAAAGGGGGGTAAAATCTGACACTTTTGGCAAAAAGTGGTACTTGATTTTTGTTTTGGCATGCCGTACGCTTGCATCGTGATTTTGTAATGGAGGTTGCAAAAGCACAAAAGCAGGGAGGGTAGTTGTTTTGCTGACTCAAGATGGTGCCGCCCTGCTTTTTAAACCCAACGCATGAGTAACACCAAGTAAACTTAAGCGGACATAGTGTAAATGGGAGGAGAACTACCAACGGAAGGCACCCGGCTTTCCGTTGTGTTAGTTCCCTTGGCAGGCGAAGGTTAAAGGAACACCGAAATTTTTTGCCCTACGCGGCAGGCTGCTGTTGTATGCGTATGTGTGGAGCGGCTTGGAGGGGGGGTGGATGTTTAACTGTAAAACCGACCAACTATGATACCTACATTAAAACCATTTTTTACTGCTGCCGCGGTAGTGTTTACCGTTGGATGGGCAGGGGCGCAAGGGACTGCCGTAACATCCGGCAATACAGAAGCCAAGATGAAAGATGCGGTAAACTGTTGCAAGAAAACTTCCGATGGAAGTAAGGATTGCGTTTGTAAAGATGTCTTTAAACGCAAGGATTGCGCTTACTGCGGTTACATAGTGCACTACGACCCCTGTGACAACTGCACCCGCATATACAAACACAACTGCAACAAAATAAAGTGCTGCAACGGCAATTATAAAAGGATTGATAACGAGACATGGAAATCGGTAAAGCAGGTGCGGGTAGGCGCACCGGTGCAGTTGTATGTAAATAACCTCAACTTTTTAAAGTACACCTTTAATGCTGAAAGCGGCACTATTGAAGCTGAACCGGGAGACCCGGGCATGTTTAACGCTTTAGCCAACGCGCTCACAAAGGGGTTTACTATTACTAACGTCCCAAAAATTATTGACAGTGGTTGCACACAAAATTTGCAAGCAGCCATACAGCACATAGATAATTTTAAAAGTGCAATGGGAACTTTAGTTGCCTCATTTAGAGCCGCCCTATACGGAGAGAAAAAAGATAACTGCAACGATGATTGCAGCGCAAGTGCATTATATGAGCGTTTGGAAACGTTTAAAACAACCACTGCAAACAAAGAGGGATACACGGCATTTGCCCTTAACCCTGCCGGCTTTATACAAAGCACACGCAGGGCAAACTTTGATGCCTTTTATGCCAAGCTAAAACAACTGAAAGAAGATACGAATTGCAAAGAACAGATTCCTAACATTGATAACGCCTTAACTACCTACGCAGCAGTTGACAGCAGCCTTAGCACCTTTGTAACCGCATTAAGCAACACGTATCCGCTGCCCGATAGGGATTATCAGTACAATGTGCCGAAGGTAAAGAATGTTGACTACTTAGTGTTTAAACTAAACCTGAAAGGCAAAGACGATAAGCGCAACTATCGCCTAAACATGCATAACGAAGAAATACATATACCGGTACGTTGTGGAGTAAGAGTCGATTTTTCAACCGGCCCGTATCTCAACTTCTTTAACACTGCCAAGTTTCAACTTAAGCCTGATACGATTTACACAACCACTGCCACAGCTACCGATTCGGTAATAAGAACCGGCAGCCGTATTGTTTCGGACAATAAAAAATTCTTTCCGCACTTTGGCGTTGCCACCATGCTGCATGTTTACCCGCGGCAGTTACCCTATTTTAGTGCTTCGCCTGCTTTTGGAGTGGCACTTAATACCGATTTAAGTTATTCGTTTTTGGCGGGGTGCAGTTTTATTTTGGGGCGCGTGCAGCGGGCATCGCTTAGCATTGGAGTTAGCTATAACGCAGTAAAGGAATTGAGCAACGCTAATACCGAAGGCGATTTTGTAGCATCCGATTACGCTATTAAAACCAACACAAAGTTTAACCCGGGCTTATACCTTTCGTTGGGTTACAACATAGGGCTAACTCCTAAAAAGAGCACAAGCCAAAGTGCCGATGCTAAAACCGATGAAAAGAAAGAAGAGAAAAAATAACCCCCCATGCGCTCCACGCATCAACTTTCCACGTCAACCCTTAGCCCTATGCACAGTGTGGGGCGGGGCTGGCGGTATGTTGCCAAGTTGGGAGCTGACGGTTTGGCGCAAAACACAACTCCGTTTTGGGCTCATTTTTGCTCCGTACTCCCCAACGGGTCTCCGTTTTGCGGCAACTTGCTCGGGTTTATGTTAAACGCAACTCCGTTTCGCAGCAACTTGCTCGGGTTTATGTTAAACGCAACTCCGTTTCGCAGCAACTTGTTCGAGTTTATGTTAAACACAACTCCGTTTGCTGACACCTTGTCCAAGTTTATGTTAAACACAAACCCGTTGGACAGTTCAGCGCTCAAGTTGTTGCAAAACAGAAACCCGTTTTGCAACAACTTGCCCAAGTTAGTATGTAACACAAACCTGTTGGACAGTTCAGCGCTAAAGTTGTTGCACCACAGAAACCCGTTTTGCAGCAACTTGCCCAAGTTAGTGTGTAACACAAACCTGTTGCATAACAACAAAGGCAAGTGGTTGCCAAACACCAACCTGCTTTTGTATTCATCCATAAATGCCCTTACCGGCATCATCTTATTTATTCAACCATTAAATAAACTACGATGACAAAGCCATGGAAGTATATTGACAACCAGTTTTTAATTGCCACCCGCACCAGCTACAAGCGAGCCGTAAAACTTAGCAACTACCACGATGCCGCCTTACTGCAAGCGGTTGCCACCGACCCTGCCTTTCAACCCGTTTACGACCGCTACCACCCGCTGCATTTGGCGCTCGAAGAACAGTGGAGCATTTGGAAAAGCCGCGGAGGCGCACAAGAAGGCGAAACCCTTAACCTTAACCAATTGCTTGAACAAGCCGAAAACCGCCTGCCCGGCTGGGAAGTGCAAATACAAGTAGTGTACCCCGCCACCACCCCGCGCTACAAAGCCATTTTTCCGGACGGGCGAAAACCCTTTACCAAAGGCACTATTGATCAACGTATAAACGCCTACAACATCCTTTCGCTTAACATTGGTGCCGACCCAGCCCTGGCAACCATAAAAACCGTGGTGGACGACACCTACACCGGGCTTAACAATGCCCGCATTGCCCAACAAGGTGCCAAAGCCGTAACCAAAGCCGGCAGCGAAATGCTCGAAGCAGCCGTAACCGATGCTATGATTACGCAATACCGGAATATGGGCTTTCTAATGGATAACTTTTACGAACAGCGCGAATCGCTCGCCAACACCCTGTTCGACCTGCAAACCCTGCGCGACCTCGACCAACGCATATTTACCGGCACCCTTAGCCCCCTCGAAACCGAACCCGTACTCGTACACACCTTTTTAAGTGACGACCGCCTGCGCCTGAAAAACAACGGCTCCCGCTCCTACACCCTGTACCTTGCCTCTACCCCGTCCGGCATTAACAGCACCCCTGTTATAGTTGCCCCCCTCGAAGAAAAAAACATAACCGCTGCCGATTTCGAAATTACCAACTACGGCACCCACCGCTACCTTACTGCCGTTAACCCCAACAACGATGCCGAAACCGAATACCTTATTGAACTTTACTAAATGCCAACCATACTGCCAAAACCGCCAATGGGAAAACCAAACCTACCAACGGAAAAACAACCAAAAACATAAAGCTAATAGCAACGATACTTGAACTCAGAAAACACCAAGGCTTAGTGCACCTGCCGCAGTCCGAAGCAGAAAGCCAGCAAAACACCGGACAAACCCGCCAAGCCGAAAACGGGAAACAGAGTAGGCATAAACAGTAAAAAACAATTTATTATGGGAAAAAAAGCATTACTGGTTGGCATTAACGATTATGCCCCTGTTGGCCCCGGAGGCTCCGACCTGAGCGGTTGCGTAAACGATGTACGCGACATGGCAAATACCCTTGTTATTTGCGGCTTTCCGGCAAGTACCATGCGCGTTCTTACCAACGCCCGTGCTACCAAAGCCAACATCTTAAACGGTCTTGCCTGGCTGCTAAAAGGAACCAAAAAGGGCGATACCATTGTATTTTATTACTCAGGACACGGATCTTACAAAGTAGATTTAAGCGGTGACGAGGTTGATGGTAAAGACGAACTCATTTGCCCGCACGACTGGCCTCAGCACATTAGCGATGACGACCTGAAAGCCATTTTTTCAAAACTCCCTGCAGGCGTACAATTAGAAGTAATAATGGATTGCTGCCATTCCGGCACCGGCACACGCGCTTCAATGGTACTTCCCGGTGAAGAAACCACAGAACTACTTACCCCGCGCTTTATTGAGCCGCCCTTCGATGACACCATCTACGAAGAATTTAAAGCCGACTACAAACGTGGAACCAAACACTTGTTTGCCGAGCCGGTTGCTGCTGCCAAAACACGCGCAGTTAGCATAGTGCCTCGCCTCAACCATGTACTATGGGCAGGTTGCAAAGACTCGCAGGTGTCTTACGAAACTACCATCGGAGGCCAACAAAGAGGCATTTTTACCTACAACTTCTGCAAAGTACTTCGCGCCACTTCGGGCGCCATTACCCGAAAAAAACTTGACAGTACCGTTACAGCAGCTATTAGCAGAGCCGGCTTTTCGCAAACACCGCAATTGGAAGGAACTCGTTCTGAAATAGATGCACGCATTTTTACCTGAAACCAAGCGGGCTGAGTACGGCATTCACAACTCAGCCCGCCTTTTTTAAAACTATAAACCCAAAAAACTTATGCAATACAACGGCTATCAACACACCTTTATTGACCCCACCCAACAAAAGCTGCATGTGGTATTTCCGCAACTTAACCAAAGCCAGTTGCAAGACCTCGCCCCTGCCGGAAACGATGAAGGAACACTCAACTACATTCATTACAGCCTTAAACTGAGCGCCAGCCGAAAGTTCCCCTTCTTTACCGCTTCCAATATTGACGGTTCAAAATTCATTCGCGTAAAAAGAGCCGAAGTTTTCGATAGCGGACGCGATGAATGGAAGGTAGATGATCGCGCCAAACCCTTTCAATGGGGGCAAGAACTGTACAGTGCACCCAAAAGCTACTTCGACCGCGGGCATTTAACAAAACGCGAAGACCCGCAGTGGGGACCCAACTACCACTTTGCCCGCCAAGCCGCTCAAGCAACCTTCTATTTCTCCAACTGCACACCCCAGGTAGCCGAACTCAACCAACGCATTTGGCAAAACCTCGAAACCTACATACTTTCCAAACAAACCGTAAAAAGCAAACTCCGTATTTGCCTCTTTACCGGCCCGGTTTTATCCGATAACGACCCCACCTTTGTAACCCCGGTAAAAGGTCAAAACATTAAACTTCCCGTACTGTTTTGGAAAGTAATCTACTACACCAACGATGGCAAAAAACTATCGCGCACTGCCTTTCTAATGGGGCAGGAAAACCTCCTCATTCAACGCGGAATTGCCTATTACCCTGACATCGCGCGCACAATAAAAGCCGCCCCTCTTACCGATTATTTTATGGATTTTGAAGATGCCGAAACATTTCAGGTAAATATTAAAACTATTGAAACATTAAGTGGGCTTACGTTTCCCGAAGCGGCCGAACCTTATAAAGATAACCGCCCTCTAAAACTCATTACCGAGTCGGTACAAGCAAGCAAGCGCAAACTGTTACTAAGCCCCGATGCCGACACCGGCTTAGCAGCTCCCGACTTCGAAATAACCAACCTGAAACTGTAAACCATAAAAACAAACAATATGGCAGCAACACAACAAACCCGCATCCTTAACTGTATTCCATCGCGCAAAATTGAAGACGACTGGATAGCCGAAGAGGCTTTCGGAGAAATATCAGAAAAAAACCTCCGCATACCATTAAGTGTTGATCTTCGCGAAGATAAATGGTGGAAAATAGGCGACCAGGGTGCCACCGGCTCCTGTGTTGGTTGGGCGGCTGCCGACAGCGTTATGCGCTGGCACATGGTAAAAAAAGGCACAATCACCCAGCAGCAACTCCTGTCTGTTCGCTTCATTTGGATGGCATCTAAAGAAACTGATGAATTTAACAACCGCGCAACCACGTTTTTAGAAAAGGCAGGAACCAGCCTCAAAGCTGCTCTTGAAATAGGGCGGAAGTACGGTAATGTACTCGAAACCGACTTGCCTTTCTCAGGTACCCTTACCCTTGCCAACGAACATGTCTTTTATGGCAATGCCGCCACTCGCAGAATAAATAGCTATTACAATTTGGTAGCAGGTATGCCCGATAAGCTGGCAAGTTTCCGCAGATGGATTGCTGCCAAAGGCCCTGTGCTTACCCGCCTCACGGTAGATTCCGAATGGCGCAACGTAGGTGTCAACGGAAAACTTGCTAACTATAATGCTGCTACTGCCAATGGCGGTCATGCTATCGCACTTGTAGGCTATACAAAAGATTACTTTATTGTTCGAAATAGTTGGGGAACTTCTTGGGCCCATAAAGGTTATGCTTACGCTTCCAATGCCTATGCCAAAGCAGCCTTCACCGAAGGTTACGGTATAACCATGTAAAGGTTCCGTTCCTAACCGCTTACTCCACTTATTAAATTCTGGCAACAATGCTTGCACAGCTTTGAAAATGCGGAGAGTATTATTTAAAAAAGTAACCTTAAGTAAACCGGTATAATCCATAAAAACTAACTCCTAATAAAACCCAACCGCCATGCCCATCCGCTCCCAATCTAACCCCAACAAGGTTTACAAATTCATACACCGCACCAATGTTGCCATTAAAACCAACCTTACCGGGCGCGAATTCCTGAACCGCTGGCTGCACATAGTGCCCGATGGCACCATTACCCTGCTGGCAGGCACCGGAGGCGGCTACGCCTGGGACGGCTGCACCCCCAAAGCAAACTGGCTCGACCTTACCTTCGGCACCCCCGATGGCCGCCTCGACTACACCACCGAACAAGCAATTACCTACTACGCCTCCATGTTTCACGATGTAATGTACCAGTACTACACCGAAGTGCCCATCTCCCGCAAAGAAGCCGACATCCTCTTCCACCTTAACCTTAGCCATGCCGGCTTCAAACTCGCTAAACTCTACTACCTGGGCGTAAGGCTGGGAGGCGGCAGCGACAGCCTGTGGAAACACACCCAAACACATCCCAACCCCATTATCGAAAGCCGCTCGTGGCTGCCCCGGCAAACCACTTAACCCAACAGCATTACCTCCCTATCCGCTTTTATCTGTTTACTTGCAGTTGATATGAACTTCCCCAAAACACTTTTCCACTCGTTTGAAATTGATGAACAACACCTGCCTGCATCAACCAACGAGGAGGAAAAATTCCGCGCCTTCCGCCAACTGCTCATTCAGCGTATTGATGAACTCATTCACCGCGATATGGAAAAGCTGAAATGGATTTTGTATCGAATTGATGTAAGCGAAAAGAAATTAGGCGAAGCCCTCAAAACCTCCGAAACCGATGCCGCCACCATTATTGCCGATATGATTATTCAACGCCAAATTGAAAAAGCCGAAAGCCGCAAGAAGTTTGGAGAACAGGAAAATGATTGGAATTTTGATGTATGAGCAAAGCCAACAACCCTAACTTAAAATCGTGGGTAGAAGTAAAACCCGGCAGTGATTTCCCGATACAGAATTTGCCCTTCGGCATGTTTATGACCGGCCAAATGACCTCGCGTGCGGGCGTGGCTATAGGCGAATATATTTTGGATTTGGCAGTAATTGCCGAAGCCGGATTGTTGGATGCTATCAAGTTCGACAAAAAAGATTTATCGCGCCCGTATCTCAACTGGTTTATCGGAAGCGGTAAGAAAGTAACCACTGCTGTGCGCGAAAGAATTTCCGATTTGCTGAATGCAGAAAACAGTGAACTCCGCGACAATGCTGAGTTAAAAGCAAAAGCGCTGGTAAAGCAAAGCGAAGCACAAATGCTGATGCCGGTTCGCATTCCTAACTACACCGATTTTTACAGCAGCAAAGAACACGCTACCAACGTAGGCATTATGTTCCGCGACCCGGCAAATGCACTCTTGCCCAACTGGAAACATTTACCGGTGGGTTATCATGGTCGCGCTTCTTCTATAGTAATAAGCGGCACACCCATCCACCGACCCAAAGGGCAAACCAAAGCCGATGATGCGGCTGCGCCTTCTTTCGGGCCTTCTAAACTTTTAGATTTTGAATTGGAAATGGCTTTCATCACCGGTAAGGACACCGAGTTGGGCGAAAGTATTTCTACTGCGAATGCCGAAGATTACATTTTCGGAATGGTATTGTTTAACGACTGGAGTGCGCGCGATATTCAAAAGTGGGAATACGTTCCGTTAGGTCCTTTCCTTGCCAAAAATTTTGGCTCAACCATTTCGCCTTGGATTGTAACGCTCGAAGCCTTAGAACCGTTTCGCGTAGAAACACCCACTCAAGAACCGGAGGTTCTTCCCTATTTAAAATTTGAAGGCAAAAAGAATTTCGACATCAATTTAGAGGTAGAAATTATTCCCGAAAACGGACAGGGCAAAGTGGTTTCGCGCAGCAATTTCAAATACATGTATTGGAACATGGCGCAACAGTTAGCGCACCACACCGTTAACGGTTGCAACATTTGTGTAGGCGATATGTATGCCAGCGGCACCATCAGCGGACCAACACCCGATAGCTACGGCTCCATGCTCGAAATATCGTGGCAAGGCAAAAAGCCCGTGCAAATGCCCGATGGCACCGAACGAAAATTTATTCTTGATAACGATACGGTAGTAATGCGCGGCTGGTGCGAAAAAGACGGAGTGCGGATTGGGTTTGGTGAATGTGCGGGAAAAATTTTGCCTGCGTTGTAAGTGCAATTGCTTCCCTCCGGCATTACATGCCAATTTTTAAATTACATGCCGCCCGCTATTTAATTTATCTTTCGCTGCACAAACCTCAGCACTATGAAAAGCCTGTACATATTGCCGGTGCTTTTATGGGCACTTACGCTCAGCGCACAGCAGCAACCGCACCAACACACCAACGAATGCAAGTACGACCAACTGCAAAAAGCATTTGAGCAGAACGAGCCGCAGGCTTATCAACTTTACTTGCAAGTGCTGCAAGCCACGCTTGACCGGTTAGAAGAAGAACGCGAACAGCGCGATACCGCTCCCACTCAAGACTGCCCCAACGGAGTAAAAATAATTCCGCTCTACTTTCATATAATGCACAATGGCGGCAGCCCAACTGCTCCGGGCAACAACAATTTTACGGTAGCCGAAATTTCCGCTGCCGTAGATAACCTCAACAAACATTTTGCAGGCAACAACTATAACTTAGAGCGGGTGCCCGATGAGTTCTGGGAAAAGAAAACCGTTGCCGCCAACACCTGCATTCAGTTTTGCTGGAACACCTCCGATATAACCCGTGTTAACGTTGCACAAGCCCCCTATGTACACACTATGTTCGATGCAAGCGGTGCAATAAAAGAACAGGAAGACATTAAAGCATCGCCACTGAAAAACACCTGCGAGTATCTGAACGTTTACACCGGCAACTACGGCTTTGGGCTAACCACAGGCGGGCTTTTAGGCTATGCCTATAACCTGTTTAGTTCATCGGCATCGGTACATATTGACGATAATACCTTTGTTCCTTTTGGCCCGTTAACCAACCATGCCGATACCAACGCTACCAGTTTTCCGCACGAGGTAGCTCACTTTCTTGGGTTATCGCACGTGTGGGGCCCCTATAACATTACCGACTCCATGTGGACCATACTCAACACCAACGCAACACTTTTTTGCAGTGTGGACGATGGCATTTACGATACGCCTCTCTCCGGCAGACCTTGTGACGGTTCGGGTCCCGGAGTGCCGCAGTTAGTACAAAATGCTTCGGCAACACATTGCAGCGGGGTGCGGGTAATGTGGACCAACTTTATGGATTACACCCGCAGAGACTGGCGCGTAAACTTTTCGAAAGGGCAGGCACTTTTTATGCGCTATTACATGGAATACGCCAAGGCTGTTTTTTCGAACACTTCGGGCTGCACCTCGGCTGCAAATTTTTTAAATGGCGAAACCCGCTGCACCGGTGCTGCCATTAATTGCAATACTGCGCCTTCCACTGCGCCTACAGCCATACTTAACCTTTGCAACAGCGACACGGTTAACCTATTGCGCTACCAACACAACTGGGGCTACAACACCGCCAAAAGCCCCGCCACCGAATACACATGGAGAAAAAACAGTTTAACCGGAACCGTAGTGGAGTTTCCTGCCAAAGAACCTGTTTACCGAAAAGGAACTATTTGCAAACCCGACACCACCGTTTACTTTTTGAACATGAAATGCGCGTTAACCGGCACCGAACAACTTGCCGGCAAAGTAACCGTGCTGGCATATTCCACTCCCGAGCAACTGGTTAAAAAATACTTACGCAATGGCGATTGCCAATATGGACCTAAGCCCGGATTTACAGCAACCGATTCCGCAGCCGGTTGCCATCAGTTAGTTTCTTTCACGCAACAAAACAACCCCGCGTTTCCTACTACAGTTTCAGGCAGCATTCGCTACACCGTTACTTTCGACCCGCAGGTGCTTGGTCCCTGCTGCACCAACAACTGCACCCGGTACGACACCGCATATTACTATTGCCATGTACCCGTAAAC
Organism: Chitinophagales bacterium; assembly: GCA_026129525.1. Lineage (GTDB taxonomy): Bacteria > Bacteroidota > Bacteroidia > Chitinophagales > LD1 > Bog-950. The sequence continues at coordinate 154,545 of JAHCHW010000005.1, read as the reverse complement.
TCATGTCCGGGCGTAGCGGTTTCGGGCGGTATAAATGCGATGGAACTTAGCCCCTGCCCCGATTTAAATTTTAATACCCTGTACAACGGTTACGAAAACAACCTTGTTAGCATTTTCGACCCGCAAAACAACATTAACAGCTTTTACTATTTCAGCGATGTGCTTCGCACGGTTCCTTTCAACCCCGCTACCGATTACGTTTACAACGGCAACGGCTGCGATGAAGGCTCCGATGTGGTTATCTACACCGCCCTTGGCTGCGATACCGACCACGATAATGTTCCGAACACCTACATCACGCTTGGTTCCATCACACTAATGCAACCCGCAGCACCTGCCCGTGCGCCAACACTTTCTTACACCATCAATTCCAGTCAGGATTGTGTTTACAAAATCAATAAAGCCTGTTCGAGCGATAATGTTACCCCAAGCCCTATACCTATTGCCGTGTGCGGCACCACTAACATGCCTCCGGTAACTTTCAGTGTACTCACCAGCAGCGGATGCACGGGAACATTTGTGGTTGCCAAACCCGACTGCCCCAACTGTACAGTAACAAATTGTGTTACCTCAGGATTTACCGGAGGAGCCGAAACAATTTGTTCGGGCGAGCGCCTTTCTTCGGGGCTTCCCGCTATTACCATTACCGCAAGCAGCGGACCGGTTATCAATTTGTTTTGGGCAACGCTACCGCTAAACCAAGGAGGTGGTACTATTTACCCGCAACTATCAGACGATTTACCCGAGTGGAAAGGACCCGTGTTTACACATTCTAACCCTGCATCGGGGGCTCCCGAAACACAAACGCTTTATGCCTATGCCATGTGCGATGACGATAATAATCCCGCAACGCCACCGGTTTACACCTTGCTCGGGCAATATGTGGTAACCATCAATCCGGTTCCTAACGGTAGAATGGTTCCCGTGTGTCATAACGATGATTCGTTGCAGTACTTTATCGAGATACAACTGTTTACACACCATGCCGGCAACAGCTACACCGCCACCAATAGTTTTAATGCCTCCACACTTACATTCAATGCTGCAGGAACAAAACAGTTTGGTCCCTTTCCTAACGGAGTGGATGTATCGGTTCATTTTGAAACCACAGGCGGCTGTGCACTCGAAGAAACGTTTAACAAAAGTTGCCTTTCATCATCGTGCACTAACCCTGAAATTGCATTCGATAAAATTTGCCTCAACAACAATTCTTCAGAGTATTTTGTAGATGTATCCATTACCGGCAACACCAACGGCTATTTGTACGAAGTAACCAACAATCTGAACAGCGATACCAATTACATCAGCATGCAGGAACCAACCGTAAGGCTGGGGGCTTATCCTTCACAAAACATCGTAGATGTTAAAGTGGTTGATTACTCGCAGCGTACATGTTTTACCCAATCGGGTCCGCTTACGCAGGCATGCACGTTCTTATCGGTAAGCGATTTTACAAACAAAGTGCTCATTTATCCTAACCCTGCCACCGATTTTATAACCGTACGGTTCCCCAACACAACAGCAGGAAACTACCATGTATCGGTGTACGATGTGTTGGGAAGAAAAGTAAGCGATGTAAGAGAAATACTTGAAAGCGCAGACAAAGAACTACGCATTTCGTTGGAGGACATAACTCCGGGAGTTTACTTTCTGCGCGTGCTTAACGACAACAACCAGAACGAAAAAATTATACGCTTTGTAAAACAGTAGTTAAGCGCAAAACCCGCTTGGTAAAAATTATTTGTTTTGTGCGGCTGCAATGAAGTACTATCTGCTCTTTCTTCTCTTTCTCATCATGGCTGCCGGTGCCCGCACCATGTTCGAAATTGCTTACCACGGTGCCGGACGCGAACACGAGTTTGCCCCTGCCGATGACACCACCCGCTTAATTCTATTGGCGCTTTGGTTTGTGTTGATGATGATTGCCGATGTGCTGCTGCTAAATTACCGCCATATTAAATACCATACAGCCCTTACGGTTGCCCTAACACTTGGCGTTGTGGTGCCTGCCGTTTATATGTTTTTAACGCACTAATGATTTTTCTCACGCCACATCTGCAATTAGTTCCGTAAATTTGTAATGTGAAAAAAGCAGCAGTAGTAATTCTTACCGCTTTGTTTTTGGTTAGCAACACCGAGTTTCACGAGTTGCTAAAACTGCCTTTGCTGGTAGTGCATTACATAGAGCACAAAACCGAAACTCCCGACATTACCATAGCTCATTTTCTCGATATTCACTATAACACCGAAACCAAGGATGACGACTACAAACGCGACTCACAACTGCCGTTTAAGTCAGTAGAACACACCTCGCCAAATTTATTTGCGTTTATCACCCATTACGTTGTAAAACTCCCGGTTCTTCATTTCAATACCGATACCGAACTTTCTACTTACAGAACACCTTTCATTTCTTTCCAACTGCTCTCCAACATTTGGCAGCCGCCTAAATTTTAAGGGCTAATTCTCTTCCATTTTTCGGCATACGCTTATCCGCAGGGAGCGTGTGTGCATTGTATCTACCTGTGGTCATTTCAAAATCTAATTTTATGAATACCGCACACTGGCATTTAATACTTAACCACTTCCCCATTATAGGAACATTGGGAGGCATAGTGGTTCTTTTTTACGGCTTAATCAGAAAAAGCAACGACACCAAAGTGTTGGGCGCATTACTGATTTTGGCCATGGCTGTTATTTCAGTAATTGTAATGGAAACGGGCGAAGCTGCTGAAGATGTGGTGGAGAAAATTCCCGGCATCAGCGAAGCAGCGATGGAGGCACACGAAGATGCCGCCAAAATTGCCAACGGCATTTTAATCGCATCGGGAGTTTTGGCGCTCATCAGTTTAGTGCTGAATTTCCTTAAAAAGAATGTGGTAACCATCAGTATGGTCGCCACTTTGCTGCTATCGTCTGTTGCCTTTGGCTTTATGGCTTACACCGGCTACCTCGGTGGTAAAATCCGCCACACCGAAATAAGCGCTGCCACTAATTCTACGCTCACCAATCCACCATCAGCCACACCACAAAATGGAGATGGCGATGATGACTAAATCGTAAAAGCATGTTAGAAAAAATCATATCGTTTTCCATTCGCAATAAACTCATTATCGGGTTGTTTACACTCGCGCTCATAGTGTATGGAGTTTATGCGGTAACCAAACTGCCCATTGATGCGGTGCCCGACATCACCAACAATCAGGTGCAGGTTATTACCGTTTCGCCATCGTTGGGCGCGCCCGATGTGGAGCGGCTCATCACTTTTCCTATTGAACAAGCCAACAGTAACATTCCGGGCATTCACGAAATCCGCAGCTTTTCGCGTTTCGGGCTTTCGCTGGTTACGATTGTTTTTAATGATGGCGTAGATGTTTACTGGGCACGCCAGCAAGTGAGCGAACGTTTGCAGGAAGTAAAAGAGGTAATACCTGCCGGTGCGGGTTTGCCTTCGCTGGCACCGGTTACTACAGGGCTTGGTGAAATTTACCAGTATGTAGTAAAGCCCAAGCCCGGTTACGAAGGAAAATTTACCGCTACTGAATTGCGGACTATTCAGGATTGGATGGTGCGGAGGCAACTCCTCGGCACCGAAGGCGTGGCAGATGTTTCCAGCTTTGGCGGATTGCTGAAGCAGTATGAAGTAGCGGTAAATCCTGCGCGTTTAAAATCGTTTAACCTCACTATTGCCGATGTGTTTAATGCGTTGGAAAGCAACAACCAAAACACAGGCGGCAGTTACATTGAAAAAGGTCCAACCGTACTCTTTATCCGCAGCGAAGGTTTGGTGGGCAGCATCAGCGATATTGAAAACATAGTGGTAAAAAACACCGATACAAAAATTCCGGTGTTGATACGCGATGTGGCCGATGTGCGTATTGGTGCCGCCACGCGCTATGGCGCTATGTGCTACAATGCCGATGGCGAAGTAGCCGGTGCGGTGGTAATGATGTTGAAAGGTGCTAACTCTTCGGCTGTAATTAAGCGGGTGAAAGAGCGCATGGCGCAAATTCAGAAAACACTGCCCGAAGGCGTAATGGTAGAGCCGTTTCTTGACCGCACTAAAATGGTGAACAACGCCATCAGCACCGTAGAAACCAATTTGCTGGAAGGCGCGTTGATAGTGCTTTTTGTGTTGGTGTTCTTTCTCGCCAACATTCGTGCGGGTTTGCTGGTGGCTTCTATTATTCCGCTGGCTATGCTATTTGCAGTGGTAATGATGAATCTGTTTGGCGTAAGCGGCAACCTGATGAGTTTGGGCGCCATTGATTTTGGATTGATTGTAGATGGTGCCGTAATTATTGTAGAAGCCATTATGCACCAACTCACGCACAGCAAGCATTTCAAATCTGTCAATCTGCTTTCGCAAACACAAATGGATGAAGAAGTGCATCACTCTTCATCGCGTATGATGAACTCGGCTGTGTTCGGGCAAATTATTATTCTGATAGTTTATCTGCCTATTCTTTCGTTAGAGGGTATTGAAGGAAAAATGTTTGGCCCCATGGCGCAAACCGTATCGTTTGCCATACTGGGCGCCATGATTCTTTCGCTCACTTATCTACCTATGATAAGTGCGCTTGTTATCAGCAAAAAAATAAAACACAAAGCCACCATCTCCGACCGCATGATGAATGTGCTGGAGCGTTGGTATCAGCGCGCATTGGAAAAAGTGTTGCTCTATAAAAAGACCGTGCTGTTTACAGCGGTTGGGCTGTTTGGCATATCCATGTTTATTCTATCTACGCTTGGCGGAGAATTTATACCGCAGTTGGAGGAAGGCGATTTTGCAGTGGAATGCCGCTTGTTGCCCGGCACTAACCTGAATGTTTCTATCAACACCACGCAGCAAGCCGCCAAAATTTTGCTGGATAGTTTTCCGGAAGTAGAAAAAGTAGTTACCAAAATAGGCAGCGGTGAAATTCCCACCGACCCCATGCCTATTGAAATGGGTGACATGATGGTTATTCTAAAGCCAAAGAAAGAATGGACTTCGGCAAAAACTTTTCCTGACCTGGCAGAAAAAATGAGTGCTGCGTTAGAAGCGGTGCCGGGTCTTAAAACAGGTTTTCAGTTTCCGGTGCAAATGCGCTTTAATGAATTGATGACCGGTGCGCGGCAAGATGTGGTAGTTAAAATTTTTGGTGAAGATTTAGACACGCTCGCTTACTACGCACAAAAACTCGGAACCATTGTAGAAACTGTGGAAGGTGCAAAAGATTTGTATGTAGAGAGTGTAACCGGCATGCCGCAAATTATTGTGAACTACAAGCGCGATGCCATCGCCAAATTCGGGTTGAATATTTCGGATGTCAACCGCACGCTCAATGCGGCTTTTGCCGGACAAAGCACCGGTATGGTGTATGAAGGCGAAAAGCGTTTTGATTTGGTAGTGCGCGTAGGCAGCGAAATGCGGAAGGATTTGAACGATGTTCAAAATCTTTTAATCGCTACTCCATCGGGCGCACAAGTGCCGTTGTATCAAGTGGCTGATGTAAACATTGTAGAAGGACCCAATCAAATACAGCGCGAAGAAACCAAGCGCAGAATTGTAGTGGGCTTTAATGTACGTGGGCGCGATGTGCAAACCATAGTGGATGAACTGCACGGAAAAATTGAAAAGCAAATCAAATTCCCTGCGGGGTACTATGTAACTTACGGTGGCACTTTCGAAAACCTGCAAGCCGCCAAACAACGTTTGTCTGTGGCGGTTCCTATCGCACTGTTACTCATTTTTCTGTTGCTCTATTTTGCCATCGGCACTATTGGCGAAAGCATTCTTATCTACACGGCTATTCCGCTTTCTGCCATCGGTGGTATTTTGGTGTTGTGGCTGCGCGGAATGAATTTCAGTATATCAGCCGGTGTTGGGTTCATTGCCTTATTTGGTGTGGCGGTGCTCAACGGCATTGTGCTGATTGCCGAATTTAAGCGATTGAAAAAAGAGGGCTGGACAGACGTTCGCAAAATTGTAATTCAGGGAACAAAAATCCGTTTGCGCTCAGTGCTGATGACTGCGCTTGCCCCTTCGCTCGGCTTTATTCCTATGGCGGTGAGCACCGGTGCCGGTGCCGAAGTGCAGCGCCCTTTAGCTACGGTTGTTATTGGCGGAATTGTATCGGCTGCACTGCTCACACTGTTTGTATTACCTATTCTTTATGTATTGTATGAAACGTTTATGGAAAGAAGAATAAAAAGATCTGCTGCGACTATTGCTACACTCGTTGCATTAGTGTTTGCTGTTCAATTTGCTGATGCACAACAAAGTATTTCGTTAGAACAAGCATTGAGTGTGGCAAGCAAAAACAATCTCACACTCCGCAGCGCACAACTCAATGAGCAAGCCAACGAAAAACTAAAGCGCAGTTATTTGGATGTAAACAAAACAGAAGTAATTGCCGAATACGGGCAAATAAATACTGTTTATAACGATACGCGCTTTGGCATTGCTCAGGGCTTTAGTTTCCCCGGTGTGTATGTGCAGCAAAAAAAGGTGCTGAACGAAAATTACCGGATGGCGCAAAGCGAAACAAAAATCACCGAGTTGGAAACACGCACGGCAGTAAAATCGCTTTACTACCAAGTTTTGAACCTGCGCGAAAAACAAAAGCTGCTCTTGTTTGCTGATAGTATTTACAATGCCTTTTTGCAGAAAGCCACACAGCGCTATGAAAAAGGCGAAACCAATTTGCTGGAGAAAACCACTGCAGCCGCATCGCGCAGTCAAATAGCCAACCAGTTGCAAATGCTGAAAAGCGATTTGAGTATTTCATTACAGCAATTCAATCGGTTGTTGAACGATTCTGTTTTTTATGAGCCGGAAGTTGGAACGCAGAAATATTTGTTCACTTCATATCCTGATACATCGCAAGCATCTGCCAATCCGCTGCTTGCCCGCGAAATGCACCGAATGAATGTACTGGAACACCAATGGAAATTAGAGCGCAACAAATTAGCGCCCGATTTTAATTTGGGGTATTACAACACTTCGTTCATCGGCTGGCAAAAGGTGGACAATACCGATGTTTACTTTAATGCTTCCAAGCGTTTCAACATGCTGAGTGCAGGTATTTCTATTCCGCTTTTCTTTAGCGGACAAGCCGCAAAAATTGCATCAGCCAAAAAGAGTTGGTTAAAAGCACAAAACGATTTTGCGGTAGAAAAACAAAAACTCAACACAGCTTTTGATGCGGCTGTTGCCAACGTAAAAAAGTATGAGCAGAGTTTAGCTTACTACGAAAGCGCTGTGCTGAATAATGCCAACACCATTATTGAAACAGCCAACAAACAATTTGCCGCAGGCGAAATCAGCTACATTGAATGGACCATGCTGCTCAACCAAAGCATAGGCATAAAAAGCGAATACACCGACTTGGTTTATCAATACAACCAATCGGTTTTTGAATTGGAAAAAATTTCAGGAAAGCAATAAATCATCAACAATGAAGAAGTATATTATCGTCCTTAGCATATTCATAGCTGCGTGTAACAGCAGTAAAACGAATAACGAAAACCCAACCGCAAACGGAAGTGAAAACACGGTTTCGCTTACAGCCGAGCAAATGAAAATTGCGGGCATACAAACCGGCACTGCCGAAGTAAAAACCATTTCAACTGTTTTAAAAGTTAACGGAGTTATTGATGTGCCACCGCAAAACATGGTGAGCATCAGTTTTCCGTTAGGCGGTTATTTAAAGTCCACCAAGTTGTTGCCCGGTATGCACGTAAGCAAAGGCGAAGTGCTGGCGGTGCTGGAAGACCCGCAATACATTCAACTGCAACAGGATTACTTAATGGCAAAAGCAAAACTGAGTTTTCTGGATGCAGATTTTAATCGCCAAAAGGAGTTGAACGCCACCAAAGCCAACAGTGATAAAACATTTCAGCAGGCAAAAGCCGATTATGAAAGTCAGAAGGTGTTAGTGAAATCGCTCAGCGAAAAATTGCAATTGATTGGCATCAACCCCAACACACTTAACGAAGACAATTTGTCTCGTAGCGTAAATGTGTATTCGCCTATTAACGGATTTGTATCGGCTGTAAACGTAAACATTGGTCGCTACGTAAGCCCCACCGATGTGTTGTTTGAATTGGTGAACCCTGATGATGTGCATTTAAACCTCACCGTGTTTGAAAAAGACGTGAACAAACTTTCTATCGGGCAAAAAGTAATCGCGTTCAACAACCAAAACCCCGAAAAGAAACACGAAGCAGAAATAATTTTGGTGAGCCGCAACTTAGATGCTAACCGCGCTGCCGAAGTGCATTGCCATTTTAAAAAGTATGACAAAGAGTTACTTCCGGGCATGTTTATGAATGCTGAAATAAATGTGCAAAGCAGCGATGCGCTTACTGTGCCCGAAGAAGCCGTGGCGCGCTGGCAAAACAAAAACTATGTGTTTGTTGACAATGGCAACAACAACTTTCAACTCACCGAAGTACAAACCGGTGTGAGTGAAAAAGGCAGCATTGAAATTCTAACCTCCAACAAGGAAGATTGGAGCAACAAAAAAATTGTAATTGCTAACGCTTATGCAGTTTTAATGAAAATGAAGAATAGTGGGGAAGAGTAGGTTGAAGATTGCGCTATCGGTTGAAGTCTCGCCCATTGATAAAAACCCAAAAACGTCCTTGTTTTTTACCAAACCATCTTCCAATCGTTTAAAAAGGATGTGGAAATTAAGAACACAAAGACGTTTTTTGTTGTGTCAACTAACGGCAAAAAAGCTGGTAACGGCCGTCAATAGTTCTAAAGTTAATACTCTCCTCATTAGAGTCATACGAAACCCACACATAATCGCATCCGCTCAACTGGTATTGGTATTTGTTGTCAACCAATTTGCAAGAAGAAATATTGCAAGTTATTGTGCTATAACCTTGACTAAAGGTTATGCTGCTACTGCCATTAAATTGCACCATAATTGGTTGAACTAACGGTTCGTAATTGACGTTTGGTCCCGAACTGCTGCCAGAATAACATTTGTATGAAAATGTGCGGGCAAATCTCTCTCTGATGGTACAGGTGGTTTGTTGGGCATTGGGTGTGTAATTGTTTTCAGTTGGTTTGGGGTAAATTAAAATGAGTATCCCTTTTTCGTTCACCCAGTGCTTTTCGATTCCTACATGAAATTCCAGCTCATTGATTCGGTTGTAAAAATGAAACTTTGAAAACTTTGGCGCTGTTGTAAAGTTTCCCGATTTATCCATTACACCCCATTTGCCACCTACTTGCACAGGGGCTTGGTTGGCAGGCAAAAAGTATGGCAATGCCAACTCAGCATTAAATGGAGCTACAACCGTATTGCCCGAAAAATCAACGTACTCATATCTACTGTCAGCAGTTTTTGCCGGTAATACACCGGATTCTACTATTCGTTTTTCAAACTCTATTTCGTAGTTGCCGGTAAAATTCAGAAACCGTTTAGTTAGCGAATCAGGTAAACTTGCCCTTCTCACCACATAGTCGTTGGTCGTAATATCAAAAACAAAAGCCGAATCGCGGTCAAAAGTAATGAGATAATTATTATTGTAGATTAACACACACTTACCTGATGTAGTAAAAGATAGAAGTTTCCCCTCTGAATTGTAATATTTAGCACTCCCATCTGCAAAATTCAACTTGATGGCTTTGGAAAAGCATTCATACACATCGTTGTCATAATATGTGCTGTATTTCGCTTGTACCAAACCTTGCACCGGCTCCAACTCAGCATTAAAAATATCATAGCTGGTGATAACAAATCCATGGCAACCTTCCACGGACGTAAATATGTAATCATTATTTTTTGAATTAAGTAGAAAGCGGTAACTACCATCCTGATTTATCTTCATAAGCATATATGACTCGGCACCGCCCACGTAAGAGCTTTTTAACCTGATTTTAAGTAAAGAGGTATTAGATATGCTTTTAATGTCGCTGTAAAGCGATAGGTCTTTAGAAAGCCCCGGCAGTGTAACCTTGGTTTTTTTGGATGATGAAGTATTTTGTATCACCAAATGCTTATCGCCTTGCTGATATAGAATTTTTATGTGGCCATACTGTGGTACATCAAAAGTCCAGATTTGGGCGTTCGCCAAAGTTGAAAACAACAAAAGATAAACTGTAAAAAGCAAACATTTAAAAGTGTAGCGGCATGTTAAAAGCATACAACTGTATTTAAACATACTGTAATGTCAGTCCAAAATAAATAGAACTATAAAAAACCTGCAATACATCAATGTGTTTGTATAAAAAATAGGTGTGTTAGACAATTGCCGATAAATAAACTCACCGAAGTGCAAACCGGTGTGAGCGAAAAAGGCAGCGTGGAAATTGTTGGAGTTAAAAAAGAAGAGTGGAGCAACAAAAAAATTGTAACCACCAACGCCTACGCAGTTTTAATGAAAATGAAGAACAGCGGAGAAGAGTAAGGGTTGATTATCGATGGGGAGACACCCACCGATACAAAAAGTGCTGATGCACGTCAAATACAATTTTATGTTGCAAACCACAAAACAGTTTTCACTGGCTTCCACCAGTAGTGTTTCTGTTATTTATTCACTGGTGCTCAACATATTTATTGTCAATCCCCACATTTATTACTCCATAGTTTACAACTGGGATATTGACCTCACTGTGCAATGTTTTTTTGCCGATGACTTCTTCAATAAGTTTAACCCGTTCGGGAATTCATTCAACCTAAGGGCAAGGTGGAATTTTTCGAATTGATCCTATTTCTCTGTTTCGGCTAATACTTTCTTCAGGTCTGTAAGATTGTTCGGCAGATGATGGGTGATTAATTCCCAAATTTTATCATCACTCACTGCAAAATAAATATGAGCAATAATGATTCTGAAATCTGCCATATCGCGCCACGGGATATTGGGATGTTTCTGTTTTGTTGCCTTCGATATTTTATTCGCTCCCTCGCCTACAATCTGCAAATTCAACAACACAGCATCTTTAACTACTTCGTTGCTTTCGAACTGAGCAAAATCAAAACCCTTGGTATAATTCAATACCTTTTCTATAGCGTGTATCATATCTTCAAGATACAGCGCATCGCTGCGTGTGTTTTTGCTATTCAATGTAAACTACTTGTTTTAAAACTTGCTCTTTAATGCGTGGCTTTAGCTCGTTGGGAGTAGCCACATCAACTTTTGTATGGAGCAGTTCTTCCATGCGCGAAGAAAGCCCGAAGTAAGTCCAACCGAGAGGCGTAGACAGTTCAACCAACAAATCAATATCGCTTTTTTCATCCTGTGCATCTATGGCATAGGAGCCGAACACACCAATGCGTTTAATACCGTACTCCCTTTGAAGCATGGGTTTCAACTCGCGCAGTTTATCGAAAAGTTGCTGACGGGTATAAAGCATACGCGAATGTAGAAATTATTCTGCTTAAGATTTGCTTTGGCAGCTGATACACTCGAAAGTTCGACCGCCTCGCGGTCGTAGGTTTGTAGCAAATTGTTGGCTATATACCTGCGACTCCTTCGGAGTCGAGCAAAACCGGATGGCGAGGTGTGCTGTAAACGTTCAATCTTCCGATGAAAAAATTGGGATAAGCTCTGAAGGATAATGACTTTTTGCTAACAAATATTACTGGACAAACGCTCCAGAGGTAGTGGTTAATGCCTGTTTGCTATCCGCTTTTGCTAATTGGTGGTTAAAATACTAACCGCAATTGGGTTATCGGTGGGTGAGACACCGACCGATGTACAAGCAAACAGCGGGGGTAAGTGCTGTTCATTAAAAATGCTTGTGCTGATTTAATACATTCGTTCAATTGTATAACAGCATACCATAAAGCATACACCACATGATAAAACTGTTTCCATTTTTTGCTGTTGTTTTCTTTCCCTCGTTTGTATTGCAAACGCCCACCGCCACCGAAATTATTAAAACTTCGGAAGAGCGCATGCGCGGCAAAACTTTGCAGGGCAACATGCTTATTAAAACCATTCGCCCTACTTACACCCGCGAAATGGAAATGAAACTGTGGGCAAAGGGCGATGATTACTCTTTGGTTCAGGTTCTTTCGCCTGCCAAAGAAAAAGGCATTACCTACCTCAAACGCAAAAAAGAGGTGTGGAACTGGATTCCCTCGCTGGAGCGCACGATTAAACTACCTCCATCTATGATGGCGCAGTCGTGGATGGGCACCGATTTTACCAATGATGATTTGGTGAAGGAATCCTCCATTACGAATGACTACGATCAAACTATTGTAGGCAACGATAACGTGCTTGGTCGCGAATGCTGGAAACTTCAATTGATTCCAAAACCAAATGCAGCAGTGGTATGGGGCAAGGTGTTGATTTGGATTGACAAGAAAGATTACCTGCAACTGAAAACACAGTCGTACGATGAAGACGGAGAATTGGTAAACACCATGATTAGCTCGGAAATTAAAATGATGGGCGGACGCTTGATGCCCACGCAAATGGAAATGACACCGGCTGATAAACCCGGCAACAAAACCATCATTACCTACAAATCACTTACGTTCGACCAACCCATCAGCGATGATTTTTTCAGCACGCAAAACATGAAAGCGCTGAAGTAGAAACCTGGGCATTCATGCATGAAAAAGAGATTTACCATAGCATTTGCCTTTTTTCTTTTATGCTTATCTATTTCTGCACAGCGCAAACCGGTTTCTGATTATCTCTCAGTTCGCGGTTACATAAAAAATCTCGGCATTATCAATTTTGTAGAAGACGGCAATACACTGAACGCTACAAGTTTGTATCACAAACGCGTCAATCTTAAAATTCATCCGGTGTCATCTTTCACTATTGCGGCTGAATTACGCACGCGGCTTTTTATCAGCGAACAGCAAAAGCTGTTGCCCACCTACGGAAAGCTTTTAGGAACTGATGCCGGAATTGTTGACCTTTCGTTTACGCTTGTTGACAAATATCCGGTGATACTCCACACCATGCTCGACCGTCTGTATCTCGACTGGCAAAACGAAAAATGGCAAATACGCTTAGGCAGGCAGCGGCTCAACTGGGGCATTAACCTTGCCTGGAACCCTAACGATATTTTCAATACTTACAATTTTCTCGACTTCGATTACGAAGAGCGCCCCGGTGCCGATGCGCTGAAAGTGCTCTACAATATTTCCTCGTTCAGCAATATTGAACTGGCATATTCGCCTTCGCGCGATAAAGAAAAAATGGTGGGCGCCATTAAGTATGCGTTCAACAAACGCAATTACGATTTTCAGGTGATGGCAGGAAATTATCAGCGCGATGTGTTTGTGGGTTTCGGCTGGGCGGGAAACATTAAAGATGCGGGCTTTAAAGGTGAGGTGTCGTACTTTCAGGATTGGCAGGATAAGAAGTTTGCAAACGTTGCTGTAAGCGGAAGCATTACGGTTGATTATGCTTTTAAAAAGGGATGGTATATGGCAGGCGCATTTTTGTATAACAACAAAGCAAGCGACCAGCTTTTCAGCGCACTGCAATTGTTCGCCTTTAACCTTTCGCCCAAAGTGCTGATGCCCGCCAAATACAATTTCCTACTGCAAACATCCAAGCAGTTTTCACCGGCATCTACCGGAAGCGTTTCTGTCATCTATTCACCGGTGCTTAATATGCTTATCATCAACCCATACATTTCCTACTCTATAGTTGACAATTGGGATATTGACCTCACCGTGCAATGTTTTTTTGCTGATGATTATTTTAAGAAGTTTAAACCATTCGGCAATTCGTTCAACCTAAGAGCAAGGTGGAGTTTTTCGAACTGAGATTTATTAGAGCTCGCCTGTAAAATAGTTAAGTACATTTATTACTGCGAAAAATGCAATAGCATTTCGTTCTTTGCAATCATTTAAGGGAATAATCATAAGTATATGGTCATGCACAATAGGATTTTACTTGTAAAAAATATGGTTTGCCAGCGCTGCATAATGTCTATTGAAGATGTTTTGAAAAAGGCGCACGTACCTTATAGCCATGTTTTGTTAGGCGAAATTCATTTACAAGAAAAACTAAGCGAGGAACAAAAACGAGTTATTCAAAAAGCACTGGCAGGTTTAGGATTTGAAATGATTGACAGCCACCAAAGCGCGCTGATTGAAAAAATAAAGTTTCATGTAATAAAGAAAGCCCGCAGAGAGTTGGATACCAAAGAGAATAAGCAGAATCTCTCCGTTTATCTTTCCGACAAATTGCACTACGAATACACACACCTCAGCAGTGTTTTTTCATCAGTAGAAGGCAGAACCATTGAAAACTTTTTTATTGAGCAGCGCATTGAAAAAGCAAAAGAGTTGCTCATTTACGCGCAAATGACTTTAACTGAAATTGCTGTTGAATTAGATTATAGCAGCACGGCACATCTCTCCAGTCAATTTAAAAAGATTACCGGTCTTACTCCCTCGCACTTTAAACATGTAGGCACTGCCAAGCGCAAAGCGCTCGATAAAGTGTAAACCCAAAATTATGTAACGCTTACCCAAAGTGGTGTAACCTCCGGGCAGGGGGTTAGGCACACCTTTGCATCATCATTTTTTAATCAAAATAAATAACATGAAAAACAAAGCAACAGTAAGCCAACGCGCTTACAACAACAGCCTGGCAGCTTACGGAAATCCAAACTGCAATTGCCAACCCTGCAACTGCAAAAACTGCGAATGCACCAATTGCACTTGCGGTGATTCTTGCAACTGCGGTAGCAACTGCAACTGCTAAAAAAAGAGCCGCTCCGAAAGGGGCGGCTTTTTTATATCCCTTACAAAGCTAGCCATTAACAAAATCTTCAACCGTTTCGTGGTCGCAGGTTGGTGGAAAATTTACTGGGATAAACCTGCGACTTTTAGGAAGTTGAACAAACAGGATGGCGATAACAAACATGGACGCTTCAGTCCCCATTTATAGTAATTAAAGAAGCATTCCTCTAATCCTGAATATTTTAAATCTTATTGTTATTTGGATTCCAAAATCTTCAGGTAAAACATTGGCATCTTCAAGGGCAGAGAACATAACGGGGATAGCAGCGTAACTATAGCTTTGCTACTTCTTCAACCTCCTGTATTCACCAAACGAAACCATTTTTTGCTGGGCTTCGTCCCACAGGTTGGCACGCACAGTTTTAAGGCTTTGCCAAAAGGTGATGGTGTTGGCGTGCTTTTCGAAGACGGGGTTTTCGCGGTGGCAGCGGGGTAAATTGTAATTAGGAATTGCCGGACTTAAATGATGAATGTGATGATAACCGATATTGCCCGTAAGCCAATGGAAAATGCCGGGCAGTTTGTAGTACGTGCTTCCTTTTACGGCAGCAATTACATAGTTCCAGTTGTCCTTACTGCTTTTGTAAATATGCTCGTACTGGTGCTGTATGTAAAAAAACCAAAGCGCATAGGTGCCAAAAAACAGCAGATTTACGAACTGCACAATTAAAAACCTTCCGGGGCCAATTGTGTACGCCAAGCCCGCATACACCGCCAAAAAAAGCAGATTGCTTACAGTTACATTTTTACGCACTTTTTTAAACGGCTCGGTTTTTAAAAATGCGAAGCGGTTGTACACTACTACATAAATAAATCCGCCAATAGTAAACAGGTAAAACGGATTGCGGTAAATGCGGTACCAAAGTTTTTTCTTCCACGGAAGTTTTGAATACTCTTCTGTAGTTAAGCACTCCACATCGCCAATGTCGCTGAATTCCAACTGTCCGTTGTGGGCGTGATGAAAGTTGTGATTTTTTGCCCAGTACTCGTAAGGAATCAACGTGCAAATGCTGCAAAAGGTTCCGATTATATCGTTGAGGGTTTGGTATTTGGTAAATGAGCGGTGACCGCAATCGTGCTGAATGATGAAAATTCTACCGAGGATAAAACCATTAAGGATAGCCACAGCCGCGCTCAACAGTACCGACTTATCGTATAAATAAAATTGCAGCACCAGCAACGCCACATAAAAACTGAAACTGTTGGCTAACTGAAAAACCGCCTTGCGCGTATTGGGAATCTGGTATTTCTTAATCATGGAACTCCAGTTGCGGAAATCCTCCAATACCTGCTCTTTGTTAAATGAATTCATGGGGAAATTTGAGGGCGCAATGATACACCATAAAGAGGAATAATGCGCGCTCTAATTTTTTCGTGCTCTGGGCACAGGTTTCCCGGCAAATTTAAATCCGTTGTTAATAGCAAACATTGGGTTGAACACGCAAACAAATATGCCTTCGTACCAAGTGTAGCCGTTCCGTGCCATGCTTACGGTTGCTTGGTGAATGAGTTCGCCCAGCAGGCTCCCCACTACCGGAGTTACCACAATATCCTGCACACTCGGGCGCTCGTTACCCGACTCAATCAGGTATTCCCAAACCATAGAATGCCCCAAGGCAAACAAACCTGCCTGCCAAAATTTTGCTCCCTGCGAGCGAACAGCATTGTAGGTACAGGCTCCCTGATACGGATGCCCGATGTAGTTGATGTACCAGTAATCGCGGTCAATAACAGGCGGTTTGGTAAAAGCCGTTTTCATGTTTTCGCGGTACGATACAGGGGTTGGGCGATACCACTTGCTAAATGAATACGGGCTGGCATACAAAATGGTAAGCGCTATGGCTTCGTAACCGAAAACCAATCCGTTGCCGAGCAAAAACTTTCGCGCAAACGAAGAGTGCTCGTTACGCAATACAATGGTTTGTTGTACGGAATCAACGTATGGCTTGTGGTGAATGCGGAATTTTGCAAATGCTCTTTTGCTTTCTTCAGCTCGGATGTTACTCATCGAATCTTGGGCACAAAACCAAAAGCTATAACCCGAAATGTTTTCACTTAACAGAATAAAAGCGCAAGCCGCAATAACTTTTGCATAAACTACTGTTTTTAACATAAATCTTACAAAGGTGGGAGAATGAAAACAACACACGCATGATGTTCCTCTTCGGAGAGTTGATTTTTATCACCCCCCAACTCCTTCTAAAAAAGAGGACTTCATAATCTTTTTCTAACTTTAACCTCACACCAAAACCGAAAGCTATGTTACATCTGCCTACCAAAGCAGGAAGTATAGTTTTTCTGCTTTTTTTCCTGAATCAATTTTTAAATGCTCAAGCCCGGCTTGATGTGGTGCAGGGGAGCTCGAACGTAAATGCGTATTCGCATTCTATTGTTGAAAGCCCCATTGCCCCTTGCGCTACCGATGAAATTTCGGACAATGGCATTCAACTGACGCAAACAATCGGTCAGCCCAACCGCTTGTGGGGCGGTGCTTACACATATATTAAGCGCGGTTTGCCCAACTGCAAAATTTCATCGCAGGGAAACGGAAGTATGGTAATAGATGGCGATGGTTCAGCCACCGCCCGCGTACGTTGGTGGTGCCACAGCATGACACAATACGATTGCCTTGACCCCGACTGCGGCTGGTTTGCTACCGATACTTCTACTCTTAACTCTTACATTATGCTCCGCATTACCGGAGTACCCGATGGAACTCCCGTGCAGGTTTCGTATCACTGGAAACATTTTTCGAGCATCGCTTCAAAATCGGAAGCAGGGGCTGAAGACTATGCTGAAATTCAGAATGCGAGTTTGAATTTGTTCAATCAGGTTGGTTTTGGTGCTAACATGAATTTGAGCGGCAACATCAAGTTTGCCCAAAAGAAAAGTGGCGACACCACCATTACCTATAATACCGTAGCGGGCGATTCGCTCATTATACAAGTGTCGGCTAAAACCATGGCGCATATTGAGCCGCCAGCCGTTACCCCGCAAAACGAGCGTGAGGACGATGCCTCGGCTGATTTTTACGGCTATGTAATCATTACCGTTTCCTCTCCGGCTAATCCGGGGGCAATAGTAGTGGATACGTGCCCTACCGAAATATTGCTTTACTCGGTAGATATTGGAGGCGATGCCGAATACAGCGACCCGGCACCCAACGGCAACGAACTGCTGGACCCCGGTGACTTATATGTAGCCGGCAGTTCGCTGTCTATTCCGTTCTTTAACGATTCGCTCATTTTTGGCTTCGATCCCGCTCCTTCGGTGGGCAACCCTGCCGGAACCTGTATGCCCGGTCCGCTACAGCAATGGCAGCACGTGCTTAACTTTGATTTGGACGGAGCCGACCGTATTGATTACAACCTGCGCGCCAATCTTACCAACTATGGCTTGGGGAAGCCCTCCATTCCTAAGTATAATTCCGATTGTGTTTATCACCCCAACTACATGTTGTTTTCGGTTGATGAAGACAGGGGTATAAATTTTAGTAATTCCGCCAATTGCAATGTCCCTTCAAAGTTTGATAATGCCGATTCGCTTTTAGTGCGCGGCACTACTGCCGGAAAAGATGAAATAATGGCGGGGCATATTTTCAATTACCTTGGCACGAATGCTTACCTTGGCACTTACTTTTTGTATAAAAACGAAGCAGATGTAAGCCCGCTGTTAGCGCCTTCTCCCCCCTCGCTGTTTCCGCCCGATTTGAACGATGACATTGATGCCCTTGATATGGTAGCCGACCCCGCGCTGTGCAGTCATCAGTATTTTTCGGTGGACCACGAGGCGCACTACATACACAAAGGCGATACCCTGCGCCCCGGTTTTATTTACCAGTACATACAGCCCGATTCTATTTTTGGGGTAATACACCCTATGCTGCACTTAGGCTTAAGCAACGAAATTGATATTGATGCTTTTGAATTTGCCTGGCTGTGGGATACCGCCCAACTACGCTACGGACTCGGTTTGGTGTTTAGTGTTTCTGCCAACGACCCGTTTGACCCTACAGATTATACAGGTGGGCTTGACCCGGGCGCTTTGTATGCTTCGTTGCTAAACGGCTCGTATTTCGAAATGTTGCCGGCTATTGGTGCAGGAATGAACATTGATGCGCTCACGTTTTTCTGCGGTCCGTTTACGGGGCATGGGGCAGTGTATGTGCCGGGAACCATTTTCCCTGTGAATGTTGAAGAACCGGATGAAACCGGCTTAGCCATGAAGCTTTATCCAAACCCGAGCAAAGGCGAATTCAACATGGAGTTTAGTTTGCAGCAGCCATCGGATGTGGAAGTGCG
Source organism: Chitinophagales bacterium (assembly GCA_026129525.1). Classification (GTDB taxonomy): domain Bacteria; phylum Bacteroidota; class Bacteroidia; order Chitinophagales; family LD1; genus Bog-950. Next base: position 135,521 of record JAHCHW010000005.1, on the reverse strand, counting down.
CGTAACCGATGTAAGCGGAAAAACTATTTGGTTGAAAAATGAACACCTGAACAGCGGAACACAACTGATTGCCGTACCGCTCAGCAACATACACAGTGGAGTTTATTTTGTTGAACTGAAAGCAGGAAACACTTCGGTGAAAAAGCGAGCGGTTGTGGTGAGGTAGGGTTATCCCTCCTTCTTCAACGCCCTTATCATTTCCCCATACCGGTAACCCTTCAGCATGGCGTTAACCGTTTGCGTTATGCGCTTGGCTTTGGTGGGTTCTGTTTTGGCGCTTTCAATCCATTTGCTGAAATATTTTTGTTCGGAACCGGATAGTTTTTTGAATGCTTCCATTGCTTTCGGTTCATCTTCCAAACAAGCCATCATATCTTCCGAAAATTGAAAGGGGGTTTCGTCCAACATTAACTGTACCGTAAGTTCAGCACCTTTGCGCTTGCCCAACTTCTTTCGCATATCGGCATTCAGCGGCATAATAAAATTGCCTTCGCCTATAGGGATAAGTGCTACCTGTTTAATGGCAAGGCTATCCAACTTTCCTTTCACCCGAAACGATTGTTTGTTGCCGGGCTTTAACTGCTGCGCTATGGCTTCTTCAATTTCAATATACGTCCAGCCGGTTTTCTCGCCTTTTGAATCAAATTTTTGAATGGTGGTTTTAAAGGATAGCACGCTGATGTTAATGATAACGGATTATGGGACATGGGACATGGAACACGGGGATAGATTGCCTTCATAATAACTTTCTCCCTTGTCCCATCTCCCCTGTCCCATTCCTCATGTTTCTACAAATTTTATTTTCGTCTCTCCAAACCTAAGCAACAATTTTTTAATCAACCAATCATAATAATCATGGGTCGTGCGTTTGAATACCGGAAAGAAAGAAAAATGAAACGTTGGGGCGCTATGGCAAAAGCCTTCACCCGTATTGGAAAAGATATTTCCATTGCCGTAAAAGCCGGTGGTCCCGACCCCGATACCAACGCCCGCCTGCGCGCCTGCATTGCCAATGCCAAGGCGGTAAATATGCCCAAAGACCGCGTAGAGAATGCCATTAAACGTGCTGTTTCAAAAGACACTGCCGACTACGAGGAAATGACTTACGAGGGTTATGGCCCCCATGGAGTTGCCATTATTATTGATACTGCCACCGATAATCCTACCCGCACTATTGCCAACCTGCGTACTATCTGCAATAAAAACGGAGGTACCATCGGCACATCCGGTTCGGTGGACTATATGTTTAAGAAGAAAGCGTTTTTCAAATTCAACAAAGGCAACTGGAATTTGGAAGAACTGGAACTGGAACTGATTGACGGAGGCTTAACCGAACTGAACGAAGATGATGGCACAGTAACTGCTTATGCCGACTTCACCGATTTCGGAAATCTTTCAAAGGCGCTCGAAGCAAAGGGTATTGAAGCAACCGAAAGCGGCTACGAAAAAATCCCAGATTTCTACAAGGAGTTAAGCGATACCGAAGCCGAAGAAGTAATTAAGCTGATTGAAAAGCTGGAGGAAGATGATGATGTGCAGCAGGTGTTTCATAATATGAAGTAACATCCGGTCTGACCTTGGTCAGACAGCATAAAACCATCACGCCAACAACACTTACATAGTGGGGGGATGTTTCCTCAGCATCACCACTTTCCCCAATTTGCAATTCGAAAGTACTATTAAGGTCTTTTCACTAATTGCCCACATTATCAACATTGCGGTTTTTGTGCCGCCTCCCAGTTCCGCTATTAGCAACACACTCCACTAATGCGGTATATTTATCGGCATGAAATGCCCATGATTAAAAATCACAAATAGGTATGCATCCCGATAGCTATCGGGATGGGCATTCCATCTGACCTCTAAAAATCAAATTATATACGGATGAAAAAACAATGTTTACTTCTGTTGTTCACAGTATCGGTTACATTGCTGATTGCTCAATCGGTTGCCGGTAATCGCTGTGCGCGCTTCGGCAAGGGAATGAATCTTTCCAACTGGTTAGAGGCAACCTGGCAAACCAACTACCCAACGCCAAACGGTTATACCAAAAGCGATTTGCTGAAAATGAAAGAAGCGGGTATTACGTCCATTCGCCTGCCTATATGCTTTGCGGCAATTACCGATACGGTTGCTCCGTACACTGTTGATGTAAGCCATGCTTTGTTTGAACGTATTGATACAGTGATTAACTGGTGTGAAGAATTGGATATGATGCTGATAATTGACAACCATCACGAGTGGGATATTTACAACGATAACTGGCGCAGCAAAATTGACCGCTTTGCACATTTGTGGAGTGTGGTGGCGCAGCGGTACAATTATTTAGATGTCGAACAATTTAGTTTTGAGTTATTAAATGAGCCGGGCTTTGGCATTGCGCTTGACAGTTTGAACATTGTTTTTAATAATGCCATTGACACCATTCGAAAATATGCGCCTTACCATTCGCTGATTGTAAGCCCCAACTTTGCGAGCAGCGGGCAGGCGTTTGCCAACCTATTGCCGCTGAGCGATACCAATTTAATTTACACCTGGCACACCTACGACCCGTATCAATTCACTCATCAGGGTTTTAGCTGGGCGCAGCCTTCCATGCCGGTGGGCACGCCTTTTCCGTCTTCGTTCGATGCTATGCTTTACAATGCTTGGAAACAAGTAATTAGCTGGCAAAACACTTATAATCGTCCTGTTTTTTTAGGCGAATTTGGAGCCGGAACTTTTGGCGATGATGTGAGCCGTTGCAATTGGATCGAAGTAAACGGAGCAAAGATTGATTCGTTTAACATGCCGTGGTTTTACTGGGACTGGCGCTGGGATTTTAGCATGTTTAACTCGCATGTGGTATCGAAGGATAGTGTTATCCCCTGCTTTAAACACGCGCTGCATTTATATGGCGATACACTGACCTCTGCAAAAGTAATTGAGTGCGATGCATGGGGAATAACTATCTATCCCAATCCGGCTAACCGAAATGCTGTTTGCCAAATAAAAACGGGAACAAAAGAGGAATTAAAAGCAGAAGTGCTGGATGTTGCCGGAAGGAAACTTGGCGAGTTGACAATTGTTTCGCACGGCTATTTGCCGCTTGCAGATTATGCGGAGGGCATTTACTTCATCCGCATTTCAAACGAAAAAAATCCATAACAAAGAAGTTGGTGGTGCAATAGTGGCGGCATACACTTTTTCGAGCGGTGCATTGAATTTCCGAATGGCGAGAAAGTTGTGAGTAGCTAAACAAGATATGTTATTTTACCAACGTAACATTTCCTTTGGCGCTTTTTCGTTTGCCATTTTTGGTAACTACATAATCGGCATGCCACACATAAACGCCCAGTTCCTGTTCCACTCCTTTGTAAGTGCCATCCCAACCGGTTTGTAAATCGGTGGTAAAAAATACCAACTCGCCCCAGCGGTTGTATATCTCAAAGTGCTTTAAGGTAATGTTGGTGTTCAGTATTCTGAAAATATCGTTTACGCCATCGCCATTGGGGCTAAAAGCGGTGGGTAGGAGCAAGCCGCTTTGCACTTTTACGGTGTATTGGCAGTGGGCATTGCAGCCGTTATTGGTAACTACAGTGCAGTGGTATGTTTGCGTTTCATCGGGTTGCACAGTTAACAGCGTATCTTCATTTTGTAAAACAGCTACCAATGGCTGCCATTGGTAAGTGCTTCCTCTGGCACAAGTCTCTATGGTAACTTCATCGCCTTCTTTTAGTTGAAACTCGGTGGGTACGGTTAGGGGCAAAGGACCGGGCAACACGTGTATGTAATTTGTTTTAACTACATTATCGCTGCCGTAGGGGTTGCTAACAGCTAACTGCACATAAAACAAACCTGTATCAGGATAGTAAACAGGTGGCGGTTGTTGACCGCTGTAAGTAGCGGGTGTGCCACCCTCAAAAGTCCATTGCCATTGGTTAACCAAGCGCTTGCTTTGGTCGGTGAAAGTTACCGGTTGGTTGGCACATACTGTTTGTTGGTTAACGGTAAAGTTAGCGGTGGGGGGGCAGGGGAGGATGACGTTACGGGCATTAAGGTTTTTTGCGGAATCTAAATTGAAGTTAGAAGCATAAATATCCATGAGAAAAACTCCGGTATCTGAAAAGCAGTAGTAAACAGTATCTCCTACAAGAGTGTCATTTATATTTTTACCATAGAAAACCCAGTGAAACCCTATATCCTTAAATTGAGGACAATATGCATTTTTAACCCAGTATCGTTGGCAAGAACCTACACATAATGTGTCATAGATACCGCCAAATTCATCGTGATCGGATGCAGTATTCACACCATCTGACGGATCACATAGTAACTGCCCATGACTTATCAATGGAAAAAAAAGAAGCAAAACCGCAAATACGCGCTCTGTCGTTTTCATATAAAAGAGCCAGGTGCAGTTACATCTGCACTTGGCATAGTTTAACTCAGTTACTCAATAATTACTTTCCTAACTTGCTTAGAGCCATCATTTAGCTCGAGAGAGTAAAGCCCTTTTGCTAAACCTGAAACATCTAACTTAACCTGTCCAAAGCCGGTTGATTGCACCGGTACATTTAATTGTTTGCCGTCTATGCTATACAGTTTTACTTCTGCTGGTTTGTCGGCATTGTAGGGCCAAATAACATTCAACTCGTTGGCTGTAGGGTTGGGGTAAACGTTAAATGATTTTACCTTTTCCGGTAAAAAATCGTCAATGGCAGTTGTTTCATCTTCATCATCGGTTTTGCAACTCATATTGTTGGTTACAAAGTAGCCCGCCACTTGCGATGAGCCGCAGCTATTACCAACAGTTAGGAATAACGCCCATTTGTAACCTACAGGATGATTATTAAAAAAATAGAGAGGGGGATTGCTGTAATAGTTTAAATCAAGGCATTGTAAATCGTTTAAACTATTTAAAGTGTTATTGGTAGAGGAGACAACGGTTTTTACATATTGATTGTTCGCATCAAACTCTAATACTAAGAGGTTAAAATAGCCACCTACCCAGTCTCCGCCACTACACGTAGCGTTAATTCTTGGCCCTGCTGTGTAACAAACCGAAGCCGGATTTGAAGCGCTGGAACCTAAGTTGACAAAACTACTGCACCCGCTGTTGGTAGCCATTTTAACGCAGGCTACCGGAGTGGTATTTATTTGTATTAACCCGGTATAAGCTACCCCGATTGTATTACAAGCATTTTTTACCCATAGTTTAACAGTGTATTGTCCGGGTAATGTGGTGTATTGAGCTATGATAAATGCTCTAAGGTCAAATGGTGGAGTAGGTGTCCCTGTAAACCAACTGGTTGATTTGGGTAACCCATCCGAAGTTCTAATCACCTCTACCTTCCAGCCATAACTTGAGTTTGTCCCCGTCCAAGTAATATCTGTCATTTGAGCATTGCCGGAGGAGCAGCTGTAAATTTGGGTGTAAGTGCTGGCATTTACCGTTTGCCCATCAACTTTAAAAGAAGCGCTGGGCGCTGTTTGAAAAGTAAGGTAAGTGCTGCCGCTGGTGTAAGTGGGCGAACAATTGCAATACGAGCCTGCGTTAACAACGGTTGCTACTACTCGATAGTTAGCCGAAATAACAGTGGCAGTTCGGGACCATGTGTTTCCGTTGTTTACCGTAACAGCACTGCCCATGTTATACCATACCCCAGCACTTTGGTATTGTAACTGAACTGATATTTGTGCTCCGGGGCAAAAATCGTTGAATCCCGGTGGGTCGGTCGAGTAATATTTTAAACTTACCGAACCGCTTACGGTAATACTGCTGTTACAGGTAACGGTTGCGCTGTAGGAAGGAACCGCCAGTAGCTGACAATTACTGCTTTGTGCTTTAGCGAAGCTTATAAAAACTATAAGCATCGCTGCGAGATAAAATTGCTTTTTCATGGTGCTAAAATTTTAAACCTGTTGCCTACTCTTTTCGCTTTTCGGCAGCCGCGTTGTGCCTGCCGCTTTGGCGGGCAGGCATAGCCGGGTTCACTCTCCTTAATTAGTAAAGTGAACCCTCGCTTAGGTTTTTATTTTTGCACGGCTATCCTTTTTTAATCGCAAGTTTTAAAGGGAAAGCAGGAGCGGGTGTGCAAGCCCGCTCCGCCTTTTTTATGTAATATGTTCTAAGATAAGGTTTAGCGAAGCCATAGAGCAAACTACGGCAATACATATGTTGCCACTGGTCAAGCGGTATAATTTTCTATCGGTAAATTGAACTGTTGCGGGGGCTAACATCAGGCATGTTTGCTTTTGACAAACCGAATGTAAAAAAAAACGAACCACCCAAGTAAAATGAAAAAAATTTCTGATACAGTAATAATCAGAAATTTCTTGGTTCTTCTTTGCGCCATCAGCGAGCAGAAACCCTCTAAGAAACCAAGTCACATTTGAGATACTTCGCCAACCCTTCTCCACCCCAGCGCATTACCACATCGTGGTTCCATGCAAACAACGGTTTTAGTACAGGCGTAAAAAAATTCATTAAGCGCGAATTGGTTTTTACCTGCCAGTAGTATTTTACGGTGGTAATGCCGTTGTTGTATTCAAAAATCCATGTGCCTGTTCCTTCCAGTTCGCCAACAGTTGTGCCCACTACTTTTTTAAGCGGCACTACTTCGCGCACAGTTCCGGTATAGGTAAGCGTGTAAGGCAAAAAACTTTTTGTTCGGAATTTCTTTACGGCACCTATGCCCAGTGCATCGCCCTTTTGTATGCTTTCTACTTTGCTTTGTCCCTTCCACCACAAGTGGTAGTTGTCGGCATCGTGAATGGCGGCATATACTTCTTCGAGCGGGGCGTTGAATTTCCAGATGGTGAGAAAGTTGTAAGTAGCCATTTGAGTTAATTCAGGAACCAAGCGCTTCGTGATATTTTTTCCCGTGCTTCTTACTATCAATAAACACCCGGAAAATATCGTGCGTAGTTCGGTTGCGGCTTAGTATGTCGCCTTGCTTCAGTGCGTCTAATTCGCTCAGCGTTTCTTCAAAAACTTTTTCGTTAATGGCTTTTGCCGAAGTGAGTTTATTGAAAAACGACAACACCACTTTTTCGAATTGGCTCTGCTGCCCTATGTTGCGTATGGCTCGTGCAATGTTGGGCACAATGTTTTTAACGAGTAGCGTATTGCCGAGTTCGTAATGGGCAATCAGTTGCAGGGTGAGCAAAATGCTCTGCACATCATAGCGCGCTTCTTCGTCTTTCTTTTTGTTGCGGAACAAATCAATCCAATCAAGCGCCCTGGCGTATTCGCCCATTTCCATTAAGGCACTGCTGTAAGTAACCAGTAAACTGATGCGGATGTGATACGGAATTTTTTTCTCCAGCTTTCGGATAGTGTTCCACGCATCATCTATAAGTTTACTTTTTGCGCGCGTATCTTTTATTTGGTCGTAATACACTAATGCAAAACGCGAGTGGTAAACAAACTGCGCGGTTTTGTCGCGCTCGCTGCTTACGGATAGTTGTTGCAATTCCTCTAGCGCGCTTTTCATCAGTTTCCAGTCAGCATTAAAGAAGGATGCCTCAAGCAGTAAATTGAGAGCATTCATGTAGCTGCGTAAATCCAACTCGGCATAGCGTTTTGATACACGGCATAACTCGCTTAGTTTTTCCGATGAGGCAAGAAACTCTTTTCGCTTATCGAATACCGAAAAATAAAGTGTGCGTATGTAATGGTAATAATACCTTGCCTGTGCGCTCAAGGCATTTTCTTCGTGCTGCACTAAAGGGTTATTGAAAATTTTATCAGCCGCTTCCTGCTGTGTTTCGTTCCGCAACTGATAATTGCCGGTTATTAAACGGTGTTGCGATTGGTAAAGTGTTTCGTATTCCAGCAAATTTTCGATGCGCTTGTTTAATTTCTTTTGTGCATTCATCACATCATCCACTGTTCTTTCTTCATCGGCAGGGCGATAGTTGTTCATCAGCAGGTAGAGTTCTTTACCTAAAAATTCGCTTTCATCGTTAAACAACTCATAGGCTTCTGAAAGCTGAATGCCCTTGCGGATTACTTTATATGCCTGCTCATAAATCCCTTTATCCATCAAAAGATTCAACTCCAGCAGCAAATGTTTTACCTGTAATTGCGGATTGGCTTCCTCGTAAAAATTTCGGAGCGCTTTAATGATGGTTTTATACAGATAGTTTTTTGCTACGCTGAACTGCTTTACAAATTTCTCCTTAGCAAATTTCTTTTTCAGTTTCGCCTCATCGTATTCTTCCTGTGCGGCAATGGCATCAAAAAGCTGAATGTAGTTGGTGGAAGAGTTTTCATCGCTCAGTTTTGATGCATAGCGCTTAAAGTAGCTTTTCTCTGCTACCGTCAGGCTGGTAATCAGTTCGTGCAATACATCCATACTGCCAAAATAGAAAGTAAAGCAAGCCGACCAAAACCTAAGAAATGCCCATTTTTTGCTTTGTTCAGCGCAAGCACTCTTCGGACATTTGCCCTGTAAAAATTAAAAACCATGAATCGTTCAGTTACATTTTTAGCCGTATTACTTGCAGCAACTATTGCAATATCAGGCTGTAAAAAGGAAAACACATCTCCCACTAATGCTATTGAATTAAGCGGAGAAGTAAACATTGACTCCGTTCTCTCAAACCGGAAAGCTGCTCCGGTGGACTACATCGTTAGCGGAACACTTTTCTTGAACGCTAAAGTGCGGATAATGCCCGGCACGGTTATTCATTTAAAAGAAGGAGCAACCGTGCAGGTAAATGCTAACGGGGCGTTGGTGGCATGGGGCAGTGCATCGGAGCGCATTACCCTCACGGCAGTTTCGGGAGCTAAATGGAATGCGCTTATTTTCTATTCGCAAAGCGACAGCAACAAACTGCACTATTGCGATATTAAGAATGGCGGACGGGGAAGCATTACCAACCCTGCAGCAATGGTAATAGTTGGGCAAAATGCTTATGCCGAAGGAAAAGTTTCTATACGCGATTGTGTGTTTGAAGCAAGTGCTGGCAGCGGCTTGTTTATTAACGACCGCTCATCGGTAACCGATTTTCATAACAACGCATTTAATTCCAACACCGATTTCCCCATAACCGTTACATCAGAAAATGTTTCTGATGTAAACGCAACGTCCACCTTTAGCGCCAACGGAAAAAACTATGTAGAAATACGCGATTGTGTTTATCCGGTTGGCAAAAACCAAACGTTTGCCAAACTTACTGTTCCTTACTACATAGGCGGCAATGTTTCGCTCTACGGAAACGATACCATTAAAGCTGGAGTAAGTTTTGTGTTTGGCAGTAGTGCCGCGTTAATAGCCGATAATTTTAACGCAAACAATCGCTCACTTACGGTACAGGGAACTGCTGGTTCACCGGTTGTTTTTAACTCCGAAAATTCTTCGGGCTGGCAAAGCCTTACTATTCGGGGTTCAGCATACAGTGCCATCAATTATGCCGAGTTTAAAAATGCGGGCAATGTTGCCAACCAGTACGGACAGCAAGCTGCCGTAATAGTAGAGAACGCAGGAGCAAATGTTTCCATCCGCGATTGCGTGTTCGACAACTCTGGCGGTTACGGAATTGATTTGGGCGGATGCACTAACTACAACAGCGACATTGCTACCGCCAATTCATTTGTGAATTGCGCTTCGGGAAATGTGAAATACTAATTCATAAACCAAAACAATAGCTATATGAAAGCTAAATTTCTATCAACCATTGCCGCTTGTATAGTTCTTTTGAATGCACTGGCGCAATGGGAAGAAGTCGGCACTGTTGGTCCGCTTAACGCCAACGGTGCTATAAACGACATACACATTAGCCAGATGTGGAACAGCATATTTGTGGGTGGTAATTTCAAAAATTTGGATAATTACTACTACGTAGCTTACCTGTCTTCAACCGACAAATGGAAGGAAATATACGCTTCCAATGGCCCATTGCAAGCAAACAATTCTATATACACAATTGCCTCAGATATAAATGATAATGTATATATAGGAGGCATGTTTACCGAAGGGGGCGACTATATAATTGCTCTTTATGAACAAACCACTGACACCTTTGTCATTTTAGGTAACAAGCCGTTTAACGGTTATATCCGCACCATGATAATAGATGCGTCCGGTAATTTGTATGCTGCCGGTGCATTTAAGAACAATCAGAACCAATACTACGTTGCCAAATGGGATGGAAACTCCTTCAGCGAATTGGGAACAGGCGCTAATGCCTTAAACCCAAACGGAGAAATCAAATGCCTTGCAGTAGATAATGCGGGCAATGTGTATGCTGCCGGTTTTTTTACTTCTGCTCCTAACAAATACAACGTAATGAAATGGAACGGCAGTTCGTGGAGCGAAGTAGGCGTATTAAATGCGAATAATTACATTAACGATATTGCGGTAGATGCTGCCGGCAACTTGTATGCAGCCGGTGGTTTTACTGCCCCCGGTAGCATCGCTTATATTGCTAAATGGGATGGCACCAATTGGATACAACCCGGCAACCCCGGCTTCAACAACTATGTATTCGATTTGGAGGTGGACAGGAACAATAATCTATATGCAGCCGGAGCATTTAAAAATGCGAATAACAAAGCTTTTGTGGCAAAATGGAACGGAAGCACATGGACCGAAGTAGGCGGCAACAACAGTTTAGCGCCTAATGACGATATTCTGAGTGTTGCTATTGATTTGGATGATAATGTATATGCAGCCGGTTACTTTACGAATGCTAACGGGTATTACTATGTGGCAAAATACACCATACCCGCCACCGGAGTAAAGGAAACAGAACAACCAAGAGTAATTAAAACATTCCCTAATCCATTCAACAATTTTATCGAAGTAAAATTTGAAGAGAGCAACTTCGACATAAACAACAAAATAGAAGTGCTTGATGTAACCGGACGGAGTATATACCTGCAAATGGGTTTACAGAACGGGCAACACAAAATTGACACCCAAAATTGGGATGCGGGATTTTATGTCATCAGAGCATACAATTCAAACGACACTGCAACAAGCATTATAAGGGTGGTAAAATCAAATTAAAACAACAAAAGCCATTATTATGAAAAAGCAATTACTGTTACATCTGCTCATCATTATTGTTTCGCCTACCGTGTTTGCACAAACTGTTCAAAAAATATGGAGCAAGAAGTATTTAAATACAAGCAACGCCAGCAGTTATTTTTACACCAACAAATCTATTGCTGATAACGATGGAAACCTGCTGGTAACCGCAGAGAACGGATTGGAGTTGGAGATTTTGAAATTAGATACAGCCGGTAATTTACTGTGGAAGTTTGCTCACCGGTATTATACTACCCTTAATCGCACCTTACATTTTTGCGCGATATACGATAACTATGAGTATAACTACATTACGGTAGATGGCAACAATAACATTTATGTTTCCTATTACACTGACGATTCGTTAAGTGCTAACTCTCGTTGGTGTATAATGAAAATTTCACCCAACGGCACGTTGGTGTGGGATAAAATGTATGAAGGCGCTTATGGCGATGCGGCCTACCCCGTTGCAATAAAAGTGGATGCTAACTCCAATGTGTATGCTACCGGTATAGGTTCAAATCCGTTAGATACCTATGACAACCTTATACTTACTATCAAACTTAATTCATCGGGTGTTTTGCAATGGGAAAAAACACTTGATGGCAACGCCATTGACGGAAATTTATCTTCATCAGTAAACGTAGGATGCGACCTGCTATTGGACAACAATGCCAATGTGTATGTTACCGGACAACTTTCCAATTACGACAGCACTCAGCATTACGACTTAGTGCTTGCAAAATATACTTCGGCAGGAACCTTGGCGTGGAGTAAAGTGGTAAACTTCGGAATTGAATTTGCCCGCGATCAACAGGGCAGAAGAATATTTCTAAACAATAACAACGAAATTATTGTGTGCGGTTATTCAGCTGACACGCTCAACTTTACAAACACCATTTTGCTCATGAAATACGATGTATCCGGCAATGAAATTTGGAGGAAAATTTTGCGGAAGGAGTTTAACGGATTTCTATATGGAAACTCCCTAAGCGATATAACTTTAGATAATTCGGGCAATATTATTACAGCTACTAAAACCGGGAACTTTGGAAGCATTGGCTTAGTTACCAAGTTTAGTGGAGTAACGGGCGATACTTTATGGACTTACCGAAAAGATGAATACTCCAACTGGCAACCAACAGGCGTAAAAACAGACAACAACAACTTTGTGTATGCGTGGGGTATGGAAGATTATTACCAACAACAGCTTCCCTACAAACGTGCTTGGTTGATCGTATTTGACCCTTCGGGCAATCAAGTAACAAGCATTGTGGACTCAACCGTTACGTATGTGTTTAACGACTTAAATACACGAAGCATAGTTAGAGTGAACAACTCCATCTACTGCTTTGCACATTTTAATGACGACATTGCTCCGCAGATGAACGGGTTGGCAGTAAAATTTTCTGCCCCAAGCGGAACCCCAACGGCTGTTACCGAAATAGGCCCATCCGGATTCGATGTATTTCCAAATCCGTTCAGCAACAACTTTATTGTATCTGTTCAGGACAAAGAAAACACCGCAACAACAATCTGCATTTACAACGTTGAAGGAAAAGAAATGCTGCACGATGTAATTACCGGTAATACGCTGCAAGTCGATGCTTCTGCATGGCAAGCGGGTATTTACTTTGTAAACGTGTTATCCGAAACGCAAACACAATCGTTTAAGTTGATAAAAAACTGAGGATAGCTCGTGTTTTATTGCGGGTTTGCTTACCGAATAGCAGTTAGGATTCCATTATAATTCAATCGACTTATCTGGCGAAGCAATCTTTTGAGGCGCTTGTTTTTCTGTTTGGCAGATAATCTTCAGTATTTTTTTTGTTGCACGAGTTGAAAATGTTTCGCAACGAACATTACGTGTTACGAAATTACGTTCGGGTTATTTCCTTTCAAAAAAGTGGCTACTGCCTGCACTTCTTTATACCGCGGGCTGTCGCCATCAATTTTTGATGATAGATTTCTTACCGCTTGATAAAATTCTTTTGGCTTAGGCGATAGTTTATCGGCTTTGTTTAGGCAATCGGCTGCCTGCGCCAGCGCTAAAGCTTCCACCGCTAATACTTCAAAGGTGTTATCCATTACACGTGCGGCAATCAATGCGGCATTGCTGCCCATGCTCACCAAATCCTGATTATCGTTATTGCTGGGAATACTGTGTACATATACGGGGGTGCACAGCGATTGATTTTCGGCAACTGTAGAAGTTGCGGTGTACTGAATCCCCTGCAAGCCGAAGTTAAGCCCTATGGTATTTATGTTGATGAACGGAGGAAGCTTTCCGTTCAGTTTATCGTTGAGAAGATAATTTAATTGGCGTTCGCTCATCATCGAAAGTTTGGTGATAGCAATTTTCAGTTTATCCATTTCAAGCGAAACATAATCGCCATGAAAATTTCCTCCGTGATAAATATTTTTTGATTCGTGATCAACCACCGGATTATCGCTTACCGAGTTTAATTCTGCCATCACCACTGCTTCGGCTTGTTGAATGGTATCAAGTATAGGTCCTAAAATTTGCGGAATGCAGCGCAGCGAGTAGTATTCCTGCACCTTGTCTTTAAAGTGCGTTTCCTGTGTGTCGTAATACAGGTGCTCTTTTCGGTCGCGCAGCAATTGACTTTTACTCAGCAACCCGCGCATGGCGGCCGCCACGGTATTTTGTCCGCTGTGCAATTTTACTTCGTTAAGCGGAGCAGAGATGTGATCATCGTAAGCTTCAAAAATTTCGTTTACCGAAGCCGATATCACCAGCATCCAGTTGATGAGTTGTTTTGCTTTAAGAATATTAAGTAAGCCAATGCCTGTCATGCACGATGTGCCGTTCATCATGGCTAATCCCTCGCGAATGCGAATGGCAAAAGGTGTGAGTTTGTGTTTTTGCAGGGCTTCTCCGGCAGGTTTAACTTCACCGTTATCATGTAATTCGCCATCGCCTATAATGGCGAGTGCCATGTGTGCCAATTGCACCAAATCGCCACTGGCGCCTACTCCGCCATGCTCATAAATTACCGGAATCAAATCGGCATTTAGCATATCCTTAATTAAAAGAACAAGGTCGGGGTGTACACCGCTTTTGCATTGGCAAAATGTAATGAGCCGGTCGAACAACATTGCCCGCGAGTAAACGGCTTCAATAGATTTACCGCTGCCTGAAGCATGGCTGTTAATGAGGTTATATTGCAATACCAAACGGTCGGTAAAGGGGATTTTGTGTTGCGCCATGGGACCAAAGCCCGTGTTAATGCCGTAAATAACTTTATCGGCAGCAAAACTTCGCAAAAAGTTGAAGTTGTCTTCAAGTTTGCTTAGCAAGCCCTCGGTAATGCGAATTTTTTTTTGCCCGATGATAACCGCAGCGGCTTCTTCGAGCGTAATTTTTCCCTCCCCTATTTCAAGCATTTTGGCAGTGCGCTTTTCGGGGGCAAGTATAAGATTATTATATGTAAAAACAGGACGGCAAATTCTAGTAAGTTAAGCGTATTTGCCTTTTTGCAGTTACCCGAAAAAAGATTTGATGTGCTTGCACACATACTCAATTTCGTGTTGATGCAAACCGTAATACATGGGCAAGCTTAGGGTTGTTGCCGAAATTTCTTCGGTTACAGGAAAGGCACCTTTCTTCCAACCTAAGTGCGCGTACGCCTTCTGTAAATGAGGAGGCAGCGGGTAGTGAATACCTGTTTCAATACCGTGCGCTGCTAAATGTTCCCGCAGGTTATCGCGGTGGTTGGTGCGAATGGTGTAGAGGTGATATATGTGCTTTCGATCGGCATTGCATTGGGGTAATTGCAGTTCACTTAAAGGCTTTAGAAGTTCGTTGTAAATGTGTGCACTTTGTATTCTGTACTCGTTATGATGATTCAGTAAACTCAATTTGCAGTTTAAGAATGCCGCTTGCAGCGTATCAAGCCTTGAATTATAACCGGTGGAGAGATGAATGTATTTTTCTTCGGAACCATAGTTGCGGAAAAGCTGGGTGCGTTTCCATAAATCAGCACTGTTTGTTGTTATGGCACCGCCATCGCCTGCAGCTCCTAAATTTTTAGATGGATAAAAACTGGTGGCGTTAATGTGTCCTATACTTCCTGTTGGTTTTCCTTTATACGTTGCACCTTGTGCCTGAGCATTGTCTTCTATTACCTGTAAATTATACTTTGCCGACAGTTGCATTACCTCATCCATATTGCAGGGCAAGCCGTACAGGTGAACCGGAATGATGGCTTTTGTGTTTTTTGTAATTGCAGCATCAATTAGTGCAACATTTATATTGCCTGAAATTTTTTCTGCATCAACGGGAACCGGAGTTGCCCCTGTTTCGCTCACGGCCAACCAAGTGGCAATAAACGTATTGGCAGGAACAATTACTTCATCTCCGGCTTTTATACCGGCTGCTTTGAGCGCAATTTTAAGGGCATCTAAGCCGCTGTTTACGCCAACGCAATACCTTGTTCCGGAATACGAAGCGTAAGCGGTTTCAAAATTTTTCACTTCGCTGCCAAGGATAAAATCGCCTTTGTCAACAATTTTCTCAACCGCAGCAAGAAATTTTTCCTTTATCTCTCTGTTAAGCGGCACTAACGATACAAACGGAACTTTCAAAGTGTGCGGTTTAGTTTTTAAATACTACTGTGGCTCTGTTTCTCCAACTATTTGTTCTACCCAGTTCCAAACCTCCCAATCCTTTGCGCCAAAGTGATGGAAAATATGAATAAACGCGGGAGAATATTTTGTGCGGAAAGCATCATCGGAAATAAAGCGCTTATCGGCACTCAACATCAGTTGCGGGTTAGAGTAGTCGGCTATAAAATTGAAATGCTTTGACAGCGGTTTTTCCCGTTGCAAGCCGAATTCCCATGCGGTGGCTATAAGGGTTCCTTGGTCGCGCGTTTTCCATGCTTTGTCCTCAAACACCTTTAGGGTTTTGCTGTGCCATGCTTCCATAAACGGATGGCTGTTGTCGTCAAACAAAAAAACCCCTCCGTTCCAGTGCTGCCAATTGTTGTTACTTATCTGTATGCCGAATTTCTCTCGTATTTTTTCGCGCAAGTGGTTGCATTCCAGCAAGTGAATGTCTTTTCCCGAAGGACTTATCCATCGCCTTTTCAGTTTATTCCATCTCCATTGCGAACTGCTTTCTATTTGTTCAATAACGTTGGGGGGATATTCATATAAAATTGGTTTACCGAGTGCGTTAAACCAATATTTTTTTCGCTTATCGTAAAAGGTGTCTTCATCTAATTGCAGAATTTTCCACGGCAGCACATATTTAACGCCCATCTGTGCCATATCGAAGAGACTGTTTTTGATGAACTCAAATTTCTTGCGGAGCATTTCCTGTTTGGGCAGCATTTCATCCGCTATGGTTTCGGTAGAAGTATCGTATCGGGAAAGCAGCTCCTCCAATTCATTCCATTCGTTCTGATTTTTGCTTAAGCAGCCGCAGTGTACCGCGTAGGGGCTGAACCGTTTCATTTGCGTATGGTCGGGGGCAAACAAAATAATGCCGCGTTTTTGTTCGAATATGGAATTAACCGAGCGGCTTAACGCAATAACATCGGTATCGAGGTAACAATAGAGCTTGCCTTTTGGTAAAAATTTATGCAGTCCGGTTTTTAAGTAAATACTTGCCTGATGATTGTCGAAATGGGCAGGGGCTTTAATGTCAAGAATGCATGTGTGTTTAACTTCAATTTCGTTGCGCGATGAATCGGTAACCACCACAATTTCATTTTCGGCAAATCGCGTTAAAGCTTTCAGCGAAAAATGAATAGTGTCAATATGCTCTTTAGCACCACAAACAACAAACACAAATACACCTTTTGTCTGTTCCATTGCGGTTGCTTATGAGTAGTAGTAAATGCGCCTCCAAACCAAATGCTTAAAGTCGTTCATTGCAAGTATAAAGTTGTTTGCGGGCGGTTGAAGAAGTCCGTATTGTGTCATCACTCTGCCAAGACAGGAACGATACCGCAAATCGTTTTTATCAATTTCTCTTGAGCGCCACTCTTCGTTCATCCAATGAATAAAACGGTAGGTTGGCGGAAGGGGTTCACTACCCACTACAAACGCAATTATCTCTTTCCAGTCGTCTAAGTTTGATACATGCGCGTAAATGTATTTTTCCAAGGCATTCTCCTTTACGTGTTTGTTCAAAATTTCAATCGGTTTATGCCAGTCGGTGTTTTCTTCATTTACTTCTCTAAACGCTTCTTCGTAGCATGCAAGCATCACGGGCGATTCGGGGGGTGTTTTCATAACGTTGCCAACCAATGCCAGCGACTGATGCTTTCGGAAAAAGTAAGGCGTGGAAACATTGAGCGGTTGCAGGCAGGTTACGTCCATATCGGTCCACCAGCCGCCTTTAGTGTACAAAAGTTTATAGCGAAAAATATCCGAAAAGCCCGATACGCTTCCTTTGCCGTGCCCGTATTTGTTTAGGTGTTTATAGCGGAAAACGTGTTGTTCAGGAATAATTTCGTTAGCGTTTTCCAAAATAACCCCTTCGGGCAAGGGAGTGGTTATGTTATCGTACACCCATAAATGGAAAACATGCCCTTGCGCCATGTACGATTTGATGGTGAGTATTTCGATTTTGGAAAGTTCGCTGCCAATCCAAAGTGAATGTACGTGCACGTTATCGGGTGTTAATGCTCCATCGGTAAATACATTCGCCTGCCTTGCAGATGGCTCTACCAATTCAAACTTGGGACTCATGAGTATTGCACGGTTTTCTATGTAAGCGAGATAGTCGGCATCGTTCATTCTGCGTGCCCATTGATCGCCTTGCAACAAAAACACTCGTCTGAAAAAATAGATAGAGTAGTTGACCGCCAGGCTTGCAATGCCTTTCGAATAGAAAAACAATCTGCGACTGAACTGCCGCAACTGTTCCCCTAACACTCTTTTGTAACGACTGTAAGCGCTCATTTGGGCGAACTTATTTAATTATCAGAACACCTTCTTTTAAAAATCAAAACTTTGTTTACCTTTTCATCCGCTTTACACCAATAATCCTTAAAAACCAAACACATGAAAAAAGTATTACGCATCGTACTGTTTCTGCTTCTTTTAGTTGTAGTTGCAGTGGTGGGCTTTGTTTCGTACATCTCTGTACGGGGCATTCCAAAATATTCTACCGAGCCGGTTAATTTGCAGGTAGAAGTAACACCCGAAAAAGTAGCACAGGGAGCTAAAATTGCGGCTGTGCAATGTATGGTTTGCCATCGCGGCAGCGACAGCAAATTATCGGGCAAAAAAATGACAGAAATTCCGCCCGAGTTCGGCACCATTTATTCTGCCAACATTACTCAAAGCAAAACCAGCGGTATTGGTAATTGGACCGATGGGGAGATTTACTATCTGCTGCGTACAGGCGTAAAACCTGACGGACAATTTATTCCTATTTATATGCCTAAGTTTCCGCATTTATCAGAAAGCGATATTGAAAGTGTAATTGCCTATCTGCGCTCCGACCGCCCCGAAGTGCAACCTTCGGAAATTGCTAAAGTGCCCAGCGAGCCTTCTTTTCTCACAAAGTTTCTTTGCTATGTTGCTTTCAAAAAAATTCCGTTGCATGACGGACCTATTGAAGAGCCGGATACAAACAATTTAGTCGCATACGGAAAATATTTGGTAACGGGTCGCTATGATTGTTATCCATGCCACTCTGCCGATTTCAAAAAAGTGGATATGGCTAACCCCGAAAAGAGCGAAGGTTTCTGTGGCGGAGGCAATACATTAATCACTATGAACGGCAACCAGATTTTTACACCCAATATTACCAGCGATGAAAAGACCGGCTTGGGTAACTGGACAGAAGAAGATTTTAAAAACGCACTCATTAACAGCAAAAGCAAAAACGGAAAGCCGCTACGCAACCCTATGCTTCCTTACAATGGCTTAACCGATTTGGAAGTAACGGCTATGTGGAAGTACCTGCAAAGCATTCCTAAAATCGCTAATACCGTTGACCGGCAATGGGATAAAGAAGATTTGTAACCGGTAAAATTTTCTCGTTTGCAGCTACGGGAGGTTTTCAGCACAAAAATTTATGGTATAGTCTTTTCCACTGTTACAGAAAAAGCATTCTTTAGCTGTACTCTTACACCAAAAAACTATGGCTGTCAAAATTCTGGTAACCGGAGGCACCTTCGATAAAGAATACGATGAAATAAATGGTAAACTCTATTTCAAGGACACACATGTTCCTGAGATATTAAAGTTGGGGAAATGCCATTTGGATGTGCGGGTGCGTACGTTGATGATGGTGGATAGTTTGGAGATGAGCGACACCGACCGCGAACTGATACTCGCCCACTGCCGCCAGTGCGATGAAAACAAAATTGTAATTACCCACGGCACCGATACTATGTCGGTAACCGCACAACTTTTGGGGGAGGCAAATTTGGCTAAAACCATTGTGCTTACCGGAGCTATGGTGCCTTATAAATTCGGCAGTTCCGATGGGCTTTTCAATTTGGGTAGTGCTTTGGCATTTGTGCAAACATTGCCGCAGGGGGTATTTGTAGCCATGAACGGAAAATGCTTTAAATGGAACAACGTACGCAAGAATAAATCATCGGGTGTTTTTGAAGAAGTGAACGCTTGATAGCACTACTAAAAATGAAAATTGCCCGTTTCCAAACTTTCTTATATTCGTCAGTCTAAAAGTTAAAAAATTATGAAACGTCTTTTTCCGGTAATGTTGCTGCTGCTGATTGCGGCAGGATGCGGTAAGGAGAAAATATACAAGGAGAACCTGAACGGAGAGTGGAATGTGTACAAGTACCTGCTGCACAATGTTGATCGCACTGTGCTTTTTCAGGGCTTGTATCCTAACTACAAACTAACCTTTACCGAAAGCGGAACTTTTTCGGAGTTTTATACCAATCCCGATACGGTGGTTAATAACGGAACGTATTCTTTTACCGATAACGATGAAAAAATTCTGTTAGTACACACAGCCTACAATTTGGTAGATACACTTTTGGTTCCGTACGAAGTAAAACGCAAGTACACCATTTTTAACCTTACCAGAGACCATGTGCAGTTGCGAAACGACTCATCGCAATTGTATCTCGAAAAAATTATTATCGAATAGATTAACCCTACTAAACAAACCTTGCCGTGAAAAAAATTCTGTTTGCATTATTAGCCCTTACGCTCGTTTTTGCCGCTTGCAACAAAAAGGCTTTTCTGAAAAAACTGGTTGGCACTTGGAAAATTGACCGCTATTTGTTTGACGGATTAGAGCGCACCCTGTATTTCGATACAACTTTCCGCGATTACACGTTGCTGCTTAACGAAGATCAGATTTATGCCATTAACTACAACACCTATTCATTTGCTCCCGACTCTATCATACTGGTTGATACGCTCGGCTACGATTCGGTAAACATGGTCTATGTTATCAATTCCGACACGCTTCGCTTTATGGATACCACTATTACGCCTTACATGGAAACGGGTAAGTGGGATTTAATAAACAGCGATGAAGATCTGCAACTCCGCAACGATGCCAACAACAACGTAAGCATTTACCGTATTCTCGAGTTAACCCGCAAAGATCTTAAGCTGAAAAAGGGTAACGAGGAGTTTTATTTTGGAAAGTAATCGTTAACGCGAAGCTATAATGAAGAGGTTGCTCAAAAAGCAGCCTCTTTTAATTTTCGGCTTCTACCGTATATCCTTTTTTTCGCAGCAGTTCAATTACACCTTTGTCGCCCGGCAAATGCAATGCGCCAACGGCTATAAACAACGATTGTTTCAGCATCAAATCGCCAATGCGGGTTGCCATGCGTTTGTTGCGGTCGGTTACCAATGCTTTATAAAATTTTTCGGGCATGGGGTCTTCATCGTTCAGCATTGCAATGCTGTCTAACTGTTTCTCGGTATAAAAGCGCACCATGTCCTTCATGGTTTGCTTGCTTTTTTCGTACTCGCGGATGGAGCGCACCAGCATATCCGCCTGCTCTTCATAACTGAGCACATTGAGCGCTTTCAGTTGTTCATCCACCGTTTCAATGCCTATGGTTTTCTTTTTTGCCTCTTTGGCTTTGCGGTAAAACAACAGGTCGAGCACTTCATCGCCATGTTCCGACTCATTGTCGCTGTCAATGCCGGCAGCTTCCAGAATGGTCATAATAAAAACGGGGGCAACATTGTCGAACAACTTGAGCGAAAAGCCAACCTGTGCTTTCACCACCGAATCAAGCAACAGGTATTCGCGCTCGGGAATCATTTTTTTCAGACTATAGTTTTTGCCCATCATCAACTTACTGAGCAGCGAAAGATTAAACGACTCTTTGGGGTCTAACTCCATGGCATACGCATCGGCTTTGTTAAAGTAACTCAACACTTCTTCGCCCTTTTGCAATACCCGCTTATCGGAAGTATGCATGGTGCCGAACAGATAACTCGGCTGTTGCAATCCGTTACCCGAAATTTTCCATAACAGCGAATGATACTGTGCCGAAACAGAAAAAGACAAAAGAGTGGTTACAACAAAAAATAGTTTCTTCATGCCGCTAATGTAGTTTCGTTTTGCATTTACCATTTACCTTTAACGATTAACATTTCTATGATTGTAATTGACGATAAAATAATCAGCGATGATGTAGTGGAAGAACAGTTTGTGTGCAACCTTGCTGCCTGCAAAGGCGAGTGTTGCGTGGCCGGTGAACTGGGCGCTCCGCTTAACGAGGAGGAAACCAAAATACTGGAAGACATTTACGAAACCGTAAAACCCTACCTGCTGCCCGAAGGTATTGCCGCTATCGAAAAGCAAGGCAAGTGGGTGCGTACCCGCGAAGAAGAAAAATACAACACTCCGCTGATGAAAAAAGGCGGCTGCGCCTGGATGAATTATGACAAAGACGGAGTAGTGATATGCGGTATCGAAAAGGCGTACAACGATGGCTTGATTGACTGGAAGAAGCCTATATCGTGCCATCTGTATCCCATTCGCATTACCAAACAAAAAAAGACGGGTTTTGATATGGTGAACTACGAGCGCTGGGTAGTTTGCAAAGCTGCCTGCAAAAACGGAAAAGCGTTAAAAGTGCCGGTGTTTCGTTTTCTGAAAGATGCCATCATCCGCAAATATGGCGAAGAGTTTTACCGGGCGCTTGAGGAGTATGCAAAAACGAAGGGGATATAGCCTTGTCTGTTAATTTGCTCAAAAGTCTTTCCCCCTGTTATAATCATTTCTGTCTCGAAACGTTTTATCGGTTGCGCGCGCATAAATTTGTAAGCGCGAATTTTTCCGAATGGCAAAAACCAAATTCAACCCCAACAATTTTTGGATAGTGTTTAAGTACACCCAAATTGCTCTGTGGAGTTTTGTGTTGTTCGTAGTGCTGTTTTTTATCGGAGTCAACTACGGTTTGCTGGGCGAAATGCCCGATTTGGAAGCCATACAAAACCCGCGCAATGCGGTTTCCACCACTATCTATTCTTCCGATTTTGAAGTACTGGGTTCGTACTTTACCGAAAACCGTATTGAAGTTTCGTACGATGAACTTTCGCCCTATTTGGTAAAAGGCTTAATTGCTACCGAGGACAAACGGTTTTATACGCATTCGGGTATTGATTTAAAAGGGTTGTTCCGCGCCATTGTGCTTACCGGTATGTTGGGGCGCGAAGGAGGAGGAGGCTCTACGCTTACACAGCAATTGGCAAAAAATCTTTTTCATCAAAACTTTCATCGCGCGGGTGCGGTAAGGCGCATGATTCAGAAACTGAAAGAGTGGGTGCTGGCGGCAAAAATTGAGCGCACGTTTACCAAAGATGAAATCATCAACCTCTACTACAACACTGTTGGCTTTGGTTACAATTCGTACGGCATTAAAACGGCTTCGTTTACTTATTTCTACAAGCTGCCCAAAGAACTGAACCCCGAAGAAGCAGCGGTGCTGGTGGCAATGCTTAACGGGCCTTCGTATTACAATCCGCGTTTGCATCCCGAGCGGGTTAAAGAGCGCAGAAATTTGGTGCTGCGAAGAATGGCAGGGGCAGGATTTATTTCGCAAGTGCAATGCGACCGGCTTTGCGCTAAACCCATAAAACTCAATTTCCATAATCCCGATTTCCGCGAAGGAACCGCTACTTACATCCGCGAGTATTTACGGCAGGAACTGAAAAACTGGTGCGAAAAAAATCCGAAGCCTAATGGCGAAAAATGGGACATCTACAAAGACGGCTTGAAAGTATTTACCACCATTGATTCGCGCATGCAGAAATATGCCGAAGATGCCACTGCGCAGCATCTTACTTTTTTGCAGGATGCGTACTTTAAAGAATGGAAAGGCAAAGAGCCGTGGAAGTACGGCATACGCGCCAAGCCCGATTTGCTCGATAAAATGATGAAGCAAAGCGAGCGCTACCGCGACATGAAAGCAGCCGGAAAATCGGAAGCCGAAATCAAAAAGGCATTTAACGCTAAAACTGCCATGACCGTTTTTAGCTGGCATGGCGACAAAGCCTACAGCACGGACACCGTGATGAGTCCGCTCGATTCGCTGAAGTACTATTTGCAGATAATTCAAGTAGGCTTTTTGGCGGTAAACGCCAAAACAGGCGAAATAAAAGCATGGGTAGGCGGACCCAACATCCGTTATTTTCAGTTAGACCATGTAAAGAAAACCACCAGACGGCAGGTTGGCTCAACCATGAAACCCTTTGTGTATGCGGCTGCTATTGACAAAGGCTACAGCCCCTGTACCCCCATCGCCTATCTGCCGCCAAAGTTCGATGGTATTGATGCCAGTTGGAACCCCGAAGGCACCGACAAATGGAAAGAAGGCGACATGGTGCCCATGCAGGAAGGTTTGTGGTTTTCTGACAACCGCGTTACCGCCAACATCATCAGTTCGCTGATTACTCCGCAGGAGTTGGTTGATTTTTCGCGCAGGCTCGAAATTGAAAGTCCGCTCGATGCCGTGCCTGCTTTGTGTTTGGGGGTAAGCGATATTTCGCTTTACGAAATGGTAGGCGCTTACACCGCTTTTGCCAATTTGGGAACTTACAGCAAACCGTTTTTTATTAAACGCATTGAAGACAAAGACGGCAACGTAATTGCGCGTTTTGGCGAAACGCACACCGAAGCCATTCCCGAAAAAACAGCCTACATCACCACCGAAATAATGAAAGGGGTGATTAACAAAGGAACCGGTGCGCGCCTGCGAAGTAAATATGGTTTGCCAATGCCGTTAGCCGGAAAAACCGGTACCACGCAGGCAAATGCCGATGCATGGTTTATGTGCTATAATCCTGATATAGTGGTAGGTGCCTGGGTGGGTTTCGAGCAGCCGAGTGTGCACTTTGCATCGAACTCATCAGGAGCAGGCGCCACGGCAGCCATGCCCATAGTGGGCAGCTTTTTAAAAAGCGCATTCAGCGACCGCTCGCTGCAACTAACCCGCGATGATTTCAGCCTGCCCACCGACTCTGTTTTTACGGTGAATTTTAATTGTGCTGAAACCGATACTTCTGAGAAACGGGATTTGAAGCAGAATCCTTTTTAAAAAACTCAACTTTAAGGGGATCTGTTTTTTATTCTTCCGGCATTCTTCTTCGCATATCATTTTTTACTTTGCCACCGTTCTATTGTCAAACCAACCATTGTTATGAAATTTCGGCTTGTTGTATTTCTGCTTGTAACCGTTTTGTATTCTTCTGCACAGGAAAACATTCTGCTGCGCGGATTGGTATATGATAAAGATGCCGGCAATGCACCGCTTGGCATGGCAGCTGTGCAGATTAAAAACACACAGTTGGGCGGCTTAACCGATGACAACGGTTTTTTTGAAATCCCCATTCCGAAGCTGAACCTGAAAGATTCCCTCAGAGTGAGTTATGTGGGCTATGCCGCGCAGGCGCTTTCTATTGTGGGCTATCAGCAGGGCGATACTATAAAAGTGTATTTGTCATCCTCTGCCGAAACCAAACAGGAAGTGGTAGTGGTTGCCATGAATGCGCGCGGAGTGTTATTAAAAGCCATTGAAAACATGCGTAAAAATTTGCTGACCGATTCGCTCATCTCTACCGGCTTTTACCGGCAGTATCATAAAGAAAACGGAAAGTATGTTCGCCTTATTGAAGCCGATGTAAGCGTGGCGTTTAATTGCAAAAGCCCTTACAAGTATTCGTTTCACGAAAGTGTGCAAACCAACCAGCAGCGCAGAAGCGAGAACTACGAAACCAATGGCGATGTGCATGGCGACCATTTGGTTGATTTGCTGAAAGAAAATCCGTACAGCTATAACCGCAACAATTTTTTAGACCCCAAGAAAATTGATTATTACTCGCCCAAATTTGTTAGTGAAAATGAAGATGAGTATGTAATCAGCGTGCAATACAAAGAGAGCAGCAGCAAAAATTTAGAGCAGGCAAAACTCTGGATCGAAAAAGAAAGCTTTGCCATTATTCAAATGGAGATTGAAAAATTCCCGAACCCGTACTACAAGCGCACGCGCTACGAGCCGGTATCGCGCTGGCAGTTGGTGAACGAAAAAGATGTAATTGAAACCGAAAAAGTGAACGGAAAATATGTGGTGAGTTCCATTACGCGCAGCTACAACCACCATGTACTGAATACACAAACCGGCAATGTTGATTTTATAGTGGAAGAAACTTTTGAAATACACTTTTACAAATACAACACCGAAAAAATTGGCGAAACCATGCAGAAGGGAAAGTACTGGGCAATGACAAATCTATATTCCGAGCCCTACAAATACAACGCAAAGTTTTGGGATGATTACGAATCATTAGATGTTCATCCATTACCCGAACAAGTGGAAAAAGATTTGGAGCACCGTAAAAAATTAGTGGAGCAGTTTAAAGCGCCCGGATTGTAAATAGCGATAGTCATCCGATGACTCGGAGTCATCGGATGACTGATAACTGACAAAGCATGGATGACTTATAAATTAAAGAACGCGCTTATCTCACTTACCAATAACTCCACGGGAACTTTTTCGAGCGGATGCAGCACATCGGGGTATGTCTTCGAAGTTGCGTTTTTAAGCAGATGTTGTACGTATTCTGTTTCTTCGGCAGTTACCATGTTGTCTTTTCCTCCTCTGCCAAGTAAAATGGTGTGATTGATTTTTACAAAATCCTGCTCGGTTAAGTGCGTATGAGCAAGGTCTTTCATAAGCGAAGCTGTTTTTGCCATTACGCTTTTCCATTCGTGCTCACCGTGGCGTGCAGCAAGCGATTGGGCAAATGCCGGAACTTTCTCTACTACAATTTCGGGGTTTAGCATTTTTACTTCGCGGGCGGCTTCTTCTTCGTTCCATTTCAGTTTAGTGCCGAGCGTAAAAATTTTTCCAACGCGCTCAGGGTAAAAGCGTGCTAACCAAAGCGCTACATAACCGCCCATGCTGTAGCCGAAAATGTCAATAGTTGTAATGTAATGTTCGTTCATCCAGTCGAGCACTTCATGTGCAAAATTCTGGATGGTGAATGCGTGGTGGTGCGATGGTCTGCGCCCATGCCCCGAAAAATTAAGTGTGTGCAGTTTGCATTTTCCGCCCATCGCAATTTCTAAATCAAGAAACTGATCTTTAGAGCCGAGCGCTCCGTGTAGTAAGAGGATTTCTTTCATCTGCTTATATTTTGGCTTTTAAAAGTCAAATACAACTAATCAGGATTTTTTGTGGGTTGCGTGTTTTAAACGTGTTGATACAGTTTTAGAGCGTAATTGTGCCTTCATAAATAAGAAAATTAAAAAGAGGAATAGGTTAACCTGCCAACCTCAATTACTCCAGTTTTTTCAGCCTTCGCATTTTAGGGGCAAACAGGTACGTAAATCCTACTACAATCAATGTCATAGACCCTCCAAAAATGACGGAAGGCACAGTGCCCATCAACTTAGCGGTAAGCCCGCTTTCAAATGCTCCGATTTCGTTGCTCGATGAAATAAAAATCTGATTTACCGAACTAACCCGTCCGCGCATATTGTCGGGTGTCATTATCTGCAAAATAGTTTGGCGGATAACCACACTCACATTATCGAACGCTCCGGTAAGAAAGAGCATAATAAAAGAGAGAAAGAAATTTTCGGAAAGCGCGAATCCGATAGTTGCCAAACCAAAGCCTGTTACTGCCAGCAGCAAATTCCGCCCCGAGTGGTTGGTGGGCGGATAGTATGCCAAATACAAACCCATAATTACCGAGCCGAGAAACGGTGCTGCCCGCAACACTCCCAAGCCCTGCGGACCTATGTGCAATATATCGCTGGCAAACACCGGCAGCAAGGCTACGGCTCCGCCAAACAACACGGCAAACAAATCGAGCGAAAGAGCAGTGAGCATTATCTGGTTTTTAAAAACAAAGCGCAAGCCGGTGGTAAGCGATTCGTACAGCGTTTCTTGTTTTTCCTTCGGAGGAGTTTCTTTAACCGGCACGCGCAAAAACACCGCAAACGATACCAGCATTAGCGCTACGGCAAGCGCAAACGAAAACTCAATACTGGTAAACCCGTACACCACACCGCCAAAAGCCGGACCCACCACTGCAGCAGTTTGCCAGGTATTGCTGCCCCATGTAGCTCCGTTGGCATACAACTGCCGCGGCAGCAGTTGCGGAAAAATACTTTGATAAGCCGGAGCCATAAATCCGCGGGCAATACCGGTTAAACCTATAATGAGATAAACCGGCAGTACACCATACTGTGTAAGCAAAGGCGCACCGCCACTCATCAGCCAGCCTATGGCAGCAAAGCAAATGGCAATGGCAATAATGGTAGCGCGGGCAATGCGGTAGCGGTTAAAGGTGTCGGCTGCGTGCCCGCCAAAAAGCGAAGTGGCAATAAAAGGCAATGCTTCACTCAACCCTATTAACCCAAGCGCGAGCTTGTCTTTTGTAATCTCATACACCCTCCATGCGAGAATGGTTTCCGCCATTTGAACAGAGAATGTGAGCAGAAAGCGCGATAACTGAAAATTGCGGAATGCTTGTACACGCAGCGCGGCATAAGCATCGGTTTTTTTTTGCTGCGGAGGTTCCATTAATGGTTGAGGGTTTCGCGTTGGCGCAGCGCTTCAAACAAAAGTATGCCGGCACTTACGCTTACGTTCATCGAATCAATTTTTCCGCGCATAGGTATTTTAATTTTTTCATCGGCTGCATTCATCCATTCATTACTTAACCCCGTGGCTTCGGCACCCACTACCAATGCCGTGCTGCCGGTAAAATTTTGTTCGTAATGAAATTTTGCAGCGTTTAATTCGGCTGCATAAGTTTTTATGTGATGCTGTTTTAAAAAAGCAATCGCCTCTTCCGTTTCACAAACAGCTATTTGATTGGTAAATACCGTGCCTATACTGGAGCGGATAACGTTCGGATTGTAGATATCGGTTTTCGGATGGCAGATAATGACCGCATCGGCTCCGGCCGCATCGCAGGTTCGCAGCATAGCCCCCAGGTTGCCGGGTTTTTCAACGGCTTCAATCACCAATACCAGTGGATTGTTTCTCAACTGCAAATTTTCGAGCAAATGTTTTTTGGGTTTGGCGGTGGCTATTATGCCCTCGGTGGTTTCGCGGTACGCCAGCGAATCGTACACCGGTTTAGAGACTGAAAATTGAAAATTGAAAATTGAAGATTGGGGTAAAGGATATTCCTTTGAAGGGACAAAAATTTCCTCGCACAAAAACAGCGAGTCCATTTCGTACCCCGCCCGCTGCGCCAACACCACTTCGCGCAGCCCTTCTATCACAAATAAATTTTGCGCTTTGCGCTCCGAAGCTTTTTCGAGTTTCTTCAGGTTTTTGATTTTCGGATTATGCGGGCTGGTAATGGTTTCGTGCATACGCTGAAGGTGCACAAATGTATCAGTTATTCAGGAACATGATTAGTTGACAAAGGCAATTTTTGCCCCATTCAAAACCCTTTTCAACTTTTCTACCTTTACATTTACCGCATGAGCAAAATTTATTTCAGCCATTACAATGCTTCCGACTTTTCCTTTTCCGATGCGCTGTCGCTTAAACAGTGTGCCGCTTATGACCGTAGCAACCATGTAACATGGATAAATATACAAGGCATTAGCGATAAAGAATTGATGCAAGAGGCAGCAGAACAGTTCAACATTCACCCTATTGCGTTGGAAGACATTAGCGCCCCACGCCAGCGCGCCAAAATGGAAGAGTATGGCGATATGCTATATGTGGTGCTGCGAATGTTTTATCTCAAAAACGAAAAAATTGAAGACCAACAGATAAGTTTTGTGCTGCGCGATAATCAACTCATCACTTTCCGCGAATCAGATACCGGAGTTTTCAGCCGCCCTGTTGCCGAAAAACTGAAGAACGAAAATTCGGTTCTGCGAAAGAAAGGAGAGGACTACCTGCTGTATGCTCTTCTGGATGTGATTATTGATAATTACTACACCGTGCTCGAAACCATCAACGAAAAACTCGAAAAACTTGAAGCAGAGATTTTCAAAAACATGGAAAACCGGCACTTGCGTTTATTGCAGGAGTTAAAAAGCGATGTGTTGTATATGCGTAAAAACATGTTGCCTGCACGCGACCTCATCAACAACCTGATGCGGAATGATGTGGAATATTTTGACCCCGCCAACAAATATTACCTCCGCGACCTGCAAGACCACATGCAACGAAACGTAGAGGATATAGATTTTCAGTGGGAGCAGCTTAACTCGGTTATGGAGTTGTATTACTCTATGCAAAACAACCGTATGAACAACGTAATGAAAACCCTTACGGGTGTTTCGTTTGTGTTGCTTCCCCTCAATTTCTTAGCAAGCCTTTACGGAATGAATTTTTCAGTCATCCCGCGAGCCGAAGACCCCTGGGGCTTTTACGAAATGGTGGCAGCTATGGCGGTAATCGCTATTGTGCTTACTATTTTTGCGTTCAGGCGCAACTGGCTTTCATCGCAAGATTTTAATAAGGAGAAGGAGTAGTGCCGTTTCGTTTTTATACCTTTAATTTAAATTGGCTTTATGGAGTTAACCAAGGTGCGTAATCGTTTTCATCAAATGATTGATGAAGTTGAAAATCAGGACATGCTGCTGATGTTTTTTGAGTTGTTTAAATGGCGCGTTAGCGAGCCTGATTCAGGCTTATGGAAATCGTTAACCCCCAAGGAAAAAGCAGCATTGGTGAAAGCATATAAAGAAAGCGAAACAGAGGCGAATTTGGTTTCGGAGGTTGTAGTGAAAAGGAAATACAGCAAATGGTTAAAGCCGTAAAATGGACTAAAACCGCCCTCCGCGATTTTGACCAAATTATACAATACCTGTGCGATAATTGGGGAGAGAAAGTGGCTGCTGCCTTTGTGGCAAAAACATTTGCGCTTTTAGATTTATTGAAACGCCACCCGATTTAGCACCTATGCAAGTTCGCAGCAAAAACATTAGAGGCATGCTGATAACTCCCCACAACAAACTTTTCTTTCGTATAAAAGATAACCGGCTCATTGTTCTCAAAATTTTTGACACAAGGCAAAATCCGGACTCTTTAAAATTGAGATAAATGAAAATCGGTTTGTTTTTCGGTTCGTTTAATCCCGTCCACAACGGGCATTTAATGATAGCTAACTACCTGCAGCAAACATCCGATTTGGATAAAGTATGGCTGGTGGTTTCGCCCCAAAACCCGTTGAAAGAAAAAGACAGCCTGCTCAACCAGTACGACCGCCTCAACCTTATTCAACTTGCCATTGACGATAACCCTAACCTTAAAGTATCGAACATCGAATTCAGCTTGCCAAAGCCTTCTTATACCATTGATACACTCACGCACCTCAAAGAAAAATATCCGGCACATCAATTCTGTTTAATAATGGGCAGCGATAACCTTGCAAGCATTCACAAATGGAAAAACTACGAGATGCTTTTGAAGGACTACGAAATATATGTTTACAAACGCAGAGGATATGAGGTTCCTTTGCTGCCTAATAACGCAAAAGTGCATGTAGCCGATTTCCCTTTCATTGACATTTCCGCTACGTTTATCCGAAACAATTTGCGCGATGGAATTTCCATGCAGTATTTTCTTCCCGAAAAAGTATGGCAGAGCATTGAAGAACGAAGGCTTTACCGCCCCAAAAGAACCTGACGCGCATTGGCAATTCCATTACATTCGCCCCGGTAAATGCAATGAGTAACACAGCGAGAAAAATAGTAGGTACATGGTTGCTGTTGGGCTGCGCCATGGTGTTTTTTCAGGTAATTATTGGCGGTGTTACCCGCCTTACCGATTCGGGGCTTTCCATTACCGAATGGAAACCTATTAAAGGAATTGTTCCCCCGCTTAATGAAACGGAATGGAATGCCGAGTTTGAACTTTACAAACAGAAAGTGCAGTATAAAACAATCAACGAAGGCATGAGCCTCGGTGAGTTTAAGTGGATTTATTTTTGGGAATATTTCCATCGCTTTTGGGGTAGGTTTATGGGCTTTGTGTTCATTCTCCCGTTCAGCTTTTTCGTGCTAAAAAAATGGTTCGATAAAACCGCCATGCGGCAAATAGGAATTCTGTTTGTATGGGGTGGTGTAATTGGCATTTACGGTTGGCTGATGGTTCGCAGCGGGTTAACCGGTGTGTATGTGCCGCCTATTCACCTGAGCATTCACCTTATGCTTGCGCTTAGTTTGTTTGGCTATTTGGTGTATATGACCACCTCCGTTTTGCGCGGAAACGTGTCCCATGTCCCATGTCCCATGTCCCACTTAAAAAACTTTGCTATCGCCATTCTCCTTCTTCTGTTCTTACAAATATTTTTCGGAGGCATCGTTTCGGGTATGAAAGCCGGATTGGCATATCCCACTTGGCCCGATATGAACGGAGAAATTATTCCCTCAGCGTTGTTCAGCCTGCCGCCTTCCGCAGCAGGCTTTACCGAATACAGCGCACAAGATTATTGGGGCAGAACGTTCATACAGTTTTTTCACCGTTTTACAGCTTATGTATTGGTGGGGCTGGTAATTTACTTTTGGTATAAATCGCGCAGTATTACTTCCGATAAAATTTTTGCTGCGGGCTTGTATTTGTTTCCGTTCACCGTTTTGCTGCAAGCGGTTATTGGTATTGTTACCGTGCTTAACTGCACCGGAAAAATTCCGGTTTTTTGGGGAGTAATGCATCAGGCGGGTGCCATGCTTTTGATTGCTAACACTGTTTTTATACTTTTCCATTTGCGACCCAATAGCCAATGAGCAAAACCCGCCAAGCGTCCCATCCGGTTATTTCCACCACTGTTATAGTTGCTGCACTTGGTTATTTTGTTGACATCTACGATTTGCAGCTTTTCAATTTAGTAAGTAAAGCCAGTTTACGCGGCATTGGCATTACCGATGAGGCACTCGTTGACAAGTACGATTACATGTTGTTTCTGTATCAAATGGCGGGTATGCTGGCAGGCGGAATTTTATGGGGCATACTAGGAGATAAAAAGGGACGGAAGAGCATTCTGTTCGGCTCTATTGTAATGTACTCAGTGGCAAATATTCTCAACGGTTTTGTGGTAAACGTAGAGCAATATGCGGTTATCCGTTTTTTTGCGGGCTTAGGTTTGGCGGGCGAACTCGGTGCTGCCATCACCTTGGTTTCCGAAACTATTGAAACCGAAAAGCGGGGTTGGGGCACCATGCTAATAGTTACAGTGGGAGCGTTGGGTGCAGTAGCGGCTAATTTGATTGCCCAAAAATTTCCGTGGCAAATTTCGTATTTCATTGGCGGGGGACTTGGCTTGTTGCTGTTGCTGCTGCGTGTGGGCACTTTCGAATCGGGCATGTTCGATAAAATGAAAAGTGCCGATGTGGTGCGTGGTAATTTCGGAATGCTTTTTACCAACCGCGAGCGCTTTGTAAAATACCTGTTCTGTATTTTTGTGGGCTTACCGGTTTGGTATTGCATTGGGGTGCTTATTAAGTTTTCAGAAACATTTGCTTCCGTTGTAGGCATTACCGAAGGCAATGTAAAAGTGGGCAACGCCATCATGTTTGCTTACATAGGGCTGTCGGTTGGCGATTTGCTGAGCGGTACATTAAGTCAGGTGTTTCGCAGCCGTAAAAAAGTAGTGGCGGGTTATTTGTTCGGCACCATTGTATTGGTGGTTATTTATTTGTTCTACCATCAGGTTACAGCTACATGGTTTTACTTTATGTGTTTTATGTTAGGCTGTGCCACGGGCTATTGGGCGCTGTTTGTAACCATAGCTGCCGAGCAGTTTGGCACTAATATTCGTGCTACGGTAGCTACCACCGTTCCCAACTTTGTGCGTGGGGCAAACATTCCGCTTATTTTAAGTTACAAGGCATTAGAACCAACTGTGGGAAGTATAGAAGCGGCATTGGTGGTAGGCGCTATTGCTATCGGGTTGGCGCTGCTCGCTATTTTTAGTTTAAAGGAAACTTTTACGAAGAATCTCGATTATCTGGAGCATCCGTAACTTCCCGCTTTTTCTGCTCTTCATTGCCGAACATTTTCTCTCTGAACTTGCGCTGCCCACGTATGTTGTGCCAAATAAGTGTGCAAAACAAGCCACAAAAAAGAGGGAAATACACCCGGTGGTCGAAAGTGCGTAGCGTAACTAAGTTGTAAACCGTTACAACTGCAGATGCTGCAATAGCAGCTATCCATGCTTTTTCGAAGTAATAGAGAATTCGCATGGGGTAAAGGTAAGCATAGCATTTTGTTTGGTTGCCATCACATTAAAACACATAAACATTTTCAAAAAGAAAATTCACTTGACAATGGTTTAACAATATATTCGCACAAAATTTTTACAATGAAACTCAAACACTACTCACTATTAGCCCTTTGCTTGTTGTTTATACAGGCAGTATGGGCACAATGTATTCCTACAGGTGTGCGCCCTGTTTTCGGAACGGTAACAGCCGGATCCGGAACTGTAGGATTTACCAACGTACCAACCGGAAACGTAATACAGGTTAATGTGCCGGTTGCCAATACACAGTATTATATTGACCTGTGCATTACCAACCCGGGCAGCAATGTTCCCGATGGAACGAATGACGGACACTTAACCGTGTTGAACCAAAACTCTGCTGCGGCTACAGCTTTAACTTTTTTTGAAGATGGCTGTACAAACATTGTGGGCAATGGTTGGGGTCCTCCTGTTGGCACATGGACAGCCCCTGCTGCCGGCACCTACTTTTTGTATTTAACCGAGTGGAATGCAGCGGGCACCGATTGGTGTGTGGCTGATGGTGTGAACAATGCGTATGATTTTGCCATTACCATTACTCCTCCTCCTTCCAACGATTTAGCTATTGATTCGGCTTATCTTCCGTCAAACATGTTTACCTCTATTCCCATTCAACAGCTTACTTCGCCATTCAGTGTAGGGGCACGGGTAAAAAATATGGGCAGTACAACAGCTACCAACGTTACCGTTAATGTTCGTATCCGCAACCTTACAACCAATACGGTAGTAAACACACAAACGCTTACCGGTCCCGCTTCACTTGCCGGGGGTGCTACTGCTAATGTAAACGGCACAGCCTATAACCCTCCATTAGCTGAGGCGGCTTACGAGTTTCGCTACATCTGTAGTATGACCCAAACCGATGGCAACCATAGCAACGACACTGCTTTCCGCTACATTATAGTTGACAATTCATTAATGGCTACTGACCATGCTTTGTTGTTTGGCACCATTACCAACATACTTGGCTTTACTAACAACACCGGTGTGTTAGGACAAAAGTTTCAGTTTAACGTGCCAACCGATATTGATACCATTTGGGGATACTTTGTTTTCGGAACAGCCAATGTTGGCGATTCGGTAAAAGCAGTTATTTACAACACTGCCGGTGGATTGCCTACAACCGTTGCAGCGGTAAGCGCAACCCGCATATTTACTATTGCTGATACCGGTGGAGTGTTGTTGCCATTTGTATTTGCCCCTAATTATACTATTGGTACCGGAACCTATTTTATTGGCATGCACCAGTTAAGCCCCCGCAACTTCGGGTTGGCGCATAATGCACAAAACTTTATTCCGGGCAATGCACTGTTTTCGGTTGCGCCTTTAACTACATGGAATGCTGCAGAGGCAGCTAACTTTCCCGGTTCGTTTGTAATTTGGGTAAATACCAAACTTAATTGCACTATTACCGCATCGGGTACGCCCACATCGCCTACCTGCGGGCTTAACAATGGCTCTATTGTATTGAACGTAACCGGTGCCAATGGTACTCCTACTTATTCATGGAGCAACGGTGCAAGTACTGCGAACTTGAGCAATGTTGGTCCCGGTAACTATACCGTAACGGTGAGTGCGGGAGGTTGTGTAACCACCACTTCCGTATCGCTTACTAATAACGGTATTCAACCAACATTTAGTGCTACACCATCTGATGCCGCTTGCGGCTCTGCTAATGGCTCGGTAACTACTTCGGTTAGCGGTGGTCCTGGTCCGTTTACTTATACATGGAGCAACAATGCAGGAAATGTATCTTCTATCAGTAATGTGGCTTCAGGAAGTTATTCAGTTACCGTTACTGATGGTACTTGTTCGGCATCGGCTACAGCCTTTGTAGGCAACACA
The DNA here is from genome assembly GCA_026129525.1 of Chitinophagales bacterium. Lineage (GTDB taxonomy): Bacteria > Bacteroidota > Bacteroidia > Chitinophagales > LD1 > Bog-950. The sequence goes on along the minus strand of JAHCHW010000005.1, from coordinate 99,939 downwards.
GGCGGTCCTTCGGCTTCGGCATCGGGTAACAACGTAAGTTGCAACGGAGGCTCTAATGGCGCTGCTTCGGCAAGTGCAACAGGTGGAACTCCGGGCTATACTTATAGCTGGAGCAACGGAGGCAGTACGGCTGCTATCAGCAATTTACCTGCAGGAAACTACACCGTTACGGTTAGCGACCAAAACAATTGTTTAGCTACAGCTTCGGTTACAGTTTCTCAACCTCCGGTAATTTCTCCTACCGTAAATTCAACTGCCGTAAACTGCCACAACGGAACCAACGGAACAGCTACGGCAAGCGCCACAGGCGGAACAGGCAACCTAGCTTATTTGTGGAGTAACAGCGCAACCACTGCAACCATCAATAACTTAGGCGCAGGCAACTACTGTGTAACCGTAACCGATGCCAACTCTTGCACGGTAAGTGCTTGTACATCTATAGCTAATCCTACACAAGTAACAGGAACTATCAATTCGATGAATGTAAGTTGCAATGGAGGAACAAACGGCACTGCAACGCTTACAGCAGCAGGAGGGACAGGCACGTTTACTTATGCATGGAGCAACAATGCTACAACTGCCAACATTGGCACTTTGGCAGCAGGGGTTTACACGGTAACCATTACCGATGACAACAACTGCACGGCAACGGCTACTACAACCATTACCCAGCCCGATGCCCTTAACCTTGTCATTACTTGCAATGAAACCATTCTTGGCCAGTCAACAGGTAGTGCCAATGTAGTGGTAACAGGAGGAACAGCACAGTATTCGTACAGCTGGAGCAGCGGTGCAAATACAGCTAACGCAGCAAACCTGCCTGCGGGCATAGTAACAGTAACAGTTACCGATGCCAACAACTGTACTTCAACTGCTAACTGCGAAGTTCAGTTTACAGTAGGCTTGGAAGAGGTAACAGCAGGCATATCGGCCATCAGCGTTTATCCGAATCCTTCAAATGGTATTTTCCGTGTAATGCTTACACTGAAAGAAACATCTACAGTTGAAGTAAGTTTGGTAGATGTAAGAGGAGCAGTAATCAGTTCTTCGAAGTTTGAATCTGCATCAACTGTTAATGAGCAGTTCGACTTAACTTCTGCTGCTAAAGGAATTTACTATCTGAAAATTACTACGCCTACCGGTGTAGTAAGCAGAAAAGTTACGTTCAACTAAGCAAACTTGAAGTAAACAAAAAGCCTTCCTGACAAATCGGGAAGGCTTTTTTATTTGAAGTGCGCCTTACGCAAGGGTGGACTCACGCTGATAATATCCTGTACCGTCATACTCGCGCTTATTGGGTGCTTGCATACAGGTTTCGCTGCAACAGCCTTGCATTTTCCAGCCGCAATCTTCGCAAAGCACAAAGTGTTCGTTGCACTCGGGGTTAGCGCAGTTAACCATATGTGCCGATTTTACTCCGCAAATTTTACAGGTAGAAACAATAGAAGGGGCAACTGCATTTACATCTACTACTACACGGTTATCGAACACGTACAGTTTGCCTTCAAAGTTTTTGCCACCGGTTTCTTTGGCGTATTTCACCACTCCGCCATCAACCTGGTAAACATTTTTAAACCCGTTTTTTAAAAGATAGCCGCTTGCTTTTTCACATTTAATACCACCGGTGCAGTAGGTTACTACTTTCTTATCCTTTAGGTGCTCAAGTTGCTTGAGTTGCTCGGGAAAATCGCGGAAGTTATCAATGTCCAGTTTCAGTGCATTTTTAAAATGCCCTACGTTGCTTTCGTAATTACTGCGAACATCCACAAACACCACATCGTCCTGTTCTATCATTTCGTCCACTTCGTGCGGCTTTAAGTGAATGCCCGTTACTTCGTTGGGGTCAACATTACGAATACCGCGCAGGCTGCTGTGCACTATTTCGGGTTTAAGGCGTACATACAATCTTTCAAATGAAGGAGCATCTACTTCATCAATTTTAAACTCTATGCCTTCGAACAGCGGATTGCTTTGCACATAGTCCATATATTTTTTGCATTGCACCACGGTTCCCGAAATGGTTCCGTTCAGTCCTTCTTCTGCAACAATAATTCTGCCCACAATGCCCAGGCGTTCGCAAAACTCTAAATGCTGCTGTGCAAACTCCTCCGCGTTAGGTATGGTGGTGTATTTGTAATAAAGTAAAGTTTGATAGGGTTTCATTCCTCAAAAAATTCGGTTGGCAAAGATAAGTGTTCAGCAGCTTTCGTGCATGATGGCAGTCATCTTTCCGAAAAATCTATTTTTGAAACCAAACAAACTGCATGTATTCGATAGGTGATAGATTAGCTAAAGAGTTAGACAACATTAAAGCCAGCGGACTTTATAAAACAGAGCGCATAATTACTACACCGCAAGCGGCTGACATAAAAACTTCTGCCGGTAAAGAGGTAATAAACTTTTGCGCCAACAACTATCTCGGGCTTTCATCGCACCCTAAAGTTATTGAAGCAGCCAAACGCACTATTGATACGCACGGCTATGGCATGAGCAGCGTTCGGTTTATTTGCGGCACGCAGGATATTCATAAAGAGTTAGAGCTAAAGATTTCGGAATTTCTTGGAACGGAAGACACCATACTTTATGCCGCAGCGTTCGATGCCAACGGTGGAGTGTTTGAACCCTTGTTTAACGAAGAGGATGCAATTATCAGCGATGAACTCAATCATGCTTCAATTATTGACGGAGTGCGGTTGTGCAAAGCAGAGCGTTTCCGGTATAAGCACAATAACATGGCTGATTTGGAAGCACAACTTGTTGCTACACAAAAAAACCGTTCGCGCATTATTGTTACCGATGGCGTGTTCAGTATGGATGGCACCATAGCGCAGTTAGATAAAATTGTGGAACTCGCCAATAAGTACGAAGCAATGATAATGGTGGACGAGTGCCATGCAACGGGGTTTTTGGGTAAAACCGGAAGAGGCACACCGGAGTACTGCGGAGTGCATGGCAAAATTGACATTATAACCGGAACACTTGGCAAAGCATTAGGCGGAGCAAGCGGTGGCTTTACAACAGGCAAAAGAGAAGTGATTGAAATACTTCGGCAGCGTTCGCGCCCCTATCTTTTCAGTAATACGTTGATGCCTGCCATAGTAGGAGCAAGCATTGCGGTGTTTAATATGTTAAGCGAAACAACGGCACTGCGCGATAAACTCGAACGCAACACCAAGTACTTCCGCGAAAAGATGACAGCTGCCGGATTTGATATTAAGCCGGGCGTTCACCCCATTGTACCTGTAATGTTGTATGATGCGGTACTTGCACAAAATTTTGCTGCCAAACTTTTAGAAGAAGGCATTTATGTAATCGGTTTCTTTTACCCGGTGGTAGCCAAAGGGCAGGCACGTATTCGTGTACAGGTTAGTGCAGCACACGAAACTCACCACCTTGATAAAGCCATTGCTGCATTTACAAAAGTGGGGAAAGAATTAGGTGTTGTTAAGTAAATCAACAAAACAATCGGTGGAACCAACGCAGCGGCAACAATGCAGTGTGCTGTATATTTCTTATGACGGGCTTACCGACCCTTTAGGACAAAGCCAAGTGTTGAGTTATCTTGAAAAACTTGCCGTAGAAGGGTACGACATACACATTTTGAGTTACGAAAAGCCACAGGTTTTTGAGGAGAAAAAAAATGAGATTTCAGTACGAACTACGAAAGCGCACATTCAATGGCATCCGTTGCCTTACACCAAGTCGCCCCCTATTCTCTCTACCCTTTACGATTTGTTTAAAGGGTGGCAGGTTATAAAACAATTGCGGCAGAAAACTTCTTTCAACATTGTTCATTGCAGAGGATACATGTCGGCAATACTCGGCAGAAAAATGAAAAAGCAGTACGGCACCAAGTTCATTTTTGATATGCGTGGATGGTGGGCTGATGAAAAGCGCGAAAGCGGACTGTGGAACTCGCCACTGTATGTGCCTGTTTACCGATACTTCAAACATTTGGAAGAACGATTCTTTAAGGAATCGGAAGTTAGCGTTAGCCTCACCTTTGCAGGGCAAGAAGAAATTCAGCGCCTTGGCTTTAAAAACAAAGAACAGGTTGAAGTTATACCTACCTGTGTAAACTTCAATTACTTTCCTCCGTTTAGCAGCAGCACCCGTAGTGAGTACCGCAAAAAACTTAAAATAGAGGACGATGCGTTAGTATTGGTTTACAGCGGCTCGCTTGGCGGTAATTATAATCCCGATATTTTGTTTCGAACGTTCCGTTATCTGCAAAAGGCAAACGGTAAGTGGCAGTTACTCATATTATCGAAGTGCGACAAAAAATTAGTGAATGATGCTATTCAAAGATTCAGCATTACAACCAATAAAGTACATGTTGCAAGTTGCGACTACACCGAAGTAAGCAACTATCTTATGACCGGTGATGCCGGATTTATTTTCTACAGCAAAACCTACTCGGTAATCGGGCGAAGCCCCACTAAAATGGCGGAATACTGGTCGGCAGGTTTGCCGGTAGTTTCGCTAAAAGGCATTGGCGATATGGACTACCTTTTAAATCGCTACCCCGAAGGCGGATTTTTGTTGGATGAAATTACTGAGGACAATTGCAGAGAGCTTGATAAGAAGTTACTAACGAGCCATTCAAACAGAGATTTGTTATACGAATATGCAAGGCAGTATTTTGATTTAGACAGAGGAGTAGCAAAGTACAAAGCCTTGTATCAAACACTATGCTGAACAAATACGGTGTTCAAATTTTTACCTTTGGTTTAAACCCTGCTTAATGAACGTTCGCCAACTTACTGAAACAGAGGAGCACAAATGGAATGCATTTGTGGATGTTTCCACGCAGGGAAGTTTGTTTAGTAAAACATGGTACCTTAAAAGCATAGGGCTTAGTTATCGCATTTATGTAGTTGAGCGCAACAATGAAATTTGCGCGGGAATAATTCTCGGAAACCGGAAAAGCGCCTATACCACCGGACCCATGCAAAAATATACTGGCGTATTGTTTGGCAACTTTGAGGGCAATGCCTATACGGTTACATCCAGCCAGCGTAGCGCTACTAAATTGCTTTTAGAAGCGGTAAAAGAATTTAAAACGTTCGATTACTTCTTTCATCCGGCTTTTCTCGATTGGATGTTGTTCCATCAGGCAGGATATAAGGAAATGACCTACTATACTTACCGCATAAGTTTAGAAGGGCTTTCCGATGAAGACGTTCTCCGGCTATGCTCGCCTCGTCTTCGGAATAAAATCAGAAATGCATTAGCGGAATCGGAACAAAAAATTGTAACCGATATTAACCCTGAGTTGTTTTACGAAGTAAACAGCAAAACTTTTGAAAGGCAGAATCGGAAACCTCCTGTTGCAAAAGAGCGTTTCTTGTCAATCTATGAGGCACTTAAAGCCCACAACGCAGTTAAGTTGTATGGCGTAACCGAGGGAAAAGACAAGATAGGTGCTGTGCTCGGAATAGCTTACGACAAAACCTGCGCTTATTTGCTGTTCAGCGGTTTTGATCCTGAACAAAGCGGTTCAAACAATACGGAGTTGCTCATTTATAAAGCAATATGCGATGCGCGCGGGCGGGTAAAAATTTTCGATTTTGAAGGCAGTATGCTGCCGGGCGTAGAATCATTTTACCGGCAATTTGGCGGAACGCTAACACCGTATTTTCGCATTTATTGTCCAACATTGTTGAAGGAGTTGAAGTTGCTGATAAAGAGGTAGTGAATTGTAACGACAACCGGCAGAGAATGTTTATACCCCTATCTTTCATTTAAAACAAAGTGATAACCATCTAAAGCCTTTTTTTAATATTGCCCTATAGCGAATCCGCAATATGCTTTTTAACTCGTTCGAGTTTCTCATATTTTTCCCGGTTGTTACCATTTTATATTTTTTGCTGCCGCATAAGTACCGGTGGCTGCATTTGCTGATTGCCAGTTGTATTTTTTATTGTGCATTCATTCCCGTTTACATACTCATTCTCTTTTTTACCATAGCTATCGATTACATAGCTGGAATTGCCATTGAGAACGCTGCGGGGACTAAACGGAAATGGTATTTGGTAATGAGCATTGTGGCAAATGTTGGCGTGCTCGCAATTTTTAAATACTACAACTTTTTTATTGAGAATATCAATGTGGCACTTGACATTTACAGCACAGGCAGTCCACACTTGTCGCTGCTCAATATCATATTACCTATCGGACTTTCCTTCCACACCTTTCAGGCTATGAGCTATACCATAGAGGTGTATAAGGGCAATCAAAAAGCGGAGCGTCATTTAGGAGTGTATGCTTTGTATGTAATGTTTTATCCTCAGTTAGTGGCGGGCCCTATTGAACGTCCGCAAAATATTCTGCACCAGTTAAAAGCGAAGCACGAGTTTAATTACGAAAATTTCAGTGCGGGTATTAAGCAGATGATATGGGGGCTTTTCAAAAAAGTAGTAATTGCCGACAGGCTGAGTGAGTATGTAAATATTGTTTTTGGCAATTATCAGGAGTATTCCGGCATAGTAGTAGTAACCGCAGTGGTGTTTTTTGCTTTTCAGATTTACTGCGATTTTTCAGGCTATTCAGATATAGCTTTAGGAGCAGCCAGAACGATGGGCATTCGACTTATGCTCAACTTTAATCGCCCGTATTTTTCTACGTCCATCAGAGAATTTTGGTCGCGTTGGCATATTTCACTTTCTACCTGGTTTCGCGATTACTTGTATGTGCCACTTGGAGGCAACAGAGTGGTAAAATGGAAATGGTTTAGGAATTTGTTCATTACATTTTTAGTAAGCGGTTTTTGGCATGGTGCCAATTGGACTTTTATCTTTTGGGGTTTTCTGCATGGCACATATTTAATTATAGAAATTCTGCTTAAACCGTATTTGGATAAAGCGCTGCCTCTCCGCAAAACCGATGGCTCTGTTTTCTTTATTCCCTCGTTTGTGAGGGCGTTAGGCACTTTTACTTTAGTTTGTTTGGCATGGACATACTTCCGTGCCGAAACATTTGAGCAAGCCACACAAATGATTCAGTCCATGTTTTTGCCATCGCAAGCATCCATTTTTGTTACCGGTAAGTTGAATCTTATATTGTGCCTGTTCTTTATTCTCTTTATGGAAACCATACATGTGTTAGAGAGAAAACAGAGCATTGCCGATTTTCTAAACGGCAAAAGTATATTCGTTCGCTGGTCGTTTTACCAAAGCCTTATTCTGTTAATTGTTTTGTTTGGAGTTTTCGACAAACAGTCGTTTATCTATTTCCAGTTTTAAAGGAATGATTAGAATAATACAGTTTACCGCTATTACAATATTGCTGCTAACGTTGGCATCCGCAGCCAATTTCCAATTGAGGTCGCTGATTTATTCTCCCCAAAATGTAAAACTGAACAACTCTATTGAAACGGTAATTTGCGGCAACTCCCGATTGGCAGTTGTAAATCCGGCAGATTTTCCCAAGGCTGTTAATGTTTGCAACAAGGCGGAAAATTACTATTATACCTATCTCCTTCTTAAATCAGTCCTCAATAACAACTCAACTATTAAACACGTTATTATTCCATGCTCTTATGATAACTTCAGTGTGTCGCAGGAGGAAAAAATGTTTGACTTGATAAACAAGTATGAGCTTCTTATCAGTGTTGGCGATCTTATGAAGAACAAAACACTTAACTCAGTTAAAGCCATAGTACATAAAATTTTGCCATTTGATTTCGAGAATACCCTTAAAACTTTAATTTTTCATAGGCTCAAACCATTGCCGCAAGACGCAATACCTTATTTCGGCAAGTATTATTATAGTGAGAAAAGCAATTTAGATACTGCGCTAATGATTGAGAGCATAGCGGGAGGGTATTATGGTAACCTTGGGCAATACAGGTCTTCCGGCTTATTTAAAGATTGTTTTATAAAGATACTTGAACTTTGCCGGCAAAAGAATGTGCGTCTCATTTTAGTAAACACCCCCTATCATCCTTATTATTTGTCAAAAATTCCGGCAGATGCAATACGGGATTTTCAAAAATTTGCCCTAAACGAGATAGGCAAAAGGAGGAATGTAAAGTATCTTGACGTAACAACGATGAATTTTGCGGACTCAAGTTATGGCGATGGACACCATGTAAATGCAAAGGGGGCAAAATTACTGGCCGATACCATTTGCCGGTTTGCAGATTTGTAATTTCATATAGCAAAGGCATGAAAAAGATTGTAAGTGTAATTGGAGCAAGACCACAGTTTATCAAGCACGCGCCTATAGATTTACATTTTAAAGGCAGGTGCAGGCTGGTTTCCGTGCACACCGGGCAGCACTTCGACCAAAACATGAGTCAGGTATTTTTTGATGAATTAGGGATTTCTCCGCCTGATTATATGCTCAGCACGGGCGGTTTGTCGCACGGCAAGCAAACAGGCATGATGCTCGCGGATATTGAAGATATATTGCTAAAGGAAAATCCTCATCTGATGTTAGTGTATGGCGATACAAACTCCACCATTGCAGGTGCACTTGCTGCAGCAAAACTGCATATACCTGTTGCACATATCGAAGCCGGCTTAAGAAGTTACAATCGCGAAATGCCTGAAGAAATTAACCGCGTACTTACCGACCATGTTTCGGATATTCTGTTTTGCCCCACCATAACAGCTATAGACAATCTAAAGAGAGAAGGCATATACAATAATGTCCATAAAACAGGAGACGTAATGGCGGATATGCTGAAGATAGCTGTAGATAAAGGGCTTTTGGGCGCTAAAGAAAAGGGCGACTACATTTATGCCACCATTCACCGACCATACAATACAGATGAGCCACAGCGACTCAGAAAAGTGCTGGATGCGCTTAACAGGCTTCAGCATAAAGTTATTATGGCGCGGCATCCGCGAACAAAAAACATTATGCTACAAAATGCTTTTTCAGATTCAGATTTTTACAACATACAGTTTATTGAACCTGTTTCGTACTTCGAAAATTTGCGTTATCTGTTCCACAGCAAACTTTTGATTACTGATTCGGGCGGTATGCAAAAAGAAGCATACATGCTTAAAAAGCGATGTATTACCGTACGCAAAGAAACCGAGTGGATTGAAACTCTTCACGATAACTGGAACACGCTTGTATTTGATAATCTGGAAACAATGCAGGAGGTTTCGTTGCTTTCAGCACAAAATCACCAACCTAATCTTTACGGCAATGGACACGCAGCGGAAGAGATTTACGATATATTGAACAAGTTTTTAAGCTAGCGGTCATCGTTTCAAAGAATAACACATGCCGACAACTTTCCTAAAATTAGCAGTTGTGTACCTGATGAGTTACATCGTAGGACATGTGTTGGTTAACATCTTCAATGTATCTTCTGCCAACTCTGCTAAATCTGTTTTTCTTAAACTCTTTGTCGGTTTATTTGCTCAGGTAATTTTGTTTTCACTGTTTATAGCAAAAGGAATTACCATCAATTCCGGCATTGTTATTTTATCTGTATTTATTCTTCTAAGGCTAAATCGTCCAATTAGTTTTAATCAAACAATTTTTAGGCTGCGGAAAGAAGAATTTAAATGGATAGCCTGGGGTGGAGCCGTTCTCTTGTTCTTCTTTGCACTTCGCTGCTTTATGCTTTCCAATAAGTACGGAGATTTCCCCGCAGTCATAAACATGGACAGCCTCAAGCATGTTATCAGAGCCGCTTTTTTGGTAAGTACGGGAATAGAGTCTGTGAACGTTAATTATCTGGTGTTGCCTACTGGTGTTGACCCCTATCACTATTTTGAAGCATGGACAATAGGCTATTTTGGTACATTTCTCCAAATGAATTACTGGCTTACAGAACAGTTGATTGTTTTTCCATTGGTATGCACAGTTGTTATTATAGGCTTTTGGGCACTGTTAAGCCAATGGAGCAATGTATGGCATCATTATGCCGTAGCTTGCCTAATTGTATTTTTTACAGGATTTTGTTTGAATGAGGTCAAATTTTTGAAGAACTCAGGCGGTTTTCAGATAAACGCATTTGATGAATGGAAGGGATTTGCGGTAGCTTTTACCTACTTAGTTGTAATATTATTTTTTAACTTACTCTTTTCCCGGCAACATATTGTTTTCTCATTGTTAGTCTTGTTGTTTCTCCCCTTAATTTCCATTACGCTCGCACCGCCTATTCTCACTGTTGTTTTTGTTCTGGTATTTCTTTTAACTGTTGCGGGCAACAAAATTGGAGTTAATGTTAAATACTACGATTTACTTTTTCCGTTACTTGTGGCGGCATACATCTTTTGTTTCTATCAGTTGTTTGAGCCTTCTGAATCGTATATCGTAAAGCCCAAAGTTGCCAAGCCGCTTGAGCTATTGAGTTCAGTATCGATACTTTATTCAAGAGCAATTATTGTAGCAGAAAAATTTATTCAGGCGGTTATTATTTATAGCCCTTTTGGGGCTTTCGCTTTATTTGGGGTCTTTCGAAACCAAACATGGCGATCAATCTTTTCATTCCAATCAAAGTGGGTATTATACCTGCTTTTTTTAAGTGTGTTATTGCCGATAGCAGTTTTTTTCTGGCAAGTTTTCTACGGCTCGTTTGGCGCAAGTCAGTTTTTGTTTTACACTTCTTTGCCTTTTGTAAATGTTTCGTTGCTTTTGGCAACAATAGTAGCAGCAGCCAAACTTCGGCATAAAGTCGCAAATCTTATGTATGCTGTGTTGGCAGTGTGTATGACAGTGTTTTTTTTGCACAGGTCATATACCATAAATGAAACCGGTAAGCAAAACTTGTTTTATAAATATTCGCCCGAGTACATTGCCGAAGTTCGCAACGAGATAAGTAAGCTCTCAAACCGCTACGGATTAAAAATCGAAAACCCCGCCAGTTTTGTAAAGTTCAACGATAGTCATCATTTAGTGGGAAATTTTCTGCCCGGATATTTTAACGACACATACATGTTTTCGTACACTTTGGCCGAAATGTATTTTAAAGACATTTTTCCTTCTAAACAGGCAGCGATGCTTTTGCCCAAAGCGCCTTTAGTTACTTACTGCAAACGGTTGTCTGATCAAAGCAAATTTGTTTCACTTAATGAAACTGTAACAGATATGGTAAGCGATGGTAAAATAAGTTACGTATTTACATCATCTAATATGAACCTGTTGCCGGAACTTAAAAAGTTTGTAGCTAAAGAAATAGTTGATGGCAAATCAAAAGAACGGTTTTACTTGTTGGCTACTGATTGATGCTTCTATAATTCTCTAATTCCCTTGTGGTAAACAAGTAATAAACCCCAACTACTGCCGGCAACACGGTTACCACTATACGATAAACAAGTGCCCCTGCAACTATCAGCGTTTCGCTTACATGTTCCGATGAAAATAAATAAACGGCTATCAGTTCATCGCTGCCAATTCCGTTCAAAGTAAAAGGGAATAAACGACCGAGCGTAATTAACGGGCTTTGTATTAGCACACTTTCAAACGAAATGGGCAAGTTGACAACTTTGAAGCACAGAAACATTAAGTAAAAGGTGGTAAGCCATCCTATAATGGAGAGTAGAAACGAAATAAACATCAAATCAAGCGGGTAATTAAATTGCCCCATCATACTTAATATGTCAAGGCGTTTTATCCGCGCGGCAACAAATTCAATTACCTTTTTGGCCGGTGGAATTTTCATTATCCATTTAAATGTCATAAAAAACAAAAGGGGAGCAAAGCTGAAAGCAATTGCTGCTGCAAAAACCAAACTTCCCGTTTTTGCCAACGAGTAAATTCCTAAAATACCGACAGCGGCTATGGCAATGGCTTTATCTAGTAAGCTTACCGAAACCATTCGTTCCTTTATTCCGGTCCATTTATAACCAAAATAGCTTTTTACAACCTCCCCACCTTTTGCAGGGGTAACCAAATTAAGGGCTAAGCCAACCATTAAAAGTTTAAAAGAGGTGTTTCCGGAAACCTTGTTGGCTTGGTTGTAATTTATCAGCAACTGCCATCGTATTGACCGGGCAAACAGCGAAACAACAAGCACGAATAAAATTTCTATGGCATCGCTAATAGTTACTGTAAATGGTGTGTTAAGTAACTGTTTTACATCAATTACAAAGTATAGCGCGAGTAATATTGCCGCACTCACTATAATTTGAATGTAAACAGCGCTGTTTTTCAAGCAGACTATATTTTAAAAAACGGAGCAGGTGAAAAATTGAAAACAGTCAACACTAATTTGCGATAAGCAATATAGAATAGAAATCCGGGGCGATTGGTAAGAAAAGTAAACAGTTTTTTAAACCGGTCTATATTTTTATCCAAAAATGAATGAATGGATTTTGAAGCCGGATGCACATCGACAGTTAATCGGTCATAACCAAATTGATCCATTAAAACAGCGGCTCTGTTTTCTATGTACCTAACTTCATCGTTACGTAATACATTTTTCCATGAAGCAATTCTTGTTTTGTCGGGCTTTTCGGCAAGTTTTTGAAGTTGCTTTTTATTAAAAGCTAAATAATCTTTATTGCCGGTTTTATTATACTCAAGCATTTGGGGTGAGTAGGGAACATGGAGAAACTCACTAGCCTTTTTAAGAGTGCTTTCAGTATCACTTATCAGGTCTTCGTATTTAATAAGCATTACATCGGCACCAAACTCATTTATTGCTGCAATTCCGGCTTTGTTATCAAAAATCCAGCGGTTAACAATTTCAGGTATGTAAGAAACAAAACCCGGAGACGAGCGAAAGGAATGTACAACCGCTCTGGGGTCGCGCACTACAAAAAGCAACTTTAGCTCTGGATATTCTTTTTTAAACTCCTTAAAGTATCTTATAAATCTCGGAGTTTTTTGTCCCCAAAACTTTTTACCGTTCTTTTCTAAAGTTGCAGCATGTATTTTTTCAATTAGGGTAAAAATGTTTTCGTTCTCATCGAACTGCAACAGGTCTTTGTTTTTAAACCATAAGGTTAGTTCAGGCTCGTTCAAAACAAGATTGCACAAAATGCTTGCGGGCAACTTGGCGCCAAACAGCATGTAATCAGTAATAAAACCGCATTCGGGGGGTATAAAAAAATCGGGATGATGATTGAGCATTGTTCGCAAAAGCGAAGTACCGGAACGTCCGCATCCGGCTATGAAAAATTTGGGAGGTGTTCTCATTTCCCGAGACCTTTAATGTTGCGCTGCATTCTGAAAAGCTCCTTTTTCAGCATATTATTTTGAATGCCTAAAAAACCTAAGCCCAGTATTTGAAACGCTGCCAAAAAAATGATGATAACAAAATTGGGAGAAGAAATTCGAGAGATAAAAGTTTGTTTAAAGCCCGGCACATCGCCAAATCGGGTGATAAATAGAATAATTGCAGCTCCGAAGCCGGCAAAAATGAGCAACAAACCAATAATGCCGAAGAGCACAAACGGACGCTCCTGTATAAAGAAAAGTATATGTGAAATTGAATGTGCTGTAAATTTAAAATTAGACTTGCCTGCCTGTCTTTTGGTTAGCGTTCCGGGAATTTCTTTTATTCTGAAATTATTTGCAAGTAGTTTAGAGATTATTTCTAAGTGGATTTCCTTGTCGTTAGATTCCAGATCAAGCGATTTGATAGCATGTTTACGATAAGCCCTTACCACACAAGTTGTAGTATAAATTTGTGGAGTGAAAGCAAAACGATACAATAGATTTGCCGTTTTGGAAATAAACAGCCTGAAAGCCGGAACACCAACAGTTTTTCCACCAGGCATATAGCAGGAAGTTAAAACTACATCTATTGATGAATTCCTGTTTAACTCGTCAAGCATTCTTGAAATATGCGAAGTGTCGTATGATAAGTCAAAATCAATACTGACAATTACATCTCCTGTAGCAAAATCGAAGCCGGTTCTCAACGCTTTTCCTCGCCCTTGGTTTTGTTCATATCCAATAACATTTAAATTTTTTACTCTCGCAGCTAGTTGCTTTGCTTTCTCCCAAGTTGCATCGGTGCTGCCATCATTAACGAAAATAATTTCGTAATCTTCTATACCGTTGTTTTCTAATTCTTGGCTTACCTGTTTGTAGGTGTTTTCCAGGTTTTTTTCCTCGTTGTACATAGGGGCTACAATGCTTACCTTCATACTTTTTCTTACTTTAGATATTCAAAACTTCAATTGATGCGTTTGCCCGCCAAATCTATGCTTAATTATGTCATTTACATTTGGTTATTGTTTTTTTTCCTGCCGATACATACACTTGCACAAAGCCTTACTCCCAATCAATTACCCAACCTTGCGCTTTGGCTACGTGCCGATACGGGGGTAGTGCTCAACGGAAACAATGTTAGCCAGTGGCAAGATGTTAGTGGCAATAATAACCACTGTAGCGCTTCGGGATCTGCTCAACCAGCTTACTTAAACAGTGCACCTTTGCTTAACTGCAAACCTGCGGTGAAATTTAACGGTTCAAGCAATGTGCTTACCGGTGCCGCTATTAGCGGAATTGATACAACTTCACTCTCTGTGTTTATTGTGGTACAGGGTTTTCAGCAAAGCAATACAAACGCAAAAATTTTGATAGGATTCGGTCCGGTTTCCTCAACGGGCATTTGGCTATACCAAGGCAGCGCTGCCGGAACACTCTTTGTGCGGAACCACAACTCACAACTTCCTTTGCCAACAACCGGTTTCCCTTTTACTATAGTTGAGGCAGTAAAGCAGTATAATGTTCGGTGGGATTTTTTCAGAAATGGAGTTTCGGCAGGTGTGCCAACAACAGCCTCTGCATTAGTTGGGGCTTTTACAAATGGAAACTATACCATAGGCAATGGAAGCAGTGCTTTTTTAAATGCCGAGATTGCCGAAATCATAGTATATAAATCTGCCCTTTCAAATGCGGATAGGATTGCCATTGAAAACTATTTATTCGCGAAATATACCCCTCCGGTAAGCTTAGGTGCCGATGTTGTTTCCAATTATTCTGTTTGTCCGGTTGCTCTTAAAGACGGTAATTGTAAACGATTTTCCAATTATGTGTGGTCAAATAATTCAGCAGCCGATACCCTATTGGTTACACAAAGCGGCAGCTATTCGGTAACAGTTACCGATGTTTTTGGCAGAATCAGTTCAGATACTATTACGGTTTCAATACCCAGTGCCAATCTTTTGCAACAAGATACGACAATATGCTTAGGCAATACCATCATGGTTTCTTCCCAATTGTCAGGCTTTGGTGGTTATACGTATGAATGGCAAAATGGTAATACCGGTAATGTTTTTAATGCGAGTAATGCCGGAGAATATTATGTGAAAGTAAGTGATGGGAGTTGTTTTATTTATTCAGATACATTAACCCTTACTATTGACTCGTTCTCTGCGAAAATTGATTTAGGGGCAGACACAGCTGTTTGTGCCGGAAATAAAATTGGGTTAAAAAAACCTTCTGTAGGATGGAACACCTTCAGTTTTCTGTGGTCAACAAACAGTGCTGATAGCTTGCTGACCATCAACACTCCCGGACAATATTCTGTTTCAGTTACAAATCCTTTAGGCTGCACTGCTGTTGATACTATAGCAGTTTCGATACTTGGCAGCGCTCCAATCGCAAACTTTAGCAACAACGATGTTTGTTTGGGTAGTTTATTCTCACCGGTCAACTCGTCAACTTCAACCGATACAGCTGCCATTTCAAGTTATTTATGGGACTTTGGCAACAACAACACAAGCACGGTCTTTCAGCCTTCGTTTATGTTTACAACAACAGGCGTTAAGTTGGTTACACTAACGGTAATTACCACTGTCGGATGTTCCGATATAAAAAGTAAACAGGTTCAGGTAAATCCATTGCCTGTTGCTCAGTTTGCTGTTGATACATCTTGTTATGTTTTGCCCGCATTGTTTGTTGATGCCAGCACAGTAGACTCTCCCGATAACATTACTCAATGGTATTGGAATTTTGGAGATGGCAATACTTCTACACAAACAAATCCATTGCACCAGTACGCCACAAGCGGTATTTATGCCGTAACGCATATAGTTACCACAAACAAAGGCTGTAGCGATACCATTACCAAGAACAGCGTGGTAGTTGGATCTTCGCCAATTCCGGGTAATTTCTCATTACTCGCACCCATTGATGCCGCTACGTTATCGCAAAATCAGATAGCCTTTATATGGCAGCAGTCAAATTCAGCTGTTCGTTATACCCTTTTGGTTTCAACCACACCATCTTTTACAAGCGCGGTTACATATGTATTGGGCAATGTAACCTCACATACTGTAACAGTAACAGGCAATCAAACCTATTATTGGAAAGTTCGTGCGTATAACCTTTGTAACGACTCGATCGAAACTACAGCTCGACAGTTTTTCGTTTTTTCTCCAGCCGATATACCTAACCTTACCGTGTGGCTGCGATCCGATGCAGGTATCACGTTTAGTTCTCCGCCTACTAATCCTCCTACAGTTCAGCAATGGAATGATATAAGCGGCAATAACAATAACGCATCGCAGGCAACTTTAGCAAGTCGTCCTTCCTTTGTTTCCTCCACAGCGCTTATTAATAATTATCCAACTGTGCAATTTAGTGGTACTTCTAATTTTTTGGCGGGACCTCTTTTGGCAGGCTTAGACACTTCATCCATTTCAATTTTTGCAGTACTTAAAGCCAACAATGGGCCAACAGGGGGTAAGGTGGTTTTTGCTGCCGGCACATCTTCCACCGGTGCCGCTCATTACTTCGGAAACAATACAATGGTATTTCAAAATGCAGGCTCTAACGTGGCTACAACTGCAACTTTTCCTAACAGCGGCTTCCCTTTTGGTATAGCAGGTATGGCGAAAGAATTTGGCGTTTCGGCTAAATTATACTGGAACGGTATAGAAAGGGCGTCCAGTAATAATGCGGCTGTTTGCGGTGCTTTTACGAATACTGCTTATCAGGTGGGCAAAGGCGCAGGCTTTACGGCATCGCAAAACCTGAATGCCGATGTTGCAGAAATTATTGTTTATAAAAAGGCGCTTACCAATGCCGAACGCCAATTGGTTGAAAATTATATCTACAATCGCTATGCCCCACCTGTAAACTTGGGTCCCGACATTAACCAAACCTACAGTTTGTGCCCTGTTATTCTCGATGCACAAAACCGCTTTGTAAGTTACTTGTGGTCAACCGGAGAAACCACCAGCAGTATTGAAGCAAGAAAGAGCGGCAGCTATTGGGTACAAACCATCGATGTGTTTGGTAGAGTAAGCAGCGATACGATTAATGTTACAATTCCTTATTTGGGAATGAATGTAACCGATACCCTTTTATGCATTGGAAGTTCGGCAAACATCGCTCCTGTTCTTGCCGCTTCTCCGTACACATATTTGTGGAACTATGCACAAACAACCCAAAGTATTAGTGTAAGTACGGCCGGCAATTATGTTTGCTCTATTACCGATAACAACAACTGCACATATATTTCCGATACGGTGCATGTAGCTATTGATGCATTTGCTTTAGTAAATCTTTTGCCTGCCGATACGGCAATATGCATTGACAATGTTCTTCCGTTAAACCTTGCAGGAAACGTGCCTCAAGCCATCGCTTGGTCCGATAACTCTACGGATGACAACCTCATCGTTTACGGAGCAGGCAATTATTCGGTAACAGTAACTAATACAAATGGATGCTCGGCAACCGATGCGGTAAACATTACCACCAAGGGCACTGCGCCTTTGGTTAACTTTTCTGCTCCATCTGTTTGTTTCGGAGCAGTTACAAATTTTACTGATGAAACATTGTTGAGTGGCTCTGATAACATTAAAACATGGTATTGGGACTTTGGCGGTACCGGCACCTCCGCGCTTCAGAACCCAACCAAAATTTTTCCATCACCCGGCAGCTACGATGTTACATTATCGGTTGTTACCGATTCGGGATGCACGGGACTCAAAACCAAACAGGTTACTTCTGCTGTACCGCCCGAACCTTCGTTTACTTTCCCAAGTATAGTTTGCGGAGGCACTCCGGTTACTCTCACCGATAAAAGCGTATTCATTTTTGGCGATACCATTACCGGATGGATTTGGACATTTAACGGAGTAGATACCATTACAACACAAAATGCAGTTTATGAATTTCCAAGTCAGGGGGTGTTTGATGTGGCATTAACTGCTGTTTCTAAATCGGGGTGCAAAAACACTACAATACAACAGGTAGATGTGTTCCCTCCGCTTACTGCAGACTTTACTGTATCGAACACTTGTGTTGGCGACAGCACTTGGCTTAAAGATGCTACACCAACGTTTTCGGTAGTAAGTTGGCTGTGGAATTTTGGCGATTTCAGTCCGTTTTCGAACAAGCAAAATCCTAAGCATAAATACAACACTGCGGGCACTTATACGGTAACGCTCACTGTTGAAAATGCCATTGGTTGCAAGGACGATGTTACCAAGCAGGTAAGCATAGTTAATAAACCAACTGCAAACTTTGGCAACCTGATAACCTGCGAAGACCGCTTTTACACACCGTTAGACAGCAGCACTGCGAACAACGATACTATTTCAGCATGGCGATGGACTATTTCAGGAAATAATTACAACGGCAAAACCCCATCACATTTGTTTGCCGATACAGGAAGCTACAGTGTGAAATTGAGAGTAACCACACAGAAAGAATGTGTGGATTCGGTTATAAAAACAGTTTCGGTTAAGCCTGCTCCTAAAGCGCTGTTTTCGTACACACCGCTTTATGGCGATGCTCCGGTAGATGTTTCGTTTATTAATCAGAGTTTACATGGAGCCACTTACTTTTGGAATTTTGGTGATGGCGATGTTTCTACATTTTACTCGCCAACACATACCTACGCAACTAACGATACTTTTCTTATTTCGCTGATAGCCCAATCGGCATTTGGCTGTGTGGATAGCACCCAACGCATTTTTATAGCAGCACCTACAGAGTTGGATATTGCTGTTACGAGTGTTACAGCCACAAAGCAGTTACAACCGGATGGCTCCTATTTGATAGGTGTTGAAGCTAATGTGAGCAACATGGCTACTCGTCTTATTACCGATGCACTGTTCTATATTACCATTGGCAGCGGTGGTGCCATTTCGGAAGAGTGGAGCGGCTTGTTGAATACAGGCGAAACGCAACCAATTGCGTTTACTGCTAAGTTTGTGGCTGCTCCTGAAAATGCTAATTCATATATCTGCGTAAATGCAGTTAGTGTAAATAATGGCGAAGCCGAAATTCGTACTGATAACAATTTGCAGTGCACTACTGTTAGCCAGGGAATACAGTTGGTGGGCCCTTCGCCAAACCCAATGAGCAATCAGGCAACATTGGGTATTATATTGCCGAAAGCAGGGCAGGTTACTATTGATATTGTAAATGCTGCAGGGCAGTACATAGTAAAAGGCGAACAGGTTGCCTCACCCAAAGGAAGAAGTGACTATTCTTTACCTGCCGATAAAATGCGGACCGGAAAGTATTACATCCGCGTATATCATAACGATGAAGTGATAGTGCGGAAATTTATAGTGGCAAAGTAATCTTGCAGGTACTTGGAAAACAGAATGAAACACATTGCCATTTTTGCCAGCGGAAAGGGCAGCAATGCTCAGGCAATTATCCAATACTTTAAAAACCATCCTACGGTTAAAGTAGCCTTAGTGCTAACTAACAATCCTTCGGCAGGTGTAATTGCTGTGGCGCATGAGCACAAAATTATTTCAGCTATTGTAAATACAGCAACGCTAAAAAATGAGCAAACAGTCAGCAAGTTGCTTGATGCATTGAAAATTGATTTTATTGTTTTAGCCGGATTCATGCAAATGATCCCGGAATTTTTGGTTAAAAAATTTTCCGGAAGAATTGTCAATATACATCCTGCGTTATTGCCGAAATATGGTGGCAAAGGCATGTATGGCATTAAAGTTCACGAAACAGTTTTAAAAAACAACGAAACCGAAACGGGCATCACCATTCATTATGTAAACGAGCGTTACGATGATGGAGAAATAATTCTTCAGAAAACTATTCGTGTAGAACCAAACATAAATGCCGAAAAGTTGGCTGCACAAGTGCAGGCTTTGGAACATGAGTGGTATCCGAAAACCATTGAGCAGTTGCTCAAGTAGTTTACTCCGGTTCTCTTCCCAACACAATCCGGAAAGCTCCGTACTTGGCAAAAATGTTTTTGCCCGGAGTTTCTAACCCGTATCGCTGCTTGTCGAAACCAAAGCCATAATCGAAACCGAGCAAACCAAACATTGGCAGGAACACGCGCACACCTACACCGGCAGAGCGCGCCAAATCGTAAGGTTTGTAATCGCGAATGCGGTTCCAGTAATTTCCGGCATCGGCAAATACCAATGCGTAAATAGTTGCTGATTGATTAAGCGAAATAGGGTAGCGCAACTCCAACGAGAATTTATTATAGATAGGCGAACCACCCGTTGGTGTAAGAATGGGATAACCGCGCATCGAAATAATATCGCGCCCCATTTGTGTGCCCATGTTCAGGTTACTCAACCCATCGCCTCCAAACTCTACCCGCTCAAAAGGAGAGTAACCTATTTTTGAATTGTAATAGCCAAGGAACGACATGTTGGCACTTGTTTTCACCACTAAGTTTTTCCAAACCGGCATATACCATTCAAACAATATTTTCCATTTATGATACTCCACAAAACGATAGCGCTCTGCATCGGACAGCGTAGGGCTGGTGTAGTCCAAATTTTTGCGGCTGTTGAACAGGTGCGAATAGGGCAGTGTAAACTTGCCCTGCAACATAAAGTAAATTCCTTTGTTGTAGAACGTTGGTGCTGCCATTTCGCGCGAATCACGCGCAATAGCTAACTGCAAATTCAGGTTGGTGGCTTTGCCATCACTAAACACAAACACCGTGTTGTAGTTGCTCAGCAAATAATGCTGAAACTCCAAACCGGTGGAGAAAGTAAAGAAATCATCGGGCCGTTTAAGGCGGGTAGTAATACCCATGTACACGCTTGTTGAAATGTACTTACCGGTAATTTTGTTTACATCGGTTGTACTACCAAACGTATTTGCACGCAAGCGGTTAAAGGCAATATCAAAAGCAAGCGGTTTTTTTCCTCCTAACCATGGCTCGGTAAACGATACGCTGTACGACTGATAAATTCTTCCGTTCGAGTTAATACGGATACCTAATCGCTGTCCGTCACCCGAAGGAAGAGGAGACCAAGCTTTTTTATCAATGATATTTTTGATAGAGAAGTTGGTAAAGTTTACGCCCACAGTTCCGAACAATCCTCCGTTAACGCCCTGTCCGCCCCAACCTGCCGAAAGCTCAAACTGGTCGGAAGGTTTTTCTACCACGCGGTATTCAATATCCACGGTTCCTGTTTCGGGATTCGGAATAGGCACCACATCTAACTGGGCAGGGTCAAAGTAACCGAGGTTTACAATTTCGCGTTGCGAACGAATCAAATCAGTACGGCTGAATTTATTGCCCGGAAGCGTACGCAATTCTCTGCGTATTACTTTCTCGTTTGTTTTGGTGTTACCCATAATTCGCACATCGCGAATAGTAGCTTGTGCGCCTTCGTGTATGCGTAATTCAATGTCAATCGAATCGCCTTCCACTTTTATCTCAAGCGGTGTTACGCTAAAGAACAAATAGCCGTCATCCATGTAAAGCGAACTGAGGTCGCCTCCGTTGGGGTTCATAAAAATGCGTTCGTCTAATAACTTCTGGTTGTAAACTTCGCCACGTTTTATGTTTACAATTTTTGCAAGCAGCGAATCGGGATACTTGGTGTTGCCATTGTAGTAAATGTTGCGGAAATAGTATTTTCTGCCCTCGTCCACTACAATATCAATGTACATGTCCTTTATACCATCAAAGTAAACCGAGTCGCGCACTATGCGGGCATCGCGAAAACCTTTGGTGTTGTAGAAATCAACAATTTTCCCTTTATCAGTTTCGTATTCATCGCGTTTAAACTTCGATGTTTTAAAAATGTTGAGATTGATGTGGCGTGCCGAATATTCCCATGCGCGAATGGGGGAGAGTATGCCGGGCACTTCGTACCATTTTAATCGGATTGAATCGCGCTGAAGATTTTTGCGGAAGCGGAAAAGCCCGTCTAAATCAAACTTCACCTTTTCGCGGGTTTCCTTCATTTGCGAACGAAGTTTAGCTTCGGGCAATTCGTGATTGCCGTAGAAACTTATGCGGTTAATTTTTACACGACTGCCTTTGTCAATAGTAATGCGAACAAGTACACTGTTCGAAAGCAAAGTGTCGGGTTGCTCTTCTACTTTTACATCAACCGATAAAAAACCCTTGTCAATAAAATAATTTTTGCAGGTGTTAATGGTAATGCTGCGTAGGTTTTCGGTAAAAATTTGTCCGGCACGGAGGTCTAATTTTTTTCGTAAGTCTTCCGACTCGCTGTTCTTTAGTCCTTTCAGCGAATAACGCGATACACGTGGGCGCTCCTCTACATGTATTATCAAATAAATTTTGTTGCTTGTTATTCGTTCGGCTTCAATAGATACATTGGTAAATAAGCGTTGCTTCCAAAGTGTTTTTATCGCTTTGGGAATAGCGTCTCCGGGTATTTTTATTTTATCGCCTACGGCTAACCCCGATAGCGTGAGCAAAATTCTTCCATCCAGGTATTTGGCGCCTTCCACCCTTATTTCTGCAATCTCATATTCTCCTCCTTTGGCATAATCAAATAGATTGCTGCTGGTTTGCGCCTGCATAAGGACAGCAGCAAACAATGCAATAAACAGCGAAAGCGTTTTAAAGGAAGTGTTCATCAGGAGGCTATCTGTTCACTGGTTTTTCCGAATCTCCGTTCGCGGTTCTGAAAATCGAGAATGGCTTTATAGAGTTCTTCTTTGTTGAATTCGGGCCAAAATTTTTCGGTAAAGTAAAACTCAGCATACGCTAACTGCCACAGTAAAAAGTTACTGATGCGTTTTTCGCCACTGGTGCGTATCAGCAGTTCCGGGTCGGGAATGCCGGCTGTGTAAAGGCTGTCGCTAATCAGGTTATCGTCTATTTCGTGAAGCGATATTTCTTTGCTCTGAATTTTCAGTGCAATCTGTTTCATTGCCCGTACAATTTCACTTCTTCCACTGTAACTAAGCGCCAGTACCAATTCCATGCGCTTGCAATGCGCTGTTTTTTCAATGGCTTCGCGCAACTCTTTCGCTACGCTTTTCGGCAACGAATCAATATCGCCAATGGCATTTAAGCGAATATCATTTTTCAAAAGCGTGTTCAATTCTCCGTTAATAGTTTTTAAAAGCAAGGTCATTAGTGCCGATACTTCCAACTGCGGGCGAAACCAGTTTTCGGTGCTAAAGGCATACAGCGTTAAATACTTCACCCCCAACTCGGCACAGGCTTCGGCAGTGTCGCGTACTGAACTTACCCCATGCCGATGTCCGAAAACCCGGTTTTTGCCCTGCTGTTTTGCCCAACGCCCGTTCCCGTCCATAATAACTGCAATGTGCATCGGAAGTCGGGTTAGGTCAATTTGTTCTTTAAGGCTCACGGTAACGAAACAATTAAACGCTTAGGCTGCGGGATATTTTGAATGAAGATGAATTTAACAAAGGCGGCAAAAATATAAAATTACCTCAGAGGATTTTGGCTAAAAAGCGCCCATGTAAACTCTCCTAAAAACAAAAACCCGCGCCATTGAATTACGGCACGGGTTTACATAACCAAAACAACTCTTTATTGCATTTTTATTACTAACGGATTGAATGGATTGTCGTCCATTTTGTAAGTAACCTTTCCGTTGCTTTTTTCTTCGCTTTCCATTGGTTGCAGATAAACATCTACATCTACATACGATGCAGATTTATCAAGACTCTTTACTACAAAACGCTTGTAACCGGCCACTCTGAAAATTACGCGGATCGGTTCGCCCAACTCTTTTTTGTTCAGCGCCAATGCGTAGTTCCCTTTATCGTCAATAGAAGCCTGCAAAAGTTCTTCGCCAAATTTGTCGAAATTGATTTTTGCGTTGGGAATTGGCTTACGGGTTTGTGCATCAATTATTTTACCGGTTACCACCAATACATTGGGGTTGGTTACTACATTGTTTGCTACTGACTGCGGGCCTGCCGTTAATGATGTTTCGGTGCCTGCAGGAGCGGTTTGTGCACCGAGATTTCCACATACAAAGGCTAAAATTAAGCCCAAGCTCAAGGTGAGAATTGTTTTTGCTTTCATGGTGGTTCCTCCTTTTTATTTTATTGTAAAGTATTGAAAATAAGCATATTGTCAAGCATAATTTAATAACGCTAATCGCGAAACAGTGTGTTTTTGCGAATTTTCGCAGCAAATATACTTAAGCATAAACGAATGTTTGTGGAAAAAATTGAGGGCAAAATGTTAAAAAAAGAAAAGGCAAGAAAAAGGCTAAAATGCCTGTAGATCCACCAACCGTTTATAGATACCGTTTTTAGCCGTAAGCCCTATGTGGTTGCCGCGCTCGGCAATTTTTCCGTCCTGCATTACAATTATTTCATCGGCAAACTGAATGGTGGAAAGGCGGTGTGCTATTACAATGGTGGTACGCCCCTTCATAAGGTTGGTAAGTGCATCTTGCACTAATTTTTCAGAGTTGGAATCAAGGGAAGAAGTGGCTTCATCCAAAATTAGAATAGGAGGATTTTTAAGTACGGCACGGGCAATTGTTAAGCGTTGACGCTCACCACCGCTCAGTTTTCCGCCACGGTCGCCAATGGAGGAATGATAACCGTTTTCGAGTTTCGAAATAAAATCGTGTGCATTGGCAATTTTTGCCGCTTCGGTAACCTGCTCTTCGGTTACGCCTTTCATTCCGAAAGCAATGTTGTTATACACCGTGTCGTTAAACAGAATAGACTCCTGCGATACCATACCGAACAAACCGCGCAAATCGGAAAGACGATACGCGCGAATATCGGTGCCGTCAATTAGAATGGCGCCTTCGCTTACATCGTAAAAGCGCGGCAGCAAATCAACCATCGTGGTTTTTCCTGCACCCGACTGACCAACCAAAGCAATTACTCTGCCCTTGCCTATTTTCAGGTTAATGTTGTCAAGAATTTTTTTGTTGTCGAAGTTGTTGTAGGCAAAACTTACGTTGCGGTATTCTATTTCGGTTTTAAACTCCGGAATAGAAAAGGGAGATTCCTGCTCTGTGATTTTTACTTCGGCATCCAAAATGTCAAAAATGCGTTGAGCCGATGCCAGCCCTTTGCGAATGTTGTAAAAAGCCGATGAAAAGTTTTTTGAAGGCGCAATCAACTGCGAGAACAATACCATGAAGCCGATAAAGGTTTCTGCTTCCAGATTTTTGTGGTCAATCACCAACTTGCCGCCAAAATAAAGCACCGAACAAACCACACACATTGCCAAAAACTCGGTAAGTGGCGATGAAAGCTCTCTGCGCGTAGTCATTCGCCACGTTATTCCATAAAGTTGCTGGTTTATTTTGCCGAACTGCTTTCGCATAAAATCTTCGGCATTAAAAGCATGCACAATGCGAAGCCCGCTGAGGGTTTCATCTACAATAGAAATTAAGCGCCCGGTAATGTTTTGCGCCTCGGTTGATTGGCGTTTTAAACTTTTGCCCACCCGCCCAATTATAAAACCTGTAATAAGCAGCATAATGAATACAAAACCCGTTAACTGCGGGCTAAGCATAAGCAGTGCTGCGAGATAAATAACAATGTTGAGCGGCTCGCGCACCGTTATTTCTATAAAACTGATAATGCTGTTCTCTACTTCTTTCACATCATCGGTAACGCGGGCTATTATGTCGCCTTTTCGCTCTTTTGAGTAGTACGAAAGCGGCAGGGTTAAAAGTTTAAAGTAAACGCTGTTGCGCAGGTCGCGCACGGCACCGCTGCGAACCGGAGCCAAAAAATACAAGGCGAGAAAACGAAAAAGGTTTTTAAAGAAAAACAGTGCGGCAATTACAATGCAAAACTTGATAAGTGCGGCTAATTGTCCGTTTGCATTTATTTCGGCACTCAGCAAATACTTGAAATACTCCAGCAGTGCTTCGGCTTTTAGCGAAAACTCCGGCTGCTGCATTACCAACGGAATTTTTCCGAACAGCAACTGCAAAAATGGAATAATCATGACCACCGAAAAAAGCGAGAACACAACCGTGAGGACATTGAAAAACACGTTGAGCACGGCAAACGATGCGTATTGGCGCACATAGCCCAGTATGCGGAACAGGTTTTTCATTGGCAGCAAATATAGAAGGTAGGTTTACAATGAAATGTAATAACGCAAAGCACCTTTTTTATTTTCTAACTTAGCGCAAACAAAGCAGTATGGATTCGCGCAGACAATTGAAAGTAGCTTCGCTTATTAAAGAAGCCTTTACGGAAATACTTACCCGTGACGGCAAAAAAATTTACGGAAAGGCATTTGTAACAGTGAGTAATGTGAACATTACATCGGATTTGTTACTGGCACGCTTTAACCTGAGCATTTACAACACCGAAGATGCCGATGCCGTAGTGCAAAAATTTAATGAGCATAAGTTTGAGTTGAAGCGTGCACTTTCCGAAAAACTGCGCCATCACATCCGCAGAATTCCCGAAATTGAATTTTATAAAGATGAAACCATGGAGTACGTGTTCCACATGGAGGATTTGTTTAAGCGCATAAAGCAGGAAGACGAAACGCTGAAGCAACAATTGGAAACTGCAAAACCGAAAACACTTAAAAGTAAATCCACCACATCGCGCAGCAAAAAAACAAACACTAAGTAGTTTATGCTTGCCTTACGCATAGCATTCCGTTATCTGTTTTCAAAAAAATCAACCAATGCCATCAACGTAATTTCGTGGGTAAGCATGTTGGGTATGGCAGTAGGTGCGTTAGCGCTTATTGTGGTGCTGAGTGTGTTTAACGGCTTTGAAGGCTTGGTGCTCTCGCTCTACAATTCGTTTTACCCCGATATTGAAGTGCGCGCTGCACAAGGAAAAACGTTTGAACATGACCCCGCCCTTGCCGGAAAAATTCTGCAACTGAAAGGAGTTACCGCATTATCGAAAACGCTGGAAGAAAATGCTTACATAGAATACGGCAGCGAAGCACAATTAGCCACAGTAAAAGGAGTGGATGAAAATTACAACGCTGTAACCACTGTAAAAGATTACGTGCGGCAAGGGAAGTTTGTACTAAAAGATAAAGGCATAAGCTATGCGGTGTTAGGCGCTAACCTCAGTTACCCCATGAGTGTAAATGTGGAGCGCGGTTACGAGCCGCTGCGAATTACCGTTCCACGAAAAGGTGTGCAAAGTGCATTGTTGCCCGAAGACGCATTTACCACTATGCAGGCTATGCCATCGGGTACTTTCAGCATTCAACAGGAGTTTGACAGCAAGTATGTATTTGTAAGCCTCGAATTTGCACAAGAATTGTTAGGCGATGAAGAAAGTGTTTCTGCGTATGAAATACGATTGGATGAAGGGGCAGATTTAGAAAAAGCGAAAGCCGAGATTGCCGCATTGGCGGGCAATAATTATACCGTAAAAACCCGCTACGAACAAAAAGCGGAAATGTATAGGGTAATGAAAATTGAGCGTTGGGTAACCACTGCTATTCTCGGCTTTATTATTCTCATTATTTCGTTCAACATCATCGGCTCGCTTACCATGTTAGTTATCGAAAAATCGAAAGATATTTCCATTTTGAAAGCTATGGGAGCGGGAGCAACACTTGTGCAACGGGTGTATTTGTTAAACGGCTTGTTGGCTTCGTTGCTCGGTGCAATCGTAGGCTTGCTGATAGGGTACATACTTTGCCTGTTGCAATTAAAATATCACTTTCTGAAATTGGGCGGTGGGGGTGAAAACAGTTTTGTTATCAACTACTATCCGGTAAAACTTAAATGGATAGACCCGTTTGTAACGGTTGCCATCATCACCGTTATCAGTTTTTTTGCAGCTTATTTTCCTTCGAAACGCGCAGGTGAGAGTGTGATGAGTTTTAAGTGAATTAGGTCTTCAGGCAGAAACGTTTTTACTTCTAAACCTAATATTCAAAAACTCCACAAACAGCGAAAAAATTACCGACACATAAACGAACGCTTTGTTTACGTGTGCTTCAAATCCTTCGAGAATAAGCGTTAGTCCTATCATAATTAAAAAAGAGAGTGCCAGAATTTGCAGGGTAGGGTATTTGTTAATGAAGTCGGAAATGGCGCCTGCAAAAAACATCATTACAATAATGGAGATAACCACTGCCACCATCATTACAATAACGTGCTTGGTTAAACCTACTGCGGTTAAAATGGAGTCGAACGAAAAAACAATGTCAATGAGTACAATTTGCAGAATAATAGACCAGAAAATAGTGCCGCCTTTCGGTTGATGTTTTTCTTCTTTGGCATTTACTTTTCCGTGTATTTCGGTGGTTGATTTTGCCAGCAGAAAAAATCCTCCGAGTATGAGAATCAAATCTCTGCCCGATATGGCTGCTGCAGCGGCAGCGTTTTCTACTCCCAGTGTTTCGAAAATGGTTTGAAGCGGCAATGTAAACATGGGAGCGGTTAACCCAATTACCCAGCCTATGAGCGTAAGTAAAATAAGGCGCATGATTAACGCCAGCGACAACCCCACTAAACGCGCTCTTTTTTGTTCCTGCTTAGGAAGTTTTCCGGCAATGAGGGAGATAAAAATAATGTTGTCCACTCCCAGAATTATTTCCAAAAAGGAAAGTGTGATTAGGCTAATCCACGCATCGGCAGTGCCAAAAACCGAAAAGTCGAAAATCATAGTGCGCGAAAATAGGGAATGCAGTAATAGGCTACGTTTCTTTCATCAGTTTCAAACTAACCAATTCAATTCGGGTGTCCGTAGCGCGTAAAATTTTAACGTGAAAGTTATCAAGGTCAAAGGTGGTTCCTGCTTCGGGAATATCTTCAAAACCGCTGATGAGATAACCCGACAAAGTGGTATAGTCGCCTTCCGGAATATCCAGTTCATATTCGTTGTTCAGGTAATCCACTTCCAGGCGTCCCGAAAAAATAAACTCGGTATCCGAAATTTTCTTTTGTGTCAGTTCGGGCGTGTCATGCTCATCGTCAATTTCACCGAAAATTTCTTCCATTAAATCTTCGAGCGTAATAATGCCGGCAGTGCCTCCGTATTCATCAACCACCCAGGCAATGTTTTTGCGTTCGCGTATAAACTGCAGCAGCAAATCGCGGGCGGTCATACTGCCGGGAATTGCCTGTATGGGGCGAACTAACTGCCGCACATCGGTCGGGTTTTTCAATAAATCGAGATGATGCACATAACCGAGAATGCGGTCAATACTGTCTTCGCAAACAATGATGCGCGAAAGTTTGGTGTCAATAAATTTTGCTTTCAGGTGTTCCACCGTTTCGCTTACATCTATTGCCTGAATTTCGGGGCGCGGAACCATGCAGGAGCGCACTTTTACATCTTTGAGGTAAAGCGCTTTTTCAAAAATTTCGGAGTTAAGATGGTCGGTTTCATCGCCCTCCTGCACATCAGCTATAGCTGTTTCTTTCACCAAATATTCCAAGTCTTCTTTGGTAAATGATTGCTTCCCTTCCACCAAATTTTTACCTATTACCAGCTTTATTATCCAACTGGCAATAGAATGGAAAACAATGTTAAGAGGGGTAAGCAGAATGTAAAACAATTTGATGGGATAGGCAAGCCACAATAGCGATTGGTCGGAATTAACGCGAAAAAGAATTTTAGGAAACAATTCGCCAAAAACCAAAATGATGAAAGTGGTAAAAATGGTTTGTGTAATGAGCAGGGGTACTTCGCCTTCGGGTAAGAAGGGAAAATTGCTTCGTGTGAAATAGCTTGCCGTAATACTGCCGAATAACACCAGTGAAACGTTGATACCTACCAGTAAGGTGCTTATGAAGCGAGTAGGGTTTTGGTTGAACGCAGAAATGATTTTTGCTCTTGTAGAGCCTTTCTCTTTCAGCAATTCTACCCGCAGTTTATTGGCAGAGAGGAAAGCAATTTCTACTCCCGAAAAAAAGGCAATAAGCAACAGCGAAACCAAAATGGCAAAAATCTCCATGGAGTGCGAAAATTATAATAATTGCAGGAATGCCGATTGTGCTTTTATTTGCAGCCCGTGAACAAAGCGCATTTGTTGAATTTATTTAAGGAACTGCTGTGGGTTAGCATTACCATGATGCTGGTGTACGCCATTCTTTACCCTGTTACACAAAAAATTGATTACATCTACTATGCGGTTAATTCCGCTTTCATTTTTGTTACGCTTACCTATTTCCGTTGGTCGGTTACTTTCAAAAGCCTGCCGTTTTTCCGCCCCGCATGGATTCGTTTTGCGGTGTTTACGCTTAACATTGTTATGTTCTTTTACTTCGCTCAAAAGGAGCAGCAGTTCCTTATGTTTTACGATAGCTTTTATACCGAAGATTTCGGTTTCCCGAAAGTGATAATGTATGATGAAGTAAAGGATGAGCTGTTTGCCTATTTGCGTACCGAAATTATTCTGTTCGGCACCGGGAGTTTGCTGATGATTGTTGCGCTTAATTTCAGGCTGCTTATTTCGTGGTGGCAGTATTACAAGCAACGCGCCAACGCATTGCTGGAAGGCTGATTTTTGCGCTGAATCTTATTACGGCCCATTCAACAGCCGATTTCTGTTTGCATTTATTGCTACGTTTGCCCCCTCAAAATTTAACGCAACATGAAGTTTTCGCAGATGAAGTATGAGCGCCCCGACATAAGCGCATTCGAAAAAAACTTTAACACCCTTTTAGCAGAATTTGAAACTGCCGAAAGTGCCGAATTGCAAGAAAGAGTATTGGAAAAGGTGAACGAACTCCGAAACAATTTTCAAACCTTTTCATCTATTGCTTCGGTACGCAATTCCATTAACACAAAGGATGCTTATTACGAAGCCGAGCAGGAATTTTTTGACACTAACGAACCTGTCATTAAAGAGTTGAACGTAAAGTTTTACAAATCGCTTGGCAACAGCCGGTTTAAGGGAGAGTTGGAACAGAAATTCGGCAAGCAGTTGTTCCGGTTGGCAGACGTTTCATTAAAAACGTTTAATCATTCGGTGCTGGATGATTTGAAAGAAGAAAATAAGTTAGGCACGGAGTACACCAAATTGGTAGCAAGTGCCGAAGTAGAATTTAATGGGGAGAAAATGAACCTGTCGCAGTTAGATGCCTTTATGGAATCAACCGACCGCGAACTCCGCAAAAAGGCACACGAAACCAAGTGGAGTTTTTTTGCCCAGCACGAAAAATTGTTCGATGAGATTTATGATAAGCTGGTGAAATTGCGTACACGCATTGCACATAAACTCGGGTACAAAAATTTTGTGGAATTGGCATATTACCGTATGGGGCGCACCGATTACGATGCTGCCAAGGTTGCTGATTTTCGTTCGCAGGTTTTAAAACACGTAGTGCCGTTGGCGGCAGCACTTCGCAAGCGGCAGCAAGAAAGAATTGGTGTAGATACACTGAAAATTTACGACTGGGCGCACAACTTCAATTCAGGCAATCCGAAACCGATTGGAACACCGGAAGAGATTATTGAAAAAGGCAAGCAGATGTATGCGGAACTTTCGCCTGAAACCAAAGAGTTTTTCGACTTTATGGTTAGCAACGAGTTGATGGATTTGGTTACCCGCAAAGGGAAAGCTGCCGGAGGTTACTGCACCATGTTTAACAATTACAAGGCACCTTTCATATTCGCCAACTTTAACGGAACCATTGGCGATGTAGATGTACTTACACACGAAGCCGGTCATGCTTTTCAGTGTTTTGAAAGCCGCCATTTTGAAGTAGAAGAATATTACTTCCCTACTATGGAAGCCTGCGAAATTCACAGCATGAGTATGGAGCAGCTTACTTACCCGTGGATGAATCTGTTTTTTGGCAGCGATACAGAGAAGTACAAGTTTGTTCACCTCAGTTCAAACATTTTGTTTTTGCCCTACGGTGTTGCGGTTGACGAATTCCAACATATTATTTACGAGAACCCTGATTTAACACCTGCAGAGCGCAAAAAAGTTTGGTTAGAGATGGAAAAGAAATACCGCCCCTGGGTTGATTATGGCGGGGTGGACTATTTAGAGCGTGGCGGTTTTTGGCAGCGGCAACCACATATTTACCGCAGTCCGTTTTACTACATTGATTATTGTTTGGCGCAGGTTTGTGCATTTCAGTTTTGGAGCAAATCGAGAAAAGATTTTACTGCCGCATGGCAGGATTACCTGCGGCTTTGCAAAGCAGGCGGCAGTGATTCGTTTTTAGGTTTGGTAAAACTGGCAAACCTGCAATCGCCATTTGAACAAGGTGTAATTGAACCGCTCTTCAACGAAGTAAAAGCGCACTTGGATAGTATAAACGATAAAGCCCTTTAAGGTCGGTTTATTTTTCCATTGCTTTCCAAACCACCTCATCGGGAATGGGAGCAGTAATAACTAAGGGTTCTTTTTTTACAGGATGGATAAATTCAATTTGCCGGGCATGAAGGTGAATGCGTCCGTCTTTGTTGGTGCGTTTAGCTCCGTATTTTACATCGCCTTTAATAGAGCATCCGATTTTTGAAAGTTGCACGCGTATTTGGTGGTGCCGCCCGGTAACCGGATTTACTTCCAGCAAAAAGTAGCGTTCGCTGCTGGCAATATGCCGGTAGAAAAGTTCGCAACGCAAAGTGCCTTTCACTTCCTGTTCATAAGCCCGCGAAATGTTTTTCTGCTCATCTTTTTTTAACCAGTGTACCAAATGCCCCGACTCTTCTTTTGGCATGTTCTCAACCACTGCCCAGTATGTCTTTTTTACCTCGCGGGTTTTAAACATCTCGTTCATACGCACCAATGCCTTTGAGGTTCGGGCAAAAACCACCACACCGCTCACTGGGCGGTCAATGCGGTGGCATACTCCTAAAAATACCTCGCCCGGTTTCTGATACTTCTGTTTGATGTAAGCTTTTACAATTTCTTCCAGCGCTTCATCGCCTTTTTTATCGGGCTGCACCAACATGCCCGATGGCTTGTTTACCGCAATCAGGTGATTGTCTTCAAAAAGTATTTCGGGTAAGTGGAGCATTCTGTTGAACAGAGAAGTGTGCGTTATCTGAAAAGTTTAAGCGGCATACTTTCTTTTGCGGAAGAAACCATAACCCAATCCGAATAGCATTACCAAGCCAATGGGTAAAGCAATATTGAGCAGTTGCCATTGCAGTTTTTCTTCTTCCACCTTTACGCTGTTGAGCATACGAAGCTTAACTTCTTTGTTACGCGTTTCGAGCAATCCATTATTGTCAGCTAAGTATTCAATGCAGTTCAGAATAAAATCTTTGTTGGCAAAAGTTTGCTTGGTGTATAAGTAATAACCAAGTGGATAAGCGGTACTGTCGCTGCGAATTTCGCTTCGCATTACATCGCCATCGGCAATTACAATCATGCGGCTTTCGGGGCTTTTTTCTCTGAACTTTAAATGTTCTACCGTATCGCTGGCGGCTAAGTATTCGGGCGATACGCGGTTTTTGTAAACGCTTTCAAATTCGCCTTCGAGCAGCACCGCCACCGGAATATCGGGCTGGTTAAAGTAAGCGGGGTTGGCTTTGCTTTGCAGAATACCAAAGTGAACCCGCGTAGGAGTTAACTGCGCTTTTGCATTTGCCGAAGTATGCAGCAGAATTGTTTTACGCACGCCCGGATTTTTTACCGTATCAATACTGCTGGCAAAGAATGCCGCAACAGGGTCAAGGTTTTTGTTGATGGCGTGATTGTTATCGGACACCAACAGCGGGAAGTAGTACCACGGAAACATTTCGGTTTGCGGAGCGTTGCCCATTTTGCCTACCACTAACGGAATGGGGTTGTTGAGGTTAACATCTTGCACCAAATCGTTGTTGATGCGTGCTCCATACTTAAACAGCATGTCGTCTAAATTATAATCGGTGCCCTGCACAAATTGTCCGGTGTAGCTTACGCGCAGGCTGTCCATAGTGGCGTTGGTGCCATCCACCAGCCACAGCACTTTACCACCGTGCATAATGTATTGGTCTATTTTATACTTCTCCTTTTCATCGAAAGCACGCTGCGGTTTTGCAATAATGATAACATCAAACCGGTCGGGGATGTAGTAATTCTGCACTAAATCAAAATCTTTCACCTCGTACTGAAGTATAGTAAGCGTTTGGCGGATGTCAGTAGTTTCAGCTTCGTTTAGTTCGCCATAACCGCGTATAAAACCTACACGCGGAGGGCGGTATTGCGTGAGTTTTTTAATGGCATTGGCAAATTTGTATTCCAGCAATATCACCGAATTGTTGAGCACCATTTGCGGAGAGAAGCCAATTTGATTTTCCAAAAGATTCACCGGAAATTCTCTGCCGCCATATACCACCATTGCCCCGGGAAACACCAACTGTTGCTTGGTATCGGTTTTCGATTTGGTGGTAAGATTGGTAGGCGCCAGTCCGCGCTGAATTAAATCGGTAATCAGTGCTTTACGCTCCTCCAAATTTTCAATCGCCATCGGGTCAATAAACTCGAACTCGATATTTTTTCCGCCATACGCCTGAAACTCTTTGAGCATGTTGCGGGTTGATTCTTTGAGGCGGGTAAACCCTGCATTCAGTTCGCCACCCAAATACACTTTTATAATCACCACATCGTTTAGCTTGCGGACTAACTCTTTGGTGGGTTTTGAAATGGAGTAGCGTTTTTCAGCCGTTAAATCCCAACGGAAATAAGCGTAGTGTGAAACCACATTGGCAAGCACAAGAATAACCAACACCAATCCGAGGCGGATAAGCGCATCGCTGCGGTTCAGCATTTTGTTTCCTAATCGCTTTACCATCTTCTGCTTGCCAATGCTGTTCGGGTGAAAACAATAAAAAGCGAAATCACGCTCAGGAAATACACTACATCGCGACTGTCCAGTACGCCTTTGCCCATAGCATCGTAGTGGGCGCTTAAGCCGAGCGATTCAACAAAGTAATCGTTCTTGCCTACAAACACTCCGAACTTTGAAAGGTAGTCGAAGGCGAGGTAAGTGAAGAAGCACAGAAACACGCCCGCTATGAACGCTACAATTTGGTTAGAGGTAATACTTGAGCAAAAAATGCCGATAGCCACAAACACAGCGCCCAGAAAAAACAAACCGAAGTACGAGCCGAGTATGCCACCTGCATCTACATTGCCTACGGGCGATGCCAACAGGTAAACGGTAATAAAATAAACAGCAGTGGGAATAATAGCAATGAAAACCAATGCCAGCGCTGCAAGGTATTTGCCCAACACAATCTGTAACTCGGTAACAGGGCGGGTGCTCAGTAACTCAATAGTGCCGGTGTTTATTTCCTCGGCAAACGAGCGCATGGTAATGGCGGGAATCAGAAAAATGAAAATGAAAGGAGCAATGTAAAAGAAAGAATCAAGCGTGGCATAGTTGCTGTCAAGAATATTCGTGTCGGGAAAAATCCACATAAACAACCCCAGCACCAACAGAAACACGATGATGGCAATGTAACCTATCAGCGAGCCAAAAAACTGGCGTATCTCTTTTTTGAATATGGCGAACATGATTACTAGTTAGCAGTTAACTGTTGTCAGTTGACGGATGTAAGTAAGCTGATTTGCATTAACTGCGGGGGCGAATATAAAGATAGAAGTTCCACTTCTTTGAATAGTGGAGCTTCTATCTTTTAGAAAAGTGGAGCAATTGAATTTACGGTGTTACAAACACCCTCTCCAACCCTACCCAATCTTTATGTTCGTTGGTGTAGTATAAATATGCTGATGAAGCAGGTGCTTCGTACTCGCCCGGCAGTTCGGCTTTAAGGTCGAGGTTGATTTGCTTAACGGCATTAGGAGCCAAGGCGCGGTAGTAGCAGGCAATGTTGTTGCCCACCACTTCGTAAAAATCAATCACGCCTTTTTCCTGTAATTCTTTTAGTTGCCAGGGCTGCGCGCTGAAACCCGCAGGTATGCCTATGATTGCCATCGTCATCGGTTGCCCTTCGTTGGTTTTGTTTTTCAAGGTAGCGGTCAGGCGAAGTGTTTCGCCCACCTTCACGGCACGTGTATTCAGTTTGGTTTCAAGATGAACCACGCATTGCTTGGAGCTTTCGGGTAGTGTAGTGCTGTAAGACACATTCATGGCATACGGCAGTGCATTTTTGCAACCGGTATAGCGCACTTCCACTTTTTGTCTGCCTTGTGCAATGGCTTTCTCCAAACCATCCAACACAATGTTGTTCTTTTCTCCCTTCTCAAAATTTTTCGAAGCTACCACTACACCGTTCATTAGCACTTCCACAGTTCCGGCTTCATCGGTTTTGCGGCTAAAGGTGGCGTATTGTGTAAGTGCTTTCAAAGCAAGTATGGTTGACTGTGTAGAGCCGAAACCACCGTAACCGCTGCGCGAATCCACCAGAAACTTAATGGCGGAAGTAAGCGATGCCGTATTCGGATTTTGCGATTTCATCAATGCCATTGCCACCAGCGAAGTGGTTTCAATTTGCAGGGCTTTTCCGGTAGAGCGGGTAATGGAGTGTTTCTTTCCGGTCCACGAGCCGGCTTCCTGTTGCGCGTTAATGAGCATGTTTACCAATTCATCGGCACGTTTTACATCGTTGTTGTTAAACAGCGCATTTGCCATCAACGCAAGCATGTAAGGGTCGTTGCTTTTCTTCGCGGTTTTATAAGCGGCATCTATTTCCTTTTCAATTTCCTTACCGCGACCGGCTTCGGTTAAAGCATATACAATGTAACAGTTGGTAATGTCTTCATCGGCTCCGCCAAAACTGTCCAAAGCTTTCGGATTCTTTTTAAAGCCTCCGTTGCCATCGCGCTTGCCGAGTAGGAGTTGGGCGGTGCGGTCAACCATTTTTTGGTCAACACCTGCGTACACCGATTTCATGTCTTCAAACTCCATTAAACCATAAGCGGTGAGCGCTTCGTGTGCAGGCGATGCGCCAAACCATTCGTAGCCGTTCTCTTTGGTTTCGAACGCCACCAGTTTTTTGTAGCCGTCATCGAGCAGTTTTTTGGCGCGCGCTTCCAACTGCGGGTTATCTACCTTCATGCTTTTAATGTATTGCAGCACCATAATGTTCGGATAGTTGGACGAAGAAGTCTGCTCAAAACATCCGTACGGCTCGCGCAAAATGGCATCCACTCCGCTCATCAGTTCGCTCATAATGTTCGGGTAAGCGGTGAAAGTTACCTTCATAGAACCCGGCACTACGTTTACAGGGTTGATGAAAAATTCTTTGCTCAAATCCTGTCCGCTTAGTGAAATGTTTGCCGGAAAACCTTTTGCCACCACTTTAATTTCTTTCGTAAACACATCGTTTGCCGAGCCGGAAACAAACTTCACTTCCAGATTACCGTTGCCTATTTCGTTGGTGGCGGTGGCTTCTAAGTAAATTACTTTTGTTTCGTTGGCGGCAATGCTTACATCGTTTGTTTTAGTAAGAATGTTCAGTTGCTTGGGCGAAACGATCACCATTCTTCCGTTGATGTTGGAAGAAGTAGTGTTCTTCAAAAACACGGGAATAAAAAGTTTATCACCTGCCACTAATTCAGTCGGCACTTTCACATCCATTGAAAATGGCTGATTAGTAGTGAAGGAATATTCCGTTCTGCCTATTGAGCCGTCATCGCCAAAACCTTCAATGGTTGTTTTGAAAGAAGAAATCAAATCGTTGGTTGTAAACTCCACTTTAGCGCGTCCGTTGCGGTCGGTTTGTATGTTGCCGTTCCAGTAAACGGTAGAGGCGAAATGGTTGCGGGTGCTGTCGGCTGCGGAATATTTCTTTTTCGGAAATTCTTTGGCGCGGTAGTACGTAACCTTGCTTTGCCCTTCCATGTTTTTGTCGAAAGCCATTAACTCGGCTGCACGCAGATCGCCCGTTTTGGCTTCTTCCAGTTTATCCTGCTTTGTTTCATTATTTTCTTTCTGCTCTTTTTCTTTTTCGGTTGGCGCTACATCGGCATCAGCAGCAGCCACGTCTGCTTCAAAAAACATATCGGCATCTTGCAGGTTAAATACATCTTCCTGCTGTTTAGCCACTCCCTTTTTCATGGTTTTTACTTCCGCTCTTCCCATTCCGTTGCCACAGCCAACTCCCATTGCCGGAGCCATATCGTAGTAGCGGTACACATGTTTGTTGTTATACAAATAGTAATAACCCGAAGTGGTGTAATCGTAAAGGGTTTGTGTGGAGGCAGTAAAATCGGGCGCTGAAATTTCGAGTTGGTTGTGTTGCGAAATGTCGAAGCCGCTTAAGGTGAATTTGCCTTCGCGGTTGGTAACCGTGCTTTTGTTTCCGTTTTTCAATTTTACGGTGGCGCCACTCAACGGCTGACCGGCATACGCATCGTACACCGCTCCGCTTACGATAGCTTTTTCAGCATTATGCTGAACAATGGGGATGTTGTTCTCCTCTATCTGTTTCCACGTGTATCGCCTCCAGCCGCTGGTCATCAATAAATAATCGAGTGCTTTTTCGGCTTTCGCCTCTTTTCTGTCAAAATAGAAATTGGCTTCTTCTACTTTCTCTTTCAGTTCGGGTTCCAAAAGAATTTTTGAAAGGATGTTGCCTTGTTTATCATCGGCAAACGAAAGCAGGTTATCGTCCACTACCGACAATGAAAAATTACCGGGCACCGGCAAACCTTCTTCATCGGTTACCCGAATGTTCATGCTCACTTTTTCGCGTGGTTGGTATTGTTGCTTATCGGTGGTTGTTGAAATGCTGAGTTGCTTTTGGCTGTTCACAAAAACCAATCGCTCGCTGCGGGCAATGCCTTTGCTGTCGAACAAGGTAAGCTGTGTAATGCCGATCGGAAAATTGGCAGTGCTGATGGAAAGTAAATTTTCGCCTTTCAGTGCATTAAACGATTTGGCGTAGTGAATTTTTCCTCTGCCCTGTGCTACTACCGAAAGGGTTTCATCGCGGAAGGAATTGACGACAACAGAAATTTTATCGGCTGATGTGTTTGCTTTCATTACATAACCCGCTTTCAAAGCTTCAGGCAAATTGTATTCTTTCAAAATGCCTTCGGGTTTGGTAATTCTTGCTTTGTAGGTTTCTCCGGCTTTAGGCACAAAATCAAATGCGCCCATGCCAAAGTGAAAACTCGAAAACTGCTGCATGAAAGCGCCTTTGGAGTCCACAATAATTCCCTCCACATCGGCTGCTTTTTCAAATTCGTTTACAGCACGGAAAGCCACGCGCGAATTCATACCGCTCACCATATCGCCACCTTCCGGAAAAAACTCCAGCTTAATATCGTTAAGCACAATGGGAATGCTGCGCGAAACGCTTTCGGTGCTACCTTCAAAATCAATCAGGGCATTTACTATGCCGTCAATGGTGTTCAATTCCTTTGGCAAATTGAATTTCAAATTCACTTTCCCTGCGGCATCGGTTGTAACCGATTTTTCTTCTAAATCTTTTCCGGCTAACTGCACTTTGAATTTTACCTTTTTATTAGCGAGCGGTTTGTTCTCGTTGGTGTTCAGTTCCAACTTCACCACCACTTCATCGCCTTTGCCATAAGCCTTTTTCTCGAACTCCATTTTCATTTTAAGGCGGGGCATTACCACGCTTTGCACGGTAATTTCTTTCTCAAACAGCAACGCATTCTCATCGTTCTTCTGCCATTGGGTGTAGGCTTTCAGTTTGTAAATACCGCCTACGTAGCCCGTTAAATCAAAATCGCCCTGTGCGGTTCCGTTTTTTGCCACCAGTTTGTAGTGGCGGGCGGTAGAGCCTTTGGGTGTTATCAGTTCTACGTGAATAATGTCGGAATTGCCGGAAGGTTTCAGGGTAGCATCATCGCGCAGGTAGGCGGTAAACCAAACCGTTTCGCCCGGCTTGTAAAAGGTTTTATCGGTTTGCACATACACTCTGTCCTGCGAAACGCTGTTGTGAAATTTTTGGAATTTCTCTTTGAGTGTTTTTACAAAATCGTTTTCGAAAACTGAAACGGTGTTGGCGGTTGTAATGGCGGCAATAACGGCTGTTGCTGACAACAGAACCACTGTTATTGCCGAAAAAGGTTGAGCAATCCTCTTCATAGCATAGCAGATTATGCTGCTTAGATGAAGTCATTTCAATTTTCCATAAACGGGTCCGAAAATTGCTGAAGGCAAATTTTCAATTGGGCATTTCAAACTTTCCGACTACTTTCGGATTACTAAAAAAACACCAACATGAAAAAACTTATTACCGCATTTGCAGTAATTGCTGTTGCAGTTGTTGCTTTCACTGTTTCATCCTGCAATCAATCGGATGTAATTGTTATCCAAAACATGGATGAAATAAATCAATGCCTCAGCTATTCCAGTTTTGAAGGTACCACCGTTTATGTATTCAGCCTAAGTAAATCAGATGTGCAGGCGGCATTTCAGGCGGCAGGCGTAAGTTTCGATTTGGAAAAAGTTAAGAACGCCAAAGTGAGTCAGATAAAAGCTGAAGTAACCACTACTGCTGCTACGTTTAATGACATAAGCGGCTTTGAGGTGTATGTTCGCAAGCCCGGTGCCTCTATGAGTGAAGCCATACAAGTAGCTTATGTAGGCAACATAGCCAACAACGCTACCGAGGTAACGTTAAACATAAACGGAACCGATTTAAAAGCGCTGTTATCGGAAAATGTGTTGGAAATTGTATTGCGCGTTACCAATAAAAATGGCAGCGGTGCGCCAATTTGTATGAAACTTAAAGAAGGCAAGTTGGAATACACAGTTAAAGCCAAGTAATCAAACTTTTACTGACATAAAAAAACCGCGAAAGTCCTTCGCGGTTTTTTTATGTGTTTACTTGGAGAAACGCTTGCGATCGTTTTCGTTCAGGTAAATTTTGCGCAAGCGAATGCTTTTCGGAGTTACCTCTACATACTCATCTTCCTGTATGTATTCCATGGCTTCTTCCAAGCTCATACGCACGGGTGGCGGAAGGGTAGCTTTATCATCGCTGCCCGCAGCGCGAAAGTTGGTTAGCTGCTTGGCGGCACAAAGGTTCAGCACCAAATCGTTGTCTTTATTGTTCTCACCTACAATTTGCCCTTCGTAAATATCAACACCCGGCTCAATAAAAAACTTGCCGCGATCTTGCAGCTTATCCATGGTGTAAGCGGTAGCGCGTCCGGCTTCTTTGGCAATTAGTGTTCCGTTAATGCGCGAAGGAATATCGCCCCTCCAGGGTTTGTATTCCTTAAAGCGGTGCGCCATAATGGCTTCGCCTGCGGTGGAGTTTAATATGAGGGTTCGCAAGCCGATAATACCGCGCGAAGGAATTTCAAACTCAATGTGCATCATGTCGCCTTTGGGCTCCATTACCAGCATTTCGCCTTTGCGCTGGGTAATCAGTTCAATACACTTTCCGGCAACGCCTTCGGGAGCATCAATAGTTAGAATTTCTATCGGCTCGCATTTCATGCCGTCAATTTCTTTGGTAATCACGCGCGGGTTGCCAATAGAAAGTTCGTAGCCTTCTCTACGCATGGTTTCAATAAGTACCGACAGGTGGAGAATACCTCTTCCGAAAACGCGGAAGGTATCGGCACTTTCGGTGTCTTCTACCCGTAGCGCCAAGTTTTTTTCCAACTCTTTTTGCAAACGCTCGCGTATTTTTTGCGAGGTAACGTGCTTTCCTTCTTTACCGAAGAATGGCGAAGTGTTGGTAGTGAAAATCATACTCATGGTCGGCTCATCAATATGAATGGGCGGCAGCGCTTCGGGCTTTTCAAAGTCGGCAATGGTGTCGCCAATTTCAAAGCCTTCAATACCTACCACGGCACATATATCTCCGCATTCGGCTTTTTCGGCTTTCATTTTTCCCAACCCGCTGAACACATACAACTCCTTTATCTTCGATTTCTGTATGCGCCCATCGCGCTTAACTAACGATACCTGCTGCCCTGCAGCAATACTTCCGCGCGCCACTCTGCCTACGGCAATACGCCCTATGTACGATGAATAATCGAGTGAAGTAACCTGCATTTGCGTGGTTCCTTCCTTAATAATGGGTGCGGGAATGTGTCCGATAATGGTATCGAGCAAATACACTACATCTTCTGCCGGGTGGCGCCAGTCGGCACCCATCCATCCGCGTTTGGCGCTACCGTACACGGTAGGAAAATTCAACTGGTCTTCGGTAGCCTCGAGCGCAAACATGAGGTCGAAAACAGATTCGTGCACTTCATCGGGGCGGCAATTTTCTTTATCTACTTTATTGATAACCAGAATAGGTTTTTTGCCCAACGCCAATGCTTTGGAAAGCACATAGCGGGTTTGGGGCATGGGTCCTTCAAAGGCATCCACCAGCAACAGCACCCCGTCAGCCATGTTTAGCACGCGCTCTACTTCACCGCCAAAGTCAGCGTGCCCGGGGGTATCAATAATGTTAATCTTTATGTCCTTGTATTCAACCGACACATTTTTGGCAAGAATGGTAATGCCGCGCTCGCGCTCCAGTTCGTTGTTGTCGAGTATCAGTTCACCGGTTTGCTGGTTTTCGCGGAAAAGCGAGCACTGGTGGAGGATTTTGTCAACGAGGGTGGTTTTGCCGTGGTCAACGTGGGCAATAATGGCAATGTTGCGGATAT
Source organism: Chitinophagales bacterium (assembly GCA_026129525.1). Lineage (GTDB taxonomy): Bacteria > Bacteroidota > Bacteroidia > Chitinophagales > LD1 > Bog-950. The sequence goes on along the minus strand of JAHCHW010000005.1, from coordinate 57,392 downwards.
TTTGATTACGCATAGTTCTTTTGAAAGGGTGCGAAGGTAATTAAATACGGCTAAGGGCATAAAGCCCCGCAAGGAATGCGGTCGGTTAAAAAGTTGGTGAAGGAGTAGGTGAGCATTGTATTTGTTTAAAGAATACAGAGGACTCTGGCTTTCTTCCACAATTCCCCGCAAATCCTATATTTGCCGACCTTTTTTAACAAGGTGCAGTTTTACGATTAACTTTTAACCAATAACAATTTACTTTTTCATGGAAAACCTGATTTACATCCTTCCCGTGTTCGGATTAGTGGCGCTTGCTTATATGGCTTACCTGAGCAGTTGGGTAACCAAGCAAGATGCCGGTGACAGCAAAATGAGCGGCATTGCCAACAACATAGCCGAGGGAGCTATGGCGTTCCTCAAAGCCGAGTATCGCATACTTGCCATCTATGTGGTGCTTGCCGGTATTGGTTTAGGCGTGCTTTCGCAAGTGGAGAAAGTAGCAGCACATTCGCATATTCTTATTGTGGCTTCGTTTGTTACAGGCTGTGTGTTTTCTGCCCTGGCAGGATTTATTGGTATGCGTATTGCCACCAAAGCCAATGTTCGCACTACGCAAGCGGCTAAAACTTCATTAGCTAAAGCATTAAAAGTTTCGTTTGGCGGTGGAACTGTAATGGGCTTGGGTGTTGCCGGTTTGGCGGTGCTTGGCTTGAGCGTGCTGTTCGTAATCTTTTACAACATGTTTATGGGCGGAAGTTTTGCCAATGGTGGCGGAACAGATGAAATGACGCGTGTGTTGGAAGTGTTAACCGGATTTAGTTTCGGTGCCGAATCAATCGCTTTGTTTGCCCGCGTAGGCGGTGGTATTTACACCAAAGCGGCTGACGTAGGTGCTGACCTTGTAGGTAAAGTAGAGGCAGGCATCCCTGAAGATGACCCGCGCAACCCTGCAACCATTGCCGATAACGTGGGCGATAATGTAGGCGATGTAGCCGGTATGGGTGCCGACCTTTTCGGTTCGTACGTGGCTACTGTGCTTGCATCAATGGTTCTTGGTAACTATTTGATTAAAGACAACCCGGGCATCGTAGATAACTTTGGTGGTATTGGTGCTATTCTTCTTCCCGTAACTATTGCGGGCATTGGTATTGTAGCTTCTATTGTAGGTAGCTGGTTAGTGAACGTAAAAGATGACGGACAAGCAACTACCGACAAAGTGCAAAGTGCGCTGAACATGGGCAACTGGGGCTCTATCGCTATTGCATTGGTGGCTTCTTTCTTTCTTATCAACGCCATGCTTCCCGAAACCATTAACATGACGTTGAACGGTGTGGCTACTACCATTGCGCGCATCAACGTGTTTTATGCCGTGTGTGTGGGTATGGTAGTGGGTGCGGTTATTTCTTTTATTACCGAGTATTACACAGGGCTTGGCAAAGGTCCGGTTGTAGCTATTGTTCAAAAATCGGCTACAGGTGCTGCCACTAACATTATTGCCGGATTGGGAACAGGAATGCTTTCAACGGCTTATCCGGTTATACTTTTTGCGGGTGCTATTTGGGCTTCTTATTCTTTTGCCGGTTTTTATGGAGTAGGTATTGCAGCAGCAGCCATGATGGCTACCACTGCCATGCAATTGGCAATTGATGCGTTTGGCCCTATTGCCGACAATGCCGGTGGTATTGCCGAAATGAGTGAACTGCCAAAAGAGGTTCGTGAAAAGACGGATATTCTCGATTCAGTAGGTAACACTACTGCTGCTATCGGAAAAGGATTTGCCATTGCTTCGGCAGCGTTAACTGCGCTTGCTTTGTTTGCAGCTTATGTAAACATTACGGGTATTGACGGCATCAACATTTTCAACGCAAAAGTATTGGCAGCGTTGTTCATCGGTGGAATGATTCCGGTGGTATTCTCTGCTTTAGCCATGAACAGCGTAGGCAAAGCCGCTATGGATATGGTAAACGAAGTACGCAGACAGTTCCGCGAAATTCCGGGAATATTAGAAGGAACAGGAACACCGGAGTACGGCAAGTGCGTAGAAATTTCTACCAAAGCAGCCTTGCGCGAAATGATTGCTCCGGGTGTTATTACCATTGTTACTCCTATAGCCGTTGGTTTAGTTATGGGTGCCGAAGCATTGGGTGCTTATATGGCAGGTGTAACCGTGAGTGGTGTGCTTTGGGCTATCTTCCAAAACAATGCCGGTGGTGCTTGGGACAATGCCAAAAAATCATTCGAAAAGGGGATTGAAATTGAAGTGAACGGAAAGAAGGAAGTATTCTACAAAAAATCGGAACCGCATAAAGCCGCTGTGGTGGGCGATACTGTAGGCGACCCTTTTAAAGACACTTCGGGTCCTTCTATGAATATCCTGATTAAACTTTCATCGTTGGTGGGTTTAACCATTGCACCGCTTATAGCAGTAACTAAAGGTGGACACGCTTCTACTATCGTTGAAGCGATAAAAAGTTTGTTTGCGTAAAACAAGTTAAATATAGTCTGACCAAGATCAGACCTTGTAACCCGCCCTCGCAGCAACGCAAGGGCGGGTTCGTTTTTGTATGCTTAGCTATTGGCAAGGAGGCTTTGCAGATAACATTAGATACAGTTGGCAAAAAACCGACTTGGTTAAAATCCGAAATGCGGCAAACAAAAAAGCCCCGCATTAAGCAGGGCTTCTCATTAAATATGATAATGACGTTAGTTTCTCTCTGCGCGGTATTGTTCAAGCAGATTGTTGAATGCGGTTACTTGCTTAGCATCTAAAATAGTTTTCAGTTTTGCAATAAGTGCTTCGGCAGCAGTAGTCATTTTAGCGCGGTACTCCTCGTTGTTGCTTTCTTTTAGAGCGCTCATTTGGTCTTTGGTTTTAAAGAAATCGCTCATTAAGGGTTTAATGCGGCTTTGTTGTTGCGAAGTAAGGCTCAGTTTCTCTGTAATTTTTACCATTGCTTCATCAACTTTTTGTTCAATGGTTTTTGGTGCGCTTCCGGCTGCACCCGATTCGGTTCTTGATTGGGCACCGGCAACAAAAACAGCAAGCACCAACGAAAGGCTAACAAATAATTTTCTCATAGTAGTTTGTTTATTGAAGGTCTAAAGTAATAAAAAAGCAGAAGCGAAAAATCTAATTCAGAATTTCGGGGGCTTCCATTTTGAATACCGGCACGTTTACTTCAAATATTTCGCGAGTTATTTTGTTTTCGAAATAGTAAACACCTTCCATTTTACCAATGGGGGTGGCAAGGTTGCAGCCCGAAACATACTGATACGAATCGCCCGGGTAAAGTATGGGTTGCCTGCCTACCACACCTTCGCCTTCCACTATGCGTTTATCGGTGTAAGCATCGGTTACCAGCCATTTTCTGCGGAGCAACTGAACGGTAAACAGGTTGTGATTTGAAATGCTGATATGGTATGCAAACACAAACTTGCCATTGTGCGGATGCGAATGGGCGGGTTGGTAAAACGTTTCCACGTTTACCTCTATGCCTTGTGTTATCAGCGTTTTCATGGTTAGTGCACGTGTTGTGTTTGCGGTTTCAGAAAATTAGTAATCAGATTTTTTACGCGCATGTAAGCGGTATCGAAATCTTTATTTACTACGATGTTATCAAATTTATCGGCAAACAACAACTCTTCTTCCGAGCGTTTTATTCTATCCTTTAAAGTTTTGGGGGTTTCTGTGCCGCGGTTTTTAAGACGGTTAGCCAGCGACTCTTTCGATGGCGGGGCAATGAAAATAGTAAGGCAATCATCGCCAAACTGCTTTTTAATGTTTAATGCGCCTTTTACATCAATATCAAACAGTACTACTTTGCGGGTATTCCAAATGCGTTCCACTTCGCTTTTGAGGGTACCGTAAAACTGGTTCGGATACACTTCTTCATACTCTACAAATTCGCCTGCCGAAATCTTTTGTTTGAATTCTTCTACCGTAATAAAGTAGTAATGCCTGCCGTTTACTTCACCATCGCGTTTTGCTCGGGTGGTGCACGAAACCGAAAACGATAATGCCGGATGATGCACCAATAGTTTTTTTACGATGGTGGATTTCCCCGCTCCGGAGGGCGCGGTAATAACGATTAGCTTTTTGGGGGGTACTAAAACGCGTGTAAAATTGTTGCCTGCCATATTGCTGTTATCTACTTACAGTATGTTACTTGTTTGCTCTTTTATTTTTTCGAGTTCGTCTTTCATATTAACCACCATTTTTTGCATGGTAGCATCGTTTGCCTTTGAACCAATGGTGTTTATTTCGCGCCCCATTTCCTGTGCAATAAAATTCAGTTTGCGCCCCTTTAGTTCTTCGTGTGCGGCAATTATAGATTTAAAATACTCGCAGTGCGATTTCAGCCGTGTTAATTCTTCGCTTATATCTAATTTTTCGATGTAGTACACCACTTCCTGCTCAAAGCGGTTGGCATCAATTTTATCGCGCGGTATAAAATTTTCCAAATTGCTTTTTAAGCGCTCGCGTATTTCGGCAACTCTTCGCTTGTCTTCTACCTGTAATTTGCCCGCATAGTGTTCAATCAAATCAATGCGTTGCAGTAAATCGGTTTCCTGCGATTTTCCTTCGTTTGTTCTAAAATTGTCCAACTCTTTCATGGCAGTTTCAACCAGTAATTGTATTTGCTTCAGTTCTTCATCGCTGGGTTCTTCGTGCGATTCGCCAATTACATCGGGCATTTTTAGAATGCTGGGCAGCAGGCTTTCGGTAGTTACGCCTACTTCATCGGCAATAGACTTAAACTCGTTGAAGTATGAAATAATCAATTCGCGGTTGAGCGATATTTCGCTGGAGGCTGTGTTGTGTTCGAGGGTAATGTACACATCAACCTTGCCGCGCTGTAAGGCTGCGGTGGCTTTGTTGCGTAGTTCGTATTCAAAGGCGCGGTACTTGCTCGGAATTTTTACGCTTAAATCAAGCCCTTTTTGGCTGTTGAGCGATTTAATTTCCACGTTCACGGTTTTATCATCTATCTGTCCGCTGGCTTTACCAAAGCCGGTCATTGATTTTAACATGGAGCGAAAATACAAGAGGAAATACAATACACAACAAAGCAAAACTGCTCGGAGCGCTGCTTAAAACAAGTTGCCTGCCAATAGCGATAAACCGTACATGCGCCAAAACAAAAAAGTGCCCGTAGATACAATTACTACTATTACCATGCGAAGAAAGCGGTACTTAAGTGTGTATTGCGACAGAAGATGAAAGCAAATTCCAAACACGCAGATAAATTTCAGCACATCGGAGATTGCCAGATTTACGCTGCTGCCGGTAATCAAATAATAAACAAGGCAAGCAATGCCAAAAAACACTTGCATGGTAAAAATGGTGCCTTGTATGTACAACGCAGCCACAAAGCATTCAAAGTAGTTGTAGTAGCGGTGCATGGCAATGGCAAACAGGTAAAACGCGTTTATGGGTAGCATAATGCCGGTAATAATGTTCAAATTACGAAAGGCGTAATCAGTGGCGTTGCTGAAATAGTGATTGCGGTAAATAACGGTATCGGTTCCAAAAAGTTTTTCGAAGGCAAACAGCAGCAACGCCCATGTTGCTACCCAAATAAGAAAGTAGCTTACCGGGCGCTGATAGCGAATGCGCTTACCTTCTACATACTCTTTAATTACTGTTCCGGGTGCAGTAAACATTCGTAGTGTGGTGAACAAAAAACCACTTTCAATATGGGTAAAAAAATGGAACAGGTCGTGCCAAAGCAGGCTTATGGTTATGCGCTCGGTTTTTGCTTTTTGCCCGCAGTTGTAACAAAACTTTCCCTGCAAGGGTTCCTCGCAGTTTTTGCAGAGCTGCTTTTTCGCTTTTGGGTGGTGTGCCATATAATGGTTGCAGGCAGAAAGCTAATATAGTTTGTTGTTGGTTTACTCCATTACCATATCATTGGTATCAGGCTCTGTTTTGGGTTTGTTGAAGAGTTTAATGCCACCTGCAAACGATACCATATACACCCCGCTGAAAATAAGCAGCGCGGAAACAATTTTTTCGAAAGTGATTTGGTCTTTGCCCAGCGAAACCGAAATAATGGTTGCCAGCACGGGTTGTAAATAAATATACGCACCCACTACACTCGAATGCACTTCGCGCAATGCCAGTATGTTGAGAAGATACGCAAAAAAGGTAGTGCAGATAACTACAAATGCCAGCCCTAACCAAGCCTGTGTGGTAAACGAATTCCATTCAATTTCATTAAACTGGTTAAACCCAAACAGCGTAACCGGCAATAGCCCAAAAGCAAACACCCAGGTAATAACCGTTAGCGGGTGGTACTTTTTCATGAGCGGGCGAACAATAACCAAATACACCGCATACGAGGTAGCGTTAATGAGAATGAACAAATCGCCCAGCACTGTTTTGCCCGTAAAACTGAAACCCCTGCCGCTGATGATGATAAGCGCCCCCGATGCGCCCAGTACCAAGCCCAGTATTTTTTGCCAGGTAGCTTTTTCGTGGGCCATAAAAAAGGAGATAACAAACACCAGTATGGGAGTCATTATCATTATAAGCGCGGCATTGATGGGGGTGGTAATACTTAAACCCAGAAAAAACATTTCCTGATTTATCACTACACCAAACAAGCCGCAAAGGGCAAGCAGTGCAAAATCTTTTTTCGCCACTTTTTCGTTTATCCAAAAGCGGTGCAGCCCCCAAAAGAGCGCTGTAGTAACCGATACCCGAATAAAAATGAAGCCGAAGGGTTTAATGAATTCGGGCATTACTATTTTAGAAACCGTAAAGCCGGCACCGTAAAATAAGTTGACAATAAACAGGTAAAGGTGAGCGCGAAAGTTACTCATGGCTGCAAATTGGAAATTTCGGGCATTATGAGCGGTTTTTGCCCCACACCGTTTACCGGGCATAAAAGAGTCTGTTTAACAAACTATGCTAAGTGAAATACCGGCTATTTACCCAAATAAGCCGAATACATCCACACTAATTTTTCCTGTTGGCGAATGTAGTCGCTCATTAAAGCATTGGTGCCTTCGTCATTTGCCTTTGCCGAAAGATCGAGCAATTCGCGTTCTAAGGGAAGCAGTACGGCAAAACTGTCGAGAATGCTTTGCACTGCTGTCTTGCCATCGCTTATGTTTTTTGCCTCTTTAATGGACGAAGCCTCTACATAATCGGAAAAAGTGTGCATGGGTGTATGCCCCAGGGTAAGGATGCGCTCGGCAATTTCATCAATCTTCAGCAGCGAGTCGGTGTACAATTCTTCGAACTTAATATGGAGTTCAAAAAACTTTTCGCCAGTAATATTCCAGTGAAAGCCGCGTGTGTTTTGGTAAAACAAATGATAGTTTGCCAACAGCGCATTCAGTTTTTTAGCCAGTTGCTTGGTTTCTTCTTTTCCCAACCCTATGTTGTTTTTTGCCATAACCCTATTTTTTTATGCAGTGAATGTAGTAAACAACCCGCCTCGCTTGTTTGTTTTAAAAAGCATTAACGAATGATAGTTGTCAGGATTTGGCAGAATGGGTTTTATTCGTTAAACTTCTGCATATACCTACGCTGAATGAATACATCGAACAAAGCACGTTTTTTATTGCAACCGCTCGAAACTGTAGCGGGCTTAATGCAAACAACCGTTACCCCCGGCATGTTGCTGCTGCTTTCAACTGCTGCTGCGTTGGCAGTAGTCAACTCGCCTGTGAATACACTTTACCAAAGTTTTTTGCATACAAAATTCTCCATCGGTTTTGAGGGCTTTGCGGTGTCGAAGCCGCTGATACTTTGGATTAACGATGGCTTGATGGCAATTTTTTTCTTTCTGGTAGGCATGGAAATAAAGCGCGAGATATTGGTAGGCGAGTTATCGGAAAAGCGCAAGGCGGCACTGCCGGTGGTGGCGGCTTTGGGGGGCTTGCTTTTTCCGGCACTCATTTACTATGCGCTTAACAAAAACGGCATTGGCAAAGCGGGCTGGGGAATACCAATGGCAACCGACATTGCCTTTTCGCTTGGTATTCTGGCGTTACTTGGGAGGCGTATTCCGCTTTCGCTTAAAATTTTCCTTACGGCATTTGCCATTGTAGATGATTTGGGGGCGGTAGCTGTAATTGCCGTTTTTTACACAGAGCAAGTAGAGTTGATTTATTTGGCTATAGGCATGGGCTTTTTGGCAACCATGATTGCCGGCAACTATTTGGGTGTTCGAAACCCGGTGTTCTTTTTAACGTTGGGCGTAGGGGGTGTATGGCTGGCATTTTTATTTTCGGGAGTACACGCCACCGTTGCCGGAATTTTGGCTGCTTTTACCATTCCTGTAAACACCCTCATTTCACGGAATGATTTTATTGCTTCATCGGAAATATTGATGAAAAAATTAGCTGTTGTGCCCGACAGCGGAACTCAGTTGCCTTCGGAAGAGCAGGTAACGCTAATTGACGAGTTGAAAGAGTTGCGAAGAAAAGCCGAATCGCCCCTTCAAAAATTAGAGCATCAACTGCACCCGTTTGTCATGTATTTTGTAATGCCGCTGTTTGCTTTTGCCAATGCAGGAGTGGTACTTACCGAAGGGCTTGAGAGTATTTGGGAGCACTCTGTTTCAATGGGTATTATTCTTGGGCTGATAGTGGGAAAATTTACCGGCATATCATTGTTTGCCTGGTTAGCCTGCAAAGTCCGCATAGCCGAGTTACCCAAAGAAATTTCTTGGAACATGATGTTGGGCACTGCTCTGCTTGGCGGGGTAGGTTTTACCATGTCGTTGTTTATTGCCGGATTGGCTTTTAACGACCCCGCCTTGCTGGACCTTACTAAGCTGAGCATTCTTATTGCTTCGGCTATTGCGGGCACAGGCGGTTATTTGTGGTTAAGGTGGGCTACTAAAAAAAGATAATAGACGTTTTCAGAAATTGTTCCGCATGTCTCCTTTGGAGGGTAACTCAGCGGAGGCAATTATAAACGTACCCTATAGTCTTAAAATTACAGTAGCAGAAAAACAAAAAGCCCCTTCGGTTTCACCGAAGGGGCTTTTTGTTGATATAAAGAAGTATGCACTACTTAACTATGGCAAATTTACTTTGTTTAACCGGAGCATTGCTCTTGTCGGTAATGCGATAAATGTAATTTCCTTTTGTAAGTTCAGAAATATTAACGGTAGAAGTTTCGCCTGTAAGTGTGGCTGCTGTAACTACTTTACCTGTTACATCCATTACTTCGAAAGTATAACCTGCAAGGTTAACATCGGCAGCAATATTGATAATGTCGGAAGCAGGGTTAGGGTAAACAGAAATAGTTCCATTATCTGCTACATTGGCAATACTTGTTGAAGGAGGATTAACATATCCGAAGCGAACTCTATCAACAAGCAGAGTAGAGCCTTTTACGTTTGGAGCTACATCATTAAAGCTGGCAAAAAACTGAATTAACAATGTGTCGGGTGTAGCAGCGCTGGAGTAGTTAGGTGTTAAAATCACATAAGCATTTACCCACTGATTATTGGTAGTTCCCAAGGGGATGCCACCGGCTAAAACCGGACTTGAACCACTCTTAAACAACACAATTTGAACGCCTGCGGTATCTGCACCCGGTGTGCTATACTTGTAAGAGAAAAACAAAGTGTCTGGTCGGAACGCAAAAGGAATTCCGTAAAACGCAGGCTGTCCTCCTGCATAAGTGGCTGTTCCCAACGAAGCAAGCCCTGGAATGACTCCTGCCTGTGGAACCAACGAAAGCGAATCTGATACTAATTTAATTGATGCAGAGCCTTCTACTTTGTCAACGGTATCTTTGGTAGTAAAACCAAGCGGGCTGCCAAAAATGCCATCTACGGTTGCCCAGCCATCAGGCTTATACGAAATGCCCCAGTTTTCGAAGCCGCCATTGGGAACTTGCTGTGCATTCAGAGCAACAAACGTTGCCACAAATGCAGTTAAGAGAGTAAATTTTGTTTTCATGTTGAATTGTGTTTTGAGTTTACTGAATGTTTAAGGGCAGCAAATGTATAATTAACCTATAAACTCGCTTAACTCCGGTTTGCATACGCTTAAAAAAATGACATTTCCATGACAATTCTCCTTACAGCCGAAGGAAGGTAATGCCTACTTGCACCAAACCGATAAAAAATCCGATAACTCCTCCAATGTATTCCACAAATTTGAATTCCTTTTCTAAAACCACCATCAGTATTTCTTCTAAGCGATCAACTTGTAAATCGGCTACACGCCCACGTATTACACCTGCCACATCAAAATCGCGCTCCATTTTCATTACCACATGGTCAATTATTTCGGGCGCAAAAAACTCTATCTCTTCCAGTATTTCCTGCTTAAACTCCTCTCTGCGTTTTTCGGTTAAGAAAGCTGCCAGCACCGGATGTTTTTGTTTAAATGTGCCGTTGAGGTATTCGTCTAAGCGCTGTTCTACCAACGCTTTTATCTGTTGCATTTGTTCTTTCGAAGTTAAATGCGGTATAACATCGGAGGCGTTCAGAAATTCTGCTGCAATCAGTTTTCCAATTTTATCTGCCACTTCATATTGGCGTTTGGGAAAAATTCCGTGAAAAGTAATGCCGAGAATTTTGCGCGGATGGCGCGGATGAAAAAGCATTTTTACCGCCACCCAGTTGGTAAACCAACCTATAAGGGCAGATATTAGCGGAAGCAATAAAACTACAAGCATGTCAAAAAATCTTCACCAAACGAGGTTAAGCATTTTTTGTAAAACGCAATTTGGTGAAGGATAAAAACCTCGAAAGGATTTTAAGCTAACTCGGAGTTAAGCGATTAAAGTTCTCTGAAAGAACTCAGAATTTTTTGGATGTCGTCTTTAAAGCGGAGTTTGCGCTCTTCGCTGCGGGTCCATATACTAAGGTGGTAACAGGATTTGCCGCCTTGCAACATTACTTCGCTGAAATAAATTTTTTCTCCGTCCATAGCGCCCAGTATTTCTACCCGCACGCCTTTGGCGTTGTTGTAGTTTACATCTACCGAATCGGTAACCAGCGGATTATCCAACACTTTTTTAACCACTTCAATATTGGCATCGGAAAGTTGTTGCAGGTTGCTTTGTTCGCAGGGAACACTTTCGGCAATTGTATAAAAATTTCGGAAGCGGTTGGCGTACTGAAAGGGCGCTCCTTCTTTGAGGGTATTATCTTCCTTTAACCACGATGGGATGTCCAAGGAGAATTGCTTGTTAACTTCTACCGTGGAATACTTTTCAGAATACTTACAAGCTGAAAAACCAAGCAAAAGAAAAAACAACAACGAAGCGGAAAATTTCATGCGTTAACTATTTGCTGGGCGAAAGTAGTCAGCTTTCGGAAACTTGCTTTCGCAGCGTGTTTGCCCGCAAGTCGGGCCCATTGTGGCTCCATCCCGGGGAGTAAAACATGTATTTCAACTTATCCTTTAGTGTGGGTGCTCGTTTTACATCGTGCCATATATCGGCAAACTCGTGTGTGGCAATCTTAAACAGATTGTAAGTGTGAATGTTTTTGGTGATTCCGTAAACAGGTTTTTCTTCTTCGCGTTCTTCGGCAAAGGTGCCGAACAGCCTGTCCCAAATAATAAGAATGCCGGCATGGTTGCGGTCTAAATAGCGGATGTTGGAAGCATGATGTACGCGGTGATGCGAAGGTGTATTAAGCACCAACTCTAAAACACGCGGCAGTTTTCGGATAAGTTCGGTATGCACCCAGTATTGGTAGATGAGGGAAATACTCATCATCATCATCATCATAAGCGGGTCGAAACCGAGCAACGGCATCCACGACCACCAAATAAATTTGTAAAGCTGCTCTGCCCAGCTTTGGCGTAATGCGGTTGATAAATTAAAATGCTGCGATGAATGGTGGTTAACATGTGCCGCCCACAGCAGGCGTATTTCGTGGCTTAAGCGATGGTGCCAATAAAACGTAAAATCATCGGCAAACAACACCAGCACCCAACTCCACCAGTGCCAGCCAATATCGAACAGACGGAACTGAAACAGAAAAATATAACCGGTAAACGCAAGTGTTTTCATTGCCAAATCAATTACCAGCGAGCCTAAGCCCATGCCAATGGAGGCGAGCGAATCTTTGGTTTCGTACAACTGCAACCGCTCTTTGTGGTTTACATACAATTCAATACCTATGGTGATAAGGAAAAAAGGTATGGCGTAAACTACCGGGTCGTACTCAAAAGGCATTACGTGCATACGCTAAGCAGTTTTTAATAAGTTGCCCGCATTGGATGACAAAATTTCTTTTACAAAGCGGCTGAACCAAATGAGTGAAGCAACTGCAATAACTGCTACAACAACAACGGCAGTTATAAAAAAATAGGAATCCTGAAACAGAAATACGGAAACAATTACCAGTAAAATAAGCCGCACAATTTCAAGTTGCGGAGTCCATGTTTTCCGTTCAAACATTCCACCGAAACTCACTAACGAAAAAACAATGAGCGTTGCTGCCGAAAACTTGAGCCACCAGTTTCCGCTGAGTGGTTCGCTTGCCTGAAACAGTAAGAATGCGGTAGTGCCCAGTAATACCAAAATAAACTGAACTAACACATAGTGATTGAGCCCGGGAGAAATTTCGGTTTCGTACTTGCGAAAAGTTTTTGGGGTAACTTCTTTGTATTCCTCTGTGCCGCCTAACTCTTTCGGTTTCCAGCCGGGCATTTTAAACAGCATAAGCAGTGCATTTTTTACAGTGCCTGCACGGAACACATCGCGAAACAAATCCACCCAGTATTCAAAATTTACCCACAGCGGATTCCAGCTTTTGGGTTGTTTTGTAATGCCGTACACCACTTCTTCTTCCTCTGCCTGAAAGGTGCCGAACATTCTATCCCAAATAATAAAAGTACCGGCATGGTTGCGGTCAATGTATTTTGGGTTTACGCCATGGTGCACGCGGTGGTGCGAAGGTGTGTTGAAGAAAAACTCAATGGCAGGGTGCATTTTATCAATAAGGCGGGTGTGTATCCAAAACTGGTAAAGGGTAACTATCTGCGAAATCACAAAAAACATTTCGGGGCGGAAACCGGCAGCCGCTAACGGCAGATAAAATACAAACGAAAAAGCGCCCTGATACCACGCTTGCCGCAGTGCAACGGTAAGGTTGTAATCTTCGCTTTGATGATGCACCACATGGCTGCCCCACATAATGCTTATTTCGTGCGCCAGCCGGTGAAACCAGTAATAGAAAAAATCAACTCCGAAAAACAACAGAATCCATACCCACCACGTATTCGGAATTTTTTCGCGAAAAGGAGAAATTTCATAGAGTTTAATGTATGCCACTACCGTAAGTGCTTTTAAGAACAAACCGCTTACCTGCGAACCTATGCCGCAACTTAGGTTGGTAATGGCATCGTGATAGCGGTAGTACGAAAGGCGCTTCATTTTGCCAATGAGCAACTCAACGCCTATCAGCAAAAAGAAAATAGGAATGGCATAAACTATAAGGCTCATAATCTGTTTAAACTGGGCAAAGTTAAGCAATGCCGAATATCGGTAAACGAATTAATTAAGCCACTTAGTGTGTTTTCTAATCTGGTAAATAACCCATTGTGGCGTAAGCAATGCCGCATACAACATCAGCTTTGTTACAACGCCCGGCACTACTTCGGGTTTGTTTTTAAACAAGGCTTCAACCCCTGCTTTGGCTACTTTGTGTGGCGGCATCATAACGCCTAACTTTTTTCCAAGCTCTACATCAATTACGTTGGGGTCGTATAAGTTGGTGGCGGTAGCGCCCGGGCAAAGAGCTGTTACGTGCACGTTGTAAAGTTTCATTTCGGTATGCAAACTGCGGGTAAAACTTTTTATGTACGATTTGCTAGCTCCGTAATACGCTATGCCCGGAAAATCTTTAAAAGCGGAAATGGAAGAAATGTTGAGAATAAATCCGCGTTTGCGCTGCCGCATGTCTTTACCGAAAAGCGTGCAAAGCATAGACAGTGTGAGTACGTGCAATTGAATTTTCGCTTTTGCTTTTTCAATATCGGCATCCACCGCTTGTCCGAAAAAGAAGAAGCCTGCACTGTTTACCAGTATTTCTACTTCTATTCCCTCATTCGCGGCAAATTCGTACACCTGTTCTGCCGCATGGGTTTGTGCAAGGTTGATGCAAAGCGTTTTTACCGGTACGTTGAACTGCTTCGCTAAAGTTGCAGCGAGTTGGTGCAGTTTTTTTTCTTCGTTACTTACCAACAACAGCGCATAACCGCGTTGCGCCAACAGCATGGCAATTTCTAAACCAATGCCCGATGAGCCGCCTGTAACCAAAGCATATTTTTTATCCATTGGCGAGTGCGGCTATTTTAGGTTTAAGGGCTTCGGGAATATTGCTTTGATGTAAATGACAAGCCATTTCCTCGGTGTACATTTTTGCCACGCAATAATTACAAATGGTACAGGCAGATTTCCGAATTACTTCATTTTTTAAATCGTTTACAAAGTTCGGATTTTCGATTAGTGCCCGTGCAATGGCAATCCATTCAAAGCCTTCGTTTATGGCTTTTTCAATTGTTGTTATACTGTTCATGCCGCCTACCAATACCACCGGAATGGTTACTTCTTTTTGAATGCTCTTTGCTTCTTCCATAAAGTAGCCTTCGCTGAACGGGAGCGAAGGAATAAGTTGCTTGCCGAAATGTTTTACAAAAAAGCGTTTAAACGGCTCGCGGATAAAATGTGCCATCACATCAATGGGCATACTGCCGCGCATTACATACATAGGTGCGCGGCTTACAAACCCACCGCTAACTACAATTGCATGTGCTCCGCATTGTTCAATTATTCTGGCAGTTTGTGCTGCTTCTTGTTTAGTAATGCCGCCTTCAAAACCATCCCAGCAATTCATTTTTACGAGCAACGCCATGTGGGGAGGTAACTTTTCTCGTACAGCTGTAAGTACTTCGCGCATAAAACGGCTGCGGTTTTCAAAACTGCCGCCATATTCATCGTTCCGCTTATTTGTATAGGGCGAAAGAAACTGACTTATAAGGTAACCGTGCCCTGCATGAACTTCCACGGCATCGAAACCACTTTCGGCAGCTATACGAACGCTGTTTCTAAAATCAGCTATCACTTCAGCAATGTCGGTTTTGCTCATTCTGCGCGGAATAGTGGGTCCATACCAGTTAATGCCTCCACTGGGTGCAAGCGGACGGGTAGCGGTTACCGCACTGTTAGCCATGTTGCCGCAGTGCCCTATTTGTATCGAGGCAGCCGCACCTTCGCGGTGGATAGAGTCGGTTAGCTTGCGGAGTTGCGGAATAATTTCTTTCCGCAACCAAAGTTGATGCTCGAACGATAACCCGCTTTTATTTACCGAAGCGTACGCCACGGTGGTCATGCCCGTTCCACCTTTTGCCACAGCAGTGTGATAGGCTATTAGTGCCTCGGTTACATTATGGTGGGCGCTCATGCCCTCAAAAGCCGCTGCACGAATACTGCGGTTACGCAACGTTAACGGGCCCAGTTTGCCCGGGCTGAAAAAGCGCGATGAAATCATGGGGTGAAACTATGGATTTGGTAAGAGAATAGACGGTGTGTTTATTCCAGATGGATGTAGAATGTCTCATAAATTCCTTCAAACCGTGTTTTTATCAGCATACAGATAAATAAAAACACCCCTCCTTTATCGGGAGGGGTGCTAACCGGTTGTCATAGGTGCAAAGCCGGTTGTTAACCCTATCAAAACACAAGCGAATGTACGGCTCGGATGCAAAACAATTGTCATAGAAATGTCATAAACGAGGGTGCTTCAAAATAATGACAATTCCATGACAATCGGGGCGCGGCAAAATTTTTTTAGCTCTCCGTGAAACCCCAAAAAGTTTTTCTCCGTAATAGAAGAATGTAAGCATTACAGTAATTACTCAACATATCATCCTGCTGTGGAAACCCGCAGCGGCAACACAGCAGGATAAAAGGATTTCCATAGTCAAACAAAAACGGAGTCGCTACAGGGGCGGCTCCTTTTGTTTTTATCGACACCAATCATTAAATACTTTTTTACCACATAGGCATATAAGGTAACAGGGGTTTGCTATGCGTTTGTGTGGTTGGCATAAAACTTCTCAGGAAAATTACTTTGCTCCGCATTTCCGCAAACATTCTTTTGCCTGCTGTTTTTCGTTTGCGCTTAATCCTTCAAAATCTGCCACCTTCGAAAGATAAGCTGTTGCGTTTTTGCAATCGTTTCCCCTGAAGTACAGAAACCCGAGGTTGAGCATAATGTTGGGGTTATCGGGGTTTAGCCTGTCGGCTTTTTTGTAAAATGCAATGGCTTTATCGGTATATGCTTTTGAGTCGGCAGTGTTCATATTGATGTAATACTTGCAACACTCTGCGGCAAACACATAAGCGTTCAGGTTGGTTTTATCCAGGGCAATGGCCTTTTCGAAACTCGACAGCGCCATTGTGTAATTCTGCTGTTGAAAGTAAACCGCCCCTATACCTAAGTATGCAGGTGCAAAACCATCGTTAGTGTTAATACTTTGCTGATACGCATTTCCTGCCATGTTGAGCCACCGGTTTTTATCATCGGCAACTTTTGCCTGCACCGCGCGGTTGTAATAAACCTCGCCCAGTATTTCGGTGCCTTTGTAATTCTCTGTTGCATTCGCAGCGGCTTTCAGCGCATATTCTTCGGCAAGGTTTAAGTTTCCTGCACTGCTGTAAAAACCTGCGGCTATGTAATCGTAATTCGTTTCGGAGTAGTTGTAAGGCTCATACAGCGGATTGAAAAATTTATTCAGCGCTTTACACAAGCGCGAAGTTTGAACGGGAGCAGAAGACGAAAAAGCAACCGGAACAGAATCTTTGGTTTCAGTTCGCACATAAACGGCAGCTACCGGGTCAACAAAGCGCAATTGAAAATTGCTTTCGTTCAGTAAATGCCGATGAAGGGAAGCAAACTGAGGGCGATACAATACCACGTAGTAAAAGTGATGAACGGAATCCAACTGTTCGAACGATTCGGGAAAAGTAACCGCCTCGGCAAACGTGCTGAAAAACCCGGCAGGAAAAACATCTAAATCGCGTAGGTCAATAAACGTTTTGAATTCAGGTTGCAGTTTCCAAAGTAAGTATGACGAAGTGAGATAATCGCTAAAACAATTTCCCTGCAAATTGTTTTGCTGCACAAACTCTGCTGCTCCCACCGGATTATATGACGAAAGCACTTCCAATCCGAAACGGTCGCGGCTGTTTGTCCATTCGTAATATTTGTTGGTGATGATGGCAACATAAAAAGCAAAAAGCAAAAAACTGCAAGCAACCGTTAGTTGCTTTGTGTGCTTACTTGTGAATTGAATTTTCGAAAAAAGAAAATCAAGCGCGGCATGTAAGGCGGGAAACAATACCAGCGCAAAAAACACCACGTTGCGGTAAGCGGTAGAAGCGAGGTAGAAGAAAGCAAGTAACACCAGCAGATAGCCTATGCCGAATTCTTCAAAGGCAAATAGCAGTTTGTTTTTCTTTTTCTGCGAAGCAAAACGCCATAACCAACCTGCTTTTGTAATCAACAGCAAAACAAGTGTAGCATATGCATTCCACTGCCAGTAGTCGGGCATGGTAAAATCGAAAAGCTCGGTTGTGTATTTGTTTTCGTAAACCTGCCCCAGAATGTTGAGCGGCTTTGTAAGCAGGGTAATACCGTTTGGGTTAACAATCACCGAACCAATTAGCAGAGGAAGCAAAACGCTTATTGCTTTCGGCAATTCCTTTTTGGCGGATAAGATTTTCTTACTCGAAAGAAAATATTCTATCCATTCACTAATGAAGAAAATGCCAACCAACACAATTCCTATTCCGAAGGCTTCGTGCAGATTCGCCCAAAGTATTTGCAATGGAATTAGCCAATAAATATTGTTGGAAGGGTGTTTGCGATGGCGAAGCAGAACGAAAACATACGCCACCGTAAACAAGTGGCTGAACATTTCCGGACGTCCGTTGATGCGGTATTCCGAAACAAGCAGTGTAAACAATAGCGAAACTACAAGCGCGAAGGTTGAAGCCGCTCTCAGCTTTGCAGTTCTAAATAGAAAGAAAACTACAAGGCAACTGACAACTGCCTGCAACAAAAACACACTCTCCGGTCCCGATAGTTTTGTGAGCAGCGCAAACAATACTTCGCTGCCCCATTTTACGTTTACCCATTCGCTGCCTGCGTAGGTAAAGCTGAAAACATCTTGTTTGGGCACCTGTAAGTTTTCCAATATCCATTCACCGGTGCGTATTTGCCACCATAGGTCAGGCTCGCGCAAACTTTTTAAACTGAAAGCTACAGCAATCAGAAAGAGCAGAAAAAGCGGAAGTTGATGGAGATGTTTTTTCAAAACTAACTTGGCTAATGTAGGTAGTAAAGTTTTACAATTCTATGACAATTCAAACTTGTGTTCCGCATCAACTCTTCCGACCTTTGGGCTAAACACTGAACCATGAAAAGTAAACATTTACTCTTGTGTTGTATTGCAGCAGCAAATGGTTGCTTCGGGCAAAACAACGCATCAGCCACTATAGCCACCAACAACATTTCCGCCAGGTTTTTTTCGAACGGCATGGTATCTTTCGATGGCAACAAGGCGAATTTTTCTGTTCCGAAAGATTCGAATGCGCATGCCTTATATGCCGGTAGTCTTTGGGTAGGCGGTTTTGACAACACCTATGGCGTGCTCCATATTTCAACCATGACGTACGATGACAGCCTCACCAACTTTCGTTTCGGACCAATTGCCAATTCGTACTCCGGCACTTATTCGCAACGCTACAATAAAGTTTGGAAAGTGAAACAATCGGACATTGATTACCACCTGTTGCATTACAACGATGTTGGTTACACTGCTCCTACCGATATTTTGGATTGGCCCGGGAACGGCAACACAGGCAATGGCGAGCCGCTGCTGCTGGCTCCCTTTGCCGACCTGAACGGAAATTTTTTATACGAACCGAACCTCGGAGAATATCCGCTGATAAAAGGCGATGAAGCGCTCTACATTGTTTACAGCGACCGTGCTAACCCCAACAATGTATTGTACGGCAACCCGCTTAAAGTAGATGTGCATTTAATGGTGTATGCGTACGAAGGCTTCGCTGCGCCCCATCTCCGCAATTCGCTTTTTTGCCACTACAATATTGTAAACCGCGCTAACGATGGCTATTACAATGTGTTGATCGGAAGTTGGAGTGATTTTAGTTTAGGATGTTTTAATGATGACCACATAGGGAGCGATTCAGCATTGAGCACTTTTTATGTGTATAACGGTTCATTCCCCGATGTAGATTGCCAAGGGGTGAAGGGCTATCAAACCACAAAAGCTACATTCGGTATCTCTTTTCTTAACAAGGATCTTCATGCGTTTATGTGGTATATGTCTAGTGCAGGATTTCCCCCGCATACACAAGCATATTCGCCTTTTCAACATTACAACTTTATGAATGCAATTTGGGGCGATGGCAATCATTTAACCTATGGCGGATCTGGTTACTCAGGTACAACACAACACAATTACATTTTTTCGGGAAACCCATGTGCCCCATCTCAGTGGAGCGAGATATCAAACAACATAGTTGCTGGCGACAGGCGCGGACTTGGCAGCACCGGCAAATTCAATTTGCCCAAAAGCGGCAACTTGTGTTTTGACTTGGCGTACGTGTTTGCCGAGGGAAATCCGCAGGCAGCTTGTTTTGCTGATGGGGTAGATTCACTGAAAAAGCGCATACAGCAGGTGCGCTCGTTTTATAATTTCACTGCTCCTGCCTGTTACAGTTTTTCTACCGGAACAGCAGAGTTACACGAAAACGATTTTCATATCTATCCTAATCCTGCAAAAAATACATTGACTGTTGAATTGAAGGACAATGTTGTTTGCACGCTTCAACTTTTCGATGTAAGTGGAAAAGAAATTATGAGAGCCGAAACACGGCTACAGGCGCTTACATTAAATACTGCCAATGTAAATGCCGGAGTTTATTTTTTGGTGATAAAAAGCGCTACCGGACAGTTTGTGCGTAAGGTGGTAATTGAGAAGTAGCTCAAACGTTTGCGTAATTTCTCTTCCGTCTTTAAAATCAAGTTCAAAGTGTGTTGGTTTGTTTTAGGGCGCTTGAGTTAGCGGCACGCAGTTTCACATTTCGTAACCGTATTGTATATGGTTTCTTTTACAAACAAAGTTTGCGATAACTTGTAAGCCACGGGCTTTTTTTGGGCAGAACGGTTAGCAGCCATTCTTTTCCGGGGAAATACTCTTCGCCTTTTAACTGATTAAGCCAACTTTGCATTTGTGTTTCTTTTAGCTGCAAAAACCGCGAGGCGTAATGAATAAATCTTTCGAACACGGCTTCTTTTCCCGCCAGTTCTTTTTTATTGCGTTGCACAAAGCGCCCGTACGCTTTCAGTTGGTTTAGCAACGCTTCGGTGCTATCCGCTCCTAATTCGAAACTGATAATAAACTCCCAGCGCCTAAGTACTGCATAATACACCATATCGGTTTTGAGTTGGGCTTTGCGTATATGGCGGAGGGCGTTGGTGTAATCTTTTACATGGTAATAATACAGGCCGTTACCAAAATCGGTAAACGCAGCCGAGCCATCGGGCAGGTGTGGGCTGTAGGTGTCAATAAAACCTTTTATCCACTCGGCAGGCTTGCCGTTACGTAAGGCTGTGCTAATAATATTGACGAACGCTACCGGAAAAATTTTGTCCTTTTCCAATAAAATTCGGTGAGCAATTTTAAACTCAGCCCACCACAGGTATTCGATACGCGCTTTGGTATTGCCACGGTTTAGCCACTGCACACACCATTGCACGCAATAAGGTATTACAGTGCGGATATGTACCGGCAATTGCAACTGTTTTTGTTTTGTTATTTCATTTTTAAGCACGTTGTAATAGCGCAGGCTTTCAGTGTAGCCTGTTGCCAACTGCATATGCAAGGCGGTAATAAAAAGATAAGCAAACGGATGGCGGGAGTTATTGTATGGCTTCAGTGTTTCGAAAAGTTGTTGGTAGTTAACCGATGGTAGCGGAGTGCCGAAAGTAACATGGCGGTTGTGCGCTTCGCATAGGTAAAACACGGTGGTAAGCGCATGAAACTCGTTAAGGCGCGTAAACACCGGGGTTAGGTCGTGGTTGTCTTTGCGGTTAGCGCGGTCGGTAAAGTTGTTATAGGAAAGTTCGGTTAGTAAAAAGTGCTGCAGAAATGCGTGATGGTCTTGTTCTTTGGCAGTAAGCAGTTCTTCTCCGGCAGTTTTATACTCTCGCTCAAAAGATTCAAACAAATGTTGTTGTTGCAATGCCTTTAGTTTATACAGGCTAACAGCTTGCTGGTTTTGTTCCCAGTTTTCGATTGCCAGAAAGTGCTCAATGGCTTTTAGCAATTCACTGGCAGCCTTCTTTTGAATATGAACGGTGTAAAGCGATTTAACATGTCGCTTTATCTTATCGGGAGAAAGCAGTTTGTCTTCAAATTCCGGATACTGTTTGTATAGGTATTCAAACAAATCAACAGCAATGCTGCGAGTGCCAAAGTAGGGCGAAGCCAAATAAACTTTCAGCGCTTTAATCTGTTGCTTGTTGAGTGAAGTGAGGGTGTCGGTAAGTTTGCCTAAGTACATGGCGGGGGTTTTTTTTACTGTAGGCAAAGTAAAAAAATACTTCAAATCCTGTTTCATTTTAGAAACAATATGCGCTCAATTGTTCTGCCGGAAATCAATTTTTCGAACAACTGTTCGATTTTTTTTGTTTCCTTTAAATCTAAAACCCGGAGTAATGAAAAACACAGTAACCCTGTTCATTCTGTTTCTTTTCCCTTTCACAGCCAATGCCCAACCTTATACGGTTGGCACAAAAAATATTACATGGAACGATCCTGCCCGCAGCAACCGTGCCGTTACGCTGGAGTTTCGGTATCCGGGAACGAATGCCGCTGTTGCAAGCGGACAGTTTCCGTTTGTAATTTTTGCTCACGGTTTTCAAATGGATCAGGTGCCGTATTATCCTTACTCCGATTCGTTAGCCAAGCAAGGTTACATTGTTGGTTTACTCACCACCGAAACCGGTCTTTCGCCCAGTCACGCCAATTTTGCTCAGGATTTGATTTTTGCTTATAACAAGCTAATTGATGAGAGTAACGTTAATACTGCATCTCCTTTTTATCAAAAAGTAATACCGAAGGGCGCTTTGGGCGGGCATTCAATGGGCGGGGGCAGTACGGTGCTTTCGGCACAGTACGGAAATCCGGCAGCATGTTATTTTACGTTTGCCGCAGCCAATACCAATCCGTCTTCCATAGCTGCTGCACCGAGCATGACCAAGCCTTATTTGGCATTTGCCGGTTCGCTGGATTGTGTGGCTCCGCCTGCTACGCATCAGAATCCTATGTATGATTCTTCAGGCTCGCCCTGCAAAGTGTATGTAAACATTAAAAACGGCAGGCACTGTGCTTTCGGCAACAGTAATTTTCAGTGCAATTTTGGTGAAGGCTTTTCGGGCTGCGCTTCATCGCCCCTTTCCACTGCCGACCAAATCAACAAGTGCCTTTACTACTTAGTTCCCTTCTTGGATTATTATTTAAAAGGAAATTGCCCTGCATGGACATTGTTTGAAAGCCGCTACAATTCCAACACAGTTGATTCGCTGCGTAAAAGCTGCACAAACATTATTCCGACAAATGCCGCCATTGCAGGCAACACAACTTTTTGCAGCGGAAGCAACACTACGCTTACGGCACTGCCTGCCGGGTTCAATTACACGTGGAATAATAGCGCTACATCACCCGCTCTCTCTGCTTCCTCGGCAGGGAATTATTCGGTAGTAGTTGATAACGGAGTTTGCTCGTTGCCTTCGGTATCGGTAAGCGTAACCGAAAATTTTCCGCCTGCTGCTCCTTCGGCAATTGTTGCCGATGATACCGTTTGCTCAGGCATTGCCAACATAATTTTATCGGTAGTGAACAATCCTTTGGTTACTTACAATTGGAGTTTACCTTCGGGGTGGAGCATTACGCAAGGGGCTAACTCAAACGCCATTATGGTTACTTCGGGAAATGCCGGAGGTGTAATTGAAGTTACTGCCGAAAATGATTGCGGCATATCATCGCCTGTTCAAAAAACAATGACTGTTGTTCCTTCTAATTTAGGAACCCCCGGAACTGTTAGCGGCAACAACAATGTGTGTGATGGCGAAATACTCAACTACTCCATTGCCACTGTAGCCGGTGCCGATAGTTATGTGTGGACGCTGCCGCAAGGGTGGACGTTAAATGCCGGAGCCACCACCGAGGCAATAACCGTTACTGCGGGAGCCGCTTCGGGAAACATAAACGTGCAGGCGGTGAATACCTGCGGGCAAAGTGTTCCTGCTTCGGTAGCTGTAACCGTAAATCCGTTGCCGCAGTTAACAAGCATTGCGGGCAACACTTCGCTTTGCATTGGCGAAACAGCTGTGGTAACTGCCCTGCATACCAACACCACTTCAATCAATTTTATTTGGAAATTTCCTTCTTCGGTTGAAGTGTTAAGTACTGCAACCGATACTGCTATTATCCGTGCTATTGGGCCCGCGGGAACCTATGCCGATACGCTAACAGTACAAAACACCTGCGGTATTACTCCTCCTGCTTATTCAACTATTATGGTGCACGATACACCAACCGTAACCATTACCCAAAGCGGAAACGATTTAATCGCAACCGGTGGCGTTACCTGCCAATGGTATAAAAATGGTCAGTTGATTGCCGGTGCCGATTCTTTGGTTTACACTCCGCAGGAAAGCGGCATTTATTCTGTTGTTGCCATAAGTGCCGAAGGTTGTTCGGGTACATCGGCAGGCAACAACTTTGTTTTTACAACTTCGGATGCTTTGCCTGATGATTTCTTTTCGGTAGTTCCCAATCCGGCAAAAGATTTTGTATTGGTTAATACATCTTCCGTTAGCAATGCTATTTTTCAATTACTGAGTATTGATGGAAGATTGTTGCTGAGCAAACAGCTTACAGCAACCTCCGAAAAAATTTGGCTCCACGAAATTCCTTCGGGAATGTATGTTGCCTGTTTGCAGGCTAAAAGTGCATTTTTCCGAAAAAGAGTAGTTATTGAGTGAAAAAGCGATGTTTTTAGCTGTTGATTGAACCCAACCAGCGCTTAATTGGGGTTGCTTAGCCGTTCATTGAACCTGTTTATTGGTTGATTGAACCTGCTCAACCGTTCATTGAGCCTGTTTATTGGTTGATTGAACCCGCTTAACGGTTAATTGAACCTGTTGAACGCCTAACAGGCATTGTTTAGCCGATTGTTGGGCTTAGTTAAGCGTTGGTTGAACTGTTAGATTACTTACTTGGGCTCTACCGGCTGTAGCTTGAACTCTTTTGCGGGCTGTTCTTTAGCAGGTTCTTCCTCTTTTACCTTTTTCTTTTTAGGCGTAGGCTCCACCAGCGAAATTCCCGAGCCGCTGCTGCCATCGGCTTTTTTGCCGCCTTTCTTAAAGTCAAACAGCAGCGAAAAACGCAGGGTGTTATCGAGCGGGTTACGCTGTATGGTAGTAGGAATTAAATACGAGAAATTTAAGCCCACAATGCTGTACTTAACGGTAAGCCCTGCGGTAAGAAACTGGCGGTTGCCTTTTGAAAGAGGTTCGTAAAAGTAGCCAAAGCGAACGCCAAACTGTTTGTTATACATATACTCTAACCCCACGCCAAGGGCTGTTTCGCGTAACTCTTCGCGCGAACGGCTGCCTTTTACGCGGGTAATGTTTCCGTCTTTGTCCTTATACATTAAGCCGGGGGCATCGTTAAACGAGGTAAAAATTCCGGTAATGGGGCTGCGCTGCTTCCAATCGCCAATACCATCACCGTCTTTATCGTAGTTCGGATTGATAACACTCGAAGTAGTATCGCCCGCAAACTCGGTAGGAATATACTGCGGCTGCGGGGTAGGAACCAGCAAGCGGCTTATGTCCATATATACACCAACAGCGTTCTTTTCATCAATGTGTAAACGGTAACCCAAGCCTAAGCCGAGGTTAGTAGGAATGTAGTCGGAATTACGAGCATTGCGCGTGTACGAAATTTTGTTGCCTATGTTAGAGATGTTCATGCCGGCTAACAACTCGTGCCCCAACTTTGAATTTTTACTTTGAAAAGTGTGCTGGTAGCTCCACGAAATATCGGCAGCACCTGCATAACCCGGGAAAGTAGGCACTCCATCAACCCCAACATTGGTTAGGTTGGAATAAATGAAACGAAGTGTAGCGGCTAAAGCAAAATCATCGCCTAACCTGCGGGCATAACCCGCATCAATACTAAACTCATTGGGGCGAAACTGACCAATTTCCTGCCCCTGATAATCGGTAAAGGTGATATTACCCAGCGAGAAATACTTTATTCCCAACTGCACGGTTTGCTTTTCTTTTACCTTGTAATAACCTGCCAAGCCTGCCATGTAAATATCGTTTACCAGTGCCTTAAGCCAGGGGGTAAACGAAACGGCAAAGCCGAAATCGCGCTCGTTAAATGCCATGCGCGAAGGGTTTGAAAAAAGAGAGTTAATATCAGCCGGAGTGGCAACGCCCACATCGCCCATACCGCCAGCGCGGGCATCGGGGTTAATGCGTAAAAACGGAACGGCTGTGGTAACGGTGTTCACCACCTTTCCGTCCTTTTCCTGTAAATTCAATTGGGCAAATGCCTCCGTGTTGGCAATAAATAAAATTGCAATCGCAAATAGCTTGTTCTTCATAAAATGTTGGCGGGTTTGGTAACCCTCGGTTCTTACTTTGATTAAGTAAATGTAGAAGCGATATACAATCGTTTAATAAATCGGGTAAATCTATCTTAAAACAACCAATTTTTCAAACTTGTGGGCGGTGTTGCCTCCGGAGTCGCGCACGTTTACTTTGTATACATATACACCTTTGCCAATCGGGTCTCCGTAATCATCCAATCCGTTCCACTCTATGTCATCTACACGGTAACCATCGCACTTTACTTCGTGGCGTATGCTTTTTACCACCTTGCCGCTAACCGTGTAGATTTGGATTGATACGGATAAATCGTCACAAGGTTTGTTATGTTCAAACATAAATTTTGTGTGGGTGGTAAAAGGGTTGGGGTAATTAAACACATGGGTAAGGGCTAATTTAGCGCTGCTTGCCACTACAAACTCGGTAAAATCTTCCGATGAATTATTGTGAATATCCCACGCTTTTACTTTCAGCGTATGTCTTCCTTCTTTCAGTTTACTGAAAGGATATTTAATGGTACCCGCTCTAAAGTTATCTAACTCGCTTTCGTAGTAATCGTTCAGCATTATGCGGTTTTGGGTATTATTGTCCAGCTCGGCAATAAGGTCGTGCCCTATGCCGTTGCCTACGGTATTTACCCCGCTTGAATCAACCAACTTTACCAATAGAATAGGCGATTCGTTGGTGGTTCCTCCGAAAACAAATTTTTCATCGTTCATGAAAATTTTCAGTTCGGGACCTATGGCATCTAACCCAAACGAGTCCACCGAGCCGCCAATCACTATGTCCTGATTGTACCCGTTGGCATCAATATAATTGCCGTTATCGGCATAGTAACTAATACGCCCTTTGCCGTATTGGTAGTCAATATCCTTAGGCACAATAAACGAAAAACTGAACTCGCCATTAGTAACACTTGCTTTCCCTTTAAACAAAATGTTTTTGTAGAGGTTAAAATCTACAATGTTGCTTAAAGGGTCGTTCTTCAGGGTTTTAATCTTTGAAATTTTATCGTACACCATTGGGTAAACAACTCCGTTAAAAGAGGACAATTTATTGTCGTTATCATCGCGTATTTCGCCTTTTATGGTTACAAGCGAAAGGGCTTTCAGCGTATCGGCAGTTTGAGAAACGGGATGGTTGTTGATATGTGTAGTAGCTACATTATACCGCGGATAATTTATTTGTAAAGCAGGGTCGCCCAACAACACAAATTTGCGGGTGTTGTTTATATCGGTGTTTACCGTGTTTTTGGTTTCCATGGTCAGTTCGCCCAGTGTGGGGTCTCTGTCCTCGTACGGCATAAACATGTAATCGAACACGCGTTTGTTGAGCGCTTCGTTGGCATTGGAATAAACCAAACGAACGGTGGTAATAGAGGCAATGGCACCGCCCTTTCCGTTTACCACTAACCATTCACCGGCTGTGCGCTCGGGCAAATCGAAACGGCTGAACTCGCAGGTAGCGGTAATAAATAATGGCAAGCGCTCTTTGTTTTGCAACTGCACAATGTCGCTCATATTAAATATGCGCTCATGCGCCCAGTTGGTTTCGCCTCCATGCCCAATCCAGTTAATAATCAAACTGCCCGAATTGAGGCGGTTAAGAATGGCATTGTTTACATCGGGGTAGCGATCTCCGGCAGGGGTAGGTTGTTGTTTGTAGGCATCCAAATAAATCTTATCGTAATTGTATTCGGGGTGTGCTGTTCGGGTGGTTTCGCAAATGTATTCGGTGCTTGATAAATGCGTATTGTAATCTTCATCATCGGCAATAAAGGTTACAATGTTGCGCCAACTGTTATTCGAAGTAATTTCTACACAGGCGGGCCCCGAACCCGAAGGGCGCTTATAGTTTTTTATTTTGTTTACCACCTCCCATGCTTCCTGTTCGGTTTCTACCGGCAGCCTGCCTATTGAAACATCTAACTTTTGCGATGAGTCGTTAATGTCGCCACCTTCATTATCATCCAGCAGCCCGTAAAAATCATCCGAAGTAAACGTGGAAGTTTGTATGTACGACTCGTAGCTTTGATAGGTAGGAACAAAATTTTTGTTTCCGGCTACGCGGTCTTTGGGGTCGTACGAGCCATCACCCATCAATAAAAGATAGCGCGGCAAAAGAGCGGTATCGCTACCGGCACGGTCGTACAGCATTCGCATAAAATTGCGAATGGCGGAAATATCGGGTTTGCCGCAGCTGAACTCGTTATACAGTTCGCTCAGCTTAACCACCTTCGTACTAATGCCGTTGCTCGACCAATGAAACTGTGCCAAATCTTCTGACGCAGCTAAAAACCCATCGTAGGTTACAATAATCATATCAGGTTGCCCCGTTGCGTGCAAATTCTGGTTGGCAATTTTGCTGATGTACTGCGGTGTGCCGAAAGAACCGTTTGTATTAAAGGCAATAAACTCTTTCATTACATCGGTTTCGGCAGTAAATGAAAGTTGCGAGTTGCTCAACGTGGCTGGCATTTGTTGTATATCGCCCACGTTGCTTACATGCCACACTCTTGTATTGCCCGAAGCATTTTGCAAACGGAACTCCGAAATGTTTCCTGCGCCAACCGATGCAATGCTGCGGAAAGGCATAAAATCGCCACTCATACTTAGCGAGCGTTTTACGTGCAGTTCAAACCAATTAATGTATGCTGCTGCGGTACCGGCCGGGTCGGCATTTACATTAAAGGTGTAGCTTACAGTTAATTGTGGCGAAGTTGCATTGTAATTGGCAGTAGCAGTGTACGGTATTGCTCCGGGAGGGTAAGTGTTGTTGGGGTTAATGCCGCCATCAACATGCGTAATAAGCGATTGCCCGTTTATGCTTGCCACGGTGGTAGAGCCGTAGGGCGAGGTAGTTTTTGCCGCAATGGCCGAAATAAATTTTACCGGAACCGAAGTAATAAGGTTGGGAAAGTTGAAGGTGAAGCTCCTTGTTTTGTTGAAACTCGTCATTTTATCGCCTAACCAAATACGCCCGCTTTTCAGGGTATTTTCTTCATCGTTATCGCGGTAACCGTAGTCGTCAAATTCGGTAATGGTTAAGTTGGGCGAACCTGCAACCGTGCCAACCGAAACCCTTTTTCCTGTACCTGCATCGGTAGTAAGGAAATAGAAATTTTTATCGCTGAACAGATTTTTTTCGTGGCTGAAGGTTTGGTTGTTGGGGTTGTAAATCCATTTGTCGGCCATTTGCCCGTAAAAAAGCAAATAGTCATCCTGGTCCAATTGGTTGTTGCCGTTGTTATCTACCAACAGCGTGGGGTTCTCTAACAAATCATCGGGGTAAGGAATGCTGTTTCTGTCGGGCAACATGCCTCCTCCGTTTCCGAAAATGGCGAGTTTGCTCAGGTTAATGTTTGCAGGATTTACCCCCAAGGTATTCTTCACAAAATTGAAATCAATTTTATACATGCCATCGGCAGTAACAGCAATTTTATACCAACTGCCGCTTGCCAATACAGAGTTGGAAGCATACGAATTTCCTGCGCGGTGCTGATACTTTGGCGTTACCGATAACTGGAGCGTAAACGATTCCAACCGCTCAAGTTGCCCTCCTGCATTTTTACGGAAAGGAAGAATTTCAATGTAAGCAGTCGGTTTTTTCCGTTGATAACCTACAGCAACAGTTACATCTGCCTCCGGTTTAATAAAATCGGTGATGGTATTATCAATACTTACCGGAAAATAAACGGCATTGATGAGTTTTGCCGAAACTTCGGCATTGGTGCTAAGCGGAATGCTTTCGGCATACACCGGCAGCAGATTGTATTTTTCGTGGTGTCCGGCACCGGCAAAGGTCGGTTGCGAAATTTGCTTGCCATCAACGGTTGTGAACGTTTTGTTTTTACTCTCCCAAGTTAACTTGCGTTGGTAGCTCTGTGCTTGTAAAAAGCTAAAAGCAAAAACAAGAATTGCCAAAGCTGCTGTACGATGGCGGTAAACAGAAAAACGATGCATACTTCTATAAAACAAACGTATCATTATTTTTGGGCGCTTTAATTCAAAAGGCGCAATAAAACGAGGCGCTTTCGGTTTTATTTCGCAAGCCGGTTGTTTTTATTCCGGTTTTAAACAAAGCAAAATTGCAGAAACCATTTCAAAGACTCTTTCTGTTGGTGCTAACACTCTTGTGTTGGTTTGGTTCGCTTACCGCACAAGATGTAGCTATGAGTCAATACTTTTCGGCTCCGTTGCATCTTAATCCGGCATTGGCGGGTATCTCGTATGGTCCGCGTGCAACCGTTAATTACCGAAACCAATGGAGCGCATTGGGCGATGGCTTCAACGGAGGCTATACTACTTACATGGCCGGTTTTGACATGCACATTCAAAAAATACGGGCAGGTATAGGCGCTTTGTTTGTTGCCGACCAAGTAATGAATGGCTTGTACGGAAGCTACCGTGCTTCCCTTATGTATTCGCAGCAGTTTAAGATTAACCGCAAAATGGCAATTAAACTGGGTATTGAAGGAAGCTATGTTCATACCCGCATTAAGTGGAATGAGTTGTTGTGGAGCGATATGATTAACCCCTACACCGGTTTTTATAACAATGTAAATGTACCTAACAATACTAACGAACAAATGCCCGCACTCACCGCTACGCATCAGGGCGATGTAGGCGCAGGTATCCTGTATTTTACCGAGAAACTTTATGTAGGCTTTGCCGTAAACAACCTGCTCATGCGTAAAGAATCGTTTAACGGAGTTAACGCGCGGGTGCCGGTAAAATTTACTGGGCATTTTGGGGCAAACCTCACTATAAAGCACAAGAAAGAGAACTTGTACAATATCTGGGTATCGCCCAACGTTCTTTTCATAAATCAGGGAAGTGCTTTTCAGGCAGAGGCTACATTTTTAACAGGTATCAGTTTGGTGTATTTCGGGGCGGGTTTTCGCCATGCCATCCGAAACTCCGATGCAGTGATTGGTTACTTCGGCATTCGTAAAGGCAAATTCAGATTTGGTTACAGTTACGATTATACTATATCGAAACTGATAAACCGCACAGGCGGAACGCATGAGCTTTCGTTTACGTTTAACTGGACGGGCGAGGACAACTCGCTAAATCCGAAACGAATGAAAGGCTACATACCCTGCCCCGACATTCTGAACTTCTGATGAAGTGATTTTTGTTAAAACACCCGTTAAAGAAAATTGACGGAATATTTTTTGCGCTTTAATTGAAACTTCTATTTTAGCAACCTTTAATAAAGAACCCTTTAAACTAAACACAACAAGCAATGAAGCTTCGTAAACTGTATCCGCTGCTCGCGCTGCCCCTCATAGCAGGAATTGCATCGTGCGGAAAAGAAAAATCATCAGTAACCGGATGGAACTACAACGACCCCAAGAACGGTGGTTTTGAAGTAGTGAAATATCAGGGACAAGAAACCGGTCCCGGACTGGTTTATGTTCAGGGTGGTACTTTTGTAATGGGCAACACCGAGCAGGATGTGATGTATGAATATCACAACGTACCGCGCAGAGTTACGGTTTCGAGCTACTACATGGACGAAACCGAAATTGCCAACGTTCACTACCGCGAATATTTGTACTGGATGGTGCGTGTTTTCGGAAACGATTTTCCCGATGTAGTTAAAAAAGCATTGCCCGACACATTGGTGTGGAGAGATGAATTAGCATACAACGAACCTTATGTAGAATATTACTTCCGCCACCCGGCTTATGATTTTTATCCCGTAGTAGGTGTTAACTGGTTACAGGCAAACGACTTTGCTTCGTGGCGCTCTGACCGTGTAAACGAAAGAATTCTGATTGACAAAGGTGTGTTGGCAGAAAATCCTTCGCAGGTTGGAAGCGATAACTTCAATACTGAGTCGTACCTGATTGGGCAATATGAAGGTGCAGCCGGCAAACGCCCTATGAAAGATTTGAACCCGAACGGAACAGGCACCCGCCACGTACGTTTGGAAGACGGAATTATGCTGCCTAACTATCGCCTGCCCACCGAAGCAGAATGGGAATATGCCGCATTGGGCTTAATAGGCAATCAGGCAAATACACAAGAAGAAAGAATTACCGACCGCAGAATTTATCCGTGGAACGGAACATCAACCCGTTACCCCAAGAGCGGTATGTGGCAGGGTGAATTTCTTGCCAACTTCAAAAGAGGACGCGGTGATAACATGGGTCTTTCCGGCAAGTTGAACGATAACGCAGATATTACTGCTCCCGTTAAATCGTATATGCCGAACGATTTTGGTTTGTATAACATGGCAGGTAACGTAAACGAGTGGGTGTTGGATGTTTACCGTCCAATGACCACCATTGATGCAAACGATTTCCGTTCATATCGTGGTAATGTGTTTAAAACAAAAGTGCTCGATGCCGATGGCAATCCGGTTGAAAAAGACAGCCTTGGAAAAATTCAGTATCGCGAAGTAACTCAGGAAGAAAGCGCCAGCCGCAGAAACTACCGCAGAGGCGATGTAAGAAATTTCATTGATGGTGATGAGGTTTCGAATGTGGACTACAAGTTTGGTCAGTCATCTATTATTAACGAAGAAGCCCGCGTTTACAAAGGTGGAAGCTGGAAAGACAGAGCGTACTTCCTCTCTCCCGGCACCAGAAGATTCCTTGACCAGGCACTTTCTACCGATGATTTAGGTTTCCGCTGTGCTATGGATCGTGTTGGTTCACCTTCGGGCAACTATATGAAAGGCGGCAAGGGTGGCAACAACTTCCCTAAAGAAAAGGGCAAGAGAAAAATGAAAGGCTAAAATCTTTCTTCAGATAACGACAAAGTCCCTCGGCATTTGCAGGGGGATTTTTTTTTGCAACGATTTTGTTTTAGTGCAACAATACGGTTCATTTACTTTGCGCTTATGCAAATTGAAAATCTCTATCAGCTATATCTTTCTTCAACAGGTGTAACCACCGACACAAGAAACATTGCACCCGGCAATATTTTTTTTGCATTAAAGGGCGAGCGTTTTAATGCGAACGAATTTGCTGCACAGGCATTGGAAGCGGGAGCATCGCATGCGGTAATTGACGAATTGAAAAATGCGGATTGGCAAAGGCAATTCGGAAACCGACTGATTATGGTGGAAGATGTTTTGACTACACTTCAACAATTGGCAGGCTATCACCGCCATTTACAAAAGTGTACAGTGTTAGCCATTACCGGCTCTAACGGAAAAACCACTACGAAGGAGTTGGTGGCAGCGGTACTTTCAAAGAAGTATAAAACCTATGCTACCAAAGGAAACCTGAACAACCATATCGGTATTCCGCTTACACTGCTTTCCATAAGAAATGATGTAGAGTTTGCCGTAATTGAAATGGGCGCAAATCATCAGGGAGAAATTGCTTCGTATTGCGAATATGTAATGCCCGATTACGGACTCATAACTAACGTAGGTTTAGCACACATTGAAGGTTTTGGCGGGTTTGAAGGAGTGGTGAAAGGGAAAACAGAGTTGTATAAGCATCTTATGGCTTTCGATGATTTCATTTTTATGAATGCCGACAATACGGTTTTAATGGAAAGAATGAAAACGCTGTCTTCATCTGCAAGTGGATGGAATCCGAAAGAAAAATTGATTACTTACGGCACGCATACTTCCAACTTTTGTTTTGGAAACATTGCAGGCGAAGGCGATTTCTTAAGTATTGAAACCGAAGGCTTGCGTATTCAAACCAATCTGATAGGCAGCTACAATTTCGAAAATGTGTTAGCTGCTGTTTGCATAGGCAAATATTTTGATGTGCCTGCTGTAGAAATCAAATCGGCTATCGAAAATTATGTACCATCAAATAATCGCTCGCAAAAAGTAACGTGGAATGGAAACACCATTATACTTGATGCTTACAACGCCAATCCTTCGAGTATGCAAGAGGCGCTCAAAAATTTTGAGCAGTTGAATGCAGCTAAAAAAATAGTTGTATTGGGCGAAATGATGGAATTGGGAGAATACTCCGCAGCCGAACATCAAAAGATAAAAAACCTTACCGATGCCATGCAGTTAAATACACGCATTTTTACCGGTAACGGATTTTCGTTTCTCAAAAATGACAGCAGCGTTCTTTATTTCGAAAACACGGCACAACTGAAAGAATGGTTCTGTAAGCAACCATTTCAAAACACCTGCATACTCATTAAAGGATCGCGCAAAAACGAACTCGAAAAACTTTTGCAGGAATAGCTTTACAGTTCGGTAAACTCAATAGTTTTTACCTTTCTGTAAAAGCGAATCAATAAGAGCATAGCTGCTACACTCAAGCCGCCAATAAAACCAATCCAAAGTCCGTTTATACCCAAGTTCAGTTTAAATGCCAGCCAATACGAGCCGGGAATCATTACTAGCCAATAAGAAACGAAAGCAATAAGAACCGGTATGCGAACATCTTGCATACCGCGCAGTGCTCCCGCTGCTGCTGCCTGCAACCCATCACTTATCTGAAAAAATGCCGCAAAAATCAGCAGCGATGAAGCAAGGCGAATCACTTCCGCGTCAGCCGTGTACAATGCGGGAAAAAATTGATGGCAAGAAAAAAACAGACCGGCAAAAATAATTTCTACCAGCAGGGTAATTAAAAATACAGTGTTACCGGCAATGCGAATGCCTGTCCGGTCGCGTGCTCCAAATGCGTAGCCGGTCATAATGGTTCCGGCTGCCGCAAAACCCATCAACACCATAAACGTAACCGATGCAAGGTTGATGGCAATTTGATGAGCCGCCAAATACTTTTCACCTAACCAACCGCTCATTATTTGCCCCGAACTGAAAGCCGCCACTTCCATAAAAAACTGCAAGCCCGAGGGAATGCCTATTTTTAAAATAGGCAGTATATAACTTTTTTGTGCTTCGCTGTGTTGCCCGAAAAGTTTCCGGAGCGTTATAGTTTGTTGGTCGCGCCAGATGTAAACAAGTATAGCTACTGCCATGGCTATACGTGCAATACCGGTTGCCAGTGCAGCGCCTTCAATACCCATAGCCGGAAAACCGGCATGTCCGTATATGAGTGCCCAGTTCAAAAAAACATTGAGCGCTAAGCCTGCCAGCGTAATTAGCATACCCGGTATAGTGCGCCCCATGCCGTCTAAAAACTGTTTGCCTGTCGTAAACAGCAAAATAAAAATGGTGGAGTAGTTTACGATGTTCAAATAGCGGATGGAAAGTTCGTTAATTTGTTCGGTTTGCCTGAACAACTCAATGTAATTTATCGCCAACAGCATAATGGCAAACAATACCAGCGAAACAAGCAACGAAATTTTTAGTGCCGAGCGCAAAACGCCAATGGCTTTCCATTCTTTTTTTTCGCCAAAGGCTTCAGAAACCAATGGCGATACGGCAAAAAGAATTCCCAAACCCAACAAATTGGTGAGCCAATAAACCGTATTGGCAAAACCCGAAGCGGCAATGTACACCGCTCCCATCCCGCCAATTTGAATAGTATCGAAAAAGCCCATAAGCACTTGCCCAAGTTGCCCGGCTATTATGGGCAACGCCAGCTGCAGCACTTTCTTTAACGATTTATGATAGATAGTATAGGTGCTGTTCATTAAATCAGTATTAAACAAAAAACCCTGTCGGTTACACCAACAGGGCTTTAATCAGTTTCCTTTTCGGAATGCTTATTTCTGGCTTTTATCTAACAGCACTTTGCCGCGATAAACCAGTTTATCTTCATTCCAGTGCGCCCGGTGTAACAAATGCGCTTCACCGGTTGATTGGTCAACCCCTGTGGTAGGCGCTTCTGCCTTGTAGTGAGTTCTTCTCTTATCCCTTCTGGCTTTCGATATTTTATGCTTAGGATGTGGCATGACTGTAAATTTTAGTTATTTAAATGTTGTTCAGTTTTTACTTTTTATATTCTTCAGCGCTTCCCAACGCGGGTCCGGCTCTTCTGTTTTCTCTTGTTTATCGGTGGTGTTTCCCTTTCTTAAAAATTTCAGCACTTCGGGGTTACAGCCATCTTCACCGTTTTCCTTTTTCGGATGAATGCGTTGCATGGGCAAGCAAAGATTTACATACTCATATACCAAATGCGAAACATCAATTAC
This sequence comes from Chitinophagales bacterium, assembly GCA_026129525.1. Classification (GTDB taxonomy): domain Bacteria; phylum Bacteroidota; class Bacteroidia; order Chitinophagales; family LD1; genus Bog-950. Next base: position 21,661 of record JAHCHW010000005.1, on the reverse strand, counting down.
CGACTGGTCGCGCGAAATGTAGAGCACTTCATCATCCTGCATCGCTTTCGGGTTTTCGGCAAACTTTACATAGCAGGTAAAATCGCCAAAAATGCTTTTATCGAAAGGCTCCAAACAACGGTCGCATTCCACATTAACGGTTCCGTCAATAAAAAAACGGAGTATAAAGAACGTTTCCTTTTTTTCAAATTCGAGCCGAACGTGCACCCGGCAATCACTGATGGGCGAATCTTCAAAATGGCTGAAGAATGTGCCGTCTATGTCGTATTCAAACTTATGAATTCCTACTTTGAGACCAACGTAAGGAATTTCAAATTCCCTTAAACCCTTCACGACACATACATTTTACAGTGATGCTGTCAGCCTTTCAACTCTATTCTCAAACAACAACTAAGGCTTCCGCGAAAAACACCTGCTTTTCGGCAGGCGGGCGGCAAATATAGGGGAATACCCTGAAATTCAAAATGCTTTTTAGGGTTAAAATGGAGGCTGGGGACGGGGACAGGGAACCCCAGCTTCCCGTCAATGACCCGATATAGCCCTTCATTGTTATCATTGCACTGTGAAAAAATTTACCACCGACAGCGGCATCGAAATTCAGCCGGTTTACTCTTTATATAAAGGCGATGTAGGCGAACCTGGAAAATTCCCCTTTACCAGAGGGGTTCATTCCGATATGTACCGCAGCAAACTGTGGACGATGCGGCAGTATGCCGGTTTTTCTACGGCCGAGGAAAGCAACAAACGCTACCATTACCTGCTTTCGCAAGGGGTAATGGGCTTAAGTGTTGCCTTCGATTTGCCCACACAAATTGGTTACGATAGCGACCATGCCTTAGCCGAAGGAGAAGTAGGCAAAGTGGGAGTTGCCATTGATTCGCTTGAGGATATGGAAACACTGTTCAACGGAATAAAGTTGGAAGATGTGTCCACGAGCATGACCATCAACTCCACAGCTTTTATTCTTCTGTCGCTTTACATAGCGCTGGCAAAAAAACAGGGAGCCGATTTGAAAAAAATTTCCGGCACTATTCAAAACGACATATTAAAAGAGTATGCGGCACGCGGCACTTACATTTATCCGCCCAAGCCGAGCATGAAAATTATTACCGACATTTTTGAGTATTGCAATACCGAGGTACCGAAGTGGAATACCATTTCCATTTCCGGTTATCACATTCGCGAAGCAGGCTCCACTGCCGTACAGGAAATTGCATTTACGCTGAGCAATGGAAAAGCCTACTGCGAAGCGGCCATTAAAAAAGGACTCGACATCAATAAATTCGGGCAGCGCCTTTCTTTCTTCTTTAATGCACACAACAATTTTTTTGAAGAAGTTGCCAAGTTCCGCGCAGCACGCAGAATGTGGGCGAAAATTACCGAACAGTTAGGCGCTGCTGAACCCAAGGCGCAAATGCTCCGCTTTCACACACAAACGGGCGGCAGCACACTTACGGCACAGCAACCGCAAAACAATATTTCGCGGGTTACTTTGCAAGCGCTGGCGGCTGTGCTGGGCGGTACACAATCGCTGCATACAAATGGTTACGATGAAGCCTTGTCGCTTCCTACCGAAGAAGCCGCTAAAATTGCTTTGCGTACGCAGCAGATTATCGGTTTCGAAAGCGGAGTAACCGATACGGTTGACCCCTTGGGCGGTTCATACTTTATTGAAACGCTCACTGACCGTATTGAAGAAGAAGCTTGGAAATACATTCATCGTATAGATGAAATGGGAGGAAGCGTAGCGGCAATAGAGGCCGGGTTTATGCAAAACGAAATTGCCAAGGCTTCCTATAATTATCAGCAGGCAATTGAAACGGGCGAAAAAATAATTGTAGGGGTAAATCGCTTTACCGAAAAAGCGGAACCTCCCAAAGAATTGCTGCGTATTGACGATTCTATCCGTAAAGTGCAGACCGAAAAGTTAGCGGTACTTCGCGCAAAGCGCAACAACAAAAAAGTAGAAGAATGCCTGAGCCGGATAAAACAAACATCGCTCGAAGAGAAAAACATAATGCCCGCGGTAATTGAAGCTGTGGAGAATTATGCCACCTTGGGCGAAATTGCCGATACACTCCGCGGTGTTTACGGAGAGTATCAAGGGTAATACACTAATTTTAGTTTGAAAGATTTTTCTCTGCTATGAAACACAAAATATGGTTTGGTCTCTTATTGTTTGTTGCCGCCTGCAACAAGCAGTTTGTAGCTACACAGTATCGCTATGAAGGAGAAAAAATTTTATCCGACATCCGTACCGACCAGCGTATTGATTCTATCGTACAGCCTTACAAAACGGAATTGAACAAAGAGATGAAAGTGGTAATAGGCTATGCCGATGATGCACTTACAAAAACTCAACCCGAAAGCGACCTCGGAAATTTTATGTGCGATGTGCTGCTGAGAAAAAGCAGAGAATACTACAAAGGACAAATTGATTTTACATTCTTAAATCATGGAGGCATACGTCTTCCTTCGTTGCCTAAAGGCGAAATCACTATAGGCAGAATGATTGAACTAATGCCATTTGATAACCGGATTTTGATAATGGAATTGGACGGCATTACGTTGGACACACTTTTTAATCACATGGCGGCAAAGGGTGGATGGCATGTAAGCGGAGCGCGCTACAAAATCAAAAGCGGAATGGCAACCGATGTTACCATTCAGAATTCACCTTTGCAAAGCAGAGGAGTTTATTGGGTGGCGGTTTCCGATTATCTGGCGCAGGGAGGAGATAACTGCACTATGCTGAAAGGCAAACCGTATATTGATACAAAGAAAACGCTGCGCGATGCGTTAATAGAGGGAGTGAAAGAAATGAACGAACGTGGCGAGCGGGTTAAAAGTGTACTAGACGGACGAGTGCAAAAAGCAGAATAGTGAGTTGTGCTATGAAAAGAAAAGATTTTATACGCAGTTCGGTTACAGCGGGTGCTTTACTTGGTGCGGGCGCATTTCCGTTTGATGCCTTTGCAGCAGCCGGTTTACGCAAAGTAACAATTCTGCATACCAACGACCAGCACAGCCGCATAGAGCCTTTTCCGATGGATGGCGGAAAGTATCAGGGCTTGGGAGGTTTTGCTCAGCGCGCTCAACTCATTAAGCAAATTCGCGCGGCAGAAAAAAATGTGTTGCTGTTGGACAGTGGCGATATTTGGCAAGGCACACCATACTTCAATAAGTATTTAGGCGAACTGGAGTTTAAGTTGATGAGCGAAATGCAGTACGATGCTGCTACGCTTGGCAATCATGATTTTGATGCAGGTTTAGAAGGATTGGTTAAACAGCTGCCGCTGGCGCATTTCCCCTTTCTGAATGTGAACTACGATTTTTCCGATTCACCGTTAAACGGGAAAATTTCAGCACACAAAATTTTTCGTTTCGAAGGAATAAGCATTGGTGTGTTTGGTGTAGGAATAGAATTAGAAGGATTAGTGCCTGCCGATTTGTTCGGCAACGTGCGCTACATTGAACCAATTGCACTTGCAAACAAGGTAGCGCAAGAACTCAAGCACGAACACAAATGCGATTTTGTAATTTGTCTTTCGCATTTGGGGTATAAGTACGATGACAAAAAAGTGAGTGATGTAGTGTTGGCGCAGTCCACCAAAAACATAGACTTGATATTAGGTGGACATACCCACACGTTTTTAGACAAGCCTGTTGAACTGCAAAATTCGGAAGGAAACAAAGTGCTCATTAATCAGGTAGGCTGGGCGGGAATTTACCTCGGAAGAATAGACATTTTCTTCGAAAGAAAAAACAAGGCGCAGGTGCAACATGCGTTGCCATATGTCGTAAAGTAAACGGGCGGTAACTAAAATTTTTTTCTAAAAAAAGAAGTATGCTAAAAAATATTTCGGAGAAAATTTTTTCACCCCACCTGAAAAAAAATCTACAAAATCAAGAGCAGAAAAATTTTTTTTTAAACACGTTTTGTTCATTTTCACATCACCTTTCGACACGCAAATAAATTTTTACTAACCCTTACAAAAACTATGGTGAGCATGAAGGAAAAATCGGCAAGCACTATCTGGAACAACTGTCTGGAGATTATAAAAGATAACGTTAGTGCACAAAGTTTTAAAACATGGTTCGAGCCGATTAGACCTGTGGAATTGAAAGGTACAGTACTAACCATTCAAGTTCCTTCGCAGTTTTTTTACGAGTGGCTCGAAGAGCATTACGTTTCGCTGTTGCGTAAAACCATTAAACGTGAGTTGGGCAACAATGCGCGTTTAGAGTATCGCATTGTGGTTGAAAATTCTTCGAATGGGGCAACACCTTCAACGGTTGATTACCCGAATTACAATGCAGGCAATTCCTCCAATCCCGAAGTAGGATTTCCCTATTTTCTATCGGGCAATCAAATCAAGAATCCGTTTATTATTCCGGGATTAAAGAAGATAAACATTGATTCGCAACTGAACGCCAACTACAATTTCGATTCGTTTGTAGAGGGCGATTGCAACCGTTTGTCAAGAAGTGCCGGTTATGCTGTTTCGCAAAAACCCGGGGGCACGGCTTTCAATCCGCTGGTGTTGTATGGCGGAGTTGGATTAGGGAAAACGCATTTGGGTCAAGCCATTGGCAACGAAGTGAAAGCCAACTTTCCGAACAAGACAGTATTATATGTATCAAGCGAAAAATTTACCAACCAGTTTTTCGATGCGGTAAAAAATAATTCGGTAAACGATTTCGTACACTTCTATCAATTAATAGATGTACTGATTGTTGACGACATTCAGTTCTTCGGCAACAAGGAAAAAACACAGGATATCTTCTTCCATATTTTCAATCACCTGCATCAAAACGGCAAACAGTTGGTGCTTACATCAGACCGTTCTCCGCGCGATTTGGAAGGAATGGAGGAAAGGTTGCTTTCGCGCTTTAAGTGGGGGTTGAGTGCCGATCTGCAAGTCCCCGATTTTGAAACGCGCATCGCTATACTTGAAAAGAAAATGTATGCCGATGGTATTGAGTTGCCCCGTGAAGTAGTAGAGTTTGTGGCGTATAACATCAACACTAATGTGCGCGAACTGGAGGCGGCTTTGATTTCGTTGTTGGCACAAGCTTCGCTCAATAAAAAAGAAGTTGACTTAGACCTTGCCAAAAAGATTATCAAGAATTTTGTGAAGAGTATTTCGCGCGAGGTATCTATTGACTACATACAAAAAACCGTTTGCGATTACTTTAATGTGCAGGTGGATATGCTGCGCGAGAAAACTCGCAAGCGAATGATTGTGCAGGCTCGTCAGCTTTCAATGTTTTTAGCGAAGAACTACACCAAGAACTCGTTGAAAGTTATCGGCAAGCACTTTGGCGGCAGAGACCATTCAACCGTTATTCACTCTTGCCAGGCAGTACAAAACTTGATTGACACTGACCAGGAGTTTCGAGAGGCAGTAGCCGATATTCAGAAAAAAATTCAGATGAGTATTTCTTAAAGAAGAAATAAAATATAAACGCAAAATCCCTTCCTGATTTCAGGAGGGGATTTTGATTTAAAGCGGTTGGTGAGTTACTCGGAATTTCTATTTTTGCCGCCCGACCTGCTAAAACAGGTAGGGACTTTTGAAAATTGCAGCAGAAGGGTGAGGTGGATGAGTGGCTGAAATCAACAGTTTGCTAAACTGTCGTACTGGTAAAACGGTACCGAGGGTTCGAATCCCTCCCTCACCGCTCGATTTTTGAAAGTAAGTTCGGGGTGTAGCGCAGCCCGGTTAGCGCACCTGCTTTGGGAGCAGGGGGTCACAGGTTCGAATCCTGTTACCCCGACAGAAATGAAAGCGAAGTCAATTTGGGCTTCGCTTTCTTGTTTATCATTATTAGCTTACGGCATCAATTACACAAATGTTGCTTGGAAACTTTTATACCATTATAGAAACTTCATCCGGTGATAACGGATACCGCGCCAGAGTGCAGCTCAATGCAGCGCACCCTATTTTTGAAGGTCATTTCCCTGCTAATCCGGTAGTGCCGGGTGTTTGCCAAATTCAAATGGTAGAAGAAATGCTTACGCAGTTATCAGGCAAAAAAATGCAGTTGAAAACTACGGGCTATGTAAAGTTTCTGCACACCGTAAATCCTGCAACAAACAATGTGGTGGAGATGGATATTGTTGTATCGGGAAACGGGAATGAAACCACCGAAGTAAACGCCACCTATGTTTGGAATGACAAGATGGTATTTAAGTTCAAAGGATATTTTGAATGATTGATAAGCCCGCAGTTAAAGAAAAATTCCGAAAGCTGCATTGTTGTGTTTTGCTCCCTACCTACAACAACAGCGCTACACTTGCACAGGTAGTTGCCGAAGTATTGCAATACTCCGATGATGTATGTGTGGTAAATGACGGCTCAACCGATAACACACTTCAGATTCTCGAACAGTTTCCACAGGTAAAGCTCCTTTCGTACACAAAAAACAGAGGAAAAGGTTGGGCATTGCGGCAGGGTTTTGCGTTTGCCTTGCAACACGGTTATGAGTACGTTATTACCATGGATACCGATGGGCAACACTTTGCCGAAGACCTGCCCGTAATGTTGCAAGCGCTGGAAAAAAACAAGAATGCCATTGTGATTGGCGCGCGAAACATGAACCAAAGTAGTGTGCCGGGTAAGAGCAGTTTCGGGAATAAGTTCTCCAATTTTTGGTTTGAACTAGAAACCGGAATAAGTGTTCCGGATACCCAATCGGGTTATCGTCTTTATCCTGTTAAAGCGCTCAGCAACATCCGCTTTTTTACTTACAAGTACGAATTTGAAATTGAAGTATTGGTGCGTGCTGCATGGAATGATATTGATGTGTTGGCGGTTCCCGTAAAAGTGTATTACCCGCCAGCTGAGGAGCGTGTTTCGCATTTTCGCCCTTTCAAAGATTTTTCGCGTATCAGTGTACTCAATACCGTGCTTGTTTTTTGGACGTTTGCATGGATTAAACCCCGCAACTTTTTTCGCTCGTTAGTAAAGCACAACTGGGAACAATTGCTGGAAATGTATTTAATCCGCTCGCACGAAACACCACAAGTGAAGGCATGGTCAGTAGCATTAGGCGTATTTTTCGGTATTACTCCTTTTTGGGGTTTTCAAATGTGGTTTGTGCTATTGTTCGCATGGATTTTCAAACTCAACAAAGCACTTGGCGTATTGGCATCCAACATCAGCATTCCACCAATGATTCCGCTGATTGTTTTCCTCAGCTACTTACTCGGTGCAATATGGATGGGTAACAATGCACTTAACTTAGATTACAGCAGCAATCTTAAAATTGAAATGGTGCAAAAAAATTTGCTGCAGTACGTGCTCGGAAGTTTTACGCTTGCCTGTATTGCGGGAACTGTGGCTTGGTTTACCACTTATCATCTTGCCAAACGAATAGCGAGGCAACCCTGATTTTGCGGCAGATAAAAATATTGCGTTCGCAAAAAATCAATTCTTACATTTAGTCTCCGGACACCAAAAATTTTACCTAGTGAAATGAACCGGTGAGTTTTTTTCAATTCAGTTTACACGTGAAATTCTGTAAGCGAATTCCATGTGACCATTGAAACAAAATATGAACACATGAAAAAATTGTACCCCTGTTTTTTCATCGGGTTGTTGCTTATTGCCAATGGCTTTTTGGTTTCTCTCCAAGCACAATGCAACAATGCCGACTTTGAAAATGGAACTTTAAGCGGATGGACAGGCACATGGGGCGATGGCACATGTGTTGGTGTACTTGACCCTTTTTTTGGCACTTGCCTTGGCTGTTGGACTCCCGACCCGTTTGAAAACAATGGACTAAATCAGGGACCCAACAATCAGCCCTCAACGGGGCTTCCGGTAAAAAATCATTTTATAATGACTGGCGGATTTGACCCTATTGCCGGAGGCACAGTCCTTCCGGTGGTGCATCCTTCCGGCAATTTCTCGGCTCGCTTAGGCGATGCCCATGCCGATGATGCGGGACATGGTGGAGGAGAATCATTCAGCTATACGTTTACCGTTACTCCCAACAACTGCAACTTTACTTATCACTATGCTGTTGTGCTAAACAACGGAGGACACAGCCCGGGCGAACAACCGTATTTTAAAATCAGAATGTTCGATGGCAGCAATAATTTGATTAACTGTGCTACGTACGATGTGGATGCCACCACAGCACAAACTATAGGTGGATTTGTAACCGTTGGCAGTAACTCGTACAAAACATGGACATCGGTTTTTATCCCGCTCAACAATTACATGGGGCAAACCGTACGCATACAATTTTCCACCCGCGACTGTGCACCTACCGGTTGCGATGGCAGCCACTGGGCTTATGCCTATATTGATGCACAATGCGCCCCGCTGCAAATTCTTTCATCATCGCCTACTATTTGCGGAGGACAAAATATTACACTTACTGCTCCGGCAGGTGCAGCCACTTATTCGTGGAGCGGGCCAGGAATTGTAAGCGGTGGAAATTCGCAACAAGTAACAGTAAACTTAGCGGGACAATACACGGTTAACATGACCACTTTCGGAACGGTGCCATGCACCTTTTCGTTGGATACCGTTATTGCAGGGAGTCCGAGTAACCCGGTGGCAAATTTTTCGGCAACTACGGTGTGCGTAGGAAATCCTACAACGTTTACCGATCTTTCTACTCCGGCAGGCGGGGTTAATGCATGGGCGTGGGATTTTGATAACAACGGAACACCCGATGCACTTACACAAAATCCAACACACACATTTCCCGCAGCAGGCACTTACCCCGTACGGCTCGCAGTTACCTGGCCACCTTGCATTGACGATACTACTATTAATGTAACTGTTTCACCGGCACCTAATTCAACGTTCACGGCAACCTCTCCTTTATGTGTAGGAACCAATTCAACCATTACTTACACAGGCAATGCACCTGCCAACGCTACTTACAACTGGAATTTTGACGGAGGTACCGTGGTGTCGGGAAGCGGACAGGGACCGTATTCAGTTAACTGGTCAACAGGTGGAACAAAAAATATAACGCTAAGTGTAAGTGTAGGAAGTTGCGTATCGTCTGTTACAACAGTTCAAGTAGTAGTTAATCCCTTTCCGGGAACCACGGTTAGCCCAAATGTTGCTATTTGCACGGGCGGAAGCACAGTGCTAACCGCATCGGGCGGTAACAGCTATACGTGGGATCCGCCAACCGGATTAAGTTCAACTACCGGAGCAACGGTTACTGCAAGCCCTACAAATACTACAACGTACACCGTTACGGGTGTAAATGCCAACTGCACAAGTCCTGCTACAGTAACGGTAACGGTAACACCTGTTCCTACTTCTCCTTTCAGCGTTACATCGCCTGTATGCACCGGGCAAAATTCTACTATTACCTATACAGGAAATGCATCTTCAAATGCAACGTACAACTGGAATTTTAACGGTGGTACAATTGTTTCGGGAAGCGGGCAAGGACCTTACACCGTTAACTGGGCGACCACAGGAGTAAAAAACATAACATTAACGGTTGATGAAAATGGCTGCACTTCAGGACTTACCACAAATAATATAACCGTAACACCCGGACCAACGGCAACCTTCACTGCTACATCACCGCACTGCATCGGGCAAAATTCTACCATTACTTACAGCGGTACCGGAACAGGTTCTGCTACATACACATGGAATTTTGATGGCGGAACTGTTGTTTCGGGAAGCGGGCAAGGGCCTTACACCGTTAACTGGGCAACAGCCGGAACAAAAAATGTAACACTAACCGTTAGTGAAACCGGATGCTTTTCGAATAGCGCTGTGAGTGTGGTTATAAACGCCATCCCTGCCGCTACATTTACTGCATCATCGCCTGTATGCACCGGACAAAACTCAACGGTTACTTATACAGGAACCGCACCTGCAAATGCTAATTATACATGGAACTTTGATGGTGCAACGATAGTGTCCGGAAGTGGGCAGGGGCCTTACACCGTTAATTGGACAAGCAGCGGAGTAAAAAATCTGACTCTAACAGTTGATGATAACGGATGCGTATCTCCTCCCGGTTCGGCTACTGTAACAGTAAATGATATTCCGGTTTCGGATGCCGGAGCCGATGTGAGTTTCTGTTCGGGCAATAACGTTCAAATTGGAACTGCTCCTAATCCTTCTTATACCTATTTGTGGCAACCTGCTACGGGCTTGAACAATACATCGGCTGCCAACCCAACGGTTACATTAACTAATACTACCAATGTAGCTGCTGTTTCAAATTACACGGTTACTACTTCTGCCAACGGGTGCAGTTCAACCGATGTGGTAACGGTAACCGTAAATCCACTTCCCGCTCCGGTAATAAACACACCGGCAGGGCAATGCTTAACCGGTAATTCGTTTGCTTTTACAGCAAGCGGAAACTTTACTTCCAATGCTGTGTTTATGTGGGATTTTGGTGCATTCGCTACTCCATCAACGTCTGCTTCGCAAAATCAAACTGTTACATTTTCTTCGGCAGGGAGCTTCCCTGTTAGTTTAATGGTTACACAGAACGGATGCACCGGCAATGCTTCGGGTTCTGCAACGGTGTATCCTATGCCTACGGTTAACTTTATTGCCGACACATTAATTGGCTGCGAAAACTTTCCGGTTTGTTTTACCGATATTTCTGTGAGCACAAGTCCGTCAAATTTTCAATGGAGTTTTGGCGATGGCGGAACGGCAACTTCGCAAAATCCCTGTTACACTTTTGTTGCCCCGGGTGTTTACACAGTTTCGCTTAATCTAACATCTGCCAACGGATGTGCCGGTTCGGTTACTTATCCTAATTTGATTGCAGTTATTGCTAACCCTGTTGCCGGGTTTACGGTTGAGCCAACGGTAATACAACTTCCTGAATCGAACACGGTGATAACCAATCTTAGTCAAAACGCGGCTTCGTATTTATGGCAATACGACATTGCGGGTACGTCAACCGATGCTGTTCCGCAAATTACATTCACTACTGCGGGAGTGTTTCCGATAGTGCTGTATGCTTACAATCAATTGGGGTGTGTTGATTCGGTGCAAAAAACTGTAACGGTTATTCCTCCTGAGGCGTTCTACATTCCAAATGTGTTTACACCCAATGGCGATGGCAACAACGACCTCTTCCATATTTTTGCACAAGAAGGAGTAGAGGTGTTGGAGTTTCAGGTATTTAATCGCTGGGGCGAAAAAGTGCATGATAATCTTTCGCCCTGGAACGGAACATACAAAGGACAACCTTGTCCTCCGGGAGTGTATGTATATGTGTTTAACCTGAAATTAGCCAGCGGTTATACCGGCTTAATACGAAAAGGAAGTGTAACGCTTTTGCGGTAACGAATCTAAATTTTAATGTGGCTCCAGTTTTCACCGGTTTTTATGCGGTGAATTTGCATATCGCTTACCTTAAACATTTTGGCAATGCGCGCTACGGTATTTTTGCGCGAGGGGTCGGCTAACATACGCTTAATTCTGATTACATCGGTTGAAGTAAGTTTGTGCCCCACCTGTTTTGGCGCATGCAGTTTTTTCAGACTCTCTTTAACGGCATCTGATTTTTTCCAATGCTCCCACCATTCCGGCTTGGTTACCCATTGCAGGTTTTCGGGACGGTTGTTCAGTTTGTTATGGTCTTTATGAATGATGTATTTCTGATCTTCGGTAGGCGGATCCAAAAAACATTCGGCAACAATTTTATGCACTAACACGGTAAGGTTTACCTTACCACCGAAAGGTTTCAGTTTAAAAGAACGGTACCCCATGTGTATGGTTCGTCCTACTTCCATACCGTCTTCATCAATATCTTTTAGGAATGAAATTACGCGCCCGAAGGTAGTTACAGCGTATTTTTTCTGGAGCTTCATTTGGCTTAACGAGTTAACCACGCGCCATTTTTCGAAAGGCTTTAAAACCGACATAAATATGTTTTGCTGACTGCGCTAAACTAATTCATACATTAGTTTTGCGCAACCATTAAAACGTTAATTCTTCTTTTAAAAATTTTGCGGTGTGGCTTTCATCTGATTCCGCCACTTCTTCGGGGGTGCCGGTGGCAATTACCTGCCCTCCGCGAAAACCGCCTTCGGGACCTATATCAATAATGTGGTCGGCAACTTTTATTACATCCAAATTGTGTTCTATAACGAGCACTGTGTTACCGCGCTCCACCAACCGGTTCAGCACATCGAGCAACACGCGTATGTCTTCAAAGTGCAAGCCGGTAGTGGGCTCATCTAATATGTAAAACGTTTTGCCCGTATCTTTTTTCGAAAGTTCGGCTGCTAATTTTACGCGCTGCGCTTCGCCCCCCGAAAGTGTAGTGGATGACTGCCCCAAGCGCAGATAACCCAAGCCTACTTCGTACAGTGTTTTTAGTTTCGGATAAATGGCGGGAATGCTCTCGAAAAATTCCAGCGAGTCTTCCACGGTCATGTTCAGCACATCGCTGATGGATTTGCCTTTGTAGCGCACTTCGAGGGTTTCGCGGTTGTAGCGCCTGCCGTTGCATTTTTCGCAAAGCACTTCCACATTCGGCAAAAAATTCATTTCAATCACCTTCATACCACCGCCACCGCACTCTTCGCAGCGCCCGCCTTTTACGTTGAACGAAAAGCGCCCGGGTTTGTACCCGCGGATTTTTGCTTCGGGAAGAATGGAATACAGTTTCCGAATTTCATCGAACACTTTGATGTAGGTAACCGGATTGCTGCGCGGTGTTCGCCCAATCGGTGATTGGTCAATATCAATCACTTTATCAATATGCTCCAGCCCTTCAATTTTTTGGTAGGCAAGCGGTTTGTAGCGCCCGTTGTAAACGTAGTTATGCAAAACCGGATACAGCGTTTCGTTGATGAGCGTACTCTTGCCGCTTCCGGAAACTCCGGTTACGCATATAAATGTGCCGAGCGGAAAAACCACATCCACATTTTTAAGGTTGTTGCCGGTAGCACCTTTTAATGAAAGATACTTGCCGTTGCCTTGCCTGCGGTGTTTGGGTATTTCAATCCGCATTTCGTTCGAAAGAAACTTTGCCGTAGTGCTGCCTTGTTTCAAAAATTCTGTGGGCGTTCCCTGTGCTACAATTTTCCCACCGTGTTCGCCTGCCCGCGGACCAATATCAATAATGTAGTCGCTTTCGAGCATTATTTCTTTATCGTGCTCTACCACCAACACGGTGTTCGGATTGGCGGCTAATTGTTTGAGCGCATTTATCAGTTTGCGGTTGTCGCGCTGGTGCAAGCCAATGCTTGGCTCATCGAGTATGTACGTAATGCCCGAAAGCTGCGAACCGATTTGCGTGGCAAGGCGAATACGCTGGCTTTCGCCACCGCTCAAACTTTTGGCGGGGCGGTCGAGCGCGAGATAATCTAAGCCTACATCTAAAATGAACGTAATACGCGCGCGAATTTCTTTGAGCAACTCTTTGGCAATGGTGCGTTGCTTTTCGCTGAGGCGGTCTTCCAAGTTGGCAAACCATTTTTGCAAATCGCTTAAATCCATTTGCGCCAGTTCGCCAATATTTTTTTCATCCATCTTAAACCACAAGCTTTCTTTTTTAAGGCGGGTTCCTTTGCACGAAGGGCAAGTGTGTGCTTCCATAAACCCTTCTGCCCAACTGCGAATGCCTTCGGAAGTAGTAAAGCGGAAGCAGCGTTTCAGCAAACCAACCAAACCGCCTTTGCTGAGGGTGTACCAGCGGTCGTCATAATCATCAATCACCAAATCCTCTTCGTCAAACGAAGTTGCTTCTTCGGTATCGCCATACAAAATGTAATGAAGCGCTTCGTCCGAAAGTTTGGCGATGGGGTCGTTGAGCGAAAACTTAAACCGTTTGGCAATAATGGCTAACTCGCGGAAAAGAAAATTGTCGCGCGCTTCGCCCAGCGGAACGATGCCTCCTTTGTTGATGGAAATTTTTTCATCGGGGATAATTACCTTGCGGCTTACTTCGTACGTAACGCCTAAACCGTTGCAGGTGTTGCAAGCGCCATAAGGCGAGTTGAATGAAAATGTATTGGGCGAAGGTTCCTCGTACGAAATTCCCGAATCTACACACATTAAGTGCTTGCTGAAGCTGAAAACTTCGTTGGTATCGGCATCTAATAATTGAATTAAGCCTTTGCCGGCTTTCATTGCCTGGCTTACGGATGTGCGTATGCGCTCGCGCTCCGCGCTTTCAATTTTCAGACGGTCAATTATCAGTTCAATATCGTGCACCACATAGCGGTCGAGCTGCATTTTGGGTTTTACTTCGAGCATTTCGCCATCTACCCTTATTTTCAGATAGCCTTGTTTGCGTACCTGCTCGAACAGTTCGCGATAGTGCCCTTTGCGACCGCGAACTACGGGTGCCAGCACCACCATTTTTTTTCCGTTGTGGTGGGTAAGGATGTTGTCAATTACCTGCTCTTCGGTAAACTTCACCATCTTTTTTCCGGTTGCGTACGAGTATGCATCGCCAGCCCGCGCAAACAGCAAGCGCATAAAATCGTAAATTTCCGTAACCGTGCCCACCGTAGAGCGGGGGTTGCGGTTAACCGATTTCTGCTCAATGGAAATAACCGGTGAAAGCCCTGTAATTTTATCTACATCGGGACGCTCGTAGCCGCCAATAAACTGGCGCGCATAAGCCGAAAAAGAATCTAAGTATCTGCGTTGCCCTTCGTTGTAAATAGTATCGAAAGCCAGCGAAGATTTGCCGCTGCCCGAAATGCCGGTGATAACCACAAAGCGGTTGCGCGGAATAGAAACGTCTACATTTTTAAGGTTGTGAACGCGCGCACCGAATACCTCCATGCTATCAGGCTCCAGAATACCCTCCCCTAAACCTTCTCCTGAAAGAGAGGGCTTAACAGCCGGTTCGTCTACTAAAGAGTGATCGGTAAATTTTTTCTTCGCCATTTTGAGAGGCGCGAATTTAAGGAAATTGAACAGGGGAAACACGGATGGATTGGAAATGTTCAGCGTATGGAAACCAAGGTGCAGAATGAATATGCATCATTCAAACAAAGGCACACATATAATTGCCCTATAAAACTTAAATACGTGTTTCAACTTTTAGCTGTTTTATTACTTTTGGCACGCCCCACAGCACACCGTGCGGGAAGTATTTCTTAAACCCTTACAATTTTTAAATCATGTCTGAGAAAGCTACACTGAATCTTGATGGTAAAAGCTATGAGTTTCCCGTTATTACCGGCACTGAAAACGAAAAAGCCATTGATATAAGTAAACTTCGTGCACAGTCGGGTTATGTAACTTTCGATGAAGGCTATAAGAATACCGGCAGCACCATCAGCAACATAACTTTCTTAGATGGTGAACAGGGCATACTTCGCTACCGCGGTTACTCTATTGAGGACTTAGCCGAAAAATCAACCTTCACCGAAGTATGCTATTTGCTGTTGTATGGCGAACTGCCAACTGCCGAACAACTGAAAGCTTTCGAATATCAGTTAAACCAACATACGCTTGTTCATGAAAACCTGATGAAGGTGTTTGAGGTTTTCCCAACAGGTTCACACCCAATGGGGCAGTTAATGACGTTGATTTCAGGCTTGTCTTCTTTCTATCCCGAATCGTTAAATCCGAACAAAAGTCCGGAACAACTAAATCTTACCATTGTACGATTACTGGCTAAAATGCCCACCATTTGTGCCATGATTCAGAAGAAAGGGAAAGGACATCCGGTGTTGTATCCGCAAAATAAATTCGATTATGTTTCCAACTTCCTTTACATGACATTCGGTAATGTAACCGAAGATTACACGCCCGACCCGGTGGTGGTTGATGCCATGAACAAGCTATTGATTTTACATGCCGACCATGAGCAAAACTGCTCTACCTCTACAGTCCGTATCGTTGGCTCTTCACATGCCAATTTGTACGCTTCTATTGCCGCTGGTGTAGCAGCTTTGTGGGGTCCGCGCCACGGTGGCGCCAATCAGGAAGTGCTCGAAATGCTGGAACACATCCGCGATATTGATAAAGGCGATGTGAAGAAAGTGGTGGCTGAGGCGAAAGACAAAAAGCGTTTGTTGTTCGGGTTTGGGCATCGCGTTTACAAAAACTTTGACCCGCGCGCTAAGATTATTAAAGTAGCCTGCGATAATGTGCTGAAAAAACTTGGCGTAAACGACCCGCTTCTGGCAATTGCCAAAGAACTGGAAGAAGCCGCCCTTACCGACCCGTATTTTGTTGAAAGAAAACTTTACCCCAACGTAGATTTCTATTCCGGCATTATTTACAAAGCCTTAGGATTTCCTACACCAATGTTTACCGTGCTGTTTGCTCTTGGTCGTTTACCCGGATGGATTTCGCAGTGGAAAGAACTGCGCGGCAAGAATGAAGATATTGGTCGCCCTCGCCAAATTTACAACGGCTCTCCCGCGCGCGCATTCGTAAGTGTGAAAGACAGAAAATAATTTTTCTTTCAGATTTACGCGCCACGTCATTATTCTATATTAGCCTTCTAAATTGTTCGGTTATGCGAAAAGTGTACCTGCTTGCTTTTTTGTTGCTGTGTTTGGCAGCGAACAAAACAATAGCACAAAATAATGTAGGCATAGGCATTGCCAACCCCGACCCGAATGCGTTACTTCATCTTGAATCGAATTCGAAGGGAGTATTGGTGCCTAAGTTAGATGCAGCAGAGCGAGCAGCTTTAGGGGCAGCGTTAAACATCAGCAACAACGGCTTGCTGGTTTACGGACCCGACACCAACCAGTTTTGGTACTGGGACGGCACTCAGTGGATTCCTTTTCCAACTCCGCCAATTCCGGGACCTACAGGCCCCACCGGACCCCAGGGCATACAAGGTGTTGTGGGACCAACAGGCGACACCGGACCGCAAGGACCGCAGGGCATACAAGGCATTGTGGGTCCCACCGGACCGCAAGGCGACACCGGACCACAGGGTCCGCAGGGCATACAGGGTATTCAAGGCATACAGGGCATACAAGGTATTCAGGGAAACACCGGTGCTACAGGAGCAACGGGACCTGCCACTCCATGTGCGCCTACCACACTTTCGTTCAACAACAGCGGAACTCTTACTTATTCCGATAATTGCGGCAATACCATCACTTCGCCTAACGGAGCATGGTTGGTAGGCGGCAACACAGCTCCTTCGAGTAACAATATTGGCAATACGGGCAACGCTCCGCTCAATTTTATTACCAACAACACTAACCGCATGAGCGTGCAGGTGAATGGCGATATACATGTAGATGGTTCCAAGCCCATTCAGGTTATCCGTTATTTCTGCAATGGTTGCGATAACCCCAACCGCAACACGGGTGTTTCTTCAACTATTTGGGTAGCGGTAATAGCCGGTTTTTATCCTACAAGTTCATCGGATGCCGAAAGCACCCGTGCTAGAATGTACGAAAATGCCGGTACCTGGTGGTTTAAAGGTGATACTGAAGGACCTAGCAGCGAAGACTGGAACATAGATGTAATGTTTATCAAACGCCAGTTGGTGGACGACCAACGCCCCGCATCGGCTAATGGAGGCGGAACTCCGTTTTAAGTTTAGTTACTTGTTTAACTCACCGGATTTAGCACTATGCTGAAAATCTTGTACTGGCTCATATCGCGCCCGTAGAAAAACTTATCGAGCGCCTGATACATGTTCGCTGCGCGAAAGTAGGATGTATGCAGGCGGTTATCGCCAATTTTAATCCATTGTATGGTCATGCTGCTTTCATTGTGGTAATGCCGGTCAATGTAATCGAGCATACGTCCTTTCAGGTTCTCCCGAAGCATGGCATGAGCGGAGCAGGGAACCTGTCGGGATGTACGGCAACATAAAACACAACACTATTTGGATTATGAGAAAGAAAAGTAATTACTTAACGAGGGCAGGTTCCCGCAAGCGGAGAACCGGGACACAAGAGGGCTTTTGTTTTTAAACTGAAAAAGTTTAAACTTTACGGTAGGACACCTATTTGCTAAGCGTTTAAAAGCGCCCCCATGAAAGCAAACACGCTTGTTGTTTTCTGTATTGTTTGGTTGCCGCTGTTTTGCAGCGGTGTGGTTGATGCGTGGGCGGCTTTTACAAGGCAAAAGTTGCGAAGCCTGGCGGGAGCGGATTTTGTAAACTCTGAAAATAGATAGCTATGAAAAAGTTTCGTTTACTAATACTGCTATTGTCCTTTTCACTTTTTAGCTGTGCGCAAAATTTGGTGCCGAATGGGAGTTTTGAGGAGTATCAGACGTGCCCTGCAAGTATAATTCAAATTGGCAATTACACGAATTGGATTGCATGCCGAAATACGCCAGATTATTTTAATGAATGCGCTCCTGTCTCAAGTGACGCATCGGTCCCTTCTAACATTTTTGGCTTTCAATATCCCGCTTCCGGTAATGCTTATGCCGGTTTTTGGGCTAAAAATGGAACATCAGAATACCGTGAACATTTGGGAATTCAACTTTCATCTAATCTGCAAATAGGAATTAGGTACTATGTCAGTTTGAAAGTGAGTCTGGCTACTTATCCGGTAAACAACCAATATTGCGGGGTAAACAAATTGGGTGTCCTCTTCTCAACTACGACTTATAATACACTTGTTAATCCTTCACCGATTAACAACTATGCACATGTTTATACAAACACCATAATTACTGATACTTTAAATTGGGTTTCTATTACAGGCTCTTTCGTTGCGGATTCTGCTTATTCTTTTATAAGTGTTGGAAATTTCTATAGTAATTCATTTACTGATTCTGTTCAGTTTACGGGTTTTGAATGTAACGCTTACTATTACGTAGATGATGTGTGTCTTTCTACTGATTCTCAATACACTTATAACTATACGTATACCGGCACAATTATAAACACCATCGTCTCCGATATTTCTATATATCCTAACCCAGTAACTGATTTCGTAAACGTTGAGTTTGCTTTTTTCACAGATGCTTACAGCATAAGTGTGTATGATGAGCTAGGTAGGCAAGTATTTTTCAAACAAAATGTTACAAACACGATTGAGCATATACCTATTGGTAACACAGAAACTAAAATTTTGTTTTTGAAAATCAATTCTAGTAATGAAACATTCAATTGTAAACTGATAAAAATGAAGCCATGAAAAAGACGACTAAAAATTTGCACATTATTTGTTTGCTCTTTCTGAGTTTAGTAAGAGTAGATGCACAAAATATATTTAATACTGGAGTTGGTACGTATGTAGGCATAGGCACTACAACACCTTCTGTGCCATTGGAAATTATCAATTCTAGCGCTCAAACAGCAAGCTTCGCAACCACATGGATTCAAAACTATGCCACGTCCAACACCAACTCTATTGCCAAGGTTGGGTTAGATATACAATCAAGCGGCAACTGGACGGGAACGAATGCAGTGAATATCGGCTTAAGTGTAAATGTATCGGACGGAACAACGAATTATAGTGCGCTATTTGCGGGCGGCAATGTTGGTATTGGTACGGCTACACCACAGCAGCGGTTAACTGTTACAGGCGGAAACATAGATGTGAATACAGCGAGTAACGGATATATGATAAATGGCGGGCATGTGCTATGGCACAACAGTAATGTGAACAATATTTTTGTAGGGGTAGGGGCAGGCATTGGCAATACCACCGGAGACCACAATACTTTTACCGGTTTTTATGCAGGAGGCGCAAACAGCAGCGGAGATGATAACACGGCTGTTGGCTTTCAGGCGGGTTCGGGCAATACAACAGGCTCGGGCAATACTTTTGTGGGCAGCGAAGCCGGTTGGGATAACAACACTGCCAGTTTTAACACAATGGTAGGCAACTTAGCCGGATATGATAACGATGCCGATGGTAACACTTTTGTTGGTTATTCATCGGGCACCAATAGCGTTACCGGAGATGAGAATACTTATGTGGGGTATATGGCAGGTACAACAAACAGCAGTGGATAGCTAAATGCAGGACTGGGCTCTTATGCCGGGGCAAGTAATACAACAGGTAGTTTTAATGTGTTTACAGGTTACCTTGCGGGAGATAACAATACCACCGGCAGTAACAATGTGTTTGTAGGGCACAATGCACAACCAAGCGCCAACAACTTTACGAATGCAGGAGCTATAGGGGCAAATGCCTTTGTAGGCGCTTCGAACAGTATTGTAATTGGCAGTATAAACGGTGTAAACGGCTGGGCTGGAACAAGTACTAATGTAGGGATAGGGCTTACAACACCCGCATTCAGGTTAGATGTTGGAAACGGAGATGTAAAAATGTGAATACAGGCGATAGAGGCTACCGTATAGGAAGTGACTATGTGCTGTGGCATAATAATATACCAAGCAATATCTACGTGGGTGTGGGAGCGGGCAATGGAACTTCTACAGCTACAGAAAATACTTTTGTAGGTAATTTGGCGGGAAATGGTATTACAACCGGTGTTCATAACACATTTATAGGACAGGGAGCGGGGTTGTCAAACACCATGGGGTTTAACAATGTCTTTACGGGCGAATCTTCTGGCACAACGAATACTGAAGGTGATCAAAATGTGGCGATAGGACACTCAGCCGGACCGGAACTGGCAACACCACTGGCAATAACAATACGTTTATAGGCGAGAATGCTGTACCTACGGCAAACAACCTGAATAACGCAACAGCTATAGGGGCTTTTTCTACAGTGGCACAAGATAACTCGCTTATATTGGGTAGTATTAATGGGGTAAATGGAGCGGGGGCAACTGTGAATGTGGGAATTGGTGTTAATGCCCCAGCTAGAAGATTAGAGATTGTGGATGACACAGATCCGCAGTTGAGGTTGACAAGCTCATTAACTCCCCTGCGAGTTACCGATTTTCAAACAACCGGAGCCGGGAATTTGCTGATTAATCCATCCGACAATGGAACTTCAAGAAATGTGGGAATAAATATGACAGGCGCGCCACAGGCTAAATTGCACGTAAATAATACAACGGAAAATCGAGGGATGTTTTCTCAAAGTAGTACAGTGAGCTTTTGGAACATAGGTAGTGAGGCTACTGCTCAGAACGCGCTATTTTTTAATACGGGTGTTTCCGGACTTGCGCCTAATACTATTACATTTAATGGGTTGCCAATGGTAGTTACCAATCCAACTCCCCCTGTGGTTCCCGTTACAGCACTTCCATACAATGCAGGTGTAGTTGGTATGGCGCAAGGCGCACCGTTTAATTTCGGAGGTGCTTTTATGGCTAACGATTGTAATGGTGTTAACATTGGAGTATATGGTAGTGCAAGACGCTGCTTATTGTACCCTCTCGCAGCAGCTGGATACTTTCAAGGGGTTAGCTAC
The DNA here is from genome assembly GCA_026129525.1 of Chitinophagales bacterium. Lineage (GTDB taxonomy): Bacteria > Bacteroidota > Bacteroidia > Chitinophagales > LD1 > Bog-950. The sequence continues at coordinate 399 of JAHCHW010000005.1, read as the reverse complement.
AGCACTGGTGGTCATCTTACCACTTCCGATGCTATGTTTAAAGACAGCATTGAAACTATCAGTAATGCAATTGGCATATTATCTCAGTTACAGCCCAAGCAGTTTGTGTTTAAAACGGATAGTTTTCCATACATGAATTTTGATGAAGGACTACAGTATGGTCTTATAGCGCAACAAATAGACACTACCCTGCCCGCAATTGTACGCCCCTTAATGCAGCCCGCCATACTTGACACAGGCGGTAATTTGCTCATGGATACATTTACTTTCAAAACCCTTAACTACACCGCCCTCATCCCCCTTGCCATAGCCGCCATACAAGAGTTAGACGGTTTTGCTGCAACAAAGGCAGGCGTGTGCGATTTGGCGGGCAGCACTCCCGCCCATTACCTACCCAAG
>JAHCHW010000004.1 GCA_026129525.1 Chitinophagales bacterium | reverse complement strand
TTTTTTAAGCGCATCAATTTTATCGGTACCGGTAATGGTGTGAAACAAAAACGACTGGTCGTGTTTCGGATTTACGGTTACCAAATCAAGCCGTACGGTTTCGTTCTTCTGCTTGTAATTAAAAATGAGATTTTGCGAATCAATGCCGAGGCGGGTGGCAATGTCTGTTTGGTAACGGGCAATTTCAACATTTTGGTCCTGACGTGTCATGGTCTGCTCTGGTTCATTTAAAACTTGCGTGTAAAAATAAACAGAAACCGAAGGAAGTTGTTCTCCCTTTGGTTTCTGTTTATCCATTTAAACTACTTACCGCAGCATTACCCGCTGCTGCTCCATCATCTTTCTAAGATTCATCAGCGCATAACGCATTCTGCCCAAACAAGTATTTAGGGGCGATTGAGTGTATTCGGCCACTTCTTTAAAACTGAAGTTGAAAAAATGGCGGAGTATCACCACTTCTTTTTGGTCTTCGGGCAGTTGCTCAATCAGGTCTTTCAGTTTGCCTTCAAACTTCTCTACCGCCATGTGCTCTTCTACCGGAGTTTCTTCAAACTTCATGTATTTAAAAATATCATCGCCTTCGCTGGTTACTACACCGGGCAGGCGCTTCAACTTGCGGAAGTGGTCAATGCACAGGTTGTAGGCTATACGCATAACCCAGGGGGCAAACTTGCCCTCTTCGTTGTATTTGCCACTGCGGAGAGTATCTATGGCTTTAATAAACGTTTCCTGGAAAATGTCTTCGGACAGGTACTGGTCTTTTACAATACAGTAAATGGACGTGTACACTTTGTCCTTATGACGGTGGATAAGCCTTTCCAGAGCCATTTCGTTGCCTGCGATGTACTGGTCAACCAGTTCCTTATCGCTTAGGATTTGAGTACGCATAACTTTACGTTTTTGGGTTAGTGAATAATTAAAACGTAAAGACTTTTCCGATAGCTCTTGGCTTTTGTTGAACAAATTAGTTACCGGTGTGTTACCGCTATCCCATGCGGGAAGAACAAACAAAAAACGCTGCCCTGTTTCTTACGAAACTTGCTGCAACACACTGATAGCGTAATGTTCTAAACGATAGCTGAAAAATTGAAGTAGAAATACCCTCTAATACCTATTTTTGCGGTCTTTGAATGTTGAAGTAGAAGGTCTGTTCTATAGAAGCTGCTTTTTATTGTTATACCGAAGTTAAAAAAATAAAATTGAATTCACCAAATAAATTTTCACCCCCCCCAAAAATTTTCATTAAAGGCGCCCGCGTTCACAATCTTAAAAATGTGGATGTGGAACTCCCTAAAAACAAATTTATCGTTATCACCGGTGTTTCCGGTTCGGGAAAATCGTCCCTTACCATCGACACGCTTTATGCCGAAGGGCAACGCAGATACGTGGAATCGCTCTCTTCGTATGCCCGCCAGTTTCTTACCCGTATGGACAAACCCGATGTGGACTACATAAAAGGATTGTGCCCGGCTATTGCCATCGAACAAAAAGTTTCTACGCGCACTACGCGCAGCACCGTTGGCTCGTTAACCGAGATATACGATTACCTGCGCCTTTTGTTTGCCCGTACGGGGAAAACCTACTCACCCAAAAGCGGAGAGCCGGTAACCAAACACGAAGTGCGCGATGTGGTGGACTACATCTTCTCGCTTAATGAAGGAGAAAAGGCGTTCATCTACTTTGAAGAAAAACCGAAGAAGCCGTTTGCGGAAGAACTGAAGTTACTGTTGCAGAAGGGGTTTACGAGAATAAAATCGGGAACCGAAATTGCCCAAATAGAGGAACTGCTCGAAAGTAAAGATGTATTGAAACAAAAACCAAAAGCTATACGCGTGTTGGTGGACAGGTTGGTGGTGAAAGCGGGTGATGAAGATTTAACCAGTCGCGCGGCAGATAGTATTCAAACAGCTTTCAGCGAAGGGCACAACGAATGTATTATAGAAACCGGAAGCGGTGCCGAAAAAAATTTCAGCAATAAGTTTGAAGCTGATGGTATTTCGTTCGAAGAGCCATCGCCTAACTTTTTCAACTTCAACAATCCGTACGGAGCCTGTAAAACATGCGAAGGTTTTGGAACGGTAATGGGCTTGGATGAAGATTTGATTTTCCCGGACAAAGAACTTTCGGTGTACGAAGAAGCCATTGCTCCCTGGCGTGGCGAAAAAATGAGCGAGTGGTTAGAGCCGCTCATCAAAAAGGGAATCATGTTCGATTTTCCCATTCACCGCGCTTACAAAGATTTAAGCGAAAAGGAAAAGCAGTTACTGTGGACGGGCAACGATTATTTCCACGGCTTGGATTACTTCTTCAAATACTTGGAAGAAAAGAGTTACAAAATTCAGTACCGTGTAATGTTGAGCCGCTACCGCGGAAAAACCACCTGCCCCGACTGCAAAGGTTCGCGCATACGCAAAGATGCACAGTATGTATTGGTTGGCGGGAAAAACATTGCCGAACTTTTGCTGATGCCCATTAAAGAACTGAATGAGTTTTTTAAAAACCTTCATTTAGGAACAACCGAAAGTAAGATTGCCGATAAAATTCTGCTTGAAGTACGCAGCCGCCTGCAAACTATGATGGATGTGGGCTTGGGTTATCTTACCTTAAACCGTCTTTCGAATACGCTTTCCGGTGGCGAAACGCAACGCATCAACCTTACCCGCTCCATAGGCAGCAACCTTACTTCTTCGCTTTATATTTTAGATGAGCCGAGTATAGGCTTGCACCAACGCGATACCGATAGGTTGATTACGGTTTTGAAAAATCTCCGCAATTTGGGAAACACCGTAGTGGTGGTAGAGCACGATGAAGACATTATGAAAGCCAGCGACCATATTGTAGATATGGGGCCCGAAGCAGGAGTGTTTGGCGGTGAGGTGATGTACAATGGCGCATCGAAAGAAATACTGAAAGCCGGAACACTGACGGCAAAATACCTGAGTGAAGAGTTGGAAATTCCGTACAACACCCAACGCAGAAAACCTTCCAACTGGCTTTTTCTGAAAGGCGCTTCGCAGCATAATTTAAAAGGGATTGATGTAAAGCTGCCCTTGAAAGCGTTGACCGTAGTGAGCGGTGTTAGCGGATCGGGCAAAACTACCCTCATCAAAAAAATACTTTATCCCGCTTTAATGCGAATGTTTGACGGAGCAGGCGAAAAGCCCGGTAGCTACAAAGAACTATCCGGTGATTTGAAGCGTATTACCGCGGTGGAAATGATTGACCAAAATCCGTTAGGGCGCAGCTCGCGTTCTAATCCGGTTACTTATGTAAAAGCGTACGATGGCATCCGCGAGTTGTTTGCAAGGCAGCAACTTTCAAAACTACGCGGCTATCAGCCTAAAGATTTTTCGTTTAATGTGGAAGGCGGGCGCTGCGAAACCTGCAAAGGCGAGGGCGAGGTAATTGTAGAAATGCAGTTTTTGGCAGATGTGCATTTAAAGTGCGAAGAATGCAACGGAAAAAAGTTTAAGGAAGAAGTTCTGGAAGTGCAGTATAAAGGCAAAAACATTTACGAAGTGCTGGAGTTGAGCGTAGATGAAGCGATGGAGTTTTTTATTGACAACAGCGATGTGGTGCAAAAGCTTTCCCCCTTGCAAAAAGTTGGTTTGGGGTATGTAAAACTCGGTCAGTCGAGTTCAACCTTGAGCGGTGGAGAAGCACAGCGGGTGAAATTAGCTTCGTTCCTCACCCGCGGCACAGCACCCGATCCTATTCTTTTTATTTTCGATGAACCCACCACCGGTTTGCATTTTCACGATATCAGCAAATTGGTTTCAGCTTTTAATCAACTGATAGAAGCCGGGCATACCGTGGTGGTGATAGAACACAACATGGATGTAATAAAATGTGCCGACTGGCTGATTGACCTGGGACCCGAAGGTGGCGATGAGGGCGGCTATCTTGTTTATGAAGGAGTGCCGGAAGGAATTACCGGTGTAAAAAATTCCTTTACGGCTAAATATTTGAAACCTAAATTGCGCCTGAACGGCAGCTTGGCAAACTGAAACAGTGAACAGGGTATTTAGTCCATTCCTCCTTTTGATTTTATTTTTTTCGTGTGCTACCGCACAGGAGTTTGTAGGGTATGTAAAAAAACTTGATTCCATCCCTGTTGCCATTTTTCAGGCAAAGGTGGAAATCCGCGAAGGGAACGATTCCATTACCACTCTTAAAACATATTTTGACGGCTCGTACCGCTTTATTGCAGGAAAAAGCAAAACATACAAGTTGCATGTTACACATCCCGGTTACACCGATACCACATTCAGCATTACAACCGATAAAAAGGGAAATCCTTCTCCCGCCACTGTAACCGTAATTTTGCGAAAAGACGGCATGCGCCTGCTTGGGGTTATTAAAAGTAAAGAGGATGATTTTCCGATTAAGGGGGCTACTATTTCTGTAAAGAACGTAATGACGCGCAAGGAAGACCGCGTTACTACGGGCATTGATGGTTACTACAATGTAAGGCTAGAGTATGAAACCATGTACCGCGTAAGTATTGACAAGCGATCACCGGGAGTGATGAATAAATACAGGGACACTACTTTTTACCTCTCAACAGTCGGATTTAATCAACCGTTCGACTATCGGTTAGATATTGTTTTGGAAGAAACGGAAGACAAGGTTGCACCCAATCCTGATTATAAGCCGGTACCATCAAAGGCAACTAAGCCGGTGGTCGAAGTAACGGGAAACACAGCCGACACTACAAAAGATGAAGAACTTGCTACAGCAGTAACAGAGAAGAAAATAATTCCTCTTGAACGTGAAAAGGAGGATGACACACATAGCTATTTTCCGGATGTAAAGACGTATGATATTCCGGCAGAAACTGAAAAGAAACGAAAGGCTAAGCGAAAACGGAAACAACCTGCCGTAGAAATGGTTGTTATAGGAGATAATGAAAAGTCTCCATTACCTAAAAAGGGAAAGCGGGTAAAAACAAAACCTGAAAAGAAAAAGAAGAAACGAGGTCAGTTAAGAGACGCTTCAAAGTGAACCGTATTGGTAATAATGGTTTCTGCTGCCGGTTTGTAAATGTTGTAAGTGCGTCCGTTTATTTTTACGATAATGGAAGAGTGCTCTTCCGAATTGAACTGAACCTCCACAAAAGCCCCCGGAAAAACTCCCATTTCAAACAACTTCTCGCATAGGCGCGAGTTTTTCATATCTACAATGTATGCGCGTTCACCCGCGCTTAGTTTATCCAACGACTTCAAATGACCTCCTGCTTTACATGCAATAATTTAAGAAATGAGGAAGTGTTTGTCAAGGGAGAAAGCAATTAATTTTCTTCTCCCTTGTCTTTTTTCTTTTTTCCGCCTGTTGCGGCAGCGGCAAGGCGTTCAAACTCGCGGTCAACATAATACAGGCTTTGGGGGCCACCGCCAATCAGTTTTATCTTGTCTAGGATGCGCTTAAACTGTACTTCTTCTTCCTTTTGTTCATCTACAAAAAAGCGGAGAAAATCTTCGGTGGCGTGGTCGCCTTCTTCTTTGGCGAGGGTAATAATTTTGTAAATGGCTTTGGTTACTTTTTGCTCGTGCGCCAATGCCATTTCCACCGCTTCCTGAATGGATTTAAAAGAATACTTTGGCTTTTTTAATGCAGGCACCAGGGCATGTCCGCCCACTTCGTTGATGTACGTAAAAAATTTCATGAAGTGGGTATTCTCCTCTTCCGACTGCTTGTAAAAAAATTTAGCGGAGCCTTCGTAGCCTTCTACCTCGCACCACGAAGCCACCGACAGGTAATTGTAAGTAGCTGCCATTTCCAATATCAAGTGTTCGTTGAGCGCTTTCTCAACTTTTTTCGAAATTATCATACCGGTTTAATGTTTTAGTCTGTGTCCGCCAAAGGTAGGGCAATCGCATTTGTTTGCCTTACACGAGGGAAGAGCCGTTGCCAGTACAGCCAAACTGAACACCACCAGTGCTAAGCGGACGATATGTTTTATTTGCTTTGTCATTACTGTAACAACGTTTGTAAACGAAAATAATTATTTGTGCCGGAAGCAGGGAAGCGAATTTTGTATTGTGTGCTCAATTGGGGTTTGGGCCATGCCACGCGCAGCATTCCGGTTATTGAGGAACTACTACGGAATGGGGCACAGGTAACACTGGCTTCCGATGGCTTGGCATTAAAGTATTTACAGGAACGATTTCCGGGTTTAACTATACACATATTGCCTGCCTACAATCCCGTTTATCCGCAGGGCGATGCCATGGTTTGGAAAATGGGCAGCCAGTTGCCGAAGTTTATCAAAACCATTTTTAAAGAACAAAGTGAAGTAGAAAAAATTGTTGCCAACGAGAGAATTGATGTGGTTATTTCCGACAACCGTTATGGGTGTTATTCAAGCAAGGCAAAGTCGGTGTTTATTACGCATCAGTGTTACTTAATTATGCCCGATAGTTTTAAATGGATGGAGCCGATAGTGAACCGATTTAATGTGCGGCAACTAAAACGTTTCAGCGAAATTTGGATTCCTGCCATACAAAATACATTTACAGGAAAATTGTGTGAATTGAGCGAGGAAATTCCGCATCGCTACATCGGTTTTCTTTCGCAGTTAGATGAAATGAAGTTGCCGCTTAAGTATAAAGTATGTGTACTATGCTCCGGTCCGGAACCCCAACGGAGTATTTTCGAAAAAATGATGGGAAAACAAATTTCGGATATGGGCGAAAGTGCGATAATGATTCGCGGAACCGATGCGAAAAGAGAAAACGATTTTGGCAACGCAGCAGTGCGCGACATTTGCCATGCCGGTGAACTGAACAAAATTATTGCCGCAAGTGAGTTTGTTGTAGCCCGCTCCGGCTACAGCACCATAATGGATTTAGTAAAACTGAAAAAGAAAGCAGTGTTTGTGCCTACGCCCGGGCAAACCGAGCAGGAATATCTTGCAGGTGTACTACACGAAAAGAGGATTGCCTTCTGTGATTCCCAATTCAATTTCAAGTTGCAAGATGCGTTAAAAAAATCTGCGGCTTATACCGGGTTTAAAAACTTAGCATGGAATTCTGTTCTTTTGAAACAGGCAGTTGAATCGGTATTATGCTAAAGTTTTTTCGCGGGTTTATGTATGCCGTTAAAGGCATTGCAGTAGCAGTAAGAGAGCAACTGAATTTGAAAGTTCATTTGCTGGCGTTGGCAATTGTATCGGTTGCAGGGCTCTACTTTCAAATTACTGCAATTGAGTGGGCAATATTGTTTTTGGTTTTCGGATTGGTGCTGGTAGCCGAAATGCTGAACACCGCCATTGAGTATTTGGTTGATTTTGTTTCACCGGAATTTCACCCCACAGCCGGAAAAATTAAAGATGTAGCTGCGGGGGCAGTGCTGATTTCCGCTATTATTGCAGGCGCTGTCGGTTTGCTGATTTTCGGGAACCGGTTTTTAAATCTGTTGTTATGAACAAATTTTTTTCGTTGTGCTTTGTTGTTTTTTCTGTTGCCGTTATTATGGCTCAACCTTCATTTGAAGGAGTGTTGACGGTTACCTACACTATTGGCAAAGATGCTCCTGCTGTTGCTGAATTACGTGTAAAGGACACTCAAGTGTACATTAAGCAAAAGCAGAATGGCAATCCGAAGTACGACTTTTTTATTCTGGATACCGAAACAAAAGATTTTTATACTGTTTCAACCCCCGATAAAAAAGTGATGATAAAGTACAAGTACGATAAACTGACCGAGTACTACGAGGAGAAAAATTTGAAAGAAAACTACCGGAAAGATTATAAACTCGCATTTAAGCAAACCGATAAAACACGCGAGGAAAACGGGATGAAGCAAACCCGCGCCACAGCCGAAGATGAATCACTAAAAGTTACAGCATGGACAACCGACATTAAGTTTCCGATGAATGAAATTATTCCTGTTTTACGCTTAATGAACAACTGGAATGAAGCACAAGGCACCACTCAGGTAATTTTAGAAGCAGAGGTAATCAACAAGGTCAGCAAGAAAGAATCGACAGTAAAAGTGGCAGTGCGAAAAGAAAACGTTTCTAAAGATTATTTCAAATTGCCCAAAGGCTACACCGAAAAGGATTTCGGCCGGTTAATGGAAGATGAGCGCAACAATGGCAAACTGCCGGCTATTGTTCAGTCGTTTGCGGGCTTCTAAATTTTTCATTCACTTTCTAATCGCCTCCAACCACATTTCGGCATGAAGGTTTAAACCTTGCTCGTTGAAATGACATTTGTCGTAACGAAATTCATTGCCCAGCATATCGGTATTCGGACCATTGTAAATTTTCAATGAATAGTTGGCAAGATTCCGCTGAGCATCCTGTAAAGCATAATCCGGCTCGCCTATGCAACGGGTGGTAAGGGCAGCATACACAGGCGCATCAACTCCTAAACTTCGGAGGTGATTAACGAGCAAATGAAAGGCAGAGGAGTAGTTTACTGCATTTTGTTGTGCGCTTATGCCGCCTGCATACAACACATGATTGCTTTCGCCCTGATGCCACAGCACATGTGTTACCTTTAATCCGGCAGTTTGTAAATGGGCAACTGTTTCTCCAATTAAGTAATTGAATTCTCCTCCAGGTATCCATTGTTCTATTTTGGTTCCGCCAATGGCACAGGGCGCAACAATAACAGTGGCAGCAAAATTCCGTTCCAGCATTTTATCGGCTAAGCGGCTCCATACACTGCCGCCTGTTCCGTTGGCACCTTTTAGCGGGTCGTTCAATTCGTAATAATTACCCGCGTAAAAGTTGTGAGTGCGATTACAATACGAACTGTAAAGTTTGTTTCCGGCATTAGCCGCATTGCTTTGCCCCATTACGAGCAACACTGCTGTATCAAGTTGAGATAGCAATGTATTGCATTCTCGTTTTTCGTTATTGCCTACAACGGGGGCATCTGTTTTACAAGAAGGAAACAACAGCAATGCAACAACAACAGGTAGTAAGTATTTCATTTTATTATAAGCCACAACTTTTTTGAAACGACATTTGTTGTAATTTTAAGAAGTATAAAACAATGCACCTCATGTTTTTACTAAATAAAACTATGCTTATTGCTAATGGAATGAAAGTGTTTGTCAAGATGAAAACTATACTCTCTGGTTTTTTTCTGCTTGTTACGTTGTGCGTTTCGGCACAAACAAGTGTGGTGGAAGAAGAAATTCAGTTATATGGTGATACGCTTGATATTGTAGATACCACGCGCATCGAATTGGTGCGCATTAGCCCCGAACCTTTTTACGATTTTTTACAATTCGACTTTAAAGTGCATGACGGAGAAGAGCACACCGTTAAAATTTACATCATTAACAGCCAACACGAGCTAGTGTTTTTTGAAATGGTGCAAGTGTACGAAGGGCACGAACGAATACGAATAAGCACCATTGATTTTTTTATGGTAGGACTGTACGCCATTCAAATTAAAATTGACGGCAAGTACCAAATGTTCCGAAGTTTTAAGCGCTCACGCTATTAACCCGCCTTTCGTTCATGCAAGATTTATATTTAGTTCATGAGTCTTAATCCCGGCAAACTTAAGCAAGCGCTGTTCCTTGCAGCTATTTTTGTATTGGGCTTTTTTCTGTTTTGGCTGCTGAAAGGATTTTTAAGTGCGTTTTTAGGTGCCGTGGTTTTTTATGTGTTATTGCGTAAACCACACTTTTATTTAACAGAGCGCAGCAAGCGTAAGTTCCCGAAAATTCTTTCAGTGGTGCTACTCATGCTTTTTTCGTTTGTAGTAATGGTGCTGCCCGTAATTCTTGTAACAGTTATGCTCTCCGGAAAAATAAGTTTTCTCATAAGCCACTACGAAGACGTTTTGCGATTGCTGCAGGAATGGAGCGGCACGGTTGAAGATTACTTGGGTATAAAGCTGCTTACCGGAGATACTATCAACAAATTAACTTCATTGGCTGCCGAAGCCATCCCCAAGTTTTTAAGTGCCACTGCCAATGCGTTGGTAGATGTATTTGTACTTTACTTTCTGTTGTATTTTATGCTTTACCATGCGCGCGAGTTTGAAGCCGAAGTGCGGAAAAATTTGCCCTTTAACGATGAGAACGACCAACTGTTGCTTACCGAACTTAAAAGCCAAACTCTTTCAAACTCTATTGGTATTGTGGTGCTGGCAGTATTACAGGCTATAACTGCGTTAATCGGCTATTTGTTTTTTGGTGTAAACGAAGCTTTTTTTTGGGCAGTACTAACGGGTATTATGAGCGTAATTCCGGTGGTGGGCACTACCGTTGTTTGGATTCCGTTAGTGGTGTTTCTGTTTATAAGCGGGCAGCAGTGGCAGGCAGCAGGACTACTTATTTACGGAAGTGCCATTATTGCCAACGTTGACAATGTATTTCGCTTTATTCTGCAAAAGCGAATAGGCAATATTCATCCGCTGGTTACATTTTTTGGAGTAATTGTAGGGTTAAGTGTGTTTGGGTTTGTAGGGCTTATTTTCGGGCCGTTGCTTATTTCGTATTTCCTTCTGCTCCTGAAAATTTACAGAAAAGAATATTCTTCTAAGACTTAACCTTCAATAAATAAACTGTACTGCAAGCTTCCTTTCGGGTTGCCGGATTAAGAAAGCGGTAACTCAACCGCGAAACCGGATAGGCTAATCGCTCTTCAATTATCTCGTAACCGATGTTTTCTTCATTTAATTGCTGCAAACCATAAGGTGCGGCAATTACAAAAAGCTCGGAATACTCTTTCAGTTTTTGACTGAAATCTTCTTTTGTCCAGATTACGGGAATTTCAATTTGACGGGCATAAAAAGCGGTAGAAAAATCGGAAACCGTATGATACATCACTAATCTGCTGCCCTTTGTTATATGTTCTCTAACATATCTGCCAAAATCATTTCCGGGTTGATACTTCAAAATAGAAGGAAAGTAAAATGCACTCAGCAGCAGATTAAATCCTATGGCTGTTGTTGCCGATGTAAGAATAATGTCTCTGAATTTTATGAACGCAAACACTGTAGCTGCACAACATGCAACAAGCACTCCAAGAGCCAATGCGTTGCCGGCTGTTAAGGAATAATATAACGCTGCGGCAATTGCAAGCAATGCAATACACACAAGTGTCTGTATCCATGTACATGCGGTTTTCTTTTCGTTCCGATAGTACCGGTCATAAATACATTGTGCCGCAATAACTGCTGCAAACGGAAGTAATACATATACATAATGCGATAGCTGATACCGCGATAATGAAAGCAACAACAATACAATGGTAAATCCGCTCACGGTTACAAACTCTTTTCTGCTCCACGACACAAAGCGCATTTTTATCAGGTTGTAAAGCCCCGAAACCCAACCGATAAGCAGGAAAATTGTCCAGGGCGCAATTGCCCATGCAGTAGTGTGTAAAAGGAAAAAAGTATCGGGGTTATTGTTCCATTCGCTTTCGCCCGTTATACGCCCGAAACTCTGTGTCCAAAAATAGAATCGCAAACCTTTAATGCCCCATTGCTGATACAAACCAATGCTCATGGGCAGCAGGAAAATTGCGATAACGAAACCCGCTACAAAAAGTTTTGCATCAAAAATTTGCTTCCATTGCTTTTTCAGAATCAAATGCGGCAGCAACGCTGCGCCTGCTGCGATTAAGCCAATAGGTCCTTTGGCTAACAATGCGAGTGCAACGCCCGCACTGCCCAACAGCAGATTTTCCCATTTGCCTTCCTCGAAGTACAGCACCCATTGCCATACCGCAAACACAACAGCACCGGTAAGCATGGTATCGGTGCGAACATCGTTGGTCATTAAAAACAATGCCTGCGTAGTGGCAAGCAGTACAGCCGATAGCCGGGCAACAGGTTCATCATAAAAATGTTTTGCCATGCGGTATGTGGCGTAGATTGCCAGCAGCGCAAACAGCAGCGAAGGAAGTTTGTACGAAAAATTGCTTATGCCGAACAGGAAAAAACTCAGTGCGTTCAGCCAAAAAAGTAACGGAGGTTTATCGAGGTACGGTTTGCCGCAATTATACACTTGCAGGTAATTGCCGGTGGTGAGCATTTCCCAACTCATTTCGGCATATTGTGCAGCATCCACTTCCATAACATCTACCCGCATACCCAACAGGTACACACCAAGTGCCGCTAACAACAAACTCCCAAAAACGCGATTACTCACCCTGCAAATGAAACGATGATTTCTTTTACAAAGTAGAAGGTCATCACAAAACTTACGGTAAGTTTTAAACCGGTGCTTAAAACAAAGCCGATTAAAGCGCCCATTGCCGATTTAATTGCTGTGCCAACATCACTGCCATGCACGGCAAGTTCTCCAATAAAAGCACCAACAACAGGTCCCACAATAACACCAATTGGCGGCAGAAGAATAATCCCGAGAACCAAACCAATGGCAGAGCCCCACATGCCTGCTTTGGTGCCTCCGAAATTTTTAGCACCCCATATTGGGATGAGGTAATCAATTAAGCTGATAACAATTACAATCACCGCCCACAGCAACAAAAAGTTTGTACTGAATTGAATGGAAGAAGTAAAATGAGCGAGTAACAGCGCTACATAGCACAGAGGAGGACCGGGTAGAAATGGCACAATGCAGCCTATAATACCCGTAAGCATAAGCACTGCGCCAAACACCATCAGCACAATATCAATCGTTAAATCCATTTTCGTAAAATTAAAACAGCGATGAAGATACGCCCGTTTTGCTTCCGTAAGTTGTCGCTTCCGGCTTTTTCTATTTTCGCACGCAAATTTTCTGATAATGGCAAATGTAGGCGCAGATAAAAAGCAACTGCTGGAAAAATATGCAGGGCTGTTGGTTAATTATTGTTTGGAAGTAAAAACCAACGATAAGGTATATATCACTTCTACCAATTTGGCAGAGCCGCTGCTTACCGAAGTGGCAAAAGAAGTTTACAAAGCCGGAGGCATACCTGTGTTTAATATGGAAATTAAAGGCTTGCAAAAAGCCATGCTTGAATATGCGGGAGAGGAACAGTTGGCTTGGGTAAACCCTATGAAGAAATACGTGATGGAGAACTTTGACTGCTTCCTTAGTATTCGCGCACCTTTCAGCAAAGGCGATGATGATTTTGAAGCATCGGATGTGGGCAGGTTTAAAATTTATCAGAAAGCCCAGCAGGAAATAAACCGTATTTATTTTGACCGAATAGGAAACGGAAGCATGAGGCGCTGCCTGTGCCAGTATCCTACACAAGCCGGTGCCGATGATGCTGAAATGAGTTTAGCCGAATACGAAAAATTTGTTTTCGGAGCCTGTAATTTGTTTGAAGAAAACCCTGTAGAGAAGTGGTTGGAAGTACGCAAAACACAACAGGTGTATGTGGACTATCTGAGCAATGCTGATGTAATGCAATACAAAGGCCCCAACATTGATATTACTTTTTCGGTGAAAGGACGAAAATGGATGAACAGCGATGGCAGAGCCAACATGCCCAGCGGAGAAGTTTTCAGCGCACCGATTGAAGACAGCGTAAACGGCTGGGCGTATTTCAGCTATCCCACCATATACGCGGGAAAAGATGTAAGGGGCATACGGCTCGAAGTGAAAAACGGTGAAGTAGTAAAATGGCAGGCGGAGCAAGGGCAGGATGTACTCGATAAAGTTTTTGCCATTGAAGGTGCGCGCCATTGGGGCGAGGTAGCCATAGGCACTAACTACAACATACAGCGCACTACGCGCAATATTTTATTCGATGAAAAAATTGGCGGCAGCATTCACATGGCGGTGGGGCAAAGCTACAAACAGTGTGGCGGCAAAAACGAAAGTACCGTGCATTGGGATATGATTACCGATATGAAAAACGGTGGAGAGATAATTGCCGATGGTGTTAAGATTTATGAGAACGGAAGGTTTTTGATTTAGGAGATACGATAACGGATAGCTCCATTTGCTGTAATAGTTGCCAGAACAATTACTCAAGTTGCTGTTATTACGGTTTCTCCTCAAATTTAGCCCACACATACTCCTCCGTTGCATCTATCTCCAACGTTTTAAACGAATTGGTTTCGCCTTTCAGCAGGTTTATTTTCGATTTGGGCAGCCGGAGTATCTCGCTCAAAAATTCAATCAGGTATTTGTTGGCTTTGCCTTCAATAGGTTGCGCGCGGATTTTAACTTTAACGGTGCCGTCTGCTTCGCGCACTATTTCATCGGTTTTGCTGCCGGGTTTTACTTTAATCCGTAAAATCATTTGCTAAAACTCGTTGAAAGGTTTGAAACTTTATATCGGAAAGTGTTGCTTTGCTCCGCTAAACATACAATATGAGCGCAGAAAATATCATTGAAATATACACCGAAATGACCCCCAATCCCGAAAGCCAGAAGTTTGTAACCAACCGGCATATACTTCCTAACTTTCAACTCGACTTCCGCACGCGCGAGTTGGCAGAAGGTTCAGCACTGGCAAAAATGCTGTTTGCTATTCCGTTTGTAAACGGGGTGTTTATTGCCAACAACTTTGTAACCGTTACCAAAAAGCCCGAATACGAATGGTTGGAAATAAACGATGAGTTAAAATCCGCCATTAAAAATTTTCTTGCTTCAGGAACTAAACCTGTTGATGATGCGCTGCTGCCGAAAGACATTTTGAAGCAGCAAAGCAACGAAGCAGCGGCAACCGACCCCGAAAGCAAAATAAAAGAGTTGTTGGAAAAATATGTGAAGCCTGCCATTCAAATGGATGGAGGGCATATTGAATTCAAATCGTTTGAAGAAGGTGTGGTAACACTTTCGTTGCAAGGTTCGTGCAGTGGTTGTCCATCGTCAACTATTACACTTAAATCGGGAATAGAAGGATTATTGAAACGCATGGTACCCGAAGTAAACGAAGTGGTGGCGGAAGCCGACTAAACCCCACTACCAAATTTTCATTTGCGTTTCTTTTAGCACAAAACTTTTTCGGTGCAAGGGCGAGTGCCCCAGTTCAAGAATTGCTTTGCGGTGTGCGGCTGTGGCATATCCTTTGTTTTGCAGCCAGCCGTACTCCGGAAACTGAGCGTGTACGGCTTCCATATACTCATCGCGGTAGGTTTTTGCCAACACCGAGGCAGCCGCAATGCTCAAATATTTTCCATCGCCTTCAATAATGGTTTGGTGCGGAATGTTTTTGTAAGGTTTAAAGCGATTGCCGTCAATAATTAAAAATCCGAAAGCGGTATTGAGTTTGTCCAATGCTTTGTGCATGGCAAGAAACGAAGCATTCAGAATATTTATCTCATCAATTTTTTGATTATCTACCGATGCAACAGCAAATGCCACGGCTTCTTTTTCAATTACGGGTCGCAGTTCATCGCGTTGTTTACGCGTAAGTTTTTTTGAATCGTTAAGTAACGTGTTTTTAAAGGTTGGAGGGAGAATAACAGCCGCTGCATAAACCGGTCCCGCAAGGCAGCCGCGCCCGGCTTCATCGCAACCGGCTTCGGTAAACTTGGTTTGATAAAAAAGCGAAAGCACTACCGAATATGAAATACTTGGGCGGTAAAAAAAAGAGGGCAACCTTTCGGCTGCCCCCAACCACCATCACCAAATCTTCCATTTATTGCTTTGTCCCGTTGTCGTAAACCAACATTTCCTCTCTGCCGCTCTGCTTAAAAATCATTCTGCCTTTACCATCGCGCTGGTTGTTGCGCCATTCGCCAACATATACATCACCATCTGCCCATGTAAACGTTCCTTCGCCATGCATTTTTCCATCGGCAAAGTAGCCTTCGTATTTATCGCCATTGCTCCACATAAAAACTCCTTTACCTGTTCGGTTGTTGTTCACAAACTGCCCTATGTATTGGTCGCCATTGGCAAAGGTTAATTTTCCGAAGCCCTCTTTTTTATCAGCCACAAAATTGCCGTCAAACACATTTCCGCTTTTGTAGAAATATTTCCCTTTGCCCGATTTTACTCCGTCAATAAACATGCCTTCGTAACGGTCACCATTAGCATAATAGATAGTGCCTTTGCCGGTAATGGAACCGTGCACAAACTCCCCCACATATTTGTTTCCATTGGCGTATGAGTAAGTTCCCCAACCGTGCATCTGGTCATTGTCAAACTGCCCGATGAATTTGTCGCCATTCACAAACTCGTAAGCGCCTTTGCCGCAGCGTATGTCGTTTTTCCAGTCGCCATAATACGATGAGCCGTCTTTAAACACAGCGCGCCCAATGCCATTTCGCATGTCATCTTTCCACATGCCCGAATACATCGAACCGTCATAATAAGTAGCGCGCCCAAGCCCGTCTTTCTTGCCGTCTTTGTAATCGCCTTCGTATTTGCCGTTGATGTAAACAGGAGTGTTGTTTTGCGCGGGTAAAACACCCGTGAAAAATGTACCGAGGAGAAAAGAGTAAACTACATTCTTCATAAACCCACTTTAACAATTAACCAAAATCTTTCAGCGTGTCCAAGCCTACTGCTTTGTATTTACGCTGGCGTATGCAAAAGGTTACAGAAGTGTTTTCCCTCTTGAAAAGTGATGAGCGGTATATCATAAAACAAAGAACTTAGCGTTTGTAAATCAATGCTCTGAATTTTGAATCCGCTTAAAAAACTAGCCTCACAAACCCTTGTTTACGGGCTGAGCAGCATCCTCGGCAGGTTTCTGAATTACCTGTTGGTTCCACTTTACACCTATTCATTCAGCACGGGCGAATACGGTGTAGTTTCGGAATTTTATGCATACTCGGGCTTTTTTGCCGTGTTGCTTGTTTTTGGATTGGAGACAGGTTTCTTCCGTTTTAGCCAACAACAAGAAAACCGCGAGGATGTTTATTCCACTGCTCTTGGAGTGGTGGCTATACTTAATGTGTTGTTTGTTGCGCTTATTGTGTTGTTTGCATCGCCTTTGTCAACAGCGTTGCGATACCCCGAAAACAAAGAATACTTTTATTGGTTTGCCGCCATTCTTGCTTTCGATTCGGTTGCTGCCATTCCGTTTGCGAAACTGCGGGCGCAAAACAAAGCCTTGCACTTTGCGGGCATTAAACTAACCGAAACGGGCATTACAGTTTTGCTGAACATTTTTTTCATTGTTGTTTGTCGCAAAGCTTACGAACAAAACACCGGTTCATTTCTTGCCTCGTTTTACAATCCGGCAATAGGGGTGGGGTACATTTTCATTTCGAATGTAATTGCCAGTGCAGTAAAAATTGCGTTACTATTGCCAATGTTGTTGAACGTTAAATCTGTTCTCAACCGCGAACTTCTTGGAAAAATGCTGCGCTACTCCGCTCCAATGGTCATTATTGGCTTTGCGGGAATAATAAACGAAATGCTTGACCGCATGATTTTGAAATACCTGCTGCCGTTTGATAATGAAACCAACATGCAGCAATTGGGCATTTACGGAGCCTGTTATAAGTTGGCGGTATTGATGACTTTGTTTATTCAGGCTTTTCGGTACGCAGCCGAGCCTTTCTTTTTTGCACAGGCAAAGAATGACTCATCGCGTAAAGTATATGCCGATGTAATGAAATACTTTGTGGTGGTGTGTGTGTTGGTGTTTTTGTTTGTGATGCTCTATTTGCCTTGGTGGCAATTGTTTATTGGCAGCGAATTTAGGGTGGGGCTAAAAGTTGTACCGGTATTGCTGCTCGCCAATTTGTTTTTGGGCATGTACGTAAACCTTTCGGTTTGGTATAAGTTAACCGACAATACCATGCTTGGCGCACGCGTATCGGTAGCAGGAGCGTTACTCACTATCGCACTTAATGTAGCGTTAATTCCAACAATGGGCTATATGGGTTCTGCCTGGGCAACTTTGGCTTGTTATGCAGCAATGGCGGCAGTTTCGTATGTGTTGGGGCAAAAGTATTTTCCGGTTCCGTACGAGGTAAACAGAATTATGGGGTACATGCTCTTAGGTGTAGCACTTTGGCTGTTACACGAAATGTTGAACAAAATGGTTTTCGCAGTAATTCCGTTTTGGATGAGCGGAACGTTGATGCTGTTTGCGTACACAGCAATAGTATTTACTCTGGAGAAGAAAAATTTTTTCTCTCGCACTGTATCTGAAAAAGAATAAGCCTACTGTTGAGCCAATATCTCAGGAACTTTTTTGGCGCTTTCGGGTATATCGGCAGTTAGTGTATTAAGGAAAGTTACAAGCGAATTTATCTGTGCATCGCTCAGGTCTTTGTTGAGTTGTGCTTTGCCCATAATACGGATGGCTTCTTTTAAATCAGCCACACCGCCATCGTGAAAGTACGGATAGGTTTTAACCACATTACGCAGTCCGGGCACTTTAAACATATCCTTATCCGATTCCTGACCGGTTACCATTTTCTTACCGGTGTCATCTACTTTAGTTTTATAGAAAGTGCGGTAGTCGGCATACACGCCAAACTTCTGAAACATGGTTCCGCCAAGGTTAGAGCCGGTGTGGCACTGAATACATCCCACATCTATAAACTGTTGCAACCCTTCTCTTTCGTCTGTATTAAGCGCATGAACATCGCCTTTTAAATAAGTATCAAAAGCGGAAGGTGTAATAAGTGTACGCTCAAATGCAGCAATGGCATTTTGAATGTTGTTATAGGTAAGCGGGTCTTTGTCATTTGGGAATGCTGCCTTAAACATCTCCTGATACTCTTTTATTCCCTTCAGCTTATTTACCAGAAAAGGTTTATCGGGAATTGCCATTTCAATCGGATTGGTAATGGGCATACCCGCCTGCTCTTCTACATCTTTGGCTCTGCCATCCCAAAACTGAAACGAATGCAAAGCGGCATTGAGTACGGTTGGTGAATTACGATCGCCAAATTTTTTCTCATCGCCTTCCGATGTAGGCAAATTATCTACCCCGAACGTGGAGAGATTATGGCAAGAGTTACAACTGTTGTTGCCCGTTTTGCTAAGGCGTGTGTCGTGATACAGCACTTTGCCCAATTCCACTTTTTGGGGTGTAATGGGGTTGTTCGGGTTTTCGGCTGTTGCAGGTAAGGTTTGAAAAATTGCCTGCGCGCGTTCAAGCAATTCTTTATCGGAGGGATTAATGACTTTAGCTTCTTCGCCTGTTTTAGTTTGATTGTTGCAGGCAGCAAGCACAATTATAGCTGCCGAAAGGATGTACATTAGTCTTTTCATATAAACCTGTTTTGTGGTAATTTTCAGAACAACGAAAATACAGCTTTGTTCCGGCTGCAAAGGGTTGGCACAGCATTTTTATGGCACTTTTTACGGATGTTGCTTTTGCTTTAACTACAACGAATGCTTAACTGTAAACTCGCTTGTTTCGGAAGATAAATTTAGCTTTGCCGTAAAACAGGTTTACTATGCGTTTTGTGCTTTATTCTGCTTCAGCATTTTTACTTCTAATGGCTTCGTGCTCTCAAAAGACATCTGCTCCTACCGCAGCTAAAGAGAAGGTGTATGATGGCGCTAATATTTTCGCAAAAAACTGTGCCCGTTGCCACGGAGCACAGGGCGTAAAAGATGAGCGAACTCCCAATTTGCAAACCATTGCATTGGATAAAAGCGGATTGATTAAGAGCATTACCAACGGTAAAAACCGGATGCCTGCTTTCGAGGATAAATTAAGTGCCGAGGAAATTGCTGCCGTAGCCGACCTGATTGTTAGCTGGCACAGGTAATCATGAACGAGTATCGCGTTATAGGCTTAATGAGCGGCAGTTCGCTTGACGGACTGGATATTGCCTATTGCCATTTTTCGGTTTCAGCAAACCGATGGAGTTTTGAAATTTTGAAAGCCGATACGGTGCCGTTTACCGATGAATGGGTACAAGACATTAAGTACTTGCCCGTAACCAGCGCCAAGAATTTTTCGCAAGCACATGCTGCACTCGGAGCTTACTTCGGCAAATTGGTAAGTGCTTTTATTGCGGAGCATCGTTTGCAAGGCAAAGTTGATTTCGTGGCTTCGCACGGGCACACCATTTTTCATTTTCCCGATAAAAGATTTACCGCTCAAATTGGCGATGGTGCGGCTTTAGCGGTGCAGTGCGGCTTACCGGTGGTGTGCGATTTTCGCACTACCGATGTTGCTTTAGGCGGACAGGGAACTCCAATTGTACCTATTGGCGATAAATTGTTATTTCCCGATTACCGCCTGTGTTTGAATATTGGTGGCATTGCCAACATTAGTTGCAAAACAGCAAACAATATTGTGGCGTTTGATATTAGCCCTGCAAATCAGGTGTTGAATTTATTTGCCTCTAAACTCGGTATGCCCTACGATGTAGATGGTAATGCTGCTAAAAGCGGAGCGCTTAATCAGGCATTGTTGGAGAGGTTAAACGGAGTTGCCTTTTACCATCAATCGTATCCCAAATCGCTCGATAACAGTTTTACCCGCGAAACCATTCTCCCCCGCTTTGAAGAATTTGACATTACAGCCGAAGACAAACTTCGAACTTACACAGAGCATATTGCAACACAGGTGGCAACTCATATAAAACTGATTACTCAGAAAGAAAACATTACCGTTTCCGTTTCCGACAAGCTATTGCTTACGGGGGGTGGCGCATTCAATAAATTTTTAGTGGAGCGTATTCAGGCATTATCCGAAGTGGAAGTGGTAGTGCCCTCTGCCGAAATTGTGCAGTTTAAAGAAGCACTTGTAATTGCTCTGATGGGCGTATTGCGTATGCGGAACGAAGTAAACGTGCTTGCCAGTGTAACCGGTGCAGCCGGAGACTCGGTGGGAGGATCGGTGTATGGCGCGTAACGAATTACAATTCAAACCACATTTTCTTACTTGAACGAAAAACAGTGTGTGATTCGAAAAGCATTGTAGCTATACCCCCGCACCTTCTCTATATTCGCCCGAGTTGGAAATCGCGAACATTCTTATTCTTATAGGTGCCGGCATTTTAGCCGGATTTGTGAATGCAGTTTCGGCTGCGGGTTCGCTCATTACCTTGCCGGTGTTGATTTTTACTGGCTTGAGCGCTGCCGAAGCCAACGCTACCAACCGTGTAGGCGTGTTATCGCAAAACATTTCATCGGCTTATGGTTTTCGCAGCAAGGGAATAAAAACTGAACCATACATGTGGTGGCTGGCGGGAGCGGCAGTGCCCGGTGCAGTGCTGGGCGCATGGTTTTCGCTCAAAATTCCCGATGTGCTTTTCAATAAAATACTCTCGGCAGTAATGCTAGTGTTTTTGGTTGTTACATTGGCAAACCCGCTTAAAGCCGGAGCCGGAAAAGAACCGCGCATGGAAACGAAGCACAAAATGTGGGGTGTGTTTATTTACTTTTTAACCGGTATTTACGGAGGGTTTATACAGGCGGGTTCAGGCTTTTTTATAATGGCAGGCTGCCTGCTGCTGCACCGTTTCGATATTGTAAAAACGAATTACTACAAAGCAATTATCATGTTTACCTATACCGTAGCAGCTTTTTTGGTTTTTCTTTTAAGTGGAAACATTAATTGGATGTACGGTTTGGTGCTGAGTGCCGGCATGGCAACCGGTGGTTTTGCCGGCAGCCGTTGGAGTATGAATGCGAGCGAAAAGTGGCTGAAAGGTTTTATAACTGTTATGATTGTGGCAATGGCGACCTACTTATGGTTTTTTAAGTAGTGCCTACGCATCAAACTTATACCCTATTCCCTTAATGGTTTTAAAGTAGTCTTCTCCAATTTTTTCGCGCAGTTTGCGGATGTGCACGTCAATGGTGCGGTCGCCTACAATAGTATCGTTGCCCCACACGCGGCTCAGTATTTCTTCGCGCTTAAACACCCTGCCCGGTTTAGAAACCAACAGGCTCATTAGTTCAAACTCTTTGCGCGGCAATTGAATTTCGGTTCCGTTTTTTACCACCACATAGCGCTCGCGGTCAATTTCAATATCGCCCACTTTAATTTTTTCGGCAACTCCGTTGGTTTCTAACCTGCGAAGCAAGGCACGTATGCGGCTGATAAACACACGGGGTTTAATAGGTTTGGTGATGTAATCATCGGCTCCTACTTCAAATCCGGCTATTTGGCTGTAGTCTTCATCGCGTGCGGTAAGGAAGGCAATGATGGTGTTCTTGAACTCGGGCATAGTGCGTAACTCGCGGCAGGTTTCTATACCGTCAAGTTTCGGCATCATTAAGTCCAGAATAATAATTTGCGGGTTTACCTTTTTGGCAATTTGTATTCCTTCCAGTCCATCGTGTGCCGTATAAACCCAAAATCCTTCTTTTTCAAGGTTATACTTCATAAACTCCAACACATCGTTTTCATCGTCCACTAACAGAATCTTAATATCATTCACATCCATACCTGAAAAATTTTTACAAAACTACGTGCGCCATATTAAGCTAAAGTTAATCAATATTTAAGGTTGTTCTCTAATGACACCCGTCAGTAATGTTTTCTGCAAATGAACATGTTAGAGAGCAAAAAGCCTTCGTAACCATTCCTTAACGATAAGGACAACATTTAGTTGGATTGCCAACAGACTTTTGCAGTGCAAAAAAATATGAGCATGAAAGGGAAAAACATCGCCTCATTACTTTTGCTCTTTATAGCCGTAAATGCGACTGCACAAACGGGGGTAATATCGGGCAAAATAGTTGACGCAAAAACAGGGGAAACACTAATGGGCGCCACCGTAGCGGTGGACGATAACCAAAACTTGGCCGCCTCTACCGACCTGGACGGTAACTTCACCATTCAGAAAGTTCCTGTTGGAAAGCACAAAGTAAAGGTGCGCTACATCGGCTACAAAGAAAAAGAACAGGATGAGGTGGTAGTAAAGGCAAACGAAGTAACCAATGTAAACGTTGCTTTGTTGGAAGATGCCGTTAACCTGAACGAGGTAGCTATAGTGGCAACCGTAACCAAGCGCGACAACGAGAGCGCCATTTTTGTAATGCAGAAAAACAGCACCGTTATTCAGAGTGGTATTTCATCCGAAGAAATGAAACGCTCGCCCGATAAAAATTCGGGAGAAGTTATCCGCAGGGTAAGCGGCTCTACCATTCAGGACGGCAAATTTGCCATCATCCGCGGCTTGGCCGACCGTTACAACATGGCTATGCTTAACAACACTGTGCTTTCCAGCACCGAGCCGGACCGCAAAGCATTTGCTTTTGATGTATTCCCTTCCAACATTCTCGACAACATCATTATCATGAAAACCGGGCAGCCTAATTTGCCCAGCGAATGGTCGGGCGGATTGATACAACTGAATACACGCGATATTCCCGAAAAGAATTTCTTCAATGCCAGTTACGGAATCAGTTTTACAGAGAATACCACTTTCCGCAAGTTCAAAACATACGAAGGCAGCAAAACCGATTTTTTGGGTTTCGATAACAGCGTGCGTAAACTCCCTTCCGATTTTCCAACCACTATTGAGTTAAACGATTTGAAACTGTTGACTGACCCGCAGCAGAAAAGAGATACCATGGTGGCACTCGGCAAAAAAATAAATAACAGCAGCTGGAAAGTGCGCGACCAAATTGCTTACCCCGGGCAGAGTTTACAGTTGAGCGGTGGATTTGCCGTTCGCAAAAACGATATTCAGTTGGGTGGTGTGTTAGGCTTAACCTACTCTAACTCGTTACGCATTGTTCATGGAACACGTACCCGCTACGATGCTGCCGACAATGCACTTTATTACGATTTTGACGATGTGCAACACAACAACTCGGTAACGGCTGCTTTGTTGGGAAACATTGGCGTAGTAATAAAAAACAATCACAAAATTACCTGGAAGAACATCTACACTATTAACTCCGATAAAACCACTTACCTGCGCGAAGGAGTGAGCTACTTTAGTGCTGCCGAAATGCAACGAACCAGTTTGGAGTTTGTAAGCTCAAGAGTGTTTTCGTCTAATCTTTCGGGCGAACATGTGCTTGGCAAGCAGGAAATTAAATGGCGCTGGAACGGAGGCGTTACATTGGTTAACCGCGACCAGCCAAAGAGCATGCGTTACAGTTATGAGCGTCCTTATACCAACTCGAACGGAACCGGCCCCAACCAAAGCACCGCTCCGTACATTTACATGATTCAAAGTGGCGGTTCCGACCCCAAGCAAAGCGCCATGTTTTACAGCCAATTGGCAGAGCGGGTGTACAATGCCGGCACCGACCTTTCGATTCCTTTTAAAATCAAAAACCAAAAACAGATCGTTAGCGTTGGATATTCGTATCAAAACCGCTCCCGTAACTTTGGAGCGCGCAACCTGTTTTTCGATTATACCAACAACTCCTCTTCCAGCGACAGTGTAATGCAAAACCTTAATGTGGATGCCATTATCAATCAGACAAATTTCAACAACGGAAAACTTATCCTGAACCAAATGGCTTTTCCGCAAGACCAATACAAAGCTAACGCACAGTTACACGCTGCTTATGTAATGATGGAGAACAACATTACTGACCGTTTTAAAGCAGTATGGGGTTTTCGTTTCGAATCGTTCCATCAGGAGCTTACTTCGCCAACCAAAATCGGATTTAAAATTGATCAGGATGATGAAGGCAACGTAACCATACGCACCAAAATGGAAGACAGCACTTATGTGAAGTCGTATTTTTCCGGTGCTTACAAGAGCGACTCGGTGGGAACCGTTAAGTCGGTTTTCCCGCTGTTGCCTTCGGTAAACCTCATTTACAAACTGAACGAAAACATGAACCTGCGTGCTTCGTATTCGCAAAGTATGAGCCGCCCTGAGTTTCGTGAGTGTTCTCCGTTTTTGTACTACGACTTTTTGCGCGATGTGAACCTGAGCGGAAACGTAAACCTGTTGCAAACCTTTGTGCACAATGCCGACCTGCGCTACGAATTTTTTATGGGTCGCGGACAGGCAGTGAACGTGAGTGTTTTCTATAAGCATTTTACCAATACCATTGAACTTACTTCGATTGCCGCAGGCGGTGTACAACAGTTTATTTACAACAATGCCGGTGAAGCACACTTAGTAGGTGCTGAGTTGGAGGTGAGAAAGAACTTCGATTTCATCAGCAAAAAACTGGAAGACCTTACGTTTGTGGCTAACCTTGCTTACATCTACTCGCGTGTTAACCTTGCAAAAATTAAGAACAACGCTGGCGAAGAAAAACAACGTGGTATGCAAGGGCAGTCGCCTTATATCGTGAACCTCGGTTTATCGTATGAGCACCCTACAACAAAAACGGGTGTAACCCTGCTTTACAATCAGGTTGGTCAGCGCCTGTATGCCGTAGGCGAAGTAGGCAACCCAAGCTGGTACGAACACTGGCGCCCGCTGCTTGATTTGCAATTAAGCCAGCGTTTTTGGAAGAACAGAGGGATGGTGCGCTTTACGGTAAGCGACCTTATTGCCAAGAAAACCATCTTCTACCAAAACCACAAGCCCGATACCGAGCGTTTTTATCAGCAAAACAAAGACAACGTAGTGCAAAGCGTAAACAACTACCGCACTTACAGCATACAGCTTTCATTTAATTTTTAAGATTCGGATTTAGTAATAGGGTTAAAAAAATGCCTCCGTATATTCGGGGGCATTTTTATGTACACAAAGTTTTGCACGTTCGCTTTGTTGTTGTTTTTAGGTTTGTTATCGGTTGGTTCTTCTGCTTTGCCATTCGATACATCAACCGATAAATTACAATCTGCAAGTCGAAAGCATTCTCCTGACCGCGAGAATGCCACTTCGGATAGTGTTGCCAATAACCTGCGCGAACAGTTGTTGCAATTAAGCAAAAGCGATGAAGTGCCGATTGGCTACCAACATGCCTACGCGTACGGATTAAAGTGGAAATACACTACAGGGCAGTTTACCTCCGATATGTTTCAGGCTACGGGAAAAAATCCGGCAATAGCAGGCTGGGATTTCTGGCACATGGACCCGGATATAACCTCTACTATTTGGCTGATGAAGGAACACCACTCTCGGGGCGGCATCAACACCATCAGTTGGCACATGCCTAATCCTGTAACGGGTGGCTACTACAACGATGTAAGCGGTGGCGATGTAGTGGCTGAAATTTTACCCGGTGGCAGCAAGCACGCGCTGTTTGTTTCGTTGCTGGATAGCTTTTCAAATTTTATAAACGCACTTACCGATAGCGATGGAAATGCCATTCCGCTTATTGTTCGCCCGTGGCACGAGCACAACGGCAACTGGTTTTGGTGGGGAAAAACACACACTACCGAAGAGCATTTTATTCAGCTTTTCCGCTTTACGGTTCAGTATCTGAAAGTACAAAAACAGCATAGTAATCTGTTGTTTGCCATTTCGCCTAATACGGTGTTCAATGGTTTTGTAAAAAAATTCGATCAACACTATTTCTATGCTTATCCGGGCGATGATGTGGTGGATATTCTCGGTTTGGACGATTATACTTTTATGACTGCCGCCAGCATTGGAAACTGGATTTTGAAAATTAAGTTTAAGAACAGCCTCAGATGCCTGGTGGATGCAGCCGCACAACACGAAAAAATTCCTGCGCTTACCGAGTTTGGACAGGAGGGAGTGAAACAAAAGTGTTTTTGGATGAGCCGCTTTTGGAAACCGCTAACGCGAAGCAAGAAGGGTTTACAATTAGCTTATGCTATGGGCTGGCGCAACGGATATGGCGAAAAACCATCGGGGCACCGCTTTTGGGTAACACCCGAAGGCGATAAATCAAAGAAGAACTTTATGAAGATGCTGGGGGATAGGAGGGTGAAGTGTATTTAGCCTCAAAAAAAATTTTCTTGAAAAAATTTGGCGATTTAATTATTCATCGTAATATTGCGATGTAATTAACCTTATGGGTGCAAACAAAGCAGACGAATTTTCAGTAAAGGACAACCGCATAGCGCGCTATGCCAAAGCGCTGGCTCATCCGGCACGCGTGGCTATTTTAAAATTGCTGGCAAGCAAGCCAAGTTGCATGTGTGGCGATATTGTGGAGGAACTGCCGCTTTCGCAAAGTACCGTTTCGCAGCATTTGAAAGAACTGAAAGAGGCAGGGTTAATAAAAGGAGAAGTAGAGGGTGTAAAAGTGTGCTATTGTATTGATGACAAAGAATGGACAGCCGCGAAAAATTATCTGGGCGAATTGTTTGCAACATGTTCGTGCGGCAGTAAGTGCTGCTGATATTTTTTTGCCTCTCATTATCGCAATATTACGATTATTAAACAAAAAACAATAAAAATGGAAACAACAGAAAACCTCAAGGAAATGGTAAAGCAGAAATACAGCGAAATTGCTTTACAGGATAAGGAAACCAACGCATCATCGTGTTGCGGTGCGGGCGGATGCAGCACCGAAGTTTACAACATTATGAACGATGACTACACGAACCTAAAGGGCTACAACCCCGATGCCGACCTTGGTTTGGGCTGCGGACTACCCACGCAGTTTGCAAAAATTAAAAAAGGCGATACGGTGGTGGACTTAGGCTCGGGTGCCGGCAACGATTGCTTTGTTGCGCGCGCAGAAACTGGCGAAACGGGAAAAGTGATAGGTATAGACTTTGCACTTCCTATGCTTGAAAAAGCCCGCGCCAATGCCGACAAACTCGGGTTCAATAATGTAGAGTTCCGTCAGGGCGATATTGAGAAAATGCCGCTTACTTCCAATGTAGCTGATGTAGTGGTAAGCAACTGCGTGCTGAATTTGGTGCCCGATAAAGATGCGGTGTTTAAAGAAATTTTCCGCGTGCTGAAGCCGGGCGGGCATTTCAGTATTTCGGATGTAGTGCTGGTGGGTGCGCTGCCGCAAAAACTGCGTAAAGATGCCGAAATGTATGCCGGTTGTGTATCGGGCGCGGTGCAAAAAGAAGTATACATGGAATTGATTGCCGCCAACGGTTTTAAAAACATAACCCTGCAAAAGGAAAAAGCAATCGTCATTCCTGACGACATTCTGAAAAACTATTTAACTGAGCAGGAACTGCGCGATTACAAAGCCGGCAACACCGGCATTCACAGCATTACCGTTTATGCCGAAAAACCGAAAGAGCAAGAAGCATGTTGTGCACCCGGATGCTGTAGTTAATTTCAACCTTCCATAACACGTTTCAGTAATAAAAACCGGTGGATAGCTGCCGGTTTTTTTTCGAAATATTCGGGAGCAACTTTCTAAAACTCCTTCTCAAACCCGTACTCATCCATTATATCTCCCAGTTGATTGTAGATATACTCTTTGCTGAGTCCGTATTCCTGCAGCGAATATTCGTGGGCGCTTTTGTAAGTGCTGCTGCGCTTTTGTTCTTTAGAGAGTTGTTCGTTGAAATTGTCGGACAACTGCCAGCCGAAGTGCTTGTAAATTTTTTGTACGGTTTGTTGCGGGTCGGCAAGCAGTTCGTTGTAAGTAACTGCTATAAACTGCGAAGGCGGAATTTCTTTCCGCATTTCTTTCGAGTATTTAAAAAAATCAATGCCATATCGCGCCCATACACTTTTGCTCGGGTGGTCTTTCGGAATTTCGGGCAGGTAAAAATTATACATGGCGGTAAACATGCTTGCCATGCTGGGCACTGCATCGTACGGGTGGCGGGCTATGTAAATTATTTTTGCATCGGGAAATTTTTTGAGCAGCGACTTAAACCGTGCCGTGCTCATTACATTTTTTGCCAAATACGTTTTTTCTTTCCCTGAACGGAAAACAAACCGCTTAATGCTTCCCTCGTAAAAATCCATCACATTGTTTCGAACCCGCTCGTCTTCATCATCCAAAAATTTATTGTCGTTGTGCAGGTGGAAATACGGAAACGGGATAAACACGCCCGGGCTCATCAGCGTTTGGGCAAATACCAATTCGTCTTCTTCGGCTTTATTAAAACCCATGGGGTGAATATCATCCCATCCGCCCCAAAAAACATCATCTAATCTGTCAACTAACTTACGCAGCATGCCGCGCATCACTTTCCGGTCTGTCCAGCGAATTACGTTGTAGAACTGCACAAACGAAGACGACATAAAAAATGTGTGCGCGTTTTTTGTGTAAACAAACCTTTCGGTGTCCATAGCCATCAGGCGATGCAGAAAAGTAGTGCCGCTGCGGGGGTTAGCTATGATAAAAACTGGCTGCTTTACTTCGGTTCGCTTATACCCGCGGTGAAAAATTTCATCGAGCAAACGAAAAAGGAGGGATACAAACTGATGGAGCGACCAAAGAAAAATGAAGAGTACGCTGAGCAGCCAAATCTTCCACTGAAACCTTCGGTAGGTTTCCACAATTACATCGCCCATAATTTTGTAACGAACGTAGTAGAATGAAGCGCTGCCGTAAACCATAAATCAACTGCGGTGCAAATGAAGTTGAATTAGAGAATAATTGCCAAGATTATTTTCTTTGATGGGTAGGGCGAAGCCCCGAAACGCAGAATAATGATTTCGAACCGTCAGCTTTTTTTGAACCATGTGGCGCAAACCAGCGCGGCTCCGCTAATGCTCGAAATTGAACGGGCGGAAGGTATTTATTTGTTCGATACCAGCGGCAAAAAATACCTCGACCTTATTGCGGGAATTTCGGTGAGCAATGTGGGGCACTCGCATCCCGATGTGGTGGCGGCTGTAAAGCTGCAAGCCGAAAAATACATGCACCTGATGGTGTATGGCGAGTTTGTGGAAAGTCCGCAGGTGAAATATGCCAAACGCTTAACGGAGTTCCTTCCCGAAAAATTGAACAATGTTTACTTTACAAACTCCGGAGCCGAAGCCACGGAAGGCGCGCTAAAGTTAGCCAAGCGCTACACCGGAAGAACACGATTGGTGTCTTTTAAAAATGCGTACCACGGCAGCACACACGGTGCATTGAGCGTAATGGGCGATGAGTATTTTAAACGAAGTTTCCGACCGCTGTTGCCCGATACGTTTCAGTTGGAGTATGGCAACGAAAGTGATTTGAAAAAAATAAGTTGCCGCTGTGCCGCAGTAATTGTTGAAACCGTTCAAGCGGAGTCGGGCGTAAAAGTTCCTTCGCTATCGTTCATGCAAAAGTTAAGAGAGCGCTGCACCGAAACCGGAACGCTGCTCATTTTTGATGAAATACAGGCCGGCATGGGGCGCACGGGCAAGTTGTTTGCGTTTGAACATTTTGGTGTAGTGCCCGATGTTTTGTTGTTAGCAAAAGCCTTTGGCGGAGGAATGCCTTTGGGAGCCTTTATTTCTTCGAAGCAAATTATGCAAGTGTTGACAGACAATCCGGTATTGGGTCACATTACCACCTTTGGCGGACATCCGGTTAGTTGTGCCGCAGGCTTGGCAGCTTTCGAAGTGTTGCAGAAAGAAAAGTTAGTTGAACAAGTTGAAGCAAAAGGAAAGTTGTTTGAAGAGTTACTCCGGTATGACCTTCGGTCAGACCAAATAAGTCGAAAGGGTTTGCTGATGGCAATAAAGTTTGAAAGCTTTGAGAAGAACAAACGCATTATTGACACTTGTATTGCCAACGGAGTGCTAACCGACTGGTTTTTGTTTGCCTCTAATTGTATGCGTATTGCACCGCCACTCACCATTACCGAAGCGGAAATAAAAACCGCCTGCGAAGTAATTCTCTCATCTATTAAAGCAAATTGAGAACATCTGTTTTTATATCGGCAGTGCTGCTTTTCTTTTTTGCATCGTGCAGAAAAGAGAAGATGGAATTGCTTACGTATGAAGTGAGCAGCCATACTACTCATCAGCTGCACAAAGTATTTTTTGTGAACGATTCGGTGGGCTATGTGTGCGGAGGCAGCCGCTATTTTATCGGAATTGTTTCGCGCACTACCGATGGAGGCAAAACATGGACAATGCCTGATTCTGTTTTTCCGAAGGTGATTTATGCTGCGCATTTCTTCAACGGACAGGAAGGTTTTTTGGGTGGCTTCGATTCGTGGTGGGGTTACACGAACGACAGCGCCAAAACTGTTCCGGCATGGACGGGCGATTATCAGCCCATCAACGACATTCATTTTTTCAATCGCGATAAAGGCGCACGCGTAAGCGGTGGCGGCTATGCCGAAGGGTACATTTATACCACTACCGATGGGGGCAACAATTGGAGCCGAACGGAAAAGCTGAACACCATGCGAGCCGTGGAGTGGGTAGATGAAAACACCATTTACGCTTCGGGATACGGAGTAATTTATAAATCAACGAATGGAGGCCATTCGTTCAATCCTTGCGATGCGCGGGGCGATTTTTTTGTGGCGCTCGATTTTGTAAATCCGCAGGTGGGCTACTTTGTCGGTTATCAGGGCTTGATTTTAAAAACCACCGATGGAGGAAATTCGTTCCGCAAAATTCACAAGGGCAATGCTCCGTTCGGCAAACGTTTTCACTGGGAGGCCATCAAATTTTGGGATGAAAACACGGGTTATGTGGCAGGCGATGACGGCTTGTTTTACCGCACGGAAAACGGTGGCGATACATGGCAGGTAGCTAAACAATTCACCTCAGCCAATCTGCGCTGCATTCATTTGTTTACCGCCAACGATGGAATTGTAGTTGGCGATGATGGGAAAATTTTTCTGTTTAAATATTGAGTTGCAGGGTTAAGGCTTATACTCCAAATACGTGTCATCCACTCCGCTCCATTCTAAACTCATCAGGTCTTTAATATAGTTTTGATGCACCTTCCAGGGGTGAGCGCTGCCTTGTTTCGGAATTTTATCGAGTGCGCGCAACACATAACCCGCATTAAAATCAAGCAGCGGTTCCGATTTGAATTTTGAACTATCAAACCGAGGCACACAAACCGAGTAGTTGTGTTTGTCCATGTAGTTAAGCACCTTCATTACAAAGCGCTGGCTAAGGTCGCACTTCAGTGTCCACGATGCGTTGGTGTAGCCCACCGTAAATGCAAAGTTGGGCACATCACTCAGCATTACTCCGCGGTAGGCATGAGTTTCGGCTGAATTTCCTTCCACTCCGTTAATACGCACTTTCATACCTCCAAGCAACTGCACTTTTAAACCGGTGGCGGTAACAATCAAATCGGCTTCCAGCTCTTTTCCGCTTTTGAGCAAAATTCCTTTTTCGGTAAAGCGTTCAATGTGGTCGGTAACAATTTCGGCTTTGCCTTCTTTAATGCTTTTAAACAAATCGGCATCGGGTACTAAGCACAAGCGCTGGTCCCACGGATTGTAGGGCGGATTAAAATCGGCTTCGTTATATTTTTCGCCTACTTCTTTCTTGGCTCCTTTCTGCAACAACTTGCGAACCGCTTTTGGCCACTTGCGGGCAGCACTGTAAAAACCAATGCCCAGTAAAATATTTTTCCAACGGACTACTTTGTAGGCGGCTTTAGCAGGCAACACTTTTTGCACCAGCCCCGCAACTTTGTCGGTTCCGGGCAAAGTCATAATATAAGTAGGCGTGCGTTGCAGCATAATTACATGTGCTGCTTTCTTGCTCATTTCGGGCACCAGCGTAACAGCCGTAGCCCCGCTGCCTATTACAATCACTTTTTTGTTGGTGTAATCAATGTCCTCCGTCCATTTTTGCGGGTGAACTATTCTTCCTTTAAAATCATTGTAGCCCTCAAACTGCGGCAGATAGCCGTTTTCGTAATCGTAATAGCCGCTGCACATCATCAGAAATTTGCACTTAAGCGTAGTAGCAGAAACATTTTGATTAGGGGCAATGGTGAGCGTCCACATTTTTTCTTCATCGCTCCAGTTGGCATCGGTTACTTTATGGTTGTATTGAATTTTTTTATCAATACCGAATTTGGCAGCCGTATCTTTTATGTATTGCAAAATTGCCGGACCATCGGCAATAGCTTTCGGATTCTCCCACGGGCTGAACGGAAAACCGAGCGTGAACATATCGCTATCGGAACGAATACCCGGATAACGAAACAAATCCCATGTGCCGCCCATTGTATCTCGACTTTCTAATACTGTAAATGTTTTATTGGGGCAATCGTGCATTAAATGATAAGCCGCACCTATGCCGGAAAGACCGGCACCGACTACTATAACATCGAATTCGGGAGATGGCATACAAGCGCTTGTTTTTTACAAGTATAGTCGGAATAATGGAATAGTGGGGAGAGTATGATCAGGCGATAAAGAGGCAAACAGTTGAGCCGATTAGCTTTTCCATTCGGCTCAATATTTGCCAATTTTTGAGCCGAATAATTCTTTAAAGACCTCGCAGGTTTCAAAAATCTGCGAGGTCTGTTACCTATTACACCTTCTTCTCCAACCCCAGCGCCTCCAACTTTTGCTTTATCATTTTATTGATGAACCCATTTCCCCACAAAGGGAAAAAACGCGTTGTAAAATCTAACTGACCGGCTTCAGCACCAATCAAAATTTTTTTCTTCTTCTTTTTTATTCCTTCAATAATTACCGAAGCCGCATAATCGGGGGTTAGTTTTAAAAACTCTTTTTGAAAAGCATCGTGCAGTTTGGTATCGGTTACCGATTTATAGTCGAGCGAGTTTTGAGTAATGTTGGTGTTGATGCCTCCCGGATGAACGCTGTGTACGGTCATATTAGTATCGGCATATTCATTCCACATACACTGGTTTAAACCATGCACCGCAAACTTTGATGCACAGTAAGCCCCCGATTTACCAATACCCGTTAAGCCAAATACACTCGAAATATTTACTAATGCGCTCTCCGGTTGTTTAAGCAAATGCGGAATAAAATAATGGCTGCCATAAAGCACTCCGTAAAAGTTGATTTGCATTACCCGCTCAAACAAATTCAAATCTACTTCATGAACGAAATAATCGCCCAAACCAATTCCGGCATTGTTTATCACTATGTCAACTCTGCCAAAATGTTTTACTACTTCATCGGCAAATTTTGCTACGGCTTCGCGGCTCGAAACATCAAAGGATGTTTCAAAAATTTCTGCGCCTTCTTTTTTTACAAGAGCACAGGTTTCGTTGAGCGAAGCAGCTTTAAAATCGTTGAGCGCAAGTTTGGCTCCGCTTTTGGCGAAGGCGATTGCTAATGCTCTGCCAATGCCCGAACCCACACCGGTTATTACAATTACTTTGTTTTTGAAATCTTTCATGCCTGAAATTTAATTTAATAATATGCGGAATAAAATGGGGCGAACGCTCATTCGTTTTTTGTAGTAGTTGTTATGTACTGTTGTATTTATAAAAGTTAAACTATGGTTGCTGTAGCACAAAAACAAATTCCGGAGGCAGGTATTATGGGCATATTGAATGCCCGCAAAGACAGGTTTGGTACGCTGAGTAAAGCACCGCTTAAATACCCCGACTTGTTTCTATTTAAAATTCCCGGACGCACTGCGTATGTAATTCATCAGCCCGAAATGGTGCAGCATATTTTGCAGCGCAACATGCTCAACTACCAAAAGGACCAAGGTTACAAAGTGCTGGCACTGCTGCTTGGCAACGGACTTATTACCAATGCCGATAATGATAGCTGGCGTAAGCAACGTAAACTTTTACAGCCGCCTTTTCACCGCGAAAGTTTGACGAACATGTGCCGTATTGCCGTGGAAAGTGTAGAAGAACTTTTAAAAGTTTGGAAAACAAAAGAAGGTGCAGAAATAAACTTTACACACGATATGGCGTGGCTTACCATTGATATTGTTTGCAAAACACTTTTTACTTCCGATGTAAGCAATGAGCAAATACAAATGGTGTGGCGCAACCTGAACTTTTTGAACGAAGCCGCCACAAAAATGGCGAGCAATCCGTGGCATTTGCCGTGGAAGTGGCCCGTGCCGCGCTATGTAAAGGGACGCAAATACATTGCTGAGTTGAACGACATGATTTACGGCATTATGAAAAGGCGCAGACAACAAAGCAATCCTCCGAACGATTTGTTGCAAATACTTTTGGAAGCGCGATACGATGATGGAACACCAATGAGCGATGAGCAAATACGCGATGAGGTAATGACCGTTTTTGTGGCGGGACACGAAACCACTGTAAATGCTTTGTCGTGGACTTGGTATTTACTAAAGAAAAATCCTGCATGTGAAAAGAAACTGTTCGAGGAAAACAAACGATTTGCACAAGCCAATCCAACTTTTGCGGATGTGGCTCAAATGAAATACGGCTGGTGTGTAATGAATGAAGCCATGCGTGTTTATCCGCCTGTGCCGGTTATCGGACGGGCAGTGGTAACCGATGAAGAAGTGTGCGGCTATCATTTGAAAAAAAATTGCTCTACCATAATCAATATTGCGGGCTTGCATCACCATCCTGCCCATTGGGAAAACCCTGCTCAGTTTAATCCCGAACGATTTTTGAATTTCGATTTGAAAGGTGACAACCGTTTTGTGTTTATGCCCTTTGGTGCCGGTCCACGGATTTGCATCGGCAACAATTTTGCCATGCTCGAAATGCAAATTATTAACGCCATGCTTTCTTCAAGAGTAGAAATGGAATTAACAAGCAAAGAAATAGAACCCGAGCCGCTGATTACGCTAAAGCCGGGGAATGGGGTGATGGTTCGGATAAAACAAGTAGAAGTCAGGTAGCAATAGCCTTCAGCAAAAATCTATATTAATAAGGAAGGCAGTGATTTTCTTGTTGTAAAGTCAGTATATTTTCTTTTGCCTGTGGGCAATGCAGTTATGCAACTTTGTAAGTAAGCGTGGGAATTTTCTATATCTGCAAATTCTTCTGCAAAAAAATCTCTGCCAGCATACAGCGGGCGCTGCCTCCGCCAACGGTTTCAATAGTTTGTAAATCGGTAGCGATAATGGATGCATGATTTTCCATTTGCCGGATTTGTGCCGGAGAGAAAGTTTTACGGGCGCTCTCGCTCATTACCATAAATGGTTCTCCGTTTTTGTTTTGCAACAGCAGCAGGTTGCCTGCAAAATTTTTCAATTGCTCATAGTTTATCTCTACTGTTTCTCTGCCGGCAATCGTTAACTCACTTTGCAGTTTTTCTTTCCCCTGAGTAACACATTCCAAACAAACAACGGCAAAGGTTTCGCTTATGCTCATCACTACATTGGTGTGGTAAATTTCTTTTCCCGCTTTATCAACGGCTGTAAAAATGCAGGAAGCATATCCTAACTCATCTGCCGCCATTTGCACTAACTCAGCATCGGTACGTGGCGAAGTGCAGGCGAATACAATCTTCCGTTTATGGTCGAACACCAAACTGCCGGTGCCTTCCAGAAATTTTTCCTGCTTTTCAAAATGCGTAAAATCAACAATGCGCGAAACATGATAATGCGCTTTGAGCCATTCAATGATATCCTCTCTTCGTTCCGCTCTCCGCAATGGCGATTGCATAGGATACAGCACCACTGTTCCATCGCTGTGCGTACTGAACCAGTTGTTCGGGAAAACCGCATCGGGCTTTTGAGGGATGGCAGTATCATTAAAAATTTTCAGATCAATACCCGCATCCTCTATTTTTTGAGCAAGGCTTTCGAACTCTTTTAGTGCTCTGCTTTGTATCTCGGTGCTTGTAAGATTGGAAGTTTGTTGAAACGAATTGCTATGTGCTGTTTCGGTATTGTAGCCAAAGCATGTAGGGCGAATCATGATTATTTCCGAAACTGCCATATCTAAAACGCTATCCCTGTTGCCACTTCGTAATACTGCGCCACAAACAAATTCGATTTTAAATTAGAACCGATAAAAAATTTGGTGTACTTCTTTTTGCCTACGTTCACAAAATAGTAGTTCGCGCCAATTTTGGTGTAAGGAAAATACGGCTTCACAATCGGGAACAAATCGAAACCGGCAATAAAATACAAACCGATTCTTCCAATCAACACTTCATCGCCTACAAACATACTGAAGCGAAGCCCCGAAGCCCCGCGCTTATACTTGGTTTCAATTTCCTGAATCACCACGTACTCGTATTCTGCCTGATCCCAATCGAATGTTACACCGGCCAGCACTTTGTTCACTATGCTGGTGTAGCGCGCATAGTTGGCGGTGAAGGAATACATCGGATACTTAGGTCCATTATAGGTTTGCTTTTCGCGAAAGCCCATGCCGAGTTTCAGCATCACCTCATTTTTCTTATCGGGCTTGTTCCACTTGGCGCGGTTGTAGCTGAACTTATTATTGGTAACCGGAAAATATCGAACACCAAAAAATACGGCAGGTGTGTTAATGCCCAAATTCGGTAACTGCACAGCCGAGTTGGAGTAGTGCGTAAAGCAAACACCCGCTATAATGTGAAAATTGTTGACGGGTTTAATGTCAATTCCCAGTTTGAGTTGTGCCGAGGAATTGAGGGTAGATCCAATGACTTTGTTTTTCGGATTATCTATCAAATCGAAATGCCGCGGCACAATGGCAATTCCCGAACCGGCACGCACGTAAAAATCAACATGTCGGCTTCGTACAATCCAGAATTTTGCCACGCCCATCAGCAAATACGCATTCCCGAAAACTTCATTATCGCCATGCCGGAAAAAAAGAAATGTAGCGCCCAATTCGGGATACTTTAATTTTCGCTGCCAGGCTTTTTCGCCAAGCGTTTGCTTGTACCACGATACTTCAAATCCATGTGTAAACTGTGTGGGAGTGGGTTCAAATTTTTTGTTGTGCTTTAGAATTTTGCCGAACAGATAATCGGCTTCCATGGAATGTTGTCCTATTTTACCAAATCGTGAATCCTGTGTAAACACGGTGAACCAACAGAGTAAAAAAACAGAAGTGAGCCAACAATGCCTGTGCATTGCGCCAAAAATAGGTAAATGTCTTTCTTAAATTTACGCCACTCAAAAGCCTGTTATGTCCAACCCCAAACAATGGTTTAAAACAAGAGGCGGAAAACTTGTTTCGTATTTTTTGCAGGGAGTGCTGCTGATAGCGCCTGTGGTGGTAACCATTTACACCATCTTTTTTGTGTTCGACTGGCTCGATTCCAAAGTGAGCACCGTATTTGAAAAACTTTTTCATTTCTACTATCCGGGCATTGGCATTTTGGCAATGGTGGTACTTATTACGCTTATTGGTTTTGTAGGGTCGCTCGTTATCATGCAACCCCTGTTGCACATATTGGATACCCTGCTCGAAAAAACTCCGCTGGTAAAAGACCTCTACACATCGCTCAAAGATTTTTTCGGTGCGTTTATGAGCAGCAAGAAAAAATTTAACCGCCCGGTAATGTTTGAGTTAGGCAAAGGCAGTGGTGTTTTTAAGTTAGGATTTATTACACAAGATGATTTAAGTGACTTGAACATTAAAGATAAAGTAGCGGTTTATACTCCGCTTTCGTACAACCTGTCGGGAATAATGTATGTAGTAAACCGCGACCAGGTACAAGTGCTGGAAGATGTAAAAGCCGGAGATATGATGAAATTTATTGTAAGCGGTGGAGTAACGGAAATTGAGGAAGCGAATGGGGTAGTTGTAGAGGGTAACAACAAGTAGGCAGCGGCAGTAGGCAGTGTTTTTAATCTAACCAGTATGGTTTTAGCGTTGGGTTTTACGGAGTTGAAAGTTTACAAGTTGGCTTATTCTTTAGCTATGGAGATTTTTCGACTCTCTAAAGATTTTCCTAAAGAAGAAACCTATTCGTTAACTGATCAAATCAGACGATCTTCACGCTCGGTATGTGCTAACATCGCAGAAGGATATAGAAAGCGCCAATACTCCAAACATTTTGTTTCGAAAATGAGCGATGCAGAAGGTGAATGTGCCGAAACAATTGTCCACTTAAGTTTTGCGAAAGATTGTGAATATCTGCCGGAGAGTAATTACGATTTCTTGCTGAAAAGGATATGAAGAAACCGGACGAATGCTGAGCGGTATGATTGATAACCCCGAAAAATTTCTTCCTAAAAAATGAAGGCATTTTTTTTTTCACTAAGGAATAGGTTGCGCTTTTACATTTCTGAATTTCGAATTGTAATGTCCGCCACTTGTCGTTCTCAGTGTTTACTGCCGCTGCCTACTCCATCCTTAAAACTGCCTACTGCCGCTGCTTACTGCTTACTTCTCACTCTCTTATTGTTATTTCAAGCACAACCCGCACACGCCTGGGGTTTTTGGGCGCATAAACGCATCAACCGCATTGCAGTTTTTCTGCTTCCGCCCGAAATGATGAATTTGTATAAGGACAATATTGATTACATTACCGAGCACGCGGTTGACCCCGACAAGCGCAGGTATGCTACAGCCGATGAAGCGCCACGCCATTACATTGACCTCGACCGCTACTGCACATTTCCCTGTGCCGATTTTCCGCGCAGGTGGGACGATGCCGTTGCCATGTATTCGGAAGATACCCTGAAAGCCTACGGCATTGTGCCGTGGCGCATTCAACAAATGATGTATTGGTTAACCGATGCGTTTAAAGCCAAAGACAAAAACAAAATTCTCCGCCTTTCTACCGAGTTGGGGCACTACATTGCCGATGCCAATGTACCGCTGCACACCACCGAAAACTACAATGGTCAACTAACCGACCAGGTGGGCATTCATGGTTTTTGGGAGTCGCGCATTCCGGAATTGTTCGGGGAGGACTACGACTATTTTATCGGCAAGGCGGAGTTCATTCAAAAACCATTAGACAGAATTTGGAAAACCATTTTGGAAAGCCATCAGGCATTAGATACCGTGCTTGGATTTGAAAAACAACTGAG
The DNA here is from genome assembly GCA_026129525.1 of Chitinophagales bacterium. GTDB lineage: Bacteria > Bacteroidota > Bacteroidia > Chitinophagales > LD1 > Bog-950. The sequence continues at coordinate 337,403 of JAHCHW010000004.1, read as the reverse complement.
CCTAACATTTGCCAGCGACCTGAAATATGCTTACGAAAAACGAGGACAAACTGTGGTGCGAGTTTACTCGCAGGATTACACCAAAGCCTACAGCAAATTGATGGACGGCATGGTAGAGCGCAGAATGCGAAGCTCTATTAAAATGGTGGCTGATGTGTGGTACACTTGCTGGGTGAATGCCGGCTCGCCTAAACTCAACCCTTTATACGATGTGCCTTTAAGTGAAGAAGAAAAACTGCAATTAGAGGAAGAGCAGCGAAGGTGGAGAGAACGGACCAATCCGCAACACGGTCATCCGCATCCTGAAACAGGGACGGAGTAACAAGGTTCGCTTTCCTTTAAATATGAAGTAGATATCTGCTCAATCCGAAAAGCGCACTCACGGCAATAAGCACCATCATATTCAGGTTAAACCGCCAAAGCGCAATTACAGAAATTACAATCCACATTACTGAAAGTATATCGAAAGAAAACGCTCCGGTGTTTTTCAGCACAACTGCTTTTGTAAGGTAAATGGTAAGATTGAGCAGCACGCCTACAACGGCAGAAGTAATAAAACTCATCACCTCATTCAGCATAGCATTTCCTCGTGTTTTTTCAACAATGGGGGCACCGGCAAGAATGAAGAAGAAGCAAGGCAGAAACGTATAGTATGTGGTAACAAACAATCCGGCAGTGCCGAATAGCAACGATGCCGAGTAGTGATTGTAACCCGCCATAAAACCTACAAACGAAAGAATAATAATGAGCGGGCCCGGAGTAGTTTCGCCTAATGCTAAACCATCTATCATTTGTAGTGATGTAAGCCATTGCAGTTTTTCAACGCTCACCTGTGCCACATACGGCAGCACTGCATAAGCACCGCCAAAAGTTACTAAAGCCGCTTTGGTAAAAAATATCGTTAATGTTTTCCAAAATGCAAAATCGGTATGGAGCCAATAAACTACCAGCAAGGGAAGCAGCCACAGCAAAACAAATACAGCCGATAATTTTAAAAGCGAGAATTTGTCGAAGCTGTTTAACTCAACAGCGGAGTGTTTGTTGAGATAATACATGTGCTCATCTGAATCAGTAGTGTGTTCTGCCTTTTTACTTTTTGCAACAAACTGCGGAAAAAGCTTTTGTACGGCAAAGGCAAGAATAATAGTGGAGAGCAAAATCAAAACAAACGATACATGGAAAAAGTAAATGGCAATAAAGGCGCATGCGGCAATCAGGTAATGCAGAGTTCCCTTCAACGATTTTTTTCCGATTTTAACTAATGCCATAATTATGATGGCTACCACAGCGGGTTTCAATCCCGTAAAAAGTGCTTGCACCCATTCTAATTTGCCATAGGTAACATACGCCATGCTCAACGCCCACAGTATAAAAGCAGACGGCAGCACAAACAAAATTCCGGCTGCCAAGCCGCCTTTTACACCATGCAGCAACCATCCGGTGTACGTAGCCAATTGTTGCGCTTCCGGTCCCGGAAGCAACATGCAATAGTTAAGTGCATGAAGAAAGCGGCTGTCGCTAATCCATTTCTTTTTGCTCACTAAGTATTCGTGCATAATACCTATTTGCCCGGCAGGTCCGCCAAAACTGATAAAGCCGAGTTTCAGCCAAAACTTTAGCGCTTCGGTAAATGAGGGTTTGGTTGGCATGTTCTGCTGTTGCATTATTGTTTACAAAAATAACTTCACTAAAGTTCTTACACTTAAAAAACACACCAGCAAACCCACCATCAGCATCATGGGCTTGGTTTTTATTTTACCTACCAAGAATGCTCCTATGGGTGCAGCTATCACTCCGCCCAGGATTAAGCCGATTACTATCTGCACATTTTGCAAACCCATAAACAGGGTAAACACCCCTGCACTGGCAAATGCTACAAAAAATTCTACCGTGTTCACTGTTCCTATAATGTAACGCGGAGTTTTACCTGTACTCAACAATGTGGAGTTTACCACCGGCCCCCAACCACCACCGCCTACCGAATCGAGAAAACCGCCTGCCAATGCTAAAACGCCTATGCGTTTAATTTTTGTGCGCTCTATTTTTTTGGCAAGCGCTTTACGCAAAATAAGTATGCCCATAAAAAACAGGTAGATGCTCACAAATGGTTTTATGGTGTTGCCGTCAAACGAGCTAAGCAAGTAGGCTCCTACTATTCCGCCCAGCACCCCCGGTATTACCAGAGCTTTAAACAAGCGCTTGTTTACGTTGCCGAGTGTATAGTGCGATGCACCCGATGCCGCTGTGGTAAATACCTCCGCCACATGCACACTGGCACTTGCTGCCGCAGGCGTTACACCCACACTAAGTAGAAATGTGCTTGAGCAAACCCCGTATGCCATACCCAAAGCACCATCTACCATTTGTGCACCAAAGCCTACCATAATGTACCAAAACATTTCGCGCGTGAGCAGTTTGGGCAACTGCCTTTCCAAAAATTCGCCCAAACCTCCTATGCCCAATATGTAAATAAGAAAGTAGATAAACATCAGCAGCAAGGCATACCACCCTAAGGGTATGGCATCGGCTTTGGTTTTTACAGTGAAAAGAAATTTATCGAACAACAGGCTCATGCGGCAATTCTTGTTTCGGCACGAATCTAAGTAAAAATATTAACCTACTAATTTGGTAGATTTTGTGGGAATTGTTATTTATGCGCCAGATTTAATAATCTACTAAAAAGATAGATTTTATAGTTAACCGCCAAAATTCACTCGTATGCAAACAAAATTTTTTACACTGCTCGCAGTAACCTTAGTATTAAGCCTGCACCTTTCGGCACAGCAAATTATTAGTGGAAAAGTTACCGATGCCGTCACCAACGAACCCTTGGCGGGAGCTGCGGTAGCCGTTAAAGGAACATCAACCGGAACAATAAGTACCGATAACGGCAGTTTTCAGTTAACCTATACAGGGCATTTTCCGGTTACTGTTAGAGTATCGCATGTGGGCTATCAAACAAAAGCCATTAGTGTAGAGCAAGCCGGTGAATTGCAGATACTTCTTCCTCATGCTGATGAATCGTTTGATGAAGTAGTGGTTACTTCCAGACGCAGAGAAGAAACCGCGCAACAAGTTCCTATACCGATTTCGGTAGTGGGTGGTGCGCTTGTTGAACAGAGTGGTTCGTTCAACGTAAACCGTGTAAAAGAGTTGGTTCCTTCGGTTCAGTTGTATTCTTCTAATCCGCGCAATACCACTTTAAATATACGCGGGCTTGGCTCTACATTCGGGCTAACCAACGATGGTATTGACCCGGGGGTAGGTTTTTACATTGACGGTGTTTACTATGCGCGTCCCGCAGTAACTGCTTTAGATTTTATTGATGTGGAACGCATTGAAGTGTTGCGCGGACCGCAAGGCACCCTGTTCGGCAAAAACACCACTTCGGGTGCATTTAATATAGTTACCCGTGCCCCCGGCTTTACCCCAAGTGCAACTTTTGAAGCCAGCTACGGAAACTACGGATTCGTTCAAGGGAAGGCTTCGGTAAATGCTCCGCTGCTGAAAAACAAAATTGCCGCCCGCTTATCTTTTTCGGGAACACACCGCGATGGAACTATCTATAACACACGTACCGAAAAATATACAAACACGCTGAACAACCTGGGGGTAAGAGGGCAACTGCTTTTTGTTCCAATAGAGCAAGTAAAAATTACGCTTGCCGGTGATTACACCCGCCAACGTCCGGACGGGTACGCGCAGGTGATTGCCGGAGTAGTGGAAACCAAACGCGCTGCTTACCGACAATTCAATAATATTATTGCCGACCTCGGTTACACATTGCCAGAGATAAATCCGTTCAACCGGAAAATTGACCAAAACACGCCTTGTCGCTCGGGAAACGATTTTGCAGGCGCTTCAGTAAACATAGATGCGAAATTGGGTCCCGGAACACTTACATCAACAACCGCATGGCGCAGGTGGGATTGGGATCCATCTAACGATCGCGACTTTACCGGCTTAGAAGCTTTACGCTTGTCACAAGCCACTTCACTTCACGACCAATGGTCGCAGGAGATTCGTTATGCCGGAGACTTTCACTCGCGCGTTAGCGGTGTAGTGGGCGTTTACTATCTCGGACAAAACCTCAGGGCAAACCCTGTACAAATTGAAGAAGCCGGCAAAGACCAATGGCGGTTTTCGCAGGATGATACCGCTACTTCACTTTGGTCAACTCCCGGTTTGTTAGAGGGCTACGGAATTAAAACGAAAAACAAATTAGAGTCGCACAGTGCGGCAGCATTCGGGCAAATTGACTGGAATGTGGTGAAAGGCTTGCACGTTTTACCGGGTATACGCCTTAACTACGACTACAAAAAAGTAGATTACCTGCGTACTACTTATGGCGGCTTGGAAACCACCGACCCGAAACTGCTTGCCATTAAAAGAAAAGTGTACACCAATCAGGAGTTTCATACCAGCGTAAACCAGTTTAACCCTTCAGGTCAAATTACGGTTTCTTACAATCACGATAACAAAGTAAATGCGTTTGCTACGTACTCTGCCTCGTTCAAACCAATAGGCATAAACTTAGGCGGCTTGCCAACCGACTCTAATGGAGTTATGACAAGCTTAGCCAGAGTAAAACCTGAATTTGTAAACCACTTTGAAGTAGGCGCCAAAACAAATCCGGTTTCATCGCTCACCTTAAATGCCGTATTCCATTTTTCGGAAATAAAAGATTATCAAACATTGGTTCAATCGCCCGAGTTAGGTGTTAACAGGGGCTATCTATCCAATGCCGAAAAAGTGCGCGTTTTGGGGGTAGAAGTAGATGCCAGTTTCAGGCTCAAGCAATATCTTACCCTGAACGGTTCGTTTGCTTACACCGATGGCAGGTATGTAAAGTTTACCAACGCTCCGCTTCCTTTGGAAGAAACAGGAACGCGGGTGGATGGCAAACAACTTGCGTTTAAAGATATTTCGGGCGGGGAACTGCCCGGCATTTCAAAATTTGCGTTCAGTTTTGGAGCAGAAGCAAGCACCAACGAATTCAAGTTTATTAACCCGAAAACAAAATTCTTTTTTGCAGCCGATGTATTCTACCGTTCAAGATTTTCTTCCAGTCCTTCGCCTTCGGCATTCTTGAATGTTAATGGTTACGCATTGCTGAATGCAAGAACCGGCTTACAAGCAACAGACGGTTTTTCGTTTTTTGTATGGGCGCGCAATATTACCAACACAAAATACTTTGAGCAGTTACTTCCGGGGGCAGGCAATGCCGGTCAGTATGCAGGGGTGCTTGGCGACCCCGTTACATTTGGTGTAACACTGCGCTATGCGTGGAAGCAAAAGATATAAACGATAGAATACACGAGAACTTAAGTTCATGGTTGCAAGATTTATCGGTTCTTTACTACTGCTGAGATTGATTGAGGAAAAACTGGCAGATATATGTTGTTGCTCTAGCGGGCAAACAATGTATACTTACCTTTACCTTAGAACAGCTAAAAGTGTTTTCCAAAAAGCGGGCATGGAAAAAATAGAGGCAAACAATTATCTGCGATGAGTACGTTTAAAAAATGTATCACGGCCTCTTTTCTGTTTGTGTCGGCAACTCTTTTTGCCAATACCGATAAGCAATTATGGTTTGGCTTTATACAACAGGCAAGAGTTACCAAGCATTGGGGCTACTGGTTAGATATTCACCACCGTACAAAGAACGATTTCACAAACAACCTTCATGTGGAGTTAGTGCGTGCAGGCGGAACATATTTTATTAACGACCATTTCCGGGTTACAGTCGGGTATGCTTATGCTGCACAATTTCCTTCACTGACCAATCAAAGCTTTGTAAGGCAGGAACATCGCCCTTGGCAACAATTTGCGTACACCCAAACGTTCAAAAAAATTCGTGTGGTTTCGCGGCTTCGGAGTGAGCAACGATTGATAGAAAAAACAAACGGGGAGAGAATTGCAGAGGGGTATCATTTCCGCCAGCGTTTTCGAGTAAATGCCATGGTTGTTTTTGCGTTGTGTAAAAATGAGTTTAAAAAAGGAGGATGGGGCTTAGTACTACACAATGAATTTTTTGTAAATGCTTATTCAACCGATAAAGTAAACGCCTACGACCAGAACAGAGCTTTTGCAGGCATAAGTTACAACATCACTAACCAACTTCAACTGCACTTCGGCTACATGAACCTGTTTGCTAAAACACCCAAAGGCGATGAAGTAATACATGCCATTCGCCTTTTTGCATTTCACGCAATTGATTTCAGAAAAAAAAGCAATTAAATACCTAAAACAACAAACAATGGCAACAATCAGATTAGGCGACATAGCCCCCGATTTTACGGTAGAAACTACCGAAGGAATCATCAATTTTCACGAATGGCTCGGCAACTCATGGGGAGTTTTATTCTCCCACCCTGCCGATTTTACACCGGTTTGTACAACCGAACTTGGCTTAACAGCAAAGTTGAAAGATGAGTTTACTAAGCGAAACACCAAAGTGCTTGCGGTAAGTGTTGACCCACTTTCATCGCACAAGGAATGGATTAAAGACATTAATGAAACTCAAAACACGGTGGTGAATTTTCCCATTATTTCCGATGCTGATAAGAAAGTGGCAACGCTTTATGATATGATTCACCCCAATTCCAGCGAAACATTTACCGTTCGCTCTGTATTCATTATTGGGCCCGACAAAAAGGTAAAACTCACTATTACTTATCCCGCTTCAACAGGAAGGAATTTTTTAGAAATACTTCGTGTAATTGACAGTTTGCAACTCACTGCTAATTATTCTGTGGCTACTCCTGCTAATTGGAAAGATGGAGAGGAAGTTGTTATTGTTCCTGCCGTAAAAGATGAAGATATACCAGCAAAGTTTCCGAAAGGGTATAAGCGTATAAAACCCTATCTAAGGATAACTCCACAACCTAATAAATAAGGATATTGCCCAATAAGAGAAGGAACCGGAAAGTAAAATATACGCTTTCAGTGCAATGCTTTCAGCAGCCTTTGTGCCAAACCTACATACTTTGTATTCGCCCCTGAGTTTACAATGCTGTTAAGCAGTTGCTCTGCCTCTTCTTTTCTTTTTTGCTTAATAAAAATTTTGGCAATGAAGTAAAGCGCCATGTGTTTTGGGTAAGCATTAGCAGAGTTTATTAACGGCTGAAATACCTGTAAAGCTTTTTCGTTTTGTGCGGTCATGTAAAGAGCGTAGCCATATTGCATTCTCCAAAAGTCGGAATCGTTTTCATCCATGTTACATCTTTCGCCTTCTTCCAGAAACTGTATGGCAGCCGAATAATTTTTGATAAGGTTGTTGAAGGCGCCATAGTCAATGTGTGTTTCGCAACTATCGGCAAACTGCTTTATCCCTCGCTGGTAAATAAACACGCGGTAATACTCCGGTAAGTTGCTGCCCGCAAGCTGACGGTAGTTTTCTATACTAAATGAATCAGCAAACTGTAACAATATGTTGGCTAATTGCACTTCATTATAGTAGGCATTGCTGTCCACTGCTTCCACAAAATTCTTAAGTATAGGCGCATGCTGTTTATCCATTTCCGAAAACAGGCGAAGCCCTCGGTAAAAATCGTTCATCTTCCTTCCAAACTTTTCCGAATACTCGTTGAGCGTTTTTTGAGCATCATCAAAATATGTCAGTTCGCTGTAAATGAAAGAAGCATTGAGGTAGGTGGTTTCGTCAATTACAGGTTTGTTTAATGCCGAGTCGAGCCATTGCAACGCGATATTCGGTTGACCATTGTAGAAATATTCTGAGGCAATATCGCAGCGTATGCCCGCGAGGCTCGGAAATTTTGAGGCAATAAATTTGTAAACCTCCATAGCATCGTTAAACCTGCCGCGCTCTTTCAGTTTGCGGGCGTATTCCGCCAGCGCGTATGCGCTTTCATCATCGCCTTTTTCTGCTTTAATCAGCGCTGCGAGTTGATTTATCAGCTCATCTTTCATGAGTGCCATGGCGTAGAGTGTGCAAAGCCCCTTGTGAATATCGGTGCGGGTGTTGTCAATTTTTAGGCATTGTTTCCATAGAGCAGCTATCTCTTTTGTTGTTTGCTGTGAGATTATTTTCGGAGTACTGCCCATACTGCCTACTGAACTGCTGTAAACATCTTCATCATCATTCGTGCTTATTTCGATAGACTGCCCCTCTGCCCACTCTTTGTTCAGCAGCACATTCCCCTTCATCATCAACGCATCTACATTCTTCTTATCGCTTTTTAAAACAGAATCGAGATAACGATTGGCTTCATCGTATTTTTTATCGAGAATAAGCTGCGTAGCTGTTTCAATAATTTCTTTCTGTGCAAGCAAACCGCTCCAGCAGCAAACCAGTAAATGCAAAACAACAATCCGCATGGCGTAAAAATAAAAACCGCTGCTTACGGGCAGCGGTTGGTTAAACTAAATAGCTTCAACTTTTATTGGGTTACTACAATTCGGTGCGTAGAAGTATTTCCTGCTACCCGCACTTTTGCTACATACATGCCTTGTGCTTCATCGCTCAAATCAATTTGAATGGCAGTTGTGCTTACATTTTCCTCAACAAATCTTCTGAGCAACTGTCCTTCAATGGTGTAAACTTCTATAGTTACATCATCGGCAGCAGTAAGCGACACCTCAAGCACACATTTGCCTTGCGTTGGGTTCGGATACAAACTTACACGGTAAGGTGCTACAATATTCGCTATGCCAATAATCAAATCAACCGTATCAGTCAGCAACAAGGTACATCCGTTGGCATCGGTAATGGTGCAGGTGTAAATACCTGCAGGAACACTGTTGATGTCTTCGGTAGTAGCACCATTACTCCAGTTGTATGTGTAAGGCGAATTACCACCGCTTACTGTTACGTTAACAGCTCCCATCGCTCCACCTTGCACTTGGTCAGTTACGGTACTTGTAGCCGTAACTGCCGATCCGGGTTGTGTAACGGGCAATGTAGGACTAACCAAAACACATCCGTTGGCATCGGTTACTGTGCCACTGTAGTTACCTGCCGGAAGTCCGGTAATGTCCTGCGTAGTGGCTCCATTGCTCCACAAATAGCTGTATGGAGTTGTGCCACCCGATATCGAAACATAAATAGCTCCCGTGCTTGCACCATAACATTTTACACTTACAATGCTATCCAAAGCCGGAATAATAGGGGAAGGCTCGTTTACAACCTGGCTGATGGTTGCCGTACAACCGTTGTCATCGGTAGCGGTAAGCGTATATGTACCGCCTGCTAGGTTTGCAATAGATAAAGTGGTGGAATCGTTACTCCACTCGAATGAAAGTGTTCCTGTTCCTCCTGTAGCTGAAGCATAAACAGCACCATTTGCTGCACCTGCACAAGTTACATTGTGAAAGGAATCAACCGCAGCAGCAATTGCGGTAGGTTCACTTACTGTACCGGTAACGTTGTTGGCAATACATCCGTTAGCATCGGTAGTAGTTAATGTATAATCATCGGCAGCAACTGCTGCAACATCTTGTGTAGTAGCACCATTGCTCCATGCAAATGTGTAAGGAGTTGTGCCTCCGGTAACCGTTACAAATACTTCTCCGTTTGTTCCTCCGTTACAGGTAACATCGGTAACAGAATCTAACACCACCACAAGCGCAGCCGGCTCTGTAACATTTATGGCAGCAGTTGCTACGGTGCATCCGTTATCATCGGTAACTGTTGGTATGTAACCGCCTGCATTTAATCCTGCCAGGTCTTCTGTAACACTGCCGTTGCTCCATGTAAATGTATATGGTGCGTTGCCACCCGATACAGAAACATCAATTGCACCATCAATAGCTCCGTTGCAACTGATATGTGTTACCGAGTCAACAGCAACAACAATGGCATCGGGCTCGGTAACCGGCACAGGAGGGCTAATAAATGTACAACCGTTAGCATCGGTTACTGTTCCGTAGTAAATTCCGGCAGGCACATTTGTTAAATCTTGGTTTGTAGTATTGTTACTCCAAGCATACGTGTAAGGCGGAGTTGCCCCACTCATACTAATGTAAATACCACCATCCGATAATCCGTGGCATGATACATTAAAGAATGAATCTAATGCAGGTATAAAGGGCAACGGTTCGCCCACCACAAAACTGTTAGAAGCAGTGCAGTTATTGTAATCGGTTAAGGTAACAGTATAGGTATTTGCGGCTAAGCCGGTTACATCTTGTGTACTTGCACCGTTACTCCAACTGTAAGTGTAATCAACTAGTTTTGTGTAATAGATAGTTCCATTCCATGCCCTTCCGGCAATAGGTCCCGAGAAGGGCGAACAGAATCCTGCACCCACCGTCAAAGTCAAGTCGGCATTTGCATAGTTGGTGCCAACAGTAATGTTGGTGTAGCTTAAATCCGCGTTTACATATAGTGCATACTGCCCTGCTACGAGTGAAAGTGGGGTTGTAAGCGTTACAAGCGTTGGTAAGTTAGCACCGGCAGTAGTAATAGTACCAGAATAAATTTGTGTCCACGATCCGGGAGTTGCTTCAAAGCCCTGGTAAATACCCGATTTGTAATAGATGGTAACATTTCCGCTGACATTAAGATTAATATCAAGTGCGTTAATCTGAAGTGCATTATTCACTAGCAGGTTAAACATGTTTCCATTAGTGCAGCCGTTTCCACCACTAAAGAGTGTAGTAAGCGAGCCGTTCGGATTCGGTAAAAATCCACCCGATGGAGTAATGTCAATTGCTCCGTTGCTTCCGGCATTGCAGGAAGGCATGGTTGCAGTTCCGGGAATATCTATTGCCGTTGGCTCGGTAATAGTAATGCTGAAAGTGGTTGAACAACCACCGTCTTCGGTTGCCGTTAGCGAGTAAGTGCCGGCAGTTAATCCTGAAATATCTTCGGTAGAAGCATTGTTGCTCCAATCGAAAACATAAGGTTGTGTTCCATTGTTTACATCAATATCAATAGCTCCGGTGTTAGCTCCGTTACAAAGCACATGGGTAACCGAATTGAGCGACACATTAAATGCTGCAGGAACCGCTGCTGTTCCGACAGCCGTTCCACATCCCGTAGAAACGGTTACTGTGTATGTGCCCGACAGGATGTTTGTAATTGTACTGGTGTTGCCACCGTTATTCCATGAATAGGTTACAGGTTGAGCGCCAAACGCAGTAACGGTTACTTCTGCCGAACCATCCGCTATGCCATCGCAGGTAGGGCTTATAAACGAAGTGCTCACTTGCGGTGTGCCGGTTGTTTGTGTAACGTTTACTATCACACTTCCCACTCCGGTGCCGGAGTACGGCTCTACCACTGCAATGTAAGTAGTGCCGGGAGTTGGCGTAAAAGTAATTTGCGATTGCAAGCCGCAGAAATCATCGTTGCTGAACAATGTAGCAGTATTGCTGCTATCACGAATAAATAAGTAAGTGTCAAATCCCGAACCGCACAAAGAAAAGGTGATAGAGCTGGCGCACGAATCGGCAACCACCTTGTAAAATACATCTTTCCCTGTGCGTAACGTTGATGCATCCGTAAAACAACTGGAGCTTGTGTTTACGCTATCGCTAAACGGAAAAGAGTTTACTACAATGGCTCCATCGTATGTATCGCCCGGATACGGGAAGGGAGAACAGAATGTAGTAAAACCAACAGGCCCTGTGGCGGGAGCAATTACATTTCCGGCACAGGTATCAATTACATAAACCTGATACGCTGTTTGTGGAGTAAGATTGTTTAAGGTATATGGGCTGCTTGCATTGCCAACTAATGTGCCGGTACCCAACGTAAAACCTGTAGGCCCGTATTCAATGGTGCTGGTGTTGCCGGCATCGCTTGTCCATGTAACTATAGCGGTAGTGCCTGTAACACTGCCTACACTTACAAATGAAGCCGGTACACAGGCAGGGACATCTAATACATTTACAATATAGTCTTCCGTTTCGCCCCATGCACTTGATGATGCTCCGCAAGGAGTGTTGGTAAGTTGCGAATCATTGCCTCCGCGCACGCGCATCCTGGTTTGTCCTAATGCAGCAGTTATCGGCACTGTAAAATTCAAATTAAGCACTCCGTTAGCTCCGGCATTAACCGTGTTGTTGGCAACAAACTCTCCGGCATCGTCAAAATCACCATCCTGGTTATAGTCAATCCAAACACCGGCATATTGGTTGCCATCGGAGCCGAAAGAAATAGTGATGGTTTGCTGTATGCTACGTTGAATATTGGGCACTGTTACCGCGTTATAAAAAGTGTAATAAGGTGATGCTGCACAACCCGAAGAATTGTTGAGGGTATTTAATGTTACGTTTGTTATAGCATCGGCTCCTGTGCCTCCACAACCGCTTGAATAAGTTGGTGCACAATAACATTGAGTAGGTGCATTTAGTGTAACGTATAGGGGAGCAGAGGTGTCGGAAAGTCCACTGTTGGTGCAGGTAACTATACAACGATAATATCGGTTTTGGGTGGTGGTATCCGTTCTTGTTGAATTGGTCGCTCCCGAAATAGCAGCGTAGTTGGTTCCATCGGCAGAATAAATCCATTGGTATGTTAGCCCTGTTGCGCCTGTAGTAGAGCCGGTGAGTGATAACACAAAATTAGTTCCTGCACAAACCGGATTTGCTGAAGATGTTGTTACACCTGCGGTTGGAGTTCCCGAACATGCTACTGGTGGAGTCCAAGAATAGGTTTGTCCGTTGGCGGGAAATACTGTTGAACTTAATGTAAGCGTAGCGTTATTTGCTCCGCCTGCTGTTGTTGCTGACCAATTGGTTGTGGTAGTTCTGTTGTTAAAGTCGGCATTGCTTGCACCGCGTAAACCAACTTGCGGAGTACGTGAAGTAGCATTTTTTGTAAAGCTCCCATACACCACTTCTACCACGTTGGAGGTTTCGTGCAGGCGTATTTGAAAGTTGAACAAATCTCCGGAGCCGGAGCCCGTTGCAGAGTATGATGCCCAGTTTGAAAATTGAACTACAAGTATTTGGTTGGGAGAAGTGCCGATAGTTTCGTAGCGCAACTCACCACTGGCACTACCTTGCAAATCGTAATTAAGGGCAGCTACTACATTGTTGGTTGTACCGCTGCTTAAGGATGTATTGCTGCTGGAAATGGTTGTGCCCATGGCAAGAAAACCATTGGCGTTTACCGAAAATGCTGTATAGTTGGTTCCGTTGTAGTTAAACGTAAAACCTATAGGTTGATTGAGGTAGTTGTTGTCATCAACCCCGGTTCCCGTTCCCAACACAGTGCCACCCGTTATTGGTGTATAAGTTCCGCTAAACTGCGAAAACGTGTAAGCTGAAACTTGTGCAAAAGAAATTTTTGCAAGTGTGGTTACGCCAATCATTAGCGCAAGCCGCAGGTGTGTAAACATTGTTCTCATAGTAAACATTTTTAGTGAATAACTATGCGAAACTACCGTTTTCTCTGAGGAATGTGGATGTTTTTTTCAAAAAAACCGTGCTGAAATTTTTAGGGGAGGGAAGTCTAACTCCTCACCACATACGCATCGGCAATTTTATCGTGCAAGCCCTGCTTTTTGCTGTCGAACAAAATCATGATGTAGCCGATGAAAAGTATAATGCCGGAAATGATTTTTGAAAGATTACGCAGCAACGCACGGCTGAAACTGAGGCGATTACCGTGCACATCGGTTACTTTAATGCCCAGTACAATTTTCCCCAACGTTGCCTGAAATTTTGAAGACTCCATTAAGGCAAAATACAGCATAGCAGCAGTAAGTTTTACAAATTTGTATGAGAGAAATTCTACCCCTATGTTTTCGTAATGCCAGTACCAATCCGTATCAAAATAGCCTTGCCATTGCCAGGGGCGGGCAAACAGTAAGCCCAAAATGAAACCCACTACTAACTTATCTATAAACCATGCGGCTAATCTTCTGAAACCCGAAGCATAAATGTTGTTTACCGAAATTACTTCCATGTTAGTTTGCTTTTTGTGTTATTGAACTTTTTCCACTTTGCCTACACCTTCCGAAGTCAGTTCGCGCACTTCGCCCGGCCCCTTGTAATGCAAGGTGCCGATAGCAGACGAACGGATGTAAAAGACGCTGTCGGCATATACTTCGGCAGTGCCGATGGCGGTGTTGTGTATCATCAGTGTTTGCGCTTTCAAATCAAATGCACTGAGCGAGCCAACGCTTTTGTTGTTGATACGTGCCTCGCGCACTTTTCCTTTCAGCGTAGTGCTGCCTACCGATTTCAGATTGGCGCGCATAAAATCGGCTGTAATGTTCAGGCTCAGTTTGCCGACCGATTCGGAGTTTATTTCTACACTGTCGAGCAATAAATTGCCCTGTGTAGTCAAATTTCCCACCGAATTAAAATTCAGTTCGCGGAGGTCTTTCACGTTTACATACACTTTCATGCGGGTGCTTTTGCGGATTTTTATTTTGTCGTCCATGTTTATTATCAGTTCGTCCCCGTTGTTGTACGCGCGTATGTATTCCTGCAGGTTTTCATCGGTTTCTACTTTCACCCATTCACTGCCTCCATCCTGCGAGAGTATAACCGGAAATGTTCCGGAAATGCTTAGCGTACTAAAGGTGGATGCTTTTCTTTCTTGTGTGGTTACCTTGCCGTTGCCGCGTTTTCCGCAAGATGTTAGCGCTATTGAGACAAGCATAATTGCCGTAAGAATTTTTACTGATTGAAGTTTCATGTGGTTGGTTTGTATAGTCAAATTTTGAAGTTATTGAAGGAGATTACTTCCCGCTTCGTGCCTCGCGGTCGTAATGACGGCCGTCTTTGCGAACCGTAGCAGAGCGAAGGTGAAGCAATCTCAAGAATCTAAACATGTAGCTTTAAAAATCCTGATTAGAGTTTCCGTTATCCTGCTTCTTCATCTTTTTCTCCATCACTTTTATCTTCTCTTCCGCCTGTTTCATTTTTTCGTCCAGTTTTTTCTCCTGCTCCTGCAACTTCTTTTCTGTTTTTTCAATATGCATTTCAATTTTCTGTTGTTGCTTATCGGCATCTTCTCCGCAGTTAAGGCATTTTACTTTTCCGTTCTCTACGGTCCATACAGTGTTGGCAAAGTAGGTATCATCATAGTAACTGTCGCCTTTTACCACTGCGGTTAGTTCGTCAATATTGCTTCCGAAGCGAACTGTTTTTCCTTCGGGTATTGCCAATCGCAATGTCATTTGCTGTGCACGGTATTTGCCTCCTTTCTTTGCTATCTCAAATTGGTTTTTCAGGTTGAGTAAAGTATCGGTTTGCAGAAACGAATACATCACCATGTCGGCATTCTTTACGGCATCGTTTCGGTTTCTGCCCTGCGAGGAAACAATTTTTGTGAGGTAGAATGAATCGGTTTCCGAAACCATCAACTCCAGGTGAGGTTTGCCGATTTTAAAACTGGTAATGTCTTCTATGTTTTTTCCGTTAATTATAATGGCACCGAAGTGTACTTCATCTTCATCCTCATCCGCTTCTTCATCAACAGTTACCCAACCCGCATCGGTAGAATCGGCTAATTGCACAAACAAGTTCCCTTTGGCAGGCTGCATGAGCACCATTTTCTCTTTCGTAGCAGCAGCGGTTTTAAAATCCATTCCCACTTTTAACCCTGCATACAACAGCATTGCCAAACCGGCTAACCAGGTAGCGCCCAATGTCCATTTCAGCCAGGGCATTTCGGAGCCGCGCCCTATTAAAACACGCAAGCCCGAGTAAATCAATCCAACCAAAGGTGCACCAAAAAACAGCAAGAAGCCAATGGCGGAAAGCGTAATGAGCGATGATTCGTTTACAATTAAATGCGTAATACTATTAAACGGACTGGTGCCGATAACTGCGAATACAATAAAGCCGAGCAGCACGGCAAACAAGGCTATTACGCCAGCCAGTATAAATACAAAAGCAAGCAGGCGGAAGAAAAATCCGGCAATCATTACTACTATGTTCCACAGCTTTTGGAAAAAGTTTTCGCTGTCCACATTCACTTTTACCGAAGCGGTAAATTTGTTGGCAGCTTCTTTTACTTCTTTTTCAATGGTATTGATGTTTATTGGCTCGCCTTTCATTTGCAGTTTTTCGGCAGCCGTTAACGCTTTCGGAACTATAATAAGCAGCAGCAGATACACAAAAATGATAGAGCCGGATGTTACAGGTATAAGAATGACAGCCGCAATGCGTGCCCACACCGGGTCGTTTATACCAAAGTAGTGGCACAGTCCGGCAATCACACCGCCAATTTTCGCGTCCTCAGGGTCGCGGTATAAGCGTTTCTGAATTTTTCTGCCCGGGGCAGTTTCGGCAGCGTTGCTTGTGGTGTTGCCGGTTTCCGCGGTTGATTCTTCTCCGGCAATATCTTCGGGCTTGCCCATTTGTGCTATCACAAATTCCACTTCGCTCAGCCCGATTACTTCTTTGCGATTACCTAATTGTTCGGTAAACATTTCTGCCATGCGCGCTTCAATGTCGTTGAGAATTTCTGTGCGCTCCGTTTCGTTGCTGAATTTTTTCTTGAGTGCTTCAAGATAGCCGGACAGCATTTCAAAGGCGTTTTCATCAATAATGAACGCCATACCGCCTAAGTTTATGTTTAATGTTTTCTTCATCGTTTAGTTGGTTTTTTGGGTTTGTTCGATAATGTGGTTTACCGATTCGGTCAGTTCTTTCCAACTGTCCAAAAGTTCTTTTAGAAATGCCTGTCCCTGTTCGGTGAGGGTAAAATACTTGCGCGGTGGTCCCGACTGCGACTCCACCCAGCGGTAGGCGAGCAAGCCGTCATTCTTAAGGCGGGTGAGCAGCGGATAAAGCGTTCCTTCCACTATCAGCAGTTTACCTTCTTTCATTCTCTCAATAATTTCTGTCGGATAGTGTTCTCCGTCCGATAAAATACAGAGAATGCAGAACTCCAGCACTCCTTTTCGCATTTGCGCCTTGTTGTTTTCAATGTTCATGTCATTCTGCTTTTATGTTCAATCATGTTTTCACGGGTTCCTAAAAAATGGAGCAGCCCTGCGGCTGCCCCACTGCTTTTGTACTACACTACTCGAAATTTTATTATCAGCACAAATTGTTCGGTGGTATCGGGGTGGCTTATTTTCATTCTGCCCAACTCCTTTATCACGTAATCTTTCAGTTCTTCGTTGGCGGAGTTAATTTCCAGCACACTTACTTTTCCCTGCTCGTTTACCTGCACAATGGCTCTTACATTATTCGCCTCGCTGTTGGAGGTTACAAACGAAGGGCAGATAATCTGGCTGCTGATTTCTTTGCGAAGATTTTCTTTAGCCGCGCTGCTTACGTTGGCAGGTACCGAGGCAACAACCCCGAGGGCGCTCATCATAGCAAAGTAGGCTATTAGGGTGGCGGTGGTAATGATTTTCTTTTTCATGGCGTATGGTTTTAGTTGTTAGAAATTTTTTGCCTTTGTTTTTGCCAATCTTGCTTCACCAGCTAATTGACGATGCAAAGATATATTCAACAAAAGGTATTATGCAATACATAATACTATATTTTTTAAAAATTGTTGCATAAATCATTGATTTTGAATTAAATAAAAATTTGTTAAAAAATTCTGTGTATTAAAAAATAGCTAAAGTAAGGCACTTATGTGCAGAAGCCACCTATCCTAAAAGAACACGCTTAAGCACATTTGCATGTAAATTGTTTAGCTATGAAGAGAATACTACTTATTGCGTTTGCATTTGCCGCTTTATGTGCAACTGCACAGGAAACTACCGAGCAACCTGTAAAAAAGGAGAAGAAAAAAATTGAACTGCCGAACGGTGATGGCTTTTACAATAAAGACTCTACATGGAAGTTTGGCGGTTTTGCGGGAGTAACACTTACGCAGGTAGCATTGTACCAATGGGCACCGGGAGGCTCCAACAATTTCGCATTTTTAATAACCGGAAACGCGTATGCCAACTATAAAAAAGACAAGTATATATGGGATAACAGCCTCGACCTAAAGTGGGGGATGGTGGCAAACGGACTTATCCGCAAATCGTCTTTGGCAAAGCAGAATCTTCAGAAGAATATTGACATCGTTGCGCTGAAATCGAACTTCGGTTATGAAGTAAGCAAGTCGCTTTACGTTGCTGCCAAACTGGGTTTCGAAAGTCAGCTTACGCGCAGCTACGATTACTCGCTTACCGATACAGTAGATGGACGCTACCGCAAATTCACTGTTTCGAAATTTGCCGCGCCCGCTATATTGACCATTGCTCCCGGTTTAACATGGAAACCGAAAGATTACTTCACTCTCTTCTTTTCACCGGTTGGCGGCAAAATGACTTTTGTAACGCCCGACCACCATATGCGCGATACCACCACTACCACCATAAACTCGAAAGTGGCATTTACCGATAACTACTACAACGATGTGGACGAAACCCGTTTCGGATTAAAAGCCGGAAAGTGGTTTATGGGCGAACTGGGTGCCGAGCTTGACTTGTTATTCCAAAAAGAAATTGTGAAGAACGTAAGCTGGAAAAGTCACCTGAATGTGTTTGTTACTTACATGAACAAAGCCTACAACACAGCTCTGCCAAGCTACAACGAAACACTTGATTCGGTAGAAACGGTTTTCATCAGCGAAAACACAAAGTTTATTCCTGTAGTGCGTTGGGATAACGACATAGTGTTGAAAGTAAACAAGTGGTTGAGCGCAACGCTTTCTACACGGTTTGTGTATCAGTACAACGCTTTAGTGCCCATTGACAAACGCAACAATAAAGACGGAAAGAAAGGTGCAGACGGTATATCGGACAGAGACAAACTTGGCACACCCATTACAGGCTTCAACAAACTGCAAATCTTCGAGCAGTTTGGCGTAGGGCTGGCGTTTAAGTTTTAAAGATGGTTGAGCCTAAATTTTTTGCAGAAGGGAGCAGTTGTCTCCCTTTTTCATTTTTAGGGAGCAGCTGTACTTAACAAAAATTGAATTTTAACATTTCTGCCCCCTGCTATTTTTGTCGTCCTTCAAAAAACCAAACAATATGGAAGTAGTATCGGCTAATACAGGTGTTGACATCAGCGCCCTCAACGAAAAAATAAACCGCGAAAGTGCTTTTGTGGATGTGCTAAACATGGAACTCGGCAAAGCCATTGTAGGGCAAAAATACATGGTAGAGCGCCTCATGCTTGCATTGCTTTCCAACGGACATATTTTGCTGGAAGGGGTTCCCGGCTTGGCAAAAACGCTGGCAATTAAATCGCTGGCTTCAGCCATTCATGCCAAGTTTGCCCGCATTCAGTTTACGCCCGACCTGCTGCCTGCCGACCTGATAGGCACCATGATTTACAACCAAAAGGAAAACGATTTTGCAGTGAAGAAGGGGCCCATCTTCGCCAACTTTATTTTGGCTGATGAAATAAACCGCGCTCCCGCCAAAGTGCAGTCGGCATTGCTCGAAGCCATGCAGGAAAAGCAGGTAACTATTGGCGACAATACGTATAAATTGGACGAGCCTTTCTTGGTGCTTGCCACGCAAAACCCCATTGAGCAAGAAGGCACATACCCGCTTCCCGAAGCGCAGGTGGATCGCTTTATGCTGAAAGTGGTAGTAACATATCCTAAGAAAGAAGAAGAGCAACTTATTATTCGCCAAAACATGCAGTTGAGCAATGCCGCCATCAATACAGTGGTAAACAAAGAAGAAATTGTAGCTGCGCGGAAAACAGTGCGCGAAGTTTATATGGACGAAAAAATTGAGCGCTACATTCTCGACATTGTTTTTGCCACCCGCAAACCCGAAGATTACAAGCTGAGCAAAATCAAATCTTTCATTTCGTACGGAGGCTCGCCCCGCGCCAGTATTAACCTTGCCATTGCTTCGAAAGCGTATGCGTTTATTAAGCGCAGAGGCTACGTAATACCCGAAGATGTGCGTGCGGTTTGCTTTGATGTAATGCGCCATCGCATTGGTTTAACTTACGAAGCCGAAGCTGAAAACATTACCTCCGAAGAAGTAATCAGCGAAATACTGAATGCAGTAGAAGTTCCGTAGAAAACAGAGGGACGAGGGAGAAGGGCGAGTGAAGAGTAAAATACAAAAACCAAAACCTTTATGACTGATTCTTTGGATAAAGTAGTGTTCTATCAAAAGTCGCTTCAACTCTGTAATTTGTTTTGGAGCGATAGCGAGATTCTTCTCAACGATTTTCGCGGAAAAGAATTAGCAAGGCAATTGACGCGCTCTGTTGACTCTATTTCTTCAAATATTGAAGAAGGATATGGCAGAGGTTTTGGTAAAGAGTACCCTCAGTTTTTAAGATACTCCAGAGGTTCGGCAAGAGAATCAAAGGGCAGATATAAGCATTGCGCTCAACTCTTATCTCCGCAAATAATTGAAGAAAGAATAAAACTATTAGACGAAATAATTGCAATGGAAACAAAAACTATTGAAACACTGGAAAATAAAAACAAGAAAAAATAGGAACGGCTGTTGCCCTCGACACTCGTCCCTCGTTCTCGTCCCTTTATATGATAACTCAGGAAGAAAAGCGCAAAAAACTCCGCAGAATTGAAATAAAAACCCGAAAGCTGACCAACCAGATTTTTTCGGGCAGCTATCACTCTGCGTTTAAGGGGAAAGGAATTTCGTTCAGCGAAGTGCGCGAGTATCAGTTTGGCGATGATGTGCGAATGATTGACTGGAACGTAACCGCGCGCAACCAAAAACCATTTATAAAAGTTTTTGAAGAAGAGCGCGAGTTGACGGTGATGCTGTTGATTGATGTGAGTCAGTCGAGTTTTTTTGGAACACAAACCGATTTTAAAAATCACATCATTGCCGAAATAAGTGCCGTGCTGGCGTTTTCCGCCATCAACAACAACGATAAAGTAGGCGTTATTTTTTTCAGCGATGTGGTGGAAAAATTTATTCCGCCTAAAAAGGGCAAAACGCACATCCTCCGCATTATTTCCGAGATATACGATTTTCACCCGAAGAATACCGGCACTAATATTTCCGAGGCGCTCAAGTATTTCAACAATGTGGTAAAGAAGAAAAGCATTGCCTTTCTTGTTTCCGATTTTATGAGCGCGGGATACAAAGATGCCCTGAGCATTGCATCGCGCAAGCACGATTTGATAGGCTTGCACATTTACGACCAACGCGAAGCAGAATTGCCCGATGTAGGTTTAATGAAAGTTACTGATGCCGAAACAGGACGCGAAATTTGGGTGGATACTTCGAACAAACAATTGCGCGATAGCTACGCCAAAAATTTTGCCGAAAGCCTGAAACGCACCAAAGAACTTTTCGGAAAAAGCGGAGCGCAGTTGGAGAGCATTAAAACCGAAGACAACTACGCTGTTGCACTGATGAACATGTTTAAGAAAAGGGAAAGTAAACGATGAAAAGGGTGCAGTTTATGTTTTACCGTAAGCAGTATGCAGTAAGCAGTATGCAGTGGAATATACACTGGCGTTTAGTCTTTTTTGCCTTTGCCTGTTCAATCTTTAATCTTCAATCTTCCATAGCTCAATCTGTTTCCGCCACCCTCAGTTCCGACTCTAACCAAATACTGATTGGCGATCACCTGAATGTCCGCTTAACCATCAAGCATTCGAAAGATCTGAACGTGCTTTTGCCGAAGTTGATAGATACACTCGGCAATATGGAATTGGTGAGCGATTCTAAAACCGACACGGTAACAGAAGGCAATCAAACGCTGCTTACCAAAACATTCATCGTTTCGGCTTACGATTCAGGAGAATTTCACGCGGGTCCGGTAAAGTTGTATTTCAAAAATCAGGTGGGAGATATTGATAGTTTACTCTCAAACGCAATTCCGGTTACAGTGAATACGGTACCGGTTGATACTACGCAACCGATTAAACCCATCAAAGCTCCTTTGGAGGTTCCATACACCTGGCAGGAGTTTATTTACTACATAGTTGCCGCTTTGTTGCTCATTGCGCTGATAGCCGTTGCCATAGTTTTATGGAAGCGATACAAAAACAAAAAGCCCGCAGTGGTAGAGCGCCCCAAACCTAAAGACCCTCCGCATGTGTGGGCAAAAAAGGAATTGAAAAAACTGGAGGAAGAGAAATTGTGGCAGAAAGACGAAGTAAAGTTGTATTACAGCCGCCTCACCGATATTGTAAGGCTTTATCTCGAGTACCGTTTCAATTGGCTGGCGCTTGAATCAACCACCGAAGAAATTGCTGCTGAAATTGACAAGTATGAAATAAACGATGTGGCGAAGAAGCTTTTGCTGGATACACTTCGCAGTGCCGATTTAGTGAAGTTCGCCAAAATGCTGCCCGCACCGGATGCGAATTCTAAAGCAATGGAAAGCGCCAAAAATTTTGTGGATGTAACCGCGCAAACAGAAGTTAAAACAGAGGAGAAGAAATAATGTTCAGCCATCTTGCACAAATAGCTTTTGCCGATAAATGGGTGCTGTGGTTTATACCCGCAGTGCTGCTGCTGGCGGGTTTGTGGTGGTATTTCCGCGCCAAAAAGCAATATCCTTCGCTGAGCATTTCTTCTGCATCGCCTTTTGCCGGTTTCGAAAATCCGGTAAAGTCAAAACTCAAACGGTTTCTTCCGGTGCTGCGGGTGCTGGCTTTGGTGTTGTTGCTTACGGCATTGGCGCGCCCGCAAACTTCGCAGGAAGAAGAAAAAGTTACCACCGAGGGAATTGATATTGTGCTGGCAATTGACGTTTCCACTTCCATGCTGGCAAAGGATTTTTCTCCCAACCGCTTGGATGCTGCAAAAAAGGAAGCTCTGAATTTTGTGGATGCGCGCACCCGCGACCGTATTGGCTTGGTGGTTTTTTCGGGCGAAAGTTTTACGCAATGTCCTGTTACCATTGACCACAACATTGTAAAAAATCAACTGAAAGAAGTGAAGAACGGCCTGATGGAAGACGGCACCGCCATAGGTATGGGTTTGGCAACTTCGGTGCAGCGATTAAAAGAAAGTGAAGCGAAAAGCAAAGTAGTGATACTGATGACGGACGGGGTAAACAACAAAGGTTTGATTGACCCTATGACCGCTTCGGACATTGCGCTGCAATTTGGCGTGCGGGTGTACACCATCGGTATTGGAACCAACGGCAAAGCCATGACACCCGTAGCTATGAGCCCCGATGGAAAATTGATTTTCGATTATGCCGATGTGCAGATTGATGAAAAGCTGATGAAGGACATTGCCAAGAAAACCGGTGGGCAGTATTTCCGCGCTACCGACAACAAAAAGCTGAAAGAAATTTACGAGCAGATTGATAAACTGGAAAAAACAAAAATTGAAGTAAGCGCCTATGAGCGCAAAACCGAAAAATTTCACGCCTTTGCCTTGTTGGCGGGCGTGGTATTGTTGCTGGAAGTATTGTTCAGGTATTTGATTGTAAGGAGTATTCCGTAGTATGTTTCGTTTTGAACACATAGAATATTTGTGGTTGCTGGCGGCTTTGCTGCCGCTTACCTTGCTGTTTATTTTCTTTCAGCGATGGCGGAAGAAAGGATTGCAGGCGTTCGGTAAACTCAATTTGGTTACACAACTCATTCCCGATTTATCGAACAGCAGCCACATAGTAAAATTCATTCTGCTTTCGCTGGCGTATGTGTTTATTGTGTTGGGTTTTGCCAATCCTCAAATTGGCACCAAGCAGGAAAAGATAAAACGGCAAGGCATTGATGTAATCATCGCCATAGATGTTTCCAACTCTATGTTGAGCGAAGATGTAAAGCCCAATCGTTTGCTGCGCGCAAAAAATTTCGTTAGCAATTTTATCAGCGAGTTGCACAACGACCGCCTCGGCATGATTGTGTTTGCAGGCAGAGCTTACTTGCAAATGCCGCTGACGGTGGACTACAGCGCCAGCCGCATGTATCTGAAAACCATTAACACCAATTTGATTCCCACACAAGGCACCAACATTGCCGAAGCGGTGGAACTTGCCCGCAAATCGTTTGTGGAGGGCGATACCAAATACAAGGCACTGGTAATAATTACCGATGGCGAAGACAATGAAGGCGGGGTGGATGAGGCAGTGGCACAGGCTGTAAAAGAAGGCGTGAAAGTTTTTACCATTGGCGTGGGAACAGATAATGGCGGTCCTATTCCGCAAGGCAACGATTACAAGCGCGATGAAAGCGGCAACATTGTTCTTTCGAAAATGAACAAGGAAATGATGCGCGATATTGCCGCAAAAGGCAAGGGCAAGTTTTTTCAGTTAGGCAGCGGTAAGGATGAGATTGATGCAATCTTCAAAGAACTGGGACGAATAGGCACTAAAGAATTTGAAGAAATGGTGTTTACTGATTTTGATGACCAGTTTCAGTGGTGCCTGGCTATTGCGTTTGTGCTTTTGCTGATTGAGTGGTGGATTTCGGAAAGAAAATTCAGGTTTAAATTTTAGGTGATGAACATCTTTCATGTTTCACGTTTCACATTTTTATTATCTGCAGTAGTATTAAGTAGTTTCTATTCTTCTGCCCAGGTGCCCTTTACCACCCAGCCCGAAAAAGCCGAAACTCGGAAAGGAAACAAAGAATTCAACAAGGGCAACTATGCCGATGCCGAAGCCGATTACAAAAAAGCATTGGATAAAAAGAACAACATGCCCGAAGCCACTTTCAATTTGGGCGATGCGGTGTATCAGCAAAAACGATATGAGGAAGCCGTAAAGCAATTTCAGTTATCGGCACAAAACAACCCCGACCCCAAAGTGAAAGCAAAGGCGTATCACAATTTGGGCAACACCCATTTGGAGCAGGAAAAATGGCAGGAAGCGGTTAAAGCCTACAAGAGCGCTTTGAAGATAAACCCGAGCGATGCCGATACTAAATACAACTTAGCGTACGCCAACGAAAAACTACGCGAACAACAACAAGGCGGAGGCGGACAAAACAATAAGAAAGACCAACAAAAAGACAAGCAAGACCAAAAGCAGAACGAGCAAAAAGAAGACAACAAAGACCAACAGCAGGATAAGCAACAGGCGAAAGACCAGGAGCAAAAACAACAACAGGGGCAGCAGTCGAAGTTATCGAAAGAAGAAGCCGAGCAAATGCTACAAGCATTACAGAACGAGGAACAGAAAACCAATCAGAAAGTGCAGCAAAAGCAAATGAAAGTAGTGCCGGTAAAAATTTTGAAGGACTGGTAACTAATGTTGTGAAAAAATATTAAGCGCGCAGTACATACATTGACTAAACGTATTACTTAAAGAACTTTGTAAACATGCTCATTAACCGGAAAAATACGCTGAATGCTTGGAGCGGAAAATCATTTTTTCTGCTGCTTTTGTTATTTGCGTTCGGTTGTAGCCAAGTGGTAAACGCACAGGCAAAGTTTTATGCATCAGCACCAAAGTCTGTGCCCGTTAATCAGGGTTTCCAGTTGAGTTATACGTTGGAGAATGCCAATGGCGGTAATCTCAAACTACCGCCCATGAACGATTTTCAACTTATTGGCGGGCCGAGTACTTCTACCAATATGCAGTGGATTAACGGCAATGTTACACAGTCGGTTACCTACACCTATATTCTTAAACCCAAAAAGGAAGGAACGTTCAAAATCGGGAAAGCAAGTGTACAGGTAAGTGGTGTAACAATGGAATCGAACGAACTAACAGTAGAAATTACACAGGCAGTGGCGCAGCAACAGCAGCAGCAACGCCAGCGCAATCCGTTCGACCCATTTGCCGATGACCCTTTCTTTAACCCTCAAGCACAACCCGAGCCGGAAGTTTCGCAGGCTGATTTGGAGAAACAAGTTAAAGACGATGTGTTTATCAAGTTAGTGGTGAACAAAAGTTCGGTTTACAAAGGCGAAATGCTTACTGCTACCTACAAACTTTATTTCCGCCAAAACCTTTCGGGTTTTAATGTTACCAAAGCGCCCGCTTTCGATGGATTTTGGAGTCAGGAAGTGGAGTTAGATCCGCAACGCAGACCAACGGTGGAAAACATCAACGGTAAGCAATACAATGCGGTTGATATTTTGCAATACAATCTGTATCCGCAGCGCGCAGGCAATTTGAGTGTGGCTTCTACCGAAATTTCTACCGTAGCACAAGTATCGGTGCGCGGAAGAAGCCGCAATTTTTTCGATGACTTTTTTAATGTTGGCAGAGTGCAGCAAATACCGCTTACACTAAAAACAAACGAAGCAACCGTGCAGGTAAAAGAACTGCCCGAAAACGGCAAACCGGCAGACTTTAACGGAGCGGTAGGCAAATTCAATTTTGAAGCTAAGTTGTCCAATAACGAAACAAAAACCGATGAGCCGATTACTTACACATTTAAAGTTTCGGGCACAGGAAATTTGAAGTTTATTGAATCGCCCATTGTAACAATGCCCTTGGGTTTCGAAGTGTACGACCCAAAAGTGAAAGAAAACATTTCTAACAGCACTGCAGGACTTTCGGGAAGCAAACAATACGATTACCTGATTATACCGCGCCAACCGGGTGAGTATAAAATAAAGAGCAAAAGTTTTTCGTACTTCGATCCTTCTGCCGCAAAATACTTTACCATCAATTCACCGGAGTTTACCGTAAAAGTAACCGGTGAGCCTTCTAAAAATGTGAACGCGTCTGCAACAACTGCTACTGCCAAAGAGGAAGTAGCAGTGCTTGGCAACGATATTCGCTACATAAAAACCACACTGCCCGAGTTTCGCAAAAGCAACTCGGTGTTTGCATCGGCAAGCGTTGCTGCTTTGTATTCGGCTCCGTTTTTAATGTTTATTGGTTTAGTAGCACTTAAAAAGCGTAACGAAAATTTAGCGGCAGATGTGGTGGGAACCAAACGCAGACGAGCGCTTAAACTGGCAAAGAAACGCTTGAGTGTTGCCGATAAACTGTTAGCACAAAACGATAAGAAAGGCTTTTACAACGAAGTTTCGCGGGCGGTATGGGGTTACTTAAGCGACAAGCTGAATATTGACATGGCTTCGCTTTCGAAAGAAAATGTTGAGGAAAAACTGCTTGCACGTAGCGTACATTCTGAAACTATAGGTAAGTTGAAATCGTTGCTGAATACATGTGAGTTGGCTTTGTATTCTCCGGTGGGTGAGGGGGGCGAAATGAAACATAATTACGAAACCGCCATGAACCTGATGGCAGATTTTGAAGATGAAATAAAAGGGTAAGTATGCTTCGGAGTATCAAAGTTCAAAATTCAAAGTTTAAAACGGCAAGCATTGTTGCTTTGCTTTTTGCTTTTTGTTTTTTGAATGCTGCCGAAACTCCCGAAGCACTTTACAAACAGGCAGCAAACTTTTACAAAGCCAACGATTTTGCGAAGGCAGCGGCTTCGTACGAAAACATTCTTACACAAGACCTGAAAAGCGCAGAAGTTTACTACAACCTGGGCAACTGCTACTACAAATTAAACAACCTTGGCAGAGCCGTTCTGAACTATGAACGTGCTCTAAAGTTAGCCCCTAACGATGAGGACATTAAGCACAACCTGCAACTTGCATTGCATAAAACAGTTGATAAAATACAGCCCGTACCGCAGTTGAGCATTGTTACATGGTGGCAGTCGTTTACAAATTGGCAGTCAGCAAAAGGATGGAACACATTTGCCATTGTAGCGTTATGGTTAGCCTTTGCAGTTTTTGCTGTTTATCTTTTTATAGGTTTTAAGCGGATTACCACGTTTGTAGGTTCGTTTCTTTTAATCCTTTCCATTGCATTTGTGTCGCTGGCGTTTAAACAAAACAAAGCCGAACAATACTCCGATGAAGCTGTGTTGATGGTTACCAGCGTATATGTAAAAAGCGCTCCCGATACCAATGGCAACGACATTTTTGTTATTCACGAAGGTCTAAAATTTCGCTTGCTGGACAACGTGGGTAACTGGCACAAAATACGCCTGGCTGATGGCAAAACCGGCTGGCTGCAAAGCACTGCATTCTCCCGCATTTAGTTTTTCCCGTTTATGTTGATATTCTGTTCGGCTGAAATTCGTTAGCCCACGGGTGTCGTTTTATATTCACTTAAACTAAATCTATACGCTATGGGTATGTTACAAGAATTTAAGGAGTTCGCCATGAAAGGAAACGTGGTGGATATGGCAGTCGGTATAATTATCGGTGCCGAGTTTGGTAAAATAGTTAACTCACTGGTAAACGATGTAATTATGCCGCCTATCGGTATGCTTATTGGCGGAGTAAATTTTACGGAATTGAAACTGGTAATTAAAGCAGCCGATGCTGCCACCGCTGCCACCGAAGTAGCCCTCCGTTACGGGGCATTTGTGCAATCGGTCATCAATTTTGTTATCATCGCTTTTGCCATATTCCTGATGATAAAAGCCATGAACACGTTACGCAAAAGCGAACCGGCAAAGGGTTAGAAATTTTTATCCCTTTAGAACTAAAACCGCGCCTGTTAAATTTATTTGACAGGCGCGATTGTTTATATATCATTCCATAGGCATCCATATAACCGAAGCGGGAAAATTGCAAGAGCATTGCGAAACATTTTTCCCTACCAACCGTTTGGTATAACCAAACTTTTGCCTACTTTTGGGGTTCTCTAAACAGAAAAAACACACGTTATGTCATCTACAACCACTAACAAAACTGCCGCACTTAAAGGCGGTGAATTCCTGATTAAGGAAAGTCAATGGCAGGATGTTTACATTCCTGAACAAATTACCGAAGAGCAAACCATGCTTCGCGAGGCAACCAAAGATTTTATAACCAAAGAAATTGACCCGCGTCTTGAGGAGTTAGATAAAGACCCTATGAAGGGGGTAGAAATTTTGGATAAAGCGGCAGAACTCGGCTTGTTGGGCTTGCACATTCCCGAAGAGTATGGTGGCAGCGGACAAGATTTGACCACTTTCTCTTTTGTAACCGAAATTTTAGGATGGGGACATGGTGTATCGGTGGCTATAGGTGCCCATACCGGTATTGGTACTTGCCCCATACTCTATTACGGTAACGAAGCACAGCGCGCCAAATATCTTCCCAAATTAGCTACAGGCGAATTGAAAGCTGCTTATTGTTTAACCGAACCATGGAGTGGTTCCGATGCACTTGGTGCACGAACAAAAGCTGTGTTGAGTGAAGATGGCACGCATTACGTTGTGAACGGACAAAAAATGTGGATTACCAACGCAGGCTTTGCCGATGTGTTTGTAGTATTCGCAAAAATTGACGGAGACGATAAAAAATTTACCGCCTTCATTCTTGAAAAAGGAATGGAAGGTTTGAGTGTAGGTGCCGAAGAAAAAAAGATGGGCATTAAATCATCTTCTACCCGTCAGGTGTTTTTTAATAACGTAAAAGTTCCGGTTGAAAACCTGTTGGGCGAACCTGCAAAAGGGCATAAAATAGCTTTCCAGATTTTGAATATTGGTCGTTACAAATTGTGTAACGGAGTATTGGGTGGTGCCAAGCGCGGCATTACGGCTGCGGTTAAATATGCCAACGAGCGCCAGCAGTTTAAAACGCCTATTTCATCGTTCGGTGCTATTAAGCAAAAATTGGGCGAAATGGCAATTCGCACGTGGGCAACCGAATCGGCTTCGTACCGCGTATGCGATATGATTTTGCAAAAAGAGCACGAACTGAAAGCTGCCGGAAAATCAATGACGGAATACTTAACCGGTGGTGCCGAAGAGTATCAGGTAGAATGTGCGTTGCTGAAAGTTGCCGGTTCTGAAGTGTTGGATTTTGTGGTGGATGAAGCATTGCAAATTCACGGAGGTTACGGTTTCAGCGAAGAATACCCAATGGCGCGCTCGTACCGCGACAGCCGCATTAACCGCATTTTCGAGGGCACCAATGAAATTAACCGTATGCTTTCCATTGATGCGCTCATGAAATTTGCCATGAAAGGCAAACTGGATTTAATGACTCCGGGTATGGCTATCCAAAAAGAATTGATGAGCGTGCCTGATATGAGTTCGCCTGATGTTGATGATATTTTCGGAGCAGAGCGCAAAGCGTTGAAGAATGCCAAAAAAGCATTTTTATTAGTAGCAGGTTCGGCTGTTCAAAAGCTGATGATGAAGTTGAGCGAGGAGCAGGAAGTTCTGATTCACTCAGCCGATATACTGCTTGACATTCTGAATATGGAAAGCGCCATGTTGCGTGCCGAAAAATTAGTAAACCTGCACGGGCAGGAAGCCTCGCAAATTTATGTGGACATGGTTAAGTGCTATTTCTTCGATGCCATGGACAGAATTAATGTGGCAGGCAAATCGGCATTGGCAGCTTTTGCCGAAGGCGATGAACTTCGCATAATGCTTATGGGCTTAAAACGCTTTACGAAGTACGAGGTAGTGAACACCAAAAACATCCGCAGAGCGGTTGCCGATAAACTGATTGCCGAAAACGCTTATTGTTTTTGGGATTAAAAGCTTACTTTCTGCAAATGCAAAACCGTCATTCCGAAAAGGATGGCGGTTTTTGTTTTTGGTTAGTAGTATTTTCTTAAATCTGCTTTTGCATACTTTTTTGTTGCGAATAGTGTTAAAGGTCCCGCACTTAATATTCGGGCTATTCAAACCCAACAATAATTTAACCTTTAAGTAACCCCCACGCAAATTCGGGAACTGACTTTTGCCCCCGAACAAAAAAATCAATTGACATGATGAAAAACTTTTTACAAAAGATGATGTTGTTGGCATTTACCCTCTTTGCCACCATCAGCTACGCGGCTACAATAAATGTAACCAGCGACATTACAACCAACACCACATGGACCAACGATAACATTTATGTGTTGTTTGGCGAAATTTTGGTTAAGAACAACGCTACGCTTACTATTCAAGCAGGTACTATTATTAAAGGAAACAGTGCAACTGTTAGCCGCTTGGTAATTACTACTACCGGAAAAATAAATGCACAGGGAACGGCTACCCAACCTATCGTTTTTACTTCGGAGAAACCGGTAGGTCAGCGCTCTCGCGGAGACTGGGCAGGTATTGCAATTTTGGGGTCTGCTCCGTGCAATTTTAAAGATGCCAATAACAACCCAATTCAAGGACGTTTGGAGTGCGGCACTACTACCGACTACGATTTTGGCGGAAGCAATGCCGATGACAGTTCGGGTGTAATGCGCTATGTGCGTATTGAGTATGCAGGCTATGTATGTGGAACCAACACCGAGTTAAATAGTCTTACCCTGGGCGGTGTAGGTAGAAAAACAGTAATTGAACATGTGCAGGTTAGCTACGGACAAGATGATGGTTTTGAATTTTTTGGCGGAACCGTAGGTGGCAAAGGGCTTATTTCCTTTGCATCGCGCGATGATGACTTTGATACCGATAACGGCTGGAGCGGAAGCATTCAATACGGTTTAATTATTCGTGTTGATACCATTGCCGACCAGGGTGATATTTCCAATGCATTTGAATCGGATAACGATGCCGGTGGTTCGGCTAATACACCTATCACCGCAGGGGTGTTTTCAAATGTTACCGTTATAGGACCCGCCCCTACTACCACTTCTATCTATGATTCAAAATATGGCTGGGGAGGTCGTCTTCGCAGAAATACCTCTATCAGCATTTTCAACTCTGCTTTTATAGGTTACCACCGCGGTTTGCGTATTGAAGGCGCTGCCGCACAAGCCAATGCCACTGCCGGTAGTTTAGTATTCCGCAACAATGTAATTGCCGGAACTGTTCAGGCTTATGGAGAAACAGCTTTCGATTCTACATTGATAAACGCAGCAGTAAACAGCAACAAAGTGTATGGGGGCAATGCCAACGACTCCGTAAAACTTGTTTCGCCTTACGGAAATCCTAACAACTACGACTTTACATTGCAATCGGGTTCGCCACTGTTAACCGGTGCCGATTTTTCGCATGCTAAACTGAACGGTTTTGAAAGCACAGCTTTCCGTGGCGCTTTCGGCACTAATGATTGGAGTAACTGCTGGGCAGAGTTTACACCTAACGATGAAAACTATACTGTAGGTCCAATTGACTACAGCTACAACGCTACTTTCTCTGCCAGCGGGCCTACTACTTTCTGCCAGGGCAATAGCGTTGCACTTTCGGTAAACACGGCTGCCAGCGGTGCTACCTACCACTGGAGTAACGGAGCTACTACCTCTTCCATAAATGTTACTGCTTCGGGCACTTATACTGTAACCGTTGCTAATGCACGCGGTTGCAAAAAAACTTTCAGCCAGGTTGTAACGGTTAACAGCAACCCAACAGCCACTGCTACACCAACCAATACTTCGTTCTGCACAGGCAGTGCCGGTGTAACTATCAGTTCTTCGGCTGCTACTTCGTACCTGTGGAGCAACGGTGCTACCACACAAAATATTACGGTTACCAATTCAGGCGCTTATACAGTTACAGTTACTGATGCCAACGGATGCACGGCTGTTTCAAATGCAGTTCAAATTACACAGTTCAATCCTTTAGTTCCTGTAATTGGCGCTAATGGTCCTACATCGTTCTGCACCGGTGATGATGTTGATTTAAGCGTAAACACTCCTTCTAACTTTAACGCATTTAGCTGGAGCAACGGAGGCAGCACAGCTACTATTAACGTAACCGCTACCGGAACTTACACGGTAACTACTACCGATAACAACGGTTGCACAGCTGTTTCTAACAGCATTACTACTTCAGTAAGCAGCTCTCCAACACCTACAATTTCCGCAAACGGAACGGTAAGTTTTTGCAATGGCGATTCGGTTACCCTTACTTCAACAGCCGGTGAAACTTATGCATGGAGCAATGGTGCCTCTACACAATCAATTGTGGTAAAAACTGCGGGCAACTATACGGTTATCGTTACCAACAATGCTAATCCTTGTTTAGGTGTAGGAACTTCAAACAGCATAACAGTTGCAGTAACCCCGCAACCTGTTGCCAATTTTACACAGGCAGCCAGCGGAAGTTCATACACTATTGCATTTACCAATACTTCAACCAACGCTACCGCTTACAACTGGAATTTTGGCAACAACCAATCTTCTACACAAGCTAACCCTACACACACTTACACACAAAACGGAACTTACACCGTAACACTTACCGCCACGAATGGCAACTGCACCGATGTAAAAACAATGCAGATAACCATTACCGGTGTAGGTTTTGAAGAAGTAACTAACAACATTGAAAGCATCCGCTTGTTCCCTAATCCTAACAACGGATTGGCTACTTTAGAAATAAACAGCAATGCTGCTGCCACAGTTACGGTTAGTGTAATGGAAATTACCGGCAAGGAAATTTCTTCTACAAACGTGGATGTGGTTTCGGGTAACAACCAAATGCAAATTTCTACGGCCGATTTTGCTCAAGGCGTTTACTTAGTGAGAATTGCCAATGGCGCTGAAGCCAGAATGGTTCGCATGGTAGTAAACAAATAGTTTTCCCTTCATGTAAATACCGGAAGCCCTGCCGCGAGGCGGGGCTTTTGTTTTTCAGAATACTCCGTAGTCCTTACCCAGCCGGTGGCTTTCGAGAAATAGTGCGGCTGTTTCACGCACGGTTTGTTGCAAAGGAATAAAGCGATAGTTAAGCGCTTCGGTAATTTTTTTATTGCTGTAACGAAAATTAATTTCGGTTAGTTCTGCACTTTCTTTACTGATAATGGGCTTTTGGCGCGTAAGCCATGCTTTAGCTACTTCGTAACGCCACGCAAAGTTCATGAGCCATTTGCCCACCGCAATCTGCGGGCGCTTTACCTTCAGTTCATCGGCTATCATCCAAATAAAATCGCGCAGTGAAACATTTTCTGCCGTCAACAAAAATTTTTCACTGCTAATGTTGCTTTCCATCAGGCGTACCATGCAGTCGGCAGCATCGCGCACATCAATAAACCCGTTAACCGATTGTGTGTAAAATGACAAGCCGTTATACACTTCGCGGAAAAGCGAATTGGGCTGATGACTCCACCAACCTCCGCCAATGAGTGTGGCCGGACAAACAATTATTACATCCAACCCTTCGGCACTGGCGCGCCAGGCTTCGCGCTCGCCATATTGTTTACTCAGGTAGTAGTATGGGCGTTTTTTAATATTGGGGTCTGCATAAGTTTCGTCAATAATTTTTCCTTCCGGTGCATAGCCGAAAGCTGCTTCCGAACTTACGTGCATTACCCGCTTCACTCCACAGTGCATGGCGGTGTTCATTACATTGGCGGTGCCTTCAATATTTACCCGCAACATGTAGTCGCGTTCCGCTGGAATAAACGAAATAACAGCCGCACAGTGATACACCTGTTGCACTCCCTGCATGGCCTCCTCCAGCGCGGGTACATCCAGCACATCGGCTTCTACCCATTCAATTTCATGAACATGCTCGCCCAATAACGAAAGGTCGGATGTTTTGCGCTTGATGGCACGTACCTTTTCACCTTTTTGCAAAAGCAATTTTGCCAAATAAGAGCCGAGCAAACCGGTAGCACCGGTAATTAAAATCATGGTGGCGAAAATAAAAGGTTGAATGAAATGTCTTCGGGCTCACCTTTAGGGCATACCGTGATTAATGCGCCTCTAACCAATTTTTTCCTATGCCCATTTCTGCTTCAATAGGCACGTTGGTTTTAATGGCATGAATCATTTTGTCGTAAATAATCGGTTTAATTGTTTCCACTTCATCCTTATGTGCATCAAACACCAATTCATCGTGCACCTGCAAAGTCATTTTGCTTTTCAGGTTTTGTTTCTTGAATTCGTGATGAATGTTAATCATCGCCAGTTTTATTAAGTCGGCAGCGCTGCCTTGCACAGGGCTGTTAATGGCGTTTCGCTCGGCAAAACCGCGCACGGTAAAATTTTTGGAGTTGATGTCTTTCAAGTAGCGTTTGCGCCCCATAATTGTTTGCACGTAACCGTGCTTGCGGGCAAACTCAATGTTAGCGTTCATGTATTCCTTAATCTTCGGGAATTGTTTAAAGTAGTTGGCGATAATTTCTTTCGCTTCGCCACGGCTCACACCAATATTATCTGCCAAACCAAATGCTCCTTGCCCGTAGATGATGCCGAAGTTTACGCTCTTGGCTTTGTAGCGCATATCTTTTGTAACCGATGAAACCGCCACATCATAAACTTTTGCTGCTGTAGCCGTATGAATGTCGAGTTTGTTTTTAAACGCTTCAATCATGTTTTCATCTCCGCTTAATTCTGCTACTAAGCGCAATTCAATCTGCGAGTAGTCGGCTGAAAGCAAAATGTGATTTTCATCGCGTGGCACAAATGCTTCGCGGATTTTTTTACCTCGATCGGTACGGATGGGAATATTCTGCAAATTCGGATTATCGCTTGCCAAACGGCCTGTGGCCGCAATGTGCTGCCGGAAAGTGGTATGCACTCTTCCTGTTTTCGGATTTATCATTTGCGGCAACGCATCTACATACGTTGATTTCAGTTTGGCGAGTTCGCGGTAATCAAGAATTTTTTCGGCAATAGGATGATGTTTCGCAAGCGCCTGTAGCGCATCTTCGTTTGTGGAAAGCTGCCCTGTGGAAGTTTTCTTTCCTTCAAACGGAAGTTTGAGATGATTGTAAAGCACATCGCCTAATTGCTTAGGCGAATCCACATTAAAATCAATTCCGGCAAGTGAGTGAATTTCATCGCGCACTTTCAGCAAATCGGTTTCCAGTTCTTTGGAGTAACTTCTCAAAAACGGCTCATCAATTTTTACGCCTTCCCATTCCATGTCAGCTAACACTTCTACTAAAGGATGTTCAATGTTTTGTAATACACTTTCAACCTCTTGTTGCTTAACCAATGGAGCGAGTTTGTGTTTTAGCTGAAGGGTAATGTCGGCATCTTCGGCTGCGTAAGCGGTAATTTTATCCAAAGGCACATCGCGCATGTTGCCTTGGTTTTTTCCTTTCTTTCCAATGAGTTCTTCAATAGAAACAGGCGTGTAGCCCAAATAGGTTTCACTCAAATAATCCATGCCGTGTTTCAAGTCGGGCTCAATGAGGTAGTGCGCCAGCATGGTATCGTAAATGGGCAGCGCAACATGCACATCGTACTTCCTGAACACCTGCAAATCGAACTTTACATTCTGCCCTATCTTGATTTTTGTTTTGCTTTCAAGCAATGGTTTAAAGTGTGCAACTAACTTTTTCGTATCTGCAAAATTTTCCGGTGCAGGAACATAAAATGCTTCTCCTTCTTTTACACTGAAACTCATTCCTACTAAATCCAAAGCGAAGTAGTCAAGCCCGGTAGTTTCTGTATCAAAACAAAGCTCATCGGCTTCGCTGAGCAGTTTCACCAAATCGGAAATTTCTGTTTCCGTTTGCACGGATAAATATTTATGCGGTGTATTCAAAATGCTTTTGCCTTTTTCCACATTTTCTGCTTCACTAAAAGAAGTGCCAAACAAATTGCCCTGCGATTCTGAGGGTTGCGGCTTTGCAGATTGTGTTTGCTCACCAACCGAATTAACGGGCGAGGGAGTACTTTGATTGACAGTGTAATCAAAGCCGAGAATTCGTTTCCCTAGGGTTCTGAATTCTAACTCCGAAAAAATAGCTCCGAGTTTTTCTTTATCGGGTTCATTCACCTTTAAATCTTCATCGCTTACATCAATCGGAACATTCAAGTTTATTGTTGCCAGTTTTTTTGAAAGCAATCCTTGTTCCGCAAAATTTTTTACGTTCTCACCTACCTTGCCCTTTATCTTGTCGGCATTGGCAATGGTGTTTTCCATGCTTCCGAATTCTTTGATAAATTTTTTGGCGGTTTTTTCTCCCACTCCGGGAATGCCCGGAATATTGTCCACCGCATCGCCCCACATTCCAAGGATGTCAATCACCTGCTTAGGGTCCTCTACTTCCCAATCGCGCTTCACTTCTTCCACACCCAATATTTCTACTCCATTTCCACTGCGGGCTGGTTTGTAGATGTAAATATTTTTGTCCACCAATTGCGCAAAATCTTTGTCGGGCGTAACCATGTAAACAACATGCCCTTCAGCCGCTTTCTTTTTGGCAATGGTGCCAATTATATCATCGGCTTCGTAACCTTCAAATTCCAAGATAGGAATATGCCATGCGCGGATAATCTCCTTTATGTAAGGAACGGCAAACAAAATATCTTCCGGAGTTTCTTGTCTGCCTGCTTTATAATCGGCATAGTCAGCTTCGCGCTCGGTGCTTCCTCCCAAATCAAAAACTACGGCAAGGTGAGTGGGTTTTTCTTTCTGAATTAACTCAAAAAGTGTGGTGGTAAAGCCGCTTATGGCAGAAACGTTTTGTCCCTTAGAATTAAGCAGTGGATTTCTGCCAAACGCAAAATACGCGCGAAAGATGAGTGCATAAGCATCAACTAAAAAAAGTTTTTCGGTGTGGTTCGCAGTGTGTGCCATGGTAAAACTTGAAGCACGAACAAAATACAAATTTTGAAGAAGAGGAGATTTTGTGTCTGTGTAAACCAAATTGTTTTTCAGTCTTTTAGCACCCCAACTACTGTAATTGTTAGCTTGCCTCTGCGGCTGCTTACTTCTATACTTTGTCCATCATCTTGCCTTTTCCCCTTTCCCTTGTATATTCGCCCCCTCAAAACCAAATACCTTTTTATGGCAACTACCGCAGATATCAGAAACGGATTGTGCATTGAGTTCAACAACGATATTTACCAGTTTATAGAGTTTCAGCATGTAAAGCCCGGCAAAGGCAATGCTTTTGTGCGCTGCCGCATGAAAGGGCTTCGCACCGGTCGCGTATTGGAGCATACCTTTCCCGCTGGGCACGAAATTGTAACCGCCCGCGTATTGCGTAAACCCTATCAGTTTTTATACAAAGACGATATGGGCTTCAATTTTATGGACCAGGAAACTTTCGACCAAATTTCCATTGACGGCAAAATGATTGAAAACAACGATTTTCTTCGCGAGGGCGATGTATGCGAAGTAATCATTCACGAAGAAACCAACCAGATACTCGGCTGCGAACTCCCCGCACATGTTATTCTCGAAGTAACCTATACCGAAGATGCCGTAGCAGGTAATACTGCTACCAACGCATCAAAACCTGCTACGCTCGAAACAGGAGCTACCATCAATGTTCCCTTGTTTGTAAACCAAGGCGACAAACTAAAAGTAGATACCCGTACCCGCGCTTACGTTGAAAGAGCAAAAAATAAGTAAGCTGCAAACAGTACTTGCCCAAAAACGTTTAACGTTATAAGGCATTTGTAAACTTTCTTACATTCGACTTCCCGAAAAACTAAACCCATGGATTTAAAACAGATTCAGGAACTGATTAAACTGGTTAAGAAAGCCGACCTCTGCGAGTTGAAAGTAAAGGAAGGCGACCTTTCCATTACCATTAAAAATAAAGGAACCGAAACTGCGGTATTCACCCAACCGGTAGCTGCAAATGCACCGGCTGTAGTTCAGCAAACGGCTAAAACAGAAACCGTTGCCGAAACCAAACCTGCACAAACAACAACTGCACCTGCCAATGAAAATCTCATCACCTTTAAATCGCCTATGGTAGGCACATTTTATCGCAAACCCGGTGCCGACAAGGAGCCTTATGTAAAAGTAGGCGATGTGGTTAAGGGTGGCGATGTGTTGTGTATTGTAGAAGCCATGAAACTCTTTAACGAAATTGAGTTTGATGGTGGTGAAGGGCGAATTGTAAAAATACTTGCCGAAGACTCATCTCCGGTAGAGTATGACCAACCGCTTTTCTTAATCGAAAAAGTGTAACCGTTAATGGTTAATAGTTAAACGGGCAACATCAACACTATTGACCGTTTCGCTTAACGTATAACTTCTCAACCATGTTCAAAAAAATTCTCATTGCAAACCGTGGCGAAATAGCCCTCCGCATTATACGAACCTGCAAAGAGATGGGCATTAAAACGGTAGCGGTGTATTCCACTGCCGACCGCGACAGCCTGCACGTTCGCTTTGCCGATGAAGCAGTGTGCATTGGTCCACCGCGCAGTAAGGACAGCTACCTCAACATGCAAAATATTATGGCGGTGGCAGAACTCACTAATGCCGATGCCATTCACCCGGGCTACGGCTTTTTGGCGGAAAATGCCGAGTTCAGCGATTTGTGTGCGAAGTACAAAATCAAGTTCATCGGCCCTCCGGGCAATCAGATTCGCGCCATGGGCGATAAAATTACCGCTAAGGAAACCATGATAAAAGCCGGAGTGCCTTGCATACCCGGCAGCGATGGCTTGGTGAACGACCTGAGCGATGCAAAAAAAATTGCCGCACAAATAGGTTACCCGGTTATTCTGAAAGCAACCGCGGGCGGTGGCGGCAAGGGAATGCGGATAGTGCATGATGAGGGCGGACTGGAAAAAGCCTACAACATGGCGCGCACTGAAGCTGGTGCTGCATTCGGTAACGATGGCGTTTATCTGGAAAAATTTATTGTAGAACCTCACCATATCGAAATACAAGTAGCAGGCGACCAGTATGGCGAAGCCTGCCACCTGAGTGAGCGCGACTGCTCCGTACAGCGCAGGCATCAGAAATTGGTAGAAGAGGCCCCATCGCCTTTTGTGGATGAAGAACTGCGAAAAAAAATGGGAGCTGCTGCAGTAAAAGCCGTAAAAGCCATCAGCTACGAAAGCGTAGGTACAGTAGAGTTCTTGGTTGATCGCGATAAGAATTTCTACTTTATGGAAATGAACACGCGCATACAGGTAGAGCATACCGTTACCGAAGAAGTAATGGATTTTGATTTGGTGAAAGAGCAAATAATGATTGCTGCCGGTACGCCTATTTCGGGTGTATTGTACTTCCCCGAAAAAATGCACGCCATTGAGTGCCGTGTAAATGCCGAAGACCCGCTCAACAACTTTGCCCCCAATCCCGGAAAAATAACAGCACTGCATACCCCCAAAGGTTATGGTGTACGGGTAGATACGCACATCTATGCAGGCTACACCGTTCCTCCTTTTTACGACAGCATGTTAGCCAAAGTAATTTGCCGTGCTAAAAGCCGCGAGGAGTGCATTGTAAAAATGAAGCGTGCCATGCAGGAGTTTATTATTGAGGGGGTAAAAACCACCATCCCGTTCCATATTGTTTTAATGGATAACGAAGAATTCCGCTCCGGAAAATTCGATACAGGTTTGTTAGAGCGTTTCGATTATGTAAACGCTATTAAAGAACTGGTAGGAGAATAACACCAAAACTTTGCCTTCTAAACACTATCGAACAACCAATTTGCTATAAGCTTTGGCTCCGTTGTTATCTTGCAATGTTGCCGTGTAAATACCGGCAGTAAGGTTGCCGAGTTCAATATACTCTGTAGCGTTAAGCAACAGGCGGCTGTAAACCTGTTTCCCGTTTACATCGTACAAGGCAAACTCAAATGTTCCTTCTTCTTTTACAACAGCAATACGTCCTCCATTGGTAGGGTTCGGGAAAATGCGGAAAGTAATTTCGTTGGGTTGGTTTATGCCCGTGCAGCCGGAAAGCTTACCTAACAGAAAAAATGCTGCCGAGGTAAGCGCAGGCTGCACACATGGACCGTGATCCAAATTGCCAAAGTTCTGGCTTTGCACATCAGGTGCGCCTTGGCTGTTCCAAGCCGAATCTGCTCGGAGGGCATTAAGATGTGTTACCTGAAGGTCGCCAGTGCAGTAGTGTATTTTAACCGGTTTTTGCGGTGCCCAACCCAACAAATCGTTTTCGGCAAGTATTAAGCGCAAAGGATGGAGTGTATCACTTTCAAAAGCATCAACAATAGAATCCTTAATCATTTTACGAGGAACAGGGTGACAGAAATTGTCTATCTGACTGGTGGAATGATTTTTTCCGTAATAGAGCGGAGGCAAGATACTGTCGTAAGGGCTTTTGAAAATTTCGGCAGGGTTTGGAAACAGTTGCTGCAATGCCGGATAAACCGAATGGTATCCCAACAATAAATACGGCAAATAACTCGGTACGGAATACGGCATGGTATCAAGCATTACTTCTACCATTGTTTTCTTTAAGTCGTATGGGCCCGACATAGGCGCACTTGCTACTACATTAAACTCGCTCGAAAAATTTTCCTGAATCAGTTTAGTTGTCGCCATGGTGGTATAGCCGCCTTGCGAGTACCCTGTAAGTGCCACTTCTCCGCTCAGCGGAATAGAAAGTGTGTCGGCTAATTGCCTTGCGGCACGCATCAGGTTAACCGATGCATAGCCCGAATGAAAAGCGTTGATGTACGGATGGATGATAACGCTGCTGTCGCTGTCACCTAAGCCCAGTTCATCGGGCATGGCGGTTACCACGCCACCAATACCTGCAAAAAACAAACCGATGGGGCGCTCGGGACCCTCATAACTGGGTACTTGTGTGCGTTTGGTAAAAGTGCCGTGAGCATAGCAGCCTAAAGCACTTGGGCAAGGAGTGTTTTTCGGAAATACCACTATACCAGAAACATTCACTAACGAATCAATGTGTTTGTATGGTGTTTTGTAAATAACCTGATAAACATCTACGGCATACTGCGGAGCCACGGGCAGATTAAATCCCGTGCCATTTAAAAAACTGTCGAGTTGGTTTACGGTAAAACTTTGTTGTAATACATACGACACCATTTGCGCCTGCATACGACTACCTAAAAAGAGAACAAGAACGACTAAGGAGAAAAGTTTTTTCATGATACTTTATTTCTGTTGTTGCGAAATGTGATGTTAATACTATTTGCAAGTTTCATATTGACAAAATACACGACAACTTGGTTGCGTTAATATGCAGGGTGTCGCTAATTCACCTTTAGCACCGCTTCTCCTTTTGCCTGCGATTTTCCGCGCAGGATAACGCGGTACATACCTGCCGGCAACTGGCTGCCATCGAAAGTGGCGTAATTAGTGCCTTGGTGTGGCATGCCTAAATTTTGCTCCATCATCAATTTCCCATCGGCAGCAAACACCTGTAGGGTAACCGGTTCAGGTGTTGCCACATTGTATTGAACAACCACCTCGCTCAAAAACGGATTCGGATACATGCTGATAGTGGTAATGTTATCGGTTACATTTTTTATGGAAGTAGTAAGCCAAGGCGCTAATGGCGGATATGAATTTAGCGGCACCGCAGCTGAAGTGCAGGTGTTCAAAAAGCGCTCACCTGCATTTACGCACCAATGATTGGTGGACGATGCGGTAAATGTTTGCGCGGTAATGGTGCTTACATACACAAAGTCAGCCTGTGTGCGCTGTGGAGTAAAGTCAAGCACATAATAGCCGTGCAAAACCAATTCTACATAGCGCACATGCGGAGCCAGACTACTGATGACAGGAGCGGTAATAAGCGGAGGCAATTCATTGCCCGAAGTAATGCTGGGTGTAACAAATTCAACTCCCGCAGAAAGATTTCTGTTTTGTGCATCGTAGCCGGGCTGCGGTAAATCGTTTGCCCATCCGGTATGTATATCACCGGTAAGCACTACAATATTTTCAAGACTGTCGTTCTTTACCATGTCGTAAAACCGTTGGCGCTCGAACGGATAACCATCCCACTGGTCGCCATTTACAATATAGGGGTCGCTGCCCAACACACCCGATGGAATTACGAGTGGAGTCATCATTACCTGCTGCCCCAACACTTGCCACTGAGCAGTAGAATTTTGCATGTTTGTTTCTAACCAGTTAAACTGCACAGGACCAACCATGGTGCGGGTGCTGTCGTTCAACTCCGTATTGGTAATGGGAATCGTAGAGCCGGCTTGTTTATCGCGGTCGTACAGGCGCGTATCAATCATGTAAAGTTCCAGCAACTCTCCCCATTTAAACTTGCGGAAAATGCGGAGCGAATCGTTCGGGTCGGGCAGGCGAATGGGCATCCACTCTTCGTAGGCTTTTACTGCATAACTCTTGCGGTTAGCCCACAAACCATCGTTCACGTTGTGATTTTTAGCGCTGTCGGTGTACGAGTTATTGGCGGTTTCGTGGTCGTCCCAAACTGCTATCCACGGATATTGCCGATGCGCTTCCTGCAAATCAGGGTCGAGATGATACTGCGACTGACGCAGGCGGTAATCTACTAATAGTGTTGTTTTTTTATTCGGTTCGTGAAAGCGGTCGCCTACGGGATTATTATCGGCAGCGTCTTCGTAGGTATAATCACCCAAAAACAACACCGCATCCAAATCGTTTCGTTCGGCTATGTGGCGGTGAGCGTTGTAAAATCCGCTTTGGTAATCTTGGCAACTTGCCACGGCAAAACGAAGATTGTTGACTGCACCTGTTGGCAGTGTGCGTGTTCGCCCAATAACGGAATAAAAGGTATCGTACCCAAACCGATAGTAATACCATGTATTGGGTTGAAGTCCGGTAGCATCAACTTTCAATGTATAGTCTTTCGAACTATCGGTAGTTATGTTTCCACTGTTTACAATGCCGTTAAATGAAGCATCGCTTGCAATTTGCCACGAAACAGTTACGGGCGAAACGGCAGGGTCGAGCGTAATGCGCGTCCAAAGAATCACCCTGTCGGTAAGCGGGTCGCCCGAAGCTACGCCATGATAAAAAGGATACAGCGCAGGATTGAGTGCCGAGCGCTCTGAGCCGGTGGGGCTTTGTGCAAAATGAACGAGTGGCAGAAATAGGATTGAAAGCAGGACGACAATAAATTTCATAACAGTACGAATTAAAAAACCAAAGTAGTGCTTTTGACGATAGAGTGAAACATGCCGAATTATTTAGGTTTGCCGCATGAAATTCGGAACAAAAGCAATACATGCAGGCTTAGCGCCTGACCCCAGCACCGGAGCCATTATGACTCCCATTTTTCAAACCTCCACGTATGTGCAGGAATCACCGGGTGTAAACAAAGGTTTTGGTTATGCCCGCGGCAAAAACCCAACGCGCGTAGCATTGGAAAAAAATATTGCAGCGTTGGAAAACGGCAAGCACGCCATTTGTTTCAGCAGCGGCATGGGCGCTACCGATGCGGTAATAAAAATGCTGCGCCCAGGCGATGAAGTAATTACAGGCGATGATTTGTATGGCGGCAGCTACCGCATGTTCACCAAAATTTTTGAGCCGTACGGAATTAAGTTTCACTTCATTAACATGCACGATGTAAACAACATCAGCAAGTATGTGAACGAAAAAACCAAACTGGTTTGGATTGAAACGCCTACCAACCCTACTATGCAGATAGTGGATATTGAAGCATGCTCGAAAATCGCCAAGCAACATAAGCTGCTGCTGGCGGTGGATAATACTTTTGCTTCGCCATACCTGCAAAACCCGCTCGATTTCGGAGCAGACATCGTGATGCACTCTGTTACCAAATACTTAGGCGGACACAGCGATGTGGTAATGGGCGCTTTAATAATGAACGATGACAAACTGCACGAGCAACTGTATTTCATTCTCAACTCCTGCGGTGCCAACCCCGGACCCATGGATTGTTTTCTGGTGCTGCGAGGAATAAAAACCTTGCACCTGCGTATGGAGCGGCATTGCTACAATGGACAAAAAATTGCGGAGTTCCTGAAAACACATCCGCGTATCGAAAAAATTTATTGGCCCGGCTTTGAAGACCATCCCAACCACCACATTGCCAAAAAGCAAATGCGCGGTTTCGGAGGCATGATTTCTATTGTGTTGAAAGATGCTTCGCTCGAAGAAACTTTCCGCATAGCCTCTTCATTCAACGTTTTTTCATTGGCTGAATCACTGGGGGGTGTGGAGTCGCTCATCAACCATCCCGTAACCATGACGCATGCATCTATCCCAAAACCCGAGCGCGAAAGAGTGGGTGTGGTGGACAATCTCCTTCGCTTAAGTGTTGGTGTAGAAGATGTGGATGATTTGATAGAAGATTTGAAGCAGGCATTAGCATAAAAGCAAAAGCCCCGAAAAATTTTCGGGGCTTCTATTCCTAAGAAAGTTCAACTACAGAATTACATCCTTCACTTTCACGTCCTGCTTTTGTTTTTTGATGGCAAAAGTTTCTGCGTCCAAAATGTTCCGCACGGCACCGTAGCGCTTAAACCGGATTTTTACATATTTTTTCAGTACATCGCTG
Source organism: Chitinophagales bacterium (assembly GCA_026129525.1). GTDB lineage: Bacteria > Bacteroidota > Bacteroidia > Chitinophagales > LD1 > Bog-950. The sequence goes on along the minus strand of JAHCHW010000004.1, from coordinate 292,576 downwards.
TTCAGTTTGGCGTAGTTGGTGGATACCAAATTTACATTGGTAATAATCTGGTCGCGTACCGATTTGTAGTAGTCTTCCATGGTTTTCTGGTCGCCCGGTGAAGGAGTTTTCTTTCCGGTAACACTGTCCACCAACAGGCTTACAAACGGAGCATCTTTGGCTAACTGGTCGAGCACTTCGCCTACATCGCTCAAAGCGTTCAACACTTTTTCGTTATCGGTAATCACTTTTACCATAGCGGCATCGTTAATGGAAGTAAACAGGCTTTTAGCAGTTTCAATTCTCAATCCTATTAAGGCATCGTAAGCGCGGCTTTTCTCCGCCATGGAAGAGTTGCCTGCCTTATCGTAAATTTTTGCGGCCAATTCGTAACTGCCTTTGCCTTGCACTTCTTTAGCCAGTTTTTCCAAGTCGTCATCTTTTTGTTTTTCGGCATAAATTTCAGCCAGTTTCAAAAACATATTATCGGCTTCTTCATCGCGGTCTTCGGAGTATAGGTACTCGGCATATTTTCTGATTCCGTCAACTACATTGCCTGCCAAATAAGCATCCACCGCACGCTGATATTCTTTGCGGTTAAAGAAAATATCGCCCGCTTTTTGATAGCCGTAGGTGTTTTTTAGTTTCAGGTAAGCTTCGGCAGCCTTTACTTCGTTATCGCCACCTTTTTCAAAAAGTTTATTTGCTATTTGCTCTACTTTAACGGTGGCTTCACCAATAATGTAATATTCGAGTGCCTTGTCGTAAAACTCTGCGCCTTTCTCAAAAAAGCGGTCGCCAATTAAGCGTGCCCCTTCTTTAGAATCGCCCGCTTTGCCAAACAAGTCCATGGCTTTGCGTAAATGTTTAGGGGCATTTTTTTCATCATCGCCCGAAAAAGCCAAATCAACATAGGCTTCCGCCACTTTTTTCAAACCAATCTTCTTGTCTTCTTTGCTGGCAGTGTTGAACGAATTTTGAGCGCTTACCAAATCGCCTTTTTCCAAATAAGCCTCGCCAAGTATGTTGTTTACTTCCTGAGGTTTTAATCCGCCTTTGGTAAACATCTCTTTGGCTTTATTTATCATGTCCTGCTTTTTGAAATTGTCGGTTTGTTCCAACGCTTTCTTCAATGTTTCATGACCTTTGTCTATATCCTTGTTTTGTGCCTGCACATTAGTTAGTGCAACAGTTAACAAAACCGCAACAAGCACAACGGCTTTGTATAGTCTATTCTCTTTCATAAAGTATAAATTTCTGGTGTTCAGGCTTAAAGTTAAAATAAGTTCGGTATCAGGAAATATTATTTTAGTCAGCTAAATATGAATTCCATTCTTTTTCTTGTGGCTCTTGCTTTTGCTCCGGGCATTTATTTGGCAGTAGCTATTTACGGGCGCGACAAATACGACCGCGAACCCAAAATGATTTTGTTAAAGGCGTTTCTGTTGGGGTGTTTGAGCATAATTCCCGCTGCCATCATCGAAATAGTACTAAAAGAACCCTTAGATTTTCCGGAACTGGGAATTTGGAATGTGGCGATACATGCTTTTGTTGGCGTGGCGTTGGTGGAAGAGTTAGCCAAGTTTGTAATGCTGCGTTTTCATGCTTACCGCCTGCCGGATTTTAATGAGCCTTTCGATGGAATAGTATATGCTGCCTTTGTAGGCTTGGGCTTTGCCACTGCCGAGAACGTACTGTATGTATTGCAGGGCGGCTGGGGTGTGGGTGTAATGCGAATGTTTACTTCGGTGCCGGCCCATTATGCCTTTGCCGTTATTATGGGCTACTATGTAGGCAAGGCAAAGTTTGAACCGCAGCACCGCATGTTGCACATGACCCGCGGGGTTTTTTACGCCACCTTTATGCACGGGGCGTACGATTTTTTTCTTATGCAAAAATCCTATCCGGCACTTGCCATATTAACCATAGGTGTGCTGCTTATGTCGCTGCGGATTTCGCGCAGGGCGGTAGAGGAATTACATGCCGATTCGGTTTTTCGGTTTCACAGTACGCAAGTCAATCAACTGCTTGAGCCCCATGAGCGTTCCGGTTTTTAGTAAAGCACGCGTATTCGAACTACTCGAAAAGAAACTCCGCGAATACAACACAACTGCATTTATAGCAGCCGACCCCATTTCCATACCACACCGCTTTTCAAAAAAGCAGGATATTGAGATAGCTGCATTTTTTGCTGCTACTATTGCCTGGGGAAACCGCAAATCCATTATTACTTCGGCAGATAAGTTGATGAAGTTAATGGATAATGCTCCGCATGATTTTGTGCTTCATCACCGCGAAAAGGATTTAAAGCCATTTCTTGATTTTAAGCACCGCACTTTTAACGCTACCGATGCACTTTATTTTATTGAATTTTTCAGACAGCACTATTTAAAGTATGAAAGTTTGGAAGAGGCATTTTTCAAATCAGATTTTAGAGGGCAGAAGTCAGATTTGAACGCAGAAAATGCAATGGCGACATTTCATGAAAATTTTTTCTCGCTTGAAGATTCTCCGCAACGCACCCGCAAGCATGTGGCTACTCCCGTTCGCGGAAGTACGTGTAAGCGCCTGAACATGTTTTTGCGTTGGATGGTTCGAAAAGATAAAAGCGGAGTTGATTTCGGAATATGGAAAAAGATAAAACCCTCGCAGCTTTTAATTCCGCTTGATGTGCATGTGGACAGAACAGCCAGAAAATTAGGTTTGATTAAACGCAAGCAAACCGATTGGCAAACTGTTTTGGAACTCACTGAAAACTTAAAACAATTCGACCCCAAAGACCCTGTGAAGTACGATTTTGCATTGTTCGGGTTATCGGTGCTTGATAAAATGGGAATACACTCGTAAACGGATTTTACGGATTGACAGATCTTCTCTGATTTCAGTTAACAGCAACTGTAATTACCCACACAACTCACAATAAACAACCCTATTCCTTTCTCTAATTTTACGCACTATTGCACCTTTATGCAAAACAACCGCACGGCACTAATTATTGGTTCAACCGGTATGGTAGGCGAGCAATGCCTGCGCGAACTGCTTGCCTGCAACTCGTACAGCAAGGTAGTGGCGCTTACCCGCTCTAAACTTACGCTTACGCATCCTAAACTCGAAAACCGTGTTTCCGATTTCGACCGGTTGGAGAATGTGCGCGAATGGCTGAACTGCGATGATGTGTACTGTGCCATAGGTACTACCATTGCCAAAGCGGGCAGCCAAGAGGCATTTCGAAAAGTGGACTACGAGTATCCGCTAAAGGTAGCGCAGCTTGCCTTATGGAATGGCGCAAAGCGATTCATCTTAGTGTCGGCTTTGGGGGCAAGTGCATCGTCCCCGGTATTTTACAATCGCGTAAAAGGAGAATTGGAACAGGCACTCATGCAACTTGGTTACGAAGCACTCATCATTTTGCGACCCAGTATTTTGCTGGGCAACCGCAAAGAGCAACGCACAGGCGAAGCCGCAGGTATGTGGGTGGCCGAAAAACTTCCGTTCCTCTTTTGCGGTCCTTTTAAAAAATACCGCGGCACCCCTGCCGTTTTAGTAGCCCAGGTAATGGTAAAATTGGGAGCATCAAATTCTAAAGGGGTACAGGTGCTCGAAAACGAAAATATTTTTGAAGAGGCGGAAAGATGAGTAAGCGGATTACGTTAACGGTTTTATTTTTTGTTGTTTTCTGCTGCGGCTTTGCGTGGGCGCAAACAAAAGCTGAGCAGTTAATACATCTTAAGCACCGAATGCTTAAACCCAAACCTGCCGATGACCAACACCCGGATGCCGGAGATTCGCTGCGAACCCTTAAACTGATGATTGCCGGCAATGTGTACCAAACCGAAAAACACATTGCTTACTGCTACGATAAAGAAAAGAGCACTTACAACTTTCGCGATGAACTGAAATACATACAGCCCATACTCAGTTTGGGCGATGTGGTAATTGCCAATCTTAAAACTTCGTTTGGTGGCGATGTATTCAATATGTTTTCGGCACCCGATGAGTTTGCGCTCTCGCTTAAGTATTCGGGCATTAATACCGTAATGCACGCCAACCTGCATACCGCCAATGTTAGCCGTTCCACATTTGCGCGCACCCGCGACTTAATGAATACTTTCAATATTCAATATACCGGTGCTTTTGCCGATAACTTTCAGCGCAGGGGCAACTATCCGCTTATCATCAACAAAAAAGGATTTCGCATTGCTGTGCTTAATTATGGTGCACTGGATAACCGCCCCGAAATTTCGGGCAACTTTTACATCAACGAAATTGACAAAGACCAGATTGAAGAAGATTTTCGGATGTTGTACCCGTACCGCCCCGATTTTACCATTGTGTATTTCGACTGGGGAACCGAAAAAGGAGAGATACCTTCGTCCGTGCAAATTGAACTGGCGCGTTTCTGTTTTCAGCAGGGAGCCGATTTAATTTTAGGCACCAACCCCAACAGCCCCATGCGCTTAGATTACATGAACTTTTACCGCAGCGGACAACTTAAAGAGGGAATTGTAGCGTACTCGCTGGGCAACTTAATTGCCAGCACCGAAGATGTGCGCCATCGCAACGGGTATGTAATTGATATGGAGTTGAAGAAAAACAACTACACTCACCAAACCACCGTTGCCGACTGGGGTATTATTCCTGTTTACACCTATTACGATACGCTTACCACACCCGGCAAAACCAAGGTGCTTTCGGTTCCCTGCTCTTCGGTGGAGGATGGAGAAATACTTGCCACTATTCCTTACATAGAAAAGCGCAGAGTAATAAACGGAGCTTTTGAAGTGCGTAAACTGCTCGGCTCTACGGCCGATGAAATTCAGTACAACCTTACCGAGCGCGTTGCCAACAACGTAATGGAAACTATTGACCTTACCAATGCCGCATGGAACAACCGCTTTGCCCAAAAGCGCGCTAAAGAAATTGCACCTACCGATGCACCTTTGTTTGTTGCCACCGGTGAAGAGCGCGGCTATGCACCTTCCATTTCTAAAATTTATGGCGATGAGCCTGCCGTGAAAAAAAATAACACGGATGAAGAAGAGCGCGAAAAAGAGCGCAAGTACGAAGAAGAGAAAAAGAAAGCCGAAGAAATTTTTACCAAACACATTCCAACCAAGTACGATAAGCAGGAAACCACCAATGCGCCCGCTATTACCGATACCGGAGACCTTTATCCGAAAGTGAAAGAGCCGGGAGCCGCTGCCGCTAAACCAACCGAAGCCCGCCCTGCCGAAAAAGAAATTGTGGTGGCACCGAAAACTTCGGGGCAAACACTAACACCCGGCACCAAAAAGGAAGAAGAAATAAAACCGGTTGAAAACAAAAATCTGAAACTGGTGGTGGATACTTTTTACCGCATTCAGTTTTACGCGCTCAAGCGCCACCTGCCGCTTGATACCAACTACTATACTCACCTGAAAGGTTACGAAGTAATAGACGATGGCGAAGTATTCCGCTACCTGTTGGGCAAGTACCGCAGTTACGAGGAGTGCTATAAATTCTGGAAATCGCAAATGCAGCCGCGCTACAAGGAAAGCATTATTGTAAAGTATTTAGATGGTAAAAGGATAGTGGAGTAGAAGTAGAAAAGGCTCACTTAGCCTTCTTGTGCAAAAATTTTAATTTGCATACACCTTACAAGACTACCACGCATGAACCTGGCTATTGACATTGGCAACACCACCGTAAAAGCGGCATTGTTTTCCAAAAGCAGAATGCTGGAAGCCCACGTGCAGCCCGAAGAGTTGGACGATGTGCTGCAAAAGCACCGCATTGCCCGCGCCATTATTTCGCGCACGGGCGAAAACCACGAAGTGGAAAACAAGCTGCGCGAAAAAGGAATAAAAACAACCGTGCTCAACAGCGCACTCCAATTGCCTGTAACTATATGCTACACTACTCCCGAAACCCTCGGTGCCGACCGCATTGCCGGCAGTGTGGGTGCCCATGCGCTTTTTCCGAATACCAATGTTTTAAAAATTGATTTCGGTACGTGTATTACCTACGATTTCATCAATCATAAAAATGAATTTGAAGGAGGGGCTATTTCACCGGGTATGATGATGCGCTTTAAAGCCCTGCACAACTACACCGCCAAACTTCCTTTGATTGACCCTATGCAGTTTACCGCTTACGAACTTACCGGTACCGATACCGCCCATTCCATACTAAGCGGAGTAATGAACGGCATTAAAACCGAAGTGGAAGGAATAATAAAAGAATACGAGGCGCGTTTTGAAAACCTTAAAGTAGTGGCAACCGGGGGCGATGCGGGGCTTTTTGTTACTCTGCTCAAAAGTGAGATATTCGCCCGCCCGTATTTAGTGTTAGAAGGCTTAAACTGTATTTTGAATTATAATCCCGAATGAAAAAAGCACCCGGCAGAATTATTCTCCTTGTTCTGCATTTAACGTTTATCACACATTACATCGGTTTCGGGCAGGCGGCTTCGCCCTATTCGCGCTACGGGTTGGGCTACGTTCGCTCTACGGCTTTTTCAGCCAATGCGGGCATGGGCGGTGTATCGGCTGCGTATGGCAGTTTGCTGCACATTAACTACACTAACCCCGCTTCGTATGCTTCGCTTACCCGCACTACGCTCGAAATAGGTGCTAACTTCGATGGGCTTTCCATTAAAGCGAAAGACTCGGTGTATCGTGCTGCGGCAGGCAACCTTAACCATCTTGCCATTGCTTTTGTGCCCAAGCCCGATAAGTGGGCGCTGAGCATAGGCTTGCTGCCTTACACCAACATTAACTACACCTTTGCACAAAACATTAACGACCCCAACGTAGGTTCGTACCGCAATGTGTATGCCGGCAAAGGCTCGTTGTACCAACTGTATGCCGGTGGCGCTTACAAGTTTAAAAGCCGTATTAACGAGCGCGATAATTTTTCGGTAGGTGCCAACCTTAGTTATGTGTTTGGTAAGTTAGATTACCAAAAGGTAATTTCGTTTCCCGATTCGGTAAATGCTTACAGCACCCGCAACATTACCAATGTAAACACCCACATGTTTAACTACACTGCCGGATTTCAGTACCGCAGAAGAATTTACCACAATAACGATAACCCCGATGAGCGCACCGATATTTTTATGACCTTGGGTGCTTACGGCACCGGAGGCATTAAAATGAATGCCAAAGTTTCGAACTACTGGGACCGCTTTGAAATGGTTTCGGGCTTTGGAGCCGTAACGGTTGATACACAACAATCGGTTTTCGACCAAAAGTATAAACTGAATATGCCCTTTACCATAGGTGCAGGCTTTATGTTCGGCAACGAGCGCTTTTGGTTAGCGGGTGCCGACTTTACTTACAGCAACTGGAGCGCATTTACCTCGCCTTTGCAAAATGCAGGGCTAAACGATAGTTGGCGCGCATCGGTCGGGTTTCAAATTACACCAAAGTATGACGACCGAAACTATTTCAACAAAGTGCAGTACCGCTTGGGGGCGTATGCAGGTAAAAGTCAGTTCAACTATCAAGGCAAAAGTTTAACCGAAGCAGCCGGAACCATTGGCTTGGGCTTTCCTTTCAAAAGCCTTGCAAGGCTTAACCTTACGGGCGATTTTGGCACGCGCACCCCAGGTACCGATGTGGGTATTAGCGAAACATTTTATAGAGTTACCTTTGGTTTTGTGTTGAACGACATCTGGTTCATTAAACGCAAGTACGATTAAATGCGATTCGTTTTCCGTTTCCCATTTCCCTTGTCCCATTTCCCATTTCCCATTTCCCATTTCCCATTTCCCTTGTCCCTTTTGTTGTTTCTCCTCTTTCTTTCTTCCTGCAAAAACGATATGGCCGAAGCCATGCTTATTACCTCGCGCACCAACGTTAATATTGAAACAGGCAAAGAGGTAGAAATACATTATTCCGATAACGGAGTTACGCGCATTATTGCCAAAGGGAAAACGGTTACCCGCTATAACACCCAAAAACCTTACATGGAGTTTAGCGATGGTATGGAACTGGATTTTTTTAATCAGGAAGGAAAAGTGGAAAGCAAAATGACCGCCCGCTACGCTACCGTGGTTGAAAACAGCAACGAAATGACCGCCCGCGACAGTGTAGTGGTAATAAACGAAAAAGGCGAACGGCTCGATACCGATGAACTGATTTGGGACGAGCAGAAAAAAATTATCTACTCCAACTCCTTTGTAAAAATTACCACCGATGACGAAATAATTTTTGGCAAAGGCATGACCGCCAACCAAAATTTTACCGACTACGTGGTAAAAAGCATAAGCGGAAAAATAAAAGTGAACGCCTCGGAAATGGAGTAACCCGGCCGGGGCGGTGCAACGCAGCCGCGAAACATTGCTATATCACTCTCCACTATTGCGGCAAGCAAAAACATTTCTCAATTATTACTTAGCTTATTTGCACACTAAGGCGGCAACAGTTTGTAGGGTTTTAGCCTGTTTTTCGAAAGTTTAGAATGTATATTTCAAAATTCAGGATGTATATTCTACAATTCAGAATGTGTATTCAAGATTTTGAAATACATATTCTAAACTATAGAGTTTATATTCAATTATTTAGAATGCAAAATCAAAAAATCAGAGTTTATATTTTAATTTTCAGAATACACGGTTTAAAATTTAGAGTTTGTATGCTAAATATAAGAATATGCATTCTAAAATTTAGAATACATATTCTGAATATATTTTACCATTGTTTATACTCAAATTTGTTGTCTTTTTGAACAAAAAATATAAATTTTGCATTAAAACGAACCAATAATGGCAAAAGACTACATTCCCCGCAGAGCCGATGTTTTCTTTCAGTTTCAAAAAATATTAGTGCAAAAGGCAAGCGCCAATGCCGGGGCATGGGGCATACCGGCAGGCGAAGTGGCGGCACTTACGGCAGCATCGGCTGCTTACGAAGCAAGCTACCACACCGCCACCAATGTGCTTACCCGCACCAAACCGGCAAACCAAACCCACCAAATGGAACGCAAGAAGTTAGAAAAGCACCTGCGCGCCTTTGTTAATGCATGGCTGGCGGGCAACAGCGCTATTAGCCAACCCGAAAAAACAGGCATGGGCTTAAACGACCGCAGCCATAAGCGGCACAAACGCCCCCAAATTTTCGATAGGCCCGCCCTCAACCTTAAACCCATAGGCAGCGGCAGGCTTAAAGTAAGCTGCCGCCTGCCGCAAAGCGAGGGCAAGCCCCGCTTGCACCCCTATGCCGATGCCATCGAAATTGTTTACCACACAGGCTCCAACCCGGGCACTCCCGAACAATGCTCCGGCAGGCATATAAGCAAAAAGTCAACCTTTGTTATGGATGTTGGTATGCAACATGCCGGTAAAATGATTTTTGCCTTTGCCCGCTACATCAACATACAAGATATGAGCAAAAGCAGCGGCTTTAGCGACTATACGGCAACTATGGTGGGCTTGTAATTAGTACCCCCGAAAGGGTTTCAAACCCTTTCGGGGGTACTAATTACTATCTGTTAGTAAAAACCCCCTCACCATCGCCCCGCAACATTCTCCAAAAACTAACTTCGCCCGAAATTTTACCGTATGAACGACAAGCAGGTTTTCGATTTAATTGCTAAAGAACTCCACCGCCAGCGCGAAGGCATTGAACTGATTGCCTCCGAAAATTTTACTTCGGCTGAAGTGATAAAAGCCATGGGCACTTGCCTCACCAACAAATATGCCGAAGGGCTGCCCGGCAAGCGCTACTATGGCGGCTGCCAGTTTGTGGACGAAATTGAAACCCTCGCCATTGAGCGCCTCAAACAACTTTTTGGCGCTGCCTGGGCAAATGTGCAGCCCCACTCGGGCGCACAGGCAAATGCCGCAGTTATGCTGGCATGTATTAAACCCGGTGATAAAATTTTGGGCTTTAACCTATCGCATGGCGGGCACCTTACACACGGCTCGCCCGTCAATTTTTCGGGCAAACTGTATGTGCCTGTTTTTTATGGGGTAGAAGAAGAAACCGGACGTATTGATATGAACAAAGTGCGCGAAACCGCACTAAAGGAAAAACCCAAACTCATTATTTGCGGAGCCTCGGCTTATTCGCGCGAGTGGGACTATAAAACCTTCCGCGCTATTGCCGATGAAGTAGGCGCCATATTGATGGCCGATATTGCCCACCCGGCAGGATTGATTGCCGCAGGTTTGCTCGATAACCCGCTGCCCCATTGCCATGTGGTTACTTCTACTACACACAAAACGCTGCGCGGTCCGCGGGGCGGCATTATTATGCTGGGGAAAGATTACGAAAACCCTTTTGGCGATAAAACCCCCAAAGGCGAACTAAAACCCATGAGCGCTGTGTTGGACGGAGCCGTGTTCCCCGGCACACAAGGCGGACCCTTAGAGCATGTAATTGCCGCTAAAGCCATTGCCTTTGGCGAAGCACTTGGCAATGATTTTAAAGCCTATCAAAAACAAGTAAAGAGCAACGCGCAGGCATTGGCTGCCGCTATGGTTGCCAAAGGCTACAAAATTATATCGGGCGGAACCGACAACCACTTAATGCTTATTGACCTCCGCAGCAAAGGCGTTACCGGCAAGCAAGCCGAAAACGCTTTGGTAAAAGCCGACATTACCTGCAACAAAAACATGGTGCCCTTCGATGATAAATCGCCATTCGTTACTTCGGGTATTCGCTTAGGCACCCCCGCTGCCACCACCCGCGGCATGAAGGAGAACGACATGCAACAAATAGCCGCATGGATTGACCGCATTATTACCGATGTAGAAAACGAAGCGCTTACCCAAACCGTAAAAGCCGAAATAAACGAATACATGAAACAGTTTCCGCTGTACGAGTAAATGCGTTATTGCCGAACTGATACCTACACCGGTTACTCTGCCGTTACGGTATTCTGGTGGTCAACAGCAAAGGAAATGGCTTTCTTTACAAAATCGTTCAACGAAAGGCTTTTTCGCAGGGCGGCAATTGCTGCTTTTTGGTGTAACTCGGCAGTAAGACGTACGTTGAAAGTGCCCTTGAATGTTTTGTTCGGTTCCTTGCCCAAAGCACTGCACGTTTCAAGGTAATCGTCCACCGCATCTTTAAATGCCTTCTTTAACTCCTTTACCGATTGCCCCTCAAAAGTTACCAAATCGGTAATGCCATGAATTTTTCCGTAAAACACTTCATCGTTTGCATTAAACGATACAGTGCCTATGTACCCTTTATATTCCATGTAGTTTTCCATAATTTTTACAGGTTTAAATGGTCAATTATTTGTTTAATAACATACTCCTTTACAACATTCTGCGGGTGTGGCTTGTGAAGGCTAATGATGTTGTTCTGTTTGTTTGCAAACTTCCTTCTTGAACCACCCGTTTTACCTTTCTTAATCTCCGTATATCCGAAATGATGCAACACCTTTACTAACTCTTCCCACGTAAAATCTTTAGGATATGTTTTGAGCCGTTCAATCAACTTTTCTGCCTTACTCACTTTATTCTAATACTATACGTTGCAACTGAATTACAGTTGCTAATTTACAAAAAATAAGGGGGCTTAGGTTTTCGGTCTTTTAAGTTTTCTAAATAATACCGATTAAACTTCCTTTGCGGGGTAACAAGATAACTTTGTTCCTTCCTGTAAGGATAAAACACCGAAGTATGCTCTTCTTGGGATTTATTTTTCTTCTCCTGTTTTTTTGTGAAGATTCATCAGCACAACCCACTGCTGCTGTTGCCGAAAACTATTTCGCGCAGCAACAGTTCGACTCTGCTCTTTCGGTTTACAACCAACTTATTCAAGAATATCCCGATACCCTTTCCCTATACTTCAACCGCGGTTTATGTTATTATAAACTAAATCAACCGGCAAAAGCCGGTGCCGACTTTAATTATGTGCTCGCGCAAGATTCACTCAACAAAGAAGCGCTCTACTTAAAAGCCCTTGCCTTAGAGCAAAACGGGGAGCAGGAGGCTGCCATAAAAACATTCGAAAAACTGTTTGCTATTGACGAAAACTACAATGATGTGGCTAAACGTATCAAAAACTACCGCCTTGCCGTATACCTGAGTAGAAATTGGTACTATATGATAGCCATGGCGCTGTTAGTCATCATCTTTCTGGCAACCGTAGTAACACTGAAAGCCTCACGCAGAGTGTAGCAGCCACCCTTACACGGCAAAACTTTCACCGCAGGCGCAGGTGCGCGATGCGTTGGGGTTCTTAAACTCAAATCCCTTACCGTTCAATCCGTCCGAAAAATCGAGTGTGGTATTGCAGATGTATAAAAACGAACGAAGGTCGGTTACCAGTTTAATGCCTTTGTCTTCAAACTGCTGGTCTTCGGGTTTCAGTTCGCTGTCAAAATCCATTTTGTACGAAAGCCCCGAACAACCGCCACCCGCAACAGTTACGCGCACAAACGTTTCGGGCGAAAGGTTCTGTTCTTTTTTAATTGCTTCAATTTTATTCTTCGCACTTTCCGATACAAACAACATAGCAATAGTATTTAGTAGGCAAATTTACATCAATAATCATTCCTTTGCTGCCAATAAGCCATTTTGACAATGTTTAAGATAGAACACATAGGAATTGCCGTTAAAAACCTCGAAACCTCCAACGAACTTTTCAGCAAACTTTTCGGAAAACCTCCCTATAAATCAGAGCAGGTAGAATCGGAAAATGTAAATACTTCTTTCTTTCAAATGGGAGAAAGTAAAGTAGAACTGCTATATGCCACTTCGCCCGATAGTGCTATTGCCAAATACATCGAAAAGAAAGGTGAGGGCATTCATCATATTGCCTTTGCCGTAGAAAATATTGAAAAAGAAGTGGAACGCTTAAAAGCCGAAGGATTTCAAGCTATTTCGGAAAAACCCAAGCGCGGAGCCGATAACAAACTGGTATTCTTTTTTCACCCTAAAACTACCAACGGAGTTTTAATAGAACTTTGTCAGGAAATAAAATAAGCCATAGCGCCTACCCCTTAAGCAGTCAATAACTTTAACACCCTCGCCATTTTGAAAACCTACAAGCACATTTTTTTCGACCTCGACCATACCATCTGGGACTTTGAAACCAACTCGCTGAAAGCACTGCAACAAATTTTTACGGAAGAGAAGCTCGCAGCGTTGGGCGTGCCTTCTTTTGCTCAATTCCACGTTACCTATAAACCCATTAACGACCGCTATTGGTCAAAGTACCACAATGGTTTTGCCACCAAAGAGCAGGTACGTGTTAACCGCTTTGCCGAAACACTGGCCGAGTTTGGCATAAACAATTTGGAACTGGCGGAGCGCATGGCGCACAGTTATGTGAGTTTAAGCCCGCGGATGACGGCACTATTCCCCGATGCCTATGAAGTGTTGCAATACCTGCAAAGCAAGTACTCGCTCCATTTAATTACGAATGGCTTTGCCGAAGTGCAATGGATTAAGATTGAAAATTCCGGCTTACGTCCGTTTTTCGAACACATTATTATTTCGGAAGAAGTAGGCACCCAAAAGCCCGACAAAGAAATTTTTGAAATAGCCATGAACCGCGCTTTTACCAATGCCGGGGAGTGTATTATGATAGGCGACAACTTTAACACCGATATAGTAGGCGCCCGCAATGCCGGTATGGATCAGGTTTATTTTAACCCCAAACGCAACCGTATAAAAGAGCGAGCTACGTATGTAGTTAACTCGCTGAACGAACTGAAGCGGTTTTTGTGAAAGCAACCCTAAAGGGATTGTGCAGCAAGTTTTTCATCGCGCTTTCTTTTGCCAATGTTGTAAACAAGCTGCATAATGCCGAACACTACTGCAAAGTAGGCAAAGGCGGCAAAGGTGCTTATCCAGGTCCATGCTACCCAGCCCAATATGAGCGATAGGGCTATGGGAAACGATAACAGCGATAAAATAATCAGCACTACAGCCACCCCCCGTTCCTTTAAACCGAAATAAACCAGATGGTGAGTAATATGATCTTTCCCTCCAATAAAAGGCGATTGCTTTCGCAACAAACGCCTTATGGTAACGGTGGTAGTATCAATTAGCGGAACAATAAAAAACAGCATAGGCACAACAAACTGTTTCAGTTGAATAAACTCGTTGCTGTTTTCGTCTTTAAACCCCCAAAAGAAAAGAATACTGGTTGATGCCAGGAATACCCCCAAAAACTGACTGCCCGTGTCGCCCATTATAATTTTTGAAGGATGCCAGTTGAAATACAAAAAGCCGGCTAAGGCTCCCAAAACACCCACCAACATTACCAAATAAAAGGTATTTGAAACAGGGACGGTTACCGCAATTACCACAATCAGTCCGGCAATAATGCACATCGAAGCGGTTGTGGTAATGGCATCCATGTTGTCGAGCATGTTAACAGAATTCATTAAGCCAATAACCCAAACTATGGTGATAATAAAGTCGAATGCCGAATTACCTGTTGCATGAATTTGCACATCGGAAATGATGAGGATGAATGCACACGATAACTGTGCAATGAATTTTGCAAGCGGGTTGGTGTTGTAGGCATCATCGGCTAAGCCGAGCACAAAACCCAAAGAGGAGGAGGCAATAATTCCTATCAAACGTTTGTCCAATAAATAACTGGTTTCGCGAGGCAATGTGCCAATTACCGAAATGGAAATCAGGAACACAATGAAGAAAGAAATACCGCCAATTGCCGGTTTAACTCCGGCAGCCCACCGTACCTGATTCGGTTGTGGTTGTTCTCTTCCGCCAAGGTTAAACGAGAATTTAAGAAACAGCCAATTGATTAAAAAGGAGAAAAAAACGCTTATGCAAAAAAACAGCGCTAAAAACGAAACAAGATATTGACTGTCTATAATCAAATTATACGTTTTTTAAAATTCGTGCTAAAAGCGATGGCTTTTTCGATTCGCTTGTAGTGGTATAATATCCTTCACCATATTTTTCGCCTCCGTAACCGTAACCGTAACCATATCCGTAGCCATAACTATAGCCATAGTTGTAGCCATAATAACCGCCATAGCCTGATGCTCCGCGCCCGTAGTCGTTTAACACCACCGAGAGATGTTTAATTCGGTTATCCTGAACAATTTTATTTACGTTGTTAACGAATGCCCTGTTGGAGTAGGCTGCGCGTAGCACATAAATAGGGCAATCAGAAATTTTTAAAATCTCTATGGCATCAGTTACCAAACCTATAGGAGGGGTGTCAATTACTATGTATTCGTATTCTTGCTTCAATTCGTTTAGCAACTGATTTAAGGTGGGTAACAAAATGAGTTCCGAAGGATTGGGGGGTATAGGTCCCGAAGTAATAAAGTCAAGATTGGGAACTCCCGAATCAAAAACACATTCTTTGTAAGGTGTTTGCCCGCTTAATATAGTGCTTACCCCCTTATAGCTTTCTACATTGAAAATTTTGTCCAGGCGCGGCTTACGCATATCAAAGTCGAGAATAATCACCCGTTTGTTCATCAAACTAAGTATGGCAGCAATATTGAGCGAAACAAATGTTTTGCCTTCTCCCGGAATAGTTGATGTGGTTGAAAGAATCTTGGCTTGAGGATTGTTCCCTGAGATAAACTGCAGGTTTGCTCTTATGCCTCGAAATGCTTCTGTTATGGTTGATTTAGGGTCTTGCGTAACTACAATTTGAGAGCGCTCAAGATCTTCTTTGTGCCTGGGCACAACCCCTAATATCGGCACTTTGGTTTTGCGGGCAACATCATCAATAGAGGTAATGCTATTATGCAGCAAATACTGTATTACAACCAATAACAGCCCCAACAGCAGCCCCACCACTACTCCGCCAATTTTTATCAATGTTTCTTGTGGCGAAATAGGTTCGGTTGGTATGGTTGGCTTTTTCAGAATCATGTAATCTGAAACTATCCCTGCCGTAGCAATGAGGTAATTCGATTTTTGCGTGTGCAAATTCAACAAAAAATCATTGCGTATTTCAGCCATTTTATCGAGCCGAATAAACTTGTTTTTTAGCTCAGGAACCTTCATCAGTTCATAAATAAAGTTTCGGTAGCTTTCTCTGGCTCGTTCATACGAAGCATTCAATCCATCCAATTCGTTCGATAAATCTGCGTTTAACGAAGCCTTGGCCTCCTCAATTTGTTTATCTATCATCCTTACCTGCGGATGCATGGGTGTTGCTTCCAGAATTAGTTTGTTTCTGCTTTCTTGAAGGGAGTTTATTTTTTGAATGTGGGTATCGAAGTTGTTCTTGGCAATTTTAAACTGCAAACTCGGCAGCGTTGTAAATTTTTTGTTTTCCAGCAAATGATTCCTAAAATCCTGCATAATGCTAATGTCATGTATGTAGGATTCAAACATTTGTTCATACTCCGTTGTCGTTTCGCGTAAACGCGCAAGATATTCGTCCCCTTTTCCAAGGTAGCCTTCTTGTATTTTCAATTGTGTAACGGAATCCTGATAACTATCGAATGCCAGTCCAAACGTGTCAATCTGTTCTTCAAGAAACTTCAGAATGTTGGCAAAGCTTTCTTTCTTTCTTTCAATGTCATATAAAATAAACTCTTTAGAAATAGCGTCTAAAACATCTTTACCCCGTACCGGATTCCGGTCGGTATAAAGCAGTTCTATAGTTTTGGTTTTAGCATCTACGGGCTTTACTTCTAAGTTTTGAATAACCTCTTTTATAACATCGGCACGGTTTAAAATTTTGAAATAATAAATCTCTGAAAGTTGCTCGGAGGTTATTTTGGGGTTAACAGTAATAGTGGCTTCGAAATAGGGGTTTTTGTATTGCTGCGAAATTGGTTTGGTAGTTTCAAAATCCTTACCGTTTACATTAAAACTGTAGTACACTTTTGAAGGGCTCAATAATTTTACATATACCGGCAAACCGTAAATTTCGGGCTGAAGCACTTTAATGTCAACGGTAAACGGGGAGGAGGTATATAATTCGCTGAAGATAAATTTGGTTTTCCCCTCTTTAAAATAGCCTATTTGCAGTGGTAAATTATTTACTGCGCGTTCAATAAAATCTTTCGACTGAATAAGACGAATTTCCTTACTTACTTCAGACATATCATCGGTAACCAACTTTTGCACCCCCAACAATTCGGTAGTTTTTTCGAGCTTCAGCATCAATGTTGTTGAGGATTGATACAAACGTGGAGCGTACCGTAAGTACAGCAGCGAAACGGTAACCGTTAAAATTAAAAACAGAATTATCCAAACTACAGATTTGCCCAAAATATAAATGAGCAAACCGGGATTGAAATCATCAATCGGGTTGAACGATGACTGGTCGGCAGGTTGGTCTATGGGGCTGTTATTGTCCAAATCTTGATCTGAAAAGAATTACTAATGTGGCAATGGTGGTAATAGCTCCGGTATATGGCGTAATTTCCCGAAGCACATCGGTAACATACGCACGCCTTCTTTCTATAACTACAATATCGTTTGGCTGTACTGATAAATCCGCCTTTCGAATTCCTTCTATGGTTGAAAGATCAACCAAATACACTTGAGGGTTTTTAATATCGCCCCGAATGACTTTTATTTTGTAGGCTTTGGCGCGAGTGTCAAGCCCGCCTGAACGCGCCAGCAACTCAATAATAGTTATAGGGTATTCATTTAGTTGCACAATACTGGCACTTCCATCCGTAAAAACGAACGCTCTTCTGTTGCTCACACGCAGGTTAACCCAAGGATCAACAAACAATCCTGCATACTTTTCTTCCAATGTTCTTTCCAGTGTTCTTTCGGTAAATCCGGTTACAAAAAACTCACCTAAAACGGGTAATCGTACAAAACCTTCATTGTCCACCGTGTACAAAAAGCCTTGTCTGTTTTGATTTATTAAACCGCCTTGACCTTCAGTTTCAATAACGTCAATCAATTTAAATCCATCTCTGGCAAAAACACGCAGGGTAAACTGATCGCCCGGTTGAATCAAATATTCCCCCAACTCTTTCTGTGCCAAATCAAAGTATTGATAATCCTTTTGGCGAAACATCAAATTGGGATACAAAACACGACAGGAAGGCAGTAGGGTGATTATTGCCGCCAAAACGGCTAATACCGGTATGTTACGGGTTTTCATTCTGTTACAGGCAAATGTAACAAAAAGCATGTAGGCTATAAATGTCAGGCTAACAGGGTTTGGTAAGTTGCACTCATATCTGCACACAACCGTTGGTAGCTGAAACGGCTTTTTACATGTCCGGCACCTTTAAACGACATTTGTTGTCTTATCTCATCGTTCTCAACCAGCAACAACAAATTTGCCGCAAACTCCTCTTCGTTATTTGAAGGCGACAGTAAAGCTGTTTCCCCATCAATTACTATATCTCTTATTCCTCCTACATCGGTAGATACTATCGGCAGCGATG
Organism: Chitinophagales bacterium; assembly: GCA_026129525.1. GTDB lineage: Bacteria > Bacteroidota > Bacteroidia > Chitinophagales > LD1 > Bog-950. The sequence continues at coordinate 274,294 of JAHCHW010000004.1, read as the reverse complement.
ATGCCTGGGCTTCGATTAAACTTACCGGGGTACCTTCGTTAAAGGAGGTTAGCGCCAAAATGTCCATACCGGCATTCGAAACGTCAATATCCTTTATCCAACTTGTGAATGTTAGAATATTTTTTGCCTGTAAATTGTTGTTGTCAAACGATAAACCCAGTTTGGCTGCAGTTTGTTCAACTTGCTGTCTTTGTTCGCCATCACCAATTATGAATGCTCTTATTTTTTTTGTAGTTTTTTGAGAAACTATTTTAAGCGCTTTCAAAAAAAGATCGTGGTTTTTTACAGGCACTAACCTTCCCACAATTCCAATAGCTATTTCGTCATCATCTAAGTTGTATTTTGCTCTAAACTCTTTTCGTTTTGACTCTTGATTAGTTTCAAATTTGTCAAGGTCAAAACCCAATGGTACTACGGAAAACTTGTTAGCTGGTGCTATGCTGTAAACGTTAACCAATTCATTTAACTGAAGGCTGCTGATGGCAATAATTCGTGTTGTGCGTTTTGCCAAATAGCGCTCTATTCCCAAAAACATTCTGGTTTTAACAGGGTTGAAATAAGAATGAAAAACATGCCCGTGAAAAGTATGCACAATAACTTTTACCCCGCTGTGTATGGCAGCTAACCTGCCTACTGCCCCGGCTTTGGCTGCATGCGTATGAACAATATCCGGTTTAAACTCTTCAATTATTTTACGCAGCCGGTAATACGATTTATAATCTTTAAAGGGATTTAACTCCCGGTACATTTCAGGAATATACAACGGATGTAAATCAAGGTTACGAACTATAAACTCTGAGCTTTCTTCGTTCTCATCTTTCATGCCCGATACCAGCAATGTTTCAAATTCAGGCTCTAAGTATTTTGTGAGGTACGCGGCATTGTAAGTGGGTCCGCCTAAATTCAACCTGTTTATAATTCTTAATACCTTGGGCATGTGGCTGAAAGTTAGCTTAGAAAATAGCGTTTGTACCAATATTGAAATACGGTAAGTGCCCAAACTGTGGCATGCGAATCGCCCGGATTGTTGCTAAACAAGCGGCTCTTTAACTGTGCAATGGCAGCGGCATTGAATATGCCCTGCTGTTCAATAAAATTATGCGAGAGTAAATCGTTTTCAATTGTATGCCGTAAATCGGTCCTAAGCCATTTCAACAAAGGCACTTCAAAACCGTGCTTAGGCCTTATGAATAATTCGGGGGGTAGCTCATCTCTGAAAGCATCTTTTAAAATTCGCTTGCTGTTATTCCCTTGTATTTTAAATGAAACAGGTAAGGTAAACGCGAAATCAACAATGGTGTAGTCCAGCAATGGCACACGTACTTCCAAACTGTTTGCCATGCTCATTAAGTCAACTTTAGTAAGCATATCTCCGGGCAATACCATTTTAGTGTCGGCATATAATACATCGTTCAAATCTCCGGAAGTGGTTATAGACTTTTTAATCTCGTTTGCACGCTGTTCTGCTTCTGCAAGCAATAATTGGTTGGTTGCTTTTAGTAATGAACTTGCTTCTGCGGCAGATTGAAAGGAACACCACTGCCAGTAACGGTCGGCATAATTCAGCAACAGCCCCTTTCCATAGCGCTCTGCCTGCCGCAGTTTATTCAAAATAGATGAATGCCGCGATTTTGGAAGTAGCGAAAATGCAGGGTGCAGCGTTTTTGCAAGTAGGTTAAATGGAGAATTGTTGCGCGCCATTAACTCTGCACGGTGCTTGTTGTAGCCTGCAAATAATTCATCGCCCCCATCGCCCGACAGTGCAACAGTTACCTGCTGCCGTGTTTTTTTACATAAAATGTAAACGGCTATAGAAGAAGAATCGGCAAAAGGCTCATCAACGGTATTCAGAATTTCAAAAATATTCTCAAACATTTCGGCATTCGAAACGGAGAATACTGTATGAGTGGTGCCAAACTTTTTTGCAACTAAATTGGCGTAGGAGGTTTCGTCAAAGTATGGTTCATCCGTATATCCTATGCTGAAGGTGCTTAGATTGCTTACATGCTTTGCAGCGCAAGCAGTAATAATGGACGAATCAATTCCACCGCTTAAAAAAGTGCCCAAAGGCACATCGCTTACAAGTCGTCTTTCAACCGCCTTTTCTATGAGATTTCGCAGTTGAACTTGAGCTTCATTGTAATTTACGGTTGTATCAGAAACTACATTGCCCGGTTGATAAGGAACGCTGTAATATGCGCCTTCGGAAACATTTCCCTCTTTATCAATCACCGTGTAATGTCCGGGCTTTACACGTTTAATGTGTCTAAGCATGGATTGTTCATCGGGAATGTAATTTAGTTGAAGATAGAGAAGTAATGTGCTAAAATCAATTTCGCGCTTAACCGGAAATTGAAGAATAGCCTTCATTTCGCTGGCAAATACAATTAGTCCGTTGTGGCTATAAACGTGCAATGGTTTTATGCCGTATCTATCACGGGCAAGGAAAATTTCTTCTGTGTGTTTATCGTAAATGGCAAAAGCAAAAAAGCCGTTTAAAAGATTCACGCAACCTTTTCCCAATTTGGCAAAAAGGTATAGCAGCACTTCTGTGTCGGAATGCGACTTGAGTTGTACATTTTGCAAATACTGTTGCTGAAGTTCTCTGTAATTGAATATTTCCCCATTAAAAACAATAGTATATCTGCCCGAAGCGTCAACCATAGGTTGATTGGCAACAACGGAAGTATCTATAATAGAAAGTCGGGCATGGGCAAACCCCACATGCGGACTGAGAACTTCTTGTTGCTGGCAATCAGGCCCCCGTTTAGAAAGGCTGTAAGCGGCTTTTTGCAAAGCTGAATTCAACAATACATTTGTTTCCCTTGAAAAGTATCCTGCAATACCGCACATACCGGCAAAGATGAAATATTCGGCTAATTTCGGACGGAGGTTATGAACCCGCTCGACTGGTTTCTTGGTATAGTTTACGCGCTTATTTTTTATACGCTCGCATCGCGTAATGCGGCAAAGTACAGCAACAATCGTTTATACACACTTTATTATCTGAAAGGCTTTCGCTACAAACTGGTAGGTATGTTCGGATTTGTAGCTATTTACCTTTTCTATTACAAAGGGGGCGATAGTACTAATTTCTTTTACGCAACAAGCCCCCTTTACAAGTTCGCCTTTACAAATCCTTCCCGTTTTTTTGAGTTTATATTTTCGCAGGATTTTTATCCGTGGGAGTGCATAACCGAAGCAAAAAAGCAGGGAGTTGGTTACATTACTAAAGGCTCTGCGGCATTAACTACCATAAAGATAGGAGCAATAGTTAACCTGTTTACATTCAACTCTTACATTGCTCTTTGTGTTGTGTTTTCTTACATTTCTTATTCATTTCAGTGGAAGGCGTTTCAATTGATTACGTCTGTTTATCCAAGTTTGCATAAACAATTGGCATTTGCTTTTTTGATGATTCCCTCTGTTATTTTTTGGGGTTCGGGTTACGGTAAAGATGTTGTTATGTTTTCGTGCATTATGCAGTTTTTCTACAGCTTCTACACTGCATTTATTTTCAAAAAGAATGCTTTAAGGCATGTAATTATTCTCCTTGCTATCGGGTACATAATGTCTCTCATTCGGGGGTTTATTCTTTTAACCATATTACCCTGCTGCGTTTTGATGGCGGCTATTTACTATCGTTCAGCTATTCAAAACTCTTTAATGCGCTTTTTGATAGGTCCAATTTTTGTGCTGGGTGGATTAGCCGGATCATACCTAATGGTGCAAAACCTTGGCTCTACGGTTCAATCGTATAATTTGGAATCGTTGGAGCAAAAAGCCGAAGGGTTCCGAAGCTGGCACACCACACAAGGCGGCTCTACTTATTCTATTGAAGGTGATATTACCAGCGTTTCGGGAGTTTTAAGCCAAGCGCCTAAAGCAATGGTGATTACACTTTTCGGCCCGTTTGTTTGGGAGATACGGAACATTGTTATGTTACTATCGGGGATTGAGAGCATTATATTTTTATACCTATTTACTACAAAGGTGTTTTTTAACCGAAAAGTGTATGCCCTTTTTGGCGTGTTGATAAGAGAACATATCCTGATGTTTTGCATTCCATTTGTTCTTATTCTATCTGTTGCTATCGGGCTTACAAGTTTTAACTATGGTGCATTGGTGCGCTATAAAATTCCAATACTCCCGTTTTTTGCATGTACATTCATTATTATCAATTACCACCTTACCAGGTCTGCCGCTCAAAAAATTGTAGTGAAATAACGCTGTGTTTTCGGCAATCATTTCAAATACTCTTCGGGAATTGCTTCGGGCAGATTGTTGTGGTTGGTATGTTTTACGCGTGTCCAGAAACTTTCGCGTTTGTTGAGCGGAACAAAATCATGTACATAAGCAGAAGTTAAATCTACTTTAGGCAAGGGGATGTAATATTTTTTCAGCGAGTCCACATCAATAGGAATAATACCCATTTGCGGCACATTGGCTTGAATAAAACCCTCCAGAAAGAAAGATTGATACGGGTCGGAAGCCAGTGCTACCTTCTTAAACCCGAGTTGCTGCGCCAGTAACCAGCCGAAATACACATTCTCTTTGCTGTGTTCGGCCTTGGGTTCTGTAAACAAGTGCTCTTTAGGAATCCCCATTTCAATGGCAATCAATTTCATTACTTCGGCTTCTACAAAAGGTGTGTAACAAGCTGCTCCTGAAAAAATGATATTCTTTACTACGCCACCGTCAAACAACTTTTTTGCCCAAACTATGCGTGCATTAAACCCTTTCTTCTGTTGTGTGGCGCTGTCATAAGGCATTCCCGGAATAATTACCGCATCGTATGGCGCATTGGGGATATGCGTGGCATAAATTCTGCGGGCTATGTTACGGACGTTACAGCCGCTTATTACTATCAGCGTAGCGAGTACAACTAAAAATGCAATAAGATGGCGATACATATTTATGCTATATAACATCTTTGGAGATTAAAAAGCTTGTTCAAATTCTTTTACTGCTTCAGCTAATACATCTACGGCTTCTTCCGGAAGAGCATTGTACATGGAAGCACGAAAACCGCCCACCGTGCGATGCCCTTTTATGCCGACAATGTTCCTTTCCTTACAAAAAGCAACAAATTTTTCTTCCAGGGCAGTATCGTTTAAACGAAAGCATACATTCATTACCGAGCGGTCTTCTTTGTTAACAGTCCCTTCAAAAAGGGCGGAGGCATCAATGGCATTGTACAACTTTTCCGCTTTGCGTTTGTTGCGGACTTCAATATTTTTTATGCCTTCTTTTTTTATCCATTGTAAGGTGAGGTAGGATACATACACAGCAAACACCGAAGGGGTATTCAGCATGCTTTCCTTTTCTATATGCAAGCGATAATTTAACATGCGCGGAATCTTGCGCTTTACCGTTCCGAGTATATTCTTGTTTACCACTACAATGGTTACACCTGCGGCACCTGCATTTTTTTGCGCTGCCGCATAAATCAAATCGAATTGATTGTAATCTAACTCGCGCGAAAATATATCACTGCTCATGTCGGCAACCAACGGGCATGTTAACCCTTGGAAGTAGTTACTCCCCTCTCCTACAGGAGAGGGATTGGGGGTGAGGTTCAGTTGAGTGCCATAAATTGTATTGTTGGTAGTAATGTGCAGATATTTTGAATTGGGCGCAACAGAAAAAGACTTCGGAACGTAGGTGTAGTTTTTATCAGCCGAGGAGCAAGCAATATGTACATTGCCAAACAGTTTTGCTTCTTCAACAGCACCATGCGCCCAAGTGCCGGTATCGAAATACGAAGCCGTTTCATCTTCGTTCAGCAAATTCATAGGAACAGTATGGAATTGCGAAAGCCCACCTCCGTGCATAAACAATACTTCGCGTTCATCGTTCAGTTGCATAAGTTCCTTTACTAAAGCGCGGGCTTCGTCCATAACTTTTACAAACTCTTTGCTGCGGTGCGAAATTTCCAAAATACTCAATCCGGTTCCTGCAAAATTCTTAATGGCATCCTGCGCTTTTTGCAATACTTCTTCGGGCAGTATAGCCGGCCCCGCGTAAAAGTTGTATGGTTTCATTGGCTGTAGAGCTATAAGTGCAGCAAACATAAATGTTTAATTTGCTGCAAAAAGCAATTTATGGCAACTGAAGTAGAGCGCTTAAAGAAACTGCTAAAGAACAATTGGGATGGACCCATGTGGCACGGCAACAACTTGAAGGAAGTGCTGAACGACATTAGCTGGGAAAAAGCATTTTACCAGCCGGGAAATTTTTCTCACAACATTTACGAGTATGTAATGCACCTAATTTGCTGGCGGAAATTTGTAGCCGAACACCTTAACGGAAACACTGATTACAAAACAGAAATAAACAGCGAGTTAGATTGGGTAACACAATACGAAAAAGACGAAGTTACATGGCTGAAAGCATTAGCTGAACTGGAGGCAAGCCAAACTGCTTTACTTACGGCTGCCGAGAACCTGAACGAGGAAATGCTTGATGAGTTAGTGCCGGGCAAAAAATTCAGATGGTATGTAATGCTACACGGGCTAATTCACCACGATATTTATCACTCGGCACAAATTGCAGTGCTGAAAAAGTAAGCTTTATACTACGGCAATCACGCTAATCTCCACATTTACATTTTTGGGTAAGCGTGCCACTTCAACCGTTTCGCGTGCAGGGTAGTTGCCCGAAAAGTAAGAAGCGTACACTTCGTTTATTCGGGCAAAGTCGTTCATGTTTTTAATAAAGATAGTTGCTTTGAGTACATTAACGAAGCCGCTCCCCGCTTCTTCTAAAATGGCATTTAAGTTTTTCATTACGCGGTGGGTTTCATCTTCTATACTACCGTTAATCAAAGTTCCGGTGGCAGGGTCAATGGGAATTTGACCGGATACAAATAAAAAATTGCCGCATTTCACTGCCTGCGAATAAGGTCCTATAGCAGCCGGAGCGTTAGGTGTATTTACAATTTGCTTGCTCATGTTTAACAATTTAGTTGAATGGATTATTTTGCAAACGCAATGCAAAGGATATGAAGATTTTGGTAACCGGAGAGAAAGAACGTGCCGAAGAACTACGTAAAAGATTAGCAACCATACAAAATCTTGAATTGGATTTTACCGATGCTGACGAAGACGAAGATTATAAGGAGTATGATGCCATATTCGACCTCAATTTTGATGATGATATTTCCAACCTCCCCGTTTACGCAGCGCTTAAGGAGAAACCCGTATTTGTAAATGCAGTAAAAACCAGCCTTTCCGAAGCAGTTTATGCCACCGGAGCAAAAATTAAATGCAGGCTGTTTGGTATTAATGCCATGCCCGGTTTTTTGTTGCAACCAATGTGGGAAGTAAGCCAATACCGCAAGTTTGAAATTCCGGAGTTAGACAAATTTATGAACAGTATTTCGGTAGCTTATTTGCCGGTTGAAGACCGCGTAGGCATGATAAAACCCCGTGTAATTTTTATGCTCATCAACGAGGCATGTTACACCTTGCAGGAAGGCACCGCTTCTATTGAAGATATTGATATGGCAATGAAGCTCGGCACCAATTATCCTTTCGGACCTTTTGAGTGGTGCGACAATATTGGGATTACTCCCGTTTTTGAAACCTTGGCAGCTTTATACGAAGACACCAAAGATGAGCGTTACAAAATTGCTCCGCTGCTTAAGGCAAAATACCTCCGCAACGAAACATTTTACAAAACCAAACACTCCCCTCATTGAATAAACTGCTTATTTATACAGAGCAAACTTCTCCGCGGTTGGTTTACACATTCAACCTGTTGCTGAAAGATTTGCTTGGGCTGCAATATGAACTCACATCTGCTAAAGAACAATTCAGGGAGCATGAAGGCCCAAAGTTCTCCTACTCAACATCTTCCTTACAAGATGAACTGCACTTTGCAAGCGTTCCGTTTTTGTTTGAAACCGATATAAAATACCAGCCGATAAATTTTATTGATTGGGAAGATTTGGTTGGTTTTTTTCCTGTATTCAGCGAGTCGGCTGTTCCGTTCGATGTTTTTGCTACGGCATTTTTTATGGTGTCGCGGTACGAAGAATACCTGCCGCACCAAAAAGATAAGTACGACCGCTACCGAGCCAGCCAAAGTTTAAATTTGAAAGCGGGTGTGTTGGAAAAGCCCATTGTGAACTACTATGCTAAAGCTATTCAAAAACTGCTTGCCACACGTTTTCCGGAACTTGTTTTTAAAACAATTCCTTTCCGATATAATGTAACGTTCGATATTGATATTGCCTATTCGTACCGCGGAAAAGGGATAAAACGTACTATGGGCGGTTTAGCGCGATCGTTGTTGTTTTCGCAGTTTGCCGAAGCCGGTGAGCGAATAAAAACATTGCTCCATAAGAGTTCAGACCCATACGACACCTACGATTTTATTCTTGAAGTATGCAGGCAGCATAACCTGTCGCCCTTGTTTTTCTTTTTGCTCGGCAACGAATCAAGGTTCGATAAAAACCTAAGCCATAACAGTAGCGCACTGCAACAGTTAATTAAACGAATTGGCAAGGACTACGAAACCGGCATTCACCTGTCGTACCGCAGCCACGTTGCTTCGCATATTGGCAAACGGGAGTTAACCCGCTTGGAAAATATAACCGGACATTCCGTTAGCAAAAACAGGTATCACTACCTGCGCTTTCAGTTGCCCGATACCTACGAGCGTTTGTTTAAACTCGGAATAACTGATGACTACTCCATGGGCTATGCCCCCCATGTGGGTTTCCGTGCGGGCTTGTGTACTCCCTTTAAATTCTTCAATCTGAAACGAAATGAAGAATCGTTGTTAACTATTCATCCTATTTCGTTTATGGATACAACGTTCACTCACTATTATAATACCGACACGCAATTTGCCCTCGAAAAAATAAGACACCTGATGAACAATGTAAAAACATGCGGTGGCGATTTTACCGGCTTGTGGCACAACAATTCTTTCACTGAAAAAAATGAATGGAAAGGGTGGAGAGAGATTTTTGAACTAATTGCCTCCGAGGCTTCAGCAATAATGCACAATACAGAGCAGGTATAGATTACATAAAATCACCTCCTCAAATGCAGGAGGCTTTTCTGTTTATATTTACCCGCAAAATTACCTCTATGTTAAATATTGTGTTGTTTGGACCTCCGGGCAGCGGCAAAGGCACACAGGCGGCTAAACTGGTAGAGAAATACCAACTTATTCATCTTTCAACAGGCGACATTTTCAGAACGAATATTAAAGGCGAAACTGAACTCGGCAAACTGGCTAAAAGCTATATTGATAAAGGACAATTAGTGCCTGATGAAGTAACCATTGGCATGTTGCAAAGCGAAGCAGATAAGCACACCAACCCTGCCGGTTTTATTTTTGACGGCTTTCCACGCACTATTCAGCAAGCTGAAGCGCTTGACAAGTATCTGAATGGAAGAAATACATCTATTACCATGATGCTTTCGCTCGAAGTGAATGAAGATGAACTTCGGAAAAGGCTTTTACTGCGCGGAAAAGATTCGGGCAGAGCAGACGATCAGGATCCGGCTGTAATTCAAAACCGCATTGATGTGTACAACCGCGACACGGCACCTGCTAAAGAGTTTTACACTAAGCAGAATAAATACAAGGGCATAAACGGTGTGGGAGCTATTGATGATATTTTTCAATCGCTATGCAATGCCATTGAGGCAAGGGTTAATGGTTGATTCAATAATTGTTTTTCCTTCAGCTTAATCAGCAAGTTAACTAATCAACCGAAACGTGGCCACTCAAAACTTTATTGATTACGTTAAAATATTTTGCCGCAGCGGAAAGGGCGGGGCAGGTGCTTCGCATTTTCATCGAGAAAAATTTGTAGCCAAGGGCGGGCCCGATGGGGGCGATGGTGGCAGAGGCGGACATATTATTCTCAAAGGCAACTCGCAGTTGTGGACCTTGCTTCATCTAAAGTATCGCAAGCACATACATGCCGAAGATGGCGCTAAAGGGCAAGGTGCTTTGTGTTCGGGCAAATCGGGCGAAGATGTAATTATTGAAGTGCCGCTCGGCACTGTAGCACGCGATGCTGAAACCGGTGAAGTGGAAGCCGAAATTACCGAGCACAACCAAGAATACATTTGGCTGAAAGGAGGAAAGGGCGGATGGGGCAACAATCATTTTAAATCAAGCACCAATCAGGCGCCTACGTATGCTCAACCCGGCTTGCCCGGTATTGAAGGCTGGAAAATTTTAGAACTGAAACTGTTGGCTGATGTTGGGTTGGTAGGTTTTCCGAATGCCGGTAAGTCAACACTTATTTCGGCTGTTTCAAATGCACGACCCGAAATTGCCGATTATCCGTTTACCACCATTGTTCCCAATTTAGGTATGGTGGATTACCGCGGCACACGCAGTTTTGTAATGGCTGATATTCCCGGCATTATTGAAGGAGCAGCCGAAGGGAAAGGATTGGGTACCCGCTTTTTGCGGCATATTGAGCGCAACAGCATTTTGCTGTTTCTTGTGCCTGTTGATGCCGATGATGTTTTCAAGCAGTACGAAATTCTGCTTTCGGAACTTAACAAATACAACCCCGAACTACTTACCAAAGATCGCATACTTGCTGTAAGCAAATGCGACTTAGCCGATGCCGAGTTGCAAAAAATGGTAGAAAAAGATTTGAAGAAAAAATTGAAAGCCGCAGGGGAAAAAATACCGGTGGTGTTTTTCTCTTCAGCTACTAACTATCATCTCGATAAACTGAAAGATGAAATAATGAAAAAGTTAGACGGAGCAGCTAATGAATAACAAGTGGTTGTCATTGTGAGGAAATCCACGTTAATCAACAGATTATTTCCGAAGCAATCTCTACTTTATTTTGATCGCGATAACGAATTCAATCTCCACTAGTAATCCCCCAATGTTTCTTCCAATTGTGCTAAAGCCTTAGCTAACTGCTCATTGTTAGGTGCTACGCCATGCCACTTGTGGTCGCCCACCATAAAGTCAACTCCGTAGCCCATTTCGGTGTGCATGAGTATAAATACAGGTTTCCCTTTTCCGGTTCTTGCCTTGGCTTCTTTTAATGCAGCTACTACTGCTTCCATGTTGTTGCCTTCTTTCAGTTCAAGTACCTCCCAACCAAAAGCTTCTACTTTGGCTTTCAGGTCGCGGTGGCTGAGCACCACATCGCAGTCGCCATCAATTTGTTTGTTGTTGTAATCAATAGCGGCAATCATGTTATCTAACTTATTGTGTGGAGCAAACATGAGGGCTTCCCAAATTTGCCCTTCCTGAAATTCGCCATCGCCATGCAATGAAAAAACAAGCGAAGAATCATTGTTGAGTTTTTTAGCAATAGCGGCTCCGGCAGCCATGCTTAAGCCTTGCCCCAGCGAGCCGGATGCGGCACGAATACCCGGAAGATTTTCGTGCGTAGCCGGATGTCCCTGCAAACGGGTATTCAGTTTGCGAAAAGTGCCCAACTCTTTTTTATCAAAGTACCCGGCATGTGCCAATACGCTGTACCACACAGGGCAAATGTGCCCCTGTGAAAGAAAGAACACATCTTCGCCAATGGCATCCATCTTAAAGCTCTTGTTATGGTTCATTACTTCGAAATACAACGCCACCATGTATTCTGTGCAGCCCAGTGAACCGCCCGGATGCCCTGAAGCTGCTCCGTTAGTCATTCGAACTATATCTCTGCGAACCTGCGATGCAATGCGGTTTAATTCTTCGATAGATGCCATAAGCTAAAGTTTGAGGCGAAAATAAAGGATGCGCCTTGCGGCTGAAAAAATGTTTCTAACAGGGGTGGGGAAACCATATTTATCACTTCTGCGGAACTCGAAAACTTATAGCTTTATCGAAAACAATTCCGTGGCAGAAAAAAAGAAAACTAAACCCACCCCCACCGATGGCAAAACCCGCTGTGCCTGGTGCCTGAGCGACCCTATCTACATAAAGTATCACGATGTAGAATGGGGCAAGCCTATACATGACGACCGGCTGTTGTTCGAATTTCTGATACTCGAAAGTTTTCAGGCGGGGTTGAGTTGGCTTACCATTTTACGCAAGCGCGAAAATTTCCGGAAAGCTTTTGCCGGATTCGATGCAAAAAAGGTGGCAATGTTCGATGAGAGGAAGTACGAACAACTGATGCAAGATGCGGGCATAATCCGCAATCAGCTAAAAATACGAGCCGCTATTAACAATGCCCAACGCTTTCTCGAAATTCAGAAAGAGTTTGGTTCGTTCGATAAATATGTTTGGAGCTTTACGGGTGGCAAACCCATTGTTAACTCGCGCAAAACGCTAAAAGACTTACCCGCTAAAACCGAAATAAGCGATGCCATGAGTAAAGATATGGGCAAGCGGGGTTTCAAATTCCGCGGCTCTACCATTTGCTATGCGTTTATGCAGGCAGTAGGAATGGTGGACGACCATGTGGATGATTGCTGGCGAAAAAAACGAAAGAAGTAGTCGCCTTTTAATGTTTCATTATTCGAAACACTTCTTTATTGCCATCTGTTTTCAAAAAATACAACCCTGCCTGTAGTGAGGCAAGTTCAATCTCTGTTTTCGGGCTACTAAGTAATGCCGTTTGCACTAACCTGCCGGTAATGTCGGTAATGTATAATTTGATTGCTTCATGCTTATGTGTTTGTTCCCAATCAACAGTCAACTTATTGGCAACTGGGTTCGGGTACAGGCGTATGGTTTGTTTGCCTGCATCGGCTATTCCTACCGGCACAACACTTAGCCGAACAAGAATGGTTGTATCGGCACAACCTGCGGCTGTTACCACACAGCGGAAATATTGATTGTTGTTAGCAAGGCTTACGTTGGCAATGCTAAGAGTGGATGTGTTTACTCCGCTGTACTGACCGGCATTGGTTAAATTCTGAAAACCTGTGCCCATATCGGTTTGCCATTGAAATGTAGCAGTTGAATCGCTCACAGTAACCGAGAACTGTGTGTTACTGCCGGGGCTAGTTGTTACATCAGCAGGTTGTGTGGCAATAGCCGAAATACAGGGAGGCTCAATGGTATATTGACCCATCATACCGCCATCTTCGTGTGTAAGTATGTGGCAGTGATACATGTACGGGAGCGAATCATCGGCATACGTTTCAAAGCGGGTTATAAAGCGAACTATTGAATTTCCCGCAGGCACATGCACCACATCTTTTCTACCCTGCATGTTGGCAGGCGGGGGATTGCCGTTAATATCCAAAACATAAAATTGAACATGATGAATATGAAACGGATGCCCTATGGGCGATTGATTTCGCAATTCCCATATTTCAATATTGTTTAGCGGAATACGATAATTGATAGTCATCATATCGAAGGGAGCATTGTTTATTACAAAAGGACCTTGTATGGCGGTAGGCCCCATATTTACGGGTGTAAATACAAGTTGGCGTGTAATGTTTGCCTGGTTTGCCTGCCAGGGATTGTGTGAAAGCAGTGTTGCAGGAATAGCGGTAACAGCATTAGCGGTTGGTGCGGTTACGTTTAGCTGCAAAACTTTAAAATCGTTTCCGTTTAAAGGATTCTGTTGATAGTTTGGAATGGTTTGCCCGGCACCCATACCCGGTTGCGCTGCTCCGTAAATTGCACTTGGCAGTTGCGAGCCAAAACTCATCAGGTTAAGCGATTGCCCGTTGAGGGTTGAAAGGTCAACCAGAATTTCTGCCCGTTCGCCCGGGGCTAACTGCAGCCGCGTTAAAGCTACCGGAGCGGTCAGCAACCCTCCATCGGTGGCAATCTGATAAAATGTTTTGTTGCCGGTAAATCCGAAGTTGTAATACCGCTCGGAAGAGCCATTCAGCAACCGCAGTCTTACCACTTGTGCCGGCACTTCCAAATAAGGATTCATAGTTCCATTCACCATCAGGTTTGAGTCTAATGCCGACTCTACAATAATCTGATTATTGGCATCAAACGCTTTGGTTTGCACAACCAGCGGAAAATCATCTTTTCCGTAAGTGCGCGGCAGCGTAAGGGCAGCCTCTAAAGAGTCTCTCACAATAATCAATCCGGCTATGCCTTTTTGCACGTGCTCGTTGGTGTGCATGTGCAGGTGTGGGTGATACCAGTACGTGCCTGCCCAATCAAGTACCTGAAACGAAGGACTCCAGGTTGTTCCATCGGGGATTACAATATGTGGTCCGCCATCGTGGCGCGCAGGCACATGTAAACCATGCCAGTGAATGGTAGTGGGTGTAGAAAGCTGGTTGGTTACATTAATTGTTACGTTCTGATACCTGTTTAGAATTAGTGTGGGCCCCAACAAATTTCCGTTTGCGCCCATAGTGTTGGTGGCTTGTCCGCTTTTAAAATTTACCGTTCCGGTTTGTAAGGCTAAATTCAGCGAACTTCCGCTTAGTGTATCGGGAATAGCCAGCGGATTTTGGGCAACTAAAAGGGTGGCAACAACAACGGTATTAACCAACAAGAGTAACAAACGCAGCATGTACAATATTTTGGGTTGAAAGTATCGGTTACAAGTAAAGCGAAAAGTAACTTTTGTTACATAGGATAGATTTTTACTAAAACAAAAATGGCAGCAACATTTTAACCTGTTGCTGATAGGTGCGGTAATCATCGCCAAATTCTTCTACTAATTTTTTCTCCTCAAGCTTTATGCCTATGTAGATGTAGCAGTAAATAATTGCCAGCGATACCAGGTTCATTTGCGTTGGCTGCCATAAAAAGAAGCCGAGAATAAAAAGCAACAAACCAAAGTAAAGCGGATGACGCACGTACATGTTCAACCCTTTTATCACCAATTTAGAAGGTTGTGGTGTTTGTTCTTTCAGTTGCTTAATGCCGGTAAATTCGCGCAAATCGTAGTTGCGAAACGAAAGCATGGTTACCACGGCTCCCGAAATAAGAAACACAATAGCTGCAACAGAAGAAATACGATTTGGATCAAACACATAGTTCAGTTCGTGGCAATAAAAAATGATGTATAGGATTGCAGCCAAAAACAACAGCGAAAGCACATTGTAGGTAAGCCGGTAAAACCTGTAGAAACTTGGCGACAGTCGCCTTGCTGCATTTTTAAGAGCATTTGCTGCCAGTAAACTATGGCTGGAGAAAAACAACACCCAAAGCAGTACAAGCAGTGTCATGCAAGCAGTTTTTTTTACTGCAACTTTTTCATTTCTGCTTCCATAAAGCCCATCAGTTCAGCTATGCGCTCTTTACTGAAATCGAATTTGGCACCGGCAGTTTCGTAAAACACCGGAATGGGTTTGGTAAAGCCGAGGCTTAGCGCGTTTTTGTAATCCTGCACTGCTTTTTGCGGGTTAGCTTTAAAGTTTTTCCAAACCGCTAAAGCGCCTAACTGGGCAAAGGCATACTCTATGTAGTAAAGAGGCACCACGTAAAAGTGCAGTATCTTTTGATAGCCTGTTTCCAAAAATTCTTCGCTACCTGTCCAGTCAATATTATCGGCACTGAACTCTAAAAACAGTTCTTTCCATTTTTTTCTGCGCTCTTCGGCAGTGTGTTCTGGGTTTTGGTACATCCAAAACTGGAAACTATCGCCCACGCAGGTTTTGGCTAATATGCCCAAAATGTGATTGAGGTGATTGCGCTTGGCGCGGTTAAGGTCGTTGGAGTTCGTATAAAAAACATCCCAGTGCTCCATACTCATCAACTCCATTCCCATCGAAGCTACTTCGGCAATTTCGGAAGTAACTTCTTTGAATGCGGTTAACTCGAGCGGATGCGCTAAGAATGTATGCACTGCATGTCCGCCTTCGTGCACCATGGTAATTAAATCGTGCTCGGTGTTAGCTGAATTCATGAAAATGAACGGCACACCAATTTCGGGCATGGTCATGTTATAACCTCCGGGGCCTTTACCCATACGCGATTCAAGGTCGAGGTAATTCATGCGCTTCATTATTTCGAGGCGCTCGCCAAAGTAGCGGTCTAAGCGATTAAAACAAGTAATAGTTTTTTCTACAAGTTCATTGGTATTGTTTACCGGTTTTAAGGGTGGTTGTCCGCTGGTGTCCACTTCCAAATCCCAGGGGCGCAGTGTATCGTATCCTAACTTTGCTTTGCGTTCGTTTGCCAACCTGTTCAGCACCGGCACCACGGTTTCTTTTACCGCTTTGTGAAATGCAAGACAATCGGCAGGGGTGTAGTCAAAGCGCGATAACTCATCGAAACGGTATTGCAGGTAATTTTCGTAGCCGGCATTCAGTGCAATTTGATGGCGCAGTTTTACGAGTTCGCTAAGCAGTTGGTCTAACTGCTCGGCATCCTGCAATCTGCGCTCGCCTACCAACCGGAAAACATCTTCGCGCTGTTGGCGGTTGTTACTGGTAAAATACACCGCAGCCTGTTGCAGCGTAAGTTCCGAGCCATTGTAGGTAATGCTGTGCGCTCCGGTAATTTCATCAAAGCGACTTTGCTTAATGTTCATTTCGCTCAATAGCGGAATGTTTTCGGCACGGAACATTTCCACCTGCTTTTTCATTTTCCGGATGGTGGTAAAGAAGGTGCCGGCATCTAACTGTTCCGTGTAAGGGCAGGCAATCAGCTTCTTTTCTAATTGATAATTACAGGCAGTTGCCTGCGGGTAAATGTTTTGGTACAGATTGGTGAGTGCAGCTTTTGCTTTTTCATCGGTAGTGTCAATGGTGGTGTGCACATATACCCAGCGGTTGTTTTCTTCCAAAGCTGCTTGCAGTTCGCTCCAGTTTTTAAGCCATTGTTGCAGTTGCGGCAACGAGTTTATTTCCCGCTCCAGCAATTGTTTGTAATACGGTTCTACACCTGCCCACATAGCAGGGTTAAAGTCATCTTTCAAAAATTGGCGTTCGCTGCGCTGGGGTAGCGCCAGTGTGGTTTCTTCCATAAAAAACAGGATTTAATTATTGCGCTTTGCGGGGCGCAGTTACTTTTTTGGCTGCTGGGGCAGGCTTGGTATTTGCTTTCGATGAAGCCTTGTCTGCCTTAGTTACTTTCGGTTTGCTTTCTTTTTTGGGTTTGTCGTCCTTAGCGGTTTTCACTTTTTTAGCGGTGTCTTCTGTTACTTCTTCGGCTTCTTTTTCTTCGGGTTTGTCAGCCAGCAATTCTTCAATCAGATTTTTACTGTTCAGCAAGCTGTACCACTTGGCGAGCTTTTTCATATCGCTTACATACACTTTCTCCTTATCGTATGTTGGAAGCACTGTTTCCATCCATGCTTTAATGGCAGCATCATCTTTACCATCGGGCACCGGGCTATTTTTCTCTTTTTCTTTTATAGACGCTAACACCGTTTTCAACTCTGCCGGCTCATCAGTAGTGTACATGGTAATACTGTCAAGCGTAGTAAACATGTGTGTTCTTCCCGATACAAACTGGGTTTTGCCGTCAATAAGCGAGGTAACAATTAAACCGTCATTTCTGCGGGCGGTAATTTTGTAAAGCCCGGGCATTCCTGTAATAGCTGCAATTTCTCCTAATTCCATTTTTAAAATTTTGGGCTGCTAAGATAGAAATATCCCTTATAGGATGGCCCCGTAAGACTTTAAAACGTCTGTTGATGGAATAAGAGGCTAGTTTATGGTATTTATAGAAATACTAAAACCGCACATTAACTCCCGTTAAAAAATTAAATCCGGCTTGTGGATAGTAGTAGTTATAAGTATAAGGTCCGTCAGTTTGCAAAGTGCCGCTGCCGTCATCAAAAGCATAACGCTCGCTGAAAGTATATCCGTTGCTTTCGTACAAGTGATTGAAAATATTGTTGAACAAAACTTTCAGCGTAATTTCTTTGCCGTACTTGTTTAGCGGCAGCGTGTAAGCAACATTGAGGTTAGAGTAGTAAAACGGTTTCAGCTTGCGGTGTTCGTTCGAAGTATTGTCGAGATACTGTTTGCTAACGGCTTTGTTTTGCAAACCAATAGAAAGCCCTTTAACTGGGCGAGCCACTAACTCCAGCGAAGCAATAATGGAGGGCGAAAAAGCAATATCGGTGTTCTTGTGGGTTATTACTTGTGTAAGCGTATCAACGCGCTCGTAATTTTCATCGTAGGTATAAATGTATTCGCTGAACGATTTTATTTTGTTGAAGGAGTACGTAAACGAATAGTTGATGCTGAATACATCGCGAGGAACAATTTTTTCATACTTGTTCCCTTTGCGGGCAAAATGAAAGGAGCCGTTCAGTTCAATGCCTGTTCTGAAACTTTTCTTTACATTTTCCTTAATCGGATTGCCTACATCGGTTAACCTGCCGGTAAGCACCAACTGGTTGTTGTAATTCATAAAATAGAAATTGGCACCGAACGGAAATTTCGGGTGAAGAAATTTGTACCCTGCCTCCACATCGTCCATCATTTCGGGTTTAACGGTACGGCTGCTGAAATATGCCTGCAGCACATCATCGCGGTTGGGTTCGCGGTTGCCCAAAGCATACGAAGCATATACATGGTGTTTGGCATCAATCTTAATCAGTAAACCTGCTTTCGGATTAAAAAAATGCCAGTTCTTTTTTACATCGTACACTTGCTGATTGTTGTCGGTGCCGGATGTATTGTAGCCCACATAACGATACTGCACATCCAGATAAAAGTTTACTATATCGAGCGCTTCGTAGTTAACACGGGCATAAATATTGAAGTCGTTTTTTACGGAACTGCCATCGTAGTAATGTTTGTCTTTATCAACCGCCACATCCTGCGCCCAAATTACTTTGCCGAAATGCTTACCGCGGTACTGCCCGAAGAAACCACCAAATGTGGCATCTACTCCGCTATGGGCATAGTTGAGTGCAAAGTTTCCGCCATAAAAAACATTGCGTAGCCAAAGCTGACGCACCAAATCAGTATAAGCGGCAGGCAGGTAATCGAAGTAATTTTGAATGTTAGTGCCAGCTTTGTATTCTTCGTAATAACCGCGTCCAAGGGTGGCAAACAAGCCGGCATTGAGGTGTAAGTGTGCAGGCAGTTGCCGGGCTAAAAGCAATTGAAGGTAATCTTGCCCGTAGTTATCGGTTTGATTTGGGTAAGGCGGATTTTTGTAGCCGTAATCGGTACCCGCCACATTGTAGGTACGATTTGTCTTCAACGAATCTTCCCACACTCCGTACCACGATTGATAGGTTTTTTCTCTTCCTCCGAAATACAGCAATTTGAGCAATGTTTTTTCGCTTGAATAACCGGTTTGAAAAAACCACGATTGCAAATTGGACGCTGCCCTGTCCACATAACCATCGCTTACAATCCAGGAGCCGGAGCCTTCCAGAAAAAAATGCTTTTTAATTAGTCCTGTTCCGGCTTTAGCATTAGCACGAAAGGTTTTGAACGAACCTACCGAAACACTTGCTTCGCCAAATGGAGTAGCCGAAGGTGTTTGTGTTTGCACACTCAGCGAGCCGCCAAAGGCGCTTCCTCCGTTGGTAGATGAACCAACCCCGCGTTGTATTTGTATGCTTTGTGCCGATGAAACCAAATCGGGCGTGTTTACCCAAAACACGCCTTGACTTTCGGCATCGTTTACCGGAATTCCGTTCAGTGTTACGTTTACGCGGGTGGCATCGCTGCCGCGTATGCGAATGCCGGTGTAACCAATGCCGGCACCAGCATCGGAAGTGGTAACCACTGAGGCTGTGTTATCTAAAAGGAAAGGCAAGTCCTGCCCGAGGTTGTTTTTGTTTAATTCCTTTTTGCTGATGAATTGATAAGCCGTTGGCGCATTTTCGGTAGCGCGGGTGGCATTTACAATTACTTCGTCTTTAAAAATTACGTTGTTCGAATCGGTTTTCACCGATACAGAATCTGTTTGTGCCAATGCGTTGTTGGCAAGCAACAGAAAGAATAACACTTTTTTCATGGCGGAGTTTTTTCCGGTTAAAGAATTATTCTTTCTAAGAGTGGAGAAAATTTCGAGCGAGAGAGCCCCGAAGTATTTCGGGATTCTTTCTATCCCTTACGCACGCATTACCGTGTTCAGGTTCGAAGGGTTCTTCTCAGATGCCGAAACTACCGGCAACGCCCCCAGAAAGCTGGGGCAAATGTATGCGAAGAAAAATGAGAAAAGCAAAAACTTACTTAGGAATAGTAAAACAAATTCTTGTTCCACCGAGGGGAGAATCCTCAATCCAGATTTTACCGTTCAGGTTATCAATTATTTTTTTGCAGATGGTAAGCCCGATTCCGGCACCGCCAAATTCATCGCGGGCATGTAAGCGTTGGAAGATGATAAATACTTTCTGGCGATACTCTTCGCTGATACCTATTCCGTTATCATCAACCGTAAAGCGATGGTGCTTCGCTTCTTCGGTGTAAGCAATTTCCACTTTGGGAGTAGTATTCAGGTTATACTTAATGGCATTATCAATCAGGTTGGTGAAAATGTGGCGCATGGCGCTTTGCCCGGCCTGTATTACCGGCATTACACCAAAGCGTATATCAGCATTCAGATGGCTTTCCATCGGTTGTAGTTGAGAAACAATTTCTTTCAGCAGTTTTTCAATTTCCACATCTTCTTTAACCGAAGTGGGATTGATGTTTGACCACTGCACTAAGTTGTTGAGCACGCTCATCAACCTTTTTGCTCCCTGATTCAGATACCCCAAATATTCTTTTTGGTCTGTATTGAGCTGGGCGTTCATGCTCTTTTCCAACAATTGCGAATAATTGGAAATCATACGCAGCGGCTCTTTCATATCGTGCGAAGCGGCATGGGTAAACTGTTTCAGTTCAAAGTTAGAAGCCTCCAATTTGCGAACGTATTGTTCAATTTCTGCCGCCCGTTTTTTGAGAATTTCCTGCTCTTTCTTTCCCTCTTCCAATTGAAATTTGAGCATGGCATCGTTTACGGCAGCACTTTTATGGAAACTGTGCATTTCTTCTCTATGCTTCTGCGCTTTCTTCATTTTCTCGAAAGCTTCTTTATAGTTGCCTGAATCGTACAACATATCAGCCCAGTAACCATACAGGTTGTAATAATCAATATCCAGATTCAGCTCCTTAAACAGATTTTCGCCTTCCAAAAACCAGTGCTGTGCGTTTTTGAAATCTTTTTTGAGGTGATAACACCGTGCAATTTGCCGGCACAAATTCAACTGAAAACGTTTGTTGGCGGAAAGTGTGGCTTTTTCCAATGCCTCGAAAGCTGCTAAAAGAGCATCGTCAAACTTTTCCCACTCGGCAAGTTTTACCGCCATGTTGCCGAGCGCCACACACAGACTCACATCATCTTTTATCTCGCGCGACAGGTCGGCTGCCTTTTTGTAATGCTCAAATGCCTCTTTGGCATCGCCACCATTTTCTTCAATGGTTACTCCGAACGAAATGTAGCAACGGGCAATGCCGTTTTTTTCATCTAGCTCGGTGTATTGCTCAAATGCGCTGTTAAGGCAAACTTCAGCCATTGCGGGCAGTTCGAGCCTGCCGTAAATAATGGAAAGATTAAACTGCGAACGCGCGAGTGTCAACCGGCCTTCTTTACTCAAGTCGAAAACCGAAAACAACAAGCGGATAGACTCATCGTACGCCATTTTCGATTTGATGAGTTCACCACGGTAATCGTAGTTTAAGCCCAACAGGCGCAGTAACTCTGCTTTGTGCTCGGCATCATCTTCATCGTGCAAATGCTCTATCGCTTTTTCGAGTACTTCGATAGATTCCTGAAAGGAGCTTTTTACATCGGTATAAAAGCGCGACAGATTTTTGGCAGATTTGAATATGAGCAGACTGTTGCCCACATCGGTTGCCAAACTAAACGCATCTTGCCCGAATTCACCGGCAGAATGGTCTTTCCTTTCGAGTCGCTTTTCAAACTCCGAAAGCAGGTTTTCAATTACCTCAAGAATGGATTTTCCAAATACCTGTGTTGCGGGCATATAAATAACTGTCTGATTTTACGACAGGTTACAGTCTTTTGTTCCCGAAATGAGTGAGAAATTTTAAAGTATTTTCCGGATAGCGGCTTTTGCCTCTTCCAAACGTTCTTCCTTACTGCCTTTCAGCACTTTATAAGGAGCGTTGACAGCCTTTAATTCGTTAACAAAATGGTTGTACAATACCTCGCGGTCGTGCGGGTTCGCACGTTGTTCATCAGCCTGCCAGGGAACATCAATGTAGCAGAGAAGAAACAGTTCAAAATCTCGCAACCGTATCTGTTCATTCAACCAATCGGGCACCTGCATGTTGCAGTGCATGAGCCATATTTTGATGTTGATGAGGTCGTTGTCGCTAATCAGTAATTTACCGGGAACATACAATCGGCTTTCACGCGCAATTATTTCCTCTGCAATGGCAAGCACATCTGCTTGGGTATAAGAGCGATTAAGTGCAGCAATGTATTCGCGCGAAACATCGGGAACCAATACAGCACCGGTTTGCACGGCTAACTGTTCGGCAAGAGTGGTTTTTCCGGTTGACTCGGTTCCTGTTATGCAAATTCTGAAACTCATACTGCTGCCTGTGCTTTGTATTGTTTCTTCCACTCCATAAATCCGTATAAGGCTACTACCGAAAAAAACAGATAAAGTGCCGAAGTGGCATACAGTTCTTTTATTCCGTACATAACAGCAGCCAAAACATCAATTACAATCCAGAACAACCAGTTTTCAAGAATTTTTCGGGCGGTCATCCATGTGGCTATAAAACTGAAAACCGTAACTATAGCATCGAGATACGAAAGCGAATTGCCGAATTGAGAAAAAACATAACCGAACACAGGAGAAAGTGCTGCGCCCAAAACCAACAGCTTTATGTTTTCCGAAAAAGAATTGGAAACAATGTTCCGCTCACGGTGCTGCTCTTTCGCACTCCACTTCCACCAACCGTAAAAACCGGCTGCTACATAATAGAACTGCAAAATTGCATCCTGATACAGTTTGTGCTCTATGTTAATGGAAACATAAATACCCGAACTGACAATGCCGAAAATCCAGCACCAAATATTGCCTTTTGCCGCCAGCAACACATACACTACGCCTAAGGCTACCGCTATGTATTCAAAATATGGTTCCATTAAAACAACTTAACTGCTTCGGGCTGCACCTGCAAAGTATATTTTCTGCCCATTACCAAGGCGCGGTTATCGCTAACATGCCCTACGGGAAAACTAAAGCAAACGGGGTAACTATACTCTGCTACATGCTCTGCAATTATTTCTTCAGCAGAAATGCCAAACGGAACTTTGTTGTCTTTCATTTCGGTAAAGCCGCCAACAGCCAAACCTGCCAAATCGTGCAGTTTGCCGCTGCGTTTCAGGTTCATCATCATGCGGTCAATGTGGTAGAGGTATTCATCCAGATCTTCAAGAAAAAGAATTTTGCCGGAAGTGTTCATGCCGCTTTTGGTGCCGGTAATACTGTAAAGAATGGAGAGGTTTCCACCTATTAAAACACCTTCTGCATTGCCGGTTCTGTTGAGCGAGTGCGGATGTATTTTATACGCGTTCCGAATACCAAAAAGCTCATTACGCAAACTTTCTATAGACTCTTGGGTGGCGTTCGGAAAACTAAACGGCATAATAGCCTGCAAGGTTTGAATACCGATACTGTTGGAAATGTGCACATGCAGAAAAGTAACATCGCTGAAACCCACCACCCACTTGGGGCTTTTCATAAACTCATCAAAATTCAAATCGTCCATCATACGCACGGTTCCGTAACCGCCACGGGCGCAGATAATAGCTTTTACGTTTTTGGCATCTAACGCTTTCTGAAAATCGCGTTTGCGCTCTTCATCGGTTCCGGCAAACTGCCGCCATTCTTTACCGATAGTTTCGCCAACAATCACCTTCAAGCCCCATTCTTCAAACTTTTTAATGGCAGGTTGAATTTCTTCCAAGGTAATTTTTCGGGCAGTGCTTAGTATGTAAACGGTATCGCCTTGTTGCAAGGCGGGCGGACGTAGTAGCATAAAGCGAAAATAAAACAGTTGGTGTCTTTGATGCTTTAGTCTAAAATTTCAACTTCGCCATTCATGAAAAACTGGAAACGATATACTATTACCGCAGCGCTGCCTTATGCTAACGGACCAAAGCACATCGGGCATTTGGCGGGGGCTTACTTGCCTGCCGATATTTATGTACGGTATTTGCGCGCCAATAAACGCGATGTGGTTTTTGTGTGCGGCAGCGATGAGCACGGCACCGCCATTACCTTTCAGGCTTTGCAGGAAAACACTACGCCCCGCGCCATTATTGACAAGTATCACGTACTTATTAAAGAGAGTTTTGAACAACTTGGAATTCTATTCGACATCTACCACCGTACAAGCGAACCACTGCACCACGAAACTTCGCAGGAGTTTTTTCTCGATTTCTACAACAAAGGATTGTTTAAGGAAGTTACTTCGGAGCAGTACTACGATGAGGCAAAGAATGTTTTCCTTGCCGACCGCTACATAGTGGGCACCTGCCCCAACTGCGGGCACGACAAAGCCTTTGGCGACCAATGCGAAAAATGCGGCAAGTCGCTTTCGCCAAGCGAGTTAATAAACCCGCGCTCTACCTTAAGCGGTGCAGTACCGGTATTGCGCGAAACCAAGCACTGGTATCTTCCATTAAATGAATACGAGCCATGGCTTCGCAAGTGGCTGTTGCGCGACCATGCCAAAGACTGGAAAGCGAATGTGTACGGCCAATGCAAGAGCTGGATTGAAGGAGGCTTGCAACCCCGCGCCATGACCCGCGATGGAGAATGGGGAATTAAAGTGCCCGTTGAGGGAGCAGATGGAAAAGTGCTGTATGTGTGGTTCGATGCGCCTATCGGCTACATTTCCGCTACCAAGCAGTGGGCAATTGACAACCACAAAAACTGGGAACTGTATTGGAAAGATTCCGACACACGCCTCATTCATTTTGTGGGGAAGGACAATATCGTGTTTCACTGCATCATTTTCCCTGTTATGCTGCACATGCATGGCGACTATATTGTGCCCGACAACGTTCCCGCCAACGAATTTCTGAATCTGGAAGGCGATAAAATGAGCACCAGCCGCAGATGGAGTGTAGAAATGCACGAGTACTTACAGGATTTTCCGGGCAAGGCTGACGAACTGCGCTATGTGCTTTGTTCCATTGCTCCCGAAACCAAAGACAGCGAGTTTACCTGGAAAGATTACCAAACCCGTGTGAACAGCGAACTGGTAGCCATACTCGGCAATTTGGTAAACCGTGTAATGGTGCTTACCGAAAAATATTTCGATAATCAAGTGCCCCAAGCGGGAGAATGTTCCGATTTGAAAAATTTCATTACCCAACAGCGCGAGAAAGTTGCCGAGGCAATGGAAAACTTTCGCTTTCGCGAGGCGCTGAGCGAAATGATGAATGTGGCGCGCCACGGCAATCAATTGCTATCGGAGAAAGAGCCGTGGAAACTGATTAAAACTGATAAACAAGCTACAGCTATAGTGCTGTATGATTGCTTACAGATAATCGCCAACATCGGTATTCTGTGCCATCCGTTTTTGCCGTTTACCTCGCAAAAGATTTTTGCCATGCTCAATCTGGACTCTTCCAATTTTTCGTGGAACGATATTGGCAGGCAAAATCTTTTAAAGCCCGGGCATGTGCTGGGTAAGGCTTCGCTTTTGTATCAGAAAATTGAGGATGAGCAGGTGGAAAGGCAAATTGCAAAACTGAAAAAGTCCGAAGTCCGAAGTCCGAAGTCCGAAGTCAATACAAAAGCTATGGAAACAAAAACATCGGACATCGGACATCCGGCATCCGACAAACCTGAGATTACCTACGAAGACTTCACCAAACTCGACCTTCGCGTAGGCACCATTCTTACTGCCGAAAAAGTAGAAAAGGCAGATAAGTTGCTGAAACTATCGGTTGATTTGGGTTTTGAAACCCGCACCATTGTGTCGGGTATTGCCGAGTTTTTTAAGCCCGAAGAGCTAATAGGCTTGCAGGTGAGCGTGGTAGCCAATCTTGCCCCGCGCAAAATTCGCGGGATAGAATCGAAAGGCATGATTTTGCTGGCAGAGGACGAAAGCAAACAACTCCGTTTCATAACTCCCAAAGAATTAACTAAAAACGGAAGCATTATCCGTTAGAAGTTTATACTTTCGGTAACTTTTTGTTTAACCAAATTTCATTTCGATGAAAACCAAACTCTACTCGTTACTTGTTTTTGCCCTTGCAGGCTCGCAGTTGTTTGCCCAATGCGGCCAGCGGTATAAAGACATGATTTTCTCCAACGTTACCAAAACATCGGACATTACTTATTCTACTGCCAACAGCACTACGCTTAAGTTAGATGTTTACGAACCTACGGGCGATACCGCTTCTATGCGACCATTAATTATACTGGCGCATGGCGGCAGTTTTATTTCCGGTTCTAAAACCGATGACAATGTAGTGGTAACGCTTTGCAACAACTATGCAAAACGCGGTTATGTTACTGCCTCTATCAATTACAGGCTTGCTGCCAATCCGTTGGTAATGCTCGATTCATCAGCGGCAATACAAACCGTTCTCAAAGCCATCAGCGATGGAAAATCTGCCATTCGTTTTTTCAGAAAAGATGCAGCTACTACCAACACGTATAAAATTAACCCCGACTGGATTTTTGCAGGAGGGAACTCGGCAGGGGCCGTGTTGTTTATGCACTTGATTTATCTTGATTCGTTGGGCGAAGCACCACCGGCTTTTCAAACTATCATCAATCAAAATGGCGGCTTTGACGGTAACAGTGGTAACGATGGCTACTCCGCAGAACTTTCGGGGGTAATCAATTTGGCAGGCGGATTAAACATGCCGGAGTTTATAGGTCCCGGTAACAAGCCTTCGTTTAACGCACATGGCGATGCCGATTACACCGTGCCGTATAACTGTGCTAATGCACAAAACGGAGCAACACCGGTTCGCTTATGCGGGTTAGGTGCTTTGGAGCCGCGCTACAATATGTTTAGCATTCCTCATGTAAGTATTGTTTATCCGGGTGCAGGGCATGTTCCATGGCAATCAAGTGCTGCTAAGATGACCGAAGTGGACACCACTTCAGCCAATTTCTTATACAGTTTAATGTGCAGCTCTTCTACTTCTATTAAAGAAGTATTCGACCTGAATGGTGTAAAGGTGTTTCCTAACCCTGCCAACGATGTGTTGAACATTACGTTTAAAGACATCAACCGTTTTGAAAAAGTGCAACTGCTGGATGCTACCGGCAGATTGATGAATGAGCAACAGGTAACATCCGCTAACATTTCCATTAACCGCAACGGAATTTCATCGGGCATTTACTTCGTTCGTTTTGTTATGAACGATGGTTCTGCCGCTGTTAAGAAAGTAGTATTTGAATAAGCACTCAACAACGCTAAAAGAAAAAGCCTTCCGTGATTTCGCGGAGGGCTTTTTAATTGATGCAAGGTGTTATTACTCTTTCTTTTTCTTCTTGCCCACTGTTTCTTTACTCAGAAAAAATGTAACCCCCACGTTCAAACCCAAATTGCTGAACGGACCAATAGGGCGAATATCATCTTTGGGTTTGTTGGGGTCGTAGTTGGGTGTTTCGGGATTATCGTTTGGCGGGCGAACAGAGCCGTTGTTGGAATTTTCGGTTAGGTTATCGTGATACACAAATTCGGTTCGGTACTTGCCGCGCTCTTCAATTTTATCTACACCATCGGCTTTCCACTCGGTTACATGTGTTTGTTTGGCGCGCACGGCTAAGTATTGTCCGTTTATTTCGGCAAACACGTTTATGAAAGGTTTAGGCTTGTAAGCAATACCTATGGCACCGGTTACTCCTAACGAAACGGTTCCTTCGGTTTTCAGTTTTACGGTGGTATTGTTGCCCAAGAAGTAGGGCGATTTATTGAGCAGATTTGCCAGTGTGGGCGCTTCAATAAATGCGCTGTCGTCAATATGAATATTTACTTCGTGGTTGAGCATTCCGAATACCGGAAGGTTTAAACCGAGGCGAGCGTAAGGATATACTATCCAGCCCGGTTTGGCAGCCTGCACAATTACGGAAGGCATAAGCGACAGTGTGGAAGCACTCGTAGAAATTTTTGCCGTAAACGCATGATTGGTGTACGCAAAAGGCGCACCGTAATACGGCTGATACACCAACGGGTAAATTTGAGTGCATGAAATGTTGGCACTCTTAACGTAGGTGAGTCCCATTTCAACACCAATGTATGGGTTAATGTTGTAGCCAAATGCAAATGAAAAATTCATGCCGCGCGCATACGAATCGCGGATGGGTTGATACTTGTAAGCGGAGTCGCCTTTGTGCGGGTGTGTAATATTTGCCATTACCACCAGTGCATCTTTTTCGGGAGTATAGGGGTCCACTTTGGGTCCCATAATATCGCTGCTTTTCATAAACACGTTCCAACCGTAGCCGCCTGCTGCGCGGAGGGTAAAGTGTTGTGCCGATAAGCTATTGCAACAGAAAATGGAACAGACTAAAATGATGTAGAGGATGGGTTTCATGATGTTGGTTTATAGTGTAGAAATTTAAAACAAATCCAAAAGGTAAAAACGCACATTAACCCAACTACAGCATCAGCTCACAAAAATATTTTGGGCCACCTGTTTGCTGAGGGTTACTTTTTTCTTCTTGTTGAGTTGAATAATCAACGAGCCGTCAAACTCCACAATATCCATTATCTCAATACCTGTTCCCAAATGAATTTCAAGCTCATTCAAATACTGCAGCAGTTTCGATGAACTGTCCTTTACCCCCAGCACCGTTCCTTTATACCCTTTCTGTAATTTACTAAGCAGATATTGCTTTTGGCTTTTCATATTTCCCGAAGCATCGGGTATAGGGTCGCCATGAGGGTCGAACTTCGGGAAGCCGAGAAACTTTTCGAGTTTATCAATCAGTTCATCGCTCTGTATATGCTCTAATTGTTCAGCAATATCGTGTATTTGATCCCACGAATAGCCGAGTTTTTCTACCAGAAACACTTCCCACAACCGGTGTTTGCGGATAACCGACTTGGCAATTTTTTCGCCTTGCGCGGTAAGGCGCACGCCATAGTATTTTTCGTAGGTGATAATTTTTTTCTGCTTCAGCTTTTTCAGCATGTCGGTAACCGAAGCTGCGGTAGCGTTTACGGCTTTGGCAATACCATTGGTAGAAATGTTTTCATCGCCTTCTTCCGAAAGATGGAAAATGGCTTTGATGTAGTTTTCTTCTGTTATGGTGAAACTCATTACTCGCTTTTTGCTCCGCGCACCATTGTTTCAATCATATCCCATTGTTGCGGGGTTACGGCATCAAACAAGTTGAATTCGCCTGCGCCTTGCAGCCATTCGCCCCCGTCAATAGTTACCACATCGCCATTAATGTAGCCGGAGTAATCAGAGATAAGATACGCAGCTAAGTTGCAAAGTTCCTGATGTTCGCCTGCACGTTTTAACGGCACACGGTTTTTCAAATCAAGCTTATCGCGAAACTCACCGGGTACTAACCGGTCCCATGCACCTTTTGTTGGAAAGGGTCCCGGTGCAATGGCGTTGGTGCGAATGCCGTACTTTGCCCACTCTACCGCCAGTGAGCGTGTCATTCCTAATACACCTGCTTTGGCACAGGCAGAAGGAACTACATACGCAGAGCCTGTCCATGCGTAGGTGGTTACAATGTTCAACACGGTTTTGCCGGTTTCCTGTTGTTTAATCCAATACTTGCCAAAAGCCAATGTGCAATTGTACGAGCCACGCAGCACTATATCTACTACGGTGTCAAAAGCGCGGTGCGATAAACGCTCGGTGGGCGAAATAAAATTTCCTGCTGCGTTGTTTACCAGCGTATCTACTTTGCCAAATTTTTGAACGGCTGCCGCCAGCATGGCTTCCACCTCTTCGTATTTACGTACATCGCACTGTACAGCCAACACCTGTCCGCCTGTTTCCTGCATCAGTTCATCGGCAGTTTTTTGCAGCACTTCCAACTTGCGGCTGCTGATAACCACATTGGCTCCTAATTGCAAAAAATACCTGGTCATTGATTTGCCAAGTCCGGTGCCTCCGCCTGTAACTACAATACTTTTGCCGTTAAAAGTTCCTTCTTTCAGCATTCCTTCTAAGTTGGTCATATTGTTTATGGTTTGAGTAGTTAATTGTTTGTGGATTATAAACTTAGTATTGTCCGGTATTCAACAAAACTAAAGTGCACGCTTCTTCGGTTTTAATTCCGTTTTGCTGTGCCAGCAATTTCAGTTCGTCATTTTCAGCACCGGGATTAAAAATAATTCTTCGAGGCTTTGTTTTAAGAATGGCATTGTAATATTCTTTTTGATGAAGCGGATTAAGATACATGGTGAGTGTATCAAATTTTTCGTTCAACGGAAACGTTGGTGTAATTTTTACATCTGCCACTTCACCACCGTTTAAACCCACGGCAATTACTTCGTGGCCGTTTGCACGCAACAGTTTAATGGCTTTGTAAGAATAGCGTTCCGGATGTATTGAAGCGCCTAAAACTAAAGTTTTCATGTTGCGCCAAACCTACATTATTTATCGTTTTTGTAATCTGCCATAATTGAATATCAATGAAATGTCAATAGCCCTTAAAGGACTTTTAGTAACATTTTCCTCCCGCCCAACGTAATAAGAGGCGTAACGAACAAGAAAGTGATATGAATAACCTCGCAGAACCAATCGAGAAGGAAAGACTACACCATTGCTCATTCCGAAAACCAAGCTACCGTTTTACCGATTTTGAAATCAGAGAGCGGAATCAACGTCTGTATCTTGCCATGTTGTTGGGTAATAATTACCGCAGCGAAGCCCGTATTGTGTTTAATACGTTAGAAGGCTACAAAGAAGTACTCTCCACCATTTGGGCTACTACCGAAAAGTTTATTCTGCTGAAAGGCGGCAACACTATTCCTTTAGAGGCAATTGCCGAAGTGGAATTACAGTAAAAGGCTTACAGGATTTTCCAACACGTTTTTCAATACCTGAAGAAACTTTGCACCTGTAGCACCATCCACCACGCGATGGTCGCAACTGAGCGTAACTTTCATACGGCTGCCCGTTTTTATTTCTCCGTTAATTATTACCGGCTCTTGCCGAATTGCGCCTACTGCCAGTATGCTGGCATCGGGCGGGTTAATAACAGCCGTAAACTCTTCAATGCCCAACATGCCGAGGTTGGAAATGGTAAAGGTGTTTCCTTCCATTTCGTTGGGTTGTAATTTTTTGGTTGTTGCTTTCTCAGCCAGTGTTTTTGCCTCTGTTGAAATTTGCTGAAGGTGTTTGCCATCGGCAAATTTTATAACCGGCACCAGCAAGCCTTCTTCCACCGCTACCGCCATTCCTATATGGATATGTTCATTATAACGAATAGTATCGCCCAACCACGAACAGTTTACTGCCGGATACTGGCGAATGGCTTTTGCAACAGCTTTTATAACAATATCGTTGAACGAAATTTTTATGGGTAACACATTGTTTAACTGCGAACGGAAAGCCGTAGCGTTATCCATGTTAAGGTCAACGGTGAGGTAAAAATGCGGTGCTCCGTTTTTGCTTTCGCTTAAGCGTTTGGCAATGGTTTTTCGCATTTGGCTCACGCGTACTTCGCGGAAACTTTCTGTGCCTACAAAAGGTGCAGCGGTAAAGCCCGAAGCCGAAGTGTTTTCCAAATCGCGTTTTACAATTCTGCCTTCCTCACCGGTACCTTTAATTTGACTTAGGTTAATTCCTTTCTCTTTGGCAATCATTCGTGCCAGTGGCGATGCTTTTACACGTGCATCGGACAAAGCGCCTGCCTCAACCACTTTAGTTTCAGATTTTGGAGTTGAACTTTCAGATTTTAATTCCTTTTCAGTTTTTACCGCAGACTGTGGGCTGTTAGCTGTAGGCTCTTTCAGCAATGCCGAAAAATCTTCTCCTTCTTTTCCAACTATAGCAATAAGGTCGCCTATTTTAAGCGTATCGCCTTTTTTAGCGGTAACGTGCAAAACGGTTCCATTGAAATACGATTCTAGCGGAAGGGTGGCTTTGTCGGTTTCTACTTCGGCAATGGTATCGCCTGCTTTCAGTTTATCGCCAACTTTAATGTTCAGTTCGGCAATAAAACCTTCCTCCATGGTATCGGTCATTCTGCCTAATCGGATAGCTTCTGCCATGTTGTTGATTTGGGTTAGGCAAACCTAATAAATATGAGAGAATGAAAAGTGTAAGGGGAAATAGCTGTTCAATAGCCTGCTGACTATTTGAAAAGCGACTGCATTTTCATGGCAACACTCATATCGCCCTGCACCTTTATTTTGCCGCTCATAAACGCCATCATGGGGTTCAAACTGCCGGTCATAATAGCGAGCAGGTCTTCTTCCGATACACCAACGGTACAATCTGCCTCTTTGTCTTCGGTAGTAACAAGGTTGCCTTCACCGGTGCCGTCCACAAAAATTTTGTTTGCGCCAAAATCGAATTTTAAAGTTTTGCCGAGTGCAGCCGCTTTACTTGCGCTGTTGGTTAGGTTGGTTAAAATAGTGTCGAATGCCATGTTTTTAGTTGATTTTGTTTTTTATAACGGGCGCCAAATTAAAATAGAAAGGGAGATAGGGAAGAAGTTTATCTCTGCATTCATTTTCGTTGAATCAACATTGTTCAACAAGATAAGCGTAAAGATACCCCGCTGTTTGTATCTTCATGTGATGAATAAAGATTTATCAGGCAAAAAATACTGCAAGTTTGAAAGCAACGGGGTGGCATGGTTGCTTGCTTTGCTTATGCTAATTACAGCATCGTGCAATAATGCAACTCAAACTCCCGATGGCGGACCCTGCGCTTACAACCACTTTTACTATCCTGCGGTTATTACCGAAATTTTGGAACTAAATAACAACTACCGCGATATTATTCTTACGCTTTACATGGATGGTACCACCGACACGCTTTACTACAGCTCGGAGTTTCCCGGATACATTTCAAAGGAAGAATTAGACAGCCTTGGCTACAAAACGGGCGATACACTTACGTATGAATACATGCAAATAACCGAAGGGCACTGCTCGCCCGATATTTATGTGCTACGCACTGAGCGTTACGGAACACAGTAGTAAGTTTTTTCAATCCTCTTTCAAATCAAACAACTTCAAAAACTTGAGAAAAGCCACCTGCCCACCATCTACTTTTACTTCACCGCTTAAATAGGTGGGCAAGGGTTTGCGGATTTTTGCAGCCAATTCTTTCCACACCACTTCTTTTACATGAATAGTAATATCCGGTTCACCGGTTTTAAACGGTTGCACTTCGGCTACTCCTTTGCGAATTTCGACCATCCATTGTTTTTTGCTGTCGGTAAAATTGAACAACACGCGTTGTTGCACATCTATACTTTTTTCGGGATTCAAATGTGCGGCCATACCATTGAAAATAGAACTAAGCGGAATGTCTTTTACCAAATCGGGGGTGGGTTTTATGAGTCCTTCGTTTTTCAATCCCTGCAACTCTAAAGCACAGGTTAGGTAATAATGCCGCGCATTCGGATTGCTCTGCGCGCTGCCCAGCGCAATAAGCGAATTGATGCGATGCTCCAACACTTTTTTATCATCGGGGTAAAGCGCAAGATAGTTGTCGGTTAATTCTAATGCCCATTGAAATTCTTTGTTGTTCATTGCTTGTTCAATTTGTTCGGCAAGTTTGCTTTTGCCTCCGGCTAACTGCTCTAATTTTTTGGCGCGTTCATTTTTGCCAAGCGGCAGAAGCGCAGTCGGATTGCCATCAAAAAAACCCATGTAACCATCAAACACGGTTCGCACACTCCATTTTGTTTTGCCGTAAAACTCTTTCAGCCATTCATTCTGCTGTAAGTGTTCGGGAAGTATTACGGTTTCCGCCAACTCATCGGGCGTTAATCCTTTGTTCATGCCGCGCACGGTTTGGTCGTGCACAAACTGTATGGCATCGCGGTAATCGGTAAGTATCTTGTAAGCCGTTTCCGCACCGCGAATTACTTCGGTATGGCTCGGCACAATGACTTCGGGATGCAGGTATCGCATTTTATCTAAGCTGTTTTTCCAAAGGTTTACATCGCGGTAGCCCGTTCCGCGAATGGTGTAGAGGTTCGGAAATGCTTTATAAAGATTATCGCCACACAACAGCGTTTTTGTTTCGGGCAGCCACACCATCAGTTGGTCGGGCGTTTCACCGGGCGCGTGATACATTTTCAAATGAATACCGGCAACCGTTACATCGAGCGAATCGCGAAATGTAACCGTTGGGCGCAGCACACCCAACTCACTTCCTTCGTGTATGTGCAGTTCGGGACCAATGCCGCAGTTTACCAGCGCATCTTTTTCTAAGTAAACACCAAACATGCGGTAGGCGCGTTTTTCGGTAATGTAGCGAACCACCGCTGCGGTTTGGTCTAAGTAATGCGGCAGCAACTCCTGTGCAAACACATCGGGCTGTGTGTTTCCCGCCAATGCTTTTGCTCCCGAAGTATGGTCGGTGTGAAAGTGTGTATAAATAATTGCCTTAACGGGTTTGGAACAAATACTGTCAAAAGTGCGTTTCACTTCTTCGCCTGCCTCCATGCTCTCCATGCAGTCAACAATAATGGTGCTGTCTTTTCCTTCAATTAAAATACTGTTGGCAAGCCCGTAGCCGATGGCTACATAAATATTATCGCCAACTTTTTCGATGCGCTTTTTAAAAACTTCCGTATGCGTTTGTAATTCTTCGGGCGAGCTTGTTGCCTGATGGAAAACGGTTTTTTGTTGGCAGCCTTGAGTTGATGCCAGCACAAGCAACGATAAAAAAGCCTTCCTCATAGCTTAAACGATTTTGGCTTTCTGATAAGTAGTTGAGTTTGTAACAGAGATACGAATAAACCACATAGGCACATAGTAAACATAAGAACCTTATGCGAATTTATGCTTCTGTTATGTGGTAAAGCCTATTGATTGTTTGAGTTAAGCTACTCCATTAAACATGGCGAAAGTAAAATCCTAAACGTCTGTAAAAACAATACTTTCGCAAACACCATAATCATCATTAAATGAAAAAGCTTCTCAAAATTTTAGCCGGAATTATTCTGGCGCTCGCCTTACTCACGGTTATTGCATACGCAACCGGCAACAGTTATCTGATGAAAGGTTTGTGGGCTTCGTACTTGCACGGTTACAACTCTGCCAGCATTGGCGATGCGCGTTTTTTTGAAACACGTACCGTTGATGTAGCGGATGGCAGCGAATGGCCCATATCGGAGAATTACAACAAAACAACGTTAAGCAATGAGTTGAAGAATATGCTGGAGAATATTCATACAGTGGCGTTTCTTATTGTAAAAAACGACAGTATTATGAGTGAACATTACTGGGATGAATACAGCTTCACTTCGCGCTCCAATTCTTTTTCGATGGCAAAGAGCATTACTACCATGCTTACTCAAATTGCCATACAAAAAGGCTTGCTGGAAAGTTGGAATCAGAAAGTAAAAACCCTGTTGCCCGATTTGAAAGGCGAACATGCCGATGAGTTGGAGTTGTGGCATCTTTCTACCATGAGTTCAGGTTTGCTGTGGGATGAAAAATACAAAGACCCATTCAGCGTAACCGCAAAAGCATACTACGGCAGCGATGTTGAGAAACTGATGCTGAGTTTGCCCATTGTTGACGAGCCGGGAAAGGTTTACAATTACCAAAGCGGCTCAACACAATTGCTGGGCATGTGTCTGATAAAAGCCACCGGAAAACCTCTCTCGAAGTTGGCATCGGAATGGCTGTGGCAACCATTACAGGCGGAACAAGCGGCAAAATGGCATGTTGACGATAAAGGGATGGAACTCGCGTACTGTTGTTTTAACTCGAATGCACGAGACTTTGCCCGCTTCGGTAAAATGATGTTGCACCATGGCAACTGGAACGGCACGCAAATCCTCGACAGCGCATTTGTAGCCAAAGCCACTTCACCGGTGCTGGTTCCGTACTATGGCTATGCATACTGGATTGATGAATCGCACGGTACCAAAGTGTTTTACCAGCGCGGAATTTTGGGGCAGTACATCATCACCATTCCCGAATACAATACGGTGGTGGTGCGCCTCGGTCATCAGCGCGTACCGCCTAAAGACGGACAACAGCATACCGATGATTTTCATGTAATAGTGGAAGAAACGCTGAAGATGGTGAGGGAGTAACTTTTCCCTAAAGTTATTGAGAAGCAAAACGCTAACAATACTACTTTTTGTTTTGTTTCTCCTGCTTTTTAAAATATGCTTTAAACAGGAAATTATGTTTCAGCGCTTCCATCAGTGCCGGAAGTTTCTGTGCGCTGGAATCAATGTTCACCAAACTGCGCTTTAAATTATTGGCGGAAGCGGTATCGTTTATCAGTGTGGAGATGGTGCCGCTGCCGGTGTTTACTTTGTTCAGTATTATTTTCAACTCACCGGCAGATGTATTGATTTGCTCACCGGCTGTTTTTATTTCTTTTATCGCATTTCCCAAATCACCGGTCATTACGGTGTCTTTTACCAAGGTGCCCAGCAACCCTTTTCCGTTTTTGGCTTCGGAAACAACAGCATTCAAATCGGCTGAAATTTGTAAGATGTTGTTGCTTACCACGTCAATGTTTTTGAGCGTATGCCTAAGTTGTGCGGCAATGGTAGTGTCGTTCAGCACGGTATAAAGCGTGCCGCGGCCTTCGCTGATATTCTGCGTAATGTTTTTAAGATTGGTGGAAATAATCGCCACGTTCTTATTGGTAATATCCAGCGTACGGAGCATTTCATCCATATTCAAACTCGGTATGCTGGCAAGTTCATCACCTTCTTCAATAAAAGCGGCATCGGGTGTGCCTGCTTCAATGTTGATGAGTTTATCGCCCATCAATCCATCGGTGCCAATGCTTACCATCGAATTTTTCTTAATCACTTGCAGCATCTTTTTTTCAATCGTCATTTTCACTTTTACGGTAGTGTCGTTTACAATTTCAACTTTATCTACGGTTCCCACTTTAATGCCGGCAAAACGCACATTGTTGCCGTTCAGCAATCCGTTTACATCTCTGAATGTGGCATACACCGTAAACGTTTTTCCGAAAATATTCCGGTTGCTGCCAATTAAATACAAACCGATAATCAGCAATACGGTTCCGGTAATTACAAAAATTCCGAGGCGGATATTATTCAGTGCTTCTTTATTCATGTTAATGTGAGTTTAAGAAAAAGGCGTGAACCTTCGGGTCGGTTACTTTTTTCAGTTCATCGAAAGTTCCCTGCGCGTAATTGATGCCGTCAATCATCACTGCCAGGCGATTGGCGGTGAGTTGTGCACAGTGCATGTCGTGCGAAATAATGATGGACGAGGTGTTGTATTTCTGCTGCATGGCAAGCATCAGCTTGCTGATTTCTTCGGCAGTAATGGGGTCAAGCCCTGTAGTGGGTTCATCATACAACATAATTTCGGGTTTAAGAATTAACGAGCGGGCAAGTCCAATCCGTTTGCGCATTCCGCCCGAAAGTTCAACCGGCATCAGGTCAATGGCGTGGAGCAAACCTACATTCTCCAGTGTTTCTTCCACCAACCGGTTTACTTCTTCTTTACTTTTGTGTTTGCCGTGTCTGCGTAACGGAAACTCTAAATTTTCTCTCACCGTCATGCTATCATACAGTGCACTGCTCTGAAACACAAAGCCAATCCGCGCACGCAATTCGTCCAATTCTTTTTGCTTGAGTTGGTTGATTTCCTTTCCAAAAACTTTGAGCGAACCCGCATCGTAACTCAGCAAACCCACAATACATTTTATGAGTACCGATTTTCCGCAGCCCGATTTTCCGAGCACCACTACATTTTCTCCTCTGCGGATACTGAGATTAAAATCGGTCAGCACATGGTTGCTGCCAAACGATTTTTGCAGATGTGCGATTTCAATAATCGGTTCACCGTATTCGCGGACTGCACCGGACTTCGTTTTTTCTTGCGCTGTTGCTTCCATCAGATGTATCCGAAAAACTCGGTGATTTGAACAGCAATTAAATCGAGAATAAAAATGAGCAGCGATGAAACCACCACAGCCGAATTAGCCGATTCGCCCACACCCTCCGTTCCTTTTTTAGAGTTGTAGCCCTTGTAACAACCAATTACACCAATGGCAAATCCGAAGAAAAATGATTTGATAAAAGCAGGAATAAAATCGCTGAACTCCGTACTGTGAAAAACCTGATGAAAGAAAAGCGTAAAACTTACTTCGCCTTTAAATTTCACAGCCAGAAAGGAGCCGTATAACGCAATGGCATCGCCAATAATAACCAACAGCGGAATCATAAGTGTGGTGGCAATAATGCGCGAAACCACAATGTATTTGAAGGGATTGGTGCCGCTCACTTCCATGGCATCAATTTGCTCGGTTACTTTCATAGACCCCAACTCCGCTCCGATGCGCGAACCTATTTTGCCGGCACAAATCAGCGCAATAATTACAGGTCCTATTTCGCGGATGATGCTGATACCTACCATGGCGGGCAGCCATGATTCGGCACCGAATTCAACCAATGTGGGGCGCGATTGAAGAGTAAGCACCAGTCCGATGATAAATGCCGTAAGCCCCACCAAAGGCAGCGACCGATAACCTATTTCGAAACACTGGCGGATAACTTCGCGCAACTCGTAAGGCGGAAATAAAAACTCGCGGAAAAAGCGCCCCGCAAAACGCGAAGTGTCGCCTACCTCCAACAGAAAATCTTTCAGCCCTGCAGGCATAGCGGAAATCCAGAAAGGAGCAGCATTTTTACCGGAGTTTTGCGGCATAGAAGTTAAGCGAAAGTATGCAATTACACATCAATGTGAAGTGAGTGCAATCAGGGCTTTTTATGAGCGTTATCAGAAACAGCTTCGGCAAGTTTCTGCGATAAAGACGAACACATATATTTACATCAGCCGCAGCAATCCATATTATTCATGACAACTCCTTTCTGGTCGTTCACTCCCGAAAAAATTTTCAGCGAATGCGGAACAAGTGCGGAAGGACTCAGCCAAAGTGCTGCAAAACAAAAACTGGCTGAAATAAACCGGAAGAAAAAAATCAGAAAGCGCTGGCAGCGGGAACTGCTTTTGTTTTTCAATCAGTTTAAAAATCCTTTGGTGCTTTTGCTGGTAGCGGCTGTAATACTATCCGCTTTTCTGGGTGAAACTTCCGATGTGTTGATTATTCTTTTCATTCTGCTTGCTACGGGTGTGTTGAGTTTTTGGCAGGAAAGCAATGCGGGGCGCGCAGTGGAAAAACTTCAATCCATCATTCAGTTAAACAGCACCGTGTGGCGCGATGGAAAGGAAACAGAAATAAAAAGCGATGAAGTGGTGCCGGGCGATTTGCTGTTGCTGAAATCGGGCGATATTGTTCCGGCAGATTGCTATCTGCTCGAAACCAATGAACTTCACGCCAACGAAGCATCGCTCACCGGTGAATCGTATCCGGTGCGTAAAACAGCGGAGGTTTCGGAAGCCGCTGCGCCATTAGCAAAACGCAAAAATTGTTTGTGGCAGGGCAGCAACATTGTAAGCGGAACCGCTAAAGCCATGGTGGTTTACACCGGTGAGCAAACCATTTTCGGCAGCATCGCCAAAAGCGCTTCCGCCACTACCGAAACCGTGTTTGAAAAAGGCATCCGCAACTTCGGTTATTTCCTGATGCAGATTACCGTTACGCTGTCTATTGTCATTTTAGTGCTGAACCTGCTGTTTCACCGACCGCTGATTGATTCGGTGTTGTTTGCACTGGCGCTGGCGGTGGGCATGGCGCCCGAACTTCTCCCCGCCATCATGACCATCGCTATGTCGGCCGGTGCAAAAAGAATGTCGGAGAAAAAAGTGATTGTGAAGAAACTTTCTTCCATTCAGAATTTTGGCGAAGTGAATTTGCTGTGCACCGATAAAACGGGAACCATTACCGAAGGCATTATACAAATTGCAGGAGCTCGTGGAACAGACGGAAACGAAAATGAGTATGTAAAAAAACTTGCTTTCCTGAATGCCACTTTTGAAACAGGGTTTCCGAACCCGATTGACGAAGCGATTAAGCAGATGAAACTGAGCGCAGCCGGTTATGAAAAACTGGGAGAAATTCCGTACGATTTTATGCGTAAGCGGCTGAGTGTGGCAGTGAGCGATGGAAAAGAATCGCTGCTGATTACAAAAGGCGCGGTGAAAAACGTACTGGATGTTTGCACTCAGGTTTTACAAAATGGTGAACCCGTTGAACTCAGTACACAAACGGAAATACTGCACCGGCAGTTTATTGACTACAGCAACGAGGGCTACCGCGTAATTGGTTTGTGCTACAAGCCCATTCAGAAAAAAATCATAGCAAAAGAAGATGAGCGCGATATGATTTTTGCGGGATTTATTTTGATGGAAGACCCCTTGAAACAAGGAATTGCCGAAGCCATTGCGGAGTTGAACAGGTTAAATGTAAAAGTAAAAATCATTACAGGCGATAACCGGTATGTGGCAGCCCACATCGGCAAAAAGCTGAACATGAACCCTGACAAAATAATGACCGGTGCCGAAGCGGAAGACCTTACTCCTCCATCGCTGGCGGTGCGCGCTGCCGACACAGATATTTTTGCTGAAGTAGAACCGCAACAAAAAGAAATGCTCATTCGCGCCTTGCAAAAAAGCGGCTCGGCTGTGGCGTATATGGGCGATGGCATCAACGATGTTTCCGCCATCAATGCGGCTGATGCGGGCATTTCCATCAACAACGCTGTGGATGTGGCGCGCGAAGCAGCTGACTTTGTGTTGCTCGAAAAAAATCTGAGTGTGATTGCCGATGGCATCCGCGAGGGACGAAAAACTTTTGCAAATACGCTGAAGTATATTTTCATCAACACGGGCGCCACATTCGGCAATATGTTCAGCGTGGCTTTTGCCTCGCTGCTGCTGCCGTTTCTGCCTATGACACCTACACAAATTCTGCTTACTAATTTTCTTACCGACTTCCCGTACCTTGCGGTGTCATCCGATAATGTGGATGAAGAGCAACTCCGCAAACCCGGTAAATGGAATCTGAAACAAATCAGAAGTTTTATGCTGGTGTTCGGGTTGCACAGTTCGCTGTTTGACATTGCTACTTTCCTTACCCTCTTCAACATTTTGAAAACACCGGAAGGAATTTTTCAGACGGGATGGTTTTTGGAATCTATACTCACGGAGTTGTTTATTTTGTTTGTTATCCGCACCGCCAAGCCCTTTGTGAAAAGTATGCCCGGCAGAAATCTCATCGTTCTCAGCGCCTTGTCACTGGTATTAACCGTGGCGTTTATTTATTCGCCATTTGCTTCGTTTATGGAACTGCACGCACTGCCCTTGAAAGTAATCAGCGCCATTATCATTATCATCATCCTATACGTAATTACAGCCGACCTGCTGAAATGGTATTTTTTCAGGAGAATGAATGTATCAGAGTAGTCATCGAAAAACATGATTTAACTCAAGAGCATTACTGACAATTTTCAAGCTTTCATTCTCATTCTCTGAAGTTCAAATTCGTTATTTTGTTTAAGTGCTTTATACAATGAACTTAATCCTCCGACACCTTATCGCTTTCCGCAATAGTTTCATCAACAGTTTCCGCCTGTTTAAAAAACACGATACGCTTACGCTGGGTGCAGCACTTTCGTATTACACAGGCTTTTCGCTCATTCCAATTATCATTATTGTGCTTTCCATAGCCGGTGCTTTAGTGGGTACTGAAACGGTGGAGAGCGAAATAAAAATACTGCTCGAAAATTTTTTGGGCGAGCATGGCGCTAAAGAATTAGAGGACATCATCAAGGTAACTTACCTGCCGGCACATAATAAGTTTGCTACGGGCATTGCTATATTTCTCCTGCTCTTTGGAGCCACCAGCGTTTTTGCCCAAATACATTCTTCCCTCAATCTAATTTGGAATGTAAAAGGAAATGTAAAACAGCCCATCCTTCGGTTTTTTATGCAGCGCATTTTTTCATTGGCTACTATTGTTTCGCTTTCGTTTCTGCTGTTAGTGTCATTGATTGTGCATTCGGCATTAGCCATATTTTCTAACTACCTCAACACACATCTTCCGCAAACCTCTGTTTTCATTTTAAAGGTGGTTGATTTTTTTCTCTCTTATGGCTTTACCACCTTGCTGTTTGCGTTTGTGTTTAAATACATGAGCGATGCCAACCCCAAATGGAGAATAGTTTTTCCGGGTGCATTGTTTACAGCCGTTTTGTTTTTAATCGGTAAATATCTCATGGGCATTTATCTCACCAACTTCAATATTGACAGCAATTACGGTGCGGCAGGCGCCATGGTGTTGCTGCTTATTTGGGTGTTTTACTCTGCACAAATTGTTTTTTTTGGAGCCGAGTTTATTCACGCTCTCGCTGCCGAGCACGGCTACTCTTTAGACCCTGCTGCTGTTCGCGCACATGCCGATAAAGGAATGCTGCATACGCATGTGCTCAGGGAGAAGTAATTGAAAGAATTCTGTAGGCAACCAAACAGGCGCTTGTTACGTTTTCGTAGTATCTTCAACCTAAATCCCTGAGTTATGCGTTACCTTGTTTTACTGCTTCTCATCTTTTCAAATGTTTCATTGTTTGCTTCCAACGCCAACGGTGAACTTCTCCGGCAACTCTCCAGCGTAAACGCCCAATGGAGCAAACAGCCCGAACATTTATCGGTTGTTCAACAGGCGGGAGCGTTCAATAATGTAAACTTCAACCAATGGATTGCCACACATTTAATGCTGGTGGAGAAAACATTGCGGGCAAGAGAGGTATCGCATCTTACGCCTTCGCAAAAACAAAACCGTTTCAAACTATTAAATGAGCTAAACGGGTATTGGAAAGAGGGTGTTTTTCCGGTGAATGATTATCTGCCTTACAAAAATCCTGTGTTTATTGACAAAAAAGGAACACACTGTGCCGTAGGTTATCTGATGATGCAAAGCGGGTATGATGCTCTGGCGCAAATGATTGATGCCAATGAAAAGTTTGCGTATGTGTATGAGATTAAAACAACAGGTGTTGCTCAATGGGCAAACGAACACGGGTTTACTGTTGATGAATTAGCGTGGATACAACCCGGCTATCCGCCCAACATACAAACCGATGATTTGGATGGAGGATTAGACGGAACGGTAAACACTATTGCAGTTGATGGCGGC
The DNA here is from genome assembly GCA_026129525.1 of Chitinophagales bacterium. Lineage (GTDB taxonomy): Bacteria > Bacteroidota > Bacteroidia > Chitinophagales > LD1 > Bog-950. The sequence continues at coordinate 231,244 of JAHCHW010000004.1, read as the reverse complement.
TCGCAGGTGGTCTATGTAGGCGGTTCTTTCAACCACAGCATCAGCGGAGTTACTTGCAACAATGTAGCTGCTTGGATAAGCGGCTTTGCCGGATGGGATTGGGTGCCGGTAGGCAACGGAGTAAACGGTCCGGTTTATGCCATGCTGTTACACAACAACAAACTGTATGTAGGCGGAAAGTTTACCACTGCCGGAAGTGTGGCAGCAACAAACATTGCCGTGTACGACATTGCACAAGGGCAATGGCAAGCTATCGGAAGTTTAGACAGCACCGTTCGTGCTTTTGCTGTTTACAACAACGAACTGTACGCAGGAGGAGATTTCACCGGCTTTGTTTCGAAATGGAACGGCTCAACATGGACCGATGTTACTCAAGGCTTTCTTTATGGCGAAGGAGTACGAACCTTAGAAGTATGGAACAACGAATTGGTGATTGGCGGAAACTTTGAACTGGCTACCGGTGCGCTTCGCAGGCATGTGGCTACTTACAATGGCACCTACATGGGAATGCTGGGAATGGGCACTCTTACTCCGGTAAACGATTTTACGGAGCACGATGGCAAACTGTATGCCGCCACCGACCTCTATTACATGAACGACTCCAGCGGCTTGTGTTACTTTGATGAGAATGCAAACAACTGGATAACCGAACTGAAACCCTATTTCGGCATGTTCGATGGCTTTAGCGGGGCAGCCGTTAAAAAACTGATAAGCACCGGCAATCATCTGTTGGCAGCGGGCGAGTTTGGTTGCACCGGTGGAATGACCTACGGCAACAACCTGATGAGTGTGCAGAAGGTAACGTACGATACTACCACCTATACAGTTACCAACCCTCTGTTGCTTACCGATAATGAAGTAAATGACATAGCGCTTTCCGGTAACACGCTTTACTTTGGCGGTAGCTTTGTTACCAATCTGTTTTCCGATACGCTTAACCACATCGGCACTATGCAGTTTCAAATCACAGGAGTGCAAAATCCGATTGAAAGCAAGGTGACGTTATCAGTTTTTCCCAATCCTGCATCAGCCGAAGTCCGCATCCAATCTTTGAACAACGGAATAATTGAACTTATAGAAGTGTTCGATGCTACCGGAAGAAAAGTTTTATCGGAGCAAGTGAATAATGAATCTTTCAAAGTTATTAGACTGTCTTCGCTGTCCTCAGGCATTTATACAGTAAAAGTGCTGGTAAACGGTGCGGTGGGCGTTTCGAAGTTGGTAAAGCAGTAATTTTATTCAGCTTTTACAGCCCCTTGTTTAGTTTAAAAATACTTATCTTTGACGTTAGTAATGCCGTAGGTTAGTATGCTATTGACGTTTGGTTCAAAGGACACGGAAAAAATTTGGGAGGGAATTTGGATAAAAGGCTACCCGACAGAAATTCAACAAACCTCAAGGCGGAAATTACGTATGCTAAATAACTCGCAAAATCTGGCTGATTTGAAAATTCCACCGTCTAACCGATTAGAAAAACTGTCGGGAAGGTTGAAGGAGTTTTACAGCATACGAATAAATGACCAATGGCGAATAATCTTTAAGTGGAGAAACGGAAATGCGTTGGAAGTAGAAATTGTTGATTACCATTAAAACAGTTTTCTTATGAAGAATTTGAAAAATATTCACCCCGGAGAAGTGCTTCAGGAAGAATTTCTAAAGCCTTTAAACATTACGGCTTACCGGCTGGCAAAAGATACCGGAATACCCCAAACGAGAATTTCCGAGATACTGAAAGGTAATCGCAGAATTACAGCAGACACAAGTCTGCGGTTAAGTAAGTACTTTGGCAACTCAGCAAAATTCTGGCTTGGCTTACAAGATGATTACGATTTGGAAGAAGAAAGCAAAGCAAAGAGCAGGGAGTTGGAATCCATTGCTAAGTACGATGCTTATGCAGCATAACACGATTTGAACAAATTCAGAAAAAACTGTTGTAAAACTGAATTCTCATACTGCATCACTCACCAATCCTCTCTTCCTCTTCTCAACTTCCACCTTGCCATGTTCTATTCGCTCTACCCGCGAAAACAAACTGTAGTTGCTGTCGAATAGAAATTTGAGCAAGAGCTTTGTCCACGAAGTGTGCGATTGCAGATTATCGTAAAACTCCGGAGCTAATGCTTTCAGCTTAGGCAGGTTGTTCCAAGGTATGGAAGGAAAATCGTGATGCTCGTTGTGGTAACCTACATTCAGTGCGGGAATATTTAACGGACCATAGTAACTGGCAGTTTCTTGTTCTGTGGTAGTAGTATAATGCTCCTGAATCCAACGAGCGCCCACCGGATGTAAACCAATAGAGAAAAAGAAAGAAGCCCAAAGGTAAATCATGCCGTTCCAGCCGCACAGCCAAATAATCAGCACATCGTACGTAACAGCTGCTATCAGGTTAAACCAACTCCACTTGCTCCACATTTTAATCGCCTTCAAACGAGGAGGGCGCGTAATCTGAAACACCGGAAACAACAACAACCAAATGGCTTTGCCTAAAGCACTGTTTCCAATCAACTTTGCTTCCCACCGGCTTGCCAAATCGGCATCGTAATCATAATCGCCCTGATGTGCGTGATGCTTTAGATGATACACCGTAAAGCCCATTGAGCCGGGAAACGTATTCGGCAAGTCGGCAAAAATGGCAACCCAGCGGTTCCAGCTTTTACTGGTAAAAACGAGATTGTGTGTTGCCTCGTGAATAATAACGTACATGGCATGGTTGGCAAAAGCGCCAATTGCATAAGCCACAATCAAACTCAGCCACCAATACTGCATTCCAAGTTTACCCATTCCGTAGGCAATGCCGGTTTGCAATGCCAGTATGCCCAGCATTACGGCAGCTGTCCACGGATTGCGCCCGAAAAGTTTTTTCACCTCCGGATGCGCTTTTAAAATGGCGCGTGTTCGTTCGGGGTGTGGTTGATCAAAATCAGCCTGATGAAAATTTTCCTGCATTAATGTTGCCATGGCTTTGGCTTTAGTGAAGCAAGTATAGAGTTTTTATGTTCAATTGCTGTTTTACTTCAGGCAGAGCACAACGCATATTTTTTCATCTTTGACAACCGGATGGATTACACACAAACCGTGCTTCTTATCCTATATCCCTTAAATCATTTAACATGAAAGACGGAGTTTACTACAGCGAGTATTTACAACTTGATAAAATACTGAACGCACAAACGTTGGAAAGCGACAAAGCGAACGACCATGCACACGATGAAATGCTGTTCATTGTAATTCACCAGAGTTATGAGTTGTGGTTTAAACAGATATTATACGAAGTAGGCTCGGTGATGCAAATTCTTTCGCAGCCGAACATCAGCGACAACTCGCCCGATTTGTTTACGGTTAACCACCGCCTCAACCGCGTGGTTACCATTCTGCGGGTACTGGTGCAGAAAATTGATATTCTGGAAACCATGACTTCGTTGGATTTTCTGGATTTCCGAAACAGGCTTCGACCCGCTTCGGGGTTTCAGAGTATTCAGTTTAAAGTGTTGGAAGCAAACTTGGGCTTGCGAATGCAAAACCGTCATGGCAAAGAATACTACACCAGCCAACTGAAACCCGAAGACAAAAAGTTGATTGAAGATGTAGAGAAAACCAAGCCGCTGATTGATTTGGTGAACGATTGGTTAGAGCGCATGCCGTTTTTCGACCGCCCGGAATATTGGGAAGGAATTGTTGCTGAAGGCGTGGTTCATCCGTTTTGGAAAAAATTTTCGGAAGCCTACGGCAACAGTTTAGTAGATGCCGAAAAAGGAAACCTTTCGCGCTTTGAAGAATTGTTTTTGGGTAACGAGAAGAAAGAGGAGTGGAGCCTTTCGCCCAAAGCAAGGCGGGCAGCATTGTTCATTATTCTCTACCGCGATTATCCGTTGTTGCAGTTGCCGTTTCAACTCCTCAACAATTTGCTGGAGATTGACAACACACTTTCTGCCTGGCGTTTCCGCCACATCAACATGGTGCACCGCATGATAGGTGCCCGCACCGGCACAGGCGGCAGCACCGGCAAAGATTACCTGCAAGGAGCACTCAATAGCCATTACATTTTTAAAGAGTTTGCCGAGTTGACAACCTTTATGATAGAGCGAAACAAACTTCCGCAACTTTCACCGGCATTGCGTAAGCGCCTGGGTTTTGATGTTTGAAAATGGAGCCAATAAAAACGAAGCGTGCATTTTGGACAGCATTCACTGCGCTTATTGGTTTAGCCGCCATAGCTACCATTGGTAACCTGCTTGAATACAACCGCATGGAAAAACTAAGCACTAAAGGCAAACGCATTTTGCTGCCGGTAGATAGTGTTGTTCAGCATGGCAACAAGCGCGAACTGTTTGTTACGCTAAGCGTTAACGGGGAAAAAATCGTTATTACCAAAAAGGTAAAATCAGAAATTACAACGGGCGATTCGGTGCCGGTGTATTATCTTCAGGAGAATCCGGCTACTAACAGTATTGCATTGGAATAGCAACTTCAAATCAATACACCACCACTCTTCTTACCGCCTGTTCATTTCCGTCTGTTACATGTACGGTGTACGTTCCTTTGGCAAGAAAATCTACAGCCACTGTTTTTTCGTAAGCACCCGAAAAGCCTGTTATGGTTTCGACATGCACAGTTCTTCCGGTAACGTCTTTCAGTTGCAACACAAAACTACTTCCCGCTTCGGCATTAAACTGCACAGTAAAACTACCTGTTGAAGGATTCGGATAAACAAATAATGGTGAAAGCAAACTATTGTTATCATCCAAACCGCTTATTACTACATTTTTTGCCTGCGAATGGCAATTGTTACCTCCTGTAACCGTGTAGCTGCCGCTTTGTGTGGCAGTATAGATTTGCGAAGTGGCTCCGTTAATCAACTGCCCGTTGCGGTACCATTGATACGATGCCGATGAACTTGCCGTAAGCACATTTCCGGTTTGGGTAATGGTAGGCGGAGTGTGTATGGTAATGGTTACCGGAGTAGAAGTAGCGGTGTTAGGGTTGGCACAGCCCAGGTTAGATGTGAGCACGCAAGTAATAACATCGTTGTTGGCTAAGGTTGTTGTAGTAAACGTGCCGTTGTTGGTGCCAATGTTGTTGCCGTTCTTTTTCCATTGATAGGCAGGTGCCGTTCCTCCGTTTGAAGGTGTTGCCGTAAATGTAACCGATGAATCGGCACAACTTGGATTAGTGCCCGAAGTAATGGCAATGGAAACACCTGCCGCAACAGTTGACGAAACAGAGATCGTAATGGAGTTAGATGTTGCCGTGGTTGGATTGGCACACGATGAATTGGAAGTCATTACGCAACTGATAACATCGCCATTTACCAGTGTGGTGGAAGTAAACGCACTGCTGTTAGTGCCAACGTTGCTTCCGTTTTTCTTCCATTGATAAGAAGGCGCGTTGCCACCATTTGTTGGTGTAGCGGTAAAAGTAAGCGATGCGCCTGCACAAGTAGGATTGCTGCCCGAAGTAAGTGCAATAGAAACTGCCGGTGCCGATGCGGCATTCACCGTCATGGTAATGGCATTCGAAGTAACGCCTGTTGTAGCGCAGGAAGTAAGCACACAGGTTATTACATCGTTATTTGCAAGCGAGTTGGTAGTGTAAGTGGTGCTGTTGGTTCCAACCGTTTGACCATTTTTCTTCCATGTATAAACAGGATTAGCACCCGGGTTGGTGGCAGTTGCCGTAAATGTAACCGATGCGCCTGCACAGGTTGGATTAGTCCCCGAAGTAAGCGCAATAGAAACCGATGGAGTAGTAGCTGTAGGCGAGCCGGTGTAATTGCAGTTGAGCGAAACATTGCAAACAAAATGTTCAAGAAAATTCCGCATCAATACGGCAACGGTATCAACATAAGCAGGGTTAGAAGGAGTGTGATCCTGATTTATCATCGGCTTAAAACAGTACTTGGTATTGGTTGTACTGCAACGTGTTGCAATTGACGAACTGCCATATACCGGAAAAAAGCCACCGAAACTGCCGCTGCCGTAGGGTACGGTTCCATCGTTGGTGCCGTGTGCCATGCAAACGGGAATATCGTTGTTAGTAATCCAGTTTAAATCGCGTATGCCGCCCGAAATGCTGATAATAGCTTTAACGGCTGAAGAAACATTTAAATTGTTGCTGTTGCCTTCCACACTGCTTTGGTCGGTGCCGGGTTGCCCGCCACAGTTCATAGTCATTTCGCCCGATGTGTTTTGGTAAGCTAAATGGAGGGCAATAATGCCGCCAGCCGAAACACCTCCGAAGAAAATATTGGTGGGGTCAATTTTCCAGGTGTTGCCACCGTTTAAAGCATTGTTACGCATAAAGCGCACGGCAGCGCGCCCATCGTGCAGTCCGCGCATAATGGCAGAGTTGAAACCATATTGCGCGGCAAGCCCGGTAGTAGGAAAACCTAAGCGATAATTAATACTTGCTACTACGTAACCTAGCTGTGCCAACGCAACAGCAGTTTGCACATAGCCGGCATCGGCTTTATCGCCCGTAACAAACGAGCCGCCATGAGCAAAAATTACTAAAGGTCGGTTAGTGGCAACATCGCAGGCAGGTTCGTAAACATCTAACTTTAGTTGAACGGTAGCTCCGTTTTGGTCCAAGTTGCTGCCGTACACAACATCGGAAGTAACCGTGGGGCTGCCGGGGAAAACCAAATCGTGGTATCGCCCGCCTGTGCATTGTGCAGTAGTTTCTAAACAAAGCAACATTACCAACGCTCCCGCCAAGCCGTAAGGGTGAAATTTTTTCATGGCATGTAGTTTTAGGTTTGGTGTAATAAGGTGTCCGTAAGCAAGGTACAACTTTTACTTTTTTGAAAGGAGAAAATTTTGAGGGCGCGTTAATGGGACAGCAACATTCAGCTATATGCGTAAGTATGCTTACTTACCTTACATCCTTTACCATCAGCTGCAGGCGCACGTTACCTTGCCATTCGTTTTCGTCAATATGGTAGGCAATATCAAAGGGGCGACTTTTTACAATGCTCATTTTATCAGCCATTCCAAAGCCGATGCCATCTATAAGTTCGCCATTGCTTTTTCGAAGCGAGAATTTGAGATGTTCTTCTTTCAGTGTTTTGCTCCAACCACTGTCTTGAACCTGTCGTGTTATAAAAACGGGGTTCATGTTCTCGGGTCCAAAGGGCGCCATTTGCTGAACGATGCCGTAAAATTTTGGCGTAATGTCTTCCAAAGAAATTTCAGCATCAATTTCTAATTCAGGAGTGAGGTGTTCATCGGTAATACGCTCGCTTACCACTTCTTCAAAACGCTGCATAAGCGGCTCTACGTTTTCGGGGTGCAGGGTTAGCCCGGCAGCAAACTTGTGTCCGCCAAATTGTAGCAGTAAATCGCGGCATTCATAAATGGCTTCGTACAAATCGAAATTTTTTACCGAGCGGGCGCTACCGGTTACTTTGCCATCGCTTTCGGTAAGCACAATGGTGGGGCGGTAGTATGTTTCGGTTAAGCGCGATGCTACAATACCTATTACACCTTTGTGCCATTCGGGATGATACACCACTGTTGATTTTCGTTTCACCAATGTTTCATCACTGCCAATCATTTCGAGCGCATGAGCAGTAATGCTTCTGTCTAAATCTTTCCGCTCATTATTAAATGCGTTTAGTTGAAACGCATTTGCTTCGGCATCGTAGTCCACATCATCGGCTATGAGCAATTTTACCGCGTGTTTGGCATCGTCCATTCGACCGGCTGCGTTGATGCGCGGACCGAGAATGAACACTACATCGGTAATGCTCAGTTTCTTTTTGGTTCCGGCAACTTCAATCAGTTTTTTTAAACCGGTAACAGGGTTGGTATTCACTTTCTGCAAACCGTGCCATGCAAGAATTCTGTTCTCGCCAACAATGGGAACTATATCGGCTCCAATGCTTACACATACCAAATCCAGATACTGCAAATATTTTTCGGGCGGAAGATTAGTTGCCTGTGCAAATGCCTGTATCAGTTTAAATCCTATTCCGCAACCGCTCAACTCTTTAAACGGATAGGGGCAATCGTTCCGTTTCGGGTCAAGTATGGCAATGGCATTCGGTATCTCGGCACCGGGCAGGTGATGGTCGCAAATAATAAAGTCAACGCCTTTGCTGTTGGCGTAATCAATTTTATCGTTGGCTTTAATGCCGCAGTCTAAGGCAATCACGAGCGAGAAACCTTTTTCGGCTGCGTAATCAATTCCTTTTATTGAAATGCCGTAACCTTCGGTATAGCGATGAGGAATGTAGTAGTCAAGATTTGGATAGATGTCTTTGAAAAAAGAATAGACGGTTGCCACTGCCGTAGTACCGTCCACATCGTAATCACCGTAAATCAGAATTTTTTCACCGTTCAGGAAAGCGCGTTCAATCCGGCTCACGGCTTTGTCCATATCCTTCATCAGGAGAGGGTCATGCAACTCCGTTAAGGAAGGACGGAAAAACGCTTTTGCCTGTTCGTAGGTTTCAATGCCGCGCTGCACTAATATGCTGCATAAAGCAGAATGGATTTTGAGTTCGCTTTGCAGCGCCAGCACCTTTTCGGCAGGGGCGGTGTTTAGTTTCCAGCGGAGGTTCATACACCGGTTTTAATGCGCTACCGTAAACTTCCGCATCGTGCTTCCGCATTTCACCACATACATACCCGGTGCCCAATCGCTAACACGCACTATTACTTTATCGGAAGAAGGATTCGTCTCAAAAACTTTTCTGCCCGTTACATCAAACACCTGTACAACTTCGGGTTTATTGTTTGTTGTTTGCCACTGCACTATTAACTCATCTTTTGCCGGATTCGGATAAACCATCAACTGCCACTCTTCATTCCCTAACTCAGTTACACTGCTCACCAATACCGTTTTTTGCACCACACAACCGTTGGTATTTTTTACATACACGGTAAATGTGCCGTTGGTATCAATACTGAAAGTGGCAGTGCTTTGATAGTTTACTCCATCAATAGAATACAGCAGGGTATCGTTTCCGGCAGAAGCCACGATGGTTATGTTGCCGTTGTTACCGCCCAAGGCGGGAATAACATTTACTGCGGTAATGGCAATGCTGTCGGGATTGTGGAGTGCAGCCGTCCATTGTCTGCGGCAGTTGGTAGAGTCGGTAACGCGCAAAGTATAAAAACCTGGCGCCATGCTTAAGCACTCTACACCTGTTTGCCCGTTCGACCATAAGTAGGTGTAATCGTCCACATTTCCCGAAACAATTACTGCCATGGCTCCATTGTTGGCGTTAAAGCAACTGATGTCCACTTTATCAATGCCCACTTCAAAGTTGCAGGAGTCGCAATTGAAGCGTTCGAGATTTTTAAAGGCACGGTACAAATTCAGCCTGCCTCCGGTTACAGTTATGTTGTTAAGCGATGAAATCCATTCTGCCCCGTCTAATAAATATTCTTTCATCATCAAGGCAACCGAGTCGGGCTTTTCGTAATACAAATCGCACAAGCCTTTGCAGGCTGCGGCATACATGGCAGCTACGGCACCCGCTACATGTGGAGTTGCCATGGAAGTGCCTGTACTGTTGGCGTAAGGCAAAACCGAAAAAGGCGCGTAGGTGGAGAAAACCGTGGTGCCCGGGGCACCTAAGTCAACACTCTTTTTACCATAAGCGGCACCGGTGTTGCGTTGGTCGTTGCGGTTGGTGTTGGTTACCGCAATCAACCAATTGCTTCCGCATTCGGTAGGTATATCGTGCTTTACATCCACATCCCAGTTTTTATTGGCGGTGGCTCCGGCACTAAGTATGCCCACAGCCCCCATTGAATCGTACATGGCGCACCATATAGGGTAATCGGCAGGATTGCCTTCATCAACCCCAAATGAAGAATTGGTTGCTACTACAAAAGCTCCTTTGCTGCCGAAGGTGTTGTTGTAGAGCATCCGCATTTCGCGCACATAATCGTACGCTGCTACTACACGGCTTTCAATGGCGCTACCGTACACCACGGGCATAATATGTGCCCCCCAACAAACGCCCGCCACCCCAACATTATTATTGCCATTTGCTCCTACAATGCCTGCACAATGTGTGGCGTGCGAACTGAAACCGTTGGTGTTGCCGCTGGTGTCCACCACATTCCATCCGTTTACATCGTCAATATAACCGTTGCCGTCATCGTCAATTCCATTGGCGCCAACTTCGTTGTAGTTGGTAAAGAAGGTTAGGTCTTCGTGTGTTAAATCGGGCTTGCCGTCAATTACAGCCACCACTACGGTATCTCCGCAAGCCGTAACATTACTGTGATTTATATCCCAAGCTTCGGTGGCTTCAATATCGGCTCCGGGTAAGCCGCTGCTTTGCCCGGTGTTCAACATTCCCCACTGCTGGTTAAAGGAAGGGTCGTTGGGTATAAGCGAACGCTCTTCAAACGTATGGTCGAACTGCGCCATTATTACCGAGCGGTTTAAGTTGAGTTGTTGCAAAAACTCTTCGGCATGTTGCGTAGTGTTTCGTTCCAGCAACCAAATGTTCATTCGTTTTGAAAGCGGAGAAACCGCGCTGATGTTTTTGTGGGTTTCAAACAATTCGTTTACGGTATGCCCGGGAGCGAGCATCACTATAAAGTGGTCAAGAATGCGGTTATCGGGTTTTGTTTCCTGTGCTTGAGAACAAATAATAAACAAGGTAAAGACAAACAGAAAGTAATACTTCATAAAGCTAAGTTTCAAATGCTGCACTTGCAGATAAGACGAAAGTAACAAACAAGAAGTAAACAGCCGTTTTCAGAAATTTCTGTTTTAGCCCGCCATAGATAATTGCTGAGGCTCGTCAGTATTGCCGCAAAAGAAGGAGTATTCTTCTTCGAAGAAAAACTTCTCCTCACCAAATGCGGGAACTAAATCGGTAAGCCAAACGGCATCGGTGTCAAATTTGGCAAAGAACGGACGATGCACCCAGTCGGGGTTACGCCCTTGTAAAAAGCGTAGCACAAAAACTTTTTCATTGCCCACCATAGCGGTGCCCAGTACCTGCACTTTGCCCGGGCCAGCCGACATGCTTGGTCCGCGCACTGTGCGCGCCACTCCGCTTACGGTTTGGTATGCTTTACGGAATATTTGCGAAGCCCGGTGCAGCGGCACCGAAAAGTAATGTTGTGCCCCTGTATCGCGGGCTACAAACATGTAGTACGGTATGCAACCGAGTTTTACCTGTAGTTTCCACATTTTAGCCCAAGTACGCGGGTGGTCGTTAATGTTTCGCATAAGCGGTGATTGGGTTCGTATTTCTGCCCCTGTATTGCGGATGCGGGCAATGGCTTCCTTTACCGCCTCGGTTTTCAATTCGTTGTAGTGATTAAAGTGCGCCATTATAGCCACATGCCTTCCGCTCTTCACTATTTTTTCGAACAGGCGCAACAGTTCATCGGCATCGGTATCGGTAGTAAAGCGGTAGGGCCAATAGGAAAGCGCTTTGGTTCCTATACGGATTGTTTGCAGATGACTCAGTTCTGAATCAAGCAGTGGCTCAATGTAATCGCTTAAGCGTTGTGTGTTCATCACCATAGGGTCGCCACCGGTAAACAGTATGTCGCTCAGTTCGGGGTGTTGCTTTACGTATTCTATGAGCAACTCTGTTTCGCGCATGGCAAACTTTAACTCATCCATGCCTACAAACTGGGGCCAGCGGAAACAAAAAGTGCAATACGCATGGCAGGTTTGCCCATGTGCCGGAAAAAACAACATGGTTTCGCGGTATTTGTGTTGCACGCCTGTCAGTTTAATGCCATCCAGTTCAGGAACATTGTGCTCCAACTGTCCTGCGGGATGCGGATTCAGTTCCATGCGTATTTCGTACAGCAGTGTTTTGAGTTCTTCTTTGGGCATATCGCTATTAAGCGCATCCGAAACAGCATTGTAATGATGCGGCAGCAGCATTCCCTTTTGCGGAAAAGTGAGGGTGTAGATAGGGTCGTTGGGTACATTCTTCCAGTCAATCAGTTCGTCAATAACATATTGATTTACTTTAAAAGGCAAAACAGTTCCCACCACCCGTATGTCGTGCTTTTGCTCGGGTGTAAGGTATTGCTGCACTTGCGGCAGGTTAAGGTAGTTGCCAAGATTATAAGCTTTAAATCGCATTTGTTGCATAAGTCCTCCTTTTTTAAAGTGGTGATAAAATAAACGTCCGTAAAAAACGAAACCGTAAAATGGTGAGCGCTGCTTAAGAATGCCTATGAAAAAGCAACAACGCTGCTTGCTGTTATGCTGTGCAATTTATAAAAACTTTGCTAAAGCCCAAACTTGGGGGCAATTTATTAGGTAGATGATATTTTGAATATGAGTTACTGCAAAAAGGGTGAAAAGAAGAAAAGATTTGTTATCTGTTTTTGTTTATCCACTCTTTTGCCATTTGCATCACCGCTTCACCTTCCCATTGCTGTTCAATGTTTGGCAGTTGCATAATGGCATCTAAGAGTTCGCTCTGTTGTTCTCCCCGCTTTTTGGCTTCGGCATACGAAAAATCGCTGAAGGTTACCATGGCATAAAGTGTCATGAATTTATCGGGAAAAGCAGCGGCAATCTTCTTTTCAATTTTTAAGCGCAACTGAAAATCTTCTCTACCGCTCAGGTCGCGCATTTCAATGTAGTTGTAGAGTGCCAAATCCAGAATGGCATCGCCATTGGGTTTGCGCTGGTGCTGAAATTTATCGAGTGCTGCTTCCCAGTTTTCACCTGTGGCATCTAATATTTCATCCAACTCTTTTACATCCTCAAAACCACAGTTCATTCCCTGCCCGTAAAAAGGAACGATGGCATGGGCCGCATCGCCAATCAAGCAAGTGTGGTTGTATTTCCACGGAAAGCAGCGAATGGTAACTAATGAGGAAGTAGGATTTTCGAAGAAGTCTTTTTTAATATTCGGCATCAACGCCACTGCATCGGGAAACTGTTGGGCAAAAAACGTTTCTACTTCCTGCCCGGTGGTTAAATGCTCAAACGAATTTTCTCCTTTAAACGAATTGAAAAGCGTAACCGTAAAACTGCCATCCATGTTGGGCAGGGCAATCATCATAAAATTGCCGCGGGGCCATATATGCAATGCATTCTTTTCGAGTTGATGTTCTCCGTTTTTGCCGGGCGGTATGCTCAACTCTTTGTAGCCGTAAGGCTCGTGCTGCTGGTTGATGTTGAAGTTTGGCGTTTTTTGCATTTCGTACCGCACTTCGCTGTAAGCGCCATCGGCACCAAAAATTATGTCGGTGTTTACTTCGACAAATCTGTTATTGAGAGTGTCTTCGAATCTGAGTTTGTTTTTTTCAAAATCAATAAAGTCGCAACGGTGGTTGAAATAAAAATCAACGTGTGGAAATTCATCAGCCTGTTCCACCATCAGGCGGTTGAGGTCGCCCCGCGAAATGGAGTAGATAGCCTGCTCGCCCGTGCCATACGGAATAAAATCGGTGCTGCCGCTCAGTTGGTGAATCATGCGCCCTTTCATGGGTATAGCAATGGCATTTGCCGTTTTATCCAATCCTGTTTTTTTAAGGGCTTTCCAGCCGCGGTGGCTAAGGGCAAGGTTAATGGAGCGCCCGCCAATGTAGCCCGCCAAGCGCATATCGGGCCGCTTTTCAAACACCGAAACTTTGTAGCCGCGTTTCGATAAATAACAGGCTAACAACGAACCAACCAATCCGGCACCTACAATAGCAATATGTTTTTGCATGTTTTAGGGTTGAGCGGTCAAAACTATCAACAAAAGGAAATTGAGGGGGTGAATTTTGTCAGATGCCATTTTCTACATTTGCTTCGTAAAAATTTTACGATGACACTCGAAGAAAAAGTAAATGCCGATTTGAAAACCGCTATGCTGGCGAAAGAAGAAGCCACCGTGCGCGGCTTACGCGCCATTAAAAGCGCCATTATTATTGCCAAAACCGAAAAAGGTGCCAACGGGGTGGTTAGTCCCGAAAAGGAAGTACAGTTACTGCAAAAATTAGTGAAGCAACGCAAAGACTCCATTGCCGAATTTGAAAAAGCCAACCGCACCGACCTTATTGCCAAAGAACAAGAAGAGGTAAATGTGATTGAAAAATATTTGCCTGCCATGATGAGCAGCGAAGAAGTTACCGAAGTGGTGAAGCAGGCTATTGCGGCAACGGGTGCCACCTCACAAAAAGAAATGGGCAAAGTAATGGGCATGGTAAGCAAGCAGTTAGCCGGAAAAGCGGATAATAAATTAGTCGCTGATATCGTTAAGAGTTTATTAGCCTGAACAATTTTTGGTTTACAATTTTCAATTTGCGATTTAAAATCAATCAGGCTAATCTGATGAAGCAATCTGTTGGCTCATTGAAAATTGCATAACATGATTTTTGATATTCTCTTCCTCGTTTTTATAGGAGCGGGTTTCTACCGCGGATTTCGCACCGGCATTATTTACTCGTTGTTTTCGCTGGCAGGTTTTTTTCTGGGTATAATTGCTGCATTGCGTTTTTCGTACATGGTGGTAAACATGCTGCATGGCGTGTTGAGCGTTAGCCCGAAAACACTGGCAATAATTTCGTTTGTGCTGGTATTTATACTGGTGTTGCTGCTGTTAAAGTTGCTTGCATGGGGCTTGGAACAAATACTGAAATCGTTTGCGCTCAATTTGCCTAATCAGCTGATTGGCGGTGTAATTCATTCGCTTATTGGGCTGTATGTTTTTTGTGTAATAACATGGTTTGTAAACAAGTTGGAGGTAATACCGCTGTCGCAGAAAAAAGAGTCGCATACCTTTGTTTACATTTCGAACCTAGCTCCGCAGGTAGTAGAAGTTTCGGGAAAAGTAGTGCCGCTGTTTAAGGACACCTTCAGCAAGTTCGATTCGCTGTTTGGCACTTCAGCTTCCTACTAATTATGTTGTAATGTTGCTTACCACTCAAACATTCACGGCACTCAACTAATGGTTCTGCTTATAGACAATTACGATTCGTTTACCTACATGCTGCGCGATTATGTGTTGCAATTGGGTGAAGAATGCAGGGTAATTCGCAACGATGAGTTGCAATTAAAAGAAATCGAAACGCTGAATTTTTCTTCCGTCATTGTTTCTCCGGGCCCAAAAACTCCGGCTGAAGCCGGCATTACCATGCCGTTTATAGAAAGGTACCATAACCGCAAACCTATATTAGGTATTTGTCTGGGGCATCAGGCGCTGGGTGAGTTTTTCGGGGCATCGCTGGTAAAGGCACCTAAACCCATGCACGGTAAAACCTCTCCGGTTTTTCATAAGGGGCATTCACTTTTTAAAAATGTTCCGCAACCGTTTGATGCCATGCGCTACCATTCGCTGGCACTTGCCAATGTTGAAAATACACCGCTGGAGATTATAGCCTCCACAACCGATAACGAAGTAATGGCAATAGTTCATCCGCAACTGCCGCTTGCCGGTTTACAATTTCATCCTGAATCGGTGCTTACACCGCATGGTTTACAAATTTTACGAAACTGGTTTGCAGTTATCAAGGCTTAGCGGCTCTTCAATCATAAAAGACCGAAATGCAATGCTGAAACAACCTATCAATAATGGTGGTTGTTATCCGCGAAAATCTTTCTCGTCTGCGCCATCTGTGTGCTATTTCTGTTGTACACTTCTCGCTTACTTAATGGTACAATAATTTTTAGCTGTTTATATCGCAACCATGTAAACAGCTTTTGCCTCTTGTTCTAAAAATTATTTTTGGTTCAGTCAACTCAGTAATGGCGTATCCGGTAATACACGAAAACGATTTTAACTATTGCGAGCAAGGCGAAGGCGAGCCGGTAGTGTTATTACACGGTTTGTTTGGAGCGCTCAGCAATTTCAACGAACTCATCGCGCATTTTTCGCAGCAGTATAAAATTCTCATCCCGCTTTTGCCGCTGTTTGAACTCGACCTGGAAAACACCACCGTAACCGGAATGGTAAATTACATAGAGCGGTTTATCGAGTACAAAAAGTTGGGAAAGGTTCATCTGATCGGAAACTCGCTGGGCGGACATATTGCGCAAATGTATGCGCTGGCAAATCCTGAAAAAGTATTAACTATGACTTTAACGGGAAGCTCCGGCTTGTTCGAAAATTCGTTGGGCGACACTTACCCTCGCAAAGAAGATTACGAGTATGTAAAAAAGAAAACCGAATCAACTTTTTACAATCCGGAAATGGCAACCAAAGAATTGGTGGATGAGGTTTATGAAATAGTAAACAACCGCGAAAAAGCCATACGCATGGTGGTAATGGCAAAGTCGGCTTTGCGGCACAACCTGCGCGATGAAATACCGAAAATTACGTGTCCGGTTTGTTTAATATGGGGGTTAGACGATACGATTACTCCTTCATTTGTTGGTGAAGAGTTTCACAGCCTGTTGCCAAATTCAGAATTGCATATAGTAGAGAAATGCGGACATGCGCCCATGATGGAGCACCCTGAAACATTTAACAAATTACTGGAAGATTTTCTAAAAAAGCACAAAAACGGGGCATGAAGCGCAAAAGAAAGGCTTGTTCCGCATCAGGTGATAAAAATTACCTTGCTCAAAGCATAACTTTTTTGATTTTCACGCGTCTAATTAAAACAAGGAAACCGGGGTTATGATAGCTCCAAAACTTATATCGGACTACATTGCACCTTTACAGGTGAGCGACACAGGCGAACAGGCGCTTATTGCCATGCATGAGCACAATGTTTCGCAACTGCCGGTGGTAGATGGCAGGCACTATGCCGGCTTGATTACCATGGACGATGCCATTGATACCAAGCGCCTCAAAAAACCAATCAGCAAATTTTTGGAGCAGCTTCGCAAACCTTACGTTTCAGACACCGCGCATGTGTTTGATGTAATGCGAGCTGCGTTGGAATTTAATGTTCGAGTAGTACCGGTGGTAGATGAAGACCATAACTATGTGGGCGTAATTTCAGCCGAAAGTTGTTTGCGTGCTTTTGCTACGCTTAATTCAGTAAAAGAACATGGCGGTATTATTGAACTGGAAATACCTTTAAAGGATTATTCGTTGTCGGAAATAGCGCGTGTTGTTGAAGATAACGATGCTGCCATTTTGAATTTATATACCAACTCCGATAAGGAAACCGGTAAAATGCAAATTACACTCAAACTTAACACTACCGAACTCAATAGTATTGTTTCTGCTTTTGAGCGCTATAAGTATGAAGTAAAATCGGTGCATAATGAGGAGGAGTACACCGAAGACCTGAAAGAACGTTACGATGCGCTGATGCGTTACCTGAACGTGTAATCTATCCTGCACCAGTAATGAATTGTTCTATTTTTGCCGCCTTCTGAATTGTTCATGCGGCTGCGGGTTTCCTTGCTTTTTATCGTATTAAGTGTTTTGGGTGGAAAAGTATTTTCACAAACTGCCATAACGGAAGTGTTCGGCAAAGTAATTGATGCTTCCACACGTCAGCCTATTGAATACGTAAACATCCGTTTAATAGGAACGCCCAAAGCAGTGCTCAGCGATTTTCGCGGGGAATATCGCATTCGCACTACTGAGAAAGTGGACAGCATTTCGTTTTCATTTATTGGTTACAAAACGCGGACTATTGCCATTAAGAAAGGCTCAGTACAAGAGTTAAATGTAGAAATGGGGTCTGATGATTTGCTGCTGACCGAAATAACCGTAAAAGCGGGAAAGAAGAAAAAGAAACGGGAGATTGATACGACCGCGAACTATGTATTTTATCAGGTTCTTAAACACAAAGACCAAAACCGTGCAAGTAATCTGGCTTCGTACATGTACGAGAACTACGAGAAATTTCAGATTTCGCTGCTGAACCCTTCGCAAAAATTCATGAACATTTTTCTGTTCAAGCCTTTCAAGTTTGTTTTTGAAAATAAAGACACCACCGAAGAAGGTGGAGTTTACATTCCGGGGGTAATAAAAGAAACACATACCGACTACTACTACCGCTCTGTTCCGCGCAAGCAGGAAAGAACATTTGTAAAAGCCGAACGAATGACGGGCATTGACAATCCTTCGGTGTATAACTTAGTGCAGGTTGAGTTTAAAGAAAACGACCCGTACGAAAATATGTACTACTTTGCACGTACGTATTTCAATGCCCCCTTTGCCCCCATCGGTTTAAGTATCTATTACTACTACCTAACCGACACACAAAAAATTGACGGACGCATTTCGTACAAACTGCATTTTGTGGGTAAAGCTAAAGAAGACCTGGCACTGAAAGGTTTTGCGTGGATTGACTCTGCCACCTGGGCAATTCGCTACATACAGTACCGCCCGAACGAAAAAGCCAACCTTAATTTTATAAATGAATACGATGCCAAAGTGGACTTTGCGCTGATTGAAGATAAATACTGGATGAAAACCCGAGAGGAGATGAACTCGGTGGGTTCGCTATTTAAAAAGAAGAACAAATTAGCCATGCTGGTGCAAAAAATGAATGTGCGAAAGAACATTCAGGTAAACGTGGCTTTCCCCGACAGCATTTACGACTATGCCGAAGAGCGCATTTTGCTCGACAGTGCACGTGTTTATCGCAACGAGTATTGGGACTCGGTACGCTTTGAACCCCTTACACCTTCGCAAAAGCGGGTATTTGAAATTTCGGATACCATTAAACTGGTTCCTGCCTGGCAAGTGTATCAATGGCTGGGAGTATTTTTTACCACCGCCTTTGCCGATGTAGGTCCGTTAAGTATAGGGCGTGTTTTAAATTTTGCCAGCCGCAATAATGTAGAAGGCTGGCGCGTACGCTTTGGCTTTGAAACCTGCCCTCGATTTAAAAAGCGCGGAACACCCATCAACAATTTTTTACGCAAGTTCTACTTTACAACTTACGGTGCTTACGGCTTTAGAGATAAAGACTGGAAATACATGGCACTGGCACGTATTAACCTGCCGTGGAAAAATGAAAAATGGCAGCAACTGGAAGTAATGTACCGCTACGATATACGCGTGCCGGGTCAGGACGAAAATCAAACACTGGTTACGTTCGACAACATTTTTACCATCATAAGCGGGCGCACGCTCAGCAAGGTGATGAAGGTTACCGAGTTTAACATTCACTACGAAAAAGACTGGTTTAAAGATTTTTCAACCATCATCGGCTTTCACGAAAAAACATTTTGGAACGTACCGGGAAGTTCCAATTTTTTTCACAACGACAACAACCAATTGTTGCCCATTCACAAGTTTAACGTTACCGAGTTTATGCTTGATACGCGTTACTCTTACAAAAGCCTCTATACCTTCGGCACTTTTTATCGTTATTTCTACACCACCAAGTATCCTGTAGTAATGCTGCGCTATACGCTTGGCATCGGCAACATTCGCACCGATAATTTTCAATATCATAACCTGTTGCTTACCCTACGGCAGCGGTTGTTTTCACCTATCGGTTATACCAACTACATTTTTAAAGCGGGAAAAATTTTTGGCAGAGTGCCTTACACAGCCGCCAACCTTACGCAGGGTAACCTTGGTTTTCTGTTAGATAAATACAACTACAATCTGTTGCGCGAATACGAGTTTATAAGCGACCAGTTTTTGCAATTGTGGGTAGAGCACCACTTTAACGGTTTTCTGTTCAACAAAATTCCGGGAGTAAGCAAACTAAAACTGCGCGAGGTGATAGTATTCAAAAGTTTGATTGGCAATTACAGCAAGCGCAACGAAACCCTGCTTGCTACACCTGCCGAACTTCGCTCACCTTTTCCTGTTCCTTATATTGAGTTGGGTTTTGGTATTGAAAACATTGCCTACCTTTTTAGAATTGATTTTTTGTGGCGCGCCACTTACCGGAATACCGGTGGGCAAAACTGGGGTGTGAAATTTATGATACAGCCGGGGTTCTGATGGGCAAAGCGCGAATTGATTGTTAACTATTCACGATTAAATTCACAGCATGATAGCCGTTTACGGAAAATCTTTCAGCTACAAAAACAAAGCGCACATACAGCAACTTTTCGATTACCTGAAACAACGCGGAAGAAAATTTGTGGTGGAAGAAGCCTACATGAAATTACTCCGCAACGATATTTCGGTTGAAACCGATGCCGCTACTTTTTCCGATTTCCATCAAATAAAAAATGAAACTGAAGTGGTGCTCAGTTTGGGAGGAGACGGAACTATGCTGGATGCCGTAGTAATGGTAAAAGACAGCGGCATTCCCATACTCGGCATCAACTTTGGCAGATTGGGTTTTTTGGCAAGCATTGGTAAAGAGCAATTGCAAAATGCCATTGATGCCATTGACCGTGGCGGTTATATGATTGAAAAACGAACCCTGCTCGAACTGCAAACCAATAAGCCGCTTTTTGAAGACAGTTTTGCACTCAACGATATGACCATACAGCGTAGAGACCAGTCTTCGATGATTACCGTAAATGCGTACCTGAATGGCGAGTTGCTGAACACTTATTGGGCAGATGGGTTGATTATTTCTACCCCCACCGGTTCAACAGGCTACTCGCTTAGCTGCGGTGGTCCTATTATTTACCCGAACTCCGCCAACTTTGTAATTACACCGGTAGCACCGCATAACCTCAATGTGCGCCCTATGGTGGTAAACGATGATGTGGTGCTTTCTTTTGAAGTAACCGGACGGGGGGATAGTTTTTTATGTACTCTTGATGCCCGTGTTGCCGCAATTGATTCCAGTTGGCAGTTAGCCGTTAAACGGGCAAACTTCCATGCCAACATCGTAAGGCTTACGGACCAAAGTTTTCTTTCTGCCCTAAAAAGCAAACTTAATTGGGGCAGCGACCAACGGAACTAAAAATGGTTAAGCATACAATTGAACTTGTGTACAAGCCGCTAATCTGCATGCTGCAAAGACTGCTAATGGGACCATGAACCCTGTTGTGTCGCAAAAGATGAATAGCGTACTCCGATTTCTTTATCAACTTTTCTATAACCGTCAGAACAGTCCTAACAGTTAATCCATCTTTTCATAAACCGAAACCCGGCTCAACCGCTTTTCTATATTTGCTCAAACTCCCTTAAATGAAAAAAATCACATTCATTTTACTGCTTACAAGTGCGTTCTCTGTTTTCGCTCAGGTTCAAAAGGAAGACGACATAACCTACACCAACAACTATTTTAAAGTCGAAGAATTTAAAGCCCTTTCGGAAAAACCCGCAGCCATTAAGTATGAAACCAACGGAACATCGGTGTCGTTTTCCCATACCGACAAAGCCGCTCACACTTACAATGTTGCCGACTTGTTTCCGCGAAGCGAATACGAACACAGCATCCGTAACCTTAGTATGTCGTTCAATTTTACCTTCGAAGCAACTTCTTCGCCCAACGACTTTTTTCAACTTTCTTTTTTGGCGGTTCCGCATCAGGACTTTGAATACAAAGATTCCGTATCAATTTTATCCATACGCATTAAAGCAAACGGAACTCTATATGCCGAAGGTGGCAACACGCCCTATACCGATCGCATTTGCTACAGTTGCCCTGCTCTTGCCAAAGACAAAACATGGGGCAAAGTAATGGCTGCTGAAGCCCCCAACATGGCTGCCATACCCGGCTTTAAGCAAGGTGCTGCCAATAAATTTTCTTTAACCCGAACCGAAGACCGTTGGGTGCTGAGTATTAACGACAACACTGTGCGCGAAATAAAAGGTATGAGTTTGGGTTATCTCAATTCGCGACAGGCACCTATGATTACACTAAGCGGTAAGTACACCCTAAAAGTTGAAAACCTGCAAGAAAATTACACGCACTACAATTCCTCTATTATGAAGTAACTCGAAGGTATGAAAGGCTCAGGCATTGCTACCATGCGCGGTAAGTGTATAAAGGGGGAAATGAAAGTAGATTATGCTCTCACTACTCATTATGGCGACCCCTCCATCAGAATTTCGTGGCGCGATAATGAGTTGGTTAAATACAAACAGGTGCATTACTTCGACTTTAAGGAGGGCGACAATTACGGTACCTATAAATACAAAGGCAGTAGCACTAAAAGTATGGCGCTGTTAGATGAGCCCGGGTATGCCGAAAAAATTACCATAAACCCGGAAAGAGGGGAAATATCTTTCGATTTTAATTTTCAGAATTTCGGTTCGTTCGAAAAAACGGACAACTATTTTATAATGACTTCCAAATATTGCTCTATTTATATTTCGCGGTAAGTATTGTAAACAAGTAGCTTTGTCGCTAGTCCAACATCAATTCCTATGAAAAAACTTAGCGCAATTCTGCTCATTCCCGCAATTCTTATTGCTTTACTCTCAACATCGGCTTGTAAAAAGAAAAATCTGCAAAAAGTAAAAGTGCAGTTTATAAATGCATCGGTGCATTCACCGTATTTGGATTATTACCTGCAAGGGAGTAAGCGTGCCGAGTTTATTGGCTATACGCTTAACACGAACTCGCATACTGCCGAACTGGAAGCCGGAGAACCTCTAGTGATTCAAATAAAGAATCCGGCAACGGGAGAAGTAGTAGCCGGGGGCAGTTACACCAATTGGCGTGTGGGGCGGCACTACACCTTTGTAATGTACCATGACTATGCCGTACGTAAAACAACGCTGCTCAGCGATTCGGTTGATTGGCCCGCGCCCGGAAAATTTAAAGTGCGCTTTATGCATTTCAGTAACGAAGCGCCTGCACTTGATTTGTTTTTTAATAACGATACTATCGGCTTTAACCGAACTTATTTTGCCACCGACAGCACCACCGCCATTGACTCGATTATTACCTTAACTGCCGCTACCTATACGGTTACTTTAAAAAATCATCTTACAGGTCAAACTTATCTTTCCTTACCCGGTATGGGTATTAGCGATAATCGCATACTGGATGTTTATGCGGTGGGCACTTTTTCCGATTCGGTTTCTTTCCCCTTACAACTTGGCTGGGCAGCACATTGAGTTGTTACTACAGTTACACATTATTCTACCGCTATTTTTTTATGTGCACGAGCTGTTTCGGTTTGCAGTGTAAGCAGGTAAATGCCTTTTGGCAGTTGCGAAGCATCAACGGCTTCTAAACTTGAACTCATTTCTTTACTAAACAGCACCCTTCCGCTCAAATCGGATAAGGTGATGGATGCTTTCCCGGCATTATCGGGCACCGAAACAAAAAACCATCCGTTGCTCGGATTCGGATAAACCGAAAAAGCAATTTCGTTTGCTGCTGCATCGCCAATAGAGGTTACATCAAAGCGAACACTGTCGCGGTAAACAATCCGTGTTACAAATTCGAAATTCTGAAACTGCCCCAAAATGCCTGCCTGTGTATTTATTTGCAGCAGCGGTTCCATTTGATTTTTTCCAAACCACTTGTATTCGCGCTGTATGTCATTATCTACTCTAAAGCCGAAATCAAGCGTATCAATATACAGTGAATCGGAGCCGCGTATTTCGGTTCGTACACGCAACACATCGAATGTGCCGAAAGGTGTGGTAAGTGTTCCCCATCCATCTACTTTATTTACGCGGTGTTGTTTGTGTGCATAGGCACCAAGCTGCGGAATTACTACAGCATAGTCCGACCATGAACTGTCTTCATTTCCAAACTCCATCGGAAAACGGTACAGCGTATCGGTATGTTTCATAGGTACCGCGGTAGGAAATCCCGATACCCGCATCCCTATTCCCTTTTGCCTGTACGAAGCAGCCGTTTTGTAATAAAAATTGTAGGGGTTTGTAAAAACGGTTGATACAATTGGAATAGAGGTCAAAATATTATCCTCCCGTTTGGCAATATTTGAGCGGTAAGGATTGGTAGGCAAGTTAGAAAAAACGAATGCATAAATCGGACCGGTGTAAATGGGATTTAAAAATGTATCAACATACTGGCTTTGCCATTGCAGTTGCGAAAAATCCCATGTGTGGTTAGCGCCCGTTGCCGAAAAATTAAGCAGCGGATTCCAAACCGCTACGCTCATGCGTGCCGTATCGCCCGGGTTAGCAAAGTCGTTTTGGTCAATAGTAATTTGTGCAGACAAAAAACTGGCAGAACAAACGGACAGCCAAAGCAGAAGTATGTTTCTTTTCATTAAGGGTATGTTTCAAAATTGAAAACTAAGTAAAAACAAATTGCTTTAGATGTTTTCTTTTGCTCTATGACGTTGCTCACAAACAGCCAAAAACAAGTTCGGCTTAAAACTAAAAATCCCGCTCATCGCGGGACTTTCAGTTTTATTACAAAGAGCAAAGGCTCCGCACTTGGCAGAGCCTTTACCTAAACTACGCTACTAATGAATAACCTGTAATTGTTTTGTAACAATAGTGTTGTTCACCAGCAATTTTACAATGTAAGCGCCTTCCTGTAGGTCGGAAGTGTTGATTTCAACTTTTGCTGTTTGGGTGTTCGACATAAATACGGTCTGTCCCAACATGTTCAGCACTTCTAATCTTTTCATTTCGGCACCGTTCACCTCAACAATGGTTACATGGTTTGCCGGATTCGGATACAGCGCAACATTTTTACCATCGGCTAAGGTGATAATACCGGTTAAGTTAGGAACAGTGAAAATGTTTGAAGTAGCACAGCCTTTATTATCTGTTACTTCAATAGTGTAAGTTCCCGGGCTTAAGCCGGCAATATCTTCTACCAACTCACCATTCGACCAATGGAAAGTGTAAGGCGAAGTTCCGCCTGTAACGGTAATGTCAATTTCGCCATCGTTGTTTGTGCTTCCGGTTACGGTTCCGTTAATAATAAGCGGAAGAGCAGGCTGCGAAACTACAAACGGTGAACTGATAGTGCATCCGTTGGCATCGGAAACAGTAACTGTGTAAGAGCCTGCATAAAGGTTAAACAAATCTTCTGCTGCCGAGCCTCCGCTCCAGTTAAATTCATAACCGCCTGCACCGCCTGCAACCGAAAGATTGATAACTCCATCGTTACCGCCTGCACACGAAACATCAGAAACAACTACCGATAAATTCATGGCTGATGGCTCTGTAACGGTGATATTTTTGCTCACTACACAGTTTGCAGCATCTTTTACATAGATAGTGTAGTTACCTCCCGAAAGGTTAGTAAACGTACCGGCTGTTTGATAAGTAGTGCCGTTCAAACTGTAAGTTTTTACACCTGTACCACCCGATGAAAGAACAGAAATTACTCCGTTACCCTGTCCGTGGCAGGTTACGTTCAACACTCCGGTTACAACGGTTATCATGGTAGGTTCGGTAACGGTAATGCTCTTGCTGCCAATACAACCTGCTGCATCGCGCACACGAATGTTGTAAATGCCTGCATACAAGTTGTTGAAAATATTGCTTGACTGATACGACAAGCCTTCGTTGATGCTGTAAGCCAAGGTACCTGCACCGCCAATGGCACTTACGGTTACCTTGCCGGTATTTTCACCATTACAAGTCAAATCCTGTACGGTAGTGTTTATTACAAACGCTGCTGGCTCGGTTAAGATAACATTGGTAAAACCAATACAGCCGTTAGCGTCCTTTACCATTACGGTATAGTTACCTGCTGAAAGCCCCGAGAACGAAGTGGAAGTTTGCCAGTAAGAACCGTTCAAGCCATATTGCAATACTCCGGTGCCGCCTGTTACGGTATTAACGGTTATGCTGCCATCGCTGCCGCCATTGCAAGCCACATTGGTATGGCTGGTGCTGGCAATAACCGGACCGTTAGAATCATAAATAACTCCTGAAACCACTTTCACGCAACCGGCACCATCTTTAATAATTACATAGTAAGTGCCAGATGAAAGATTGTTGAAAGCACCACTGGTGTTGAAGTTGATTCCGTCAATGCTGTACTCATAGCCCGAACCTGAACCACCCGATGCAGTAGTTAAAATACTGCCGTTGTTGTTACCACAGGTTGAGTTAGTGGTAAGAACTGTTCCGGTAACTTCGGTAGGAGCAGTGAGCGTTCTTGTAGTAGTGTAAATACATCCTTTCGAATCTCTCACATACACTGTGTAGTTACCACCGGGTAAGTTTAAGAATACTCCATAAGGTTGGTAATTAAGACCATTCAAACTGTAGCTGTAACTTCCCGAACCGCCTGCACCTGTTACAGAAATACTTCCATCGTACGAGTAAGAACAATCAGGATTATCTGATGTTACAGTTGCTGTTACGGCAGCAGGCTGTGTAACAGTTACCGAAGTGGTGGCTGTGCATCCTGCTACATCTCTCACATAAACGGTGTAAGTTCCGGCAGTAAGACCTTGAAAGTTAGTGCCCGATTGATAGTTGGTGCCGTTCACACTGTATGAAAGCGAACCAATCCCTCCAATGGCATATACCACGTTTACTTGTCCGTCACTTCCTCCATTGCAGGTTACAGGTAAAGTTGAAGCAGTAATTCTTAACTGCGAAGGTTGTGTAAGCACAACGGTTGTTCCGCTTTTGCAACCTGCTGCATCTTTTACCAGCACACCGTACGAACCGGCAGCAAGGTTGTTGTAAGAAGAAGTGGATTGATAAGAAACACCACCGTCAATACTGTATTGTAAAGCACCGGTTCCTCCGCTGCCGCTTAATACAATAGTTCCATCGTTACCGCCAAAGCAGCTAATGTTAGTATAGCTTACAACTGTAAGTGTAGGGCCACCCTGGTCGTTGATGGTTACCAATATTGTAGCTGTACAGTTGTTAGCATCGCGTGCGGTAATCAAGTACGAACCTGCAGCTAAACCGGTAAACAATCCGCTGTTTTGGAATGATCCGGTGTTGCCTCTTCTGTATTTAATCTGTCCTGTTCCGCCTGTTGCCGAAACTAAAATTTGTCCGTTGGCGTTTCCGCAACTTGCGTTGGTAGTTTGTGGCGCTCCGAATACAATAGGCGCTGGTTGTGTAATAGTAAACGCAACCGAACTGCTGCAACCTAAAGCATCTTTCACATACAAGGTATAGTTACCGGCAGTTAAACCGCTAAATATATTTGACGATTGATAAGTTGCACCATCAATGCTATAACTGTATGGAGTAGCTCCACCGCTTGCTTTCGCTTTCACGCTTCCGTTGTTGCCTCCGTTGCACGAAACCTGTGTAATGATAGAATCAATAAGTGCTAACCCAACAGAAATATTCATAAAGTACGTTTCAGAACATACTCCGTTCCATCCGTCAATTTTACTGGTAAGTGTTACCGTGTAAGCACCGGGAGTTGCATAACTGTGTGTAGGGCTAACACTGTTGGTAGTAGCGGAACCATCACCAAAATCCCATGTGTAATATTTATTGCTACCCGAATAGCCTGCTAAACCTATGCGGTTAAACATGCTGTCTTTGGTCATTTGGGTAGTGTTGGTAAAAGCTATTGGCGTAGCAGCACTCACACATTGCGAAGCAATTTCAAACGAAGGCAAATTATAGTTAGCCATTTGAGGCACTAAATAAAAGTCGCCATCTTTCGAAAACTCACTCATGGCACTTGCCCAGTTGCCACCGGTTGAAGTGCCGGAAAGCGAGGCTAAATCTTCGCCTTGTCCTTCGCCATTACCGGTGTAACGCACCTGAAAAGTATTGCCGAAAGGAAATGCCTGACGAATGGAAACACCAACTGCAAAGTTGCTGCTCACATCAACACCGGCACCAAAGCTAACGGTAATGTATCCGGCTGGGTTGTTGTACCACCACCATACTACATCGGCATATTGAAGAGTAGTTGTTGGTCTGCCGTTTACATCAACATTGTAAATGGAAACTCTGATCGGCACTCCGCCCGTTACAATGCCGGGGTAGTTTCCGTAAACCCGTACCTGATTAATTTTCCCCGGACCCGAATAACGATAAGTTTGTGCAGCATTCTCTTCCAGTCCGTTTTGAAGAGTATAGTAGCCGGTTCCTCCTGTGTTTTTGTAATTCACATAGCCGTTCCAATCCACACAGGTAGATTGCGCTTGCGCCATAAAGACGGTCAGTAACATAACCATCAGTAGAGTAAGTTTTCCCGTTCGCATAGTTTTTAATTTTTTTAGTTGTTAGATAATGGTGCAAACGTATGCTCGGGAGTTCCCTCCGAATTATGACCTGCGTAGGCTTGTGTAATGAGAGAAATCACTTATGTAAACATGAACACATTCACATATCGCACGGCTTAACAACAATAAAAAAGCCCGGTTTCGTCCGGGCTTTCATTTAATATTTCTGTAGCAGCTTCTATTCTTCGTCCTCTTCTTCGGCATCGTGTTCTATAATAGCCACCATGGTTCCATAAATCAGATGTCCTATGAGGCTCACAATTGCCAGAGATATAAAAGAACCCTCCGGTTGGTTATAGGTTATGCCCATGGCCGGTAGCGCCATTACTGTACATGTTGCCAGCACAAAAACCACAAAACCGAAAATCAAGCCCTTAAGTATATTACTTTCTATAGGAAGCCGGTGAGCAAAAGCATAGTGATAAACCACTGCCAATGCTGCACCTACTAAAAAGTAAACGCCCCATCCTACAAATTCTTCTTGCGATAGAATGGAAGAAATAATTTCAGGCTGTGCCATTTTTGGTAATCCTGCCAAAGGCAGAATCATCATTACCACCATCATAACCATGGTGCCGAGTAGTCCGGATAAAATTGAGAGTAAGATTTTTGCCATACGCTTAAAATTTTGGTGTGAACGAATGGAATTGCAGCCTCAATTTAGAAAAATCTTAATAAAGAAAATAGCGGTTTGAGACTTTTTTCAATACTTCCACCAATAATATATGGTCTTAATCCACTCGTTGTTTACGGCAATCAGCCCGTCTTCGCTTTGCCACCACCGGTATTCGTCAAAGCGCGAAGAAGGCGCCCCGTGCAAAATGAGTTGAATGCCTGCGGCTTCCATTTTATTTCGGAATACAGCGTTTACCCTGCCGGTGTGCAGCAGCGATGAAAGCACAATTATTTTCCGGAGGTTGTGCTCTATGCAATAATTTACAATGGTGTCGAACTCTTCGCGGGTGCTGGTGCCGTATTTCAGCTGTATAATGCAGGAGTCTGGTACTTGCAGGCGTTTAAGGTTGGCAACCGCCATATCGCTTTCCAGCGTATCAATGTCAAATACTTTGAGTTCGATGTATGGATTGCCTCCGGTGCAGATAATTTTTTTGCAGTAGCCTTGGTGAAACAAACGGGCAGCTTCGTTGCCGCGGTCGTAGCTGCCGCCCGAAAGCACAAAGAGCGCTTCGGTTGGCTGCAACTCATCGGTATGCATTAAAAAAGTGGCACAGGCGCGGAGAATGTTTTCGCGAAAGAAATAGGCGCCTGCCATTAACAGCAAAAAAACCAGAGCGATGTAACTCAATCGCTTCAGCATAGCTTATTGGTAGTTAATTCAACGAGCATTCAGCCAGTTGGTGATGTAGGCAACCACTTCGCTTCTATCGGGTTCTGGTTCGTTGTGTAGTTCGTGGTAAAATCCTTCCCACAGTTTAAGTGTTACCAGATTTTTAGGCGCATTTGCTGCAAATTCTTTTGTGCCTTCGGGCGAAGTAAGCCGGTCGGCAGTGCCGTGCATCAGCAGCAGCGGATGTTTCAGTTCAGCAGCATGGGCAATATTCCACTTACCGGCACTGAACATGCCGAGGAAAGTTCCGGCAGTAATTTTTCCGTGGTTGAAAGGGTCGGCATCGTACTTGCGAACTTCTTCTTTATCGCGCGAAATTGCCTGCGAATCCAATTCCGCTTTTTCGGTAAAGGCGGGATAAATATTCACCATCAGTTTTGCCAAAAAAACTTTGAAGGCAGGCGGCTCAAATCCGAGTTTCAATAGGGGACCCGTAGCAACAGCGCCCGCCAAATTCGGTTGGCGCTTCAACAAATAATTGAGCACAATACCACCACCCATACTGTGCCCCCACAAAAATTTCTTCACCCCCGGAAAGCGGGTTTCGGCTTCATCCAACACAATTTTTACGGAGTCAAGAAAAGCTTCGTAGGTAGGCGCATGTCCGCGCTTGCCGGTGGTTTTGCCGTGCCCGAAGTGGTCGAAAGCGAGCGTGGCATATCCGGCTTGCGCCAATCGCTCTGCAACATGTGCATACCGCGAGCTGTGCTCGTTAAATCCGTGAACAATACAAACTACGCCTTTGGTTTGCGGAGGGTTCCAGCCCTGTGCAAAAACGGTTTGTCCTTCTTGTTGCCAACTCCATTCAAAATGATTCATGCGCTTTGTTTTATGGTAAAACCGAAACTATGAATTTTTTCACGGCAACACATAAAAAAGAAAATAAGACAGTTGCCATTGATACTGAAAATATTGAACCACATAGGAACATAGAACACATCAGCAAACACTGGTTCACTATGTTAACTATGTGCCTATGTGGTTTAATATGCCTTAGATAGTTTGTCATTTTATTTTTGGTCTATTATTTACAACTGCTTTGTATCATCTCCTTATTCGGATATTTTTAAAATTGAAGCAGAACTTGACACCCCATGAATTTTCCCTACACTTGATTTCAGAAATGTAAATTCGGAGCTTCATAACCATACCAAATGAAACAATTGCTGTTGTTGGTTACCCTTGTGCTAATTGCCGCTATCCTATATGTAGGCGGTATGTTGCTGTTGGGTGTAATTACGAAGTATAACCCCGAAGCGGAAGAAAAATTAGAAGCCGGGAGCCGCAAGCAGGAATCGGCAAGTAATGAATTGCTTGCCGATTCTTCTTTCTCTTTTCTTATCTGGAACATAGGCTATGGCGCTTTGGGTAAGGAAGTGGACTTTTTTTACGATGGCGGCAAAACGGTTACTTCTCCCAAAGAGCATGTGCAGAAGAACTTGGCCGGCATTAAAAAGTTTTTGGCTGAAAATACCGATGTAGATTTTGTGCTGCTGCAGGAGGTGGATCGCAACAGCAAACGCAGCTATCATATTGATGAGGCGGCCGAATTTGAGAAGGTATTCGGCAGTCATTACTCTACCTTTGCCATCAACTACAAAGTACTGTATTTGCCCTTCCCGTTTTTAGACCCCATGGGAAAAATAAACAGCGGCATTCAATCGCTCACAAAATATAAGCCCGTTGAATCGAAACGAATTGCTTTGCCGGGCATCAGCGATTTTCCGAGGAAACTTTTTTACCTCGAACGTTGTCTGCTCGTGCAGCGCTTTACCTTGCAAAACGGAAAAGAGTTGGTGGTTATCAATACTCATTTTGAAGCCTACGATGACGGCAGCGTGAAAAAAGAGCAAATGGCGCTCACCAAAAAGTTGGTGGAAGCCGAATACGCAAAAGGCAACTATGTAATTATTGGTGGCGACTGGAACATTGCTCCTCCTTCGTTTAATGTACACACTTTCGAGAAAGAACCGGAAGATGAGCCGTTGTATTTAAAGAACAACGACCCTGATTATATTCCCGGCTGGACGTATGCGTATGATTCAACCGTTGCTACCAACCGCAAAAACAAAACGGTATTCAATCCCGAAAAAACGTTTACTACCGTTATTGACTACTACTTTGTGTCGCCCAATATTGAAGTAACTGAAGTAAAAGGCATTGACCTCGGTTTCGATTGCAGCGACCACCAGCCGGTTAAACTGAGCATCCGCCTTAAATAATCGTTACTTTTTGCCGTTCTAACAATTACAATATCGTAGATGTTTGTCCGGAATTTGGCAATGGTGTTGTTTCTCTTTCCGCTGTGTGTATTCGCGCAGCAGGAGGAAGTGTTTACTGTTCGCAAACCGGTTGAGCCGCCCCAGCCTGTAGTAGTGCGTTTCGATACCTTTATACAACAACTGTTTGTTTCCGATAAAAGGGAGTGCCACAAAAAAATTGCTTACCGCAACGCCATACAAATAGAGGACGAGCGCTTCCTCATTTTCTTTACCGCTACCGAGGGAATCATAAACACCATCAACTGGCTTAGCGATGTAAATGCCGGAACAGGCGAATGGCGCAAACTGCCTTACATGCGTAAAGCCGATACACTGCTATTCACCTTCGATGAGCACCGGAAAAAATTTGGTAACAATGATGCGATAGTTAAAATAACCCGCTCGTTTATCGGTGTAAAAAACGATGAAGGAAATATGATAGTTACCGAAATTACTTCAAGCGAAAATTTGGCGGATGTGCGACCGCGAACGGAGGAGAACGCCTATACTTTGAAAAGGGAAAATGCGTTACTGCGGAGGAAGAGATGATGAGTAAGATTCCCCCCACGTAACGCGTTACTGCCATTCTGCTTTTCATAAAAAAACTAAGAATTAAGCGGGAGACACAATCTTTAAACATGGCAGGCTATCGTTCCACTTATGCCATGCACTGGAGTAACCGTAAATAACAAGCCCACTACCAGCGGTAGCCGCATATAAGTAGAAAATTACGAACAGTAATATCCCATGATACTATTCGATAATCTACAATATCTACCCATGAAAGTTGAACAATTCTGCCGTTCATTTGACGAAACGAAGCCACGTTCTGAATAGAAGTGCCTTGGTAGCGAACGTTGCGGTGTATTTGATTATTTACGGTACGAAGGTCAATCCTACAATTGCCTTTGGAACCGAAGATAACATCCAGTAAATGGATTTTCCCTATTTCAATCATGCTTTAAAGTTTAGAAGCCAAAACTACTCATTTTTTCGAAAACAAATACAACTATTAAAACATTATTATTTTTTATTGTTAAATATAGATATTGTGAAGTGCCATTTACCATGCTTACAGCCTATCGGCATAATTCTTTACTTTCGGATTATGCTCAATGTGGTTATAAACGAAAAATCGAGCAAAGGAAAAATTTTGTTGGAGTACGCTCTCAAATAAAAAGCTTCGGAAAAGAAAATCCGCATTCACAAGTTCCGCAAACTGACCGATGCCGAAATGGCACTGCCGGGCAACCCCCCAAGCGAAGAAGAGTTTGAAGAATGGCTTAATCGCCCCGATAAAAGCAAACCCCTTTCTGCCAAAAAAACTGTTGACAAAGCTACAGAAGAAGTACGCAAAGCGCTGAGTTCGCAGAAACCCTTCCGCAGCACTACACCTTCTTTGTGTTAAGCCCTTGCCTTACAAAGGACAAACACATTTAGGTAAAGCTGTTGGCTATAACCCTCGCAAGGTTAAAATAGAAGTACGCCTAACTATCCGCTTTAGCTGTTTTGATTTATTGCCGATTGACTAGGTTTCGGTTTTTTGTGCGTAGCAGTAGAAGGACATATTTTTTTGTTAATGCGAAAAGTAAAAAACACCCCAAAATCTGACACTTTTTGAAAAAACCGGAAATGCGCTGAAACCCTTACAGGTAAACAGTTACAGCACTTCAGAGCAGTTTAAAACACCTCAAAAACAGGGGTAAAATCTGACATTTTTGCCAAAAAGTGGTACTTGATTTTTGTTTCCGCTCTCCATTCCTTTGGTTATTAAAGAGGAAAACAACCTCACCCCTTTTTTGTCGCTTAACCATAAACCAACAACCTATGCAAACCTTTAAACTTCTCCTCGTAGGCAGTTTATCGCTGCTCTTTTCTAATTCCTTTGCTCAAACCCTTATCAACAAAGTTTGGGAACAACAAACCGGGCATCCTACCGTTTCCTTCGACCATATCGCTTCTGCCCGTGCAGGCTCCGAAGTAATCATTGTCGGCAACACCTATCACTTGGGCGAGCAGGAAAACTTTCTTATCACCAAATACAATACTTCCGGCACATTGCTCTGGCAAAAAGAATACAACAGCCTAACAGGCGACCGCGACTTTGGTATGGATGTTTACATTAAAGGCAGCTATGTATATGTTACCGGCTTTAGTTGGGATTCCGTTGCCAACGATGCCGACATGGTTACACTTAAACTGACACTCGACAGCGGCAACTTGGTTTGGAGTGCCATCTATGCCGGCAGTTGGGGCGGCTACGATGCCGCTGCCGGATTGGTAGTGGATAACTCCGGCAACGTGTATGTAGCAGGCACCGAATAAAAAGGAACCCTCGATTTTAAAATGACCATCCTCAAATACAACAGCAGCGGCACCCAACAGTGGGTGGCTCATTACGATAGTTCAGGCTATTACGATGGCGCGGTAGCCATCTATCTCAACTCCACCGGCACCCGCCTTTCCGCCACCGGCTTCAGCGGCTCCGCTTTTACTAATTGGGACTTTGTTACCTTAGGTATCAATATGTCAACAGGCTCTATCGGAACCATTGCCCGCAATGCCAACCCCAACGGAGGCATCAGCAAACCTGTGGCTTTAACGCAGGACTTTGACGGCAATTGGTATGTGCTCGGTGCTACTGCCCTTAGCCCTACTAACTCCGACATCAAACTCATTAAATACGACACCCTCTTTAACGAGGTATGGGTACGCACCTTTGGCAGTGCCGATAGCCTTGCCGATGAACCTGCTGCCATCACCGTTAATCCGCATCATCGCCTTTGCATTACCGGCTTCACCAGCCGCAGCAATGGCGCTACCGATATGCTCACCCTTGCCTACGACAAAAACGGCAACCTGCTTTGGAACAGAAGCATAAGTTCCACCAACCCCTCCAAAGATGCCAAAGGACGCGACATTAAAGCCGAAGCCACTTTTGACGGGCACCTCTACGTTACCGGAAAACTCGACAAAGGCTCCAACCACGACTACGTTACTGCCAGCTATACCCAAGATGGCGACCTCCGCTGGCTTAAAATGTTTGACGACACCACCGGCAGCGATGATAAGGCAATTGATATTGCTTTGGATGCCGCCAACAATCCCATTGTAAGCGGCATTTGTGTAAGAGATACAAATACCAAGTATGTGAGTGTGAAGTATGAGCAGTGGAGTAGAACCAACGCTTTTGCAATGGACACTGATACTATTCCTATTTTTGTAAGGAAGAACATTATCCTGCGTTTCGATACTTCTGTTTTAAACTTTGCAACAGTGAACAACAGGGATAAAATATATGGCACGATTGACGATTTTATAAGGCCTCCGTTTGCTGATACCCTAAAAGTAAAATTGCACAGCATTTTCCAACGCGACTACTTTTTTGTAAAACTTGCCCCCAATTATCAAACCACCGATACTTTTCTAATCTCTAACATTGGCGATACCATTCCAATTCCACCTTTCTGGAGCTCATTCCTCTTAGTTTATAACATAGGCGATAGTTCCGAAACCTGCTATGCAGACTCTTTGCAAAAACTATTTCCTTACATTCATTATGCTCATCTTAATTACTGTTTCTCAAATGCTACATGCACAGGGGCATGTGCTTCGGTTGCTCCAAACGATGATTACTACTGCAACAATCAATTTGCCTTACATGACGATGACGCAAACAATTTCGAATACGGACACATCAATGCCGAAGGTGCATGGGCTTTAGAAACAGGCAGGTCTTTTGTAAAAGTGGGGGTCTTCGACACACCAGTATATTGGGAACATGAAGATTTTCAAAAATATGCTTGGGCTTCTAAAGTTATCGGAGGTTATGATTATGGTTATAGTAATGCGCCTTTGTATGCACTTGACGATTCGGCATATTATGATAGTCATGGAACAAAGGTTGCAGGCATTATTGGGGCTTTACGCAACAATGGCAAAGGTGTAGCGGGTGTTGCAGGGGGCACTTGGTGTGCAAATCCTCCCGAAGCCGACCCATCGGAAGATAAAGCAGGTGTTTCTTTATATTCTTACGGTGTAGGACAACCTGGGGTTCAGGGGAAGTCCAGTTTGGTTTTGTCAGCTTTAATCAACGCTCTTAATGATGCACTGAGTAATGATCCATTCATAAATTATTCGAATGTTACACTCAATAACATGAGCTTAACATGCAATTCTAATGAAGTTTACTTCCCTGAGTTCAAGGAAAAATCTTATTATGCTTTCTTGTTAGGTAAAATTACAGTAGTATCTAGAGGCAATATTGAAAGTAAAGGGAATCAAGTATTGTTTCCTGCTTGTTTTCCTGACGACTGGGTGGTAAGTGTAGGTGGTTCACATACTGATGGTTCTCGCCACTTCAAAAGCATGTTTGGGCATGGCATGGATGTAATTGCCCCTTTTACCACTTCTATGAATTTCACAACCAATTTAGGGAACAGTTATGCAGTTGCTGACGGAACTTCTGCTTCGGCACCCAATGTTTCAGGCATAGCGGGGTTATTGTTAAGCTACATGAATAACCCCAACGGGCAACCTGATTACAACAATCTAGCACCGGAAGATGTGGAAGAAATTATCCAGCGCACAGCTTGGTTCGATACCATACATGGATATAGTCCTCCTTACGACCCTGAAATAGGTTATGGTAGGGTAGATGCGGGTGCAGCTTTAAACATGGTTAACAAAAACTTCAGCCGCTTGCTACATTTCGATAGTCATGCCCATTCTGCTACGAACACAAAAACAAAAGTCACTACGTCCGATATTCTAGTAAAACTTACCGACCCAATTCCTAATACTAATATTATAAAGGGCACTTACAAAGCAGAAGTTTGGAAAATAGAAACTACCGTTTACCATAACATATCTCTTTTACCTAACGAAACCATTCAGGCTTTTTGGGCGCGTTCCGGTGCATCCGAATCTTTTCCTCATTTTGACAGCACAGGCAGCAACTACTTTTTAAGCCCTTATGTAAAGTCGTATGTAAACGAGTTTCCGCTTCCTGATACAAATTCTGCCACTTTATGTGGTTATTACTATAAGCTAAAAGACTCAGCTACTTCTACTACCATTGGTTGGTTTCCACACGATACGACAGGTCTACCTAAAATGAGTTATACAATTTACACGAGAAGTACAACCCCCGTATCAGCTAACAGTGTAGATGAAAAATTAGCTGTGTCAATTTATCCTAATCCCGCCAATGATATGGTGCATATAAGTTTGAAAGCTGACATGGAAGAATACTGTACAGTCAAGTTATACAATCACCTTGGTCAAACAGTGGCGACAATATTTTCTGGTAAGGTAAGTTCCTTGTCAGAAAACTACAGAACAGACCATCTTTCTCCCGGTATATACTACATACATGTAGACTTCGGGAATAAGTCTGAAGGGTTTAAATTGTTAATCTTAAAATAACTACCTATGAAAGCCATTGTAATTCTTGCCTTTTCGCTCTTCCTATCTGGTTTTTGTTTAGCACAATCCAGTCCTCTTTTTGTTGATAGTATGAAAGTAATACCTGCGAATCCCAACGAAAATGACTCTGTTTCTTTTATCGCATACAAGAGTCATCCTAATATATCTTCGTTTTACGACAGACGCATAGTGAAATTTGACTCTATTATTAGTATTTTTTCTTGTTGGAATAGCGGCTCTTTTCCTATGGTTGATCGTGTAAATGACACTTTCGCACTTGGTAAGTTAGCGCAAGGCAGTTATACTATCCGGTATCTTTTAAAGTTCCTTGATCCATGGGAATTGGATTCTGTTGAACCTTGTTTAACTAACCCTTACTATGATTCAGCTTTTTTAAACTTTACGGTGAGCGGCATTAACAACGTTAAGCGGTTAAAAGAAGAAGCTTTATCTCTTTCCCCCAACCCCGCCACCACCCACCTTACCATCGCCCTGCCGGAGCTAATGCACACTGCCGTATTCACCATTACCAACATCAGCGGCAGCATAGTGCAAACAGAGCAGTTAAGTTCAGCCACTACCACTATTCCAATCAACCATTTACCCGCAGGGCTTTACTTCGCCACCATCCAAACCAACCAACAACACATCATCCAAAAATTCATCAAACTCACCGGCTATTAACCACGCGTATTAAACAAACCGTTTTTAAGTGGCTGCTTTCTTGCAGAATATTGTCTGTTTCCTAAATTCGGGCAGCAAAAACAGCAGCATTGTTATGAAGCGAATAATAGCATTGAACACAGCACTGGCAGTGGCATTTGTATTGTTTATTTCGGCAGTGCCCACCGAAAAAAATCCTATTGAACGGATTTGGTACAATCAGGAAAAAACAAGTAAGATTCAGATTTACTTAGCTAAAGACGGCAACTTTTACGGTAAAGTAATTTGGTTAGACGAACCCAACGACAAGAAAACCGGAAAGCCCCGCACCGATAAAGAAAACCCCGATGCAAAGTTGAGAGACACTCCCCTTGAAGGATTGTTAGTGCTGAAAGGGTTTAAAGTAAATCCGGAGAATCCGAAAGAATACATTGGCGGCAAAGTGTACGACCCCGAAAACGGTAAAACCTACTGCGGTAAAATAACGCATAAAGGAAATACACTCGATTTGCGCGGCTTTCTGTGCGCTGCTTCGTTTTTAGGCAGAACTGCCGTGTGGACGTTAGCGGAATAGCCTCTTTGTGTTAGTCCATCGGATTTTGTAATTGCGATCCCGCTTTCAAAAAAATAAACAGATGAAGCGGGAAAAGCAATCGCTAACTCAAGCATTAAACAGGGCATTACATTTCTCTCATCAATTTTTTGTCCTCTTATCTGCACGTTTATTCCTAACTGTTGTTAAGCAATTAGTTTAATGCTCTTGCAAGGGTTACTGCATGTTTTATTTTTAGCGGGCAAAATTTTAGAGACTGAAAATGCAGTTACTGAAAGATATGATAAACAGAAAGTGGACTTGGGTTATTGCGAGCCTTGCAGTAATTGTTTGTGCAGGTTATTGGTTGGTGCAACCTGCAACAACAGATGATGAAGACAACAACGGTTTAACCGAAGCCGGTATAGAGCCGCTTATACGCTATGGTATGGATGTAAGCCGGTTTATTGTAAAAAACCACATTGTAAAACCCAACGAGTTTTTTGCCGATATACTTACCGGTTACAATGTAGCCTACAGCAGCATTGATTACATAGCCCGCGAATCGAAAGGAATATTTAACCTGAACAAAATTAAAGCCGGCAACAATTGCACGATGCTATGCGAAGAAACCGACTCGGGCTTGGTATGCCGCAAACTTATTTATGAAGAAAGCAAAACCGATTTTGTTGTGTTTAACATGGACGACTCGCTTTTTGTGTACCGCGGACAGAAAAAAGTGGAGCGCAAAAAGCGAGAAGTGAGCGGAGTGATAAATTCATCGCTGTACGAAACGTTGGAAGCAAATAACATAAGCCCCGCTTTAGCCGTTCGCATGGCTGATATTTTTGCCTGGAGTGTTGACTTTTACCGCATTCAGAAAGGTGACCGCTTTAAAGTGATTTACGAAGAAGATTTTGTGCAGGATGAAAGTGTGGGTATAGGGCAAATACAGGCGGTATTGTTTAACAGCGGAGGAAAAGATTTTTATGCGTTGTATTATGCCAAAGAGAAAGGCGAACGGGGCGATTACTACGATGAAAACGGCAACAGCATGAAAAAAATGTTTCTGAAAGCGCCCGTAAAGTTTTCGCGCATTTCATCGCGCTATACCATGAAACGCTTTCATCCGGTAACCAAAGCTTGGAAAGCCCACTTGGGAACCGACTATGCCGCACCGCATGGCACGCCTATTATGGCAACTGCCGATGGGGTAATTGAAGCCGCAACTTTCAATCCCAACAATGGCAACTATGTAAAAATCCGCCACAGCGGGCAATACAAAACCCAGTATTTGCACATGAGCAAAATTGCTTCGGGAATGCGCCCGGGATTACGTGTTAAACAAGGCGATGTAATAGGCTATGTAGGCAGCACCGGCTTGGCAACCGGACCGCATGTATGCTACCGCTTTTGGAAAGACGGCAAACAGGTTGACCCGCTAAAGCAAAGTTTAGCGTATGCCGAGCCGTTGCCTGCAAAGTACAAACTCGACTTTTTAGACAAAACAAAGGGAGTTAAAACTTCGCTGGACGGCATTTCGTACGAGCAGCACAACATTGCGGTTATTAAGCAAAAGCAGGAACAGAAAGAAGAAGCCGTACGCAACGCTACAGAGTTTGTGGCGAAGTTCTTTTGAGATATTCCTGTTAACACCATTAAAAAATTTAAGCAGACAACCTCTAAACTCATATTTTTTAATAGGTTTGCCGCGGGCGAGTCCCATACGACCAGCTCCTGTTTACTCCTCCAGGCGGGAAACCGAGCAAAGGCAGACGGTCGTAGCGGTGCGATATGGTCAACTTGCCCACTTTTTTTCTTCCACACCTTGTTTATTATTCCCTTCTTGCTTTCGGCACTGAATATGATATTTGCGCCATTGACACGCAGTAACCACTTACATAAACCATTTAACTACGCACCATGAAATTTTTTATAGATACCGCCAACCTCGACCATATTAAAGAAGCTGAAGCACTCGGCATATTGGATGGAGTAACTACCAACCCTTCGTTAATGGCAAAGGAGGGCATAAGTGGCGAAGCCAATATTCTGAAACACTATGTTACCGTTTGCGAAATGGTGAACGGACCGGTGAGTGCCGAGGTAATTTCAACAGATTTTAAAGGCATGGTGGAAGAAGGTAAAAAGTTAGCCGCCCTGCACCCGAACATTGTAGTAAAAGTGCCCATGATTAAAGAGGGGGTAAAAGCCATAAAGTGGTTTACCGATAACGGAATTAAAACCAACTGCACGCTGGTATTCTCGGCTGCACAGGCAATATTGGCTGCCAAAGCAGGAGCCAGTATGGTTTCTCCTTTTTTAGGAAGAATTGACGACAGTAATTGGGATGGGGTACAACTGATTGAACAGATAGTACACATTTACAGTGTTTACGGTTACAAAACCGAGGTATTGGCAGCATCTATCCGTTCATCGCTGCATATTGTGCGCTGTGCCGAAGCCGGGGCTGATATTGCTACCTGTCCGCTTTCTTCCATTCAGGGTTTGTTTAACCACCCGCTTACCGATATCGGCTTAGAAAAATTTTTAGCTGATTACAAGAAGGTGAACGGATAGTTTAACGTTTCTCTGCTTTCACCATCCTATCGCTGCCGCTTAAATCTTTTCGCACTTCAATATTAGTGAAACCGGCTTGCTGCAAGATTTCAGTAACAACTCTTGCTTTCTCCTTATGAATTTCGAAAAACAATTTGCCTGTGGGTTTTAAAGCTGTGAATGCAAGCGTGGCAATTCGCCTGTAAAATTTTAAGCCGTCCACATCAAACGAAAACAGCGCTAAGTGGG
Organism: Chitinophagales bacterium; assembly: GCA_026129525.1. Taxonomy (GTDB): domain Bacteria; phylum Bacteroidota; class Bacteroidia; order Chitinophagales; family LD1; genus Bog-950. The sequence continues at coordinate 190,335 of JAHCHW010000004.1, read as the reverse complement.
GTTCGTGTTTTACAACATGTTGCGCTAAACTTCCTGTTTCACTTTCGGGAATGTAGGGCGGGTTGCTCACTACTACATCGTAACAGTTTGCAGGGAAAACTTCTCGTAAAACATTGTGCTGTATAAAATTTACGGTGGCTTGATTGTTGGTATTGTTTATCCGAGCCACCTTCAATGCTTCCTCACTTATATCAGTTGCAGTAATATGTGCCTGCGGTAACTTTTTAGCTAAAGCAATGGCTATACAGCCGCTGCCTGTACCAATGTCAAGAATTTCGGATTTCGGTTGCCGGTTCTCCGAAACAATCCACTCCACCAATTCTTCTGTTTCGGGGCGGGGAATGAGCACATTTTTGTTTACGTAAAACTTTAGTCCGCAAAAATCGGCTTCGCGCAAAACATACTGTACCGGTACGCCTTCTATTAGCTTGTTCAGTATGTTTGTCAGCGTCTTCTGCTGCTCGATGGTTAACTGCCTAAATCGCTCTAACGAAAGTTTGGTAGCATTCAACTGCAACTCGTTTTCGAACACCAGCCGAGTAATGGCTTTCGCTTCGCGTAAGTCGTACCAACACTTGAGTGCTTCCCAATATTGCTGTTGCAGTTCGGCAATGGTCATGCTCAAAAATAAAATTCAGCCGAAGCATGTTTTGGATATTTTCGTTTTGAATGAACACACATGAACATTACATGCAGCGCTGCCTCCATTTGGCAGTGCAGGGTTTGGGTAGTGTAGCGCCCAACCCTATGGTGGGTTGTGTAATTGTTCACAACGGGAAAATTATTGGTGAAGGATTTCACGAAAAGTACGGAAGTGCACATGCTGAAGTAAATGCTATTCGCAGCGTTACAGATGAAAAACTGTTGGCGCAATCAACCCTGTATGTAAATCTTGAACCTTGTTCGCACTATGGCAAAACACCGCCTTGCGCGAATTTGATAGTGGAGAAAAAAATTCCGCGTGTAGTAATTGGCAGCTACGACCCTAATCCGTTGGTGGCAGGAAAAGGAATTAAGCTATTGAGAGAAAATGGCGTAGAAGTAATGACGGAAGTATTAAAACCCGAAGCCGATTTTCTGAATAGGCGCTTTTTTACATTTCATACCCAACAGCGCCCCTACATTATTTTAAAATGGGCGCAAAGTGCCGATGGGTTTATAGCACCTGCCGATGGCAAACCATACTGGCTCACGAACGAAGTTTCAAAAAAATTAGTGCACCAATGGCGCAGCGAAGAGCAGGCGATAATGATTGGCACTAACACCGCGCGCACCGATAACCCGCAACTGACGGTAAGACTTTGGCATGGAAATAATCCGTTGCGGGTGGTAATTGACCGCACACTTTCTTTACCGGCATCGTTACATATTTTTAATGCCGAAGCAGCTACCTTGGTGTTTAACGAAAAGGGAAATGCTGTAAAGGGGAATATTGAGAAAGTAAAAATTGATTTTTCGGCAAATATTGAAGAGCAAATCCTTCACGAACTTTTTAAACGAAACATTCTTTCCATAATGATTGAAGGCGGTACCCAGTTCTTGAATAGTTTTATAAACCGACTACTCTGGGACGAAGCGAGAGTTTTTACGGTAACGAAAAAGTTAAATGAAGGCGTAAAAGCACCGCAGGTAAGCGGAACAATATTGAATGAAATGGATGTTGAGCGAGATAAACTGATTGTTTGTGTGAGCCTGTAGAGTTTGTGCAATGTGTGTTTGCCGCTGGCTCCTTTTTAATCTTGCTCATTTTCAAACGCTTATTCTTTTTTCCACAGAATTATCCATGTACCGTTCGAAAATAATTGCTTAAGCCGCTTCGCATATTTATACTTTCATGCTCCCTTTTGAACCTTATTACTTTAATTGAATTATGCCGCAGTTTTCGCACTTACACTCTCATACACAATTTTCGTTGCTCGATGGCGCTGCCAGTATTTCGGGCATGTATAAAAAAGCCGCTGCCGATGGCATGAGCGCAGTTGCCATTACCGACCACGGCAACATGTTTGGGGTGTTTCAGTTTGTAGCAGAAGCAGGTAAACACAAAACTGCTGACGGCAAACCCGTAAAACCCATTGTAGGCTGCGAATTTTATGTGGTAGAGGACCGGCACAAGCAAAAATTTACCAAAGAAGAAAAGGATAAACGCTACCACCAGTTGTTGCTGGCAAAAAATGCAGAAGGCTACAAGAACTTAGTGAAACTCTGTTCGCTCGGATACATCGAAGGGCTTTACGGAAAGTATCCGCGTATTGATAAAGAGTTGATTGAAAAGTATCATCACAACCTGATTGCCACTACCTGCTGTATTGGCGCCATGGTGCCTCAAACTATTTTACGCAAAGGCGAAGATGCAGGCAGAAAAGAGTTTGAATGGTGGTATAATCTGTTTGGCGAAGACTACTACATAGAGTTGCAGCGCCACGGCATGAAAGAGCAGGACGAAGTAAACAATGTGCTGCTCAAATTTGCCAGAGAATACAATGTAAAAATTATTTGCACTAACGATTCGCATTATGTGGACCAAACCGATGCCAATGCACACGACATTCTATTATGCATTAACACAGGCGAAAAGCAAAGCACGCCCACACTCAAAGAATTTTCGGACGATGACGTAAGTGTAAAAGGAAAGCGCTTTGCCTTTTACAACGATCAGTTCTACTTTAAAACACAGGCTGAAATGGGCACGCTCTTCAGCGATGTTCCGCAAGCGCTTGATAACACGCAGGAGATAGTGGACAAATGCGAGCACCTGAAGTTGAAACAGGATATTCTGCTGCCCAACTTTGCAGTGCCTAAAGAATTTCAAATTCACCAATTGCCAGAAACAATTGATGAGAAAACCGTGTTGCAACCCGATACTCTCAACCAATGGGAATATCTGAAACACCTCACCTTTGAAGGCGCACGCAAACGCTATAAAGAAATTACGCCCGAAATTGAAGAGCGCTTAAACTTCGAACTCTTCACCATTAAAACCATGGGGTTTGCGGGCTACTTTCTAATTGTTGCCGACTTTATAAATGCCGGACGAAAAATGAATGTATTGGTTGGTCCGGGGCGCGGCTCCGCTGCAGGCAGCGTAGTAGCTTATTGTATAGGCATTACCAATATTGACCCCGTTGCTTACAATCTTCTCTTCGAGCGTTTTCTGAACCCCGACCGTAAATCAATGCCCGATATTGATACTGACTTTGATGATGAAGGTCGCGATAAGGTAATTCAATACGTGGTGGATAAATACACCAAAAGTCAGGTAGCGCAAATTGTTACCTACAGCACGCTCGCAGCCAAAGTGAGTATTAAAGATGTGGCGCGCGTGCTCGATTTACCGTTGCCCGATTCGCTGGCGCTTACCAAGCTGGTTCCCGAAAAACCCGGCATTGCGTTGGACAGAATTTTTCATGCCCCCATTGACGGTGAAAAAAGTTTGAAAGAGAAAGAAGCCTTAAGCACTGAAGAAATTGAAGACATAAAAAAACTCCGCCAGATTTACGAAAGCGATACCCCCGAAGGCAAAGTGCTGAAAGAAGCCGAAAAACTGGAAGGCGGTGTGCGCGGAACGGGTATTCACGCAGCGGGCATCATCATTGCTCCGAAAGATTTAACCGAAATTATTCCCGTTGCCACCTCGAAGGATACGCCATTCTACATTACACAGTACGAAGGAAAAGTGATTGAGGATGCAGGTGTAATTAAGATGGACTTTCTCGGTTTAAAAACGCTCACCATCATTCGCGATGCGCTTCGGTTGATTAAGCAAAATCATGGAATAGAAATAGATATTGACAGTATTCCGCTCGATGATGCCAAAACATTAGCGTTGTATCAGCGTGGCGAAACCAACGCCACCTTCCAGTTCGAAAGTGCAGGAATGCAGAAGTACCTGAAAGAACTGAAGCCCGATAAGTTTGACGACCTTATTGCCATGAACGCCCTCTACCGCCCGGGTCCGCTGGCATACATTCCCAACTTTATTAAACGTAAACACGGGCTGGAAAAAATCACGTACGACCTTCCCGAAATGGAAGAGTATTTGAAGGACACGTACGGCATTACCGTATATCAGGAACAGGTGATGTTGCTTTCGCAAAAACTCGGAGGCTTTGGCAAAGGCGATGCCGATGTGCTGCGTAAGGCAATGGGTAAAAAGGACAAAGCCACGCTCGACAAAATGAAGGACAAGTTCATGAGCGGGGCAAAAGCGAAAGGATTGGACGAAAAGAAACTCGAAAAAATATGGACCGATTGGGAAGCTTTCGCGCAATACGCCTTCAACAAATCGCATTCAACCTGCTATGCTTTTGTGGCATTTCAAACAGCTTATCTAAAGGCAAATTATCCGGCTGAATACATGGCATCGGTGCTTACCCACAACCAGGGCAACATTGATAAGATTACCTTCTTTATGGAAGAATGTAAGCGCATGGGTATTCCGGTAAAAGGACCTGATGTGAACGAGAGCGATGTGCAATTTACCGTGAACAAAAAAGGCGAAATACGCTATGCGCTTTCCGCCATTAAAGGCGTAGGCGAAGCGGCTGTGCTGGCAATTGTGGAAGAGCGGGGCAAAAAAGGAGCATTCAAATCTATTTTCGATTTTGCACGCAGAGCCAACACGCGCTCCGTCAATAAAAAAGCTTTCGAAGCGCTGGCATTAGCCGGAGCGTTCGATTCTTTCGGCTTGCATCGCGCACAGTTTTTTACCCCCGATAAAAAAGACGGACTCACCGTACTGGAGAAAGCCGTTAAATACGGTAGCGTGGTGCAGGCTGCGCACACCAACAACAGTATTTCGCTGTTTGGCGCAGCAGGCGAAAGCGAAGCCGATATTCCCGAGCCGCCTATCAGCAACTGCGATGAGTGGAGCTTGCTCGAAAAACTGAAAAAAGAAAAAGAGGTTATCGGTATTTACCTGAGCGGGCATCCGCTGGAGGACTACAAACTCGAAATAAAAACCTTTACCAACTGCACGCTGAACGACATCAACAACCGCAAAGACAAGGAGTTGAAAATTGCAGGCATTGTTACTGCCACCGATACCCGCTTTGCCAAAAACGGAAATCCGTACTGCCGCTTTACCCTCGAAGATTTTGACGGCACCTATCAGTTTGCACTCTTCGGAAAAGATTATCTCACTTTCCGCCCCTTTATTGAAACACCCGATGCATTGTTGCACATTACCGGTAAGTATCAAACCCGCTGGGATGGCAAAGAATACGAGTTCAAAATTCAGAAAATTGATTTGCTGCCCGACATTCGCAGCAAACTCACCAAGTATCTTACCCTCGAAGTAGCATCGTTCGAAGTAAGCGATGCACTCATCAACAACCTCGACAGCCTCATAACCAAATACCCGGGCAAAACCCGCCTGCGTATAAAATTTACCGATGCCGAGGAAGGAATTAAAATAGGATTAACAACTACCACCCGCACTGTTGATCTCAACAATGAGTTCCTGCGCGAGTTAGATGCCCTGCATGTGGAGTATGGATTGAATTAAAGGGAATAACCATCAGTTGCTTTTCGACACATGCAGTTTATGTGCCTGTTTGGTTTGCGGTATTATCTTAAACCGCTCATCTAACCTGTACCCCACCACCCACACAATTTTTTGGTTCGATTCCAGCACCAACACTTTTTCTTTTTCGTGCAGCGGCAATTTTAAATCGGTGAGGAACTTTTTTACTTTCTTTTTCTTCATACCCATACCAACCGGATAGAAGTAATCGCCCGCTTTCCACTGGCGGAGAAGGAGCGGAAATTCGAGTTTAGAACTATCCACAAATTCAGTTTGTGGAGACGGGTGTTCGATAACAACTGGTAATTGAACAGTGGCGATTGAAAATTGAAAGTTATTGAAGCTGACTTCTGAATCTCCTTTTTCAATCAACTTTACGGTAACATCCTGTTCGGGTAGTTGTGTAAGAATAAAAAACCTGCGGTCTTTAATCACCCGTGCGCGGTCGGTAATAAATTGTTTGCCTGCCGGTTCGTCTATTACGGAAAGCATATCGTCCACCTGCGAAGAAGTAAAACCAAAGTCTTTCAGGTATTCGTAAAGAATACTCGAAGCGTGTGGCATTTTTTTCAGCTTTAGCAGCGGAATGTAAATGTCGCTGCCTTTCGGAAGAAAAAGTTGCCTGCTTACTTTTCGTTGACGGCTTTCATACAACGCTTCAATTTCCGAAAGCAGTTCAATCTTCTCGCCTATTGTTTTCTCCAGCGAAGGATTGATTTCTTTGAGCAGCGGAACAATATGATGCCGGATTTTGTTGCGCGTGTATTTATCCTCGGCATTCGAACTGTCCTCGCGGTAAGCAAGTTTATTTTCATCGGCATACTTTTCAATTTCTTCACGCGATGCAAACAGCAAGGGGCGAACAACATTGCCCTGCCTTGCCGGAATACCGCGCAAGCCGCGCAAGCCGGTACCTTTAGTAAAGTTGTAAAGAATGGTTTCAATGTTATCATTCAAATGGTGGGCGGTGGCAACCAGTTTAAACTTATGCTGTTGCCGCAACTCTTCGAACCACTTGTAGCGCAGTTCGCGTGCCGCTAATTGAATGGAAAGTTTGAACTCCTCCGCATACGCTTTTGTATCGAAACGTTTAACAAACACAGGAACTTGGTATTTATCGCCTAAGTCTTTCACAAAGGCTTCATCGGCATCGGCTTCATCGCCCCGCAGTTGAAAATTGCAATGGGCAATGGCAAACGGAAATGCTGCTTTGCTGAACAAATCGAGCATTACTACCGAATCCAATCCCCCGCTTACAGTAAGGAGCGTACGCTTTTTAGCGCTTGGCATCCGGTTGGCGGCATTGTATTCGGTAAACCGTTGCAATAAAGTTTTCTGCTTATTCATCAGTGGCAATAAAAAAAGCTTCGTTCAATTCGCTCAGGGCTTTGGCATCGCCTGCTTTCTTTGCTACTTCAATACCTGCCTTGTAGGTTGCCAAACATTTATCGTATTCGCCCAGGCGCGCATACAGTTGCCCTAAATGCAGGTAAGTAGCCACATAGTCCGGATGCAGTTGTACCAGCAACTCAAAATAAGGTTTTGCCTTTTCATCGTCTCCACCGCTTACATACTCAATGGCTATGGCGTATTTCAGGAAAGCATCATCGGGCTTTTGCGCTTCCATTTCCATCAGTTTTTTCAGCCGCTCTTCGTTCATTTTCACTCGTATTTTGCCAAACGTTGTTAGGGAAGTTTTACCCGAATTTGTGTTTGATAATAAGCAAAGTTGGATATTTTCGCCCCGCAATTTTAAAACATTCACTCATGAAGATACTTGTTCCTATTGCGAAAGTGCCGGACACTACTTCCAAAATCGCCTTTACGGAAAACAATACAAAGTTTAACCCCGATGGCGTAACCTTTATTATGAACCCCACCGATGAATGGTATGCTTTGGTGCGCGCCATTGAACTGAAAGAGAAACAAGGTGGCGAAGTAGTAGTGATACACGTGGGCGGTGCCGATGCCGAGCAAATTATCCGCAAGGCTTTGGCGATTGGTGCCGATAAAGCCGTGCGCGTTGATGCCGACCCAACCGATGCTTACTTTGTAGCCGCGCAGATTGCTGCCCATGCAAAAAACGAGAACTACGATTTAATAATTACCGGCAAAGAAACCATTGACTACAACTCGTTCGAGATTACCGGCATGGTAGCCGAACTGCTCGACCTGCCTGCGGTTTCGTTGGCTTCGAAACTGGAAGTGGAAAACGGAGTAGCCACCATTAAGCGCGAAATTGAAGGAGGAACCGAAACCGTTGAAGTAAAGTTGCCTATGGTACTTGGCGCCAGCAAAGATTTAGCCGAAGCGCGTATTCCGAACATGAAAGGAATTATGGCGGCACGCACAAAGCCTTTAGCCGTAGTGCCCGCTACCGAAACCGAAAAACTGACTTCGGTTGCCGCATACACACTTCCCGAAAAAGACAAGCAGATTAAACTGGTGGATAAAGACAATGTAGCCGAACTTATACGCTTGTTACATGAAGAAGCGAAGGCTATTTAAGAAATCAGAGAACAGATAACAGAAGTCAGAAACATAAAAACTAAAAACATGGCTGTATTAAGTTTTGTAGAAGTTGCAGAAGGAAAAATTAAAAAAGCATCGGTAGAAGCTGCTTACTATGGTTCGAAAGTGGCCGAAAGCCTCGGCACCGATTCGGTGGCGGTAGTGTTGGGCACTGCTTCGGCAGATGAACTGGCAACACTGGGCACTGTGGGTGTAAAAAAAGTATTGCACGCCAACGATGCGCGCTTTAACACCTTCGATTCGAAAGCATATACTAAAGCGGTTGCAGAAGCAGCAACTGCAGCAGGTGCTACCGTTGTAGTTACATCGTTTAACCAAAACGGAAAATTACTGGCTCCGCGTGTGTCGGTACGTTTAAAAGCCGGTTATGTGCCCGGGGCGGTGGAACTTCCTTCGTTTAACGGCAGCGAAGCGGTTGTAAAAAAGAATGTTTTCTCGGGCAAAGCATCGGCACAGTATAAAACCGCTACTGCGGTAAAAGTAATTTCGGTAAACCCCAACTCGCTTTCGCCTGTTAAAGGCAGCGGCACAGCGGCTGTTGAAGCCTTTTCGCCTGCCGTAAGCGATGCTGATTTTACCGTAACCGTAAAAGGAGTAGATAAAGTAACCGGCACTATTCCGTTAACCGAAGCGGAAATTGTGGTTTCGGCCGGACGCGGATTAAAAGGACCCGAAAACTGGGGTATGATTGAAGAGCTTGCCCGCGAATTGGGCGCTGCTACTGCCTGTTCGCGTCCTGTTGCCGATGTGGACTGGCGCCCGCACCACGAGCACGTAGGGCAAACCGGTGTAACTGTTCGCCCCAATCTGTATTTCGCTATCGGAATTTCGGGAGCCATACAGCACTTAGCCGGAGTAAACGGCTCGAAGGTGATTGTGGTAATTAACAACGACCCCGAAGCGCCTTTCTTTAAAGCAGCCGACTATGGCATTGTAGGCGATGCCTTTGAAGTGGTTCCTAAATTGATTGAAGAATACAAGAAGTTTAAGTCGGCACACTAAACTATTTCATTGCAAAATATTAAAAGCGGCATTCGGGAAGGATGCCGCTTTTTTTGTAAAAACTGATTTTTAACGGAAAGAATTTTTTTTAATTCCGCCTTGTGAGAAGAAATGAGGTTGATATTTGGACAGTAACGGATATTCGTTAGCTCCTCTGCTTCATAGCCTCGTACAGTACTACACCCGCGCTAACCGATACATTGAGCGATTCAGTGAAACCTGCCATAGGGATGCGTATTTTTTCATCGCATTGGCGCAGTAATTCTTTAGAAACGCCATCGCCTTCGGAACCCATTACCACAGCACAGGGAACGGAGAAATCTGCTTTACTTAACTCAATAGCACCTTTCATTTCGGTTCCGTAAATTTTAAAGCCGTTTGCTTTCAGATACTTCACCGCCATTACTAAGCTTTTTTCGCGGCATACTAAAATTTTGTTGAGCGCTCCGGCACTGGCTTTCATAGCTTCGGCATTTATTTGTGCCGAGCCTTGCGAAGGAATAACAATTGCATCAGCCCCAAAACACTCTGCCGAGCGGGCAATGGCACCAAAGTTACCTACATCGGTAATACCGTCCAGCATAAGCAATAAAGGGTTTTTGCCTTTTGAAATTACATGGTGTATTACATCATCGAGCGTATGGTAATCAATCATGGAAAGAAAACCGATTACGCCCTGATGGTTCGCTTCGCGGAATTTGGCGTACTTTTTTGCTACGTTATCTAATTTTTCTTTAGGAACAGCTTGAATAGGGGTATCAGCCTCGCGTGCAGCGTTGAGAATTTTTTTTACCTCCTCCCCTGTTGCTCCTTTCAGCAATAAGATTTTATCAAATCGCTTTCCTGCGCTGATTGCTTCAAGAACAGGCTGGCGACCAAATATGCAAAACGGGTGATTGCTCATAGAAAAGAAAGAACCCCTCTTTTATGAGGGGCTCTTGAATTTTTATTGTACCGAAGGTTGTTGCGGCATTTGCACAAACTTCATGCGGTAGTCGTTAAACTCTTTATCAATTTTTGCAGCGAAATCGGCATCGTCATACTTTTTGGCAGATAGGTTCATTTCCTGCATAATGTATAACTGCTCGCGAACTTCTCTGCGCTCCATAAAGGCACCTTGTTGCAACGAGGTGTAATACGACATATCGCCCGCTTCGCGCGCGCTGCTTAAAGCGTAGTTGTAAACGGTAACATAATAGTTCAGTTCATCTTTCGCCTTATCGAACATTTCCTGCAACAGTTTACGTGCTTTTTCTTTTTGTCCTGCTTCGTAGTAAATACCCGGGTACGAATAGTTAAAGACCGAATGAGGCACCCTATCGGCAGGCATTACTTTCAGCGAATAATCAATTACTTCAGCCGCTTTTTCTTTTTCGCCTTTTGCCACTAATGCTTCTGCCAAACGACCAAAATTGCCGCGAATGTTCACCGTCATACGCAAAGCATTTTCATCTAAATAGATGTTCGGGTTCTCGGCAATGCCACCGAATTTGAACTTCTTCATCATGTTCTCATACATTACATCGGTGCGGGCAGGTGCACTGTAAGGCGAGTTGCTTTCGTTCACCTTAGGAACTATGCGATACGTTAATCCCTCCAACTGAAAATACTTTTCCAGGTTAAGGTAAGCATCGGGGGCAACCGATACGGCAAAGTAGATTGGGCGATCCATAATGTTGTTGGCAACAATATCGAGCGTAAGCAAATCATTTTTAAGCAAGGCGCTGTTGCTGATGCTCCATTCCATACGGGTAACCATTTTACCGTAATCTTCGGGAGCAATCATATTGTTTTCTTTCACCTTGTTGGTGTCAACATCTAAATAGAAATTTCGGGTAGGCAAATAGTTTTCGCTTTCTCCGTTTTGATACATTACCTTGTTGCTTTGTTCTTCGCTGGCAACAAACTGCATTACTTTTTTGAGATCAACGGCAACACCGGAAGGTATGCGCGGATCTTGCTTGTAGCGGGTAATGTCGCGGGTACTGCCGAGCGTTTGCTCAGGTTTGAAAGTCAATTTTACCGGAGGGGCATCGTTCATTTTAAAACGCAGTTGGTCAATGTACCAATCAACGCCTAACAGCGAAAGATTGATTACACGAACATCGGTACGAATACCTTCCACTTCCTGTGCATACCATAACGGGTAAGTGTCGTTATCGCCTTGTGTAAAAATAATGGCATTGGGCGCACACGATTCGAGGTAACAGGTAGCAAAATCGCGGGCAGTGTAGCGATTGTGGCGGGTGTGGTCGTCCCAACCTTGCGATCCCATTAGGAATGGAGCAATGGCACAAAGCACCAAGGCACCTGCCGCACTCGGAATTTCAGGCAATCGTTTCCGCAGTAAATCAAACAATGCAATTAACCCAAAACCCATCCATATTGTGTAAGTAAGGAACGAACCGGCTTGTGCGTAGTCGCGCTCGCGCGGTTCGATAGGCGGTTCGTTTTGATAAATTATCTGCAACAAACCGGTAGTGCCAAACAGCACTAATATTATCCAGAAAGTTTTTTCGTCTTTGTAAAGTGTGTAGATTAACCCAATAAGCCCGATGATAAAAGGCAGCATGTAAAACTTATTACGCGCCTTGTTTTCCAACATGCTTTTTGAAAGATTTTGCTGGGGCCATTCGGGTGTAAAGAATGCACGTGAATTATCAATAAACGGAATACCGCTTATCCATCTGCCGTTATCGTTGGCGTAGGTTCCTTGTATATCATCTTGCCTTCCTGCAAAATTCCACATAAAGTAGCGGAAGTACATGTAGCCCACCTGATATTTGAAGAAGAAAGCGAGATTATCGGAAAACGAAATCGCATCTTTTACATAGAAGGTGTTAGCGCCATCTTTGTTAAGGCTTGCAGCGTATTCTTCTGCCTGCCTTTGCCCGCCCGAAGGAAAACGTTTTACAACTTCTTTGGTAGCTCTGTTTACCACATTAAATTCGGGATTGAGCCATGCACGGTATGCAGATTTTTTTCCTTCTTCCTGCCAAAAGCCTAAGCGCGGAAAAAGCATTTGCACATCATCGCGAAACTTGTAGTCCTGCTTATCACCGGCATACACATACTTGTTGTTTTTATCGTCCTTATACCAACGCTCTCCGGTTTTTACGTAATCAACAATATCGTAGGAGGTAACCGTGTAATCAGGACCTCTTAGCAGGGGACGGTCGCCATATTGCTCGCGGTCAACGTATGATTTAATGGCAAAAGGGTCATCGGGCTTGTTCATATTTATTGGCGGGTTTGCCAATGCCCGAATGGGTACCATTAAATACGAGAGGTAACCGATGTACGAAAAAGCCAAGCACAACAAAGCGAGATTCAGTTCCCGCTTTTTTGCCTGATGTGAGTAATACAATCCGCCTGCTAATCCGCCTGCCAACACTAGAAAGAAAAATGCTACTCCGCTGTTGAAAGGCATACCAAGCGAGTTCACAAAAAACTTATCGAACCCAGCCAAAAATGCCTGCGTGTAGGAGATAATAAATTTCATGTAAACACCCAAAATGACAAATCCTACCGCTACTGCACCAAACCATCCGATTAACGAAGGCTTGTATTTGCGGTAGTAGTAAATAAGTGCAATGGCAGGTAATGCCAGCAAACTCAACAAATGCACTCCAATAGAAAGCCCTGTCATATAGGCAATCAGAATAAGCCAATGGTCGGCATAGGGGCTTTCATCGGCATCCCACTTAACCATTGCCCATACAATGAGCGACATAAAAAATTGCGAAAGTGCATACACCTCGCCTTCTACAGCGCTGAACCAAAGAGAGTCGAGAAATGTGCAGGCAGTTGCCGCAATTAAACCGGCACCAAGCACAGCGAGAATTTTTCCATCGGTATAGTTGCCGTCTTTCATTACCACTTTGCGTGCAAGTGCGGTAGTTGTCCAGAAAGTAAACAACACTGCGCCTGCAGTTGAAAGTGCACTAAGGAGGTTAACCATTAAAGCCACCCGCGAAGGGTCGCCAGCAAAAAGGGTAAAAACCCTACCCAGAATTAGAAAGAAGGGTGCGCCCGGTGGGTGTACTACTTGCAATTTGTAGCAGCCGGAAACAAACTCTCCGCAATCCCAAAAGCTGCCGCTGCTTTCCATGGTCATACTGTAAACTATAGCGGCAAACACAAATGAAACCCATCCAAAGATGTTGTTGAGCAACTTATATTTCTGCATTCAGCATTATTTTGAAGAGGCGTAAAAATATCAATTTGCGGCAAAGGGGAATTACCATATAACTATATGGGTGTATGAATTATTGAAGTTACATACTACCCCACCCCTGCCCCTCCTCAACGGAGAGGGAAAAATTAGACTGCAATAATTCATACACCCTGCTATACGCAAGTTTAACACGTAAAAGCCAAGAGGTATTAAAAGCTATTGCAAAAGCAGGAGAGATAATTATTTTTGCGCCCTGCCTGCCGAAAGGCAGGTTCGTTTTTTCAAAGTTTGCCCGATCGTCTAATGGCAGGACAACTGATTTTGGTTCAGTTTGTGGTGGTTCGAATCCATCTCGGGCAACAAAACAAATTACAGAAGCGCTTTCACTGAAGCGCTTTTGTTGTTTTGTAACTACCTCATTAGCGTTACACTTCCTTTGTAAATTTTCTCCGGCTGCTCGTTATTAAAGGCTACTTTAATAACATACACAAATACAGCGGGGTTCTGTTTAACGCCTTTATACGTTCCGTCCCATTTAAAGTGGTGATTGTTGCTTTCAAAAACCTTTTCGCCCCAGCGGTTGAAAATTTGAATATCAATGTAACGGATAGCGTCCAGATTGCCGTATATTTCAAAAAAATCGTTAGCACCATCGCTATTGGGTGTAAACACGTTCGGAATAAAAATTACCGGACCATTTACAAGAATGGGAATAAGCACGGTATCCATACAGCCGTTGGAATCAATAGCTACTGCTACATACTGCGTACTCGCCTGCGGATTAGCCGTAACGGTTTGGCAGTTGTTGCAACTCAATCCTCCGGCAGGCGACCATGAATAACTGATAATTTCACCCGGATTAGATGTAATAAGACTGATGGTAACCGTATCGCCCAACACCAATTTTGCACTGTTAGGTGCTGCCGATAAATTAATGTCGGGAAGAATGCTCAACGTGAAAGTAACGGTACTGTCGCAGCCTGATTTGGATTTCAATACCTGGCTGTAGGTTCCGGCTGCGGTGTAGTAGTTACCGTTATAAACAAATGTTTGCCCGTAACAAATTACCTTATCAAAGTTGCTGAAGAATTCATTTACCACAGCAAGATTGGTGGACAGAACACTATCGCAGCCATTGGCGGTTTGCAGAACATCGGTGTAAACTCCTGCCGTATTTTGATATGCGCCCCCTGTAAAAAAGCTATCGGTTGCACAAATGGTTATTAGTCTGCTGCCGGTAATAAGTGGCGGCTCGGTAATTGTAGTTGTATCGGCAGTTGTGCAGTTTTGTGCATCGGTTACCACAACTGTGTAAACTCCTGCCGACACATTCTGAAGATTTTGCGAAGTGTATAGCCCGTTGTTCCAACTAAAGGAATAGGGTTGATTTCCTCCGGTTACATTCAAACTAACACTGCCATCGCTGCCTGTAAAGCAGGTTACATTGGATGGTGTAATGGAAGTTGCCATGGCAGGGGGCTGGCTCACTACAGCCACATCGGTAACGGTACAGCTATTTGAATCGGTTACCACTACATTATATGTGCCTGCGCCTAAGCCCGAAATGTCTTCTGTAGTATAAGTTCCGCTGTTCCAGTTGAAAGAATACGGTACAGTGCCTCCGGAAACAGTCAAATCAACACTACCGTTGTTTACCCCGCTGCAACTTGCATTGGTAATACTATGCGATACCTGCACCGGTGCGGGTTGAAGAATATCAATCGTATCAATCCGCAAACAAAAAACCGAATCGAATACAAAAACGACATATCTGCCGGTATCAATATTGGAAAGTTGAAGAGCAAACAAATTGTTATCGTGCTGCCAGTAACCAATGTAAGGCGGAACCCCACCCACCGGGGTAATGGTAATACTGCCGGTGCTTTCGCCAAAACACAATACATCCTGATGTGTTTCATTTAAACTGAACGGAGGCGGAATCAAATTCAGCGAAACACTGTCCACCCGCACACAGCCGTTCGCATCTGTTACAGTTAAAGTATAAGTGCCCGGTGGTAAGCCATAGATAGAATCGGCTGTAGAATTCAATGAATCGTTCCATTGATAAGTGTATGGCGGCAATCCTCCGCTTACATGTGCCACCACTTCTCCATCGTTACCATTGTAGCACTTAAAGTGGTAACCACTATACAAATGAGGCGCAATAGATACATTCAGTAAGGGTAACTGCACAAAATTAGCGGTATCCTTTGCGGTGCAATTATTTGCATCGGTTATTACCACCATATATGTACCTGAACCTAATCCACTTAAATCTTCTGTGCTATAAGTGCCATTATTCCAGTTAAATGTATAAGGTGGTGTTCCTCCGTAAGGTGTTAAATTGATAGCTCCTTGCCCGCCTATGCAGTAGGGGTCGAATATGTTCAGGGAATCGCGAAGTTTTGCCGGTTGGATAAGCACCACCGGAACAAACGGAGTAGTGCAGTTGTTCGAATCTTTAATTTGAACGGCATAGTTTCCTGCACACAGATTATTGACTGATGAGAAATTACTGATTAACTGCCCTGTTGAATTACGCCACTCATACTGGTAGGGCAAGGTTCCGCCCGTAACACTTACAGTTGCCGCACCATTACAACTTCCGAAACACAAAGGATTTGTTGCAGTGGGAGTAGGGGTCAACGCTGCCGGTTGCGAAATAACAAGAGGAATATTAACCGAGCAGTTCCCCGCATCGGTAACTACAAGTGTGTAATTGCCCGCACAAAGGTTCGCAATAATGTTACTGTTGCCCGAGTAAACTGTTCCGCCCGATGCATTTTGCAAAAGAAAATTATAAGGAGTAACACCCCCGGTTGCAATGGAAGTAATCATACCGTTACAATCTCCGTTACAATAAACCGATGTAGCACTTGCCGTTGCATTCAGCGAATTGCTAAACACATTGGTGGAAGCCGAAACTGTACAGCCTTGCTGGTCGGTAAAGCGAACACTGTAACTACCCGCACACAGCGACCCAATAGTTGAACCTGT
Source organism: Chitinophagales bacterium (assembly GCA_026129525.1). Classification (GTDB taxonomy): domain Bacteria; phylum Bacteroidota; class Bacteroidia; order Chitinophagales; family LD1; genus Bog-950. The sequence continues at coordinate 174,103 of JAHCHW010000004.1, read as the reverse complement.
TTGCCCGGCTATGAGTGTTCCTGCATTGTACCATTGGTATGTGTAGGGCGGGCTTCCGCCTGTTCCGCTGGCGGTAATAGTGCCATTGCAATTAGTACCGCAAGTATTGTAAGTGGGTGTGGCGGTTGGAACAATCGGATTGGGAACATTGATAGTAACATTAGCAAACGAAATACAGTTTATACCGTTCGTAACACGCACTATGTAGCTGCCCTGACACAAATTAGTGGCTGTGGAGGATGTTTGACCGATTGGAGTGCCGGCTGAATCTAACCATGCCACATTGCATGGCGGGTTTTGGCAACCACCAGTAAAATTAACGGTTGCAGTGCCGTTACAAATATTAGAGCAGGTAGCATTGGTGGAAGTGGCAGTAATGGGTTGTGCTCCGTTTGAACTCACCGTTACCGTAAATGTATCGCGGCAGCCGAATACAGCGGCATCGGAAATTTCTACCGTATAAACACCGGCACACAAATTATTAATAGTAGCGGTGAAAATGTTAGCCGGATTCAACCATTTAATGGTGTAAGTGCCGTTCCCTCCACCGGGAACTACCGTTACACTGCCGGTGCAGGTGCCACAATTGGTATTCGTAACATTGAAGGAAGCACTAAGTGGAGGAGGTTCCGGAACAACAAAAGAGTTTACGTAAACACAACCATGTGCATCGGTAGAAGTAACCGATTGGTTGCCTCCATACAATCCGGTTACAGATGTAGTTGTATTGCCATTAGACCATAATGAGGTATAAGGAGGTGTGCCGCCTGTGTAGGTAAGTATTGCCGAAGTGCAAGCCCATCCGTTACAACACAAATTGTTGTTTTGGTTTACCGTAGTAGAAAACGGAAAAGGAAAATTGTTGACGGTAACAGGTGGAGGAGTGGCAGTACAGCCGTTACCATCGGTAACTGTTACCACATAATTGCCCGGACACAAGCCTGTAGCGGTTGCCGTGGTTTGGTTGTTCGGATCGCTCCATGTATAACTGTAAGGCGGAGTACCACCTGCCAGCGCAGCCGTGGCTGTTCCGTTGCACTGGTCGGTACAAAGTGTTGTGGTAGATGTTAAATGAACATTAGACGGACAAAAAATTCCGGTTACCGAATCAATTCTTCCCAAACAACCTCGGTTGGTAAACAATATTATGTAGGTATAATCAATAGCCGGTGGACAGTTGTTGTACACATACCACGGGTTAGGCGAAAAACTCATCGAACTATCCGGAAAAACAAAGAGCCAGTTAGTGAGTGAACCATTGGGGGTTACCAAAAAATGAGTGGTATCGCCCGGGCAAGTACCCGATGTAACCTGCAAGTAAGCGCTGCTTTCCTGTATGTAGGGTTCTGTTTCTCCTAACGAGTTCGATTCATTAAACGGATTGCAGTCAATGTAAATTCTTTTAATGATAGTATCCTTTCCGGCAATAGAGCAACAAGGGGTGGTATTGCTTACAATCATCATTACATCGTATGCCCCGCAACTGTCAAACACATGGGTGGGGTTGGCACCGGTAGAGGTTGTACCATCGGGCCATACCCATGTAAAAGTGTTAGTGCCGGATGGCGTAATGGGAGTAGCCGTAAAATGTGTGGGTTCTCCCAAGCAGGGTGTATCTGCCACAAAATTTGCCTGTAAAGGAGGAGTAGTATTGGTAACTGTTACCTGCTGTGTAATGTGGCAGGTGCTGGTAAATAAATTAAAGAAGGAATTATGACAGTATGCCACCACCGTCATTGTTACTGTATAGGTTCCGGGTCCCGGAAACTGATGGCAGGGGCTTGGTCCGGTGGCGGTGGTGCCGTCACCAAAATTCCAACTTAAACTTACAATTTCATCGCAGTCGCTAATGTAATTGCCACATACCTGCCAGCAATTACACCAAGGGGAATACTGCATGGTAAACCACGAACCGGTACAGCCGTTTGACCATAACTCTGCCGTAACTAACAGCATCAAAATTGTCAGCAAGTATCTTGCTTTATGTAAGGCAACCTTCATTCGAAAGTGTTACTTGCAAAGTTCTTTATTCTTGAAAATTCTGCGTTGTTCAACAATATTTGCTGCATCAGGCTTTTTCATGTTAGGGGGCAATATGCCCTGCTCCACTATTTCCATTTTAGCAGTTGCTATGCTCGTTACCACCGGTTGAAAGTTAGCGGTAGCGAGCTTCACTTCGTTTCCCCAACATAAACCGGTACCGTTTAAACCGGTACTCATTAAAAGCACATCAAAACTTTCACTGCCATTGCTGGCAGTAGAACCAACAGTTACAAGTTTATTGTTTGCCAAAATTAATTTCGAAGGATACTCTTCGTTATGCCCTCCGTAAGTTTTAGCCCATTGTAAATTTCCGCTGGCATCGGTTTTAAACAGCAGCACATCGCTTATGTTGTTTCCAAAACTATAGGTCATGGCACTTACCACTAAACCGCCATCGGGTGTTTCTACCACATCGGCTACCGATTCAAACTTTGCAGCACCATAAGTTTTCGACCATAGCAGATTGCCTTTATTGTCGAAAGTTGTTATAAATACGTCCATGTTATTGGAAGAAACATTAGTATTTCCCGCCAATACAATTCCTCCGTTTTTCGTTTCAATAACCGAAAAACCCATGGTAATTTTGTTGGCTTCAATTTCGCGCGACCATAAAAGTTGTCCGTTGGGTTTTACTTTCAGCAAAAGGGCTGTCCTTATTTCTTCCATATTTACCTGCTGTGCCGGCTTTTCAATTTTTTTATCAGTTTTACCTTTCTTGCCAATGTTACCGGCTACTAAATAAGATCCATCTGCTGCAATAGCTACCGAGGTAGCTGTTGAGGAAACATTCGCCCCTCCGTATTCAAATTTTTTCGACCATAGCTTGTTTCCTTTGCTATCTACTTTTAAAAGATAAGCGAATTGATTTTCGGAGCGCATAGAGAAAAAAGCATCCGACACCATGGTCATACTCTTAGTCATACCGGCTATGATGTACGCTTTATCCGGGGTAGCGTGCATGGCAAACCCTTCAGTTTCGTTACCGCCTTCGTCATAAATTTTCTTCCACTGAATGTTACCATTGGCATCGGTTTTTATCAGCGTTAAATTTTCCCCTTCTTGTTTGTTGGGCTGGTATTTTTCTGAAGTCAACAGAAAACCGCCATCAGGCATGGGCATTACATCGTTTACTGTTTCGCGCTCGGGTCCGCCAAATGTTTTTGACCAAAGCAAATTGCCGAGACTATCTGTGCGAGTCAGCAACATATCGCGTTCCGTTAATCCGAAACTTTCGGTTTCACCGGCAATTATGTAGCCTCCATCCGGCAGCAACTTTATAGCACTGCCCTTTTCGAAACTTTCGGCTCCAATAGCTTTTTGAATAAACTGCGAAGCAACTGTGCCTGCGAAACTCAAAAAGAGAAAAAGAATGGCAACTCGCTTCGTGTTATACAGTGTAAACATCTTGGGATATTGGTTATGTATCGCATGTGAAAACTAAATTTAATTAGGGGTTCGACCAAATTTTTTTTACCACACCAATTTTTAACCTTTGATGCCATGCAGTTTTTTAAAACCGTTCACCGCCTTCTTACTGACAATTCGATATTGTTCTTCCGGGTTGTATTGTTTTTTACTTTCACCGGGCATGGATTGGTTTCGCTAGGTTTCAGCCCCGGCTACGAATTGCATTATCGCATTTTTGAGTCTGTTAATTTTTTTCACCTACCGCCTGAACGGTTTTTGCAAATTCAGGGTACCGTAGATTTACTTTTTGCGGTTCTTATTCTTTCGGGTATTGCGGGCAGATATGTGTTGGCAATCGTTTTTTTCTATCTATTGACTGTTGCTACGGCAGGCTGGATATTTTTTATGAAAAAAACGGGCGCTACTTTTGGTTTTGCCGAATCGTTCAGGAGGTTTGCATGGATATTCTATACGGTTTTCCTATGGTTGTTTTATAAGAATGGGAAGAAGTATTATCCGTTGCTTCGCTATGGAATAGCCTTTGCTTTCCTTGCTCACGGTTTAGCCTCCCTAGGTTTCTTTGGCTTAAAAGGAGCGCATATTGAGCTTGCCTCACAGGTACTTTCGGAAGAAACAGCAAACAAAATGGTTTTTTACAGTGGTTACACCGATACAACCTTAGGGCTACTATTGATTTTCGGATTTTTTTCGCGCCCATTGATAGCCATAGGCAGTTTATGGTTGATTGTAGTAGTTTGCCTGTCCTTTATGGTGGCTTTTCCCGATGGCATTTTTAGAATGGGCTTTTTGCTTTCGGCTGTTTATGTTGCGGTTGATGAAAGATGCCACCAAGATTTTGTCCTAACCAAAATAAAAAGCATTGCTCCCTAAATTTGAAAATGGGCACGTAGGTTGCAACTGCCATTCAATACCCACACTTATTCTTCTGTAATTACGGGGACTCTCCTTTTTCTCCCTTTTGGAAAACTCCCCAACTGCATATACATTCGCCCGCGATTTTTAAACGACAAACAACTTTGAAATGGCAGGAAGAATTACACTTACTATGATTAAGCCCGATGCAGTGGCTGACGGACATACCGGAAAAATAATTGACCAGATAATTGGAGCCGGTTTTAAAATTCAGGCAATGAAACTTACCCGCTTGCCTAAACGGAAAGCCGAAGAATTTTACGCTATCCACAAAGAGAAACCTTTTTTTGGCGAGCTGGTTGATTTTATGACCGAGGGGCCTATTGTGGCGGCTATTTTAGAAAAAGACAATGCCGTAGAAGATTTCAGAAAACTGATTGGTGCTACTAATCCCGAAAAAGCGGCAGAAGGCACTATTCGCAAACTGTTTGCCACAAGTATTGAGCGCAACGCCATACACGGCAGCGACAGCGATGAAAATGCCGCTATTGAAGCCGCTTTTCATTTCAGCGGATTGGAAAGATTTTAAGCTTAGTTGCTCGCTACAAAAACGGCATCAAAAAACTCTTCGGCAAGTTGCTGGTCAATGGAGGATTTGATGCCGTTTTCTATTTTAAAGTACCCGGCATAGCCAAACTGGTCCACTTCTTTGGTAATTCCTTTTACCAGTTTTCCGTTTACAAAATCTCCGAAATAAAGATTGCCGTTGGCGTTGCGTAACTCCCCATAGCCCGAACGTTGGTTATCGGCAAACGTTCCGAAAAATGTTTCGGCAGATTTGTCTTTTGCCAACGATATTCCATTACGCATTATGCCATTTACAAAATTGCCCATCAGGTAACTGCCGTTAGTGTATTTCACCCAACCAAAACCATTCGGATAGCCCGAAGCATACTCGCCAATATATTCGTACGCATTGTATTTGATGGCTACTTTGCCGCTTACAAACTTTCCGGCTTTAAATGTTCCGAAATAGATGTTGCCGTTTTCTATTAACAACCCGCTGCCGTTGGGTGTACCGCCTTTTTGTTCGCCCGAGTATTTCCGTTCATCGGCAAACACTTTGTTGGTTTTAAACCTATTCATTACTTCTTTTTGCAACAGCGCCCGCACTTTCCCTATGCTGTCGCTTAACGCTACATTGTTTTTATACAACAAAACTTTTTGTTCAAATACCTGATTACAAAGCGGATCGCTCGAATTCAGTTTGTATGCAATGGACTTGGGCGCTTCTTTCTTAGGGCTTGTTATATCCAACTGTTTAACTGCTTCCTTATGCATTTTTAACCGTATGCGCGAAACCGGATCGAGAAGCAACACATTGTCATCATCGGTTTTTATGCGGTGCAGCACCGGGTAGTCCAAATTTGCATCGGCAAACGAAAACAGGTAGCGGTACGCAGTGTACACATTACAAACCGTATCGGTATTACTTTGGTCGTTAAAAATCAACCCGCTTTCATCAGCATCGTATTTAACCGTAAAACCTTTAGAACCTGCCCCCTCGGTTTTAAGCGCCAGAAAAATGAGCGATTTCGATTTATCATGCGTTGCTGTAAGCGTGTAAACCAACTTGCGGTTGCTTTGAAAAACCTTATACACCGACTGAAAAACACTGCCGCTTATTGTAAGTTGGGTGCGGTCGTATAGAACAGAAGTTTCAGTGCCTTTACTATCGAGCAATTTACCGTTGAGGTAGTCCTGAGCACTTACAAACTTGCCGGTTATAATAGTTAGAAGAATAACGAGTAAAAGTTGTTTCATTAGTTCCCTTTTTATTCGCAATTAGATGCATCCACCCGCATAAATTTTCCGGCCGGTGAATAATAGAGATACGGTGTTACATAATACGTTTCTCCTCCTTGTGTAACATTCATGGTGAGTTTATATTTCAGATAACCCGATGCTGCCGAGTTTTCAACCAATACCGGATTACTAATGTTTTGCACTTCAGAAACAGTAGAGAGCGTAATGCCGCAGCCCGATAATTTTTGTCCGATTAAATCGGTGCGCGCCTGCAATACACTTAAACTGAAAGCAGCAGATTTCTCTTTCGGTTTTTCGGCAACAACCGGTGTTGTAGCGGTTACAGGTTTATCGGTTGCAGGAATTGCTGAGGTTGATGCAGGTTCACTTGTTATGGTTGCTGTATGGTTTTCAGTTTCGGCAACCGGTTCTTCAGTTGCAACAGGAAGTACGGCAGGCTCGGGTTCGCTTACCGGCTGTTGTTCTATTGCTGTTGCTTTAGGAGTGTTATCGGTTTGCTGCGAAAAATAAAAATGTGCGAGTGTTGCTGTTGAAACCAAAGCTAAAAAGAGAACGACTGCCAAGCCCCATTTAACGGTGTTGTTGGCACTAACAGGTTTCTCTTCTTCGTGCATTTCTGCCAAACTGTTCTCCTGTGCAACAGCCATTTCTTCAACCGTTGGCGGAACGAATATTTCTTCCGCTACCACTGCCACTGTCTTTTCTTCAACAGAAGTTTGCACAGGTTGTGCTTTGGCAATCTGTAAAACTTCTTCTTTCAGTTTACGGTTCTCTTCATCAATCTGAAAAATTACCTGCCGTAATTCTTTCAGCAGGTCGGTAGTTTGCTTTTTGTACTGTTCATTTTCTTCTTTTACCTGTTGCAGTTCTTTTTTGAAAACAGCTTCAATTTTCTCGCGCTCAAAACGCTCTTTAATTTCTTTCTCCTTTTCCATGCGCGCCATACGCTGCCGCTCCAATTCTTCCATTTCGGCACGGAACTTTTCTTTACGCAAATTTTCTTCCTGCTCGCGTTTAATTTCTTCCAGTTCTTTTTCTATGCTTTCCTTGCGGGCAAGAAGGGTGTCAATAGCACCCGACCGGGCATTGGGAATTTCAAGGCTGAGCGTAAAGAAAGGATTGGCATTGCCGCAGTCGCTGCAAAATTTTTTGCTGATTTCGAGCGGATGACCGCATTCGCTGCAGAACTTTTTCATTTCGTTTTCCGTGAGAAAACGTCAGCGGCAAAGTGTAACCCGAATTATTTTCCGCGAAGGGTGAAATAGAAACTGCTTCCTGCACCGGGTAAACTTTCTACCCAAATTTTGCCTCCGTGCAGTTCTACAATTTTTTTGCAGATGGGCAGTCCCAAACCATTACCGGGAAATTCGTCCACCCTGTTCAATCGCTCAAATAATTCAAAGACCTTTTGGTGATACTTTTTTGCGATACCTATGCCGTTGTCGCGAACGCAAAATACCACGTTGCCTTCGTACTTATCGAAGCCAATATCCACAACAGGGTTGGTTTTGCGGTGAAAACGAAGCGAATTATCTACTAAATGGTACAGTAGCTTTTCTACCAGTTCGCGGTCGCCACTTATATCGGGCAGGGCTGCCACATTTACCACGGCACCGGTTTCTTCAATACGCTGCTTCAAATTTTTCAGCACATCGTTCACCAACAGCTTCATCGAAATTTTGCTCATGGTAAAAGCGTAATCGCTTAAAGCAATGTACACTTTCAAATCGCTGAGCAATTTATCCATGCGGGCGGCAGCATCTTTCGCATAACCGGCATACTCAATCGCCTGCTCATATTTTTCTTTGCTAAGGTGGTCGGCTATTAACTGCACATAGTTAAGAATGGTGCGAACCGGCTCGCGTAAATCGTGCGAAGCAAGGTGCAATACATCATCGGTAGAAAAATGGTCTTTTTCTTCTCGGGCTTTCGGAATTTCTGTTTCGGGCGAAATGTCTTTCAAGGTAAACGATACAATACGGTATAGCTCATCGTCAAGGTTTAGGTAACGAATTAAATAATCAACCGGACGGGTGGAGCCATCGGAAACCTTCACTACCCCTGATGAGCGCTTTTCGCTCATGAAGTTTTGCAAGGAAGAAGAACCAAGCATTTCGTCTTCGCTGCCAAAAATGTCGTTGAGCTTTTTGCCTTCCAATTCTTTTTGCCTGAAATAAAGTTGAGCCGCAGCATGTTTATTGGCAAATACTACGCGATTGTTTCTGAGCAACACTACGCTCATATCAATACTATCTAATAGCATTGATATTACATTCAGCAAGGAAGATGTTTCTGCCTCAGGTTGCCCAGCCGCTACCTTTTGAAGTATAACAAGGTTGGCATGTTCATGCTGCCATTCAATGGGACTTATGCGAATGGTTATGGATTGTTTTCCTTTAAATGAGATGGTTTCTTCGGCATCTATTTCGCGGTACAACAAAAAATCGCGCATGTGTTGACGAATACCTTCTTCGCCCAAAATTTTGTAAGCGCGCTCATTAGCAAAGCGAATATGGTTGTCGGCATTAATTATCATCACCCCTTCCGAAACGCGATTGAGGATGGTAGAAAAAGTCTCGTGACGGGCAGTGTATTCTTCCACTGCGTTATCTAAGCGACCTGTAGTTTCGTTCAGTTTTAAAGTATTCACAATAATTTTCTGAAGGCTGAAAAGATTCACTTTATTCTTCAGCAAAAAATCGTCAGCACCTGCTTTTTCGGCTTGTGCTTTCAACGCAGGCGATGCTGTTTCCGACAAAAGGATAACCGGAATTTTATATCCTTCTGCAATTTTTCGCACCTCTTCATACTTAGGCAGTGCGGCAAAACCGGCATCGAGCAAAATAAGATTGGGCTGATGGTTTTTAAGATAGCTGAGCGCGTCATCGGTATCAGCCGCATGGCTCAACCCGAAAGCAAACGCACTTACCTTTAAAAAGCGCTGTATATCCTGTGCGCTTTTTTCATCGGTATCGAGCAGTAAAATAGAGCGTTGCTGCGCCATTGCCATTGCAACAAAGTAATATGGTTTTAGGGCATAGTCAAGCCTTAAGTTTTGCACATAAACTTTGTCTCATCAATTCCTCGTTGTTATTGTCGAACAGCCAACAACAGTCAATTTTGCGTTTACCGAAATTCGGCTACTTTTAAACCGAAAGCCTGTAAGGAAAAATGAAGAAAGTTGAACTGGAGATAATTGCCCTTTCGCACAGTGTTACCCAATCGCATTCGTTTGCTGTAGTGCTTGGCGAAGTAGGCGGCACCCGCAGGCTGCCCATTGTAATTGGCGGCTTTGAAGCACAGGCTATTGCCATGGCGCTCGACAATATGAAACCCACCCGCCCCTTTACCCACGATTTGATAAAAACCATGTGCGATACTTTTGAAGTAGAGTTGGAATACATCTACATTTCGAAGTTGCTGGACGGAGTGTTTTATTCCAACTTAGTATGCAAGCGCGGGGCAGAATATTTTGAAATTGACTCGCGTACCAGCGATGCACTGGCACTGGCTGTTCGCTTTGACTGCCCCATTTACGTGGAAGAAAGTATTTTGCAGGAAGCCGGAGTGGAAGCCGATGCCAGCGAAGGCACCGAGGTAACGCCACAGGAAGAAACCGAACTCGCCAAACTTACTAATCCCGAAATGCCGGTCAATCTTTCGGATATGACCACTGCCGAACTGCAACAGGCATTGCAAAGCGCTATTGAAAACGAGGATTACGAGCGAGCTGCCCGCGTTCGCGATGAAATGAACAAGCGCAAAAAGAATACCTGAACGCTCAGGCACATTTCTGCCTCAGTAAACTCAACAGGCGTTCCGTTTCCATTAACAATTTATCGCATTGTTTTTCGAGTGCCGGTAAGTAATTTTTCAAACTTACTTCCTGCATTGCCATAAATTTCAGCAACTCGGCATCGTGCCATTTGCCAATGGTGTCTTGCAGGTCATCTATCGCTTTAAGATAGCTTCTTGTAAGCATTCGGTTTTTTGCACTTGTCAGTTCATTGTTATACATCAGCCGCTTCAATTTTTTCCGGAACGAATGAAGTTTATCGGCACGCCTGATGGCATAAACCCGCTTGCAAATCTGTTTCAGGTCGGTCGCAAAGCATTTCTGCAACCGCGCGGATTTTATACGCTTCAACTTCTCACCTATTTCCTCGCTTCGTTTATCAATGGACGAAATAAAATCCACTTGCATAGAAACAAACGCTGCATTCATTTGCCTTATCCCGCGTTTGAGTTGCTCGGTTTCGGCACTTCGCTTTTTACCGGTTAGTAATTGCAGGTTTTGAATATGCACCTGCGCTTCGCGGATTTTGCCTGCGGCTTTAAAAAGTTTTCGGTAGGGTTTGTAAAACTTATCATTATTGAATCTTGTATCGGCAGCGTTTGCCAAACGAAACAAAGCTTTGATTCGTTTTATGGTTACCCGTAACTTATGAAGATGTTCAGGGTGCTGCTTTGTGCTATAATAACGCAAGTGCACCTTGCATTTCTTATGCAACTCTTCAAAATTAGTTTGCAAAGAAAAAAACGGTTCCATTGCTACGCTGTGTTACAAGCGAAAAATACTAATTTGAATAATTACAAACCACCGCTACCTCAACCAAAATTGTAGTTTAGCGCGCATGAACAACGAAGAACTTTACCGGCTTATCGTTAAAAAACAATCTATGCTTTGCGTGGGTTTAGATACCGATATTGATTTAATTCCCCGCCATTTGCTCGATTACAGCGACCCTGTTTTTGAGTTCAACAAAGCCATTATTGATGCCACTATTGACCTTGCTATTGCATACAAACCCAATTTGGCTTTTTATGAATGCCGCGGCACAAAAGGTTGGGAAAGTTTAGAGAAAACCGTTGCCTACATCAATTCGAAAAGCGAAAAAACATTCACCATTGCCGATGCCAAACGTGGCGACATAGGCAACACCTCAAAAATGTATGCCAAAGCATTTTTTGAATGGCTGAACTTTGATGCCGTAACCGTAGCTCCTTACATGGGCGAAGATTCGGTTACACCGTTTTTGGAATATGCCGGAAAGTGGGTAATACTTTTAGGGCTTACTTCCAACAAAGGCAGCAGCGATTTTCAGTTAATTAAAAATGCCGATGGCAAATTGTATGAGCAGGTTATCCGCAAAGCGCAAACATGGGCAAGTGCCGACCAACTAATGTTTGTGATAGGGGCTACACACCCCGATGCGTTTGCCCATATACGTACGTTGGCTCCCGATTACTTTTTTCTGGTTCCAGGTGTTGGAGCGCAAGGGGGAGATGCCGAAGCCATTTGCAAAAACGGCATGAACGCGAAAGGCGGTTTGCTTATTAATTCAGCCCGGCAAATTATTTACGCTTCAAAGGGCGAAGACTATGCCCAAGCCGCCAGAGAGAAAGCCCTTGAAGTAAAAGCGCTGTTGCAGCCCTTTGTTGCCACACTCTAAATTCTTTTACATTTATCCGCGAAAATCATACTAATGAAGAAAATAGTTTTTGCCGTAATGGCTTTTATGATGTTAGGCAGTATAAGTGTAACCGCGCAAGATACCTACGAAGTGCAACAACGCGTTTACCACAATGCACTTAAAAACTACGATTTGCAGGCTGCCACTATTGCGCTTTACAACATGATTGCCATAAAGCCCGAAAAAGCCGACCTGAACGATTCGCTGGCACTGTTGTATTTTGCAGGAGAGCGATACGCTCAGGCTTATTTGGTAGGCGAACAAATTTTGAAAAGCAACCCCAACCGCAGCGATATTCTGGAATTAGTGGCTGTATCGAAACAAAATTTGGGAATGATAAAAGAATCACTTTCAGATTACGAGAAGTTGTATGCGGCTGAAAAGTCGTTGTACTACTTATATCAGATGGCTACACTGCAATACCAGCTAAAGCGCTATGGCGAATGTGTTGCATCGCTCGACCAAATCATCAACAATCCTGAAAGTGCAAAACAGAAAGTGAACATAGTAGTGCAAGGCGGCTCGCAAGATGTACCTATGCGCGCTGCGGCATTCAATGTGAAAGGCATTTGCGCTATGGAACTTAACCAGGAAGAAGCAGCCAAGGACAACTTTAAAAAAGCGCTGGAAATTTTCCCCGAGTTTGTGTTGGCAAAGGGCAATTTAGATCTTGTAACTAAAAAGCAAGACGCGCAAACCAAAACACCTGCAACAAGCGTAAAAACAACAACCGCCCCTACAAAGTAATTTTCTCAACCATCACCTTTAAGCGGATTGGCACAGGCGGTCAATCCGCTTTTGTTTTTAGAATCGCTGAAACTGTGTACGTTTGGGTATGGACATATCTTATATCCTGAATCATTTGGGCGAAGAGCGCGAAAATTATTTTAATGCTGTTTCCCCGCCTGTTATCCAAACCAGCAATTTCCAATTTAAACGTGTTGATGATTTGCGGAAAGCTTTTGCCAATGAGAAGGAAGCACACATTTACACACGCGGCAACAATCCTACCGTTGAAATTCTTCGAAAAAAAATTGCCGCATTAGCCGGTGCCGAAGATGCGCTGATTTTCGGGAGTGGTGTGGCTGCCATTGCCGCAGCCGTTATGGCGAATGTAAAAGCCGGTGACCATGTAGTATGTGTGAGCAAACCTTACAGTTGGACCAAAAGGCTGCTCACAAAATTCTTGCCCCGGTTTGGTGTGGAAACAACCATGATTGACGGGCGTAACATAAGCGAATTTGAAAAAGCTACTCAACCAAATACACGATTATACTTTTTAGAAACCCCCAACACCTTCACTTTCGAATTGCAGGACATTGAAGCAGTGGTAAAACTTGCAAGGCAGCATAATATAGTTACGGTGCTCGATAACAGTTACTGCACATCGCTTGGGCAGCGCTGTATTGACATGGGTATTGATATTGAAGTTCACTCCGCTACCAAATACTATGGCGGGCACAGCGATACCGTAGCAGGCTTGTTGATTGCTTCTAAAAAAATGACTGATAGAGTTTTTGTATCGGAATTACTGAACCTCGGTGCCATTATTTCCCCGAACGATGCATGGCTGTTGCTCCGCAGTTTAAGAACCCTGCCAATACGTTTAGAAAAAATCAGAAAAACCACTGAAGCTGTGGTTGATTTCATTAAACAACATCCAATGGTGGAATCGTTGTTGTATCCTTTCGATGAAAACTTTCCTCAGTATGCACTTGCTAAAAAACAAATGCAGTGGTGCGGAGGATTGTTTACCGTAACACTGAAAGTGAAAGGTATTGAGGAGATGGAAGTCTTCTGCAACAGCCTAAACGCATTTTCGATGGCGGTATCGTGGGGTGGGCACGAATCGCTGATTATTCCTACCTGTAGTTTTTATCCAAAAGAGCATTACGATGATTCGGTGTACCCATTTAACATGGTGCGCTTTTACATTGGACTGGAGGATCCCGAATTTCTAATAGAAGATTTGAAACAAGCTTTTGCAAAAATCGAATAAGGAAACATGAGATTACAAACTGTTATTACCGGATTTTCCTTGTTTGTTATGCTTCATTTATCGGCACAAAAGGAGTTTACCTCTTTAGATGACGCATTAAAAGCTCCCGAGGCAGTAAAAATTCTGAATCTAAGCGGCAAAGGACTAACAGCGGTACCGGCTTCGGTTACCAAGTTTGTTAATCTGGAAAAGCTCAACCTGTCGAACAACAAAATTGCGGCTTTCCCGAAAGAACTGAGTGCTTTGAAAAAACTGAAAACACTCAACCTAACGGCAAATGCTTTTACGTCTTTTCCAATTGCGGTAACATCAATTACTTCGTTAGAAGATTTCGAAATCAGTTTCAATAACATAACAGCGATACCCAAAGAACTTACTGCACTTGCAAAACTCAAACGAGTATCGGCTTCAAAATGCGGATTGAAAAATTTACCTGCCGAGTTAGGTAAAATGCAAACAGTAGAGATTATTGACTTATCGTACAACGACTTTACCTCGATACCTACTCAACTTACAGGCATGAAAAACCTGAAAACACTTGACCTGAGTTTCAATAAAAATTTATCGGCATTTCCTTCGGAGATAAAAGACTTAGCACAGTTGCGGTTTCTGAATTTGAAAAGTGCAAAAATTACTGCTGCACAGGTAAACGATGAACTTTCGTGGCTAATTCCCAATTGCCAGATAATGCAGTAGTAGCATCAAGCTTTACATACAAGTTTCGAAGTTCGAAAGGCAGCACCAACAATTACGACTTTTTTGTTATTGCTGTAAGCCTGCTATTTTTAGAGCAATGAACGAACAACTGCTGCGTTTTGTTTGGAAGTTCCGCTTGTTTAATACAGAATCGCTTACAACAACTAGTGGAGAGAAGGTGCAATTGGTGCATCAAGGCATCGCAAACAGCGATGCCGGTCCCGATTTTCAGAATGCCAAAATCAGAATAGGGGAAACACTGTGGGCAGGGAATGTGGAATTGCACATAAAGTCATCGGATTGGTTCTTACACCACCACCAACGCGATGCGGCTTACAACAATGTGATTTTGCATGTAGTGTTTAAAGATGATGGCAAACAGGCTGTACGCGAAAACGGAGAGCCTATTCCGGTTCTGAAATTGGAAGGCAGAATAAACAGAACTACACTCACGCGCTACGAGCAACTCGCCAACCGTAAAAAGCAAATTCACTGTGCCGATTTTTTTCCGGAGGCTGCCGAAGATATAACCAATTCGTTTCTTTCCGGTTTACTGGTAGAGCGCTTAGAACGTAAAGTGCAGCGCATTAACGAAATGCTTACCGAAAGCAAGGGCGACTGGGAGCATGTTATGTTCCGACTTATTGCACGCTACTTAGGTGCGGGCGTTAACCGCGAGCCCATGGAACTGTTAGCCAAATCGCTGCCGCTTACCGTTTATGCAAAATACTCCGATGAACCAATGCAAACCGAAGCGTTGCTGTTAGGGCAAGCGGGATTGTTGGACCAAAATTTTGATGATGATTATGCCGCGCAATTGCGAAAAGAGTATTTGTATTTAAAGCGGCTGCATCAGTTAGAACCATTGCCACGGCATGTTTGGAAATTGCTTCGCCTGCGCCCGGCAAATTTTCCGGACATACGCATTGCTCAATTGGCTTCGTTGCTAATTAAGCATAAGCATTTGTTTTCTGCCGCACGTAATTGTTTCAATGTAAAATCAGTTCACCGGCTTTTTGAAACTGAAGTTTCGGAATACTGGAAAACACATTATCTGCTCGATAAAAAATCGGCACGGGTTAAATACAACATCGGCACCTCTACCAAAAACGTTCTTCTGATAAACGCAGTAGCACCGGTGCTGTTTGCATATGGCAAATACAAAGATGAAGACAAGTATTGTGAGCAAAGCATGGAACTTTTAGAAACCTGCCAACCTGAAAATAATGCACTTCTCACCTATTGGAAATCGCATTCAGTGCAGGCAAAAAATGCGTTCGATACGCAGGCGCTTATACAACTGCGAACTGCCTATTGCGAAAACTTTCGCTGTTTAGAATGCCGCGTTGGGCTTCAGCTTTTGAAATAGATTTTTTTACTTTGGTGTGCAACTTCAAAAAAGCATGAACCCGATTGACCACACCAAGTTTCTGATTGAGCAGAATGTATTTGGCGTTTGCGAACGGATGGGCGAACGCCTTCACATGCCGGTAAAAAACATCCGCCTGTTTTTTATTTACGCCAGTTGCCTTACCATCGGCTCTCCGGTTATTGTTTACATGATTCTCGCCTTTTGGATGAGAATGAAAGACTATATCCGCAGCAGACGCACACCGGTTTGGGATTTTTAGAAATAAAAAAAATCCCGCCATCAGGGTCGGGATTTTTTATCGCCTTGCTCTGAGTAGTAGTATTCTTAAACTGCCATGCCGTAGTCAGCGTAGTATTCTTTTTCGATGTAGTAAATGGAAAGTTTATTTCGCACTTCGATGGACTTTTTAACAGACACAAAAAAATCTACCAGTTTTTTAAAGTCGGCAGGTTTTTGCATATAGCCGTTAGCGCCCAAACGGTAGCACTCAATCATATCCTTTTTGTAATCGCTGTTGGTAACCACAATTACCGGAATGTTTTCCAGTTCGGGGTCGGTTTTAATTTTCTCCAACACCTCTTTGCCGGTTACTTTGGGCATGTTTAAATCCAACAGCACCAAATCAATTGACTTGTTAATGAGCTTTACGGTATCTAACGTTTCACAGGCTTCTTCGCCATCGTACGCAAAGTCCAAATCCACCACATCTTCCAGTCCGGCTTCTTTAATTGCTTCCTGTATCAGGCGAACTTCGGCAGGGTTATCTTCAATAAGAAAGAAATTGTACCTGCCCGTTGAGTTTACGTGGAGCATAGTTTGTGTATTTATACCAACAAAGCTATGCTATACCTGCGCCCGGCAATGTTCAGTTATACTAACGTAACTGTGAATAAAAACAGGATAGTTGGCAAAAGGCTACACTGTTAATCGGCATTCTCCTGCTTGTCTTCATCGCTAACCTTGTTCAGGTTTTTGGGTTTGTAGCTTGGGTCATCTAAATGGCGAACATAGTCTTCCACCTGATCGGCACCAATTCTGCGCGCTAAGATGATTTTATTGCTATCGAGAATATATATCTGCGGAGTGCTTTGTATATCCCATTCCCAACGGAAATTGTTGTGGCGCTTGGCATCGCATACGTTTATCCAGTC
Organism: Chitinophagales bacterium; assembly: GCA_026129525.1. GTDB lineage: Bacteria > Bacteroidota > Bacteroidia > Chitinophagales > LD1 > Bog-950. Next base: position 157,261 of record JAHCHW010000004.1, on the reverse strand, counting down.
CAGATTATTTTTTTCGATGAACTCGCGCCATTGTTTGTAGTGATCCATATCCATAATAGCAGGCGAATACACTTCTACGCTTATTCCAAGTTTTTTCAAATTATGATAGGCTTCTGCCAGTACCGGCATTTCCTTTTTGCAGTGTCCGCAATCCGGATCCCAAAATGCCAAAACAGTATATTTTGCTTTTACATCGTGCAGCGAGCGCCACTCAGTTTCGGTTGAGTCGGTCCAAAGGATTAAGCGCTGCGCCTTTTTGCCTACGAGTACAGGCTCTAAGCGTGTAACACGATCGCAAATTTTAAAACGCTTGGCAGTATCCATCCAGGGGGTCATATCGGGTTTGCAGAAATACTCCTTTCCGAAGTGAACATAGGCACCGTCAAATCCCATTACTTTAGAATTTGCCATTTCGTTGAAGATGTAAGTAAGAATGTAACGATACATCTCGCCCTTTTTATCGGTTTTCGCTAACACATCTTCGCCTGATACAATGATAGAGTCGGGATGCTGCACGGTTGTTTGATTGATAAATGTTTTCAACTTGTTGTGCAGCACAGGGCAACGCAAAAGACGGTCATCACGCAAATCAACATTGTCCCAATAATGTGCTTTAAAGTAGCGCCACTGCCATGCCGAGTCAATAATATTTCCCTTTTCATCACGGGGAAAGTCGGGCACGTCAATGTCCTTCATGGCTTTTATCAGTTTGGCATAAAACATTTCGGGATTTTGAGAAATAACCTGATTGCGTTTTTCTTTTACATCGTTATCAATCTTTTTTAACTGTGCCAGGTATTTATCCTTCTCTCCCGGGTCTTTTGCTTCGCGGTACAGTTTGGCAATGGAATCGGAAAGGTGTTTCATGTTGCCGAGGAACTTCATATCGTCATAAAACAAGGTATTCTCTTTAGAGTTGGTAACTTTTAAATGCCCTGTTAAATCGAAGGTGTCGGTTTCTAAACTGAATTGCGACTCGCTGATGATGAATTCGAAATAACGATTGCCCATTGCAGGAAAAACCGCCAGGTAAACACCGCCCGGCAACATGGTATCGGCTTTTAAAGTAATGGTGGCTTTTTTATCAAAATCAAAGGTGTCTTTTACATATTGTTTATCGCCAAAATAGTTTGCCAAAATCATGATTGAACTTTCCAATCCCTTTACGGTAATGCGGATGTTCATGGGTTTAGCAGTGGTAGTATTGCTGCCTTTTGCAAACAGACTTATTGCCGAAAAAAATATAGTGGTGAACGTGAATAGGGTGCTCTTCATACCTAATTTTTAGATGCCGCCAAAAATATTGGAATTAGTTAAATAACAACGATGCCATGTTTGTGCGTTGGCAGTTAAAAAATCTTAAGTTGAAAGAGAACTGAGTATATCCTTTTAAGATAGAGATACCGAATAGATTACTATAAGGTAAATAGGTTGCATTCTAAACTAAAGGCAACTACACGCAGTCTGACCAAGGTCAGACCAATCAGCCTCTTACTTTATTTCAATAACTGCTTTCAGCGGCAGATTTGCAGATGAATTTCCTACAAGCAAATCATACACTCCCTTCTCAATTCCCCAATTACGTGTATTTACATTATAGTAAGCTAACTCGTTGAAAGGTATTTGCAGTTGAACTGTTCTCTGCTCTCCCTTTTGAAGAAAAACTTTGGAAAACGCTTTCAACAGTTTAACGGGACGTTCGATGGAAGTGTTATGAAAGCTGATGTAAGCCTGCACCACTTCAGCGCCTGCATGGTTACCGGTATTTTTTACATCAACCGATATGGCGATGCCCGATTCATTCGTTTCTGCCTGCAAATTGCTGAACGAAAAGGAAGAGTAACTCAACCCGAACCCAAACGGAAATGCAGCAGTAGTTTTGTTTTTATCAAGCCATGTATAGCCGTGGTAATAACCGTACTCCACCGTATCGGCATAGGGTTCAAATGACGGCAAATCGCTTTCCTTAACCGGAATGGAAAAGGGGAGTTTACCTGAAGGATTTACATCGCCAAACAAAAGTTTTGCTAAAGCGGTTCCGCCTTCCATGCCGTTGTAGAAAGTCATAAGAATAGACGACACGGAATTTTTCCATTCGTCCATTATAAAGCCACTGCTGCCGGTTAGGCACACAACTACTTTTTTGTTTAATGAAGCAGCCAATCGAATAACATCAATATCGCGTTGCTTAAGCGATAGCGAAATACGGTCGCCACCTTTGCCCATGGTGCCTATGCCTATTCCGCCTTTATCGTCTTCGCCTTTCCGCATACCGCCTTTCATTTCTACGAACTCGCCTTCTTCGTTGTAGCGTAATCCGGCACATACTATTACCACATCGGCTTCGGTGCAAATACGTGTCAACTCATCGGTATCATTCTTTTTCGAAACAAGTAGTTGAATGGCATCGTTTTTCAGATAGTTCATCATTCCCTCATAGGGAGTAATAATGTAAGGAGGTTTTACCCAACTGCTTCCGCGGTCGCCCGTGTTTTCAGTAAATGCAGTTGAGCCAATTAGCGCAACCTTTTTCAGTTCACCTTTATTAAGCGGCAAAAGTTGGTTGTTGTTCTGCAACAACACCGCACTTTGTTCCGCCACCTGCAAAGCCAATTTGCGATGTTGCTCAGCAGCAATCAGTTTCTTGTTGTACAGCATTTCATCCTTTCGGACAGCAAACAAAAACTTTGTACGCAGTGTTGGCAACACCAACGAATCAATATCAGCATGGGTTATGGCTCCTGTTTTCAGAAACTTTTTTACACGCGTTAAGCGGTAGTATTTTGCCACGGGCATTTCTACATTCATGCCCGCTTTAATTCCTTTTACACCATCGCGTAAACCAAACATCCAGTCGCTGGTAACAGTTCCTTTAAAATTCATTTCGTGGCGAAGTATGTTGGTAAGCAGTTGTTGGCTATGCCCGCAATATTCGCCTTGCACACGATTGTACGCACTCATTACACTTACGGCACCACTGTCAATACAGCGTTTAAAATGCGGCAGATATACTTCGCGCAGTGTGCGGTCGTTAATGTTTACGTTTACCACAAAGCGCGAATTTTCGATACTGTTAAGCGCAAAATGTTTTATACAAGCCATTACGTTATGTTGTTGCAGCCCTTGCACCAAGGCTGCACCCATCATACCTACATGGTACGGGTCTTCGCCATAGGTTTCCTGAGCACGTCCCCAGCCGGGATGCCGCAACAGGTTAATACACACCGCACCAGAGTAATTTGCTTTGGCAGCGCGGCTTTCTATTCCCATTACGCTGCCCACTTTTTGTTCTAAAGCCACATCCCAACTTGCACCGCGGGCAATGGTTACAGGAAAAGAAGTGGCACGGGTTGTTACTACACCGCGCGGACCGTCCGTAAATTTTATTTGCGGAATACCGAGTTTTTTGTTGCCGCCAACACGCTGCGGCAGCAAATGACCTTTGAACGCAAAACCTGCAATAATAGGCGCCATGGTATTGCCGCTCATTTCGCGCACTTTTTGCTTTAACGACATTTTTTGAAGAACTATTCGGGCGGTTTCATCGGCAAGTTGCCACTGAGTTGCAGTTGGCGATGAACTTTGTGCGAAGAGAAACGGATGGAAGTAAAGAATGAAGAAGCCCCAACAAAAAATCCTGCTCATAAATTAAATGTAGCAGGATTTTAGAATTGGGCTTTACGATTTATTATTCGTTGATGGTAACCTCTAACAGTTTTACTTCTTTGGTTATATCGCCAAAATCAACCAAACGATCTTCGCGGAAAAGAATGCGGTTGTTTTCGCCCATAAAAACCTGGGCCATGCTGGTGAAAAAACTTCCCGATGTGTTCAGCACTTTTTTAATGGACGATTCTCCGTTTTCCGGCAGATAGCTGCATTTCAGGTTCATGTTAGCAGCATCATCGCTTTCCCAGTCGTCATTGTAAAACAAATACACATCGTTGCCCTTGCGGTATGCCTGTGCCGAAAAAGCATAATCTACCACAGCACTTTTTTGCTTTTTGTGAATAAAGTTTTGCTTGCGGACATTCAGCGCTTCGTCCATGCGGTAGGTAATCATAAAACTGCGTTCAACTGTTACGGGGGCATCTTTGCCGGTATTAGGCGTGCGGGCGTGGTATTCGGTAAGCAGCATAAAGTTGCTGCCCTCAAGCGGAAATACCTGTTGCAGTTCCACATTGCTGAACTCCCTTCCTTTTTTAAACTTGTTGTATTGTTCAGCCAGCGGAACAAGTTTTTCACTCGGTTGAATATCGCGCTGACCGGTAACACTCAATGCTTCGTTAAATTTTACTACCGAAAGTCCTTCGTAAGCGGTACCAGCCGCATCGCTAAAACGATCGAAAGCAATTACCAGTTCGCCATTACCGAGTACCGCTGTTTTAAGTGGCGAAACGGGTTTGCCGCTCTCGCCCGAAGGAGTAAAATCGGCTTTTGCAGGTTCTTTGCTGTTTTTGTTGAGGGAGAAGAGATGATATTTGTCTCCGTTTTTGCTTTGCGGAGTGCCGGGAATATCGGTGCGAACTTTTGCCACAACATACATTTGCCCGTTGTTGTTGATGCCCGCATTCACAAAACTGAGATATTCCTTTAAATCTTTAAATGAGTACGTGTGCGAAGTTTCTGTGCCCGATTGATTATCGGTAAACACTACTTTATATTTCTGATACTTGTAGTATGGTTTTATAAGAACAGCTGTTTTGCTTTTGTCGGCATTTTGCACAATTTCTATTCCCGATGCGGCAAAGTAATCGTCCTTTTGGTCGAAGATAACAACGGCACTGCCTGCGGGTTGTAAAGTATTGAGGTCGAAATCCTGGCGCTCAATAACAGGCATTACTGCGCGGCCTTCCTGTGTATTCATCATCGCGCTTTCATCTACACGTAATTCGCATCTGCCGTAGAACAACGAAATTTTATTGTTGATGATAGCCGCTTGCAAGTAATGTGTTTTTTCGCCAAACGAGGGGTACAACTCCGAACTTGTTCCGTTGCTGAAACCCGCAGCATACTTCATGATTTTATAGCGCGGAGGTTTGTTAAGGTTGCCGGGTTTCTCTAACCCTATGGCGTACCACGAGCCGTTGTGTTCGCCTAACACTTCCAACGCTGGCTGGCTGATAATAGAACTGGTTTTAACCTCGAAACCGGCAGCATGGCTTTGTGCCAGCATAACTCCAATACCGAAAACAATACAGATTAAATGCTTCATCCTATAAATACAAAATACTGTTACAAAATAGTGGGGATGCGTGGTTATACGCGCAAAAACCGATTTGGTTTTCATCAACACGATAAAATGTGTTGACTATAATTAAGGAGTAAATGAAACCTTGCGAAAACGGTTTACGTTGTTAAGCCCCTTTGAAATTGGGTTTGCGTTTTTCCAGAAAAGCAGTGGTGCCTTCTTCAAAATCTTTGGTTTCTACGCATTTGCCGAACAATTCGATTTCGGTATCAAAGCCGTCAATGCCGCTTTTAAAGTGAGCATAAACGCTCTGAATAACCTGTGCAATGGCATAAGGAGCTTTGGAAACTATTTTTTTAAGAATAGCGCGCGATACATCGAGCAGTTCAACAGTTTGCACTACATCGTTTACCAATCCAAGACGCTCGGCACAGTTGGCATCAATCATATCGCCTGTCATCAACAACTCCAATGCTTTGCCTTTGCCAATTAGCTGCGTAAGGCGTTGTGTGCCGCCATAGCCTGGTATAATTCCCAAATTCACTTCGGGCTGCCCGAACTTGGCGTTTTCGCTGGCAATACGCAAATGGCAAGCCATAGCCAATTCGCATCCACCACCGAGTGCAAAACCGTTTACTGCGGCAATTACCGGCTTTGGGCTCATTTCAATTTTATTAAAAACACTGTGCCCGCGTTTGGCTAATGCCATACCGGCTGCCTTATCCATGCCTTTAAACTCGCTGATGTCGGCCCCTGCCACAAAACTTTTAGCGCCTTTACCGGTTATGATGGCTCCTTTAATTTCAGGGTTGTTATACACTTCATCTATCACGTTATCCAATTCGGCAATTACTGTTTTGTTTAGTGCGTTCATTTTTTCTTCGCGGTTAATGGTAATGAGTAAAATGCCATCGGAAAGTTCGGTGAGGAGTGTAGCGTATGCGGTCATGCTTTTAAAAATTTCGGGGCAAAAGTAAGCGCCCGCATTTGCCGCGCAAGGTGTTTTTTGCTAAAAGTTTCGGTGCTCTTTCACCCAGCCTTTTATGTAGTCGGCAATTTGGTGGGTTGATGTGCCCGGGGCAAAAAGCTGCCCGCAGCCCTGTGCCTGCAGTTGTTTCATTTCATCATCGGGAATTATGCCGCCACCGGTCAGCAGCACATCGTTCAGCCCTTTTTCTTTCATCAGGTGCAGTACTTTGGGAAACACAGTCATGTGTGCGCCCGATAAAATGCTGATGCCTATGGCATCTACATCTTCCTGTAGCGCAGCATTAACTACCATTTCGGGGGTTTGGCGCAAGCCGGTGTAAATTACTTCCATGCCGGCATCTTTTAAGGCAGAGGCAATTACTTTGGCTCCGCGGTCGTGTCCGTCTAATCCAACTTTGGCAACAAGCACTCTTACAGGTCGGTTCATAAGGGCAAAGAAATAAAAAAGCAGGTGTTGTTTTATTGTGCAATGATTTGGTTCCCGTATTTCTGCAGATAACTACTGTATCTGTTATTTTTTCCTCTGTACCGGTTTACATGCTCTACCGGGCGTACGCTGCAACATGTTTAAGAAGGTAAGCAATTTACCGCAGTTGAAAAATTTCCGTTCCCTACACTGTTTTTGATTGCGAAACATTGCATGGTGAAAGCAAAAAAGGCACTAAGGCTAACCGAATTGGGCTTGACGAATGCAAGAAAGGTGTTGGCGCAAACCGGATTTAGACTGGCGAAAGTTGGAAAAGTATTGGCGCGAACCGGTCACGGGATGGCGGAGGTGTAGTAGGAGACTCACCCCTCTGCCTCCCGAAGCCTGCCCGACTATGTCATTCAGGCGGGCAAGTTCGGTACAGGTTCGGCATCGTGGGCGAGAGTAGCGTTAACAAGTAGGTGTGTGTGCAGGCTTTTTTGATTTGCCGCTTAGGCATTAAGGACGGTGGTGTTCAATGGCGTGGCTCATCGCAACAAAGTTACATTGCCGGCTACTGTTTCTTTTTGCTGCGAGCAATTGTTGTAGTATTCGATGTAGTAAACAAACACGCCTACCGGCTGCGCGGTGTTTCTGAATACTCCGTTCCAGCCTTCTGTTATATCATCGGTTTCGAAAACTAACTCGCCCCAACGGTTGTACACGCGCATGGTAAACTTTGGCACGGGGCAGAACGATACCGCGCGGAATAAATCGTTTTTGCCATCGCCATTGGGCGAAAAAGCCGTAGGAATGGCGAGTTGACATCCGGTGGTTAGGTAGGTAATGTTTACGCTGCCCGAAACCGAGCCGCATTGGTTGGAAACGGTTACGGAGTATGTGCCTGAGTGTGTAACGGTGTAAGAAGTATTGGTGGAGTTATCGTGCCAAACATATTGTGCGTTGTTAATGCCGGGTTGTAAAACCATTGCTCCGCCACACAGGGTGGTATCGTTACCAAGTGTAAAGTTGAGAATGTTGCCCTGTGTTATCACCACAGTATCTCGGAACGCGCAACCGGGCGTGTTATATGCCTCTGCCCAGTATAGCCCGGGAGTGGAAACAGTGATGAATGAAGAGGTGGCTCCGGTGCTCCAAAGCACATTAGTTGCTCCGCTTACCGAAAGGGGTAATACACCGCCTGCACACAAGGCGGTATCGGCAGGTAGTGAAAACTGAGGAAGGAGATTTTGGCTGATAAGGATTGTATCGGAAGCAACATAGCAACTATTACTGTCGTACGCCCAATAAACACCGGGGGCAGTAACAGTAATTTGTGCAGCCGTAACTCCGGTACTCCAAAGGGTGGTAGCGTTTCCGGCAGAAAGTGTTCGCGAAAAATTACCGCAATAAGTAGTGTCGGGGCCGAGGTTGATGGTAAAATTGGATGTGAATGGGGAAATAACAATAGTATCGGATATAGTTATGCAATTGTCAGTAACGCTTGCCCAGTAAGTGCCGGGAACAGTAACAGTAATTTGTGCAGCGGTATCGCCTGTGCTCCATACAGTGTTTGAATAGCCGGTAGATAAAACATGCGAAAAACTGCCGCAATAGCTGGTGTCGTTTCCTAAAATATTGGTAGCAGCCGGCTCTACCGTAAAATCATCAATAAAGTAATACGCATAAGGGCGGTTAGTTCCAAACGATTGTATTTGGGTACTTGCATCGGTTTTAAAATTGCCGATGGTCATGTAAGTATAGGGCTGTGTGGGTGTAAATTGAAAGGAGTAAAGTGTCCACGAAGAATTTGCGATGAGTGTGGTTATGGTAATTTGAGGAACTACACCGGATATGATATTAGCCATGGTTTGAGAAAGGGCAGACGTGGTAAAACAGATTTCAATATTGTTGGAATGATAAATGTACTGTGCCGGATTTCCTCCGGTTGTCCAAAATGAAACGTTATAAGTTTGTCCGGGAATCAACGGGCAAGTAAGCGGCACCATCATATACTCGCGGTAATTAGCAAGTTGCTGATGGTAGGTTACAATACCCGAACAACGGTCTCCTGTATGCGGTTGTGTGTGGCCCATAAATGAGTTAGGCAGCACCGCTTGTCCTGTAGAAAATTTACTGAACACATCGGGGGTACCTGCATTATTGTTGCCACAGTACAACCCTGATGGGTTAATCCAGTCGCTCAAACGATCGAACTCGCAACCATAAAAGGGTTCACTTGTAACAATTTCGAAGCTTGAGTTGGGAACGAGGTTCTGCGCAGACAAAGAACCAACAAGCACACTCAACAGAATAGTTGTAGAGAACTTATACATAGGAGGTTGTGTTCAAGGTTCAAAAAAATCACCACACAAATCAACGCTGCTTGTGCGTTGGGTGGTGAATATAATGTAAACAAACATTAATTTTTACCGAACTATGATCGATAATCACCTTCGCTTTGACAATACTCAAAAACGCAACATGCTCTTCGCATTCTTTGCCAATTGCTTCAGATCGGGAGCCAAGTTGAGAAATAATACTATGCCTGCATATAACATTATAGCACTTACAGACCTGAAAGCAATATTGGCTATAGGTGAAGTTACTTGCGGCAGACACCACACACCAAAACAAATAAGAATAATTATAAGGATAGTTTGCAAGGTTTTCAGCGAATAGGGTTGCAAGCCGAAACTTCGGTAAACGATCCAAAACTTAGCAGCGAAATACAACGCTGCTGAAAGTGCTGTTGCCGTTGCAGCACCCTGTAAACCGTTAACAGGAACCAATACAAGATTTAAAAGCAGGGTAACAATCATTACCACTATAAGCAGTGTGCCCCCCTTCCAGAAATTATCGGAACTGAAAATGATTTGCGTGATAGCTCCTCCTGCTATGTTAAACATAGCGCCTATACTGATAATTATGACTACGCTTAACCCACCTGAATACTTTGGAGGCAACAGTTGCAATATGAATTCGATATTGGTTACTATGCCAATAAAAATGAGCCCGCAAATTACAAGCAGATAGTGGGAAGACAGATAGTATATCTTCTTTATTTCATTGTAATCTTTCTGTGCCAGCGCCTGCGAAATTTTGGTGCCGGCAATTCTGTCCAAAGCATTCAGCGGTGCTTCGATAATATTCGGAATAAATGCGGCTATTGTGTAAATACCTACCAATTCCAACTTGTAATATTTTGCAATCACCAACGCATCAATGTATTTGATGCCCATTGATGCAACCGAAACAAAGGACATCCACAAACCAAATTTCAGCATAGCAGCAAAATTTCCTTCTTTCAGCAAGTTCCAATTCACATTTATACTTGGCTTATCAATGAGGAAGAGATATAACAGCAAACAAACCGTTTGAGTGCCGTAGATACCTACAAACAGGAACACAAATGCCGAAAGATTGATGAGCTTTGAATAATACACCGTAAACAGCACGATTGAAATAACCCTGACCAAGATTTCGTTGAACAAAGCGGGGAAGGTTGTTCGAAACAGCGAGTTGGAGTATAGCGTAAGAACCGCATTAAAGCCTATAATGAAACTGAGGGGAAGCACATAGTAATAGAACTCGGTAAACAGGCGCGATTGTTCCTGATACGTGTTTACAAAAAAACCTTTAGCCGCTATCAATAAGCTGAAAATGACTACAGCGCCTGTGAACATGAACAACAGTATTAGTCCGAAAAAACCGTTGTGTCCATTTTGAGGATTGCGAAATACGGGGAAATACTTAACTGTAATAGTGCCGATTCCCAATGGCAGAAACACTCCTATAAGCGAAGAGAGGCTGAAAAGGACGCGGGTTAAACCTATTTCTTCGGGTGCAAGAAAACGAGGTTGCACATATAATAAGCTGATAAAGCCAAGCAGAAGTCCGGTAAATGTGACGGCTGTATTTTTAAGCCCCTGCCGCTGTATAATTCCCAATCGAAGTTAGTTTATGGTAGAAGTTTATTTTTGAAAACATGAGCGTTGCAAAAACCATTGCCCGAACAGTTGTTTACCCATTTATAACCGCTTTGGGTATTGAACGGCTGTTTGCCTCGCTGAACAAAAATAACAAACTGATACTCGTATATCACGGAGTTGTAGATAGCCCCGATCATACCCTTAGCCCGGGACCCATAGCCACTTCGCAATTCAAACAACATCTCGTATATTTTAAAAAGCACTTTGACATAGTTTCTCTTGATGAGATTTTCGAGATGTACCGAAATGATCATACCCCTAAACGAAAAACAATTGCCATAACGTTTGATGACGGCTATGAAAATAATTATACAAATGCCTTCCCTCTCTTGAAGAAGATGGATGTACCGGCTACTATTTTTGTTGTGTCGCAACTTTTAGAGGGGAATTATGTTACATGGTACGACCTTTTGTTTCTTTTACGTAAAGACTTAAAAACTGAACTGATTGATACCGGTGTTGTAGGTGCCCACCGTGTTAAAAGTTTTGATGGATTACTGGATTTGACAAAATCGCTGAAGATAGAGGAGAGGGAAAAGCTAATGAATGAGATCAGAAGATTACTGCCACAAAAAGATTACACGGCAAGCTATCCGCCCGAACATTGGCGGCTAATGAATAAAGAACAACTTCAAGAAATGGCAAGTTTGCCCTTCATTGAGATTGGTGCACACTCACACAATCACCCAAATTTGGGACTGATAGATATTGAATCTGCAAGCACTGAAATGCTGGATTGTAAAAAAATGCTCGAAGATGCCATTCAAAAAGAAGTGAAATCAATAGCTTATCCGGATGGCAGTTACAACGATAAAGTAAAGGAAATGAGTTTGAGATTAGGCTATAAAAACCTGCTGGCGGTTGATTACCGATGCTTTTCAGATAAAAACGATAAAAATGTTTTGCCCCGGTACTGCATAAGTTCGACAACCACCTTCGAGTCGAACATGATTAATGTAAACATGCACTTTGGCACCTACGGATTTTAAAAAGTATCGTAGTCGGCACCTACATACTTAAAGTTTTCAAGCGGTAAACCGGACTGTAGATCGAGGTAACCGATATACATTCCCTTTTCTGCCTTTACATTCCCTTTGAGTAGTTTATCCCATGCACAACCGGGGTTTAAAGGGAAAATTATTTTGGTACATCCTGTAATAAATGCTATTCGTTTTAACCCACTCCATAGTTTCTCAAAGTGTTGCAGGCTTGTCAATTCAATATCCCCTACCAATAGACAACCGTCCACTTTAATCCATGCTGTAACACCGCTCAAGTCAATCAGAAAGTTTTCATTAAAACTCTTGTATTTGAAAAAATTGGAATCGTGTAAGACACTACCTATACTATTCTTTAAAGCAGAGTTGACAAGAAAAGACTTATTGCTCTTAAAAAATGTCATTATGCCTCTTACATAATATCTATAAAGAAATTCAACCAGTGTGAACTTGTGTGCCAAAGCAGCAAAAGGCAGTGTTACAACAGCAGAAGTATAGTTAGTCATATCCTCTTTATGTATCCAATTCAGTTTTTTTACGAAACCAGGATAAGAATTGGAATTAGGAAAGCCGAATATGAATTGAACACCTTCCTTTTTTGCAAGTTCATAAGTCATTTTAGCCAACATAGTAAACAACCCTTTGCCTCCATGCTTCGGGTGGGTCATTGTATCGCCCGACTGGGCTGCGAGATAATGGACTCCGTTATACTCCACCATACATGGATATACTCCGTAAAACGCTGCCGGCTTACCCGCACTGTCATAAGCAAGGTACCCCAAGTGCTTTACGCCCAAATAGCCTGTGTCCATCTTATGTTTAAAGTAATCATAGCCCTTAACAGAGCCAAACGATTCCCGCACTAAGAAGGACAAATCTTTATAGCGACTTTCATCTACCCTTTCAAAAATATAATCACTCATAGGCATTACTCCCAATGTATTGCGTTCATTTCAGTTAATACATACCATACACGCCAAACAATATCGGAAAAAAGCAGCCACTGATATGTTGCACATCGTTTTTGAAAATACAACAATGAAGATTGCTTCGCAGAAAACGCTATTTGATTTTTACATGAATTCTGCTCGCAATGACAGGCGCTTTGGTGATTTCCGCTATTCAAGACCTTACTTTTATTTATCTCTCAAAAACCATTTAACGCGTTTTTCCATGAGTAACTGTACCCAATGGAGGTAGATAGTGTCCCATGAATTTCGCCACAGAAATTTCTTTTTGAATTCGCCATAGGTAAAGCCGCGCCCGGTAAGGTCAACCGGAGGGTTGGGCTGGTAGCTGGGGCTAACCTCAAGTATAATAGGCTCGGTTGTGAGGTCATCGCCCTGCCAGGTAATATCGAAAGCACCCGTGGTAATGTTCAGCTTTTTGAATGTTTGCAAAATGCTTTCGCGCCATTGCTCGGGAAAAGTTACAAAATCAACATTACTGCCGTGCATGGTGCTGGTGGGTTTCCATTCTTTGGCAGGGTTGGTGCGCCAGTAGTGCAGCACAATTTCGTTGCCTACAATAATTACGCGGAAATCTTTGTGCATATCTATCAGTTGCTGGGCAATAATATGCTCGTTGCGTTTTTTGAATTTTTCAGTGCTGCAAAGTGCAATGGCTTCTTCGCGGCTGTTTACTTTATGCACGCCCAGCGAGCCGTAGCTGTGTTCTTCTTTTATAAGGCATGGATAGTTGACGGCTGCCTGTTGCAATTCTTCGACCGAATTAAAAATTTGTGTTTCGGGGTGGCGGATGCCAAGCTCTTTGAATTTGCGGTACATGTAAGCTTTGTTTTCCCAATACACAATTTCGTGCGAGCCGAGCAACACTTTGTTGCCGTTGGCTTCGAGGGCGCGGCACCAGTTAACGAGAAACTCGGTGTAGTTTACCGAGCCGGTATCGTTAAAAATTTCGGAGGCGTTGTAGAAAACAATTTTGTGGCGGATGGAGTTGTAATTCTTTCCGGTAAAAATTCGAAAAGTGCGCCCCTGTTTTACGATAGCGCCAATAAGCAGGAGGTCTAACTCCAATTGGTGAATGAGCCAGTTTTTTGCCCACAGCGGGGTGATAAGCACAATTTCGCCATCGGCTTTATACAAGCGCAGCAACTGCCACCAGTTAATTCTGCAGAGGCAAATGAGGATGCGTATAAGCCGCTTTGTATTTCTTTTTAGAAACGCGTTCACTTTATCTTGTTTTGAAACCGCCTGATGGTTTGATAGCCAATGTAGCGAAGCGGCATTTTCAAAAGTAACCGAATTTCGTTGTCGTAAAATTTCACTTCACCGTGTTCGTGGTGGTAGCTCATGTCGTCAATGAGCCAAAGTTTGGGTTGAAGGGGCAGCACGCTTTCGATGTAACGCAACTTTGTTTTAGCATCGGGCACAACAACTACATTTTGCTTTGCAGCGGGAAAGCCGTTTTGTTGCAACCATTGCAACGTTGGCCGATACATTTTGTAGGAGCGAGCCGTAAGAAACAACACACAGCGCGAAGGGGAACGCTCAATAGCCGAAGTTAATTGCTGCATAGAAGGAAATACCTGAAGGGAAAGGTGGCGCTCGGCTTCGGAGTTATATTGATTGAGAAGCGAAGGATAGGTGTGGGCAATGGTGTTATCAATATCGAAAATGAAAATGCTTTTGCCGGCATGTTGTTTTATGAAGTTTTGAAACACGCGGTGGAAATATTTATCGGCAAAAAAGTTAAACAGCTTTTTCAAAAGCATGGTGGTGTAATGATACCAAGTTATGGGGAAAGATTTTTACTGCATCGGGGAATGGAAAAGTTTACTATGTAGGCGCATGAGGAAACAAGAAGAAAATTTTTACCACATAGGAACGTAAGAAAACATAGACCCAGTTTGACCGAGATCTGACTGGTGGATTAACCACTAAGGGCATTAAGTTCATTAAGAGTTGGAGCAAAAAAAATACTATCCCGCTCTAGTAATGAGGTAGTCGGCAACTTCGCGTTTGAGGTTCTTGGGATTTACGTTGTAAGTGCGGAGCATTCTGCGGACAAGGCATTTAAGTATTGCTTTCTCAATGCCCGAGCAATAGCTGTCTAACGCATTGTTAGCTGCTTTACGGGCTACATCAAGTGCATCATACAAGTATGCCTGTGCCATTTTTGTTTTCATCTCCACTTCCGTTTTATCGGCTCTTTTGGCTTTCAGTTTCATGACGCGTAAAAAAGCCGACTCGGTAACAAATGCCATTGCCATTACATCGGCAAGGTTCATTACAATTTCCTGTTCGTCCACCAATTTTTCGCGAAGGCGATTACCGGCAGAGCCGGTGAGAATCATAAACAGGGCTTTTAAATTGTTGATGTACTGCCATTCGGTGGCAAATTCACCGCTCTTAAACGGATTGTAATTTTGGAGTATGGCAGCAGGTATAGTGCGCTTGGCGGCACCGAGGTTTATTTCTTTAGAAACAAAAGCGCGTTTGTAAAACTCACCCAACGCCAACATACGGTTAATTTCGTTTGTGCCTTCGTAAATTTTGGTAATGCGCGCATCGCGGTAAGCCATTTCAACGCCTGTTTCCTGACTGTAGCCCATGCCGCCAAACATTTGTATGGCTTCATCGCCCGTGTTGCACATGGCTTCGCTTCCGAGCACTTTCAGAATAGCGCACTCAATGGCATACTCGCGCATGGAATTGATTTTTGCATCGTTGAAACTACTGCCTGCCTGCTTTAGTTCGGCATGTTTTTTATCTACCTCTGCGCCTATTCGGTAGGTGCCCGATTCAATAGCAAACGCATGCGAAGCAATGGTTCCTATTTTTTGTTTAATGGCACCAAAATCGGAAATGGGTTTGCCGAACTGCTGGCGCTGGGTGGTGTATTCCACACATTTTTCCAAGCCGAATTTCATTCCGCCTACACCACCGGCAGCAATTTTTATGCGCCCGCTGTTGAGGATATTGAGTGCCATGTTAAAGCCCTTGCCGCGGTCGCCCAGCAAATTTTCTTTTGGCACTTTGCAGTTGTTGAAAAACACCTGCACGGTAGAAGATGCTTTAATGCCCATCTTCTTTTCTTCTTTGCCTAACTCAATACCGCCAAATGATTTTTCTACAATGAAAGCAGATAGTTTTTCATCGTTATCAATTTTGGCGAACACAGTAAACACTTCGGCAAAGCCACCGTTGGTAATCCACATTTTTTGTCCGTTTAAAATGTAGTGGGTGCCTTCGGCATTTAATACTGCACGAGTTTTTCCGCTGTTGGCATCGGAGCCGGCAGTTGGTTCGGTTAAGCAATACGAGCAGCCTTTTTCACCACTTGCAATAGCAGGAAGGTATTTTTTTTTCTGCGCTTCGGTGCCATACCACAAAATAGGAAGCGAGCCGATAGATGTTTGGCATCCGATGGTAGTGGCAAATGAAAAACCGAGTGCCAATGCTTCGGTAAAAAGCAAGCCGGTGTTAAAGTCAAGCCCCATGCCACCGTATTGTTCATCAATAGAAACTCCGCACAAACCAAGTTCGGATGCTTTGCGGAAAATTTCCAACACCAGGTCTTTGTCCTTTTCTGCATCAAGCGAAGCCAGTTTTGCCAAACCCATGCTGTGCACTTCCTGCAGCATGAATTCTTTAACGGTATTAAAAATCATTCGCTGTTCTTCGCTAAACTCTTCAGGAATAAAAACATCGTTGGGGTTAGATTGCATGAAGAGGAAATTTCCTCCTGTTAAAGCGGGTGCTGCCATGTGTTGTTTAGATTATCGGCTAAAGGTTAAGAATTTATTTTGAACGGAGGTTGGGAAAGGATTTACAGGACTTGAACTGTTGACCACTAAGAACATTAAGTTCATTAAGCAATAACAAAAGCTATTCGGGATTTTAATTTTCACACATGTGAATAGTTCTTGCGCCTGCCAAATACTTAAGCAGTTGTCTGACCAAGGTCAGACTTATAGGTTTACCACTAAGAACATTAAGTTCATTAAGTGGAGAAAGACCGACAAAGAACCTTTGAAATTTTAACTTGCACGCATGAGAATATTGTTTGCATTTGTTTTGTCGTTTTTACTGTCGGGATGTGTTACACTACCGAAGCGTTACCAAACCAAAGATGAAATTATAGCCACCGGACCCGGGCCGGAGGATATGGTGTTGGACACAAGTACCGGCACTGCCCGCATTTTGATTTCGTGTAATGAGCGCAGAGAAGGTAAACCGCATTACGGTGAAATAAATGCGTACTATCCGGAAAGCGGAAAAATGGAAATTCTTAAACGCTTAAACGAGCCTGTAGGGCTTGATTTTCAGCCGCACGGGATTGACCTGGTGCCGATGAAAGATTCGCTTATTCTTTTGGTTGTAAACCACGAACACGAAATAAAAGTGAATTCAATTTTGCGTTACAAGGTGGAAGGAAATAATCTCTACTTCCTATGCAAAATTGTTGACCCGCTCATTTCTTCGCCCAATGCCGTTACAGGATTTACTGATGGAACCATTCTTGTTTCGAACGATGCAAAAAAGGCGGGCAATATTTGGGAACCGCTGTTCAAACTAAAGCGCGCGCAGATAATTTATTGGAATGGAAATACTTGTTCGGTTGCTTCGCAGAAATATTGTTACAGCAATGGCATAACCAACCGAAACGGCAAAGTGTATTTAGCAAGCACCTTGCAAAACAAAGTATGGCAATTTGATTTTACAGACGGTAAAATGCTGAACCGCGAGGTGATTGCAAAAGTGAAAGGAGCCGATAACCTGCGTTTTGACGGGGAAGATATTTTAGTGGCATGCCATCTTCGCCTGATTGCGTTTTTGAAACATGTAAAAGATGCAGCAAACTACTCTCCGAGTACGGTTTACAGCATCAACCCTACAACGAAAAAATGCGAAGTGGTTTACTACGACAGCGGAGAACAGCTAAGCGGTGGTGCAACCGGATTAGCCCATAACGGTTACCTGTATGTTGGTGGTGTGTTCGATGCTAAAATTGCACGTAAGAAACGTTAATCACTTAAAGATAGCTGTGTACTCTTCGCTTGGCGTTTTCATGGCGCGGTACATGCCCGGAGTATTAAAATACAATGCAACGTTCCCGAAGCGGTCAACCGCAATTAAGCCGCCTTCGGCTTTTGCCTCCGTAAGCTTTTGATTTACTACATAATTACAGGCTTCGGCTAAACTCATTCCCTTGTAATACATAAGGCAGTGAACATCGTATGCCACAACGTGCTTTATAAAAAGTTCGCCATGTCCGGTGCATGACACCGCACAGGTTTGGTTGTTGGCGTACGTTCCCGCGCCAATAAGAGGGCTGTCGCCAATGCGCCCTTGCAGTTTGTTGGTCATACCACCCGTTGAAGTAGCTGCTGCCAAATTGCCGCTTGTATCTAAAGCCACTGCCCCCACGGTTCCGAATTTCTTTTCGTTGAGCGAAACATCATGGTCAAGTTTTGCCGCATTGGTTCCGTTTATTTTTTGCCATTGCTGAAAACGAAATTCATCGTGGAAGTAATCCTTGTTCGCCAACTCAATACCTGCTTTAACGGCAAACTCTTCGGCACCTGCCCCGGCAAGAAAAACATGATTTGATTTTTCCATTACTGCGCGGGCAAGCGAAACCGGATTTTTTACGCGGTTCACTAAAGCAACTGCGCCTGCCGACAAATCGCTTCCACTCATAATTGCGGCATCCATTTCGTGCTTACCTTCGGCATTATACACAGAGCCTCGCCCTGCGTTAAACAACGGGCTGTCTTCCATAAGTTTTACAGCCAGTTCAACAGCATCAAGTGCACTTGCACCATTTTCGAGTGCTGCGTATGCTGTTCTTACTGTTTCGGTGAGGGCATGTATGTAGGCGGTTTCCTTTTCGGGAGAAAGATTTTCGCGGAGGATAACACCCGCACCTCCGTGTATGGCAATGGAAATCATGAGGTGAAATACGAAATTCTATGGCGGAAATACCAAACAATGTTTAGAAACAAAAACTGAAAAGAGTTTACCGCATAGAAACATAAGGAGAAATAGAATATGTCTGACCAAGGTCAGGTCAAGAGTGAACCACTTAGAACATTAAGTGCATTAAGGCTTGAAAACAAGGTAACCACATAGAAACATAAGAACACATAGAATGGTCTGACCAAGGTCAGACCAAGAGTGAACTACTTAGAACATTAAGTGCATTAAGGCTTGAAAAAAAAGTGTAACCACATAGAAAAATACGGACATATAGAGTGGTCAGACCGAGGAATGATCACATAGGGGATTAAGTTTATTAAGGCTTCACCTAAGTGCTTGCTCTAAATCGGCAATTACATCCTGCACATCTTCTATGCCTACCGAAAGACGAATTAAGCCATCGGTAATGCCGAATGTTTCGCGCTGTTGTTTGGGAACAAAGTAGTGGCTCATGGAAGCCGGATGCTGTATGAGTGTGTCAATAGTGCCGAGCGATGCAGTGAGTTGACAGAACTTTATCTTCTTTAAAAATTTTAAACAGGCTTTGTAGCCGCCCTTTAGCTCAAAAGAAAGCACTCCGCCAAAGTTTTTCATCTGCCTTTTGGCAAGTGCATGGTCGGAATGATTTTTTAAGCCGAGATAATTTACGGTTGCTACTGCCGTATGTTGTTCTAAAAATTTTGCCACCGCCATTGCATTAGTGCAGTGTTTATCCATACGCAGCGATAGTGTTTTCATGCCTATGTTCAACAACCATGCATCGAAAGGGCTGCAAATGGTTCCATTCAGTTTGCGGATTTTCCAAACTTCTTTTCCCATGAACTTTACATCGCGCCCCACCAAAAAGCCGCTAAGGCCGGTTCCATGTCCGTTCAAATATTTTGTGGCGGAGTGAACAACAAAATCAACTCCGAACTTTAAGGGTTGTTGTAAGTAGGGCGAAGCAAAGGTATTGTCAACCGCCAGCTTTGCTTTGTAGCGATGAGCCAAGCCGGACAGCGCTTTTAAATTATAGCAATTGAGTGTTGGGTTGGAGGGGGTTTCGGCATATAGCAACTTTATGTTTTTCTTCTGCCTAAGAATAGTTTCCAATTGATTCAGATTGGCAAAATCGGCATAGATAACTTCGGTTTTAAATGCAGCGGAGTAGTGATTAAAATAATCAACCGAAGTGCCGTAAATATTGCCCTGCGCCAGTATGGCATCTCCGGGTTTCAGTACGCTTTGAAACAGTGTGCCTATTGCTCCCATGCCTGAAGAAAATACCAGCGCCTTTGCTTTTACGTTTAACCCGAAGGTTTCCAGCAACTCCAGCTTTCGCTCCACCAATTCTGCATTAGGATGGCTCCAGCGCGAATAGATGAAAGCTTCTTCCTTGCCCTCAAACACCCGCTGCGCTTTTTCGGGTGATTCGTACAGATAAGTTGATGTGGTGTAAATAGGTGCGCTATGCGGAATAATAGTTGTATTTTCGGGTAATACATCCTGCGCTGTAACTGAAGCGACCCCCGCTGAATGTTTTGGCTTTTTTGTTTTCATTTCTTGCAAGTGTTGAAAATTAAATCAATTTCACGTCATCAAAGTGTCAGCAAAACATGAGTTACAGTATTTACAAGCATTTACAGTTTAATGCGTGGGCGAATGGCAAAATAGTTGAAATTCTGAAGAACCTTGACGAGAGCCTTTTGGATAAAGAACTGAAGAGCAGTTTTCCTACCATTCGCAAAACCGTTTACCACATTTGGGATGCCGAGTTGATTTGGTTTCGCAGAATTAAAGGCGAGCAGGCAACTACCTGGCCCAGCGAAGACTTGAATGAAACGTTTTTGGGTTCGTTGGAACGATGGCAGAAAACCTCGGAGGAGATTGCCGCTTTTGTAAAAACAAAAGACAAGCATTACTTAAACGGCACCATAACCTACACCAACACCAAAGGATTGCAGTTTACCAACCGCATTGAAGATTTGCTTTTCCATTTGGTTAACCACGGAACTTTTCACCGCGGGCAACTGATTACCATGCTTCGCGAAGTGGGTGAAGAGAAACTGCCTTCAACCGATTTGATTGCCTACATACGGCAGTTGGAGCCTACGTTGAATTGAGTTGAACCCTATTCTTCCGTAGCAAGCAAACAGCAGTTGAGTTTATGTAAGGTGTACCGACAATTGGCTCCGTCAATACGTTAGTCCTTATCTCTCCTCTTTCTATATTCGTAACAAAAGAGGCGTTGTACGTGAGCAAGAGTAAAAACTTCGGTTTTCAAACATTTGAGTACACTAAGCATGTGTTAGAAAAAGCCGATGAAAGAAACATTGACCTTAACATCGTTGAGCATACTATAGAGTATGGCGACAAAATTGCCGAATACCCAAGTGATAAACCTTATCCCAGTTTTCTTTATCTCAGCTTCTTCGAAGGCAGACCTTTGCATGTTTGCTTTGCTCAGGTAAACAATATTACCTGTAGAGTAATTACCGCTTACGAGCCAAGTTTGCTTATTTTTGAAAACGACTACAAAACGAAACGTAAACAATGAACTACTGTACTACCTGTAAAAACGGAGTAATGGAAAAGGGGACAACTACGGTAACCTTCGATAAAGACAACATGGTTATCGTATTTCGCCATGTTCCTGCTCAGGTTTGTAACGTTTGTGGCGATTACACCATTGAAGGCGATGTAGCAAAGGCATTACTGCAAGCAGCGAAAGAAGAGCGAGCCAAAGGGCATGAATTAACGGTAGTCAATTATCAAAAAGCGGCATAATAAGAATAAGCCACTCTTTGCTAATTCATTCTTCAGCATTTTGAAATATATGGGCGCAAATGTGCCAGAACTAAAAATTCAGCATAGCAGAAATTTCCTTCAACGAGTTCAATTTCCAGTCGGCTATTACAAAGCGTGCATCGTTAATCGCTGAAGGGTCGGGCACCACAGCACATTTCATTTTTGCTGCTTTGGCAGCCAGTAATCCGTAAAACGAATCTTCAATAACCAAACATTCATCGGGGCGAATGCCAAGCGTTTCGGCAGTACGGAGAAAAACAGCAGGATGAGGTTTTCCGTAGGTTTCGTGCTCGGCTGAAACAAGCAATTCGAAGTAATCTTCAATATCTAACTTTTGCACCGTTGCTTTTATGAGCCGCATGGCAGAAGAAGAGGCCAGCGCAATACGCATTCCTTTGCTTTTGAAATATTCCAGCGATGTATGCACTCCTTCCATTTCGGTGGCGTGATGGGTAATGGCATTCTCCATTTCATCAATCACCTCATCGTGTATTTGTTCCTTGGTTTTGCCAAGCCAGGGCTGGCGGTTATACCAAAAATCAACAACCTCATCGAACCGAAAGCCGGTGGTTTGTATGCAGTCGGTTTCGGTTAACTGCAAGCCTACAGTGGCAAAAACTTTTATTTCCGCCTGCCGCCAAAAAGGCTCGCTGTTTATTATCAGTCCGTCCATGTCGTAAATAACCAACTTCAACTTTGCGCTCATATTTTCGGTTAACTTAGCGCCCCAAAATAACACCCGCTTGGATTTCATTACGGAATTCTTTTCGCACTTCCTGCAACCCAATCCGAAAACTGCGCTTTTAGTTATACTCAACCTGATATTGATTGAAAGTTTGCTTTCGGTTGATAATGCAGCGGTGCTGGCTACCATGGTAATGGATTTACCGCCCGCACAGCGAAGAAAAGCGCTTCGCATAGGGTTATTTTTTGCCTACATTTTCAGAGGAACTGCGTTGATTTTTGCCAGCATTCTGATAAAAATTAACTGGCTTAAACTTGCCGGAGGCGGCTACTTGTTGTATTTGTGTCTGCACTTTTTTTACAAACGGATTTTTAAGCGCGAAAACATTTTAGAGATAGAGCAGGAAGAACTAACCACGGAGGTAAAACATCCGCGAAAAATTCCGGGGCTGAATGTTTTTTGGAGTACGGTGGTAATGGTGGAAATGATGGACTTAACTTTTTCGCTGGATAATGTGTTTGCTGCGGTGGCATTTACCAACAACATTTATTTAGTGTGCACAGGTGTTTTCATAGGCATTATTACCATGCGAATTGTGGCAGGTTATTTTGTAAAACTGATGGAGCGCTTTCCGTTTTTGGATTTGGTGGCGTTTTTGGTAATCGGCATATTGGGTTTGCGCCTGTGTGTTGATTTTGCCTGTGTGTATTACCCGCATAATTTTTTATGCGAGTTTCTGGAAACGGAGAAAGCCGATATGTATTTTTCTTTAACTACTGTAGCTATTTTCGGTTTACCCATTCTTACTTCTTACTTCTTCAACTTTCCGGCTAAGAAGAAAAAAGAAACTATTTAATCACTTTTACCACTAAGTTCATTAAAGACATTAAGAAAACTCTTGTGTTATGAATGTCCAAGATTTCGGGGCGGTTAGAATTGGGGTAACCGACTTAAACAGGTTTTAATCATCGCATGAGCGTAACATTTCCCGACTGCACTTGTTTTTTGCCATCGGCAAAAGAATATTCCGAGAACCATGCGTAAACCCCTAAGGGCTGTTCCATATTTTTATACCATCCATTCCAGCCTTCGTTTACATTGGTAGTGGCGAAAACTTCTTCGCCCCAGCGATTGTACACACGCAATGAAAATCTCTTTAAGTCGAATGAATATTTGGGTTTAAACAAATCGTTTACCCCATCGCCATTCGGGCTGAATGCCGTTGGAAAATGCACATACGATTCGCAGTTCTCTTTTTCAATTTCAACCGATGCGGTGTTGCTGCAATTGTTTGCATCGGTAACCGTAACCGAATAAACATCGGGCATCACTCCGTTTAGTTTATCGGCACTTACACCGTTCGACCACAGGTATTGATACGGAGTATTTCCACCGTTGACCAAAACCGTAACTGTTCCATCATTTCCTTTAAGGCAACTTACATTTTGTAAACCGGTAAATACAACTCCAATGCCCGAAATAGATGTAACATTACCAACTGCGGTAACCGAACAGTTGTTGCTGTCGGAAACGGTTAGCTGATAATTGCCGGAAGTAAGTTGAACAGCAGGATTGGCGGTTGCGCTATTGCTCCAAACAAACTGATAGGGCGAAATGCCACCGGTAACAGCAGCAGTTAATACTCCTGTTCCGGTAAAGCAAGTATCGGGTAATGCGTTTAAACTTACCGACAGAGGCTGCGGCTCGCTCACTGTAACATTGAGTGTTGAAGCACAAACACTGCCTCCTGAAACAGTAACAGTATAATTGCCTGCGGCAAGATTGAAAGCCGAGTAGGTGGTTTGAACGGGTAAAGTGCTCCACTCGTAGCTGAATGGTCCGTTTGCTGAATTGACAACAACAGTTGCGCTTCCGTCATTTCCTCCAAAGCAGCTTACATTATTTACCAGTGCAGTAAGCACTGGAATTTCAACCTGCTTTATTACAACTGCGGGTGCATTGCATGGGCCTGCTACAGAAAACGTTACATTGTAAACTCCGGGCGATTGATAGGTATGAGCAGCGGCTAAACCATTGGCTGTTCCTCCATCGCCAAAATTCCATTGCACATTATCGGGGCAGCCGCTTGTAGTTGCAGAAAAAGCAACCGCGTTTCCGTTGCAGGTATAGGTAACTGTTGCCGTGTTGGCAGGTGCTTCGCCAATAGTTATATCATCGAAAGCAATACCATCGTACGCATTGCAGGCGGTTCCGGCACCGAAGGTGAAACGAAAAATTACATTAGGCTCACCGGCAAGATTGCTCAAACAGTGCTTTGCTAATTTCCAGCCGTTGCTGCCGTTGCCGCCTTGGCAACTTCCCTGTGTGGGCTGCACATTTCCTGTCCACCCTTCTTTTACCGCAACAAGGTTGTTGAGGTTGGTGATGTTGGGGGTGTTGTACCAGTTTTGTGTCATGCAGTTAACCGGCTCGTTGTAGGCACCAACGTTGAGCCATGTAGTTCCTCCGTTGATGGAGTATTGCAAATTGCTGCCATCGTAGGTGTGTTCGCTTTCCCAAAAAATTTGAAACGATATGTACGGATACTGTAACGAACTAAAATCGAAGCAAGGGCTTTGCAGAAACGAGCGCTCGCCTAAATTGTAAAACGAATTAACCAAGCCGCCCTGTACCCAGCAATTGCTGCCGCTTGCCGCCTGTGAAATTACCGACTTGGAAACCTGTCCCCATGTCCAATCGTTGCCGGTGCCTCCGCTTACCCAGTTGCCGTTATTGGTTTCAAAATCTTCGGTATAGGGAAAGGAGGAAATACATTGGGAGAATGAATGAAGGACAAAAAACAAAAGCAGAAAACCTGCCGAAAAACTTTTACTCATGAGCGCAGTGCAAATAACGGTATTCGCGATGAATGAATTGTTAAGGATTGTGGTGGTGGTTGAAATTGTCTGACCAAGGTCAGACCAAGTAAAAAGCGCCACCGTAAAAACGATGGCGCTAAAACCAACACACTACTACTTGTTACTCTACTATTTCAGCCTGCTTGGCGGCTTCGAAAGTTAGCACACCGCCTTTTGCGTTTACAATAATCGTGTCGCCTTTATCGGCTTTGCCGCTCAGTATCATTTTCGAAATTTCGTTTACCACTTCTTTTTGGATTACGCGCTTGAGCGGGCGTGCTCCGTACTGCGGGTCGAAACCTTCTTCGCCCAGGTAATCGAGTGCTTTATCGGTAATCTCTACACTCATTTCTTTATGAGCAAGCATTTTTTGCAACTCCGCTAATTGCAGTTCTACAATTTCGCGAATCTGCTGCCTCATCAGCGGGCGGAACATTACAATTTCATCAATACGGTTCAGAAACTCGGGGCGCACTGCCTGTTTCAGTCGCTCCATTACTTCCAACTTGGTAGTTTCAATTACTGCAAGCATGTTCTCTTCTTTTACATGCTCAAAGTTGCGCTGTATAATATCGGAACCCATGTTGGAGGTCATGATGATGAGCGTGTTTTTGAAGTTCACCGTTCTGCCTTTGTTATCGGTTAGCCTTCCGTCATCTAACACTTGCAACAAAATGTTGAACACATCGGGGTGCGCTTTTTCAATTTCATCGAAAAGGATGACCGAGTACGGATGCCTGCGTACGGCTTCGGTTAATTGTCCGCCTTCATCGTAGCCCACATAACCGGGAGGCGAACCCACCAGGCGGCTCACCGAATGTTTTTCCTGATACTCGCTCATGTCAATACGCACCATGGCGTGTTCATCGTTAAACAACACATAGCTGAGCGCTTTGCTCAATTCGGTTTTTCCTACACCGGTGGTACCGAGGAAAAGAAACGAGCCGATGGGTTTACGCTCGTCCTGCAAACCTGCGCGGCTTCTGCGTATGGCATCGCTTACGGCTTCGATGGCTTCGTCCTGCCCTTTTACGCGCTCGCGCAAACGGTCTTCGAGATGCAAGAGTTTTTCTTTTTCGCCTTCGAGCATACGCGTAACCGGAATACCTGTCCATTTGCTTACAATGGCGGCAATGTCTTCGCCTGTTACTTCTTCGCGCAGTAAACGTTTGTCGGGTGAAATTTCAGCGAGTTGCTTTTCAAATTTCTTGATGTCGGCTTCGGCTTCTTTGGCTTTGCCGTAGCGAATCTCAGCCACTTTTCCGTAGTCGCCTTCGCGCTCGTAGCGCTCGGCTTCCAGTTTCATGTTTTCAATATCGCGCTTGCGGGCGGTAATTTTATCTACAATTTCTTTTTCTTTTTGCCACTTGGCTTTAAACTGATTGCGCTCTTCTTTGAGGTTGGCGAGTTCTTCGTTCAGTTCGCTCAGTTTTTTCTCATCGTTTTCGCGCTTAATGGCTTCCATTTCAATTTCAATCTGCATAATTCTTCTTTCGATTTCATCCAACTCTTCAGGGAGCGAATCCATTTCGAGGCGAAGTTTTGCAGCGGCTTCGTCAATTAAGTCAATAGCTTTATCGGGCAGAAAACGCTCGGTGATATAGCGATTGCTGAGTGTTACCGATGCAATGATGGCATCATCTTTAATTTTCACTTTGTGGTGATTTTCGTAGCGCTCTTTCAAGCCGCGAAGAATGGAAACGGCATCTTCCACACCGGGTTCTTCTACCATTACTTTCTGGAAACGCCTTTCGAGGGCTTTATCTTTTTCGAAGTATTTCTGATACTCGTTGAGCGTGGTGGCACCAATGGCGCGCAATTCGCCACGGGCCAGTTCGGGCTTAATAATGTTGGCGGCATCCATAGCGCCTTCAGTGGCACCGGCACCCACCAGTGTGTGAATTTCATCAATGAAAAGAATGATAACACCGGCACTTTCCTTCACCTCTTTTACTACCGACTTTAATCGCTCTTCGAAATCGCCACGGTATTTAGCGCCTGCCATCAGTGCGCCCATATCGAGCGTAAAAATGGTTTTGTTTTTCAGGTTTTCGGGCACATCGCCTTTTACGATGCGGTGGGCAATGCCTTCCGCAATGGCGGTTTTACCTACGCCCGGTTCGCCTACCAGCAAAGGATTGTTTTTTGTTTTGCGCGATAGAATGTGCATTACTCTGCGTATTTCTTCATCGCGACCAATTACGGGGTCGAGCTTACCGGCTTTTGCCTGTGCGTTGAGGTTAATGCCGTATTTATCCAAAGCATTGTAGCGCGCATCGGCACTTTGTTCGTTTACTTTTGATCCTCTGCGGAGTTCGAGAATAGCCTGGCGCAGTTTCTTTTCTTCCAGCCCGGTTTCCTTGAGAAGTTTGGAAGTGTCATCTCCGATGGTAAGCATGGCAAGTAAAAGAATTTCGATGCTTACGTAGCTGTCTTCAAATTCTTTAATGAGTTTGTTAGCCTGTAACACCAATTTTCCGAAAGCCTGCGAGGGAACCAAATCGGCCGCCTGCCCCGAAACTTTCGGCAGTTTTTTTAACCGCTCTTCTACTTTACCGAGAAGAATGTTGCGGTTAACTCCGGCTTTCTCCAAAATAAATGGAAGCGAATCGGTATCGGCATCGAGCATTCCTTTTAAAAGGTGGATGGTATCTAACTGCGGGTGGCTGTTGTTGAAAGCCTCCTGCTGTGCAGCGCTTAGTGCTTCGAGCGCTTTGGTAGTGAAATTGTTTGCGTTCATACTTTACTGTTGTTTTAAGTTCAAAGTCGAACGAATGTCGCAAAAGGCTCACCAAGCGCATTATGAGCACAGTTTGTCAGTTAAATGATAGAAATCAATGACTTAACGGCAGAGAGCAAGGTAAATGAGGTGAAATAATAGCAGGTGGTTGGAGTTGTCAGGCCTTCGTTATCCTCAGCGTTTTCAAAGTTTCGCGAAAAGAAACAGTACGGGACGGAAATTTTTCAGCAAGAGTAAGTTGCTTTCTTGGTTGGACGTAGGTGGAGCCTACACCCGTTAGGGAAAAGCAACTCACCACTAAGGGCATTAAGAACATTAAGTAGAAAAGTTGATTGAGCAGTGAACAAGTTTACAATGTGAGGAGCAAAATTGTTTAGGAGAAGAGAGATAAAGATTAGGGGACTGAAGCATTTGGCAAAGTTGCAGAAAATGCAAGTTAAAAGCAGATAGATGTGATACTGTCCCAATATCGGTGTAAGTGATTAGAGAGAAATGAGCTTTGGGATTTACGGCACGACAAGACTAAAAAGCAAAATGATTAACTGACACTTAACTGACCTTAAAATATATCTTTGTGCAGACGGATATAGGAGAAAAAAAACGAATGAATTTAACCATTGAAAATATACTATTAGTTGGCTCTCTATTGCTTTTTGTGAGCATTATTGTAGGTAAGACTTCTTATAAATTTGGTGTACCGACATTGTTGCTCTTTTTGGCAATTGGAATGTTAGCCGGTTCTGACGGTATTGGTGGCATTCATTTCGATAATCCTCAAATCGCTCAATTCATTGGTATTGTTTCGCTAAATTTCATATTGTTTTCAGGCGGTCTTGACACCAATTGGACTTCTGTAAAGCCAATTTTAAAAGAAGGACTTGTTTTATCAACTTTAGGTGTTTTACTGACAGCACTTACCCTCGGGATATTTGTTTGGTTTGTTACCGACTTTACAATTTATGAAAGCATGTTGTTGGGGTCAATTGTTTCATCTACAGATGCAGCCGCTGTATTTTCAATATTACGCTCAAAAAGCCTTGCCTTAAAAAGCAATTTGCGCCCAACTTTAGAATTGGAAAGTGGCAGTAATGACCCAATGGCTTACGTATTAACCATTGCATTTTTGACTTTAGTAATCAACCAAGACCAAAGTGTAGCTTCTATAATCCCCTTGTTTTTCCAACAAATGTTTTTCGGTGGTATTGCTGGTTTTGCCTTTGGCAGAGTTAGTAAGTTTATCATTAATAGAATCAAACTTGACTTTGAAGGGCTCTATCCTGTTTTAGTTATCGCTCTAATGTTTATTACGTTTTCTGCAACCGACTTTGTCGGTGGAAATGGATTTCTTGCTATTTACATTTGTGCGGTTTACATAGGAAATCAAGAGTTCATTCACAAGAAAACAATTTTTAAAATGTTTGATGGTTTGGCTTGGCTGATGCAGATTGTGCTGTTCCTTACTTTGGGGTTACTTGTATTTCCTTCTCAAATAGTACCATATTTCGGAATTGGCATACTCATTTCATTATTTTTGATAGTAGTTGCCCGACCTGTAAGTGTATTTCTCAGTTTGTTGTTTTTCAAAATGAGACTGAGAAGAAGAATTTATATTTCTTGGGTTGGGTTGCGTGGCGCAGTTCCTATTGTGTTTGCCACATATCCGCTTTTAGCGGGTATTGAAAAAGCAAACATTATTTTCAATATCGTCTTTTTCATATCTGTTACTTCGGTTCTCATTCAAGGAACAACTTTATCAATCGTTGCAAAATGGCTAAATGTTGCTTTGCCTGAAAAGGCGAAACCTGTATCAGAAACAGAAAAACTTATCTTAGACCTACCTAAATCATCATTGCAGGAATTTGAAATTCTACCCGATTTTCACGTAGTAAACAAAAGAATTGTTGATTTGAACTTTCCTAAATCGGCATTTATCGTGATGATAAAAAGAAATGGCAATTACATCAGACCGGGTGGCTCAACAGTATTAGAAGCTAAAGATATTTTAATGGTCCTAGCAGATACTCAAGACGATTTTAATAAGGTAAATGATTGCTTATACAAACTGAACAACTTAATAAAATCTTAAAAGAATGAAAAAACGCTTTATCATACTAATTGACTTTTCGGAGTATTCGGGCAACTTGATAAAGTATGCTTGTGATTGGAGCAAACAAATTAATCCCGAACTGCTTTTAGTTCATCAATCTATCGTTTTAGCTCCTGCACTCACCGACAATGAAAGCAGACGGCTAATTGCACAAAATACCTATGATGAAGCATTGCAGAATTTAAAGGCACTGGCGAAGGAATTAATCCCACCGACTATTAAAGTTTCGTTCTTGGTTTCAGAAAGTAATTTACGTATTACCCTGCCTAAACTTTTGTCGGAACCTTTTGATAATTTAATTTTTACAGGTATAAAAGGAACAGGTTTGCTTAAGAAAATATTCATTGGAAGTGTTGCCCTTGAAGTCATTGAAAACACAAAAAATATAGTTGTTGCGATGCCTAAAGAAATCACATCCTTTTCACACGAAAAAATATTTGTAGCGGTTACAGAAAAGCACCCGTTAAACATTTTGGAATTGAACAAATTTCTAAACTACATTGATAGAAAAAATACAAGTATTACTTTTTTCTACCTGGCAAAACCTAACGAAAAACCAAAGGGAATAGAAAGGCAACTTACAGGGCTAACAAAATTGTTTGCTGATAAATACAAAACATCATTTTCAATTTATGAAGGAAGCAATCCTTTTGATGACATTAAGCAAGTAATAAACAACAAGATTAATGAAATGTTGATTGTTCAAAAAGGTTCACGCCTTTTTACTGACCAGCTCTTCAGGCGATTTTTAATAAATGAATTAGTGTATGAAGGGCAAACGCCTTTGATTGTTTTACCTTAATAGCCATAGAAATCAGGAAAAAACAATGAAGAAGTACAACAGCTAAAGCGGTAGCAGTTGCATAACCCTTGTTTAAAAACCGGCTTAAAAAAGAGAAACCGACCGATGAGGTCTGTTTTTGTTTTTAGGATAGCTCACCTCTCTGCCTCCGGCATCTCCCCTCTCCGAAGGAGATGGGAGAAGCCTTATGAGCCGGGAAAGTGAGTAGCCACGAGACAGCGGCAGGAAGCAATGAACAGCCAAAACGTTTAAAGTTAGAAGGTAGGTGGTTGGTGGAACAACACTAACCACGGAAGAAACACTTGCAGGTACAGCCTACACCCGGTAGGTGATAGATTTCACTGCTACTATTGCACCACCCAACCTCCATCGGCAACCAAGCAATGCCCGGTCATGTAGCTGGAATCATCGGAACATAAAAAGCGGACTACGGTTGCCATTTCTTCGGGTGCACCAAAGCGCCCCATGGGTATGGCTTGCTTATAGGCTTCTTCTATTTCTTTGCTGCCGCCCAAGGCTCTGTCCACCATAGGTGTTCTGATTACTCCCGGGCAAAGCGCATTTACTCTGATACCGGTTTTAGCGTTATCTAATGCCGCAGCTTTGGTTAAGCCCGATAAGCCATGCTTTGACGCTACGTAAACAGACAAATTAGGGAACGCTACCTCACCGGCAATAGACGAAGTATTAACTATGGCTCCTTTACCGGCTTTCAGCATTTCGGGAATCTGGTATTTCATGCACCACCACACTCCCTTCAAATTTATATTCATTACATGGTCCCACTCTGCCTCTGTGAATTCGTGAATTGTTTTTTGGGTGCACTCAACGCCCGCATTGTTTACGGCAATATCTAAATTACCATAGGTAGCCACTGCCAGCTTTACCATTTCTTTCACATCGGTTTCAATCGCTACATTACATTTAACGGCAACTGCCTGCCCCCCTGCCTGCTGTACTAAGTGAACTGTTTCGTTACAATCCTGCACATCGGCTAAAACAAGTTTAGCACCCTGGCGGGCAAACTCAACGGCAATAGCCCTGCCAATGCCGGTATATGCTCCCGTAACAATAGCTGTTTTGTTTTCGAATATCCGTGTCATATCTATGGATTTAAGTGGTTAAGAAATAAGTTGCTTTTCGGCTTCGTAAATATTTTCGATGCCTTTCAGCATGGCATCGGGGTTAAAGGAAATGCTATCAATTCCTTCGTTGACCAAAAAGCGGGCAAACTCAGGATAATCGCTGGGGGCTTGTCCGCACAAACCAATTTTTACGCCTGCCGCTTTTGCTTTTTGAATAGCCGTGGCAAACATCCACATAGCAGCAGGGTTGCGCTCGCTGAAAATATTGCTGATGATGTTGGAGTCGCGGTCAATGCCGAGCGTAAGTTGTGTAAGGTCGTTTGAGCCGATGGAAAATCCATCGAACACTTTGGCAAACTCTTCCGCCAGCAGCACATTGCTCGGTATTTCGACCATTACATAAATTTCGAGTCCGTTATCACCGCGTTTAAGTCCGAACTCTTCCATTAACTGCACTACTTTCTTTCCTTCTTCTACCGTTCTGCAAAAAGGAATCATCAGTTTTATGTTGGTCATTCCCATTTTTTCGCGAACGGCTTTCATTGCCTCACATTCTAAGCGAAAGCCTTCGCGGTATCGCTCGTTGTAATAGCGCGAAGCGCCCCGGAAACCAATCATGGGGTTTTCTTCTTCCGGCTCAAAAAATTTGCCACCCAGCAAAGAAGCGTACTCGTTGGTTTTAAAATCGCTCATGCGCACAATTACATCGTTCGGATAAAAAGCGGCAGCTACCTGCGCCACCGAGCGCGAAAGTTTTTCGATGAAGTAATTCTTCTTATCGGGATATTGGGAAGTGAGAGAAGCAATGGCGGCTTTGTCATCGCCATCGGGCAATTGTTCAAATTTTACCAATGCCATTGGGTGCACGGCTATGGTGTTATTGATAATAAACTCCATTCGCAACAAACCCACGCCTTTGTTCGGGTAAAACGATAGCTCGAAAGCGCGGTCGGGATTAGCCAATATAAACATGGAAGCCGTGCGGGTTTCGGGAATGTTGTTGAGTGTAACGGAAGTTTCCGTCCATTCTAATTTTCCGTTGTACACCTTTCCCACTTCCGCTTCGGCACAACTTACGGTTATTAACTGCCCGTCCTGTATGGCGGTGGTGGCGTTGCCGGTGCCGACAACGGCAGGTATTCCCAATTCGCGCGCAACAATAGAAGCGTGGCTTGTTCTGCCGCCTTTGTTGGTAACAATGCAAACCGCTTTTTTAAGCAGCGCGTTCCAGTCGGGGTTGGTAATATCAGCTACTATAATGTCGCCTTTCTCTAAGCGTGCGGCATCGTTCAGCGAGCGTACGATGCGGGCGTTGCCGCTTACAATACTTTTTCCAACGGCAATACCGCGGCACAACTCCTCTCCTTTTTCTTTCAGCAAAAAAGTTTTAGCCACATTGCCTGCGGTGCGGCTTTTTACGGTTTCAGGGCGTGCCTGCACAATGTATATTTTGCCTTCTTCGCCATCTTTTGCCCACTCCACATCCATAGGTTGCCCATAATGTACTTCAATGGCATCGCACCACGCAGCAAGTTGGTGCACTTCCGAATTACTGAGTACAAACCGGTTTCGATTTTCGGGAGTTGTGTCCAAATTTTTTGTACTGTTGCCCGGTGAGTCGGCATACACCATTGTTTTTTCTTTTGCCCCCACGCGCTTTTTTACAATGGCATCGAATCCTTTTCGCAAGGTAGGTTTAAACACAATCCATTCATCAGGCGTAACCGCCCCCTGCACAACATTTTCGCCCAAGCCCCATGCACCGGTTATGTACACCACATCTCTGAAACCACTTTCCGGATCGAGAGTAAAAGCCACTCCTGCTGCGCCTGAATCAGCCCGTACCATTTTTTGCACTCCGCAGGAAAGCGCTACGTGCAGGTGATCGAATCCGTTATCAATACGGTATTTAATGGCGCGGTCGTTGAACAAGGAAACATAGCAGCGGTGGCAGGCTTCAATAACCGCTTCGGCTCCGCTGATGTTCAGAAATGAGTCGTGCTGCCCGGCAAAACTTGCGGTAGGCAAATCTTCGGCAGTGGCGCTGCTGCGTACTGCCACAGAAAATGAAGCAGAGTTCTGTGATAATGTATTATAGGCTGTTGCAATCGCGGCACGAAGTTGTTCGGGCATTGATGCCGATGCTATCAGCTCGCGGCACACCTTTGCCACTGCCGGTAAATTGCTGAGGTGTTCGGTATCTAAGTTTGAGAGCACATTTCGCAGTTTATCTTCCAACTGATTGCTTGCCAGAAAAAACCGGTAAGCGCTTGCCGTAACGGCAAAGCCATCGGGTACACGAACACCTGCACCGGTAAGCCTGCTAAGCATTTCTCCTAACGAAGCATTCTTTCCGCCCGCTTCTGGCAAATCGTTTAAACTGAGTTTTGAAAAAGGAATTGTAAACACCATGTGGTCGCTGAATTGCAGGCGAAGATGAAAGCCACACCGGCAAGCGACTATGAGGAAGGTCAGCAAAAAGGGAAATTTTTATCAGGTTGATAAGAGAGGTTCGACCCCGTTGGGGTCGCGGGCTTATAGGACAGCATATCTCTATACGCGTGCAACTCTTTCAGAGTAGAACAACAGTTTTTCTCGCATGTAAAGGTTGGCGGCTTCTGTACCAATAAGCAGGTAGTTGCCGATAGGAAAATGTTTGTGCTCCCGGAGTATTCTCCACTACTGAAACAAACTGCCGAATAAATCCAGTTGCTGCATTTCCACTTCTTTCTTTTTGCGTACCACTTTTCCTTGCGGAGTTTCGGTAACCGATTCGCCATCGAGCTTTTTAGAAACGGTAAGCACCGAATAACCGGTAACCACTACTTCGCCAAACTCGTTCATTTTGCGCGTGCTTTCGAGTACACATTCAATACGGGTTCCGTTTTTAAAAGGAATGCTTTGGTTGATTACTTCTTCTTTAAAAGCAACATCCTTCATGGAAAAATTAATGGTTTTGCCTTTTTGCACGTAAACGCCTTTCCATTTGTAGCTGCCGGTTTTAAGCACCGGTGAAACAATTTCAATCATGGCGGCTTCATCGGTTTCGGGTTTCAGGGTATCGGCTACCAGCATGTACGTGCTAAAGCGCTTGCGGTTTACCACATTGGCTTTGCCCGAGTGTGTGCCATCGGCATTCAGCAACTGTACCGACAGCTTTGTAACTTTTTCGCTGTTGCTTAAATGGCGGAAGAAGTTTGATTTAAGTTTGATGATTTTAAGATTGCCCGCAAACAATGCAGCGGCATTCTCCATGTTGATTTTAAAATTTTTGTCGTGTTCGTATTCCTTCAACTCTTTGCGGAGTTGTTCAATACTTTGTTTGGCGGATTGTTTGTTTTCCTCGCTCACCACCTTTTCAATATCTACTTCGAGCGGAAGAATGTAATGAAACACCGAAGCCGCAAACGAGCACAAATGTTCGTGCTTGCCGCGCAGCAAAAATTTTTCGCGCAAGCCGCCTTCGGTAAATGCCTCACTTTCGGTAAGCAGGCGGGCATTGAGCACCGATGAAATTTCCTTGAAAATACCGAGTAGGTAGCTTTCGCACTTGTTGCGTATTAGCGCGTTCATGCTATGCGATTCATCGGCAAAAAAATAATGCAGTTCAACTTTGTTTACATTTTCCTTTACAGGAGCCATTGTTCAACGGGGTTTAAAAATTAGGAAGGCGAAACTAATTTTTTAATTGTGGGCACCAAGGCTTGTTACGCCTCAAAAAAAAGCAAACTACAATTCAGCGTACGCAGGTATCTTTTCAAGCAGTCTGATTCCTTCTTTTATTTCGCAGCAAAAATTATTGCTTCCGTTGGTTACCCATAAATACTTTACACGCAGTTTCAGATTGTAGCGGGCAATTTGCTCAAACACTTTTTCGTTGAGCAGTTCTTCGGGGGCTTTGCATTCAATCAGCATTTTTGGCAAACCATCGGTAGCAAATACCACCACATCAAAGCGTTTTTGCAAACCGTTCATCTCAATGCTTTTTTCTACAGCAATCAAACTTTTTGGGTACTGCTTATCGTAAATAAGGTAATGCAGAATATGCTGGCGCACCCATTCTTCAGGTGTTAGCGCCACCGGCTTTTTACGCACTTCATCAAAAATTACTTTGCGCCCGTCCTGTTCGCCTGTGCGGAATTTGTACTTGCCGAAAACTACTTCTGTCATACCCGTTACGGGCAGCAAGGTAAATACTTTCCTATTTTAGCAGAGCACATACTGAATATGAAAACCAAAGAAGAAATTGTAAGCAACTGGCTGCCCCGCTATACCGGGCGCGAGTTGAAAGATTTCAGCGAATATATTTTGCTGACCAACTTCGATAATTACGTGCAAATGTTTGCCGATACACACGGGGTGGAAGTGGTTGGTGAAGACCGCCCCATGCGAAATGCCAGTGCTGAAGGCATTACCATCATCAACTTTGGTATGGGCAGCCCCAACGCGGCTACTGTTATGGATTTGCTGAGCGCCATTAACCCGCGGGCGGTTTTGTTTTTGGGTAAATGCGGAGGGCTGAAAAAGAAAAACGAAGTGGGCGATTTTATTTTGCCAATTGCTGCTATTCGGGGCGAAGGAACATCGAACGATTATTATCCGGCAGAAGTGCCTGCGCTCCCTGCTTTCGCTCTGCAAAAAGCCATATCAACTACCGTTCGCGATTTAAATCAGGATTATTGGACGGGAACCGTTTACACCACCAACCGCAGAGTTTGGGAATGGGACGAAGAGTTTAAAGAATACCTGCGCGAAATACGCGCTATGGCAATTGATATGGAAACAGCCACCATTTTTATTACGGCTTTTAAAAATGAAATTCCCGCAGGAGCGCTGCTATTGGTAAGCGACCAACCTATGGTACCGCAAGGTGTAAAAACCGAAATTAGCGACCTGAAAGTAACCGGCAACTTTGCCGAGTTGCATTTAAAAATAGGTATCGAATCGCTCAGGCAACTCATCAACAACGGGCTTACCGTAAAGCATTTGAGGTTTTAATAATTACTCAAGTATGCTTACCCCTTCTACTTTTACAATAAGTGAAAAGTGTTGCATAAAGCAAGTGCAACTAACTTTCTCATTCTTTTATCTTTGAGACAGGACGGACACTATTTGCATGAAACAGTTTTATCTAGCGTCATTATTCTCTTTGCTCACTTACTGTGGTTTTACGCAAGGCGAAACCAACATTTGGTATTTCGGCAGCTATGCCGGAGTTGACTTTAACAGCGGCTCGCCTGTAGCGCTAACCAACGGAGCACTTATTACGGCTGAGGGCAGCGCTACCATGTGCGATAAAAACGGCAATTTGCTTTTTTATACCGATGGCATTACCGTTTGGAACAGAAACCATGCCCCTATGCCCAACGGCTTTGGTTTGCTGGGCGACCCTTCCTCGGCACAATCGGCAATTATTGTTCCCAAACCGGGCAGCACTACCCGGTTTTATGTTTTTACGGTAGCGGCACAGGGTAATTCCGGAGGTTTTTGTTATTCGGAAGTTGACCTTTCGCTGAATGGCGGTTTGGGCGATGTAATTGCTGCTACAAAAAACACACAACTTTTTACTCCGGCTGTAGAAAAAATTACTGCCGTTAAGCATGCCAACGGGCTATATGTATGGGTACTGGCGCATGGCTTTAACAACAACCGTTACTATGCATATCTGGTTAACTGCAACGGAGTAAGTGCTCCCATAACTACCGATGTGGGGCAAGTAGAAGGTTGGCCCGGTTGGGGGTATCTGGTGGCTTCGCCCGATGGAACAAAACTGGCAACCGCCATGAGATCTGTTGGCTTTGAACTGCTCGACTTTAACAACGCAACAGGTGTAGTTTCCAATCCTGTTTTTTTGGGCAACCCGAATGAGTGTTACGGAGTCTCATTTTCACCCGATAACAATGTGTTGTACGGATTGAAGATAAACGGGGGAAGTATATGGCAGTGGAACTTACAGGCAGGAAATTCAGCAGCCATTATAGCTTCGATGATACAGGTGGGAACTGCCGGAGGGGCAGCGAACCCATACATGGGCGGTGCGCTACAGTTGGGGCCTGACGGCAAACTATACATAACGCAATACAATCAACCATATCTGAGTGTCATCAACAATCCGAATACACTAGGCGTTGGTTGCAATTTGCAGCAAAATGCAGTTGACCTTCTCGGTAGAAATTCTACGCTAGGGCTGCCACCGTTCATTCAAAGCTATTTTGATACAACTGCTCTTATTAACTACAGCGGGCATTGCAGCGGGCAGCCGGTTACTTTTTCTATTAGCGGCAATACCGCCTATCTCGATTCGGTAAAGTGGAACTTTGATGATGCGGCTTCAGGAAGCAATAATGTTTCTTCGCTGCTATCGCCCACACATGTATTCAATACTGCGGGAAATTACAACGTGCGCCTTATCCGTTATTTGGCTTGTATTTCCGATACCGCCTATTTATCGGTAAACATTATTGCTCCTGTTTTTACAACGCAAAACATCACCATCTGTCCGGGAAGTTCCCTTACCCTGCCCGATGGAAACACCGCCAGCAATGCGGGCACCTATACATCTACCATTCCTGCATCTACCGGCTGCGATAGTATTATTACAACCAATGTAACCGTAGCATCGTTCAACGTAGATGCGGGAAACAATGTGAGCATTTGCAACGGGCAATCCACGCCATTAAATGCCACGGGAGGTTTAATTTATTCGTGGACTCCCACCAATGGGCTCAGCAATCCGAACATTGCCAACCCGGTGGCTTCGCCTGCTTCCACTACTACATACAC
Source organism: Chitinophagales bacterium (assembly GCA_026129525.1). Taxonomy (GTDB): domain Bacteria; phylum Bacteroidota; class Bacteroidia; order Chitinophagales; family LD1; genus Bog-950. Next base: position 118,893 of record JAHCHW010000004.1, on the reverse strand, counting down.
GGTTTCTACTCAGGTAGAAGTAGGTAATGCCATTGTGAATGGCGATTTCAGCGCGGGCAACACCGGCTTCACTTCTTCGTACATGTATAAAACTCCGCCCAATACTACCGAAGGGCAGTATTGGGTTTCTACCAACGCACAGGCATGGAACGGAGGCATGGCACCTTGTGGCGACCATACTACGGGCAGCGGCAATATGTTGCTGGTAAATGGAGCTACTACGCCTAATGTTTCTATATGGTGCCAAACGGTAAGCGTGCTGCCCAATACCACCTATGCTTTTTCTACCTGGTTGGCTACGGTTACAGCGAGCAATCCTGCACAATTACAGTTTTCTATAAATGGTTCTTTGCTGGGTTCTGTGTTTGTGGCTCCAAGTGTTAATTGCCAATGGCAGCAGTTTTATACTACATGGAATTCGGGTGTTAACACAAGCGCTACCATTTGCATTGTTAACCAAAACACAATTGCCAGCGGAAACGATTTTGCCATTGACGATATTTCGTTCGCGCAGTTGTGCACCGCCACCGATTCGGTAACCGTTACCGTAAACCCTGTTTACAACCAAACCGTAAATGCCGCCATTTGCCAGGGCGAAACTTACACCCGCCCCAGCGGCATTGTTGTTTCCACTGCCGGCACTTATGTAGATAACCTGACCACGGTAAACGGCTGCGACAGTATTATCACCACCAACTTAACGGTGCATCCCACTTACGCTTACAGTGTTACACAAACCATTTGCCCCAGCAATGTGTATCAGTTGCCGGGCGGAAACACGGTAAATACAACCGGTGTGTATGTGGATACCCTGAACACCATTAACGGCTGCGACAGCATTATCACCACCAACCTCACTGTTGTTCCTCCCGCTATTACCGTCAGCAACGATACCGCTGTTTGCCTGGGCAGTTCGGTTCAGCTAAATGCCAGCGGAGGATTGTATTCCTACACATGGACACCCGCCACCGGATTAAGCAATGCCACTGTTGCCAACCCGGTTGCCACACCGCAGCAGACCACTACTTACACGGTAACCACACAAGTTGCTTCGGGCGATTTGATAGGCAACGGAAATTTCAGCGGAGGCAATGCAGGTTTCAGCAGCAATTATACCTACACCACCAACCTGCAACCCGAAGGAACATATTATGTAGGCTCTAACCCCAACACCTATCACGGAGGATTTTCGCCCTGCCCCGACCATACCACCGGCAGCGGAAACATGATGATTGTAAACGGAGCCGGCACGCCCGGATTGAATGTGTGGTGCCAAACCATCAATGTAGTGCCCAATACCGATTATGCTTTTTCGTGCTGGGTAACAAGCGTGGCAGGGGGCAGTCCGGCTGTGTTGCAGTTTTCCATCAGCGGAAGTTTGTTGGGTACGCCCTTCAGTGCGCCTGCTTCGGTGTGCCAGTGGCAACAGTTTTATGCCATCTGGAATTCGGGCAGCAATACCACCGCCAATATTTGTATTGTAAATCAAAACACCACTTTGGGCGGAAATGATTTTGCCCTGGATGACATTACCTTCATTGGCTTATGCCAAGCTACAGACAGCGTAACCATTACGGTCAATAATCCGACCCTTACGGTTGTTGACACTGCCATTTGCCAGGGAATTACCTACACCTTTCCGTTGGGGAATACTTCCACTGTTTCTGTAAGCGACACCGCTTTACTGTACGACCAGCACGGTTGCGACAGCACGGTTATTACTAACCTTACCGTTAACCCCTCGCCTGTTACCGATGTGTACGATACTATTTGCTCAAACCAAACATATACGCGCCCTTCGGGAATTACGGTAAATACCACCGGTGTTTATTTCGATACGCTTTCCACCACACTCCACTGCGATAGCGTGATTATTACTCACCTCACTGTTCACCCTGTTTCGACAACTACAGTGCTTGATACAATTTGTTCGGGCAACACGTACACATTACCAAACGGAAATACCGTTGCCGTTTCCGGTTCTTACCCGGTAACGCTGCAAAATCAATTCGACTGCGATAGTATGGTAACTACTGTGCTCACGGTTATTCAGCTCTCGCTTTCCGTAAATAACACCAACGTGCTTTGCTTTGGCGGAACCGATGGCAGTATTACTTCTACTGCCGGTGGAGGTGTAAGCCCTTACAACTATGCCACCTTGTTGAACGGAAACCCGCTTGCCACCAATACCTCGGGCAATTTTCAGGGTTTGAGCGCGGGCAATTACACCGTTTTGGTTTCCGATAATTTTGGTTGCACCGTGTCGGGCAATGCAACCGTCACTGAACCGCCTTTGTTGCAATCGAGCTTTACTTTTCAGAACGTAAGTTGCTTTAATGCAGGCAATGGCAGCGTAAGCATAACTGCCACAGGCGGAACACCGGCTTATTCTTTCTCATTAAATAGTTCTTCCAATAACAGCGGGGCATTCAACTCTTTAACTGCGGGTAATTACAACTACACGGTTACCGATGCCAACGGCTGCACCGATAACGGATCGCTTGTTATTACCGAACCCGATGAAGTGCTGGTAACCGTACCCCCAACCCAGCCGAAATGGATTTAGGGCGAGCATTCAACTAGACATGTCAAATTACGGCAGCGCAAATATGTGTGGAGATCCTACCATGCAGTTTTTAAGTTGCAGCAGTTGTGCCAATCCCACCAGGTGAAAGCTCATCAGCCATTCCATTACTTACTATGTAACTGCCGAGTCAGATATTAACGGAAGCATCTGCACGGGCATCAACGTTCTGCTTACGGTTTATTTCCAACTACGATGTTTTCCATTCCCGAGCATGTTGCACACTAACAAACGATGGCAGCAACGATTGCGCTTTCAGATTTACGGCAACCTTACTGCATTAAAATTTGTGGAAGTGCAAATTTTTAACCGCACAGGCGAAAAAGTGTTTGAAACCAACGACATCAACTTTAAGTGGAACGGCACTTACAAAGACAAACCCTTAGAGCCGCAGGTGTTCGTGTACACCATTTTTGCGGTGTTTGTTGACAACCACGCAGAGAAAATTTTTAAAGGGAGTTTAACGTTACTGAAATGAGATTGCAAAACCATTGCTAACGTTATCCTAAACATGCTTTATACTACCGAAAATCTACTGTTAACAGCTTTTAAATTTCTGTTTTGCAATAAACATTTCAGCGCTTCGTCTGTTTAGCATTCATGGCACAAAGCATTTACGATCTTGAAGTAAAAGACTTAGCAGGAAGAAAAGTGAAACTTTCTGACTACCGAGGGAAAGTACTGATGATTGTAAATACAGCATCTGCCTGCGGCTTAACGCCCCAACTGAAAGGTTTGCAGAAACTTTACGATAAATACAAAGATCAAGGGTTTGAAGTTTTGGGCTTTCCTTCGGCCGATTTTGGCGGACAGGAACCGCTGAAAGGCGATGCCATTCAGAAATTTTGTGAGGTGAACTACGGAGTTGGGTTCAAAATTTTTGAAAAGGGAAAAGTGAAAGGAAGCAGTGCTCAACCTTTGTTTAAATTTCTGGCAAAAGAAACAAAGCAGTTTTTTGTTCGCGACAATTACCCTATGTGGAACTTTCAGAAATATTTGGTTGACCGCAACGGAAAAGTGGTGGACTATTTTATCCCTTGGACGCTGCCAAAAGATGACAAAATTGCCGAGCAAATCGAAAAATGTCTGAAACAACCGGTAACGGTGGGTTTGGTATAAAAATTGACAACTAAAATTACTTTTGCATTCGCGAAAAACAACGTAAACAATTAAACCCCATAGTATGGCAGTAGAATTAACCGATAACAATTTTAAAACCACGGTGCTTGATAGCAACCAGGTAGCAGTTGTTGATTTTTGGGCTGAATGGTGCGGACCATGTAAAGCCATTGGACCAATGATTGAAGAAATTTCGAAAGAGTATGCTGGTAAAGCAGTAGTTGGCAAAGTGGATGTTGACAACAACCCCGAAACAGCCATGAAGTACGGCATTCGCAACATCCCCACTATCCTGTTTATTAAAAACGGGCAAGTGGTTGATAAGCAAGTAGGCGCTGTGCCTAAAGCCAACTTGGTTGCTATGCTTAACAAGCATCTTTCTTAAATACCACATCAAATATTATTCTTGTAGGGGCAATTAAATATTGCCCCTTTGTTTTTCCGCTATGTTCGAACAACAACATTTTCCCGAAATCGAAAACCTTGAACTGCTTGCCAAGCAAGTGGTAGAAGGTTTTATAATAGGCTTACACAAATCGCCCTTTCACGGGTTTTCGGTGGAGTTTGCCGAGCACCGCTTGTATAACCCGGGCGAAAGCACCCGGCACTTAGACTGGAAAGTGTATGCCCGCACCGGTAAAATGTTTATTAAGCGGTACGAAGAGGAAACCAATTTACGTTGCCAGATTGTGATTGATGCTTCTTCGTCCATGTACTTTCCGAAAGATGAAGGCTCAACTACCAACAAACTCCGCTTTTCGGTTTTATCGGCAGCAGCGTTAATCAATTTGCTGAAGCGGCAACGCGATGCGGCAGGCTTAAGCATTTTTACAGACCATGTTACTGTAAATACAGCTGCGCGTTCCAACACAAAACACCTGCAACTGCTATACTCGCACCTCGAAACATTACTGAAACAATCTCCGCTGAGTGTAAAAACCGATGTGGCAAAAAGCCTGCACGAAATTGCCGATACGGTTCACAAGCGAAGCATGATTATCATCTTCAGCGATATGTTTGACAACATTGACAGCAAAGCGGCCGATGATTTGTTTTCCGCTTTGCAACACTTGAAATACAACAAGCACGAGGTAATTCTTTTCCACGTAGTTGATAAAAGCAAAGAGTTGGAATTTGAATTTGAAAACCGCCCCTATCAGTTTATTGATATGGAAACGGGCGAAAAGGTAAAACTGCACTCTAACGAAGTGAAAGGATTTTATGTGGAGCAGATGAAGAAATTTGAAAAAGAACTTAAGCTGCGTTGCGGTCAGTTTAAAATAGACTTTGTGGAAGCCGACATTAATCAGGATTTCAGGCAGGTGTTACTTCCGTTCCTTACCAAACGGAGTAAAATGATGTAACCCCCAAATTTTCTAAAGCGGATTGTTATGCAACTCAATTACAAACAGTTTGGCGAAGGATTTCCGCTCATCATTTTGCACGGATTATTCGGCTCGTTAGATAACTGGCAAACGATTGCAAAAAGGTTAGCGGAAAATTTGCGGGTGTTTATTATTGATCAGCGCAACCACGGTAAATCGGCACACAGCAAAGCGTTCAATTACGATTTACTTGCGGCTGACTTGGCTGCATTTATGTACGAACATCAATTGCCGAAAGCACATATCATCGGGCATTCAATGGGAGGAAAAACTGCGATGAAGTTTGCACTGCTGCACCCGGAGAATGTTGACAAGTTGGTAGTGGTAGATATTAGTCCTTCAGCGTATGATGATAAACACCATGAGGTTTTTAATGCGCTGTTTGCTGCCCATGTAGAACAGGCACAAAGCCGCGAATCGGTTGAGAAAATTCTTAGAGAAAAGTTAAGCGATGAAGCAACGGTTTTGTTTTTAATGAAAAACCTTACGCGCAACGAAAACGGAACAGGATTTCGTTGGAAATTTAACGTTGAATCACTTTTTGAAAACTATGCTGCTATTTCGGGTGCCATCACTTCCGCTAAACCATTTGCAGGTGAAACTCTTTTTATAAAAGGCGAACATTCAAACTACATAAATGCTTCCAACTATTCCAACATCAATTCACTTTTCCCGCATCATCAACTATCCGAAATTAAAGGAGCGGGACATTGGGTACATGCCGATAAACCGGAAGAGTTTGTAAATGAAGTAAAAGGTTTCTTGCAGCAATAGCTGCTGCCTTCAACGCACCGGGCTTAGGCTTAACTCCTCAACCATTTATAAATCCTTATAGCCAACAACAAAACAACTATAAGCAACAACAAGCCAAGTAATCCCCACACCAAGCTCATGCTTTGCTTTACTACTACCAGCATTACTAGGGCTACAAGAAACAGAGTGGCAACTTCGTTCCAAATGCGAAGTTGTTGCGAAGTATAACGAAACTCGCCACGCATTTGCTGCTTGTATAAAACATGCAGCGAAAAATGGTAAGCATAAAGTCCCACCACAAACAACAACTTTATAAACAGCCATTGCGGCAGTGCGCCAAACAAATACCACATCCAACCGCCAAATAGTAAGGTAAGCACAGCCGATGGCCAGGTAATGCCATACCACAATCGTTTTATCATTATGGCGAACTGGCTTTGCAGAATGCTGCGCTCCGGTTCTGCTTTTTCGTTTGCTTCTGCGTTGTAAATAAACAGGCGAACAATGTAAAACATACCGCTGAACCATGTTACAATAAAAATGATATGCAGCGCTTTGATGTAAAAATACATGGAGCTAATGTAGGGTGAAATAACTGTTCATTACGAAAGGAGTTTACGAGACGATGTAACCTTCTGAACAGTTTAGAGATTGCTTCATTCCGCTCGTAATGACGGAGGATACTACCCAAACAAATCGCTGCTCAAATACCTGTCGCCACGGTCGCAGATGATGGCTACAATAACACCTTCTTCCATTTCAGCAGCAATTTTTGTTGCAATGTGAACGGCACCTCCGCTGCTCATGCCGCAGAATACACCTTCTTCTTTCGCTAATCTTCGCGTCATGGCTACGGCATCTTGTTCGGAAACATCTACTACTCTATCTACTCGTTCGGGTTCAAAAATTTTGGGAAGATACTCTTGGGGCCATCTGCGTATGCCGGGTATGCGCGAACCATCGGTAGGTTGTGCACCAACAATTTGCACGGCATTGTTTCTCTCCTTCAGAAAACGCGAAGTGCCCATAATGGTGCCGGTGGTTCCCATCGAAGAAACAAAGTGGGTGATCTTTCCATCGGTATCGCGCCAAATTTCGGGACCGGTAGTTTGGTAGTGCATCTTCCAATTATCGGGGTTGGCGAATTGGTTCAGCATGAGGTAACCGCCTTTTGCCACTTGTGCATGCGCGTAATCAATAGCTGCTTCCATGCTTCCTTCGGCTGGCGTAAGTATCACTTTTGCACCGAATGCTTCCATGGTAAGCACACGCTCTTTGGTGCTGTTAGCGGGCATTACGAGTTCAATTTCTACACCAAAGAGTTGGGCAATCATGGCGAGGGCTATGCCGGTGTTGCCGCTGGTAGCTTCAATAAGTTTAATACCGGGTTTCAGTTCACCGCGGTCGAGCGCGCCTTTTATCATGCCGTAAGCAGCGCGGTCTTTTACGCTGCCGCCCGGGTTGTTACCTTCCAGCTTGCCGTAAATTTTTACGCGCGGGTTGGGGTTTATTTTGTTCAACTCCACCAAAGGAGTATTGCCGACTAATTCGAGTATGGTTGCCATGTTATTGTTTAATTAGCGATGATGTTAGTTCATTCAACTTTTTCACCTTGTTATGAAAATCGGTTTTCAATCGGCTGCGATATTCGTGAAGATTCTGCAAAAGCGCATCGGTTTCATCGGGCAACACATCTTCCAAAAACTCGCGAATGCGCTTTGCCAGCGTGGGGGATTTGCCGTTGGTGGAAACCGCAATTTTTAAATCGCCCTTTGTAACAATTCCTCCGAGATAAAAATCGCAGAGTTCGGGAGTGTCGGCTACGTTAATCAAAATGTGTTGCGTCTTTGCCGTTTGCCACACCAAGCGGTTTAATTCTTTATCATTAGTTGCTGCAATAATTACATCGAACCCGTTTACATCTTCTGCTACAAATGCTCGCTCATAAATTACTGCATTGAATTGCATACAAAGTTGTTTCACCTCGTTACTCAACTCTTCGGCTACCACGGTTACATTCGCATTGGGGCTGCTCTTGTACAGAAAACCCAATTTCTCCGCAGCCACCGCTCCACCGCCCACCACCAGCAGTTGCAGTTGGTTCATTTTCAGAAAAACAGGATAAAGTTTGTTGCTCATGCTTGTGTCAATTCAGAAATGAGTTGAGAGAGTTTCGCTTCTGCTTCCGAAGTTTTCTTTGCTGTCCATGCCACCGTTTCGCCAATCACAATTATTCCCGGAGAGCCTGCCTGTGCTTCGTTAACTTTTGAAACGATGTTGTCTATCCGCCCAAGTATAATTTTTTCGCTGCGGGTAGTTCCGCTTTGAATCACAGCTACGGGAAGTTTGTCTTTGCCGTTTGCAGAAAAAACTTCAGCAATCACTTTCAGTTTATTCATACCCATGAGCACCACTACAGTTTCGTTGCACTTAGCTGCACAGAGAATATTTTCGCTCAGTTGCTCATCGCTGGTGGTGGCAGTAATTACCCGAAACCCGCGGCTCACTCCGCGCTGCGTAAGCGCAATTTTTGCCGCAGCGGGAACAGCCGTTACCGAGGACAAACCCGGAATTATCTCCGTTTCCATTCCGAAACTTTCGGCAAAGTCAATTTCTTCGGTGGCTCTGCCGAAAACAAAAGGGTCGCCACCTTTCAGGCGCACCACTTCGCCATACTCGAGCGCATACTCAATAATCAAGCGGTTAATTTCTTCCTGCGGAAGTGAAGCCTCGCCATAGCGCTTACCCACATATTTTTTGATACACGAAGCTGGCGCATAGTCCAACAACTCTTCGCTCACTAAGGCATCGAACAAAATAACTTTAGCGCTGCGAATGGCTTTCAGCCCTTTCAGGGTAATCAGTTCGGGGTCACCGGGGCCCGCTCCTACAAGAATTAGTTTTGGTGTATGGCTCATAATTATGCGGTGGTTACGTCTTCTTTACGAAATGCTCTCACTGTTTTCAGAAAATCGGTAGCTTGCTGCAAGTAGGTTTGCACAAATTTTTCATCAGGAATTTGCGCGTTTACTTTTAATGCCAACTCGCTGAACGTTGCAGCGATTTTTATTTTTCCTGTTTCTACAAATTCCTTGTCGAATAAATCAATAATACCCTTGTGCGTATTGGTACGTGCGCCCACACTCACCAACAATGCTTTCGATGCGTGAATGAGCGAAGCATAAACATGATACGCGGCATCGGCAAGTTTTCCATTGCTTAATGCGTAACTCGCATTCTCCAGCTTTTCTTCTGCTTCCACAAAAAGCGTTTGCACCAAATCAATCATCACCCCTGCACATTCGCCCGTTCCCACTGCTTTGGCATACGCCTCTTCGGCATCCCAATCCACAAATAAATCGGGAGTGATGTTTACTTTTTCTCCAAAAGGTTTCAGCAGATTGTTGAAATATTCTTTGCCGTTGCGGTCGTAGTAATCGTTGAACGATTCATTGCTTGTTGCATTTGCCGCGTAATCGTTCAGTAACGCTCGTAATGCATCGGGCGCGCGTTTACTGAAAACTTTGATTGATTTTTCGGCAAAGCGCCCTTGACCATTGCCTAATTTTCCTCCGCCCAGCAACACCTGAAAAGCAGGCGCCAAATCTTTTCCTACAGGCGTACTCATTCCTTGAAAACCAATATTGGCAATAACATGCTGCCCGCACGAATTCATACAACCGCTTATTTTAATGAGGATGTTGCGCTCCGCTACCAACTGCGGATATTCGTTCCGGATAACATCTTCCAACGCTTTGGTAACGCCCATGCTGCTCGCCACACCGAGGTTGCAAGTGCTGGTGCCCGGACACGATGTAATATCTAAGGTGCTTTCGTAACCCGCATCGTTTAAACCGATTTTTTTGAGCGCATTATAGAGCGCTGGTAAATTTTCATTCGGAACAAACCGGAACAAAAAGTTTTGAGAAACGGTTACGCGCATATCATCGCCTGTGAGTTGGCGGGCAATTTCTGCCACTAAGCGGGCGGTATCGGTATCAATATTTCCAATCAGAATTTTTACCGCCACCGCACTATAGCCTTCCTGCTTTTGCGGAAACACATTGGTGCGTTTCCATGTTTCAAAATGAGCGGCATCTTCTGCTGCAATTTCTTCTTTTACAATTTTAGGAGGCGTGAACCAAACCGTATTCACGGTTGTATCCACCTTGTAAGTTTGATTGAGCAACGACTTCCACTCTTCATGCACCAACCGCATGTATTCTTCTGCGCCAATTTGCTTTATCAGAAATTTCAGCCGTGCGGCTAATCGTTTTTCTCGTTCGCCATACCGGTCGAACACGCGCAAACCCGCCTCCACAAAGGGAATGAGTTGTTCTTCGGGTAAAAATTCATAAGCGGTAAAAGCATGATGTGCCTGATTGCCCAAACCACCGCCCACCAACACTTTAAAGCCGCGCTGCTCATTTTCTATGCGTGGAATAAAGCCGAAGTCGTGCATAAAGGTGAGTGCATCATCGGCATCGGAAGAAGAAAAAGCAATCTTCACTTTGCGCCCCATTTCCTGACAAACAGGGTTCCGTAAAAAGTATTCGAACATGGCATGGGCATAGGGCGTTACATCGAACAACTCATCCTTATCAATACCTGCAAACGAGGAAGCCGTAATGTTGCGAACGGTGTTGCCACAGGCTTCGCGCAGGGTAATATCGTCCTGCTCCAACTCTGCCCACAGTTGAGGAGTAACATCCAGGCTCACATAATGAATCTGAATATCCTGCCGGGTAGTGAGGTGAAGTATGCGGTGCGAATATTTATCGCTTACATCGCAAATGCGTTCCAGCTGTTTTGCCGTCAGTTTTCCGTACGGCAGTTTTATACGCACCATTTGCACGCCTTGCTGCCGCATGCCGTACACCCCGCGCGCCAGGCGCAGGCTCCGAAATTTCTGTTCATCCATTTTACCCTCACGGAACTCACGGATTTTTCTTTCGAGTTCAATGATGTCTTTCTCCACCAAAGGGTTTTCCAATTCTGTTCTGAAACTTTGCATAGTGTTGTTTTATATCTGGTAATTAACCGGCTGCTCGTGCAGTCCGCATTCTTTTTTTGAATCTTCCCACCACCAGCGTCCTGCGCGTATATCTTCTCCTTCGGCAATTGCCCGTGTGCAAGGCGCGCAACCAATACTCACAAAACCTTTACGATGCAGCGGATTGAAGGGCACATTGTTCTGTTCTAAATATTTTTCTACGTCCTGCAAACTCCAATTCAACAGGGGGTTGTACTTCAGCAACTGATAGCCGTTATCCCAAGCGAGCAAACTCAATTCGTGCCGGTTTTCCGATTGAGCTGCGCGCAAACCGGTTATCCAAATTTTCATTCCCTCCAATGCACGTTTAAGCGGGTGCACTTTTCTGATAGCACAACACTTTTTCCGCAGTTCCACGCTCTCGTAAAAACAGTTGATGCCATGTTGTGAAACCAATTGCTCTACTTCTTTTGCCTCCGGAAAAACCACTTCAATCCGCTTTCCGTACTTCGCTTCAGTAATCTGAATCAAGTCATAGGTTTCATTAAAAAGTCTTCCGGTATCGAGCGTAAAAACCTTTACGGGAAGATTGTTGCGGAAAATAATGTCGGTAAGCACCTGGTCTTCCTCCCCCAGCGAAGTAGAAAAAGCTACCTGCCCGGGATAGCGCCTACAGAGCAATTCCAGCGCCTGCTGAATGCTTAAGTGTTGTATGTCTTTTTCGGTTGTTTCCATTTTGGTTTAAATAATAAAATCAGCTTAACGCCTTATATCGTTAAAAGCCGGAAAACGAAATTTTAATAGGGAAAAACGCTGCGGCTTTGTATTAGCAACAGCAACAACAAACACAACAAGCCTTACATGAAGCGTTCATGCAGGTGGAAATAATATGTTTCAAAAACTGAATCATTTTTTGTTGTAGTTGAACACAAATATAAGTTCATAATTCAACTTGCCAAGTTTTGAAAAAAGGTGCCCAAATCTGATAAACATGCTATTGTTTGAAATACACAAAAACATTTAATCGCATAGGAACAACTGCGAACGCGGAAGAATAAAACCACTACTATTCCTATGCGATTAAGTTTTATGACCTGCCTTTAATAAGTACCGGCAAAGGTGCATTGTCTTTCTTTTTGGGTTTCCATAAGCGCAGGTTCCATCCGAGCCCTGCGGTAAATTTCAGTTCTTCCAAACGCGATGAGCGGGGAACATCTTTGAAGAACACTCCGCTTACCCCTTGCACTTTGGCAAAGAAGTGAAATATCCAGCCTACATAGTAGTTTACACCCACCTGTGCCGAAATAAGCGGCACAGCATCGAAAGCTGATTTACGCATGGCTTCACCGTCAAAATAGTTGGCGCGCACTAAGCCCAATCCGGGAGTTAGCCCGATGTACGGGTCAAATCGTCCTTTGGGCAGAATGTGATAGTTCATCCCCCAAAATACAGAGTGATTGGCAAGTATGCCCGGCTTGTTGGGTGCGGTAGTGGCAAACGAAGTCCATAGTTGTCCGTTTACCGAAACGCGGTTGTCAACAAACAAATCCATATCGCCTGCTAAGTAAGCAGCCACTTGTTTTTGCGGGAATAAGTACCCCGCAGCCAAATTTCCCTGTGAGCGGATACAGCCTTTGCGTTCTTCCCAAATCATTATTCTCTTTTTTTGCGCGTATGTACCCGAAGCTATTAACAGCAACGGTAGCAGTAACGCTGTCAGCCTCTTGGTTTCCATATCTGAGATATTTTGTAGTTAACGCCAATACTTATCAGCAAATGTCCTTCCCACCCGGCATGCTTATGTTCTTCAATAAACATTTTACCGTTTACATCCTCATGAGCATGTAACTCTTTCCCCAAATGAAACATGTACTGTGTGGTTAGGGTGATATCGAAACGAGGAGTAACATTATAGTGGCAACCCATGCCCGCTTGCACAGCCGAACTGAACCGCGTTTTGCTTTGCGGAGTTTCAGTTCCATTTAACTTAATAGTTGTCCAGTCGAAACAATGCCCTGCAACAATGTAAGGAGTGAGTTTTCGGTTGAATCCCTTCGGGTCAATTACATAATACATTACGCTCCAGCCAATGTGGTAATCCATGCGGTGCGCTTTGTTTTTGATATTGGCCGGAATTACATCGGCATACCATTCGGTGTTTACACGGTCAACTACCTGCACACGAAAATGACCGCCTATACCGGTCCCTATTTCGCTGGGGTCTCCATGGTTAAAAGCACTGATAACGTTCCGAACGCCAAGCGAAAAATTGCCGCCTTGCTTAGGGTAAGATATTTGTTGGGTAGTATCCTTGCGAAGCTTTTTAGGCTCGAAGGCGAAAGCCTGTTTTGCCGGCAATGCCATTACTAACAGCAAAATTGCCAGCCAGCGAATGTGGTTCATACGGGTTGGTTTTGGTTAGGTAGCAGTATGCCATGGGTGGTTGTTTTGTTATGCAACGCGCACCCATCAACTTTTATTGTACGGGTGTTGGAAAGCTATTGGGTTGGAACAGTTGTAAGCTAACCTTTACACGAAAAACATACTTTAGCGCAGTATGTGGTTTAACACAACAATTGGCACCGATATTGCCGAAGCTAAAAGGTTTTTAGAACAAGGCGAAACCGTGGGCATACCTACTGAAACAGTGTATGGTTTAGCTGCCAACGCGCTGAGTCCTGAAGCTGTGCTCAAAATTTTTTCGGTAAAAAACCGCCCGCATTTCGATCCGCTAATTGTGCATGTTTCATCAGCAAATGAAATAGAGAAATACACTGAAAATATTCCGCAAAAGGCAGAAGAACTGATGCGTGCTTTTATGCCCGGGCCTTTAACGCTTTTGCTGCCTAAAAAAAGTGTTATCCCCGATTTGGTAACCTCCGGCTTAGATACGGTAGCGGTGCGGGTGCCTAAGCACAAACTTACGTTAGAGTTGTTGCAACAACTTGATTTTCCGTTGGCGGCACCCAGCGCAAACCCCTTTGGCTACATAAGCCCAACCAGTGCATATCATGTGTACGACCAACTGCATGGACGCATTCCGTACATACTTGATGGAGGCACTACCGAAGTAGGTTTGGAAAGCACTATTGTAGGATTTGAAAACGACCATGCAGTAGTTTACCGCCTTGGCGGATTAAGTGTGGATGATATTGAGCGGATAACAGGAAAAGCAATACTACAGTTGAACGAAAGCAGTAATCCAAAAAGCCCGGGCATGCTTAAGAGCCATTATGCCCCAAAGAAAAATTTGACGATCAGACAGTTTAATGAGTTAAATATTGATGAAATACAAGCAGAAAATGCCGGAGCCATTTTATTCAATCAGTATATTCAAAACTCACCTTCCCCCAATCAAATTCTGCTATCAGCAAAAGGTGATGTAAAAGAAGCTGCACGAAACTTGTTTGCTGCCATGCGTCAGTTAGACAACAGCAACGTGTCGGTTATTTATACAATTCCTTTCCCCGACACCGGTTTAGGCAAAGCCATAAACGACCGCTTGCGAAGAGCTGCAGTTGGAACCGAGTAAGAATTCGAAATCGTCCTGCGTGCCCATTTTCTATCCCCCATTTCCCATCGCCCTTGCCACATGTCCCTTGTCCCGTTTCCCCTTCACATCTTATTCTCCCTCTGTTACAATACCGAACATAAGAGACGGATATTTTTTTACTTTGGTTAAAATTTTGAAGAACGTGAAGAAACACATTTTACTCTCAGTTGTAGTTGCACTTTTTCTGTTTACCAATTTTGTCGTTGCACAACGATGCGGTACTGCCGAGCATTTGGAATGGCAGTTGCAACAAAACCCACTTTTGCAACAAAGTTTAGATGCTATTGAGCAACATACCCAACAGTATCTTTTGCAACCACAACCGCCAGGGGAACGTGCGGTAATAACTATACCGGTGGTAGTACACGTGGTGTATAACACATCTGCCCAAAATATTAGCGACCAGCAGATTTTTTCGCAGATAAATCAACTCAATCTCGATTTCCGGAAACTGAATACCGATTGGACGAGTACCCCATCTGTTTTTCAAAGCCTTGTAGCTGATTATGAAATAGAATTTTGCCTTGCTACCCGCGACCCCAACGGAAACCCCACCACCGGCATTATCCGCAGGCAAACTTCCGCTACCTCTTTTTCAACCAATAACAATGTAAAATATACTGCTAATGGCGGTAGCGATGCTTGGCCAAGGGCGTCTTATCTCAACATTTGGGTTTGCAACCTCGGCAACAGTTTGCTTGGTTATGCACAGTTTCCCGGTGGGGCTGCCGCTACCGATGGCGTAGTAATAACTTATACCGCTTTTGGAACTATTGGCACTGCTACTTCACCTTATAATAAAGGAAGAACAGCCACACATGAAATTGGACATTGGTTAAACCTGTACCACATTTGGGGCGATGCCACTTGCGGTAATGATCAGGTAAACGATACTCCTTTACATAATGCTGCTAATTACGGTTGTCCTACATATCCGCACTACAGCACCTGTACCGGTACTCCGGTTGAAATGACAATGAACTACATGGATTACACCAACGATGCCTGCATGTATATGTTTACGAACGGGCAAAAGGCTCGCAGCATGGCTTTGTTTGCAACAGGCGGCAGCAGGGCTTCGCTGCTAAATTCGCAAGGCTGCCTTTCGGTTAACCCTGCTCCGGTAGCAAATTTCACAGCCGATAAAACTACTTCTTGCTCCGGCACAATTCAGTTTACCGACCAGTCAACCGGAAACCCAACTTCGTGGTTGTGGAACTTTGGCGATGGCAATACTTCTACCCAACAGAACCCTACCTACACTTATTCTGCAAACGGCACCTATACGGTTACACTTACCGTAACTAACGGTGTTGGCAGTAATACCAAAACACAAACCAACTTAATTACCATTACCAAACCCGCGGCACCCGCTGTAAACAACGGAAGCCGTTGCGGTACTGGCACGGTAACACTTTCGTCATCATCGTCCGATACTATAAAATGGTACGCTTCGTTGAATGCTACTACTCCTTTAGCAACGGGGAATCCGTTTGTTACGCCAAGTATTTCAACTACCACTACGTACTATGCTGAAGCATCGGTAAGCGGACCAACTTATACTGTTGGGCCGGCTAACAATAATATTGGCACAGGCGGGTATCTTAATTCATCGTGGTACACCATTTTTAATGTATTAAAGCCATGCACACTGCAATCAGTATATGTATATGCTAATGGTGCGGGCAACCGTACGTTCGAATTGCAAAACAGTGCCGGAACAGTACTTTCAACTTTAACGGTAAATGTTCCGAATGGCGGAAGTACTGTTACACTCAACTTTCCGCTTACAGTCGGAACAGGTTATAGGTTGGGATTGCCAAGCAACACTACTATCAATTTGTACAGAAACAACGCAGGTGCGGTTTATCCGTACAACGATGCAGGCGGCAATGTGAGCATTACAGGAAATAATGCTGGCAGCAGCACTACCGCCTATTTCTATTACTGTTACAATTGGGTTATCAAAACGCCCGATTGTGTATCGGAAAGAACACCGGCAGTGGCAACAGTTAATCCGGCTATTACACTTTCAAATCCTACCGTAAACAATGTTGCCTGCAATGGATTAACCAACGGCTCGGCATCAGTTAGCGCATCGGGTGGTACACCGGCATTTACTTATGCATGGAACAACGGACAAACTACTGCGAATGCTACCAACCTTGCAGCCGGTACATACACTGTAACCGTAACCGATACTAAGAGTTGCTCGGCAACTGCAACTGCAACTATTGCTCAACCGGCAGTCATTACTGCAATCCCCAATGTTATAAATGTTTCGTGCTTTGGAGGCAGCAACGGTTCAAGCGGATTGAACGTTAGCGGGGGCACTCCTTCGTTTAATTATCAATGGAGCAACGGACAAACTACTCCTGCTGCTACCAATCTTACCGCAGGAACATACACTGTTACCATAACCGATGTAAACAGTTGCAGTATTACGGCTTCTGCCACCGTTACCCAACCAAATGCTATTTCGGCAACAGGAAGTGGTAACAGCATTAGTTGCCATGGTGGAAATAACGGAGCCATTATCCTTTCTGTAACAGGTGGCACTTCGCCCTACAGTTACCAATGGAGCAACGGGAGCACTTCGGCAAACCTCAACGGATTAACAGCCGGCACTTACGGACTTACCGTTACCGATGCCAATTCGTGTATTGCTACCTTTTCGGGAACTTTGAATGAACCTCCTGCATTATTATTAACTACTTCATCAAGCAATGCAGGTTGTAATCAAAGTACGGGAAGTGCTTCTGTAAATGCAACAGGCGGAACAAGTCCCTATGCGTATTCGTGGAATACGGGAGCAACTTCTTCGAGCTTATCGAACATAGGAGCCGGAACATACACTGTTACCGTTACGGATAACAACAACTGCACAACTACCGCTTCAGCTATTGTAAACAGTGCAGGAAGTTTGTCGGCAGGTATCAGCGGAACTAATGTTGCGTGTTTTGGCAATTCAACCGGTAGTGCATCGGTAACCATTAACAACGGCATGCAACCCATTACATATAATTGGTCGAACGGAGGAACCACTTCATCTATTACTAATGTACCGGCAGGTATTTACACGGTAACCGTAACTGACGGAAACGGCTGCTCTTCCATCTTAACAAACATAATTTCGCAGCCTGCTGCGTTGAATCTTTCAACTTCTTCTACCGATGCCAACTGCGGTACTGCTACCGGTGCAGCTCAGGTAAATGTAACAGGAGGAACTACAGGATACTCTTACAATTGGAGTAACGGTGCTACGGGTGCATCTATCAGTAATGTTGCGGCAGGAAATTATTTTGTAACGGTTACCGATAATAACGCTTGTTCATCTTCCGCTTCAGTAACCATAAACAATGCCGGTTCGCTTCCTGTTTCGCTTTCTTCTATACCTGTTAACTGCTTTGGAAATAGTACTGGAAGTGTTACCGTTACTGTTACAACCGGCACTGCACCATTTACGTATGTGTGGAGCAACGGAGCACAAACAGCATCGGCAACAAATTTAGCAGCCGGAACCTATACAATAACTGTTAGCGATGCCATCGGATGTTCAGCCACAGCATCGCAAACAATTACTCAACCGGCAGCCTTGAATGTATCGGTAAATGCCACTAATACTCTTTGCGGAACTGCCAATGGTTCGGTTACGGCTTTGGTTACCGGAGGCACATCGGGTTACAGTTATTCTTGGAGTAATGGCACAACATCATCATCGGTTTCGGGATTGGGAGCAGGCAATTACGTTGTTACTGTTACCGATAACAACAACTGCACTTCTACCGCTTCGGGCATTGTAAATGCCACCGGAAATTTAAGTGTGAATGTGCTTTCGATAAATGTGGCGTGCAATGGCGGTAATAACGGAACAGCTACCGTAAATGTGGTTACCGGAAATCCGCCTTATACCTATAACTGGTCAACCGGTTCGCAAACCAATGTTGCCAGTAATCTTGCAGCGGGTACATACATTGTAACTGTTTCGGATAACAATCTTTGCCAACAAATTGAAACCGTTGTAATTGCAGAGCCTGCGCCACTTAGTGTTTTGATAAATGAAACGGATATTCCTTGCGGGGCAGTAAACACCGGCTCTGCTTCGGCAACTGTTACCGGGGGAACGCCCGGATACAATTACCAGTGGTCGAACAATACAACAGGCAACAGTGTTTCGGGTTTAAGTGCCGGTAGTTACTCGGTAGTGGTGAGCGATGTAAACCACTGCTCGGTTACAGCAACCTTTGATATAAACGAACAGCCTGAACCCGCTGCTAACATTAGCGCAAGTAACTTGCTGTGCTTTAACGATTTTTCGGGTACGGCAGTAGTTGGCGTAAGCGGAGGTTCTCCGGCTTATGCTTACGCATGGAATACTGGTGCCATTACTAACAACATTAACGGAGTGCCTGCCGGAAATTATTCTGTTACTATTACTGATGCCAACAACTGCACTACCACTGCTGCAATAGTTATTACGCAGCCAAGTGAAATACAGTTTGCTACTTCTACCATTAATGCCAACGAAGGACAAAATAACGGTGAAGTATCGGTAAGCAACATTTCGGGCGGAACGCCACCTTACAACTTAGAGTGGTCAACCGGAGAAACCTCCAGCAATATTTCGGGATTAGCTCCGGGTTTGTACAGTGTAACGGTGTATGACGGTAACGGCTGTGAGAAAACTGCTTTTGTGGTGGTGAATGAAATTCCGGGGACGGGAATTTCGGAAGCTGCTTTGAGTTTGAAGTTCAGCGTTTACCCAAATCCTGCAACTGATGAAGTAGTTATTTCAGTCAGCAACTATACAGGCGCATCGTCTGTGCAACTCAAAAATGTGTTAGGGCAGGCTGTTGTAAACCATACCATGAACGAACCGGTTGAAAAACTAAACCTGGCGAATTTTGCCGAAGGGATTTACTACTTAGAGATAAGAAATGAAAGCGGCAGTGCGGTGAAACAACTGCTTATAAGCAGATAGGTGCTTTGTTAGAAAACATTTATAAAGCCCAGCTGCACCACTAAGCCACGCGGATAAAGTGAGTAAGCCCGTTGGTCGGCCGTAGTAAACGGATGCAGTACGTTGTACGAAACCAATATAGGGAAGAAGAAATTTTTGCTCTGTAACAGATTGTAACCTGCGCCTATTAAAAGGGCAGGAATTGTTTTCTCCACTTTAGGAATTATTACGGTGTACTTGTTAGTGCCGGGATACGTTTGCACGTAAACGCCTCCGCTGGTAAAGTCGTCCATTCTGCGGTGGAGCACTTCAAAACGCAAGCGCGCAAAAAAACCTCGCCAAATATTATACTGCGTAAACACACCCCCACCGAACGTATGCCAGTTGGCATTGGCATAATAGGCATTGCCGGTAGCATCGCGAAACTCAATATTGCGGAAACCGCTGTAGAAATAAGTTACACCTCCGCCTACAAACAAACCGGTATTGCCGGCATTTCCTTTACCATTCTTAGGTTCAAACACTTTGTAACCTACATAAGGAGAAAGCCCAAGAACTACCATTCCCTGCCCTATGGAGAGGTTGAAATTCGGCTCAATAATAAACTTTGAAAGGTCAACTTTCTTTTTGGGTTTAAAGCCAACGAAATCGCTATCGGGTCGCTTGTCGTCTGCTTTAGGTTTACTGGTGGGAGGCGGCAGGTCGTCATCCTGTGCAAATACAATGCCTGTGCTTATAAAACTGAGAAGAAGTAATAGTAGGGTTGCTTTTTTCACGCCACTGTAGTTTACGGCAAAACGAAAATACGATAAACTTATTTGACACTTAAAAAACAAATGCCCCGGCAAACGGTTTACCGGGGCATATTAGTGTTAGCTTTTGTTAAGGCTTAGTTACACTTGTAACCTGCATCTTCTTTTTCTTTTACATTGCTATCATGGCGCAGGCGGAAGAACAAGCCGCTGGTGCATACTTTTTGGTTGTCGTTTACTTCTGTAGTGCAATCGTAACCGCTGGCAGTGTACGAAGCAGTTACGGCCGTAATAGATTCATTGGCGTTCCTACAAACGGTTACCGGTGTAAATCCTACTTTAGTACAGGAACGACATTCCAGTTCGCAATCGCTGCACTTTTTACAGGAGTTAAAAAGCATGCATAAGGCTGCCGCCATCGTTAAAAGACTTACGTTTTTCATGGTGTGTTGTATTTAATGGTTAACAATTTACGCGCTTCAAATATCAAAATAACCTGCTAAACCCAAAAGCCTCAATTTACATTTTCTTACAGTGTGGCTACTTGATTAAGCACTTCGCTTTTTCGAACAATAAACAGATGTAGCGTTGAAGAAAATTCCATAAGCATGCAGTTTAACTATACGTGCTAAAAAATTTTCCCCGGATTAAGAATGTTGTTAGGGTCGAAAACTTTTTTTACCCCGCGCATCAGTTCTAAATGTGATTCGCGGAATTTAATATCCATGTACGGAATCTGAATCCAGCCTATGCCATGTTCGCCCGAAATGGTGCCGCCTAACTCCACCACCTTTTTAAAAATTTCGCGTATTCCTTTCGGCACTTCGTTTTTCCAGTAGTCATCACTTAGCTGGTCTTTAAGAATACGAACGTGTACGTTGCCATCGCCTGCATGTCCGTAGCACACGCTTCGGAAGTTGTAATTCTTTCCTACTTCTTTTATGTGCTTCAGCAATTCGGGTAAATCAGCGCGGGGAACCACGGTATCTTCCTCCACAGTCATGTTGGTTTTTTTTACGGCATAGGCTATGTTTCTTCGCATGCGCCACAGGTCGGTTTTTTGTGCATCGCTGTCGGCAAAAAGAATTTCGCCCACATCAAATTGGGTGAGTACTTCGTAAATTTTTTCGCAATCTTTCTGTATCACCTCCAAATCGTTGCCGTCCACTTCAATTAAAAGCGTTGCCTGCGTGTCATCGGCTAAGGGAACCGTTACATCGCCCAAAAAATTCATTACATATACAATGGCTTCGCGCTCCATAAACTCTATGCACGAAGGAATAATCCCTGCCCTAAAAACCGCACTTACGGCAGCACCGGCATCGTCCATGCTTTTGAAAGGCGCTAACATTACATTATTGTATTTTGGATAGGGTAATAGCTTGAGAACAAGTTTCGTTACAATACCAAGAGTTCCTTCGCTACCTACAAAAAGCTGTGTAAAGTTGTAGCCGGTAGAGTTTTTTAGAGTGTTAGCTCCTGTCCACATTATTTCTCCGTTGGGCAACACCACTTCGAGGTTCAGCACAAAATCTTTTACTACCCCGTATTTAACCGCGCGCGGTCCGCCACTATTGCAGGCAACATTGCCGCCAATAAAACTGCTTCCGCGGCTCGATGGGTCAACCGGATAAAACAATCCCATTTCCTGCAAGGTATTTTGCAATGCTTCGGTAATTACACCGGGTTCTACCATTACCTGCAAACTACGCTCATCAATTTTCAGAATTTCATTAAAACGTTCAATACTGAGCATTACCCCGCCATGCACACAAAGGCTGTTGGCGCTTAGCCCTGTACCGGCTGCGCGTGGCGAAACAGGAATACGATTCTCGTTACAGTATTTCAAAATGTTTGAAACTTCCTGGGCTGTGCGCGGCTTTACTACAACTTCCGGTGGAAACTGCACACCATCGGTTTCATCGCGACTGTATTTTTCGAGAGATATTTCATCGGTAAACACATGTGCATCGCCAACAGAGTTTTTGAAAAAAAGTAAATCGTCAGCATCTATCTTTTTGTAGTTCATGCGGTAAATATATTGGTTCCAATGGTTGCAAACAGCCAACATTTAATAGTGTACAGTGTTGCGTTTAAGTGTTAAAAAGTACTTGTAAATAAAAACACGGCTTGGTATTTTCCGTTTAATAAAACAAACCACAAACTGTATGGCTACACTAAATCAAAACTGGCTCACGGAAGGTTTGATTGATTTTGAATACAAACGCTACCTGCTGTTGGCTTACCTGCAAGAAACAAGTAAACATTTCGATGAAAAGAAATTGTATCCGAAACTGTCGGAATTGGTTGAGCACTACCGCAACCTGAAAATTTTTTCGGAGCGAAAACAATCGGCAGTGAGCGATTTCCCCAAAGAAATTTCGCGTTTGGATTTTGAGCAGTTTAAAGTAGAATACCGGCAAATGTTTGAAGATGATGAGTTGCTGAAGGAGATTGACAACATAGTAGAGTTTGCTTTGCCCGAAATGGAAAAGCAACTGGGGCTTGGCAAAGAATTGTTTGAAGAAGTGGAAGATAAATTAGCCGTATTTCCGGTGGGCATTCTTCCGCTTCGCAACGAAGAGGGCTACTTTTTCCTTTCCGATTTTCCGAAGCGATTGGTGAGCGTGTATTACTACATGCTTTCCGTTTTCGAAAACATGGAAGAAAAATTTCGCGGATTGCACACCAAATTTTTGTTCAGTTACGACATTAGTGTTTCGCAGAGTTATGAAAGTGTAAAGTATAAACTGATAGAGCAGCATCGTCAACTGCCCAACCCTGCTACGTATGCGGTGGAGTTTAAGCATTCGTATCCTTTACCTGAAACCATGCTGCCGGTGGCAAAGCGCAGTTTGGTGCGGTATATTACGGTTAGCGGCAGATAATTTAGTTTCCATTTCCTCAATTTCCCTAAGTTCGCGGCTCGTAAAACCCAACAAACGTATGAGCCAAATTGCCAAAATTCATGCCCGCCAAATTCTTGATTCGCGCGGCAACCCCACTGTTGAAGTTGATGTTTATACAAGTAATGGTTCGCTTGGAAGAGCGGCAGTTCCTTCGGGAGCTTCAACCGGTAAGCACGAAGCGGTAGAACTGCGCGATGGCGACAAAAAGAAGTATTTAGGCAAAGGAACCCTGAGAGCTGTGCAAAACATCAATACCACCATTGCAAAAGAGTTGGAAGGGGTAAATGTGTTTGAGCAAAATGCTATTGACCAAATAATGCTTTTGTTGGATGGCACTCCCAACAAAGCAAAACTGGGTGCCAACGCTATTCTTGCAGTATCGCTTGCCTGTGCCAAAGCCGCTGCCGAAGAATTGGGAATGCCGCTTTACCGCTATGTGGGCGGAGTGAATGCCAACACACTACCTATACCCTTAATGAATATTTTGAACGGAGGTGCCCATGCCGATAACAAAATAGATTTTCAGGAGTTTATGGTAATGCCCGTAGGTGCCGAAAGTTTTTCGCATGCCTTGCAAATGGGTACCGAAATTTTTCATCATCTGAAAACAGTGTTGAAGAAAAAAGGATATTCCACAAACGTAGGTGATGAAGGCGGCTTTGCACCTAACATAGGCAGTAACGAAGAAGCTATAGAAACGGTACTAACTGCTATTTCATCGGCAGGGTACAAAGCCGGCAAGGATATTTACATAGCAATGGATGCTGCTGTTACTGAAATGTATGATGAAAAGAGCAAGACGTACATCTTCCATAAGTCGGACGGCAAAAAAATGAAGAGTGAAGAATTGGTGGACTACTGGGCAAAGTGGTGTAAAAAATATCCGATTGCTTCCATTGAAGATGGTATGGCAGAAGACGACTGGAAGGGATGGAAACTGCTTACCGAAAAATTGGGCGACAAAGTGCAGTTGGTAGGCGATGATTTGTTTGTTACTAATGTAACCCGACTGCAAAAAGGTATTGATGAAAAAATTACCAATTCCATATTGGTTAAGGTAAATCAAATTGGCACGCTAACCGAAACTATAAATGCCGTAAATCTGGCACACCGCAATTCGTACAGTTCCATTATAAGCCACCGCAGCGGAGAAACCGAAGATGTAACTATTGCCGATTTAGCCGTAGCCCTTAATTGCGGACAAATAAAAACCGGCTCTGCCTCGCGCACCGACCGTATTGCCAAATACAATCAACTGCTGCGTATTGAAGAGGAACTGGGACCTATGGCAATTTATCCGGGCAAGCAGTTTAAATATGCCCGTTAGATAGTTTTCACGCTACATTGCAAACAAAAAACACCCGCAAAATTTGCGGGTGTTTTTTGTTTGTATGGAATCAAATTCACTAAACTATTTCTCTTCTTTTTTCTGCTCTGTAGCACCGTGGCTGCAACCTTTGTGTTCAGAACTGCCGCCATGATGAGCGCAGGCTTGTGTGGTGCTTCCGTTTTTGCAACAAGCTTTGGCTTCGGCTGTGCCGCTTGCCTGTCCGCTTTTGCTGCAACCGCTTGCTTTCGATTTTTTATCGCAACAAGCCTTGCCTTGTTTTGACCCTTCTTTACAACAGGCTTTCTTTTCGTTGCCTTCGGTACTGCCATCGGTAGTAGTGGCGGTTTCAGTTGCCGGTGTGCCGGCATCTACTTTCATAACCGGTGTAGCTGTTTGAACTGATGCGCTTGCTTGTGCATTTGCTGCAAATGCGAACGCTACAAAACTTAAAATGATTGCTGCTTTTTTCATGTGTATGGTTTTTAATTTTTTTCTCTATGGTCGAAATAAATGCCAGTTTATTACACTGCCGTATTTGTTAACTACTTTTTCGGAAGTTTAACGTTTATTCATCGGCATCGGGTAAAGTGCCAATTACGGTAATTCCGCCTTTTACTTTTTGTTTTAATCCCACTTCAATTTTTGTTCCGAGGGGTAGAAACAAGTCCACCCGCGAGCCAAATTTAATGAAGCCCAATTCAGCATTCTGCTGAACTTCGTCACCTTCATTTAAATACCAGCGTATTTTGCGCGCAAGCTTGCCGGCAATTTGGCGCACTAAAATTTCAGCATCGCTTTCATCGTGTTCCAACACAATGGTGTTGCGTTCATTTTTTTCGGACGATTTCGGATGCCATGCCACCAGATATTTTCCCGGATGATATTTCTGATATTTAACCACTCCGCTAATGGGGCTGCGATTAACGTGAACGTTGGCAGGCGACATAAAAATGGAAACCTGTATGCGCTTATCTTTAAAATATTCGTTTTCGTGTACTTCCTCAATTACCACAACCCGCCCATCAGCAGGAGCAACAATATGGTTATCGCTTTCAAAAAAATTGCGGTAAGGAATACGAAAAAAAGAGGCGAACGCCAACAGTACCACAAGCGATACACCACCCGTGATATAGTAAACGGTAATGTTGCGGAAATAAAAAGCCACAACAGCATTAAGGGCTAGAAGGATGATCCCTGAAACGAAAAGTATTTTATGCCCTTCGCGGTGAATCTTTACCTTTTTCTTCATAGCAGTTTTTCAAACAAGAAGTCGGCAAACATATACCAATTAGTGAAAACCGAAAACAAGCCGCTTTATTCAAAGCAAGTTTACCGGTTTACATAATCCATCAACAACATAAGGTTGTTTGCCTGTGTAAATATCCAAAGCATTAAAGCAACAAAAGGGATAGAAAACAAATAGGCATCGAACCTGTCTAAAAAACCGCCATGCCCGGGCATAAACGAGCCGGAGTCTTTTATGCTGAGGCTGCGCTTAAGCAACGATTCAACCAAGTCGCCCACGGTAGCGCCAAATATCAATACAACAGTAAGTATTACCCATTCTGGTTTCGAAAGTATATCTAACCCGGGAATGAGATGAAGAAACCACGAAGCAATCAAAGTGGTAACTACACCGCCAATAAAACCTTCAAGCGTTTTTTTAGGCGAAACCCGCTCAAACAATTTTCGCTTACCAAACAGAGAGCCGTAAGAGTAACAAGCAGAATCGTAAAACCACACAATACCGAAAAGCGCCACCAAAAACAATGGTCCTTTATCGAAAAACAGCTTGTTGGTAAGTATCATAGGCACCAACACATACATTACTGCAATTACGTTCCATCCGATGTTTTCAAATGGCTTCCGGTTTTTGGTGAACAACTCAATAAAGAACAGTTTGAAAATGAGAATTGGCACCAGCACATTAAGCGCTAAAGCTGAATCGCGCTGCATGAGCAATACCTGAAAAAGTGCTTTTAGCGGATTGGAAATATCGGGCATGGCGCGCACCGGTTCCGATGAAAGCAAAAAAGAAATTACATATACCACAAAGAAGATGGTGATCAGCGACCATTTTTTGGATAGGAAATACGAAGAATGTTCTCTGCGCTCGGAGGTAATGTTGTAATACTCGTTCAGCGTGCCAATTAGCACCACCGACATCACCGCCAAAAACGACAGCGGATGCCACATAATTCCGCCAATCATTACTACTGCAAATACAAACCCCGAAGCGGCACGTGTAACTAAGTTTTTCATCTGTATATAATTTGATTTTTAGCGGTCAGATGGAATGTCCATGATTATACATTTATGTCTGTTTGTGATTCTGAATCATGGCATTTCATTTATTGAAATTTAAGTTGAAATGCGATTTTTAATACAACCGGTTTATTCTTCATCAGCATGTTCGGTTACTTCGGTTTCATATTCAGGCTCGTAAAAATCATCGGGTTTTCGCCAGCGGTAAAACAAGTAAGCGCATCCCGAAAATAAAATTACCGAAGCAAGTGTGAGATACCAGGGCGATGAAGCCTCTGCCAAATCGGAAGAAAGCACTCCGATGTTGAACAGATACTTTAACAGCACCGCAAAAAAATTATTGATGAAATGTGCCGCTATGGGCAGCCATAAACTCCCGGAAACGTAATAGAGGTAGCCCAAAAAGGAGCCAAGTACCCAAATTGCCAATGTGTTGTTAAACTCAAAATGAAATACCGCAAAAAACAAACCTGAAAGCACAATGGAGATAACAGGATGGAAACGACTTTTGAGCATATCGCCTAAAAGCAACCCGCGAAAGAAAAACTCCTCGGAAACTGCCGGAATTACTGCCATTACAATGCTTGTAACAAGCAGCGTAGGCAAGTCTTTAAAGTCAAGCAAACGCTTGGTGAGTTCTTCAATTTCCTTTTGATGTTCATCAATGTTGCCTAATCCTGCGGGCAACGGCAGTTTGCTGTTTACCTCTACCAAAAACTCCACAAAAAACTGGACAATGATAACTGCCGCCACTGCCAACACCAGCATGAGCAAGGAGGGTAACACATTTAAGCGAAGATGTTTTGCCGGTGAAAAAGATTCGAGTACCGAGAAGGCAAGTGCTGCCAGTAAAAAACCACCAAGCGAACTTATTGCCTGCACATACAAAAAGGCGTAGCGATCGGTTGCAGAGGTAAAAATGCCTTTTACCACTTCCTCGGGTTTTTCTACTCCGAACAAACTATGTATGGAAAGAAATGCCGCATACGATGCTACGCTCATGAACACTACAAGCAGCGAAAACATGAGCACTATTCTGAGTATAAGCGGATAACCTTTGAAGGGTGGAAGTTTCATGCGGATAGAATTGGTTTTTCAGCGAACACATAGAATGCCCGTAAGCAGTTCGTAATCATCAGAGGACACAAATCTATTCTCATGAACATTTATGCGCTAAACATAATTACTTATTTGCGAAACCGAATTTTGGCTATCAACTCATCGGATGCGGAGTCGGAGTATATGCCGAATGCATTTACCAGTATTCCTTTCAAACCGGTTTTGGATTCAATAGCGTAAAGCACTACTTCATCGTCCACATCGGTGCTGCCGTCAAAGTGGTATGTTTCAGTAATTTCAAAATCAGCAGCAGAAAGTTGCGCCCCGCTTTGGGAGCATTCAATACAGTCTTGGCGCAAGTTAAAGTCGCGGTTGTAGCCTTTAGCTCGTAACGCGTTAATAGCTTCTACTAAAGTGGCATAAACTTGCATAGCGGATTAATACCGAAAGTAGTAAAAATCTGAAGCCCCGAATTGCTCCGGGGCTTCCTGCACATGCTAACCAAAATACGCACTACCAAATCGTATGTATGCTCTACTTGCTCTGCTAACCTGAAACGGGGGATTACAAAAATATTGCAAACGCTGCGATGCAATTTAGCCCGTATTCTTCATAACTTCAAATACTGAGACGGTAAATTCGTCCGAATCCTTTTATTGTCCCTCAACAATTTTTAATGTACGCTCAATTTGCAAACGGTGCCTGCCGAAATGCACACTAAAAAATTCAACCATGTGAAAGATATTCATTTTGCCTGCTATGGCATGTTTCCATAGCGTGGAGTTTACTTCGTTATCGTTCAGTTTGTCAAGTATTTCATAGATGCCTTGCCTTACTTCGCTCCATTTGGTTTCTAATTCGGCAAGTGTTTGATAACCTGTTCTCGGCTCTACAATTTCGGGCGCTTTAAATTTTATGTTGAAGGTAAAAACGATGTTCACCAACAACCATCGGAATTTATTTTTCAAACTTTCGGGCTTAGCTAACGAAGTATCAAGCGTTTTCTTTTGCAGATACTTTAGCGACATTTCTTCAGCGGTTATGAGGTGTGCTATTACTTCAGCCACACTCCATTTTTCGGGTGCCGGTTTTTTATTGATTAGCTCATCGGAATATTTTCTCAGTTCTTGAAACAATTGCGTTCTTTCTGTTTCTAATAGCCGGAATTGTTTTTCGATGCGCTGATTCATTGCAAAGTTTTTGCGAAAGAAGAATTTCTTTATCGAACAGGGGTTGAAGGCTGCGAAGTTCTTATGAATCGTTACACTTTTTAGGCTTCGCTCCTGCCCTTCGGCTTGTTTATCAGCAGGAAGGCAAATCGGGGCTTTTTATCATCAAACAACAAAACCGCAATCATTGCGGCATCAACCACTTCGGAAAACCTTAAGAAACATACAACTACACTTCTATTGTTTTCAATGTTGCACTTACTACCAGTTTTCCCGCAGTTTTAGCTTTTACTTCATCAACCGTTACGCCCGGGGCAATTTCGGTGAGGTGAAAAGCACCGTCCTTAATTTCATAAAAGCCCAAATCGGTTAGTACACGCTGAATGCATTTTTTTCCGGTAAGCGGGAGTGTGCATTCAGGTAGTAGTTTCGATTCGCCTTTGGGGTTTGTCTGCATCATGGTTACAATAATGTTTTTGGCAGATGCCACCAAATCCATAGCGCCTCCCATTCCCTTAATTAACTTGCCGGGAATTTTCCAGTTGGCAATATCTCCGTTTTGCGACACTTCCATGGCACCCAAAACAGTAAGGTCAATTCGTTGCGAACGAATCATCCCAAAGCTGTAAGCCGAATCGAAAATTACCGAGCCGGGCAAAGTGGTAATAGTTTGCTTTCCGGCATTAATGAAATCAGCATCTACTTCCTCTTCGGTAGGAAAAGGTCCCATGCCAAGCAATCCATTCTCTGATTGAAGCACCACATCAATGCCTTTTGGAATATAGTTTGCCACCAATGTTGGAATACCGATACCTAAATTAACGTAGTAACCATTCTTAAGTTCCTTCGCAATTCGTTGTGCTATTTGCTCTTTAGTAAGTGCCATATTGTTTACAATTAACTTTTAAACGAACAATGATTAACTTCTCCTAACCGTTCGTTGTTCAATACGTTTTTCGTACTTCTCGCCCTTAAAAATGCGGTTTACAAAAATGCCTGCGGTGTGTATTTCATTGGGGTCGAGCGCACCTTCAGGCACTAATTCTTCCACTTCAGCAATAGTAATTTTTCCTGCCATTGCCATCATGGGGTTAAAGTTGCGTGCAGTACCTCTGTATATTAAATTACCTGCCGTATCGCCTTTCCATGCTTTTACAATGGCAAAGTCTGATTTAAAAGCGTACTCCATTAAATACTCTTTGCCATCAAAAACACGGGTTTCCTTTCCTTCGGCAATTTCGGTTCCAACACCGGCCGGAGTAAAAAATGCAGGAATGCCATAGCCCGCCATCATACAACGGGTAGCGAGTGTTCCCTGCGGAATAAGTTCTACTTCCAATTCGCCTGAAAGCAACTGCCGCTCGAACTCGGCATTTTCGCCCACATAGCTCGAAATCATTTTTTTTACCTGGCGCGTTTGCAGCATCAGTCCTATTCCGAAATCATCAACACCTGCATTATTCGAAATACAGGTAAGCCCCTTTACGCCTTTGCGTATTAAAGCCGCAATGCTGTTTTCGGGAATACCGCATAACCCAAAACCGCCCAGCATAAGCACGGCATTGTCGGGAATATCCTTTACCGCTTCATCGGCATTGGCAACTACTTTATTCATACTGTACAAATTATTGGGTTGTAA
The DNA here is from genome assembly GCA_026129525.1 of Chitinophagales bacterium. Lineage (GTDB taxonomy): Bacteria > Bacteroidota > Bacteroidia > Chitinophagales > LD1 > Bog-950. Next base: position 88,423 of record JAHCHW010000004.1, on the reverse strand, counting down.
ATAAAATCGGTTTACGGAAGAAGCGAAAATGTTATTTACTCACATGCGAAGTGCGTGCGCTTAACTCATTCAATACTTCTTCGTAAAGCAGATTGAGCCAAACAGGATTGTCTTCATAAAAGCGATAACTTTTTACAAATTGCTCCTCGCTTACCTTATGCAACTCATAAATGCGTTTGTAATAGGCTTCAGTCAGCTTCTTTTCGTCCTCACCGCCTTGTTGTTTGGTTTCGGCAACAGAGTCGGCAATATGTATATCTGCCATTATCAGTTTCATTTTTTCGATTGGGAGCACATCGGAGGGCAATGCGGGCTTATCGGGCTTACAGGCAGCTAGTACAACAAAAAGTAGCAGAATAAAACGCTTCATTACCTTCGCGAAAATAGAATTACCCCGATAAGAATGAATAAAGAGGCGTACGAAACATTAACCGAAGAACTTAAACGCAGCGGTGCAAGGCTTATTGCCGTTTCGAAAACAAAACCTGCCGAAGATATTTTGCAACTCTACAATGCAGGACAAAGGCTGTTTGGCGAAAACACCGTGCAGGAGCTAACGGTAAAGCAGCAGCAACTCCCAAAAGATATTAAGTGGCATTTAATAGGACATTTACAAACCAACAAGGTAAAATACATTGCTCCTTTTGTGAGCATGATACACTCGGTGGATAGCCTCAAACTTCTGACAGAGATAAACAAACAAGCCCAAAAGCAAAACCGTGTAATTGATTGTCTGTTGCAAATACACATTGCCTGCGAGGAAAGCAAATACGGATTAGACCCAATAGTGGCAGAACAGCTTTTGAATTCAGAAGTGTACAAAGCACTGCAACACGTTCGCATTTGCGGGCTGATGGGCATTGCTACCAACACCGATAACGAAGCGCAGATAGAAAGCGAATTTGCCGGACTGCAACATTTGTTTGCTGACTTGAAAGAGAAGCATTTTGGGGATAAAGACTACTTCAAAGAACTTTCGATGGGCATGAGCAGCGATTACCGCCTTGCACTGAAACACGGTGCTACGATGATACGGGTTGGCAGCATGTTGTTTGGCGACAGGAATTACAACAAAGTGTAAAGAGAAATCAACTTATTGCTCTCATTTTACCCGTTACATCCCACACCACTATTCCTACACTCACTGCTATATTCAACGAATGCTTAGTGCCGTATTGGGGAATCTCTACAACAACATCAGAGGCGTTCACTACCTCTTGCGCTACACCTTCCACTTCATTACCAAAAACTATTGCATACCTCTCTCCTGCTACCGGCTTAAACTCGTTTAACATCACCGATCCTTCTGCCTGTTCAATTGAAACAATACGGTATCCGTTCATCTTTAATTCAGTTACCGCTTCCATGGTGGAATAAACGTATTTCCATACAACGGTTTCGGTAGCGCCTAAAGCTGTTTTGTGAATGTCGCGATGCGGGGGCTGCCCCGTAATGCCGCACAGGTAAACGCCCTCAATCAAAAAGGCATCAGCCGTGCGGAACACGGAGCCTACGTTCAAATGACTCCGCACGTTATCCAATACCAACACTAGAGGCATTTTGGGTTGTGCTTTAAACTCCTCTTCGGTAAGCCGGGGCAGTTCTTCGTTCAACAGTTTTCGCATGGGTAAATCTGTGTAAAAAAATCGGGGGCAAAGTAAGCACACTTGCTATTTTCACGCGGCAGGAAGTAAAACTAAATTGCTTCCCACTTGCGACACATTAAAATCTCAACAGAATAAAAAGTGGCAGTTCATCGCACTATGATAAAAAGCGCAGCCAGCGAAACGGAAACTCCGCTTATGAGGCAGTACAACACCTTCAAAGCAAAGTATCCGGATGCTATTTTGCTTTTTCGGGTGGGCGATTTTTACGAAACTTTTGGCGAAGATGCCCGCAAAGCTTCGGCAGTGCTGGGTATTGTACTTACTAAGCGCAGCAACGGCAAAGCAAGCGAGGTAGAATTGGCGGGCTTTCCGCACCACGCTTTGGACACTTACTTACCCAAATTGGTTCGTGCCGGGCACCGGGTAGCTGTTTGCGATCAGTTAGAAGACCCTAAGATGGCTAAGGGCATCGTAAAACGCGGAGTAACGGAAATGGTTACTCCGGGAGTAGCCTTGGGCGATAATATTTTAAATACAAAGAGCAACAACTTTCTTGCTTCCGTATTTTTTGAAAGAGATAATTATGGTATTGCATTTATAGACATCTCTACGGGCGAATTTTTCATATCGGAAGGAAACGCTGCATATATCGAAAAGATGATGCAGTCGTTAGCACCTTCCGAAATTCTTTTCCCGAAATCGAAGCAGAAAGATTTTATACAGCAGTTCGGCTCTAAGTATTATGCGTTTAAACTCGATGACTGGATTTACAGTTACGATACTGCTCTCGACAACCTGCTCAAACTTTTCGGCACAAACTCGTTGAAAGGTTTTGGGGTGGAGGATGAACGTTTGAGTGTAATTGCAGCAGGTGCCGCCATACAGTATTTGAAAGATACCGAACACAACAACCTCGCACACATCAGTAAAATTACGTTGCTGAAAGATGAGCAGCATGTTTGGCTCGACCGCTTTACCATCCGCAACTTAGAATTGATTTATTCGCCCCACCATGGCGGGAAAACGTTGCTGGATGTAATGGACAACACTACTTCACCCATGGGAGCACGTTTACTGAAACGATGGGTGACAATGCCGCTGCTTGATGTTCAAAAAATTAACGACCGCCTGAACGCAACCGAGTATTTTATTCAGCATTCGAACGAAGCAGAAGAACTAAAAAAGCTTATTCGCACTATTGGTGATTTAGAGCGATTGATTTCGAAAGTATCGTTAGAAAAAGTAAACCCGCGCGAATTTGTTCAGCTGAAACGGGCGCTTAATGCCATTGCACCGTTAAAGCAAATTCTTGGCAGTTCCACCAACATCACCTTGCAACGTTTAAGTGAACAACTAAACCCGTGTTTAACTCTATCCGAAAAAATAGATGCCGAAATTTTAGAGGAAGCCGGCCCCGTAATTACTAAAGGAAACTTTATTCGCTCAGAAGTAAATGAAGAGTTGGACGAACTTCGCACAATTAAAAATTCGGGGAAAGAATACATTACCGGCATTCAGCAAAAGGAAGCCGCACGAACGGGTATTAGTTCGCTTAAGGTAGGATTCAACAATGTGTTCGGTTACTTTTTGGAAGTAACCAATTCGCACAAAGCTAAAGTACCTGCCGACTGGATTCGCAAGCAAACACTCACCAATGCCGAGCGGTACATTACCGAAGAACTGAAAGTATATGAGCAAAAGGTGTTGGGTGCTGAAGAAAAAATTCAGGTGCTCGAAGAAAAAATCTTTGCCGAACTAATTCGCTTTGCCAAAGATTATGTGATAGCCATACAACAAAACGCCAACCTTATTGCCGTTACCGATTGTTTTCTTTCGCTTGCATCGCTGGCTTCAAAAAACAATTACACTAAGCCTGAACTCAACGATTCCTACACTATTGAAATTAAAGAAGGTCGCCACCCTGTAATTGAACAGCAGATTGACGTTAGCGAAAAGTATGTTCCGAACGATATTCTGCTCGACAGCGAAACCCAACAGGTGCTCATAATTACCGGACCCAACATGAGCGGTAAGAGTGCCTTACTTCGCCAAACAGCTTTGATTGTGCTGATGGCGCAAATGGGCAGTTTTGTCCCGGCATCGGCTGCAAAAATCGGATTGGTAGATAAAGTGTTTACCCGCGTGGGTGCAAGTGATAACCTTAGCGCAGGCGAGTCAACTTTTATGGTAGAGATGAACGAAACTGCAAGCATTATGAACAACCTTTCTCCCCGCAGTTTGATATTATTGGATGAAATAGGAAGAGGAACATCCACCTACGATGGTATTTCTATTGCATGGAGTTTGGCGGAATATCTTCACAACCACCCGGCTAACCATCCGCGCACTTTGTTTGCCACCCACTATCATGAGTTGAACGAACTGGCGGAAAAATATCCGCGTATAAAAAACTTCCATGTATCGGTAAAGGAAACTACAAGCAAGGTTATTTTCCTCCGCAAATTAGTGGAAGGCGGAACGGAACATAGTTTTGGAATTCATGTAGCAAAAATGGCGGGCATGCCCAAAGAAATTATTGAGCGCGCCAATCAAATGTTGCACGAATTGGAAAGCCAACGCCAACAGCATGGCGACATTCGCGAAACTGTCAAAAAAACGGAAGCCCAGAATTTCCAACTCAGCTTTTTTGACCTGAGCGATCCTAAAATGAAACGCTTAGCCGAAGAAATTGAAAAGGTGGAAGTAAATACCATGACACCGGTAGAGGCTATTATGAAACTGCAGGAGTTGAAAAAAATCCTGAATAGAGAATAATTTTTAACGCGGTTTTGAGATTATGGCAGCGTTTCTATATTTGCAGTCCTTAGTTGAAAAAGTTCTTTAAAAAAAATAGTCTGACCAAGGTCAGACCAAGTATGCGGGAGTAGCTCAGTTGGTAGAGCGCCACCTTGCCAAGGTGGAGGTCGCGGGTTCGAGCCTCGTCTCCCGCTCAACGGAAAAAGTTATCTGTTGTCCGTTAGCAGTTATTTGTATTACCGATTAACTATTAACCAGTAACAGATAACTTTTTTTGTTTGCCGTGGTGGTGGAACTGGTAGACACGCAGGACTTAAAATCCTGTGAGCCTCAAAGCTCGTGCGGGTTCGATTCCCGCCCGCGGTACAACATCTTGTAAAAAACAGTTGCTTCTTTCAGCAAACTGTTTTTTCTTCTCTTACGAGCAATTCTTTTCCTACACCATGCTGAATATGCAAGAACCCACAGCTACTAAGCCCCGAAAAGTAAGTAAGCCCGATTGGCTCAAGATAAAATTACCCTCGGGCAAGGAGTTCAGCGAGGTAAAGCAAAATGTTGAGCAACATAAACTCCACACTATTTGCGAAAGCGGAAAATGCCCCAACCAAACCGAATGCTGGGGTGCCGGCACCGCTACGTTGATGATTTTAGGCGATGTATGTACTCGTTCGTGTATGTTTTGCAATGTAGCAACAGGTAATCCCGGTCAGGTGGATATTACAGAGCCATACCGCGTAGCTGAATCGGTAAAACTGATGGGGCTAAAGCATGTGGTAATTACCTCGGTTGACCGCGATGATTTGATAGATGGCGGATCGAAAATTTGGGCAGCTACCATACGCATGATCCGGAAACACTGCCCCGGTGTAACTATGGAAACTCTTATACCAGACTTTAAGGGAGATACAGAAAGCATCAACAGAGTTATTGAAGTAAAGCCCGAAGTTGTTTCTCATAATTTAGAAACCGTAAAGCGCCTCACAAGACAGGTTCGCGTACAGGCAAAATACGAGCGTAGCCTTTCGGTATTGTTACAACTGAAAGAAGGTGGCATTGAACGTACCAAAAGCGGGCTGATGTTAGGACTTGGCGAAACTGATGAAGAAATTTTTGAAGCCATGGACGACCTCCGCGCTGCAAAGGTTGATATTCTCACGTTGGGGCAATACCTGCAACCCACTCGTAAACATTTACCTGTTGCGCGTTATGTAACACCCCAACAATTTTCACTTTACAAGGAAACAGGTTTAAGCAAAGGATTTCGGTATGTAGAAAGCGGACCTATGGTTAGGTCGAGCTACCATGCCGAGAAACATGTGGTATAAAAAAACCCTTCCTCCCACTTCTTTTTGCTCATATACTTTGAACATTGTTCTACTATGATTAGCTATGTTTGCGTTATGAACAAGATAAAGTCCATCATTGCCGCTTCCATTGAAGTAAAAACCAAATTACTGGCAAATGAAGTTCTCATTAATCAGGCAGAAACCGTTGCCAACCTTATTGTTGCTGCATTCAAAGACGGCAACCGTTTGTACTTGTGCGGCAATGGCGGCAGCGCTGCCGATGCACAGCACCTTGCTGCTGAATTTACAGGCAGGTTTTACACCGACCGCGAACCACTCCCTGCTGAAGCGCTGCATGTAAACACATCGTTTCTTACCGCAGTGGCAAACGATTATTCATACGACCAGGTGTACGAGCGCGCCATAAAAGCACATGGACGCAAGGGCGATATACTTATTGGTCTTTCCACCAGCGGCAACTCTAAAAATATAGTACTGGCACAAGCTGAAGCTGCACGAAGAGGCATGATAGTGATTTCGTTTACCGGAGCAACTGGCGGCAAAATGAAAGATTGCTGCGATTTTCTGTTTAACATTCCCAGTACCGATACGCCCCGTATTCAGGAATGCCATATTATGTTGGGACATATCATTTGCCAGTTAGTTGAAGAAAAACTCTTCTCTTAGTTTCCTTCCACCTACTTATAGGGTAGTAGTCCCGTTGAGTTAAGCTAATACCTCGGCTACTTATTAAAACTGTAAGCGTAGGCAAACGTTCTCAACGTAAAGGTTAACATAGGCGTTATAGATAACAGCTTTTGACAGTTGAAGAGGAAGTTACAAAAGACGGTTCATCCTTTTATTGGCACATAATGACCATAATCGGATTGAAAAAATCTTTTAAAAATCCGTTCCAAACGTAAAATAGTACATCGGCTTTTTGCTCAGTTCGCCTGTATCGAAGCCCCATGCCGTGTCGAATCTGAAAAAGTAGCTGAGGAAAGTGGTTCGCACACCCGGACCAAAGCCGAAAATAACAGGCGTTTTGTAGCGCTTCACCCGCACAATTACCGAAGGGTTTTGCGAGGTGTTCGGAATTTCTTCGTTGAACAAAGGATTGTTATCCGAAAAAGGCGAAGCGCCTTCCCATGCAGTGCCCACATCAAAAAAAGCCACTAACTGAAAGTTGCGGATAATTTCGGAGCGAATGGGTTGGCGGATAAGCGCGCTGAAAACCGGCACGCGTAATTCGGAATTCAACACCACATACTTATCGCCATTACGGGCGTTTTGTTTAAAGCCGCGCAAGGGAGTGGCGAGAGTTTGAAATGCGTAGTTGTTGCCGGTGTTGATGGGCGTGGTGCGGTCGAACTTATCGAAGTTGAACGAAGTAATCCAGTTGTCTAACCCACCGAGGTAATAAATAAGCCGCGAGTTGCCGAACGAGGCACCCATTGCCAAACGATTTGCCCAAATTATTTGCCGATGCACTTTTTGATAATGCCGCAAATCGAAACCGATTACACCGAGGTATTTGTTGTTGAACTGCACCAGCGGTATATCGGTCTGGCTGCCTATTTCTTTATTCTTGGTGGGGAACTGTTTGTGAATTTCGGCAAACACTTTAAAGCGCGTACCATAGCGGATGTTGGTCATTACTTCCATGCAGTTGTCGAACACATATTCAGCACGAAGGAAAAGCCAGTTGTCGGTAACGCTTGGCAGATTGAGCGAAAACGCATCTTTTGCTTTATACACTACGCGGTCGTTGCGGAAAGCCAAGCCGAAGCGGAAAGCGTTGAGCACATCAAGCGGATATTTTACTTCCACCTCGGCATAGTTGGTTTTAATGCTGTATTCCACCGGAGCATTGTTGCCAACAGTGAGGTCGCTGAACGGAAGCTTATCATAAGCAGTGCCGCCCTGCGAGCGCCTGTAGAAAGTGAGTTTATAATCTAAGCGTTTAGTAAGGTTTTCGTAGGTTAAAAAATACTGGTTGCCACCGCCTGCACCGGCAAAAGGTAAACTTAAACCGCCATACACTTTGTGGTTTTCGAGCAAATCGGTAATGCCCAATTTGAACATAAAACTGACAGGCGCCAAATTGAATTGGGGTACCGATGGGTCGAAAGGCTGGTAGCGCGTCATCATCAGATTGTTGTCAATCTGGGTAATCACTTTATCAACCATAAAGCGTACAAAGTATGGGCGCACGCGCGAAAAGCGGAATACGTAACCTTCCTGTGCATTATTGATGCGCGAAGCGGCTGCCGAGTCCCAATCGAAAAGTTTAATGCCGTAATCAAATTCGCTTTGGAAATCGAAAGGGCGGTTTCCTTTGGCTGATTTATCGTTCTCGTAACCGGGAACGGTTTGCGGTTTGTCGGCTTCCTTTTGCGCGGCTTCTTTTTCACCGCTGCTTTGTTCGCGTTTTTGTTTTTGCACCACATAATCGGTTTGCGGAACGGCAGCCGAAGTTTCATTTTGTGTAAGCGGATATTTGTAGAAACGCGGGCGGTTTCCTTTTATCACCATATCGAGCGTTAAGCCTTTCGCAGCTACCACGCTTTGTTCTTTAATGCCGCGCTGCATGTTGGTATAGGCAGCCGTTACGCCCCCTGTTACATACACTTTTTCGAAGGTGGAATCTACAATACTCACTTCCGAAAGTTCGAGGAGGGAATCAGCCGGAATATTTTCGTGCATGGAAATAGAATCCAACTCCCCTGTTTCCTTATCGCGGTAGATATAGGTTTTGAGCCGGTGGTCGAAAATATTTTCGAAGTACCCGATGTGGCGGTTGCGGATGCCGTTGGCATCACTCAAAAAAGAAAAATACTCGTTGCTGAAATTTTGCGGAAAGGTTTCATCGGCATTGGGGGTGGAAGTAATGCGGTAAAGACGGGCAGCATCTAAATCGTAAAAAAACAAATCGAGGTTTTTGTTCATTACCTGCGATTCGTAGCGGGCGGGTTTTAGGTCAGCATCGGGGCGGTTGCTCGAAAACATAATACCACGCATACTGTCGGCTGCAATGTATGCCGGGTACAAATCATCGTAGTAATCATCGGTAATCCGCTTGGTGGTAGTGGAGGCAATGTTGTACAGAAAAATATCGGTTTGTCCGTTTTGAATGGCGCTCATCACCAACTGCTTACTGTCGGCAAAGGAAAAACTGATAACCTTCTGGAATTTCCGCACGGGGTTTACTTCCATTTTCTTTTTCTCCAAATCGTAAAAGCGAAGGAAAGTTTGTGCGCGTCTGTCGCTGAGGATGGCTAAACGCTTACCACCGGGTTCCCAGGCAATGAGCGGCAACGATTCATCGGTAAACAAGGTATTGGTGCGAAAGCCTCCGCGAAAAACCACTTTGCGTTTGCCGGTTTCGGCATTTACCACATACACTTTGTAGCGCCCCATGTCGTTGCCGGCATAGGCAATGTATTTGCCATCGGGGCAAAGGCGCGGCTGGTAATAGCGGTGGTCTTTTTTAAGTTTTGTTTTTACGGCAACGCTGTCGGAAGGAAGCGAAGTAATTTTCTTTTCGGCATAAAAGCGGTTGCTGTAATAGGTGTACCACTGTTGCAGGGTTTCGGAAAGGTTGGTGCCGAGCACAAACAGAAAACCATTGTCCACACTGCGGTTTACACGCGTAAGGTAAATGACATTACTCACCGCTGCTTTACCGTGCACTTCTTCAATGTAATGCCAAATTGAATGCCCTACAAACACGGCTTCGTTGGGTACCAGTTTGTTGAGTTTTTTGTAGCGCCCGGTTAGTATGCCATCGCGGAGACGGTCTTCCATGTCGGTGTCCCAGTCTTTGCCGATGTATTCTACCAAACCGAGTTTGTACCAGTCGGGCAGGTTGAGCATTACCGCGTTTTGAATTAACTCGGCAAAGTTGCTGCCGAGCACCATTTTTTCGATGTAGATACGGGCAATGCCTTCGCGCACCTGCTTATCTAAAAAGCGGTGGTCGCCATTGTTGTACACAAACAGTTTGTTTTCCGGAATTTTGGTGGTGCCGCCCGGGTTTTGCCCTTGCTCGTAAATACCAATGTTGGTTTGGTTTAGTTCGTTGATGTTGTTGTAAACGATGATGTCAATTTTTCTGCGGTACTTGAAATCGAGCAGGGTAGCAATTTCGTCCGATACATCTTCGGCTGCTTTAATTACATACTTGGCAACATCCTGCCCACCCTGATAAAAGTAGGTGGTAAAGTTGTCGCTTTCGTAGTACTGAAAAATGTAGTCTTTGTACTGCACGCGGTTTTGCCCGAATTTTTCTTCGCTGGTTTGGCTGAAGGAGGAGAGAGAAAACAGCAAGCAGAAAACCTGCAGAAGAATTTTCTTACCTGAAAACGAAAACGGTAAATGCCTTACAAACAAATTCATGCAAAAGTTCAAACGCTGGCAGGTAAACTTTGTTTTAATTCGCGCAGCCTTTGAGGTGCTTCAAACTTAAACAATTTACTTACATGCTAAAGATACGCCAACTCACTTTTAATCCGTTTATGGAGAACACCTATGTGGTGGCTGATGAAACCAATGAATGTGTAATTATTGATGCCGGCTGCCACAACGAAAAAGAGCGTCAGCAACTAAAGCAAACAATAGAAGCCAACGGGTTTAAACCTGTTCGCTTGCTGAATACCCATTGCCATATTGACCATTTTCCCGGCAATAAATTTGTGTGCGATACCTATAACCTGCTGCCGGAGTTTCACGAAATTGAATTACTGGTTATGAAAGGTGCTATGGACTACCAAAGTTTTTTTGGTATGAAACTCGAAGAATCGCCCGCACCTAAAAACTACCTGAAAGAAGGCGATGAAGTATGTTTTGGCAACACTACTTTTAAAGTATTGTTTGTGCCGGGCCATTCGCCCGGGCATTTAGCTTTTTACAGCGAGGCAGATAAAGCCATTTTTAGTGGCGATGTGTTGTTTAGGGGCAGTGTGGGCAGGTACGATATTCCCGGGGCGGACGGCAAAGTGCTGTTTAAAAGCCTCACCGAAAAAATGATGACCTTACCCGATGAGGTAACCGTTTACAGCGGTCACGGACCTAATACTACCATTGGCGAAGAAAGAACCGCCAACCCTTTTCTGCAAAAGCAGTTTTTCTTTCAGATGTAGCGGCATACAAAATTTCGGGGTTAAAAAACAACCCGAAAAGGTTTTTGTCTATCTTTATTCGGCACCATGATTGTTGTGAGGACGCTACACCAAACCGTTTTTACTTTTTTGCTGTTGCTGTTCTGTGCAGGAACCGCATCCGCTTATTCGCGCCTTGAACACGAAATGCCCGATGGCATACGGTTTACCGAAAACAAAGGGCAATGGGATGCTTTTATAAAATACCGAAGCGATTTAGCAGCCGGCAATATTTATTTTGAAGCAGGGGCACTAACCTTTAACATGTGGGATGCCGATGCCCTGCACGAAGCCCGCCACGGGCATCCCGTAAAAAACATAAGCACCCACGCACATAAACTAAGTTTTGTGGGAGCCTCGGCTACGCCCGGTATAAAACCATCGTTTAAAGAACCTGAATACCGCAACTATTTTTTGGGTAACGACCAAAGCAAGTGGAAAGGCAATGTGGGCATATACCGTAAACTGTTGTACGAAAATGTATGGAACAACATTAACCTGCATTGGTACGGCAGCGGTGATGCACTCAAATACGATGTACACATTTTGCCCGGTGGCAATGCTGCCGATGTGCAGTTAAAGTATGATGGCGTTGATAACATCCGCATCCAAAACGGGGAGCTGTGTTACGAAACATCGCTCGGAAAATTTACCGAACGAAAGCCCTATGCCTATCAGGTTATTGGCGGCACTAAAAAGGAAGTGGAATGCCGTTATGCTTTTAACCACGCAACTTCGGTTTTGAGTTTCGAGTTTCCGAAAGGCTACAACACCAACTACGAATTGGTAATTGACCCTACGCTGGTGTTCTCTTCGTACACCGGTTCAACAGCCGATAATTTCGGCTTCACCGCCACTTACGATAGTCTCGGTAATTTGTATGCAGGCGGCATTGTGTTCGGCTTTGGCTATCCGTTTACCACAGGGGCTTATCAAACTGCTTTTGGCGGTGGAATTATTGACATGAGCATTACTAAATTCAATTCTACGGGAACGAACATTATCTACTCCACCTACATAGGCGGAAACGATAACGACCAACCCAGCAGTTTGGTGGTAAATCATTTGAACGAGTTAGTTATACTCGGCACTACTTCTTCTTTAAATTATCCTACCACCACAGGCGCTTACGATGCCACTTTCAACGGAGGCAACTATGTAAACTATCCTTCAAACGGTGTGGAGTATGTAAACGGCAGCGATATTGTGGTTACCGTGCTTAACAGCACCGGCACCGGGCTTATAGGCTCTACGCTGCTTGGCGGCAGCGATAATGACGGGCTGAACGATGCCCCCAACCTGCACTACAACTATGGCGACCAGTTTAGAGGCGAAGTGGTAATAAACCCGCAAAACGAAATTTATGTGGCTTCGAGCACGCGCTCTCCAAATTTCCCTACGGCAGGCAGTCCGTTTCAAAACACCCTTAACGGAACGCACGATGCCTGCGTGTTTAAACTGAACAGAACCTGCACGCAGTTGTTGTTCAGCACATTTTTGGGTGGCAGCAATGCCGATGCGGCTTTTGGCATTAAGCTCGATTCGCTGGGCTTGGTGTATGTAACAGGCGGAACATCGAGTACTGATTTTCCGACTACTGCGGGGGTAATTCATCCTACTTACCGCGGTGGTGTTACCGATGGTTATGTTGCAAAGTTTTCGGCTAACGGCAGCCAGTTGTTGAGTGCAACTTACCTCGGCACCACTTCGTACGACCAAAGTTTTTTTGTGGAAATTGATGGCGATGGCGATGTGTATGTAACGGGGCAGTCGCTGGGGAGTTATCAGGTTACATCGGGTGTTTACAACAACCCGGGTGGAAAGCAGTTTATCCATAAACTGAACAACACTTTCACTTCTACTCTTTACAGCACTGTGTTCGGCTCAGGCTCTGCTACTACCAATATTTCGCCTACGGCTTTCTTAGTTGATATTTGCGAGAACGTGTATGTATCGGGCTGGGGCGGACAGGTAAATCAGTTTGCACCAAATCCTTCTACACTTGGCAACACAGTTGGAATGGCAGTTACCCCCGATGCCTATAAAGCCACAACAGACGGAAGCGATTTCTATTACATCGTGCTCAACAAAAATGCGGGCAGTTTACTCTACGCTACCTTTTTTGGCGGCAATCAGGTATCGGAACATGTGGATGGCGGCACCAGTCGCTTCGACCGCAACGGAATTATCTATCAGGCAATGTGTGCGGGCTGCGGGGGAAATTCGTTTACGCCTACTACCCCCGGTGTTTGGAGCAATGTAAACAGCAGTTTTAACTGCAATGTGCTGGGATTAAAAATGGAATTCAATTTGGCGGGAACCAACGTGCAGATTAACGCCTTTCCGCGCGCTACAGGTTGTGTGCCTTTAGATGTGCAGTTCAGCAGCGTAATCAACAACGCACAAAGTTTTGTTTGGCATTTGGGCGATGGCACCACCTCTACCATCCCCAATCCTTTCCATACCTACACCGATACAGGTGTGTATATTGTAATGCTTATTGGTGTTGACTCCAGTTCGTGCAACATAGTAGATACCGCTTTTTTGGATGTGGTGGTGAGAGATGATTCCATTGTTGCCGACTTTACTCCTAATTTGCTTATAAACTGCGACAGTAATAAAGTTACACTCTCGGCTGTTAACTACGGCTCAACACAATACCACTGGAACATGGGCGATGGAACGGTTTACACCTCCAACCCTGTTACACACTATTACCAAAGCACCGGAAGCAAAACCATTACACTCATTGTTTCCGATACATCGAAATGCAATTTGGCTGACACCTTTAGTGCACCTGTTTTTATACCGCATAAAGTGAGTGCTTCGTTTTCGCCCAATAATTCTTCGGGCTGCATTCCGCTCACCATCAACTTTTCTACAACGCAGGTTGCCACTGCCTCCTACAACTGGAGTTTTGGCGATGGTAATGTTGCCTCACAAAATCCGGTATCGCATACTTACACCACTGCCGGAGTTTATACCGTGCGCTTAATTGTTACAGATACTTCTTCCTGCAATAAAATTGATACCGCTTTTACCACCATTACCGTAATTGACTCTTCTGCCGATGCCGATTTTCAATTCATCAGAACATTCTTCGGTTGCGATTCGGTGCTGGTAACCGTGTGGAGCACCTATCAGGGCGAAGACTCGCAACTGTGGGATTTTGGCGATGGCACACAGGCAACCACCGATACCGCTTCGCACATGTACAACGTAGCAGGCACTTACACTATTACGCATTACATAGCCGATGCCGATATGATTTGCAAACCGCTCGATACGGCACAAATAGTAATCAGTTTAGAGCCATTGCATATTTCCATTGCCATACCCGACACAGGCGGCTGCCTGCCCTTTACGGCAAATTTTACGGGCAACTCCGCATTGCTTTCTACCGATTACACTTGGATTTTCGGTGATGGCAACTCCGCCACCGGAAAAAATGTGTCGCATACCTATCAGTCAACCGGCACTTTCGATGTAATGCTCATTGCCTCCGACACTAATGCCTGTGTGGGTGCCGATACCACCTTTGCACAAATTACCGTCATCAACGATTCGGTTACGGCTGCTTTTCAGTTGAATTTGCTCAACGCATGCGATTCTAATTTGGTAATTGACTTGGTAAACCAAAGCGTAAATGCACTTACTTACCTGTGGGACTTTGGCGATGGCACCACTTCTACACAATTCAACGAAAGTCATACATACACCATTCCCGGTTCATACACCGTTACGCTTATTGTAACCGATACCAACCGCTGCCATCCGGTTGATACTTTTTCACGCGTGGTATCGCTGCTGCCCAACGCCTTGGCTGCATTTACGGCTAACAATGTTTGTAAAGGAACAGCCGTGCAGTTTACCAACCTTGGCAACCCCAATGCACAATACCTGTGGAGTTTTGGTAACGGCACTTTCTCTAACATGTATTCGCCTTCGCACTTGTATTTGCAACCGGGCGTGTACAATGTTCGCCTCGTAATTATTGATACCGCCTCCTGCGATTTAACCGATACCGCCTATGCTTCCATCGAAATTTTTGAGCAGCCCATTGCCGGATTTAATGTAATGAAGGACACCTTCCGCTTCGGCACTCCGGTTACGTTTTACAACAACAGCATTTATTACAGCGAACTGTTTTGGGATTTTGGTGATGGCAACACTGCTTACAACGAGTTAACCCCCGTACACACCTACGATAAAAACATTGAGTGGATTGAAATTTGCATTACCGCATGGAACGAACAATGTGCCGACACTTACTGCCGAAGCATTTTTATTGATTACAGCGCACTGATTGGTGTGCCGAATGCCTTTTCGCCCAATGGCGATGGTATAAACGATGTGGTGAAAGTAGAAGGCAAAGGAATTGTAGAACTCACCTTCAGAATATTCAACCGCTGGGGCGAAAAAGTTTTTGAAACCAGCGATAAAAACCAAGGTTGGGACGGCTACTACAAAGGCATGTTACAGGAAATGGATGTGTACACTTATGCCGTAGTGGCAAAACTCATTAACGGAAAAGAAGTGCCTTTAAAAGGAAACATAACCCTGTTACGATGAGGAACAGTTTTCAGTTTTCGGTTTTTGGTTTTCGGTGTTGGAGCGGTTCAATTCCGAAAGTGCTCATTGCCTTTTGTATTGCCGTCAACTGTCAACTGTCAACCGTCAACTGTCAGGATGTTCACTATACGCAGTTTTTCACCAACCCGCTTATTCTGAATCCGGCTCAAACCGGTTATTACGATGGCAACTATCGCTTCGGCTTCAACTTTAAAGCGCAATGGCCCTGGGCAACTTCGCAGGCGGTGTACAACTATCACACCGAATCACCCTATGTTGACTTTTCATTTGGCGAGCGAAAAATTAAAGTAGGCTGGTTTGGCTGGGGCTTCAGTTTTTTGAACGATGAAGCCGGTGACGGCAGATTAACCTACCGCAGATTCAGCTCCAGTTTAGCCTACCATCAGGCTTTCGATAAAGACCACCGCTACATTCTCTCGCTCGGTTTTGCCGCCAGCTACATTATCCGCTCGGTTGACTTTTCAAAATTCTATTTCAACAACCAGTGGGTGGACGATGAAGGCTTCAATCTCTCCCTAAACTCTGCCGAACCCTGGCAAAAAGAAACTTTCGGCATGTTGGATTTGAATGCGGGGTTAAACTTCGGTGCACAGGTAAGCGATATGGTAAAACTCGATTTCGGTTTTTCCATGCTGCACATCAACCGCCCGCGGCATACCTTCTATAACCAAAGCGAACGCCTCGGGTTCCGCTATCAGGCAAGCGCAGGAACAAACTTGAAACTGGGCGAAAGAATCACACTTGATGTAAATGCCTACTACACCTATCAGAAAAAAGCCTCTGAAATTGTTTTCGGAAGTTTATTCGGCTATGGTTTTTACGAAAGCCGCTCGCGCCTTAACCACATGCTGTATGCCGGTTTGTATTACCGCGTAAAAGATGCGCTTACTCCTGTAGTGGGCTATCGCTATAAAACTTTCCGCTTTCTGTTCAGTTACGATGTTACCCTCTCCAAATTAGCCACCCCCGCACGCGGCAACGGTGGTCCCGAACTTTCGCTCGTTTATGTAGGCAAATGGCACCGCGAATACAACGGCAAAAAGGTTTACTGCCCGAGGTTTTAACTTGTACCCCCTTGCATCTTTCACGGAAAGCTCGTGTCCCGTTTCAGAAGAACCGTAAACTCACAGTGTTCCCCCTACCTTTGCTTCACCATTTTTTTACTCTCCACCACTCTGCCTTCTACTACTAGCGAGTAACTGTATTGCCCGCTGCTAAGGTTTTGGGCAAATACCGTTACGGTTCCGTAGCCGCTTCTTATATCGGCTGTTTTAATTACTGTGCCAAGCACATCGGTAAACACTATTTGTGCTCCGTTTATGTTTTCAGGAATGTAATACGAAATCGAAGTTTGCTCGGCAAACGGGTTGGGCACGTTTTGCTCCAACACTATTACCTGTAGGTTGCTTAACTCTACGTTTATTTTGTTCTCTGCCGTTTCTCCTTCATCGGTTTTAAAACTCGCTCCTGTTGGGCAACAGCCGTTCAGCCTTTGCTCAATAGAGGCAAGGCGGTCGGTAATTACCTCTTTCAGCGAATCAATCTGCGTTTGTTGCTTTTCAATTTTTGTTTCCTGTGCTTTTAATGCACCCACCAACAGCGGCACAAAGCCTAAGTAATCTACTCCCTTGTATTCTACCCGCTGTCCGGTAATGTTGCCTTTCAGGTCGCGGGTTTCGGGGCGGATAACATCCTTTACCAAGTGCGGCAATACTTTTTCTACCTCCTGTGCCGTAAACCCGTATTGCACTCCGGCAGGCAGCGTTAGCGATGGGTAGTCTTCCCTGCGGTAGGTATATGTTTTAGGCTCTAACTTCCTCAGCCATGCCAACGAACTATCGGCAGCAATGTTTTGCAGGTTGTTTTTCAGTTTGGCATCCGAGCCGCGGGTTAGTGCGCCCACTATATGCACATCGCCATTAAAGTAACCTGCGTAGTCCGAGGTATCCTGCACCGCGGCATATACTCCATAGTTCAGCCCAACGGTATCGCTTGCCTCAAAGTTGCCGCCAATGTTTTCATATTGCGAGCCGCCTGCTATACCCACCACGCCTAAGTTAACCGAAGTGCTGTTGGCAAATTCCGATATGCCTCCCGTGCCTACATTTACCTGCTCCGAGCCTTCGGTATTACCCAGCACCCCTACATTGTAGTGGTCGGTAGTATCGGCACTTTTGCCCATTACGCCTATGTTCATAAAAGCGGCTCCCTGTGCTTCGCCCAATATGCCCGCCAGTTGGTTGGTGTTGCCCGCTGCCAAGCCATAAACCCCATGCCTGCCGCCAGTAAAGTTGCCGCCTATACCGTCTGCATCGCCTCCGTTGCTGTAGTTGCTATAGCCATACACGGCAGCCGTGCCTGTGTTGGAAGTGTTGGTGTTATACACCGCTTTTACCACCGCCACCGTGTTACTGTCGGTGCTGCTAAAGGCGGCTGCCACGGTATCAGTGCTGTTGCTCACCGTAAAATACGAACCCGCCTGCGCTGCCGGTATGCCTACCGCTGTGCCGTTATCGTGCACTATGCTGTTGCACAGCACGCGGTTCAGGCTGTCCCACTTAGGCAGGTAGTGCGCGGGGGTGCTGCCGGGCAAGCCGCACACACCTACTTTAGTAGCGGCAATACTGTCTAACTCTTGTATGGCGGCTATGGTAAGGGGAATTAAGCCGGTGTAGTTGACGGCTTTAAAGGTGAAAGTATCCATAAGCAAAGTTCCAGAGGTATCTCTGATAGATGGTTGAATAAGTTCTCGCACCAATTCAGGAAGAACAGTATCAACCTGCTGTGCTACTAAACCATAATGTTTCCCTTGTGCAAGATTCATATACGGAAAACTGTCCGTTTTAAAAACATATTGTTTAGGCAGCAAACTGATAATGGTACTGAGTGCGTTAGAAATATTTTGAATACTGTCTTTCAGTTTAACATCTGACCCATTCGGAAAAAAATCTCCTGAGGCATATACATTTCCCTGAAAAAAACCTGCGGGGGCAATAGGATTTGTAATAAGCGGGTTCCCTTGTGCCGCACTGGCATATACCCCTATGTTAAGAAAGGCAGCTCCGTTAGCTTCAAAGGCTCCACCTATGTTTACACCGGCACTTTGAGTTCTGCTTCCTACTCCAATAAAACCTCCAAATCCTTGTATGCTTGGAAAATTAATACCTGCCGGTGCCGATGCTACACGTACCCCTAAAGGTTCAGTGGTGTTGTTTACATCTAATCTGGCAGCAGGCGCGGTTATTCCTATTCCCACATTGGTATTGGCAGTTGCCCCGTTTATGCCATTGATGCTACCCAACACTAAACTGTTGCTTTGGGCAACAAATGCACGAAATCCTATAGCAGTGGCATTAGTTAATAAACTGGAATTAACGGAATTTGCAAGTCCACCAATGAGAACATTAAAATTCCCTTGAGTTGTAGCTCCAGCCTGGGTTCCAATAATAACGTTATCTTCATCATCATTTACAGCCCCAACTAATTCGCCAGCACCCAAGCCTATCGCAATATTTCTGGAGCCTCCTATACAATTAGCACCACTCGAAAAACCCACAAAAACATTATCAAAGCCATCTTCATTATTTGAACCGCTATAATTTCCAAAAAAACAATTCCGAAATCCGTTAATGCTATGCCAACCGCTTAATACTCCATAAAAACAGTTGTCTGCACCGAACGTATTTGAGGGACCGGCTTCTTTACCATAGAAGCAGTTAAAATTTCCGGTAGTATTCGATTCACCGCTCCTATGCCCCGTAAATGTATTCCAACTTCCGGTAGTGTTCGATAACCCACACCTTACCCCTCCAAACCAGTTACTTACCCCAGTAGTGTTGTTAAACCCTGCACTATCCCCAACAAAATTGTTTTTATACCCTGTAGTGTTATGAAAACCCGCCACATGCCCCACAAAGGTATTCTGCCGCCCGGTGGTATTGTTATATCCGGTGCTATCCCCGTTAAAAGTATTCCACATACCGCTAGTGTTCGAAAAACCCGCATCGCGCCCGGTAAAGGTGTTGCTAAAGCCGCTTGTGTTACTGTTGCCCGCATTGTAGCCCACAAATGTATTGTTTACTCCTGTAGTGTTAGTATTGTTTGCCCCAGCCCCAACACCAACAAACAAGTTACTGGTGTTGTTGTTATGCCAAAGCACCCGGCTGCCCCCAATACGGTAGGCTTCGCTAACTGTTGCAGAGGTTTGGTTGAGGTTAATGTCGCCTTGGTTAACGTCAAGGCGATAACTGGGGTTAGTAAAGCTGTTGCCTATGCCAACAAAGCCGTTACTCTGCAAGATGCGCATCTGTGGCGTATTATTGGCTCTAAACTCCACGTCATAATTATTATTGCTCCCTAAAAATTCAGACGGTTGGGGAGCGGTCCCGCTTAGTGCATTACCTAAAATAGTGGATTGAGCATGTAACTGATCTACTACAATACTTACAATTTGTATCATCGTTACTATTAGTAATTTTTGTATGGTTTTCATGATAATTGTTTTTATTGTGGTTAATTATTTAGAGATGATAAACTTTCCAGAATCTAATTTTTGATTGTCTAAATAGAAAGAAAAAGGGTACATCCCGTTCGGTAAAGCACTTACATCAAGGGTGTATTTTTGGTATCCCCGCCCAACCGTTTCACGCTTTAATTCCTTCCCCGTAATATCAAAAATTACAAGTTTAATTTTTTCATAATTGTTTGGTGGGGTTAATTCAAAATTAATACTCAAATTAGCCGGATTAGGAAACACCCTCAAATACGAGTCCGAACTCATTTCAATCTCTTGAACATTTACAGGCAGTGAACCGCAGAGGGCATACACGTCTGTCGTTTTAGAACTGCCCAAACTATCAGGCTTTGAAAGAAGAAGTTTTGTTCCTTGTGGGGTATTATAAATAGGCTGGACGTTGTATGAGAGGTCATAGCAACCCACACACCAAGGTGCAATTGTGCTATCTTGTTTGAACAAAAGTGCCCCATCTTGTCTATATATACAAAACGAGTTCCTCCAATTAGCAGGCAATACAGCGTATTCAAATTTAGTAGTGTCACAATCAAATAACGACCAAGTAACATAACCAATTCGATACTCGCTCTGATTTTGAAGCAAAGTAGGTACTGTTACCGTTGCATACTGTGAATGGTCTAGATTGAAAAGATTCAACTGATTTGTTTGGTAATCTACATACAAGTATTTATAGCCATCATTTCCACCCATATTTATTATAACCGGTCGTGCTTGAGAAGGGCTGTTTGGTCCGGGATAGGTATGCTCGTAAGTAATCTGTGCCTTACTGCTTGCAACGCTTAATAAAATTCCTAAAAAAAATATTATCCGTTTCATGCTATTCAGTTTTAGAAGTTACAAAATCGTTTTCAGCAACACATTGTAGTTTTTGTTTTAGTTCCTCCACCTCACTTCGCAAGCGGGTAAGCAGCACAAGTAAATCTTTGGTTTCGGTATTAGTTTCAATCAAAATTTGCTTGGCGGCAATGGTGCCGTTTACTTGTAGGGTATAGGCGGGAGCAGAGGTGCCTATACCTACATTTACTTTACCATTACCTAAAACCAAACTGTTGTTTGCAGCTACTACAGCGCCATAACCAATAGCGGTGGCATTGCTAAGGTTGGGGTTGGCAACTTCTGCGCCTGAGCCGAGAAGGGTGAGTTGGCTGCCGGTGGTGTTGGTGTTGCCCGCCACATGCCCCACAAAGGTATTCTGCCGCCCGGTGGTATTGTTATATCCGGTGCTATCCCCGTTAAAAGTATTCCACATACCGCTAGTGTTCGAAAAACCCGCATCGCGCCCGGTAAAGGTATTGCTAAAACCGGTGGTGTTTGAGTTTCCGGAGTTGTAGCCAACAAAGGTGTTGTTTACACCCGTAGCGTTGGTATTACTCGCCCCAGCCCCAACACCAACAAACAAGTTACTGCTGTTATTGTTATGCCAAAGCACACGGTTGCCCCCAATACGGTAGGCTTCGCTAACTGTTGCAGAGGTTTGGTTGAGGTTAATATCGCCAAGGTTAACATCGAGCAAGTAAGAAGGTCCCGTGGTACCAATTCCCACATTACCATTGACATCTATACGCATGCGCTCGCCACCACCGGTGCCTAAAGCGTTTGTGTAAATGGGGAATGGTTGGTTATTATTAGTGCCGATATAATCGCCACTCGTTGTGTTGCCCCCCCAATCCCATGTTGTTTGTGCGGTTGTAGTTTGCATTTCAAAGATAAAAAGCACGATTGCCGCTAAGATATAAAGTTGAGTTCTCATGATTTCTTGTTTTAAGATTTATAAGATAGATAATTTAATTGTTCTGGACTGATTCACCGTTTTCACAGTCAGAAAATAAATGCCGGTTGGAAGCCGCGCTCTGTGAAATATCAAGTGCTTGCCATCCCACCAATCACTTTCAGTAATTTGCGCATCGCATACCCTACCCGATATATCGCAGAGTTGATACTCTAATTTTTCCCGAATGTCAATACCTGCTACTTCAATAGATGTATAATCCGAAAAAGGGTTCGGATGAACTTTCAGCGCAATGCCATCTTTGCTATCTATGCTTGAAACGCTTGTAACCGTATCGCCATAGCAGGGATAAGCAGAACTGCCTGTATAAAAGTAGCTTTCTACAGTATTTATCAGATACCGTCCAGTTCCTTGCCCGCCATTTAAATATATAGCGTTAAGCTGAACATTGCACAACGTATCCAGTAAATTGGGATAGTTTATTACTGTAAGATACTTTCTATGGGGGTTGCTGGCTGGTAAAACGTAGATTTTTCCATCCAAACCCAATTGCGTATTGCTTATAGAATTAAAAACATGGAATACTTGTTTGCGCGAGGCAACAATAGCAGCCGCATTACCGGAATTAAGGTCATATTGCAAAATATATCCTTCACCGGTAGATATGTATAGTTTTGAACAATCGGGCGAGAAACATGCTCCGCCAGCCCCCTCATCTGGCTGCAAGGCAATAGGGTTGCTGATTACACCGGTTGACTTATCAAAATCAAATAAATGCGGCACTCCCGGCTCATCACCGAATGAAGCAAATACAAGTTTGTTGCCGTTGGGGGAAAATTTGATTTTTCCCCCTTGCCATGCTCCCGTTGCATTGTGAATCGGACCAATGCTGCTATAAACTGGTGTGGTAATAATACCAGTATCTGTAAGCAGGTAAGCGTAAAAGGTGTTTGTTTGCCAACGGTGCCCCACAATCCACACATCGCTGCCATTGCAATGGTGTACGGCTGCTAATTTTGATTCTACCGGATATGGTTCTAATTCAATATTTCTGAGAATTGCCTGCCCCTTACCGCTGTTCAGGTTCATGTCCACCACGGTGTATTTAAGCGTTACCTGTGCTGAAAAATAGTAGATAAGATTAGGGCTGTTAGGCATGGGTATGGCTATGTTACAGGGGCTAATGCCAATCCACCCCGAATCGCCCACTACTCCGGCATTAGATAGTAAACCATTGGTGCTGTCGTACATGCTTTGATAGGCGCCATAGAGTTGTAATTGTCCTGTGGTATTACAAATGGTAGTTGCCCCACTTAAAAGAGAAGTGTTACCAGAGTTAATTACAACAGGTGAGCCGCTGCTAAAGTCAAGCCCAGGGACATCATTAGCCCCAAAAGTTGAATAAAAACCAAAACGCCATATATTGGTTCGGCTTACATCTAAGCCTGGGTTGCGTGTTTGTGCGCTGCAAAAAATGCAACACAATACCACAAGAGCAAAAAGCAAAGCATAAAATTTTTTCATACCTATTTATTTTCAGAGTTTACAAAATCAGTTTCCGCCAAGCATCGCAGTTTTTGTTTTAAATCCCGCTCTTCGACATGTTCCGCAGGGCATGTCGAAGTATAGATAAAGCAGGATTTCCAATCCATTTTGTCCCGGCAGTTCTCCGCTTGCGGGAACCTGCCCTCGTTATAGTAATTATTCAACCTCCTCGTCATCTCAACAATATTTATCTGTAAAGAATCTCCCTTTCAGCACTATACGCTGCCCCCTGCCAACCACTTGCAGCAATACAACAAACCATAAAACAAAAACCGCTTTTACCTGCATGGGGGCGCTTTTTTTAACGCTTAGCAAATTGGTCTCCTGTTGTAAAGTTTAAACTATTTTTTCAACTAAACAAACCGCCTGCAAGGCATCCCCTCTCCGTCCCGGCAAGTTCTCCGCTTGCGGAAACCTGCCTACGGTATAGTAACTATTTTTGCCCAAGGTTCAGACCTTTCCCCAGTCGGTTGAGTTATCCCTTCTCCGGTTGCTCCTCAGCAGAGCCGGGGTCCGTTTCACTCAACAACTCAAACATAAACCGACCTCTGACACAGTTTATTGAACACTCCCGCTTATCCTCACTTTGCACTCACTTAGAACCCCCTCTGCACTCACCCAAAACCTCGTTCACCCTCAATTTCCCCCCATTTCCCTCATTTGAATCCCCTTTCGGGCAATTTAGGAGGCTTTTTCACCTGCTTATCCTCCCTTTGCACTCACTTTGAACCCTGTCGCACTCACTTGGAATCCTGTCGCACTCACTTATAACCCTATCGCACTTACTTAAAAACCTGTCGCACTCACTTATAACCCCATCGCACTCACTTAGAACCCTGTCGCACTCACTTGGAACCCTGTCGCACTCACTTAGAACCCTGTCGCACTCACTTAGAACCCTATCGCACTCACTTAGAACCCTGTCGCACTCACTTAGAACCCTGTCGCACTCGCTTGGAATCCTGTCGCACTCACTTAGAACCCTATCGCACTCACTTAGAACCCTGTCGCACTCGCTTGGAATCCTGTCGCACTCACCCCTCACCGGAAAGGCTTGCCTCCTTCACCTAAACATTTGCAGTTGGGCGCTTTCCCTTCCTCCTTACTTAAATAGTTAACCGATGTTTGATTCAACGAAACAACACACAACTATTTTTTGAACAACGGCTGGCTTACCCGCAGCGCTATGGAAAACAACAATGCAAAGTTGTGATGAACAGGAACATGGCTGCGTTCAAAATTTTTGTTACTGCTGTAAAGCCATCTGCCCTCCATTCGGCAAGCAAGAAATGATACCGGCAAATAATCGAAGTTGAGCGATAAGCCTGTTGCATCAAATCCTTCGGGCGATGATGACGCAATAATCACTCCTGCTTTATCGGCATAATACTCAACTCTTAGCGCAGTTGCCCAATGCTCCGAAAACTTATAGCGGGCAATGACTACGGGGCTTAGCCAGTAATTGTATTTTTTGCTGCTCTTGTGTGTTTGCTGTATGCCTGCATCAAAACCGGCAATCAGTTCCAGCCGCTTGGTAAGTTGTAACTGTGTGTACAAGTTGCTGAAGTAACGCATTCGTCTGCCGCTGTCAGGGTCATCGGTGCCAATAAATGTACTCCAGTTAATGGTTGCCTTCTCTGTGGGCGTAAACTTTAGTTGTGTTCCGAACGAAGGCAGCGAGTTGCCTTTTACAGGCTGTATGCGCTGCCAACCGTTGCAGATGATGGCGGCAACTTCCCATTTTACAGTTGGGGTGTACGTTAGTTTTGCGCCCGTAAGGTAATAGGGCGAATTCTCGGCAAGTAACGAACGTGTTAGCGTAAGGTTGTCTAAGGAAACAGCACTTTCAAAACCAATATGCGAGCCGAATACTCCGGCATCAATCCACCAATTGTTTTTCCGGCTCAACGAAATCCCCGCATTGGCTTCAAAAATGTTTTTCACCAAGCCGGGCTCGGCTGCGTAGTTATCGTGCGAATAAGTGCCGGTGTGTACGGCAAGGTTAACTCTGTATTTGCTGTGTTGCACTCCGAGTTTTACATAGCCTAAGTTAAGGTTGAATTGGTTATGCCGATTATGATTGTAGATAAACGGAAGGCGATAATTCTCCTTTGGTTTATTGAAATCGTACGCGTAAAAAACATCGGCAAAGCAACTTAACTCAGCAAGCGGTTTTTGCTTCCAGGTACTGTCGGTCAGTGCCGAAAGTTGCATAGCCGAAAAACAGGTTAGAATCCATCTCAAAAATCGGAAACCCCTAGAAAACGCTGTCAGGTTGAGCTTGTCGAAACCTTTTTCGCCATGAAGCGCTTTGGCAGGTTCAGCGTAACAATCGTGCTTTTTGATATTTGAGATGGCTTGTAACAAAACGAAACAGACTTTTTTTACCGGCAACTTCATTGGCTGAAATCCATTACACTGTTATCCTGTAAAAATTTTACCTGTGCAATATCGGCATTGTTAACAATGGTGCCTTGCAGGGTTCCAAACGCGTCAAAATTCCATGTAAACTGTTTGCTGCCGGTTACCACTCGCCAACGGGTAATATAAGGCTGCTCGCATTCTTCGTTCCTGAAAAAACCTGCAATAACTCCCTTAACCTTCTCTCCGCTTTTCAGCGTTATTTCAATATTGCGGTTGTCGAGCGTCAAATACCTGTCGTAGAGTATGCGCGAAAAATCAGTTTCCATTGGGAACAGGAGTTTCTAAACCTTCACGTTTTAAATCAACCTTTGTAACGGGTTGATACACCAGCGGTACTTCTTCAATCAGCACATCGCTTTTATCAAGTCCGAACGCGCGCTCATCGCTAAGGCTAAAGCGTTTCAGCATAAAATAAGTATTCAACAACATGCCGTCCGCAAGCGTAAACTCATTTTCAACCGACAAAAACTTTTCAATAACCACAAATTTGAAATCCGGCTCGCTGTTGTACTTGGTGGAACCATCGGGGCGCACATGCAGGTTAAGCCCTTTGTTGTTGATTAACTCCTGCACAATTTTCTTGAAGTACAACTCCGTGCGGGGTTGTATGCGAAAGCCAATATTGATAGTTACCTTAATCACTTTGTCGTCCACTAACTCCGATACATCGTACGAAAGCGTGTATGGAGCGGTAGTGCGGTGTATGTGTAAGAACCAGTAAACATCAGCCCGTTTCGGCTTTTTGGCAAAAATTGATTTTATGATTTTCTCCTCTATCTCATGCCGGTGGTTTGCCTTGGTCAGGTAAATTAAATGGGTGGAAGTTTTCGGAATTTCAAGGTCGTTGCTTAACGCGGTAATGTCAGACGCATAGCGCCCTAAATCAACAAACTTGGTAAAGCGGTTGCTTATTTTCCTTCCGGAGTAAACCGAATACATAATAAAAATGTAAGCGGCTGAAATGAAAATGGTAATGTAGCCTCCTTCAGGAAATTTGTGTGCGTTGGCAATAAAGAAGGTAATCTCAATGCTTGCAAACAACAACATGAGCGCAAACACCAAAAATCTGTTCCACTTCAATCGGAAGAGCAAAAAGAAGGTGAGCAAATAGGTGGTTACCATCATGGTAATGGTAATGGCTAACCCATAAGCGGCTTCCATGTTCGATGAATTGCGGAAGTACAAAACCATCAGCACGCAGCCTAACCAAAGCATCAGGTTTACGCTCGGTATGTATATCTGCCCTTTAACTTCCGAAGGCTGACGAACCGCAACGCGGGGCCAAAAATTCAGGTTCATGGCTTCGTTTACCAGCGTGTAGCTGCCGCTTATCATTGCCTGCGATGCTATAATGGCAGCCATGGTAGCAATACCAATCCCTACAATCAAAAACCAATGCGGCATTATTTCGAAAAACGGATTGCGTCCGCTCAATGTGGCGCCCTCGCCCAAATTCATTATCCATGCGGCTTGTCCCATGTAATTTATCATCAGGCAGGTTTTAACCATTATCCATGTTATGCGAATGTTTTTTCTCCCGCAGTGCCCCAAATCCGAATACAGCGCTTCGGCTCCTGTAGTGGCAAGAAACACGCCTCCCAACAAAATGAAACCTCCCGGGTATTGCGCCAAAAACCGGAACGCATACATCGGGTTAAATGCTTTTAAAATGGAAGGATGTTGTGCAATTTGAATAGTACCCAATGTAGAGAGCATGGTAAACCACACCAGCATTGCCGGCCCGAAAGTTGAGCCCACTTTATGCGTGCCGAAACGCTGAAAAAAGAACAGTGCCGATAGAATAAAAATAACGATGGGCACAGTAGGAATGTGCTCCATGCCTTTAATATTTGTTAGCCCTTCAACGGCCGATGAAACCGAAATTGGCGGGGTAATAATACCATCCGCCAACAGTGTTGATGCCCCCAGCATGGTAGGTATAATCAAAAACTTACCATACCTGCGCACCAACGCATACAGCGAAAAAATGCCCCCTTCGCCATTGTTGTCGGCTTGTAGTGTCAGATAAATGTACTTGAACGTGGTTTGAAAAGTGATTGTCCAAAACACACACGAAATGCCTCCGTACACCAATAACTCAGTAATGGGGCGTTCGCCTACAATTGCCTTTAAAACATACAGCGGACTGGTGCCTATATCGCCATAAATAATACCAAGCGCTACCAATAAAGTAGCTGCGGTTACTTTTCCGCTTATGCCTGTTTGCGGCTTTCCCATTTACAACAATTTGATGCTGCAAAGGTCAGTAGAACGACATCGGTAAAATGTAAAACTGTGTAGGCTTGGTATAAAGATTTTGTAAAGAGATGCGTAAACACAAAGCCCTGAAAGTTCGGCATTAACTACACAAACCTATACCCTACTCCGCTTTCGGTAATTATGTGCCGGGGTTGGTTGGGATTATCCTCAATTTTTTTTCGAAGTGCTGCAACAAACACACGCAAATACTGTGTTTCGGTTTGGTAACCAACACCCCAAATTTCTTTCAGAATACACTGATGCGTTAAAACCCTCCCTTCATTTTTAGCAAACAGTGTAAGAAGATTGTATTCCGTAGAAGTTAGCTTTACCGGTTCATTGTCTTTTTTAACCGTTCGTGCGGCAAAATCAATTTGCAGGTTTCCGCATACAATAACGCTGTTACTTGCCTGAACATCATTTCTGCGAATGGCAGAACGAATGCGCGCTAGCAGTTCAGCAGTGCGAAACGGTTTTGTGAGGTAATCGGTAGCACCGTTATCCAAAGCGGTTACAATATCCGCTTCGCTGTTTTGAACCGACAGAACAATAATTGCTTTGTTATACCACGCCCTGAGTTCTTTTAATAATTCATGCCCGCTTTTGTCGGGCAAACCGATATCGAGCAAAATTAAATCGGGAGGATGATTGGCTGCCATAACTATTCCTTCTTTACCCGTTTCAGCCTGCATCACTTTATAATCATTGCTTTCTAAAGCTATTTCAAGCAACTTACGTATTTGCGGCTCATCGTCTATTACTAAAATTTCGGCCTTACTCATTTTTCAGGTTGTTTATAAACGATGTTTCAGCGGGAATTTGAATGGTAAATTTTGCACCACCTGTTTCCGACTTTTCTAACGTTACGTGCCCATTCTGCGCTTCCACAAACCCCTTTACAATAGAAAGCCCCAAGCCGCTGCCGCCTGCTTTTGTAGTTGGCACGCGATAAAACTTTTCAAAAGCCTTCTGCATTTCGGTTTCCGTAAATCCTTTGCCGTTGTCGGCAACTGTAATAATGCAATTGTCGGCTTCATTGGCAGCTGTAATTTGCACAAGAGCATTTTCAGGAGTGTATTGAACAGCATTGTGAATTAAATTGTGCAACACTTGTTCCAGTAAACCCGCATCCACTTTAAACAGAGGCAGCTTTTCGTTTTCATGAAACACAATTCGATGAATGCTATCGGAAAAATTTTTGCCGATTACCGAATTGATGAGTTCATTCATATCGCACCAATCAACTTTCGGTTTCAGCATCCCGCTTTCAAGCCGGCTCATGTTCAGCAAGTTTTCCACTTGCCTGTTCAGGCGCGTGCTTGCTTTGTCAATTTCCGAAAGCAAAGCAGTTTGATTCTGGTCCGAAAGTTTTTCTCTTTCCTCTTTCAGGGTATCAACTGCGCCTACAATGGTTGAAATAGGCGTTCGCAACTCGTGCGAAAGCGAGTTAAGCAATGTATTGTAAAGTTTAATGGTATTTTCCTTTTCCTCCTTATCGCGTGCTTTGTTTTCCGCTTCCCGTATTTTGAAA
Source organism: Chitinophagales bacterium (assembly GCA_026129525.1). GTDB lineage: Bacteria > Bacteroidota > Bacteroidia > Chitinophagales > LD1 > Bog-950. The sequence goes on along the minus strand of JAHCHW010000004.1, from coordinate 58,999 downwards.
GTGAGGACGGCATTAACCAGCGCAATAACAAAATACAGCAGAAACATGAGTATGTCTTCCGCATTATCAATATGAAAAGTGTACAGTGGCGGAATGAAAAAGAAGTTCCAAATAACGGCACTTAAAACGGCAGCAGTTAAAACAGGCAGCATATCAAATAGCATGGCAATAATGGATGCCGTCATTAGCAGCACCAATGCCACAACTCTGTAACCAATTACATTGGAAGCTGAATAGCAAACCGAAGCAACAAAAATTACTAAAGCTATACTTATACAGTATTGAACAGCGTGAGAATACTTGCGGGTATTAAACAGTTTCACGGCTACTTGGTAAGTAGCCGCAAACCTACCTATTCGGATGTAAAGATTTTATAAAGAGAATAGAGAACCACAATAACTACCCATCTACCCCTGCATACACCGGCTTCTCTGCCGTAGCGTACACAAGGTTTTCATGCTTGGAATAATGCTGCTCCATCTCGCTTAATATGGCGAGTATTTCCTGTTGACTGTCGGTAGTTACCAAGCGCGAACGAAAAGCCCGAACATTCGGCAGCCCCGAAAAATACGGACCGTAATGCCTCCGCATTTCCAGTATGCCCAACTTTTCTCCCTTCCAAGAAATGCTGCGTTCTAAATGAGTTTTGCAGGCATCTAAACGCTCGGCAAGCGTAGGCGGAGCAAGGTGAGTGCCGGTTTGCACAAAGTGTTTTATCTCTCTGAAAATAAACGGATAGCCTATAGAAGCTCTGCCAATCATTACACCATCGGCTCCGTATTTATTTACCATCTCCAGCGCTTTCTCGGGCGAGTCCACATCGCCATTGCCAAACACCGGAATATGTAAACGAGGGTTCTCTTTCACTTTTGCCAGCCACTCCCAACGCGCACTGCCCGTGTACATTTGGTGGCGCGTTCGGCAATGAATCGAAATTGCCTGTATGCCCACATCCTGCAAACGCTCCGCCACTTCAACAATTCGTATCGAATTGTCATCCCAACCCAAACGTGTTTTTACCGTTACCGGCAACTTGGTAGCTTTTACCACCGCTGCGGTAAGTTTCACCATTTTATCAATATCGCGCAAAATACCCGAGCCGGCATTTCGGCACACCACGTTTTTTACCGGGCAGCCGTAATTAATGTCGAGCAACTCAGGCTTGGCAGCCTCCACAATTTCGGCACTCCGCATCATCGCATCCTCTTCACCCCCAAAAATCTGAATACCTACCGGGCGCTCATCGTCAAAAATGTCCAACTTCTTTACACTCTTTTCGGCATCGCGCACCAATCCATCGGCACTAATAAATTCCGTGTAAAGCATATCGGCACCGTACTTCTTGCACAAATGCCGAAAGGGTGGGTCGCTCACGTCTTCCATGGGCGCCAGCAGCAAGGGCATATCCGGTAATTCTATGTTGCCAATCTTTATCACGGTGCGCGAAGATAAAACAAATCAACCGCAGCCCTGCTAAAGCGCATAAATTGCAAACCCTTTCCCATTAAAATCTATGCAGCAAAGCATAAAGCAATCTTCCATTGCTAATTGTTCATTCCCCATAGCCGCTTATCTTCGCCCGTTCAAAATTCAATATGTTACAACAGGAGAACGGAGTTTACCACATTGGCGGGGTGCCGGTTTCGCAACTCTGCGAAAAGTATAATACCCCATTGTACGTGTACGATACAGGCATAATGGAACAGCAGTACAACCACCTTAAGAGTGCTTTTAGCGGTGCTAACACTAAAATCAAATTCGCCTGTAAGGCACTTAACAACATCAATGTAATGAAGTTCTTTAAACACATTGGTGCCGGGTTAGATACCGTTTCTATACAAGAGGTATGGACAGGCATACGCGCAGGCTTTGACCCCAAGGATATTATCTACACACCCAACTGTGTTTCGATGGAGGAGATTGAACTGGCGGTAAAAGAAGGCGTGCAGATAAACATTGACAACCTTTCTATACTGGAACAGTTCGGACACAAGTACGGCAGCAGCGTTCCCGTTTGCATTCGCATTAACCCGCACATTATGGCGGGCGGCAATACCAATATTTCCGTTGGGCATATTGATTCAAAGTTTGGCATTTCTATTTACCAAATGCGCCACTTGGAGCGCGTAATAAAGAGTGAAAAAATTCGGGTGAACGGTTTGCACATGCACACAGGTTCCGATATTCTGGATGTGGATGTGTTCCTCCGCGCGGCAGAGATTTTGTTTGAAGTAACCACGCATTTTCCCGATTTGGAGTTTATTGATTTCGGCAGCGGCTTTAAAGTGCCTTACAAACCCGATGATTACAGTACCGACATTAACGAAGTAGGTGCACGCCTCACCGCCAACTTCAACGATTTCTGCAAAAGCTACGGTAGAGATTTGGAGTTGTGGTTTGAACCGGGGAAATTTTTGGTGAGCCAAAGTGGAACTTTCCTTGCTAAAGTGAATGTGATAAAGCAAACAACCGCTACGGTATTTGTAGGCGTTGATTCGGGGATGAACCACCTTATTCGCCCTATGCTTTACAACGCATACCACCACATGACCAACGTAAGCAACCCCAACGGCACTCCGCGTATTTATACCGTAGTGGGTTACATCTGCGAAACAGACACTTTTGGTTGGGACAGAAAACTAACTGAAGTGCGAGAAGGCGATGTAATTGCTTTCCACAATGCAGGGGCTTATGGGTTTACAATGGCTTCGAACTACAACTCGCGGTTTCGTCCGGCTGAGGTAATGATTTACAAAGGCAAAGATTACCTAATCCGCCAACGCGAAACAATGGAAGATTTGTTACGCAATCAGGTGGAAGTAGAATTTTAGAATAATGACCAATTTTCAATTTTCAATTTTCAATACACCGGGCACAATCAGGTTACTTACAAGCACGGGGCAATTATCAACGAACAAACATCGTATACCGGTAACTGCTGCCTTCAAATACTTTCTGATAGCTTTTTCGTTTGCAACCAGTGTTAACGGGGTACAGGCACAAAAAAAGTATCACACGCTTTTTGTTTCCGACCAATCGTTGCAATGCCCCGATAATCAGGGAGCCGATTGCCTGATGGTGAAAGAAAAAAAGAAGAGCGACTATCAACTTTTAAGCGGAAACATTGTGGGTTTTAGCTACGAAGAAGGCTACGAATACCAGCTGAAAGTGGAAAATCGGGGTGCATACGATTATGTGTTGAACAAAGTGCTGAAGAAAAAGAAAACCAACTACAACCCTGCCGAGCGCATTGATAAAAAGCAGTGGTTTCTTTATTCTATGCATATTGATACGCAGTTTATCCGCATACTCGATACCACAGCTATTTACATGGAACTTAGCCTAAGCGAGAACCGCATGAGCGGTAAAGGGGTGTGTAATCGTTTCAACGGCAGTGTAAGTGTTACCGGTAAAGAAATTTCTTTCACTGAAATTGCTTCCACCAAAATGGCTTGCGAGGGCAATGTGCTCGAATCAATCATCACCGGCATGTTAAAGCGAATGAAATTCTTTAAAACAAGCGGCAACATTCTAACGCTCGGCAACAACGAAAAGGAACTGATGATTTGGAAGCGGAGGTAAACTTGTCGGTTTCCCTGTTTTTCTATCTTCGAACCTCAATTAAAAAATCCCTAAACAAATTTTTATGGCACTAAGCGCGGCTAACAAAGAAATAATCGAAAAAGCAATTAAAGCAATTCATGAGCGTGTGTTTTATGCTCAATATCCCGAACATCCAAAAGCGTACGGAGAAGAAGCCCCCGGCAAAGGACTGGAAGCCTACAACAACCAGTTAGGAAAACAGTTTACCGGTTTGCTGCAACAAAACCCGGTGGAGTGGACAGGCGAAGAAGTTTCTCCGTACACTAATAAACCATTGGGCATTACTTATCCGGTGTTTGATGTAGATACCTTGATTGTTCGTGCCGGTCGTGCTTTTGGCGAATGGAAAAAAGTAAGTGCAGACGACCGTGCCGAAGTATTGGTAGATGCTCTCGAAAGAATAAAAAACCGCTTCTTTGAAATTGCCTATGCCACACACCATACTACAGGGCAAAGTTTTGTGATGAGTTTTCAGGCAAGTGGTCCGCACGCCAGCGACCGTGCGTTGGAAGCTTTGGCAATGGGTTACGAAGAACTGAATCGTTTTCCTGCCAGCGTTACTTGGGAAAAACCCATGGGCAAAGCCAGTGTGGTTTTGCAAAAGCAGTTTAAAGCCATACCTAAAGGAATTGGTTTGGTAATTGGCTGCTCTACTTTCCCCACATGGAATTCCGTGCCGGGTTTGTTTGCTACGTTAATTACAGGCAATACAGCTATTGTAAAGCCGCATCCTAAATCGGTTTATGCCATTGCCATTGTGGTAGCGGAAATTCAGGCAGCGCTGAAAGCAAAAGGCTATGACCCGAATGTTTGCCAGTTAGCGGTGGACAGCAGCAATAAACTTATCACCAAGCAATTGGCAGAACATCCGTTGGTAAAACTGATTGACTATACCGGTGGCTCAGCTTTCGGCAGTTATGTGGAAAGCCTTCCTGGCAAAGTAACCTTTACCGAAAAGGCGGGCGTTAACTCGGTGATATTAGATTCTGTTGCCGACCTTAAACCTGTAGTGCAAAATCTTTCGTTTGCCGTTTCGCTTTACAGCGGACAAATGTGTACCGCTCCGCAAAATTTCTTTATCCCTGCGGGCGGAGTAAAACAAGGCGATACCGTTATCCCTTACGAAGAAGTGAAGAAAGCTTTAGTAGATGCGATTGCAGGAATTGCAGGTCATCCGCAAATGGGACCCGGAACCTTGGGTGCTATTCAAAGCGAAATAACCCTTAAGCGCGTTAACAGTATGAAAGAACTGGATGTAAATATTCTGCTCGAACCCAAGCCTGTTGCCAATGCCGAATTCCCCGAAGCAAGAACCTGCTCGCCTGTGGTGCTGGAAGTTGATGCACACGATGTGGGCGTTTACGAAAACGAATTGTTCGGGCCCATTGTACTTATTGTAAAAACAAAAGACACTGCCCAGTCGGTAGAAATTGCCAAGCACATGGCAGAAAAACACGGAGCCATTACTTTCAGCGCTTACACAACTGACGAAGCAACTGCCAATATGATTACCGAAGAATTGGAGAGTGTATTCGCTCCCGTATCGCTCAACTTAACCGGAATGATTTGGGTAAATCAACACGCTACCTTCAGCGATTTTCACGTAACAGGCGGTAACCCTGCGGGCAACGCATCGTTTACCAACCCCGAGTATGTAAACAAGCGCTTTGTGTGGGTGGGGCATCGCAGAGTTGCATAACAAAAGCAACAGTTTGATGATAAACAAAAGGGAAGGCAATGCGTCTTCCCTTTTGTTTGTTCGGAAAGTTTAATTGGGTGCTATTTCAATACTACCTCACCAGAAACCAAACGGACATCTTCCCTTTCCCTTTCACCTCAATTGTACCGTGCTCCTCAAATTCAAATTTGTCCGCAATTAGGTTTTTAAATTCTTCACTCACCTGAATTTTATTTTCTACTCCGTGGCTTTCCATGCGGCTGGCGGTATTTACCGTGTCGCCCCACAGGTCGTACGCGTATTTATTTTTTCCCAGTACACCGGCTATTACTTCACCGCAGTGAATACCGATGCGTAGTTTAATGGCACCGTCAGGATATGCTTCGCTTACTTTCTTGTTCATTGCCAACGCCATATTGGCTATACGTACGGCATGGTCGTGGCAAGGCTCGGGTAAACCGCTTACACACATGTAAGCATCGCCAATGGTTTTTATTTTCTCTACTCCAAAGGTATTTGCCAGTTCATCAAACATATTAAACAGGCGGTTGAGCGTTTCGGCTACTTCGTCAATATTTTTTGATTCGCTCCAGCGGGTAAAGCCCACCATATCGGCAAACAATACGCTGGCGCTTTCAAAACGTTGAATAATTTTCTCTTCGCCATCTTTTATTTTCTCGGCAATAGCTTTTGGCAGAATGTTGTGCAGAATTTTTTCGGTGGTTTTCCGCACAGCTTCTTCTTCCGCCAACCGGTTCTTTGCTTCGAGCACCGCCACATTTTTTATAGCATCGCGGCTACGTACTTCTTTTTCCCCTTCGTGAAAGGCTTTATGATGTTTGAGCGCTTCTCCGTAATTGCCCAGTTGTTCCTGCGCTTCCGACAAATACAAATGCGCTTCGAAAACATAATGTGTAAGCCCACTCGCTTCAGCTGCAGCAAGCGTTTGCTGTAATTGCTCGGCAGCCTGCTCTAAAAAACCCAAACGCAATTGGCACTGACCAATTCCCAATGAAGTAGCCACTACGCCTTGCTCCATTTCAAACTTCTTGAACAAATCATAGCTGCGTTGGTACAATTCCAGCGCTTTTTCGTAATCGTTCAAATTCAGGTAAGCCGATGCCATACTCGACTCTACAAGCGTTACTCCCTTATCGAGTTTAATTTGCCGGTACAAATCCAGTGCCTTTTCATAATACGCAATAGACTGCTTCGGCTCTCCCATTTGTGCATACAAATCGGCTGTGGAAGAATAGGATTGCGCGAGTTTCATCGGGTCGTTAAACTGCTGAAGAATAGCGATGCTTTTTTGAAGATATTCCAATGCCAGCTTGAAATCGCTCATGGTGCGTAGCACATCGCCCATTCGCTGGTAAGTACGCCCCACACCCATTTGGTTGCCCAACTCCCTGTAAATACTCAATGCTTTTTCATGAAAGCCAAGCGCACTCGTATAGTTGCCCAATGTCCAGTAAGCGCTTCCGATATTGCCGTACAGCAAAGCCGATTCATCTTTGTTGCCCTGCTGCTCGTGCCACAAAACGCTATCCGTGTAATACTTAATGCTGGTTTCCAATTCGCCCCGGTGCGAGTAAGATGAGCCTAAATATTTGCAGGCAATCGCCTTGCCTTTGCCATAGTTTATTTCTTCGGCTAACGAGTAGGCTTCGGCAGCCATTTTTAAAACCCGCTCCGAATCTTTATGTATAAGGTGCCAAGCCAATTCGCACAACACATCTACCCGCGACTTTGTATCTAAACTATTTGCGAGCAGTTCCTCCAGTTGCGGTTCCGTAAGATTTTCCAATGCAGATATTATTTTTAGTAAAGCTAAGTGCTACCTTGCGCCTCATGCAATTTGAAAGAAAAAACTTAACCAACCAAGAACTGGTTAACCTCTATCAACTGTTGCTCAAGCCCCGCGTAATTGAGGAACGCATGCTCAAATTGTTGCGGCAGGGCAGGGTAAGCAAATGGTTTAGCGGCATTGGGCAGGAAGCTATTGCCGTAGGCGTAACGGCTGCATTGGATGAAGATGAATACGTGTGTCCGCTGCACCGCAATCTTGGCGTATTTACCACGCGCAACTGCAATTTACAGCAACTCTTCGAGCAGTTTCAGGGAAAGCAAAACGGTTTTTCGCAGGGCCGTGAAAGGAGTTTCCACTTCGGTACCAACGAACATCACATTGTAGGAATGATTTCGCATTTAGGTCCACAGCTTTGCGTGGGTGATGGCATTGCATTAGCATCAAAACTTAAGAGGGAGAAAAAAATAACCGTTGCTTTTACAGGCGATGGCGGAACCAGCGAAGGCGATTTTCACGAAGCCTGTAACATTGCTGCCGTGTGGGATTTGCCCATTATTATTCTGATTGAAAATAACGGCTACGGACTTTCTACTCCCGTAAACGAACAATTCCGCTGCAAGCAATTAGCCGACCGCGCCATTGGTTACGGCATAAAAGGGTTAACCATTGACGGCAACAATATTCTGGAAGTGTACCACACCGTAAAGCAACTGCGCGAAGAAATGATTGCCCATCCGCATCCGGTGTTGCTGGAGTGTATGACCTTTCGCATGCGCGGACACGAAGAAGCCAGCGGAGTAAAATATGTGCCGAAAGAGTTGTTCGAAATATGGGAGAAAAAGGACCCTGTAACCAACTACGAAAATTGGCTGATTAGTGAAGGCATAATTTCTCCGGATTATCCAGAAATGCTAAAAGAGGAATATGACAAAGAAGTTCGTGCTGCGTTCGACAAAGCCGATAAGCAACCGGAGATAACTCCAAACATAGAAAAGGAAGAAGCGGAAGTATATGCTCCTTTTGTTGTTCAAATCCGAAATCCGAAATCCGAAATCCGAAATCATTTACGTTTCGTTGATGCTGTTTCCGAAGGGTTAAAACAATCCATGGAAAAATTTGACAACCTCATTATTATGGGGCAAGATGTAGCGGAATACGGGGGTGTGTTTAAAATTACGGAAGGATTTGTGGAGCAGTTTGGCAAGGAGCGCGTTCGCAATACTCCGCTTTGCGAAAGCGGAATTTTAAGTGCTGCGCTGGGCATGAGTGTAAAAGGAATGAAAAGCGTGGTAGAAATGCAGTTTGCCGATTTTGTTTCAACGGGCTTTAATGCCATAGTCAATAATCTGGCTAAATCATATTGGCGCTGGGGGCAAAATGCAGATGTGGTAATCCGTATGCCTACGGGTGCGGGTGTGGGTGCAGGACCATTCCATTCGCAAAGCAACGAAGCATGGTTTTTTCATGTGCCGGGTTTAAAAATTGTTTATCCGTCCACACCATATGATGCAAAAGGATTGTTGTGCGCTGCCATTGAAGACCCGAATCCGGTAATGTATTTCGAGCACAAAGCCCTTTACCGCGGTATTGAAGGCGAAGTGCCCGAAGATTATTACACGCTCGAAATTGGAAAAGCAAAATTGGTGAGCGAAGGAGAAGATATTTCGATTATTACCTACGGGGCGGGTGTACATTGGGCAATGGAAGTAGCAAACTCCCTTCCCTTCGGGGAGGGTTGGGGTGGGGCTGATATTCTTGACTTACGAACTCTTCTTCCGTTCGACAATGAAGCCATAACAGCAACAGTTAAGAAAACCGGAAAAGTTTTAATACTGCACGAAGACACATTAACCGGAGGCATTGGCGCTGAAATTTCGGCATGGATTACCGAAAATCTGTTTGAACATCTCGATGCACCTGTTATGCGTTGCGCTTCTTTAGATACTCCGGTACCGTTTGCTATTCCGCTAGAGAAAAATTTTTTGGCGCAAAGCAGGTTACATGAAAAAATTGAGAAACTAATGAATTACTAAAGTTCACCAGCCTGCCTAAAATCAGTGTTACTTTTTTTCAACCAAATACCTGTTTCATTACAATTGCAACATGCAGAAGTATAAATCATTTGTTGTTTACGTTTTATTGGTTGTACCGTTACTTGCAGGCATAGCATGGTTATTACTTGCAGGCAAAACGTTGCAACCATCAGCAATTCCTGCAATCGTTAAAAACGAAACTGCAGGCGGCAGTAATTTTATAGAGCGCTTACAGCATCCGCTTACTATGCTGCTGTTACAAATTGTAATTGTAATAACCTCGGCTAAATTTCTGGGAGGCATCTTTAAAAAGGCGGGACAGCCCGCAGTTATTGGCGAAATTGCCGCAGGAATTTTTCTAGGCCCATCTCTGCTTGGCTGGCTGTCGCCCGAAATCATGCACCTCTTGTTTCCGTCAAGTTCGTTAGGCACTTTGCAACTGCTCAGTCAAATCGGATTAATTCTTTTCATGTTTATTATTGGGCTGGAAGTAGATTTAGATGTTTTCAAGTCCAAAGCTTCTGCTGCTGTCGTAATCAGCCATGTTAGTATTGTGTTTCCATATTTTTTGGGAGTAGTGCTGGCGTGGTTTATGTTTTCGCATTATGCGCCTACAGGAACTCCTTTTAGTGCTTACGCTCTTTTTATGGGTATTGCTATGAGCATTACCGCCTTTCCGGTTTTGGCTCGCATTATTAAGGAGCGCAAACTAACCCGAACCACCTCGGGCGGTTTAGCTATAATTTGTGCGGCTATTGACGATGTATCGGCATGGTGCCTTTTAGCGTTAGTAATTGCCATTGCAAAAGCAGGAAGTATAAATGCCGCGCTTATGACTATTACATGGAGCCTGATTTATGTGTTTGTAATGCTGTTGGCTGTTAAACCTTTACTTAAAAAGTTAAGCGATAAACGATTTATTGATGGCAGGGCAGACATTACGTTCAGCGGAGTAGTTTTTGTAACACTCGTTACATCAGCCTTGGTAGCTGAACTTATTGGCATACATGCACTTTTTGGCGCTTTTATAGCTGGCGTTGCCATGCCTGCCTCCAAGGTTGTGCGAAATGTTTTTATAGATAAAGTAGAAGATGTAAGTGTAACATTGATGCTGCCATTATTTTTTGCCTTTACAGGTTTAAGAACTCAAATAGGGATTTTAAATGACAGCCATTTGTGGGTGTTGTGTGCAGGTGTTATTGTTATTGCCGTAACAGGAAAGTTTGCAGGCAGTGCTATTGCTGCCAGGTTAGTTGGGCAAAGCTGGAAAGACAGCCTCACTATTGGCGCACTGATGAATACCCGCGGACTGATGGAGCTGATTGTATTAAACATCGGCTACGACCTCGGCATTCTTACCACCGAAATTTTCACCATACTCGTACTCATGGCGCTAATTACAACCCTTATGACCGGACCCGCTCTTAACCTGATTGAAGCAGCTTTTCAAAAGAACTAAGCTGTTGATAACGTTTGCCGGGCATGAATAAAACAACCTATCTTCGGTTAAACCAAAACCCATAATATGCCAAAACTCAATTTACCCTTAGCGGCAGGTACTGCGCTTATTCCTTTAATACTCGGCTTTATCTGGTATAATCAAAAGCTGTTCGGCAATGCCTGGATGAAGGCAGCCGGAGTAACTGCCGAAGACGGTAAAAAGATGAACATGCCTGTAGTTTTTGCGCTTACTTATTTTTTCAGTTTCCTTCTTTCTGTTGCACTGCATTTCATGACCATCCACCAATTTGCATTCGGGGCGCTTTTAGAACCTGCTATGGGTTTTACCGACCCCGAAGGTTTTAAAGAAGCCATTACTGCAGCCGCTGATATTTCGGCACATAAGTTTCGTTCGTGGACTCACGGCATGGTTCATGGTATTATCACCGGAATCACCTTTGTGTTGCCCCTGCTTGCCATCAACGCTATGTTCGAGTTAAAGAACTGGAAGTATATTCTTATTAATGCCGGCTACTGGACTTTGTGTTTAGCCGTAATGGGGGCTATTATTTGCCAGTTTGCGTAACCATAGAGATTGAAACAATTACAGAAAAATGGTGCGATTTTCACCGCGCCATTTTTTATTTATCTGGTTACTTCTTCACCCGCAACTTTTGCCCCACTGCTACAGTGGTTGAAGTTAATCCGTTGAGTGCTTTAAGTTCATCGAGCGTTAAGCCGTAAATCAGCGCAATGCGATAAAAGGTTTGTCCTTTCTCTACAATATGATAGTTGCTCTCTGTTACTTTGTAAACTGTACCATCAGGCCCCACGGTTGGGGCAGCAGTTGAAGGGGCTGGCTTAGGTGCAGGTTTTTCGGTTACAGCCACAGGTTGTTCTTTTTTTACCTCTGTAGGTTGTTCTTTCTTCACCTCAACCGGCTGCTCTTTTTTTACTTCGGTTGGAGCAGGTTTCTTTTCAGGCTCCGGCTCTGTTTTCTTTTGTGCCGATGTTGGTTTCCCTTCTTTGTAATCGGCAGGCAGTGGCGGTGCTTCTTCGCCCCAGTTAAGCATTCGTATAAGTACAATCTGGTTAGTGGTAAGCATTACTTCTTCCGGAAAATCGTTCAGCAAAAGCAAGTCTGTTTTGTTTACGTTGTAAAGTTCCGCAATCGAAGTAATGGTTTCGCCCGGTTTTACTTTGTGTTTTAAAAACTGGGGTAAGCGTTCTTGTGCGTTGGTAAAAAGAAAACTGCATAATGCTACAGTCAGCAGTGTAAAAATCCTCATCATTGGTTTCATTTGCGTAACAATTAGTTTCGCAATATAAAAATTCTACGTCTTTTGCACAGGTGGTATAGGCAAATTGTAACTCCATGAAGGCTGAAACAACAAAATGAAATCCGAGAACGAATACCGCCAACAAATCATTTCCAAAAAGAAAACCATTTACCCGGTTAACGAAGAACTGCGGACGTATTTGCGCGAAAACAGGCGGGAAATAGAGTTACCGGTGAGTTACGCAAGTTTGAAAAGATTTACGGGCAGTATTTCCATTCGCGATAAAAAAGGGAAAGACACGCTTTGGGAGTCTGCACTGTATCCCCCTTCCGAAATTTTTCAGTTGCACGAAGGCTTAAAACGTATCTACTCCATTCTGCGAACAGGAGGCGACACGTCAGTACACAAGCATTTGCATGTTGACCGTATTGACTACTGCACCTTTGGCAATTCCAATCCTTTCCGTATAAAAATCGTGAACGACTTTAACGATAACTACGATTACTTCTACATTAAGCAAGCCGATGCTTCGCGTATTTACGGCTTGGAACTGGAACATATTCTTTCACCCAACCGCATTAACTTTTTTGTTGATGAGCACACGCTTGTGGAAGAACATATTGCCGGGATACCCGGAGACCAGTTTATTCTCTTTTATCTCGAAAACTCTGAATTCAACAAAGTGCGTATTGCTAAAGAATTTGTAAAGTTTAATGAGCGTTGCTTTGTTTGCTTACTTGGCGATATGCGCTCCTATAATTATGTGTTTGACATAACCCCCGATTTTGAGGAAGTGCAATTTAGAATTCGGGCTATTGATTTCGACCAGCAGAGTTATGAAGGAAAGAAAACACTCTACCTGCCCCAGTTTTTTAAAGAGAACAAAGCATTGGTCGAATTATCGCTTCGGTTGCTTTCGCCCGAAACCATCCGCCAGTACCAAAAGGAAGAGCGCACACTTATTGCCCGAAGAAGTATTTCATCGCATTTTCGACTCAACCATTTAATGGATGTAATGGACAGAGATGTAATAAGCCCCAAAGAAAAAGTAGTTCAGTTGCGAAAGGAATTAGCTGCCCATTACAACGACCTTACATTTTTAGATTGCACCGGCATGGGCGAAATTGTGCGAAACAGTTTACGGATACTTCAGGAAGAGATAGAAAAAAAGCAGGGCAACTAATGTTACCCTGCTTTACATTAACAAACCAAACTAATCTGCTACTGCGGCAAAAGCACTGCATCTATCACATGCACTATGCCGTTCGATGCAGGCACCGATGCCAAAATGTTTGCTCCGTTAACAGTGTATTTGCCGTCTTTCACACCTAAGGTTACATTTTTAAGGTTTGCCTGATTCAGCACCTGACCATCCTTCATGTTTTCGGTTTTAATAACACCCACAAAAACATGATACTCCAAAATATTGCGGAGGTCTTTCTTTTTATCGGCTTTCAGTAAGCCTTCTACAGTTCCTGCCGGTAATTTGTCGAAAGCGGCATTGGTGGGCGCAAATACAGTGAACGGTCCCGCATTTGCCAGTACATCTACATACTCAGCTGCCTTAACAGCCGCTACCAATGTAGTATGGTCGGGCGAGCCGACTGCCACCTTCACAACATCTTTTTGCGATTGATCATCTTGTACCGAAGCCTGTCCCGCTACCGGAGCGGAAGCATCGGTAGTAGTAGTGCCGCTTTGTTCGGTATTCTGATTACATGCAGACAGTAATGCCATTCCAACAACTACTGCCATTCCTAAAAATTTCTTTTTCATAACGTGTGTGGTTTTTCGTTTAGTTGATTTTACGAAACAAATGTATGGGCGAGGAAAAGGGACGGCTATGACAAACATCAGGCTGTTAACTTTTGTTTGTCATACACGGCATGTCATTAAAAAAGGATAATTGCATCCTTTATTCTTGCATTAAGTTTGAAGAATAAAAACATAAGCAATGAGAATAAGTACAGCTATACTAATTGTCGCTATCCTTCTAACAGCATGCGAAAACAATTCGGGCAATTCAACAACGGGCAGCCAACGGGAGGAACAGAATTTTACTTCCCAAAACATTGATGGCAAATGGACGGTTGACCGCGCCACAGCCGAAGAGTTGAAAGGGATGAAGAATACACTGGAAAACTTTACCCTGCTCAACAGTAAAAAGTATGAAAACCTTCCGGCTTATCAGGAGTATGCTTTGCTGCTCGAAAATCACATTGAGCGCGTAACCACTTTTTGCCGGTTAGATAAGGAAACCAAAAATGCCCTTTGCAAAAACTTAGACCGCATTAAAGAGCAGATGGAAATTCTGAAAGGCGATGACATGGAAAAATCGCACGAAGCCATGGAAGCCATCAACCGGATTTTTGGGGAAATAGATTCTTCATTTAACTACAATAATTAGATATGGAAACTGAACAAATAACCAACTCAACCGTTGCCGAAATAGTAGCGGACGATTACCGCACTGCCGAAGTTTTTAAAAAGCATGGTATAGATTTTTGTTGCGGAGGCAAGAAAACTATTGCCACCGTATGTGCCGAAAAAGGAATTGATACCGGTATATTGGAAAGCGAACTTCATGCTCTTCAGGCAATTACTGCCAGCCCACAACACGATTTCAAAAATTGGTCGCTCACTTTTTTGGCTGACTATATTGTAAACGTTCACCACACCTACGTAAACAACAATCTGCCGCTCATTACAGAGTTTGCCGAAAAAGTAGCAAAGGTGCACGGACATCACAATACCGAAACAATAGAAATAAATGAGCTATGGAAACAGGTAGTTGCCGAATTAACCACGCACATGAAAAAGGAAGAACTGGTGTTGTTCCCGTATATCCGTAACCTCGAAAAATTTGCCAAAGGCGAGATAGAAAATTTACCTGTACCGCATTTCGGAACAGTAAAAAATCCTGTTCGCATGATGGAGCATGAGCACGATGTTGCCGGAGAATTACTGCACCGCATACAAGCTCTTTCTTCAGGCTATAATCCACCCGAATATGCCTGCAACACCTACCGCGTGTTGTATGCAAAGTTGAAAGAGTTCGAAGATGATTTGCACACCCATATTCACTTGGAGAACAACATTTTATTTCCTAAAGTTGTTATACTAGAAGAAAACTTGAACAACCCATGATGTTTTCAAAAAGTTGCGAGTATGCTATTAAAGCCGTTATTCATTTATGTATTGAAACCAAAGACGGCTCGCGCTTAAGTATTGCCGAAATCGCAGAAGCCATTGACTCACCGGAACCCTTCACGGCAAAAATTCTGCAAACATTAGTGCGGCACGATATTATTTCCTCTGCCAAAGGACCCGGTGGCGGCTTTTACATTGACCACCATAGCAAACCTGTGTTTGTAATTGAAATTATAGATGTAATTGACGGCAAGCACGCGTTTGAACGTTGCGGGCTAGGCTTGAAAGAATGTAACGAAAAGCGCCCTTGCCCCATTCACAACGAGTTTGCCAGCTACAGCCGAAAACTGAAGCGATTGCTCGAAACCAAAACTATTCAGGATTTGGCAAAAGGAATTATATCAGGGAAAGCGTTTCTTTCAAATACCTAAAGAGAGTTAGTCCACTATTTCAGATGACACACATGCGATTTTCAGAAAAAATTAAAGGACAAGAAGGTCTTTTTATTGACTTTTGTCATAAATTCGTTTGACTATACTCATAGCCGGAGGTGCCAGACGCCTCTACATTTGACCTCGTAATCAAAAACACACAATATGAAAAAATCAGCCCTTTTAACAGCCATTGCCACCGCAGCAATTTTCCTGTTTTTAAACAGTTGCGGAAACAGTTCAGCCGATAACAGCAATACCCCCGCCCAAAGCATGGTAACCGATGAGCCTAAAGATGACGGGCAGGGAGTAGGAAAATTTAAAGATGTTACACTTGCGGCATTTGATGCCAAACTTGCCGAGCAAGGCAAAACAATATTTGAAGCAAAATGCTCTGCCTGCCACCGCACTACCGACCAAAAAATTGTTGGTCCCGGGTTAGCAGGGGTTACCAAAAAAAGAAGCCCCGCCTGGATTTTGAACATGATTACCAACCCGGTTGAAATGACGCAGAAAGACCCTGCCGCAAAAGCCTTGTTGGAAGAGCACTTAACCCAAATGACCTTTCAGGATGTGAGCGACAGCGATGCAAAAGCCTTGTTGGAGTATTTGAGACAAGTGGACGGTGAAGGTCCGGCACAAGCCTCTAACTAAAATCGGTAATCAACTATTTAATAACCATAAACCAATAAACGAGTATGAGAACAATATCATTAAAAACAGCCTTTTGCTTTGCAGCCGGATTAGCGGTGGCGGGCACTATGAGCAGTTGTAAACCCAAGAAGGTAGAAAGCGCCATAGCCGGTAATGCTGCCGAAAAGGTGTACGTGGCTCCGGGCAAAAAAGACGAAATCTATTTATTCACTTCGGGCGGTTTCAGCGGGCAAATTGGCGTGTATGGAATTCCTTCGGGAAGAATGTTTAAGCAGGTGCCGGTGTTTTCGCAGGATGCCGAAACAGGTTGGGGCTTTAGCGAAGAAACCAAACCCATGTTGATGACCTCGCACGGCTTTACTCCCTGGGACGACAGCCACCACCCACAACTTTCGCGTACCGCAGGGCAGGCTGATGGACGCTGGCTGTTTATTAATGCCAACAACACTCCCCGTATTGCTCGTGTTGATTTAGGCGTTTTTAAAACACGCGAAATTATAGAGTTGCCTAACTGTGGCGGTAACCACGCATCACCGTTCATGACGCAGGATAATGAATATGTAGTAGGTGCTTCGCGTTTCTCGGTTCCGCACGATAAGGATGGAGATGCCGCTATTGCCGATTACAAAGACAAATTCAAAGGCACCATTTCATTCGTAAAAGTTGACCCGCAAACCGGAAGAATGAACCTCAACTTCCAATTGTTGGTTCCCGGAGTTGACTACGATTTGGCGCGTGCCGGTAAAGCAGTATCGCATGGATGGGTTTTCTTTAGCTGCTACAACACCGAAAAAGCACACACACTCTTGGAAGTGGGTGCCAGCCAGCGCGATAAGGATTTTATTTTGGCAGTTAACTGGAAAAAAGCCGAAGAGTACTTAGCACAAGGCAAAGCAAAAAAATGGCCTGCTAAATATGCTCACAATGTGTATGACGAAGCTACCCATACAGCAACATCTAACATGATTACATCGGTTGATGTGTTGGATGTGATAGACCTGCCGGGGGTATGCTACTACATTCCTTGCCCTAAGTCGCCACACGGTTGCGATGTGGATCCTACAGGCGAATACATTTGTGCTTCGGGTAAGTTGGCTGCGGTTATCCCTGTTTACTCGTTCAGCAAAATGATGAAAGCCATTGAAGACAAAGCTTTCGAAGGCGACTTTGACGGAGTTCCGGTAATTAAGTACGAAGCAGCCTTAGATGGCGAAGTAGAGAAACCCGGCTTAGGACCTTTGCACACCGAGTTTGACGATAAAGGAAACGGTTACACTTCATTCTTCGTTTCATCCGAAATTGTAAAGTGGAATGTAAAAACCAAAGAAATTCTTGACCGCGTTCCAACATATTACTCAATCGGTCACTTGTGTGTGCCGCAGGGCGATAACATTAAGCCTATGGGCAAGTATGTAATTGCATTGAACAAAATTACCAAAGACCGTTACCTGCCTACCGGACCGGAGTTAACGCAATCTGCACAGTTGTATGATATTACAGGCGACAAAATGCAACTGTTGCTTGACTTTCCTACTATTGGCGAGCCGCACTACGCACAGGCTTGTGCTGCCGATATTGTAACCAAGCACGAAGTGAAGTTTTACAAACTGGCAGACAACAAGCATAAATATGTTGCCACCAACGAGAAAGATGCAAAAGTGGTTCGCGAAGGAAACAATGTGCACGTGTACATGACCTCCATCCGATCGCACTTTACGCCCGATAACATTGAAGGCGTACGGGTGGGCGATAACGTTTACTTCCACGTTACAAACCTTGAGCAAGACTGGGATGTTCCTCACGGTTTTGCCATTAAAGGAGCTAACAATGCGGAGTTATTGATTCTGCCGGGCGAAACAGCCACGCTGAAGTGGGTGCCGGACAGAGTGGGCGTGTTCCCGATGTATTGCACCGACTTTTGTTCGGCATTGCATCAGGAAATGCAGGGCTATGTGCGCGTATCGGCTGCAGGCTCATCTACTCCATTGAAGTTCTATACCGGTAACTAAACCGGGTAGGGTTGATTAATTGACGGGGGAGGGAGTAACTGCCCTCCCCTATTTTTTACCATAGCAGTGTTGATGCCGGAATAATTTCAGCGAGTTGTCCGGTAGTGTTTTGTGCTCTCTTGTTCGAATAATTTAAAGTGTATGAAAAAGTTGAAAATATTTTCGAGAGTGATTGTATTGCTCTGTGGGTTAGCCATGGTTCCCTCTAACTACCTTCCGGTTTGGCAAATTCAGTTAGAAGCCCCTCAATATCCCGAAGGGTTGAAAATGGAGATTTGGAGTAGTAAAACTGCCGGTGATGTAGATAAGATAAATGGTTTGAACCACTACATAGGCATGGCAATTATTGAAGATGCCAATTTTCCGGAGTTTAAAATTATGCCCTGGCTTATATGGGCAATGGTAGCGCTGGGCGTGCTCACCGCGCTCATCGGCAGAAGGTTTATGTTGTGGATTTTTTCTGTTTACCTGATTGTGTGCGGTGTATGGGGCGTGTACGATTTTTGGCATTGGGAATACGAATACGGACACAACCTTGATCCACATGCAGCTATCAAAATTCCGGGCATGAGTTACCAGCCACCGCTCTTTGGTTGGAAAGTGCTGCTCAATTTTACGGCAGGTTCTTTCCCCGATATTGGTGGATGGCTCATTATTGCCCCGGCAGTGGTAGTAGTAGCAATATTGGTTTACGAACAGTTTATCAGAAAAAGATTGGAGAAATGAAACGATTGCTTACAGGACTATTGGTAGTATTTATTTTAAATGGATGCAGCACCGAGCAACCCAAAATTGAATTCGGTAAAGACCAGTGCGGCTTGTGCAAAATGACTATCATGGACAAAAAGTTCGGTGCATTGGTGGCAAACTCGAAAGGAAAAACCATCAGGTTTGACTCGGGCGAGTGCATGGTCAATTTTCTGCGTTCCGATAAAAATTTTGAAAGTGCAAAACTGCTCATCATTAACTATAACAAACCCGAAGTATTGATTGAAGCTGACAAGGCATTTTACCTGAAAGGCGGAAAAGTAAACAGCCCTATGGGCGGGCAGTTGGCTGCATTTGAAACCCGCGAAGAGGCAGAGGCAGTGCAACAAAATTTGGAAGGCGATATCATTTTATGGGATAAATTAGTCGGACTCAAATTCTGATGCGGTTATTCGTTTTCTTATTTGCTTCAGTAATACTAACGGGTATTATTCAGGGAAAAACTACGGTGGTATGCCCCGATTGCCCCGTGAACAATTTTATGCGCGCGGCTTTTATTGCTGCTCCGCACGATACGATTATTGTAAAGTCCGGCACTTACCCCTCCATCAATTCCATCATTACCAAACCTATGACCATTATCGGAGAAAACTATCCGGTTATTGACGGGCGCGGCAGAGATGAAGTAATACTGGTTTACTCCGACAGCGTAACCATTTCCGGTTTGCATGTTCGCAACAGCAACCGCGGCAGCATGAAAGATTATGCCGGCATTCGCGTGTTTCAATCAAAGCAGGTGAGCATTCTTAACTGTAAACTCGAAAATGTTTTCTTCGGAATTTACCTAAGCGATTCGAAACAGGTGTTGGTAAAAGGCAACCACAGCAAAGGAGCCAACTACGGCAAAAGCGACACCGGCAACGGCATTCATTTATGGAAATGCGACAGCGTAACCGTGCTGGACAATTACATGGAAGGACACCGCGATGGCATTTACTTTGAGTTTGCCAAACATTGCCACATTGAAAAAAATCTGGCAGAAAAAAATTACCGTTATGGTTTGCACTTTATGTTTTCGGACGATGATACGTATGTAAACAACACGTTCCGCAACAACGGCACCGGGGTAGCGGTTATGTACACCAAGCGCGTAAACATGTTCAACAATGTGTTTGAAAACAACTGGGGCGATGCCGCTTACGGTTTGCTGTTGAAAGACATAGGCAACAGTGTAATTGAAGGAAATGTTTTCCGCAATAACACGATTGGTGTTACTATGGAAGGCTCATCGCGTATGCGCTTCGAGAACAACGATTTTACGCGAAATGGCTATGGCTTGCGTATTTGGGCAAATTGCACGCAGGATACTTTTGTGCACAACAATTTTTCGGGAAATACATTCGATGCTTCCACCAACGGACAATTGCAGCAAAATATTTTCAACTACAACTACTGGGATAAATACACCGGCTACGACCTCGACCGCGATAAAATTGGCGACATTCCTTACAAACCGGTTAGTTTGTATTCCATGCTCATTGAACAAATGCCTTATGCGGTAATGTTGTTGCGAAGTTTTATGGTTGATTTGCTCGATAAAGCCGAAAAAAATATTCCGTCTATTACGCCCGAAGCATTTGAAGATAAGTTTCCGCTCATGAACATGATAAAGCGATGATTAGAACCGAAAATTTAGAGAAGAGTTTTGGCAAGCTGCATGTGTTGAAAGGAGTGAGCACTTCCTTTGAAGCAGGACAAGTGGTGAGTGTTATTGGCCCGAACGGCTCCGGAAAAACCACACTTATTAAATGTATTTTGGGAATGGTGGTGGCTGACAAGGGCAGTATTTTTTTCGATGGCAAAAACATCGGGCGCGATTTTCAGTATCGCAACAACATTGGCTACATGCCGCAAATTGGTCGCTATCCCGCTAACATGAAAATCGGTCAGTTGTTCAGCATGATGAAAGATTTGCGGAAAGCAGTAACAAATACCGATAATGAGTTGATTAAAGAATACGCGCTCGAAGCCATGTTCGATAAACCCATGCACACGCTTTCGGGCGGAACCACACAAAAGGTAAGTGCGGCATTGGCGTTTTTATTCAACCCCAAAGTGCTAATACTCGATGAACCCACTGCCGGGCTTGATCCATTAGCATCTGAAATTCTGAAAGCAAAAATTCTGAAAGCAAAAGAGGAGGGACGGTTAGTGATTATTACTTCGCACATTATGAGCGAGGTAGAAGAAATGGCAGATAAAATTCTTTACTTGTTTGAAGGAAGCATCAATTTCTACAAAACAGTGTCCGAATTAAAAACTGAAACCGGTGAAGAACGATTGGGAAAAGCTATTGCAAAAATCATGAAAGAGAGAATGCATGTTTAAGATTGCGAAATATGTTGTGTACGATATTCTGCGAAGCAAAGTGCTTATCGCGTACACCGTTTTTTTACTTGGCATATCGCTCAGCCTTTTTTCGTTGGAAGAGGATGCTTCCAAAAGTATTGTGAGCCTGATGAGTGTGGTAATGATAATTGTGCCCTTGGTCAGCATCGTTTTTTCTACCACTTATTTCTACAACGCCTATGAGTTTATTGAACTGCTCGTAGCGCAACCCTTAAGCCGCACCACCATTTTGCTGGGCAAGTTTACAGGCGTGGCATTTTCCATGCTTACGGCTTTTTTTATCGGGGTTGGGGTGCCGGTGCTCATTTATTCGCCAAATGCCACGGGTTTTGTATTGCTGCAATCGGGCATCGGATTATCGCTGGTGTTTATTTCACTGGCGTTTTTCAGTTCGGTTGCCACGCGCGACAAAGCAAAAGGCATAGGGCTTTCGCTCATGCTCTGGTTTTTCTTTTCGGTTATCTACGATGCTATTATTCTAGGGGTACTGTTTGCCTTTAGCGATTATCCGTTAGAGAAAGCGGTAATTGCGCTTGCCTCCCTCAACCCTATTGACCTCGGTCGGATTATGATTTTAATGAAACTTGATATCTCTGCATTGATGGGTTTTACAGGTGCGGTGTACAAAAAGTTTTTCGGAACAGGTTTCGGCTTTTTTTATACCACAGGTATTATGTTGCTTTGGATTGTAGTTCCTCAACTTGTTTCGCTGAGGATTTTCAGGAAGAAGAATTTGTGAGAAAGGTTAAAATCTCCTTCCAGCGCTATTTATACAAATAGGGCTCATTATTGTAAGCCATTTGCCGCACATTTTCCATTGCCCTTTTCATGTAAGTTTTCCAGAAGGTTTTTGCGAACAACCAATTGATGGGATAAAGCAAAGCAATATCGGAGTGCAGCGTATAGGTGTAGTTTACCAAAATTTCATTCTCCGCAATTTCGGTAGTTTGCCATTCGCCTGTAAATTTTGAAAACCCCAGCATCCACGATTGAAAATCGCTCACCTCAAACTTCCAGTACTTATTTTCTATGCGCTCAAGCACTTTATCAAGCGAAGCAAAACCGCCTTTTTGCGTAAGCGACTTTGCGACAAACACTTTTTTGGTAGAGCCGGGTTGTCCCCAGTTTTCATCATCGGTGCAATGCGTTACTTTGGGCATAATACCATAGCCGGTATGCACTTTTGTAACATCGCAAAGCAAAGGTGTTTTAAAAGCCCGCTCTAATGGGCAATGGTAAATGGTTGATATGTTGACTTTGGTTTGCATTGTAGCCTTTTACAGCAATCTCTAAAATTGCTAAACAAATACTTCGTACCCACATGTTCTTTAGTATTGCATATCCTCCTAACACCTTAGGTTGTTAATCTCAATGGTTGTACAATCTCGCCTTGGACAACATTAACTCATCAATTCACGGTGAACGGTACAAAATTCAGTCTTTGTTGGTCTGTTATGGGGTACACTAATTCCATTTACCAAATTTACAGGCTGCTTTACTGCTTACCAATAAGCATGAATCTGCAAGTGTGGCATGCTTCGCAGAATATGTCGAACGGCATCGTTCAAAGTTGACAAACATCGTTTCATAACCACCCTTGCTTTTTTACAACTTCTCCTTTTCGGCTTTCACGGATTATTTTATGTTTGCACCCGCTTTTACAAGCCTTGCAATGAAATTACCTGTAAAATACACTCTGAAACACGTTTTTACCGCCCTTTTTCTGGCTTTCAGCATCGGTCTTTTTGCCGAAGAACATACCGAACACTCTGCGGCCGAAACCCACGGGCACAGCGAACAAAAGTTCGATGCCGGAAAAATGATTATGGAGCACATTTTGGATGCTCATGACTGGCATCTGTGGGGCGAACATCACAGCGCGGTTTCTATTCCGCTGCCGGTTATTCTTTACACCGATAAGGGGTTGGATGTGTTTATGAGCAGTGCTTTTCACCATGGCGAAGCAACCGTAATCGGCAAGTACAGCTACCGCCTTAAGGACAACAAAATTGTAGTGGTAAACCAAACCGGAGAAACGGACGAAGCCGCCTCGGCAAAAGTGCTTGATTTTTCCATAACCAAAAATGTTGCTGCCTTATTTATCAGTATCATTTTGTTGCTTACCATCTTTTTGCCGGTAGCCAAAAGATATAAGGAAAATGCCAACCGCGCACCGTCAGGCATTCAATCGCTGTTGGAGCCTATTATACTATTTATAAAGGACAATGTTGCCATTCCCAACATAGGCGAAAAGAAATACGAAAAGTATATGCCTTTTCTGCTTACTGTATTCTTCTTTATACTCATTAACAACCTTATGGGTTTAGTCCCCTTCTTTCCGGGTGGAGCTAACCTTACAGGAAACATTTCCGTTACATTTACCCTGGCAGCTATAGTGCTGATTATAGTAATAGTTACGTCTAACAAACATTACTGGCAACATATATTGGCTATGCCCGGGGTGCCCAAGCCGGTATTGTTTATTCTTACACCTATCGAAATTTTGGGCTTCATCATACGTCCGTTTGTGTTAATGATGCGTCTTTTCGCCAATATTACAGCAGGACACATAGTAATTCTATCCTTCATTTCGCTCATTTTCATATTTGGCGCTATGAGTGCAGGTGCAGGATACGGTATCTCCATTTTTTCAATGTCGCTTGTAGTGTTTATGAGTTTGTTGGAACTATTGGTGGCATTTTTGCAAGCGTATGTATTCACCCTGTTAAGTGCCATCTACTTCGGTTCGGCTATTGAAGAAGGACATCACGAAGGTGAACATCATTAGAAGATAAACTAATAATCATAAAGAGTATTTATTCACTTTTAAAAACCAAACCATGTTAGATTCAGTATTGTTACAAGCTGCGGTTGATACATCAGGATACGGTTTCGCTGCAATTGGTGCAGGTGTTGCCGCTCTTGGTGCAGGTGTGGGTATCGGACAAATAGGTGGAAAGGCGCTCGAGTCAATAGCTCGTCAGCCTGAAGCCGGAAATGAAATCCGTGCCAACATGATTCTTACCGCTGCACTTGTAGAGGGGGCTGCTATCGTAGCTATCCTGGTAGGTATGCTGGTAGTATTTATCAAGTAATACCACCACGAAAATTTTCAGGCAGCAAAAGCGGTTGGCTGCGCTGCCTGATTTTTTAAATCCATTCAATGCTGATAGAAAGCAAAAGTTTTTAAAACGAATCATATAAAGTAAAAAACAAAAGATACATGGCACTGTTAACACCTTCCATCGGTCTTATATTTTGGATGCTCATAGGCTTCGGCATCTTATTTTTCCTGCTAAGCAAATTTGCATGGAAACCCATTTTAACTGCCCTTAAAGAAAGAGAGCAAAGTATTGATGAATCGCTGCGCCAGGCTGAAAAAGCCCGCGCTGAAATGAGCCAACTGGTAGCCAAAAACGAAGAGTTACTCAATCAGGCAAAAGAAGAACGCAATAAAATTTTGCACGATGCCCGCGAAGCAGCCGAAAAAGTAAAGGCAGATATTATTGACAAAGCCAATAAGGAGGCAGAAGAAAAACTACGCCAGGCTTTGCGCGAAATTGAAACGCAGAAAAAAGCAGCCATAGTAGAAGTGAAAAACACGGTGGGCTTAATGGCGCTCGAAATTGCCGAAAAGGTTATCCGCAGAGAACTGCAAGGCGATAACAAGCAGTTGGAGTATGTAAAAAATCTGGCTAAAGAAGCCGAGTTAGTTGCTTAACAACAACCTTAAACCGTAGCAATGGGGTCATTCAGAATAGCATCGCGATACGCAAAATCGCTTATACAATTAGCTCAAAGCAAGGGCGAACTGGAAAGTGCCGCAGCCGATATTAAAAGCATTGACAACGCTTTTGAACAAAGCCGCGAGTTGCAAATGCTTTTCAAAAGCCCCATTATAAACCCCGATAAAAAGTTAGCCATTGCCGAAAAGCTGTTCAAAGGCAAAGTGTCGGATTTAGTGTATGCGTTTATGACTTTGCTGATTAAGAAAGGAAGAGAGCCGCATTTCCATGAAATCGTGAATTCGTTTATTGACCAATACAATCAAATAAAAGGCGTAACCCCGGTTAAGCTGATTACCGCTGTAAAACTCGATTCGGGTTTGGTGCAAACTATGGTAAGCAACCTGAAAGCAAAAGAGTTTTTGAAAGAAGTAGAGCTTACCGAAAAAGTGGACGAAGACCTGATAGGCGGGTTTATTCTGAAGTACAGCGACAAAATGATTGATGCCAGCGTTCGCAGAAGACTGAATGAATTAGCCACTCTTATTGAGGATAATACCTACATTAAGAAGTACAGTTAATCTTCACCCCAACCTCATTTCCACACAAATTTTACTTCCTGTCTAATGTCCGGATGCAGCGAAAGCGCCACAGGACAAGTGCGTGCAGTGTTCTCTAAAATCTGTTTGTCTTTCTCGGAAAAACTCCCTACCGGAAAGTAAATGGTTACATCTACACCGGCAATTCTGCGAGGCTCGCTTGCCATGTGCTTTACAACTTCTACAGTTGTTCCTTTCAATTCAACTTGCAGTTGGCGGGCTTTAATGCCCATTACTGTCAGCATACAACTTCCGAGCGATGAAGCCGCCAAATCGGTAGGCGAAAAGGCTTGTGCCAATCCGTGATTATCGAGCGGAGCATCAGTAATTATTTCGTTGCCTGAGTAGAGGTGAGTCATGCGGCAGCGCAATTCTCCTTCGTAAACTATTTTAGCTGTCATATTGTTTAGCTTGGTGCAGCAAACCTAATTCAAACTTTTATCGTTTTTATTCTGTAATATTGGTTTCGATGTTTCGCATCTCTTCTCTTTTTCTCTTTTTAATCTTTTCTGCATCGTCAGCCACGGCACAGCAGTTGTTTAAAAAACCTGCCGATATGCAGGATTACCTCTACAAAAAAGAATGCTCGGGCGGCATGCGGGTGCAAACCAACGGCATTGCGCTTTACCTCGAATACGGCTGGATAAAAGACATAAAGCGCACACGGCTTATGCAGGTAGAGTATTTCTACCATATTAACTACATGCAAAAGCGGCAAAAAGCCCAGCGCCAAAGCGGGCGCGATTTTGCCTACGGGTTGCAAAACCGCTTTCATGCCATACGTTTCAGCTACGGCTTTAAGCGCACCATTGCCGATAAAGCAAACCGCAATGGGGTTAAACTTTCCGTGAGTTTCTTCGGGGGCTTCTCATTAGGTTTAGTAAAGCCTTATTATCTGAACTTGCTGCAACCCACTACCGATGGGAATATTCAGATAAAGCCGGAACGCTATTCAACCGATAACGCCTCTCGCTTTTTAGCGCTTGATTCTATTGTAGAAGCAGCCCCCATTCGCTACGGTTTAAATCAAATTGAACCGGTGCCCGGAGTTCACCTCAAAAGCAGTCTTGATTTCGACTGGGGTTCAAAAGATGCTTTTGTTAAAGCCCTTGAAGCCGGTATAATGCTCGACCTGTATTACAAGCGAATTCCGGTAATGATTAACAAGTCGAACCGTTTTTACCAGATTGGACTGTATATGGCTTTCCACTTTGGCAAACGCTGGTAAATCCCTCCATGTTACCGAACTAATTACAGCTTTTAACTGTCTTATTACTGTGTTAACAGGAATGGCTTGGTTTTGAACGAAATACTTACTTTTATCTTTTTACAGTAATCCTATTATGAAGAAGTTTTACAACGTAGTTTTAACCCTCCCGTTACTTTTTGTTTACTCATTACTTTCATCGCAGGTAGTAATAAACGAATATAGTTGCGGGAACAAAAACCAACATGCCGATGCTTTTGGCGAATATCCCGACTGGATAGAACTTTTCAATACAACAGGCAGCAGCATAAACATTAGCGGCTGGCATTTGAGTGACCAAAAAGGGCAACCCACTAAATGGATCATACCTGCCGGAACTACTATACCCGCCAACGGCAGAAGAATGTTTTATTGCAGCAGCCGCGATGGCATTTTCAGCGGACAGTATCACACTAATTTCAAACTCACACAATCATCCGGAACAGAGGAAATTTGCCTTACAAACACAGCCGGTGTTTTTATTGATTCACTAAGTATTAAAAAAGTTCGCAGAAACCATTCGCGCGGAAGGACTACCGATGGTGCTGCTACATGGTCGGTATTTGAAACACCAACTCCGAATGCTGCCAACAGTGGTGGTAAGCCGGAGTATGTTCCTGCTCCGGTTTATAGTTTACAAGCAGGCTTTTATACCGGCACTCAAACCTTAACCATTACTTGTTCGCAACCGAATACAAGCATTTATTACACAACAAACGGAGCTATTCCAACCAGCACTGCCTCAGCTACTAATATTTTGTACACAGGTCCAATAACCGTTTCAAGCACAAAGGCATTTCGCGCACGTGCATTCGATAACAACAATATTTACGCGGGAAGTTTTACAACTACCTCCACCATTTTTATAAATGAGCCGGTAAATTCTTTTCCGGTTTGGTCTGTTGTTTCTAATCAAGCAGGATCATTCTTTAATGGCAATGGAGCTGAGATTATGGTAAGTATTGAATACTTCGGTTCACATAATGGGCAGCGACTTTTCCAAATGGAAGGAGATATAAAGCAACATGGTAATGATTCCTGGGCTTACGACCAAAGAGGATTCCGTTTTTACACCCGCGATGACTACGGCTATGCCAACAAAATTGACTACCCTATTTTTCCTACCACTACCCGTCAGGAATATGATGTAGTTATTATTAAAGCTGCCGGCTCTGATAACTTTCCTGATGGTGGAAGTAACCCACCTAACCGTTGTGCTCACACCCGCGATGCGTATGTGCAAACGCTTGCCGAAAAGTTTAACCTGAACGTAGATGTAAGAAGATTGAAGAATGCCATTACTTACGTAAACGGTGCATATTGGGGAGTTTACGAAAGCCGCGAGCGTATTGATGTGGATTATACCGAACACTACTACGACAATGGCGAAAAATGGGTGGACATGCTTGAATACTGGGGAGGCCTACAAATTGTAGCCGGAAGCGATACCGCATGGAATAACCTGTTTAACTTTATCAATAATAACAGCATGGTTCCCGCAGCCAATTACAATTATGTAGCGCAGCGATACGATGTAATGAGCCTGATAGATTACTTTGTGCTGAATACCTACACCATTAATTCGGATTGGCTTAACTGGAACACGGCTTGGTGGCGGGGAAGAAAACCTGGTAAAGAAGTAAAATGGAAATACAAATTATGGGATCAGGATAACACTTTTAACCTCGGGCAAAATTATACCGGTTTACCCACCACCAACAACACTGCCAACCCCTGCGATGTGCAAAACATTGGTCAATTTTCCAACACCAACAATCCGCAAATAGGGCATGTAAAGATTTTCAACAAGTTGATGCAGAACCCCACCTTCAAGCAATTGTATATTAACCGCTATGCCGATTTGATAAATACCGCTTTCTACTGCCCCAACATGCTCAACCACTTCGATACCATGATAGCGCGTCTGGCACCGGAAATGCAAAGGCATACTGCCAAATGGGGAAGTTCGGTAGCACAGTGGAATAATGCTGTTACTTATACCAGAAACCAAATTGCAGGCAGATGTAACAATGTGATAACAGGTTTAGGCCCTTGCTACAATGTTACGGGTCCCTATCCTGTAAAAGTGAATGTACAACCTGCTTGTGCCGGAACCGTAAAAGTGAATACTACAACCCCTGATGCTTACCCTTGGTCAGGAAATTATTACGGAGGTATAAATGTTTCTTTTAAAGCTATTCCTGCTACGGGATGGCAGTTTAGTCATTGGCAGTTAACTCATACGCCCAACCCTAACACTACTACCGATAGTATCTGGTTCGATTTAGGCAATTCGGGCGATTCGGTTGTGGCGGTATTTACTCAGGTAAATCCTACACCCGGGCAGTTAACAGTTTTGGTTCAAGGAAACAATCCCGGATTAGTAACAGTAAATGGCACACCGGCAACTAACGGACAAGTCGTGAGTGTTCCTTATGGCAGTAGTGTAACGGCTACCGCTACCCCAATTTCGGGCTGCACTTTTTTAATGTGGAAACTTAAACACTCGCTCTTGTATCCGATTGATACGTTTGAAACAGTAACGTTCTGTTTCCGGCAAAACGATACACTGATTGCCATTTTCGACCCGTGTGCCAATGTTCCCGATTCGCTAACCATAATGGTGCAACAACCCGGTTGGGGTAACGTTAGCATCAACAGCATTCCGGTTCCTTCAACACCTATTACGGTTCCAATAAACAATGGTACGCTGCTGAATATTCAGGCTACACCAACCACAGGATATACTTTCAGCAACTGGATTTTATCGCATCACACAATCAATCCGAACAACACAAGCGCAACGGCAAGTTTCACATTTACCCAACGCGATACATTGATCGCTGTGTTTGATGCGCCCGATACTTTTAACCTTACTGTTTTGGTGAACCCCGGTGGCGGAGGTAATGTAACGGTGAACGGTAATACACTTTCTGTTTACCCCACGGTATTGCAATTTGTAGATGGAACACCCGTAAACATTGCAGCCGCAGCCGCAGTGGGCTACACCTTCAACAGTTGGACTTTGCAGCATCATACACTTACACCTAATAATACTTCCGTAAATGCAAGTTTCAACATTACGCAAAACGATACACTCATTGCCAACTTTGATGTAATTCCGCCTGATACGTTCAGTTTAACTGTTTTGGTTAACCCCATAGGCGGAGGAAATGTAAATGTGAACGGCAATACACTTTCGGCATATCCTACTGTATTACAATTTGTAGATGGAAGTGCAGTAAACATAGCCGCACTTGCCGCAGGTGGTTACAGTTTCAGTAACTGGATTCTTCTGCACCACACACTTAATCCGAACAACACCAGCGCCAATGCCAATTTTATCATTACGCAAAATGATACGCTGATTGCCAACTTCACGCTCAATCCCATTCAGCCCGATACATTCAACTTAACGATATTGGTAAATCCTACCGGAGCGGGCAATGTAAATGTAAACGGCAATATTCCTTCTTCGTATCCAACGGTATTACAGTTTGTAGATGGAACACTCATAAACATTGCTGCAATTGCCAATGGCGGATTTACATTTAGCAATTGGACAATACTGCATCACACCCTTAACCCCAACAATACAGCGTTGAATGCAAGTTTTGTGATTACACAAAACGATACACTGCTTGCCACTTTTACGCAAAACCCCATTCCGCCCGATACATTTAGTTTGACCGTTTTGGTAAACCCGGGTGGTGGAGGCAATGTGAATGTGAATGGTGTAGTGCCGGGCTTCTACCCTGCCGTATTGCAAATTACCGATGGCACTTTGGTAAATGTTGCAGCATTGCCTGCTGTGGGTTACTCATTCACTAACTGGACGTTATATAATCACGTCCTTAACCCAAACAACAACAGTATAAACGGCAACTTTACCATTACACAAAACGATACACTTATTGCAAACTTCGCACTTGTTCCGGTTATAGATACACTGGAAATCGTGCTGCAACCGTACCCAAGCACCGCAGGAACCATGACGGTGAACGGAACTGTTTACACAACTTTCCCAACCACAATTAAGGTGCCTGACAATACTTTGCTGAATGTTACAGTTACTCCTTTCACAGGATTCCAGTTTTCAAACTGGCATGTAGTACACCACAGTCCGCTGCCGAATAACACAACAAATCCGATGAGTTTTACCGCTACCGTATCGGACACTATTTATGCCTTCTTCCTTGAAAGCTATAACCTAACTGTGCTTACTGTACCAAATGGAGGTGGCGATGTAACCATTAACGGCAATACAATTACCACTTTCCCTACCACCATTCCTGTATTGCAAGGTACACCGGTAGATGCAACAGTTACGGTAAACAATGGTTTTACGTTTACCGATTGGACCATTTTTAATCACACACTCAATCCTAACAATACTAACCTGAACGTAAATTTTGTGATTGCATCGAACGATACACTGATAGCTAATTTTTACGAATGGCCCGATACACTGAAACTGGTCGTAGATGTTCGCCCCAATTCATTAGCCGGTGAAATTAAAGTAACAGGCTTTACCCCTCCCGGATACCCTTACACTGTGGATGTACAGAAAGGGCACAATATTGACTTTGAAGCCATTGGCAAAACGTTCACATCGGGTAATGGAACCGTTTACAACTATGTGTTTGAACGTTACGAGTTCATTTACCACAATCCTATTCCGAACGAGTTGCAACCGATAGTTTTCATCAATGTACAATATGCTGATACGGTTGTGGCTTATTTTGTCAATAAACCTCTTACCACCGACACTACATCAAAAGTTTTATTGCCGAGTGCATTTACACCCGATGGCGATGGCTTAAACGACTTTTTCCATGTAGTAGGCGAGCAACTTGCCGAAGGCAATTTCCAGGTATTCAACCGTTGGGGCGAAAAAGTATTTGAATCGAACAACCCTAATACCTATGGTTGGAACGGTGAGTTCCGCGGCAAGCGTTGCGATGCCGGAGTATATGCTTATTTCCTAACCGGTAAGCGACTGAACGGTGAAGAAGTAAAAATGAAAGGAACAGTTACCTTGTTACGATAATTGCTTTAAGGAGCACAATAAGAAAAAGGCACCTAACAGTGCCTTTTTTGTTTCGCAAACCCGTATTTGCATTTGTATTTTTACAGCAATGAAATATGTTGTTGCTTTAGCTGTAATATTTCTTTCTCTAAATACGGCACACGCACAGGAAAACCGTTTTAATGCAGAGTTAGATAAATTCTGCAACGGAGTAATTAAAGAATTCGGCTCCATTCCTGCAGAACGAAAAATAATTCTGGACGAATTAGCGAAGCAACTTTCGGGTAAAAAATATGTAGTGTTTACCTGCAACACCAATTCAAGGCGCACACTCATGTTACAGGTATGGGCGCAAACTTCGTTTTACTACTACAGTCTTTTCGGTAAGTATGCTTTTTCGCTGGGCAATACTGTTACCGATGTTTATCCCGGTGTAGCCGGAATATTATCTGAAGCGGGCTTTTCGGTTAACTACTTAAAAAGTGCCGAGCCGAACGGCTATGTGATATCTATCAACAAAGATTATCCGCTCAATATTCTTTCCTCCAAAAACGAAGTAGGTACCATTGACACTGCCAAGGGAATTGTAGTAAACATTTGCTTCGAAGATGAAGAGCAAGGCGCCTCAACCGCTTTCAGCCACATTGATTTGCCCTATCAAAGCCCTACCCATTTTGAGCAAACACCACAGGAAAGGCAAAAGTACCGCGAATTGAACCGCCAAATAGCTGTTGAAATGCTCTATATGAGCGAGAAGATAAAATCCATTCTGGTTGAAAGAGACAAGGGGATTCACAATCATTAGCAACTTACCCAAAGTCAGTACTTCCTGCTTCTGAAAATTACAAACAACATGCGAATACCCAGCAGGTTGGCAAGCACGAAACCTGCACCTCCCGGTATGGAAATATGTTTGTAGAGCGGAGGAAAGTTTACCGCAATAAGAATAGCCGATGCCATTAAGATGGAGCCGAGAATAAACCCTCCTGCAATCCGATTACTGGCTAAATCAATTTTGTGGGTTATATCATCCAAACCCTCATGCTCAATACTTACCTTCAGTTCACCTTTCAGAATTTTACCTACAATCTCGCGTATGTCACGAGGTAAATTTTCGATAAGCGAGAGCGTATCGCGGGCAGAACCAAGCAAGCGTTTTAAAATAGCACGTGGGCTAAATTCCTTCTCCAAAGTATGGTTGATGTGCGGGGTAAGTTCTTCTATTACATTCAAATTGGGATCCAAGCGATGTCCAACACCTTCAATTGTTACTAAGCATTTTGAAAGCAAAAAATAATCGGATGGCATACGGATATTGTATTTGTTTACCAACTCTAACAATCGGTTGAAGAGGTCAGCCATCTGCATTTTATCGGCAGGAAGGGAATGATAATCCTGTATAAGCTCTTCCACTTCGTACTCAAATGTTTTTATACCTTCAAACTGTTGGCTAACGGCAATATTCTTCAACCCCCATATCAGCAATTTCGAATCTTTCGAAGTAACACCATAAACTATATCGGCAAAAAATTCCACATCGCTCTTTAGCACCGTGCCCATCATCCCAAAATCAATAAAACAAACTTTGTTGTTGGGCATGGCAAACAGGTTGCCGGGGTGCGGGTCGGCATGAAAAAAACCGTGCTCAAAAATTTGCTGAAAGAGTGCATACATGCCATTCTTTGCCAACTCATGCCCGCTGGCACCAATACGCGCCAACCCCTCAGTATCGTATGGGTGTACGCCATCAATAAACTCCATGGTTAGCAGCTTGCGGGTGGTGTACTTCGGATAATACTTAGGCACATACACCATTTCGCTATGCTCGAAATTATTTGCAAAACGTTGCAGGTTGTACCCTTCGTGTGTTAAGTCCACCTCGCGATGTATAGCAGCATCAAACGCACGCACAATGCCAACGGGGTCAAGCTTATCCATAAACTTGCGCTCCTCCATTTTGCGGGCTATGTATTTCATGATGATGATGTCCAACTCTATCCGCTCCAGAATATCCGGTCTGCGGACTTTAAGTACCACACGTGTTCCGTCTTTTAACTTTGCCTTATGCACTTGTGCAATGGAAGCACTGGCAAAAGGCTTGTCTTCAAAATCAGTAAAAAGATTTTCAATACTATCGCCTAATTCCTCTTCAATTATTTTTCGCGCTTCTTCGCCCGGAAATGGCGGAACATGCGTTTGCAGTTTTTCAAACTCGGTAACTAATTCAATGGGAATTACATCGGGGCGGTTACTGAGTATTTGCGCCAATTTTATAAATGTAGTGCCCAATTCTTCCACCGCCATACGCATACGCTCCCATCGCGTATGAGCATGAGCATTGGCTATAATATCCTTGGGTGTAAAAGCCTCTAAAATTTTTGCACGCACCGAAACACCTGCATCGGCCAGTATATCCTGAAAGCCATATTTAATAAGTATGCTTACAATATCACGATACCTGCGTAAAAGTTTAAAATCGAGCCCCAGCGACATGTTGCTAATATCACAACAAAATAATCATAATCCATAGTGCTTATAAACTGATTGAAGTCAGATAAAGCACCAACAGTCTATTTTACCATACTGCTGTGCAAACCTTTGCGTTGAAGAATTAGAAGCCCTTACACTTTCTTGCCAAATTCGTTGTTGTTATGTGGAAGAAGTTTCGCAAAAAAGTAAACCTTATTCCTCCGTTTTTCAGGAGCCTTTACCTATTGGCACTGATTGTATTTGGCGTTTGGATGTTTGTGTTTGACGAAAACAATTTACTGATACAATATCGCAGATTTACCGAACTCTCATCTTTGCTCGAAAAAAAGGAATACTACCTGGAGCAGATTAGCAAAACCGATAAAGAGTTTAACGAGTTGACCACTAACCCCGCCACACAGGAAAAATTTGCCCGCGAACATTACCGTATGAAACGCGACAACGAGGATGTGTTTGTTATTGTGGAAGAGTAAGCATTCCGTAATTACACAGAAACAGTTTCCGGCTCTTTAAAAACATTACCTTGCACAACCGATGAACCCCATTATTTCACTTTGCCCTGAGAACTGGAAGGAATATGCATTGCTGGACTCGGGCAACTTCCTCAAGTTAGAACAGTTTGGCAACTACATTACCATTCGCCCCGAGCCACAGGCAGTTTGGGATACAGCACAGCCATTGCACGAATGGGAAAAACGCGCACATGTAAAATTTGTCCCGAAATCATCATCAAGTGGCGATTGGAAAAAACTGAAACAGATGCCCGACCAATGGCATATCAATTATCAATTGCCCGGCATCAATCAACCTTTAAAATTCCGGTTAGGATTAACTGCGTTTAAACATGTAGGCATTTTTCCGGAGCAGGCGGTTAATTGGAATTACATTTCTGCTTCGCTGAAAAAAATGAAAACACCGCAGCCGAAGTTTCTCAACTTGTTTGCTTACACCGGTGGGGCATCGTTAGCAGCAAGAGCAGCGGGTGCAGAAACCTATCATCTTGACTCCATTAAACAAGTAGTTACCTGGGCGCGCGAAAACATGGAACTGAGCAACCTCAACAATATTCGCTGGATTGTAGAAGACGCGCTCAAATTTGTAAAACGAGAAGTAAAACGCGGCAATAAGTACAACGGCATTATTCTCGACCCGCCAGCTTACGGGCACGGACCCGATGGCGAAAAATGGAAACTGGAAGACAGCATTAACAATATGATGAAAAACGTGCTGCAATTGCTCGATGAAAAAGAACACTTCCTTATTCTAAATGCTTACTCTCTCGGCTTTTCATCCATCATTTTAGAAAACTTAGTAACGCAAAATTTTAAAGCACAGAACTTGCAAAAGGGCGAATTGTATTTGCCTGATAGCCACAACAAGCCACTGCCGCTTGGAGCATTTGTGCGCTTTGGCAATGTTTAATCAAAACCGTTTATTACTTTTTCAAGCAAGCTATTCAATTGCCTTGCTTCCTCTTCTGTTATGCTATTAAGCGGACTGTTCATCTTATCCTCCGCTTTATCCATTTGGGCAAGCAATAAAAGTCCCTTTTGTGTAATAATTACGTCCACTGCCCTGCGGTCGCGCTTTGATTGTACGCGCTCTATTAACCCCGCTTTACGCAGGCGCTCTACTATGCGCGAAGCATCGCTCATTTTATCAAGCATCCGTTCGCGGATAAGATTTACCGTACAAGGATTAGGCTGCTGCCCTCTCAAAATCCGCAGCACATTAAACTGCTGTACCGTAATACCGTATTTTTTAAAAGCTTCTTCAAAATGAGCATTCAACAAATTAGCTGTAAACAGAATACTCACAATCGTTTTATGCCGTTCCGACCGGAACCGGCTTTGTTTAATACGTTCTTCAATAGTTGCCATAGCGCGTAAGGGTTTGTATTAACCAATTTAATGGTTCGCAATACAGAAAGCAAGGCTTAGGAAAAAATGTTTTTGGGGAAACCCTTTTTGCCGACTACGCCAAGTAAAATGTTAAATATTGCACCTCACAAACACTCAAGTCAATACTAAAAGACTGCATACTTACAGATGTAAAAACTTCTCCTACTTTTTCAGCGCCCCATTTTTCAAACATTTAATTTGATTTGTGCTTGTTATGGCGAAAACAGTTGTAATTACCGGAGCCACTAAAGGCATAGGCAGGGCGTTGGCAGTAAAATTTGCATCAGGCGGATTTAACTTGGCTTTGTGTGCACGAACCGAAGCCGATTTACAAGAACTGAAAAGTGCATTGCAGCCGTTCAACTCAAAAGTTCTTGTGCAGGCTTGCGATGTTAGCAACAAAGAGCAGGTAAAACATTTTGCCAAAAACGTGCTGAAAGAATTTGATACGGTAGATGTACTACTGAACAATGCCGGCATTTTTCTACCCGGCAAGGTACACAACGAGGACGAAGGCACATTAGAAAAATTGATAGAAACCAACCTGTATAGCGCCTATCATTTAACCCGCGCATTGGTTCCTGCTATGATTGAACAAAAAGCAGGGCACATTTTCAATGTCAGCTCGGTGGCAGGCATACAGGCATATCACAACGGTGGCTCGTACAGTATTTCAAAATTTGCAATTTTAGGATTTTCGAAAGCATTGCGCGAAGAGTTAAAGGAGTTCAACATTCGTGTAACATCGCTCATACCCGGAGCCACCTATACAGACTCGTGGGCAGGCAGCGGTTTACCCCAAGAACGTTTTATGAAGGCGGACGATGTAGCAACGTTAGTATGGGATATTTATCATCTGAGCGAAAGTACAGTAGTGGAAGAAGTGCTGCTGCGCCCTATGTTGGGCGATATTTAAGAGCGTAAAAACTTGTTAATGGCTTGCTGCGAACACTCATTTTTTTCGCTCGTTACAAACAGACCTTTATTTTTGGAGTAAAATACAAACCCAATGAAACAAGTTTTCTTTTCTCTGTTTTTAAGTTGTGCTGTAACGGTAATGTATGCACAAACTGCCAGTAAAACAGCCAAGTCCACACCCACACCTGCTGCCACCCAGCAACACGACCACAATCACGACCACGACCATCAGCATGAAGGCGAAGTAAAACAGCAAAGTGCTCCTAATCCTAATGCTCCTAAAATCACTTTCAAAGAAGAAGTGTACGACTTCAAAGAACTGCCCGAAGGTCCGCAGGCAACGCATGAGTTTAAGTTTACTAATACCGGCAAAGAGCCGTTGGTACTTTCGAATGTGCGCGCCAGTTGCGGTTGCACCACCCCCAGTTGGCCCAAAGAACCCGTACTACCCGGCAAAGACGGAACAATAGTAGTTACCTATAACACGCAAGGTCGCCCCGGTCCGTTTACCAAAACAGTTACCATTACCTCCAATGCCGATGTGCCCGATAAAGTAATTACCATCAAAGGCGATGTAATAAAAGAAGACCCCGACAAGAGCGTACCGAAAGAACAACCAAGTATGCTCAGCCCCAGAAACTGATCTCACTCAACCATAATTAAAGCGCTCCGACTTCGGGGCGCTTTTTTGTTTCTATTTTAGCCAGACATGATTTTGCGAAATGTAATCGTTACACTCTTCTGGTTTTTGTTGTTGAACTTTGCAGTTTACCGCTTTGCATTTCTGCAATTAATCCATTTCCGAAAATGGGTAAGCCTGTTAGTGTTCAACGCAAAGTTTGCCGCAGGTATTCTTATTTGGGCGGTTTATACCTTCTACTACACAGATACTGCCAACAACGATGTACACAAATTTTACAACGATGCACTTGTTTTAAATAGCGCTGCTGCACAAACGCAGGCTTTTACCAAACTAATGCTTGGGAAAGAAGATGAAACAACCGAATCGTATACTGTCGCTATGAAAAACTGGAACCGGCACTTTGACGAAGCGCCAATAAACGAAAACCGAACAATTATCCGGCTTCACGCGCTGCTCATGTTCCTTTCGTTCCGAAGCTACTTTGTGCACATACTTTTTATGTGCTTGATATCGCTTTTAGGGTGGGTATTGCTAACCAACTCTATAATGAAAAATGCAAACCAGAATACGGTATTGCTTGCTTTGCCTGTGCTGCTATTGCCTTCTGTTCTATTTTGGACATCGGGTATAATGAAAGAGCCGGTGTTAGTTTTAGGTATCGGATTATTTGTTTGCGGACTGCTGCATTCCGTAACATGGAAACAATTAGCATTGCTCGTAACAGGAGTTTTAATAATTCTAAGCTCCAAATTTTATGTGCTTGCCTGTTTACTGCCATCTGCGGTTACGTTTCTTGCTTTTCGAAATAATGCGAACATGCGGGCAGTAGCAGCTAAGTATGCAGTAACTGTTCTTATTCTAATCGCAACAGTTTTTGTGGTTGAAAAGTTCTCTCCTTCAAGCAACCCTGTGCAAATGCTGGTAAACAAACAAACGCACTCCATTAAAGAAGCTGCCTATTTTGATGCGGGCAGCCGCATTGATATTCCTACATTTACCAATACTGCTAGTATCGTAAAAGCCATACCTGCCGGAGTTTGGAATTCGCTCGTTCGCCCGTATTTGTGGGAAATCAAAAACCCTTTAATGCTGGCGGCTGCTCTCGAAAATTTAATGGTGCTTTTGTTGCTGGCATACTGCGCCTGGAATGTTTACCGAGTTGCAGCTGTAAAACTTAACTTGTTGCTTTTTCTGCTGTTCAGTTCGCTTTGGTACTTTGCTTTGGTAGGTATCAGCACTCCGGTTATCGGCAACCTTGTGCGGTACAAAACTCCATTGCTGCCTTTGTTCATTTATGCATTTCTGCTGTTGGGAAATTTTAAGCACATGCCTCGTTCCCTGCAACAATTGTTACTGAAAGAAGGAGGCTGTAAAGAGTAAACTACTTTTTAGGAGGAAGCGCCTCTTTTACAACCAGGTTTCGCTGCCCGAATTCGGCACCGTTCAAAGCGGCAATAGCTGCTCTGCCTTGCTCATCGTTGGGCATTTCCACAAAACCAAAGCCACGGCTGCGGTTGGTTTCGCGGTCTTTTAAAATTTTTACTGACGAAACTTCGCCATACTGGGCGAACAAATCCTTTAACTCGCTTTCGCTGGCGCGGAAACTGATGTTGGCAACGTAAATGTTCATTCGATAACTAAAATAAAGGTTAAACAATCCGCAACTGCTTAGGCTGCTTTACCCGCCTTTTGCAAATGCGCTTGGTAAAGGTACAAGAATACTTGAAAGGTAGGTAACGAATGTTTTTGACTGAAAAATTGATCCTCCCGAAAGAAGTAACCGGCTTCTTACAGGTACTTGAAGTTAAACTTAGGAGTTAACTTCAACAGAGCTTCGTAAATAAGTTTGATTACGTTTTCGGTATCTTCTATCGAAACCATTTCAACCGTAGTGTGCATATAGCGCAGCGGAAGTGAAACAAGCACCGATGGAATACCTCCTTTGGTATAAGCAAAGGCATCGGTATCGGTTCCGGTAGAGCGCGAAGCGGCATCAATTTGGTACGGAATTTTTTTGCTTTTGGCTGTTTCAAGCACAAAGTCGAGCAGTTTGTTGTGCACCGCAGGACCAATAGTAAGCACCGGACCTCCGCCCGATTTAAAATCTCCTTCCACAATCTTGTCAATCATGGGGGTGGTAGTATCGTGGCAAACATCGGTAACAATGGCACAGTCGGGATGAATAGTATGTGCCACCATTTCAGCACCGCGTAAGCCAACTTCCTCTTGCACCGAGTTAACAACGTAAAGCGCAAACGGAAGTTTCTTGTTATTCTCCTTCAGCATTCGGGCAACCTTGGCTATTACAAATCCTCCGGCACGGTTATCAAGCGCACGACCAACAAAGTAGCGGTTGTTCAATTCAAAAAATTCATCTTGGTACGTAATAACACAACCTACATGCACCCCCATTTGCTCCACTTCTTTTTTGGAAGTGGCACCGCAGTCGAGAAAAATATTGGTGAGTTGCGGGTTTTGCTCTTTTCCATCCTTGCGGGTATGTATGGCTGGCCATCCGAAAACAGCCGGAATTTTTTTGCCGGTGCGGGTATGAATCCAAACTTTTTTTGAAGGCGCAATTTGGTGGTCGCTGCCTCCGTTGCGTTTTACATAAATAAGCCCGTTGTCATTGATGTACGATACAAACCACGAAATTTCATCGGCATGTGCTTCAATAGCTACTTTAAATTTCGCTTCGGGGTTTACAATGCCGTAAACAGTCCCGTAGTTATCCACTTCGTATTTATCAATAGCCGGTTTAAGATATTCCAACCAAAGTTTTTGCCCCTCGGCTTCAAAACCGGTGGGGGAGGGGTTATTAATATATGCTTCGAAGAATTTTTTGTCTTCGGTAGTTAGAATGCTTTTTGCTTTAGCCGGGGTTTTCTTTTTTGTTGCCATTAGCGTAAGAGTTAGTTAAATAATAGGTTAAGATTATACAATTTGCCCGTTATCTGCAAAACGGGCGGGGGCGCTCATCTTATTTTTGCTAATCGTTGAGCTTAAGTACAGCTATAAATGCTTCTTGCGGCACTTCTACTTTACCAAATTGCCGCATCTTTTTCTTTCCCTTCTTCTGCTTTTCCAACAGTTTGCGTTTACGCGAAATATCGCCTCCGTAACATTTGGCGGTAACATCTTTACGCATAGCCGAAATATTTTCGCGGGCAATAATTTTAGCACCTATGGCTGCCTGTATCGGAATCATAAACATTTGCCGCGGTATCAGTTCTTTCAGTTTCTCGCACATTTTTCTGCCAAACTCTTCCGCTTTGCTGCGGTGAATCATGGCGCTGAACGCATCCACTTGTTCACCATTAAGCAGTATATCAAGTTTTACTAAATCACCGGGACGGTAGCCAATGGGGTGATAATCGAACGAAGCATACCCGCGCGAAATAGATTTAAGACGGTCGTAAAAATCGAATACAATTTCTGCCAAGGGCATTTCGAACATCAATTCTACACGGTCTTCGGTAAGGTAGCTCTGATTGGTGAGAATACCACGCTTATCCATACACAAGGT
The DNA here is from genome assembly GCA_026129525.1 of Chitinophagales bacterium. Classification (GTDB taxonomy): domain Bacteria; phylum Bacteroidota; class Bacteroidia; order Chitinophagales; family LD1; genus Bog-950. The sequence continues at coordinate 17,717 of JAHCHW010000004.1, read as the reverse complement.
CATAATGGAACCTATGTATTCGGGCTTGGTAATAACCTGTGCTTTTATGTATGGCTCTTCAAGCCGTTCAATGCGCTGTATGTCGGGCATATCGGCAGGATTGTGAATCGTAACTTTATCGCCATTGGTTAAGTATGCATCGTAACTTACCTGCGGAACGGTGCAGAGAATCGTCATGTCGTACTCGCGCTCCAAACGTTCCTTTACAATATCGAGGTGTAACAATCCGAGAAATCCGCAGCGGAAACCAAAGCCGAGCGCAATGGAAGTTTCCGGCTCAAATACCAGCGAAGCATCGTTCAGTTGCAGTTTTTCGAGCGAATCGCGCAGGTCGGCATAGTCATCGTTGTCCATGGGGTAAATACCCGCAAACACCATGGGCTTTACATCTTCAAAACCGTGAATGGCTTCTTTGCACGGATTAGAAAAAGAGGTAATGGTATCACCTACTTTAATCTCCTTGGCATTTTTTATGCCGGTGATAATGTAGCCCACATCACCCGTTTTTACTTCATTACGCGGCTCCAAATCAAAGCGTAAAATGCCCACTTCATCAGCAATGTAGTCGGCACCGGTGTTTACGAATTTTACGTGCTCACCTTTTTTTAAACTTCCATCAAGAATACGGTAGTAAGCAATTACCCCACGGAAGGAGTTGAACATAGAATCGAAAATCAAAGCACGCAAAGGAGCATCGGGGTTTCCTTTGGGTGCGGGAATACGGTTAATAATTGCTTCAAAAATTTTATCTACCCCTTCGCCCGTTCTGCCCGATGCGCGAATAATTTCTTCGCGCTTGCAGCCTACCAACGCCATCATTTGGTCTTCTACCGCTTCGGGGTTGGCGCCCGGCATGTCAATTTTATTGATAACCGGAATGATGGTGAGGTTCTGTTCTACCGCTAAGTATAAGTTGGAAATGGTTTGTGCCTGTATTCCCTGTGAGGCATCAACCAACAACAAAGCACCTTCACAAGCAGCTAAGGAGCGCGATACTTCGTAACTGAAGTCAACATGCCCGGGGGTGTCAATCAGGTTCAATACATATTTTTTGCCGTCATGCAGTAAATCCATTTGAATGGCGTGGCTTTTAATGGTAATACCGCGCTCGCGCTCTAAATCCATGTTATCCAGCACGGTGTCCATCATTTTGCGCTCACTGATAGTTTTGGTAGTTTCAATAAGCCGGTCGGCAAGGGTGCTTTTGCCGTGATCAATGTGTGCTATAATGCAAAAATTACGGATGTTTTCCATAGAGGGCGCGAATATATGGAAAGTTTTGAGGGGGTAAGAATGCCCACTATGCCTAAAAGCAACTGAAACAAGGTTGCTAATCACTTTAAAATAAGAGAAGGCGTTTGTTAATGAAAATGCTTTGCTTGACAAGCAGCCATTATAGCGCTATATTGAGGACACGTGAAAAAGAAACTGCTCCTTTTGGTGTTGGCAGTGTTGAGTGTGTTTGGCAGCTATGCTCAATGGCAACTGGATTTTTGTGCCGGTGACAGTGCCGAAACCTGCATCGGTAAATCCGATATTTTTTACTGGAACGGTGAAACAGTTACAATTTATTTGATTGTTAGCCATACCGATAGTATAGGCACATCGAAACTTCAGTACCGCGTGTACGATATGATAGGTGAAAAGAGCGGTGAAATTTATGCCGACCTGAAAGTGCACGCGCGCCCCGCATGGAAACGTGTTTGGAAAAAACTTTATTTCGTTAAACCCGGTTATTACAAAGTAGAAGTTTACAATGAACGCGCACAACTGCTTACTTCAGGTTTTGTAACCATAACCGACCGTAGAGATTAAATCCTAACCCCGCTTTACATATACCCTATAATAGAGGTACGCCATACCGGGCATAATAACAAACAATAACCTAAAAGTAGTAGCGACACTGCCGTACTCAGGGTTAAGGAAAAGAAAACCCATTACGCCCGAAATCAAGAATGCCATTGCCCAAAAAAACACTTTTGCCCACGCAGTTTCATAAAACGATTTTTTCTGTTCAATTTTTTGAGTAGAAGTTGTTTCGACCGAAATATCACTGACAGCAGTTGCAGCGATGGGTACATGAGGGACCATCGCAATATCGGGCGCGGTTGCATCTTGCGCATTGTAAACCGCAACGGCTTGTAAAAATACCTGCTTAAAACTTTCGAAACCCACTTTATCTTTTTGGTCTGTTAACTGCCATGTATCGTTGCCGGTAAAGTTTATTTCCAAATAGTTGTACTCACCATACGAACGACTTAAATCGCTGCCGATTTTATAACTCTTTACTGCCGACCACGGATATAGCTTGCCTACTTTACGGCTTCGCAAATACGTTGTTAGATGTTTACTAAGCCCTTCTCCATCCATCGAGTATTCTGTACTGCCCGAAGTAAAACCGATAACCAACAGCATGGGAACAATAAGCCCTATCATTCCCATTACAACATTTCCGGAAAGCATAAGAAGCAGATACATACCTGCCATGCCGGCAGTTACCATTACCCATAGCAGCCTGCCCATGCTTTTAAAATCATGCGAAGTTGTTTTAAAGGTAACGGCAGGAATGTTCATCAGGCGTTCAGTATGCTAACAAAAGTAAAAAAGCAAGTGAGGAACTTTGTTTGTTTTCTACCCTGATACTCCTCCGTTCAGAAAGCAGTCTTTTCCGTATTTGCCCAATCGCGTTATTTTTAGCCCGCACAAAAAACAATGAATGGCGAAGTTTGAATTGATAATGCCCAAAATGGGAGAAAGTATTACCGAAGCCACTATTTTAAAATGGCTGAAAAAAGAGGGCGATACCGTAAAGTTAGATGAACCTGTTCTGGAAATTGCTACCGATAAAGTGGACTCTGAAGTGCCTTCGCCTGTTGAAGGGGTACTAACCAAATTGCTGTTTAAAGAAGGTGATGTAGTGGCGGTTGGCAAGGCGGTAGCAATACTTGAAACCGAAGCAGCCGGAGCAAACAGAAATCAGAAATCAGAAGTTAGCAATCAAACTGTTGAAGTTCCTGTTCAAAAGGCAGAAGCTAAAGTGGTAAAAACTGCAACTCAGCAAACGGTTGGCGTTGCCGCTGACCGGTTCTATTCACCGTTGGTATTGAACATTGCAAGGCAGGAAGGCATTGCCATGAGTGAACTGGAAACACTGCCCGGCACCGGTGCAGGAGGCAGAGTAACCAAGAAAGATATATTGGAGTATGTAGCCGGCAGAGGAAACAAAGCGGCAGTTAAAAACGAGCAAAGTATAACAGAGAAATCAGAAGTCAGAAGTCAGAAGTCAGAAGTTACGGATACTGCTATATCTGCCACAAAATCATACTCCGGCAACGTGGAAATAATTGAAATGGACCGTATGCGAAGGCTTATTGCCGATAACATGGTAAAAAGCAAGAGCACTTCAGCCCACGTAACCTCGTTTGTAGAAGCCGATGTAACCAACATTGTGCTATGGCGCAACAAGGTGAAAAAGAAGTTTCAGGATTTGTATGGCGAGAACCTCACCTTCACTCCTATTTTTATTGAAGCGGTTTGCCGCGCCCTCCGCGATTTTCCGATGGTAAATTCATCGGTTGACGGTAGCAACATTATTCTTAAAAAAGACATCAATATTGGTATGGCAGCCGCAATGCCAACGGGTAACCTCATAGTGCCCGTAATTAAAAATGCCGATATGCTAAACATGGTTGGGCTGGCAAAAAAGGTAAACGACCTTGCCGGTCGCGCCCGCCAGGGTAAACTGAAAGCCGATGAAATTGAAGGCGGCACTTATACAGTTTCTAACGTAGGCACTTTCGGTAACGTAATGGGCACGCCTGTTATACTACAGCCGCAGGTTGCCATTTTAGCCACCGGTGCCATTAAGAAAAAGCCCGTAGTAATTGAAACCCCCGAAGGCGATACCATCGGCATCCGTCACATGATGTTCCTTTCGCACAGTTACGACCACCGCATTATTGACGGCTCGTTAGGCGGCAGCTTTGTTCGCAAAGTAGCCGACTACTTGGAGCAGTTTGATGTGAACCGCGATATTTAAGAGGAGCGGGATAGAATCTTTTAGAAGTTTTGGGGGAAGGATACTCAGTAAATACTGCCGTGGAGTTAATGCTTCGCTTATGCAGATTTTACGGATTTGAAACTTCTTCAGCGTTGTTGTAATATGTACCTCGGAAGAACTGTTTTGAGTTGATGCTGCAATGTGAGGAAAAAAGGTTTTATCTTGCTTTCATGTGGTTCAGGCTAACACTACTAGCTATTGTTTTGCTTTTTTATTCTTCGTGCAAGAAAGCAGAGGTTGATGAGCCAACAAAACCGCCTACAATTGATTCGGTTGTTGCTCCGTACAAACATATGAATGGCGTTTACGAGGGAAAACTGTCTGTAGGAGGGACTCAGTCATGCATGGCTTTTTCAGATAAACCATTTTCTATTGAAGTTATTGCAAACAACGACTCATCAGCAACCTTTAATGGAGAAGACTCTGTTATAAAGGTGATTGGCTATATCGGTAACGGTGGCTACACTACCAACGGAATTGACGTGTCTAAAAAGGACAATTCATGTAAAGTTTTTATGAAACCCGTTATGCAATACGCTGCTTATGATAGTTTTAGCAATATAAGTTTTGTGATGTACCAAATCGCCAGTGGTGGTTCAGTTTATGCCGGACATGAGGTATATCTGAGTGTCAAATTTTTCGGCAAACGATACAAATAGGTTTCTACTGCTCTTCTGAAATAGAAAAATCCCAAACCGCATCAAATATTATTAAACCTGCTTTGCGCTACGGTTTTGCTGCTGCCTCCAAAGCTTACCACTAACTGTACAGTGTACGTTCTTGGTTTATCGGGTTTGGCAATACGGATGGCGTAATCGGCATTGAGAACATTTTTCACTAAAAAATTGAGCGTAATGTTTCGGTTAAAGTCGTAACCGGCACGTAAATCCCAGGCTACATCGCCACGGTTAAGGCGCTGCTGCCGCTTTTGTTTTACATCGTTAATAAACACTTCAAATATTTTATCAACGCGGCTCATAAAACCATAATACTGTATTGATGTGCCAAAGCGGTACTTGTCGAAAAGAACAAAGTCGAAATCGGCTTTAAACGTATGCGGGTTCCGATACTTGAGCATACCGCGTGTAAGCGAGTCCCACACTTCGTAGTCGGCTGAAGGATTAGCCGGCTCCGACTTTGGAGTAGGCAATACGAAGTGTGTAAAGGCATCGCCCAAAAAGTCGCCAACATTTTTGGTAGTAGCCGTATCGTTCAAATCCACTCCATAAAAGTACGTGTAGCCTAACAGCGTGGTAAAATCAACCGGACCAATTTTCCCTTCGCCATAGGTAGAAAGTTCCCAACCGAAGATGCGTGCCTTGCTTACGTTTTGCGACTGGAAGTAAGGATAGAAACCCGTGTTATCGAACTTGGTGCCGAAGGTAAATTCTATCATGTCCTTAAACTCTGTCCAAAACATTACGGCATCGAAGTAGCCAAGCCAGTTGCCTATTTTTAAACTGCGTTTGTAGCCGAGTTCGGCAGTAAAGCCGCGCTCGGGGCGAACGGTAGGGTTTGGCAATATACGAATGCCGGCAAGGTTGTAGTCCACAAACCGCTCGGCAATACTGGGAACACGGAATGCCTGCCCGAACGAAGCACGGATGTAATTAAATTTCCGGATTTCGAAATTCATACCAACACGCACAACAGGAATAGTGGGGCGAATAGCGCTGTCTAACCGCACGTATTCTTCGCGAATTCCCAGGTTCATCGAAAACCACTTGTAGTTTACTTCGCCTTGCACAAAGCCTCCGCCAAAATCGGCAACGTGTTTTCCGAGCGTACCGTCATTCACCATCCAATGTTCGTTACGAACTCCGGTAAGTATTCTGAAAATTTTCCCAAAATCGTGACGGAACTGATAGTCCACCCCGAAAATCCAGAAATCGGTTTGCCCGTCTAAATTGTTCTGCCTGAAAATTCTTGTATAGAGTTTGTGTTGGTTATTTTTCTTGTCAACAAAACGGATTTTGGGGTCAATAAAAGCATAAAAGTAACGCTCGTCAATATCTACACCGCTGGCGGAGAGATAAGGATGTCCGCCATCTTTCCAGTAAAACTGAAAGCCGCTTTTGCGGTACATAAGGTTGGTAGTTAACTCCAGAGTAAGGCGCTGCAACTTTTTAGGCTGCCAGCGAAGTTTAGTATTAAAGCGGGTAAAGTAATCGTACTCCTCATTCAAATGGCTTTGTGAACCTTGCAGCATTCCACCTATCACAAAATCAACCGCACCGAATTTCTGCTTATGCAAAAAACTCATGCCCGCTGTGTTGGGGTTATTAAAAAACTGCCCATCGCGTTTCCACCATTGAAACGAGTCAACCGGAGGCTTGCCCATTCCTTCATAAAAGAAAGTCATACGGGTAGAAGGGGTATCGCGGGCATAAGCGGTGGTTACGTTCAACACCCCATTTAAAGCCGAAGAACCGTACTGCATGGTAGAAGCTCCTTTAATTACTTCCATCTGCTCCACATTTTCAATGGGAATAAAGGGCCACTTAATTTCTCCGCGGTCGGCAGTCATCAGGGGCATTTCATCAATTACCAATAATACTCTGCTCCCTGAACCGTACGCATAGCCGCTACCCCCGCGTATGCTCATTTGCCCGTCAAGCACGGTTACACCCGGTATTTTGTTTACCGCACCCTGCATATTGGTAATATTGTTGGCTTCCAGCAGGCGAGGTTTCATAACGTCCACGCTCTGGGTTACCTTCTGCATCTTCACGCCAATTTTGTTTTCGCCAATTACCACCTGCTGCAATTCAACAGGGCTTCCGCCAAGGGTTATGTTGAGTGTTTTTATTTCTCCCTCTTTTACTTTCAGCGATTGAGTGTCGGGTTTCATGCCAATGTAGCTTACTACAATGGTGATGTTGCCGGAAGTAACCTGTAATTCGTAATTGCCTTTTTCATCGGTAGTAGTGCCGTTGGCGGGTAACTGCACTACCGATGCGCTTTCCAACAGTTCTCCGGTAGAACCGTCTTTTACGGTTCCTTTAAGGGTGGCTGTTTGTGAAAACGATAAGTGAATGAAAAGAAAAAATAAACTGCTTGTCAGCAAAACTTGACGCATACCTTGGGTTGTTAGGGGCAAAGTATAAAATTCTACTGCTTGTTTACAAATTGCTGTGTTGGTATGTTGTGCTTGTTCAACTTCGGTTATTTACAACCTATCCAACCTATTCATTCAAAGTAGCAGTATCTTTTTAGGAACAATTGCTTTAAAAATGCTACGTGCTATCTTCGATCAATATTTGCTTTCTTGAAAAAGTTACTGTTTGTTTTTTCTGTTATTGTTATTGGCACGTTAACCGCGCAGGGGCAAAATGTATTTACCGCACAAATTTTTGATAAAGAAGAGAACGAAGCGTTGGAAGGTGCAGTGGTATTGATTGATAAAACCGAATTGCTGGCTTACTCCGACTCGGCAGGTTTTGTACGCTTAGAAGGAATACCCGATGGTGAGCAGATAGTTATAGTTTCTATGGTGGGTTATTTTCGGAAGAAGTTGAAACTTACTTTTCCGTTATCAACCATTACGGTTTACAAGGTGCAGTTAGAGCCGCAACAAGAGGAACTTGAAGAAGTGGTGATTGTTACTACCCGCAATTATCAGAAAGCCGAAAACCTGCCTATACGGGTTGATGTGGTGGCAAACGAAGAAATGATGGAGCGCTCCATTGATAAGCCTTCGAGTATTTCGCATGCCGTAAAGGAGCAGCCGGGCGTGCAGGTGCAGCGCACTTCAGCTTCATCGGGTTTATTCAACATTCGCTTACAGGGGTTAAACGGCAAGTACACACAGTTAATGAAAGACGGCTTGCCCTTTTTTGGCGGGCTTTCAAATGCGCTGGGCATTGCCCAAATTCCTCCTATGGATTTAAAGCAGATTGAGATAATTAAAGGGCCGGCATCAGTGCTTTACGGAGGCGATGCCATTGCGGGAGTGGTTAACCTAATATCGCGCGAGCCGGAAGAGGAAGGCGTGTACGATGTGCTTTTTAATATGGAAAGCACTTTTAGTGTAGATGCCGGTGCTTACCTTTCGCAACGATTTAAGCATGTTGGTTTTTCGGTAATGGGGTTATACCGCAATCAACCGCCCAAGGACTGGAATGCCGACAACTTTACCGATTACCCTAAGTTGGAACGTTACACGGTTGCCCCGCAATTGCATTTTTACATCAATGAGCGTGCACGTTTAAATGTAGGCGTAATGTATGCAGGCGAAAAACGCTTAGGCGGCACCATGCAGTATACAATGGGAAAGCAAGATTCGGTTTACAATTACTTTGAGCGCAATAATTCAACACACTTTGGCTCCAATTTCAGGTTTGAATATGATTTTGAAAAAGCAGGTACGCTGCGCCTTAAAAATGCCGTTAACTTTTTCGACCGCTCATTGCAATTGCCTTTTTATTCGTTCGGAGGAAAACAACTGGCTTCATTAACAGAGTTGAACTATCACCTGCCCATCAAAAAACACGATGTGGTATTGGGGCTTGATTTCCGCACCGATAAATTCAGTGAGGACAAAAAAGAAGATTCAACCTGGCGCAACAGAAGTTACAACCTGCTTACCGCTGGTTTGTTTTTGCAATACACGTATCACATCAATGAAAAGAGTGCCGTATCGGGAGGCGTGCGTTTTGATTACAACAACGTGTATAAAGTAAATGTACTGCCGCATGTAGCGGTGCTGCACAAGTGGACAAAGCATTTTTCATCGCGCCTTAATGCGGGCATGGGTTACAAACTGCCAACTGTATTTCAGGAAGATTCTGAGGAAAGAAATTTTAAAAATGTACTGCCTGTTGGCGTTGGCGTAAAGCCTGAACTTTCAGCAGGCGGCACGCTCGATTTTGTAGTAACCATTCCGAATATTAACGGACTAAGCCTCACGGTAAGTCAAATGCTTTTTTACACCCATCTTTTCCGACCGGTAATGAGCGACACCGGACACTTGGATAACTGCAGCGGAGCCGACTGCGATGCTATTTATTACCGCAATATGAACGGCTTTGCCAACTCACGCGGATTTGAAACAGGGCTGCGGCTTTCGTACCGTGGGTTTCAGTTTGGCGTAAACTATACGCTTATTGACCACAACAGAAATATAAACGGGGTAAAGAGCATAGCCGAACTTACTGCCAAGCATCAACTGGCGCTTATGGCAGGTTGCGAGTTGTTTAAAATTCTCAGTTTAAGTGTTGATGCGTACTACTTCAGTCCGCAAAAACTTAGTACCGGTAGCACTACCCGAAGTATTTGGGAACTGGGAATAAACACGCAACTCAATTTTAAGTATGTGGTACTATTTGCCAATGCCGAAAACATTTTGAACATACGGCAAACCAGCTACGGACCGGTAGTTACACCTAACCCCGATTACTCTCACCCGCTGTTTTCGGAAGTGTATGGGCCTTTAGAAGGGACCATAGTAAATGGAGGATTTAAACTGCGGCTTGGCGAATTACTAAAACTGCGAAAAAATAAAGCAAGTAAGCATGATGATGACGATTGATGAAAATAGAAATCAAACTTAATTTGTTAACCGTTGCTCACCGCAAATGCCATTCCAACAAACGGTAAACAGGATTACGGTCAACAATACCAACGCGGCTGCCAAACTCCTGTGCCACTGCCTCTAACTCTGTTTTAAAAATAAATGCAATAGAGCCTACAAAATGCACAGGATATTGCTCGTAGTTTTTGTAACATGCTACATGGTATTTAAAAAACTCGCGGAAGCCTTCTTTCACTAACTCGCTCATAAAGTCTTTATCTGGGCTTTCATCTAACACCTTTGCATACACTGCCAATGCACGGTTAGCATTGAGTTGCCGATAAACCATGTCGAAAATTTTTTCCTTCTCCAGCTTATACTTTTCCTTAAACAACTTTTCAGTTGCAGGTGGTAACTTGTGATACAGAAACAGTGCCATCAACCGTTTGCCAAACCACGCACCACTTCCTTCATCGCCCAGTACGTAACCCAATGCGGGAACTTCTTCGTGTATATTCTTGCCATCATACAAGCACGAATTGGAACCCGTACCCAATATGCAGGCAATACCCGGTTTACCGGTGTACGTTGCTACCGCAGCAGCTTTAAGGTCGTGGTCAACTTCAATTACGGTTGCTTTCTCGAAAAAGTGTTGCAGCGCATCGCTTACAATTTTGTTGCGTTCGGCACTCGAACAACTTGCCCCGTAAAAATACACTTTGGTAAACTGTTGGCGCACATTCCTGAGCGCCTCATTTTTATTCAGTTCTTCAAAAATAAACTCGGTGCTGTGAAACATTGGATTGAAGCCGATAGTTTCAAACAGTTGCTTTTCCTGTGTAAGCCAGTTGGTTTTTGTAGAACCGCTTTCGGCAATTATTATCATAAGGTGATTTATTTATGAATTGAAGCGAACATAAAAAATGAATTACCAAATCATCCGCTTAAATTCTACCTTCGGCTACTCAAAACAAAAACCATGAAGAAGTTTTTACCCCTGCTGTTTGCAACATTCGCTTTCGGTGCACATGCACAGGAATATTTAGAACCTTCGCGTGCCGATGTGGACAATGCCCTTGCTCCTTTTTATCACGGTGTGGCATCGGGCGACCCGCTCAGCGACCGCGTAATTCTTTGGACTCGTATTACTTCGCAAAACGCAAGCGAAACAGTGGGCTGGCAAATTGCAACCGATACAACTTTCGGCACCATCATAAATTCAGGAACAGTAACTACCGATGCTTCGAAAGATTATACGGTAAAAGTTGATGCCACCGGCTTGCAGCCCAACACGTGGTATTACTACCGTTTCAGTAACAATGGTGTTTATTCCATACAAGGAAGAACACGCACCGCACCTGTTAGCGGAGTTACCAATCTTCGTTTTGCTGTGGTAGCATGTTCAAATTATCAGAGCGGATATTTTAATGCTTACCGCGATATTGCCTTAAAAAATGATGTGGATGCCGTAATTCACTTAGGCGATTACTACTACGAATACGGACCTGATGACTTTGACCCCGGCATTGATTCATCGCGCATACAGGAGCCTTACAAAGAAGTAATGACCTTGGAAGAATACAGACTTCGCCACTCATTCTACAAACTTGACCCTGACTTACGCCTTGTACACCAGCAGTATCCTTTTATAGCAGTTTGGGACGACCACGAAAGCGCTAACGACAGTTGGAGTGGAGGAGCACAAAACCACACCGACAGTGTGGAAGGTTACTGGGAAGATCGCAAGTCTTTTTCGCGCCAATCTTATTTTGAGTGGATGCCCATTCGCGATATTCACAATAGCGTTGATACCATACACCGGGTAATACCGTACGGTAATTTAGTTGACCTTATTATGATTGATACGCGTTTAGAAGGAAGAGAAAAACAATCGGGCACATCGGGCGCAACCGTAACCGATACCAATCGAACCATGTTGGGCATTACACAATTGGAATGGTTTAAACAACAACTTTCCAACTCAACCGCCAAGTGGAAAATTATCGGCAATCAGGTAATGGTATCGCCATTGAAAGTTGCAGGCGTAGCCGTAAACCAGGACCAATGGGATGGCTACCCCGCGGAGCGCACAAAAGTTCTTTCGCATATCAAGAACAACAACATCAATAACGTAGTAGTGCTTACGGGCGACATTCATACTTCATGGGCAAACGATTTACCGCTCGATTTGAACAGCTACACCGCTTCAACCGGTGCCGGCTCGGTAGCGGTGGAGTATGTATGCACCAGTATTACCAGCGGCAGTTTTATCACGTTTACTGTTCCGGTTTCCATTATTCAGGCGTTTAACCCGAACATCAAGTATGCCGAACTTTCCAAGCGCGGTTATCTGTTGTTAGATATCACCAACCAAAAAGTGCAGGGCGACTGGATTTACATGAGCACCATAACCTCCAAAAATTTTACTGCAAACACGGCTGCTTCGTGGTGCGATTTGGATGGAGCCAATCACCTTACCCAATGCTCCTCTCCTCTTACCCCGCGTGGCACACTGCCGGCACTGGCACCTGTTATCTCTTCTGTAAAAGATATGAAGAGTGATATGGTCATGATTTCGTGTTTCCCCAATCCGTTTACCGAAACCGTTCGCATACAGTACTACTTGTTTAAACCCGGTAAAGTAGAAATGAACGTTACTTCGTTAGATGGCAAGAAAGTTTACTCCAAAACAGAAACAGCAACATCATCAGGCTTGTTTGATGCCGAACTTTCGCTGCAACAACTTGCTGCCGGAACATACATGGTAAGCATTACTGCCGGCAACAAAACCTATACGCAACAAATGGTTAAAGGCAGATAAGAAGTTTACAACAACGAAGCCAGTGCTTTATGAGCGCCATCGCAAAACGGCATTTTTAAACTCATACCGCAGCGGCACAACGAAACTTTTTCGCGCTTCTCTAAGGTGGTACCGTCTTCCATAATTATTTCAAAACTGCCGGTAATAGTAACCGGTCCGCGTGGTTTTAGTTGAATGGTAGCGTAGTCCTTCTTCTCTTGCTCTAATTCTTCTTCCATAATTGCCGGTAAAAATAAGAAACCATGTTATGGCTATTATCCCGAAACTATCGCAGTATGGTTAAACTTCCGGTGTACTTATTATCAGAGTGGTTATTGAGCCAAACAAATTTGGCATGATACACATACACCCCCGGTGGAACTTTCACGCCTTTGTAATGTCCGTCCCACTTAAAGTTAAGGTCGTTGCTTTCAAACACTTTTTCGCCAATGCGGTTAAACAGCATTATCTCAAACTGCTTTATCCCATTCAGGTTTCCGAAAATTTGCCAGTAATCGTTTTCTCCATCACCGTTAGGCGTAAACGCATTGGGTATAAATACATCGTAGTTAGGAATAACCGTTACCACAAACTGCGCTGTTCCCACACAGCCGTCTTCGTTGGTTACAACAACATTGTAAGGTTGCGAATAAATGCCTATAAAAACCGGATCGACACAATCGTAACAACTTAACCCGAATGCCGGAGTCCATTGATACGTTACATTTCCGGTTTGATTGGTATTCAGTAAAATCTGAAGGTCGTTGCCCAGTTTTACTTCAACCGGTGTTGGTGTAACAGTTACCCAAACCGAATCAGGCTCGGTAACTGTTGCCGTTTCTGTAACAGAGCAACCATTGGCATCAGTAACTGTAACAACATACGTTCCCGCACCAAGTCCTCCAAAAACTCCGGAACTGTTGGCGCTTCCTGTAGAAAACAGATAGGTAAATGCAGGAACTCCGCCCGTTGTGCTTACAGCAACCACACCGTTCGTATAATGGTAACAAGATGCGTTTGTAACGTTCACTGTGTTACTTAAAGCAGCAGGCTCAGTAACAACAGCCGTAGTTGAACTTACACATTGGTTGTTATCAGTAACCGATACGGTGTAAGTTCCGGCAGGTAATGCTGCAAATAAACCGCTTGCTGAATTAAAATTGTTGGTTCCATCGGTAGCGCTGAATGTGTAAGCAGTAACACCACCGGCAGCCGATGCTGTTATTGAGCCTGTGGCATCGCCATTGCAAAGTGCAGCAGATGGTGTTGCCTGTATTGTAAGCAGAGGCGGTTGCGTAACAGTTACCATTTGCAAAGCAGTGCAGTTGTTGGCATCCGTTACAGTTACATTATATCCGCCTGCTGTAAGATTACTTGCCATGTTGGTAGTGCTTACTGACGGACTCCATACATACGTGTAGCCCGGAGTTCCGCCATTAGCATTAACGGTAGCCGAGCCGGTGGCATCGCCAAAGCAAAGCACATTAATATGATTTTCTGAAACCGTAACCTGTGTCGGTTGAACAAGAACATACGAAGCAGTATTGGTGCATCCGTTGTTATCAGTAACAGTCAGTGCATAACTGCCTGCTGCCAATCCGTTTGCTGTGTTGCCTGAACCAATATTCGGACTCCATGTATAGAAATAAGGAAATGTTCCCCCGTTTACTGTTGCATCAACTGTTCCATCGTTACTCTGAAAACAAGTTAAGTCGGTATGCGAAGGGGTAACCGTAAGCGGTTGATTAGGTTGCGAAATAGTAACCGATGGCATAACCGAACAATTCTTGGAATCGGTAACCGTTATGTCGTACGTTCCCGGCCCTAATCCCGAAGCGGAGTTTGTTGCAGTAATGTTCGGATTCCAAGTGTAAGTATAGCCGGGGGTTCCGCCAGAGGCATTGATAGTAATTGCACCATCCGACACACCATAGCACGAAATGTTGTTGGATTGAACATTAAGCGTAACAGGTTGTGCAGGTTCTACCAATGTAACTGAAATTGTTTTGTTGCAGTTTGCTTGATCGGTAACAGTTATGTTGTAGGTGCCGGCTGTGAGCAGTCCCGCCAAATTGGTGGTGCTTACATTCGGGCTCCACACGTATGTATAGTTTGGTCCAGTTCCGCCTGTTACGGTTAGTTGAATATCGCCATCAGCATCGCCAAAGCAATCCAAATCGGTATGCGTTTCCTGAATCGTCATATCCCCCGGCTCATTAATACTGAACGCTGCGGTTTGATTGCACGAAGACGCATCGGTGGCGGTAACGGTATAACTTCCTGCAGGTAAACTTGCTGTTTGTGTGGTAGCACCGCCTGCGCTCCATGTAAATGTATATGGTGTAGTTCCACCGGTAGGATTTGCAGTGGCGCTCCCGTTCGCACCAAAACAAGCCGCATCGGTTATATTAACTGTCATTACAGGCGCGGCAGGCTCTGTAACGGTAGCAGAACCGGTAAGACTGCATTGATTTTGGTCGGTAGCAGTAACGGTGTATGTATTTGCCACTAATCCCGTGATGTTAGCTCCGCTTTGTCCGTTACTCCAGTTATACGTTACCGAACCTGTTGCATTTATAAAGTTGGCACTTGCCGTTCCGTTGTTTCCTCCATTGCAAGTATTGTTTGTGCTGTTTACGGTTACGCTTTGCGGTTGCGGTTGTGTAATGGTTTCCGAAACACTGGCTGTGCAACCGTTGGCATCGGTTAAAGTTCCCGAATAGGTTGCAGGCGGAAGATTGTTCAATGTGGTAGTTCCGGGCGGAATTGGATTTCCCTGATAAGTATAAGGTGCGGTACCTCCACTAACCGTAATAGTAACAGAACCGTTGTTGGCGTTGTAGCAGGTAACATTAGTATGCGATGTAACCACATTTAGCGCTGCTGCGGGTTGCGTTAACACAACACTGTCAACGTTCGTGCAATTCTTGCTATCGGAAATAGTTACGTTGTATTGTCCGGCACTTAATCCCGTTGGATTATTTCCCGATGCCGTACCGGGGTTCCATGTGTATGAATAAGCAGGTGTACCTCCCGATGGAGTAACGGTAATGCTGCCCGTGTTCGCACCAAAGCAATTTATGTTTTGCGAAGTAAGCGTATGCGTAAATTGTGTTGGCTGATTGATAGTTGCCGAACCGGTAATTGTGCATCCTTTGTTATCGGTAACTGTTACCGTGTAAGTTCCTATCCCTAAACTAAGGTTGGTTTGTGCCGATGAAATATTGCTCCAGTAGTAAGTGTAAGGCGGATTACCGCCACTCACATTAGCAGTGGCACTGCCGGTTTCCGATTGGTAGCAACTGTCATCAACCGAAGTAACATTTAAGGTTAGGGTGGGCGGTCCGGTAATCGTTCCGGTTGCAGTAGCCGTACATCCTGTAGCATCAGTAATGGTAACGGTTACCGGTCCGGCACTCAAAGGCGATGCTAAAGGGTTATTCGGCTGCCCTCCACTCCATGCATAGTTGTACGGTGGTGTTCCTCCCGATTGTACCGATGCCAATGCTTGTCCATCGTTTGTATTCGCACAACTCATATTTACCGTACTCAACGAAGCAACCATTGCAGCCCCCGGTTGAGTAATGGTAACACTTCCCGAAAAACTGTGCGAAGGTGTTCCATCAGAATAATTGTATGTGTAAGTTCCGGCAGCCAAACCTGAAATAGAGGTACCTGTTGCTCCGTTGCTCCATGTAACATTCACCGGAGGCGTAGAGCCGGTTATGGTAAGTGTAATGGTGCCGTTGTTTCCACCAAAACAACTAACATTGGTTTTCGAAACACTCGAAGTAATGCCGCAGGGCAACTGTGCAATAGTTTCAGTGTATTGCAGCAAAGCTGAGCAACCGTTAGCATCATGGAAATCGGCAATCCAAGTTCCGGCAGGTAACGAAACTGTGTAGCCGGGAAAGCCCGCCCAGTTTACACCGGTGTATGGAGGTGTACCACCCGAAATAGCAATGGTGGCTGTTCCGTTGCCGCCACAAGGCGCATCGGTATGCGAAGTTGTAGCAGTAAGTGGCGGTGGCTGGTTAATGGTGTATTGTGCTGTACTGGTGCAAACTCCATCGGTAACAGTTAAGGTATATGTTCCCGCACTTGCGCCTATCAAACTTGACTGTGTTGTGTTGTTACTCCAGCTGTACATGTAGCCTCCATAACCTGCCGCGGGTCCAAATCCCCCCGAAGGAACAATACTAATTCCCCCATTTGAACCACCGTTGCAAGGCGGAGGCGTAATAGTTGGAGTCATACTAATTGGTGGATTGATAGTAATAGGATGAGTAAAAGTATTGGCACAACTTGCATTATCGGTAATGGTTAACGATACATTGTAAGTGCCTGTTGAAGGATATGTGTGTGTAGGGTTCTGAAGTGTAGAAGTTCCTCCATCGCCAAATGTCCATGCCCACGATTGAACAGACCCAATATTGCTGGTGGAAATATCGGAAAACTGAACAGTAAGATTACAACTCTGATAGTTTACTCCACCCACCCAATTCGAAGTGCTCAACACACAAACTTGCTGATCGTTCGTTCCGCCTCCTGTTGCACCGCTCCAACCCCAATTTACAATCGGATTGCCGCCAAAATAGGTTCCTACCATATTCGGAATAACAATGCTTATGCGGAGCACTCCATCGAAATAAACTGAAAAGGTATTTGAGTTAACATCCCAAACAATTCTTACGGTATGCCACTGGCAATCATCAATAATAGCCGAACTTGCCGAGGCTTGCACTGGTCCCGCTACATTATGATTATAAAATCCGCCCGAATTTATTCCTATATGATCGAAACTCGGGTCGCCTGCATTACCGTTCTGCCATGTATCAAATTCAACCGCAAACGAAAAAGGCTGATTACCCCCGGCATATCCCATTCCCTCTCCTTGATTTCCCAACCCATTTGGATTAGACGTAAGCACAAAAACAATTCCATCGGCACCGCTGCTACCGTTGCATCCAAGAAATACATTGAAGGTATAATCAAACGAATTATTAAGATTGATAGTATTATTCTGGAAAATAGCACCCGCCTGATTATTCGCATTTGGTGTTAACCTGAAACAATTACATCCACTTAACGATGATGCATTGCCAAGTATGGTGTAGTTCTGTGCACTGATTCCTTCTGCAAGAAAGCAAATCAGAATTAGAGCAAAAATTTTCTTCATTCGATTACTTTAAACTTTAACCTTAGTTTTTCTTGACGGTAAAGAAACTATTTTCTTTTCCCTCCATTAAACAAGATTTCCCCATCGCAATTCACACTTGATAGAAAACAGAAACTCCTGTCTTGGTTAAGACAGGAGTTTCTGTTTAAACGTTGGCTATTCGCTC
>JAHCHW010000003.1 GCA_026129525.1 Chitinophagales bacterium | reverse complement strand
ACTGAACTTAACTATCAACCACAGCAACACAGGAACTGATGTAATCACCGCTTGCGACAGCTACACATGGATAGATGGCAATACTTACACCTCAAGCAACAACACCGCTACGTTTACTTTAACCAATCAAGCGGGTTGCGATAGTGTAGTTACGTTGAACTTGACTATCAACCATAGCAATACGGGAACTGATGTAATTACTGCTTGTGATAGTTACACATGGATAGATGGTAATACCTACACCTCAAGCAACAACAGCGCTACGTTTACCTTAACTAATCAAGCGGGTTGTGATAGCGTAGTTACGCTGAACTTGACTATCACAACTATAGATATTACTGCTTCGGTAAATGGAAATGTTTGCACGGCAAATCAGGCAGGTGCAGGTTATCAATGGCTCGACTGTAGCAATAATCAACCGATAATCGGAGCCACTTCACAAGACTATACTGCTACCGAAAATGGAAATTATCAGTGCGTGATTACCATCGGCAATTGTTCCGACACTACTCCTTGTTTATCGGTTGTGGGTATAGGCATCAACTTTATTGGCGAATATCATATTCAACTGTTCCCTAATCCTAACCAAGGCGTGTTTACATTAAAGCACAACATTACCGGCAGGGTTTCTGTCAAATTGGTAAATGTATTGGGTGAGTTGGTGCGCGATTATGCTCTTTACAATTCAACCGGAAAATTCGATGTGTCAGATTTAGCCGAAGGCATTTACCAGGTGGTTATCGGCAGCGAAACAGAAATTCTGGAAGTTATCAGGATGGTGAAGCAATAGCCGTTTTTTGCAAAAACTAAAAAGCGACAATTATACAGTTGTCGCTTTTCCTTTTATGGCTTTCACTTTCTTCTCTTTGCATTCGGAGGCAACAATCCGCTTTTAGCTTTAGTTGCTTTCGGGATTTCCGGCTCGGGCTTTTTCTTCTTCTTTTTTTGGTCAGGAAAACTGTCGGCATAAGTTGGGCAGGCAATTTTGTTGCTATTGCACGATGGTACCGCAACCGTCAACATCCCGATTATTGAAAAAAGAATTGCCTTTCGAAACATAAAGTAAATATATCGGCTTTTGTTCAATGTTTGCTAAGCCCGTTTATTATATTACCTTCGCGGCTTCAAATTTATAACCGCAAGGTCATCCCGGGTTTGTCGCAACAAACTGCTTAAACAATAGGATGACGGAAATTCACTCCTCATCATGGTTCGGTTAACCCCACCATGACCCTGCACAAAACGACTTATTATCATGGAAAAATTCCGTTCGCTCGGCTTGAGCGAGAATGTGCTTGCTGCATTGCAGAAGAAAGGTTGGGAAACACCTTCTCCCATACAAGAGAAAACGATTCCGCTTTTACTGTCGGGCGTTAAAGACATAGTTGGACAGGCGCAAACCGGCACCGGTAAAACAGCCGCTTTCGGTTTACCGCTTATCGAAAAATTAGACGATAACAACAAAAACGTGCAGGCGCTTATTCTGTGCCCCACGCGCGAACTGGCTATTCAGGTAGCTGAAGAAATTACCTCGTTTCGCGGAGAAAAAAAGTTTTGGGTACTGCCTGTTTATGGCGGACAAAGCTACCAGATACAAGAGCGCGGCTTAAAGAAAGGAGCACAAATTGTAGTGGGCACTCCCGGGCGTATCCGCGACATGATGGATAAACGCATTCTTAAGCTCGACCATGTAACACACGTAGTGCTCGATGAAGCCGATGAAATGCTGAACATGGGGTTTGAAGAAGAGGTGCGCGAAATTTTGAAGAGCGTGCCTACTGAGCGCAGAATGCTTTTGTTCAGCGCCACCATGCCTGCGCCCATTCTAAAACTCGCCAAAACATTTATGGGCGAGTACGATTTAGTTGAGGTAGAGAAAACGCAAATTACTACCGACCTGGTTGACCAGATTTATTTTGAAGTAAACGACCGCGACCGGTTTGAAGCGCTTTGCCGCATTATTGACACCGAGCCGGAGTTTTATGGCATTGTTTTTTGCCGCACCAAAAATGAAACCGACATAGTGGCCGACAAACTGATTGACCGCGGTTACGATTCGGAAGGCATACATGGTGATGTAACTCAAAGCCAGCGCGAATTGATTTTGAAGAAATTCAAAATGCGTAAGGTGAATATACTGGTGGCTACCGATGTGGCGGCACGCGGTATTGATGTGAACGATTTAACGCATGTGGTTAACTACAATTTGCCGCAAGATCCCGAAGCATACGTTCACCGCATCGGAAGAACAGGGCGTGCCGGAAAACACGGCACCGCCATTACCATTATTGCGCCAAACGAAATGCGCGATTTGTTGTTCATTCAAAAAATTGCGCGCTCAAAAATTCGGAAAGATGAAGTGCCTACTATTGCCGATGTAATAGAAACCAAGCGCATGAAACTGAAAACCGAAATAACGGAGTTGATAGAAAAGGATGCAGCCGGTGATTATCTGGAATTTGCCAAAGAGCTTTTGGAAGAAGGCAAGCAACCCGAAAATGTATTGGCTTCGCTGCTTTCGTATGCATTGAAAGATACTCTAAAGCCGCATAGCTACCGCGAAATTTCATCGGTGGCTTCGCGCAGCAACACCGGGGGAAACAATTTAGTGCGGTTGTTTGTTGCTAAAGGACACATGGACCGAATGAATGCCGAAAAAGTAGCCGCGTTTGTAGCTAACGAGGCGGCAGTTGATGCCAACGCGCTACACGACATTCGCGTGTTCGATAAATTCAGTTTTATTTCGGCTCCTGCTATGGAAGCCGAGCAAATTTTAGTAGTGTTCGGCAAAAACAAGCGCAACGGACGGTCGCTTGTTACACGCGCCAAAGAAAAAGATGGCGGTGGCGGAAGAAGCTTTTCGGGCGGTGGTGGCGGCTACAAAAAGTTTGACGACCGCAAACCAAAGTTTGATGGAGAAAGAAAACGCTATGACGATCGCAGTGGCGATAAGAATTTTGGCGAGCGAAAATCGTTTGGCGAAAAGCGCGAAGGCGGAGAGCGGAAAAAGTTTTCGGCTAAACCCGAATTCAAAAAAGATTTTGCTAAAACAGAAACCGGTGCCGAGCAAAAACCGCGCAAGCGCGAAAACAAGCTAACCACCTATCTTGACAAACAAGGCAACTCCACTAAACCCGAAAAGAAAAAGAAACAGGACACTTCGGAATTAGACAAATTCATGAAGAAGTTTGACGATGATTTAAGCTGGTAAAACAACTTTCGCTCCGACCGCAAAACGGTCGGGGTTTTTTACCATATCGTCCAGTTTACATTGGTAAGCTCGGCTCTTGAGGTTGGTTTTTGCAAGCCTCCGGTAAGTTCTTCTACTCTTTGGGAAACATAATTTTTCATGTCCAATACGGTTGATGTTTTTTGTGCCTTCATCCATTCAAGAATTGAAAAAGTAAATACTCCGTTGCGGAGATTATTTTGCTCGTAGGCATATTCATTTCCGCCTGCTGCTGAAATTACAAACGTGCCGCTGCCCTTCGACACATCCGAAAAAACTTCTTTCATTAATTCAAGACTGCTTTTAAATCCGATAACGGGCGGTTGTATGTTTTGAATAGCGGCCCCTTTGCTTAATCCGTTTGCCGATGCTGTTATGCTCTCTTCAACAGCTTTAATGTATATCTTCTCATCCTTATCTATTTCACCGCTGTGGCAGGCATCAATCAACAAAAGTTTATGCCGCGCAGGTATATCGTCCAACAGCGCTTCGAGCACTTCGTACGCCAATCCGTTTTTTTCTGGGTGGACAAAATCCGTGTTATGTGTAGAAAGGTAATAGTCGTACTCTTTGCTGAACAATCCGTGACCGGAAAAAGATATTATCACTTTATCGTCCACTGAAGTTTTCATCAGCACCTCTTTCAACGCGGTTACATTTTCAACGGTAACTTTTTCGTTGGTGAGGGTGGTTATGTTTGCGGCTTTGCCGTATTTCTGTTTAATGGCATCGGCAAGGTCGTTTACATCTTTTACCGAGTATTTAAGGTTGTATTGCAATTGGGTAAAGTTGTTTACTCCTATACCAATAAAGTAAACCTGTGCCGGTTTAGGCTTGGCATTGGTGTAATTAACCATCAGCGGCACTTTGTAGCTCTCCACCCCGTTGGCATCGGTAACTGATGCTTCAATACGGTTTTCGCCATTGTTAAGCGTAACAGTTAGCGTAGTATCAAACTTCAACACTTTTCTGTTTCGCAAATCAACTCCGCGCTTACCGAATACCGGCACTTCGTTCACCCACAGATTAAAGCGACCCAACAACGAGCTGCTGTCGTGTGCCGAAATTTGCAGTGTTACCGAATTGGTTGTTTGGTTGTAAGCAACTTTATCTCGGTTTATAAAATCGCAAACAGGAATGGTAATGCTATTTGTAAACAGCATTGTATCAATACCCATTTTTTTTATCCGCTTTTGCCAGGCTTTATAGTAGCTGTTTATAAGTACGGTATCGTACTCACCGGTTATTTTACCAAGCGCTTGCAACACTTTGTCGGGCCGGTTATACTTGGCATCTAACTGGTCGAAGCCAACGGTTTTGTCGTTTTGTATGTAAAACAAACTTTTTGCTGCATTGGGAGAGGTGCGATAGTAGCCCGATGGAAGCACACAAACATAATCTTGTTCATTAACCGGAATGAAACTGGCTATGGTGTTGTATGTGGATGCATCTATAATTTCAACTCTATCATTCTTTAAACAAAGCAGCAATTTTCCATTCGCTGCAAACCTGAAAAAACCCTGAAGACCCTCAATAGTTTGAATTCGTTTACCATTTGTTGTGCTCCACACAATTGTTGCTTTTTCGGATGAGGAAGAAAGAATTGTTTTTCCATCGGGGCTAAAGGTTGGTTTGTAGGGGTGGCCGGAATGTCCGGTAAGTACGTGTTCTAACTTTCGCGTTTGCACATCCCAAATTTTTATCGATTTATCAACCGTACTTGTTGTTGCCATTCGCTTGCCATCAGGACTATAAGTAATACTTGTGGCTCCACTGCAATCCGGTAAACTGTCTTTAAACATGCCGTCTTTTGTATGCCAAAACCATACAGAATTGTTTCTGTTACATGCAGCAACTTCTTTGCCGTCTGTACTAAACTCCATGTCTGCCGAAGAAGCGTTTTTGGCGAACTCAAAGGATGGCGAAAGTTTATGTTGAATCAGCATGGTTTTATAGTCTATCAGATTCGTTACTGTTCTGCCCATTACCGCCAGTTTGGAAAAATCTTTGCTGAACGAAACGCTGCGTATCATTTCTTCGTTGTTTTGCAACAGCCGCACCACGCTTTTCCATTTTTCATCTATTTCCTTAATAGCTAACAAGGTATCTGCGGGCGTTGGGGGACGATTAGATAACGGGTTGCTCTTTTTTAAAATTTGCTTCTGTTCCACATCCCATTTTCTGATAAGCCCATCAAAGCTTACAGTTACCAGTTCATGTTTAAGGGGTGCGGCAAACACTTTGGTTACAAGCTGGTTGTCTTCTTTCAGCGTAACCTCATTAACTCCGGTTCTAAGATTCCACACACGGCAAGCGCCCATCGCATTCCCTGTTGCGATAGTGTAGTTACTGTAACACTCGTCCATACCCAGCACAACCGGAACCCTGTCTTTAATTTCCATTTTCATTTTGCCACTTGCTACATCCCACACATACATGGAACCATTCAAGTCTTCCATATCAATTGTGTTTACCAACAGCGATTTATTATCGGGGCTAAAACATGCATGAGTAATGTATCCGGCTGTTTCAATTGTGTACAATTTTTTTCCGGTAGCCATATCCCATACAACCGCATCGGTGGCAGAACAAGTAAACAGGAGCTTTTCGTTTGAACTAAGCGCAAAAGAAAACCCTATCCCATCAACAACTTTCAATTTAATTTCTCCTGTTAATGACATTTTTAAACTTCCTGTATTTGAATCAGTAATTCGCACTAAATATTTTTCCGGCTCTTTTGTTTTATTAACGGCAAGCGCATCTATAATCCATGTGCCGTTTCGGGCCAGTTTCGGGTTGCGAAGCTCGGGTTCGACTTTTCTTTCTGTAGGGTGTAAAAAGTTGTCGGACGCTCCTGTCGGAAGCGTCCACGATAAAAATTTTTGGGGAGTAACAGCAAGAAGACTTTTGCTATCAGCGCTAAAATCAATGGATTTTATCTGCTCCGGTGTGGCTATAAAACAGTTGAGTGCCCCTTTATACAAATCATACACATACATTCCTTTAGCATCAGCATCATAGAATGCCAACTTCACTGCATCGGGCGACAGCTTCATTTCTACACTGTTGGACGGATTTGTCTGCATTTTTATTTCCGAAACCATTTTCTTGCTTCTTATATCCCATACCCGCAATACACTATCACCGGTTTTGGTTACAATTCTATTTCCATACGGCACATAAAACGCGTGCGAAACGCTTTCGTATGTTGGTGGAAAAGTATAAAGCAGATTTCCGGTAACCGTTTCTATAAGATGGGCGCCCTCAATACCGTTTGCTAAGATTGTTTTACCGTCAACACTGTACTTGGCTCCATAAAAAGCCACACTAAAATCGGGCAAGCCCATTTGTGGAGTTTGAGCACAAGTATATACCACAGCCCAAAAACACAATACTGTAACTATCTCTTTCATTTGGTGATGTTGAAATCGCTGAGCAACGATTAATAATAGCTACAAAATAAAAAATTACGCTGAGTGAGTGACAGGCGGTTGAATATGATCGGGGAAATATGTAAACCGCATTACATTGCTTTTCTATTCCGTTGCAATTACTGTTTCACCATCAATAGTAACATCGCCTACTTTAACTACAGGTTGTATGCCGTACGGAAGTATAATCGTTACCTGGCTACCGAGTTTTATTAACCCAATTACATCGCCTTGTTTAACGCTTTGCTGCGGGGTGAGGTAGTCTTCAATTCTGCGGGCAACAAAGCCGGCTATTTGTATCACTTTGTATTTTACTCCGGTTTCGGTTTCAAACAACATTTCGTTGTGTTCGTTTTCGAAACGAATACCGTAGTCGTTGCTCATTACAATGGCATTATTAAAATCGCCTTCGGTATATTTTTCGGCAAGCAGTTTTCCGCTTTGCGGGGCACGTTGGTAATGCACGTTAAGCGGTGTCATTTGTATGCTGATGATGGTGCCTGCGGTATCCACATCTTTTGTCCACACGTTAATAGCTCCGTTATCGCCTTTGGTTTCAATAAGGCTTTCGCTGTTCCATGTTTTTACTGATACTACTTTTCCGTTGGCGGGAGCAACAAACACTGTCGGGTTATTTGGAATGCTGCGTTGCGGCTGCCGCAAAAACCAAAATCGGTAAAATGCTATTAGTAATAAACAAACAATTCCTGCTGTATAACATGCGCGTTGTAACCACTTCATGGCACTAATTTAAAAACATACAACCGGGAAGCTGATTTATCTACTTAGAGGCAGTAGAAGGCTGACTGAAAAGATACGTACCGTTTGAAGCAACACTTACTTCGGGTACTGTTTTATTGTGCTCAAAAAACCGATAGCCATCGGTAAGATTTTTCCAGAAGGCTGTTAAGCCTCTCCTTTCTGCAAAACCTGAATGATTTTCTATATTGATGGGAATCATTTTAAACGGGAAAATATGCACGGGTATTTTGCTCTGCCCTTGTGTTTGTGCTTTTACAGCTGCCATGTAAATATCCTCAATGTAGTAGTTACTCATAGCCACACAGCCGGCACTGGCATGTCCGCCATGTATAAAAATGTTACCGCCTTTTCGAGGAGCAGCACTCAATATTAAGTCGGACTGATTGGGATAATTTATACCAAGCGATAAATGATAATTACTAACCGGATTAAATTCTTTGATGTAATAAAAACCTTCGGGCACTTGTGTATCGCCTTCCTGGCGCTTTGGACCTAAAGTGCCCGACATGGCATAAACCTTATACTCGCCAAACAACACATAGCGGCTGTTTACATCCAATGCCCATAGTTCAAGTATTCCTTCTTCTTTAAACACACGAATAAACATGTTGCTGAAAGTTTCGGGGATATCGCGCGTGCGGCATTTCATGGCAAATAGTTCTTCTTTGCGTTCGTACGCATCACGCACCCGCGGAAATGCTTTCTGGCTTTCTTCAAACCCCGGATTTGAAGGAAAGAAAGCTGTTAACAGCACAAAAAGAATACCCCACCCGAAAGGTGTAATTGCCTTCATGATTGTTCGTTACTTCAGCTACAGGCCACATTGCCTGCAACATAATTAAGTCCTTATACTGTAAAACCGCTGATTTTGTTTTACATGAAACTCACTTTTTACACAATTCTTTTTATCTAAATAATAAGTAACAAAATTTAATTTTTTAAAGCCCCTTTATTATTAGCTGTGTTGATTTGGTTAGTTCTTTTTTTGCCGGCTATTGTTATTCGTTAATTCAACACAAAATAAACAGCAATACACACAGGGTGTTAATACAGGATATAGAGAAACAGAGGGAAATACGGTGTTTTCAACAGCCTGTTAACTGCGATGTGAACAAGGGAGTATGGATATGTTGTTACTGACAAGGTGTTAATAGTAGTGTGGATTAATCTGCATTTATAAACCAAACACAAAACAGAAAATACACCTGTGCCGGAAAATTATTCTGCAAATAAACTTGCCATTAAAAAATACCCCGTTTATACACACTAACTAACATGGCAAATGTGGAAATCTTAGCGAAATACAATTCGTTCGGTTTTAACCAACATACCGTTATCGAAAAGGCAGAGTATAAAAACGCCTGTTCCTGTTTCGCTTTTTGATATAGTTATTACATGATGTGGTAGAATAGTGGTTTTGGAAACCGGTTTACCATCAACCGAAAAAAGTTTTGCTTGTAAAGAGTTGTTGTGGTCAGATACCACATACAAAACTTCATCTGTAGGATTCGGGAAAACAGAAACCGAAGAATAGGTGTTGTTGGTTTCCGCTACAGTTGAAATGAGCGAGGAGTCGCATTCTACATGTTGGTAGAGAAAATCGCGGATGGTCCAAACAGTAGTGTCCATGTATTCTTTACCCGGAGAAAAGAAATAAAGTACAAAAGGCACGTGTCCGGCTCCCTGAAAGAGTTTGATAGAATGCGGCAAACCAATGTTTGTAGCCCGTGTAAGTAAATCGCCACTGCCAAAAAGCATTGCCTCTACACTGTTAGACGCGGCTGCGCTGTCGTAGTAACAGGGAACTAAACCATCATTAGTGCCATGCACGGCACAAAGCACGGGGTCGGTAGGCATAACCCAAACAGTGTCGGCAATAGCACCACATAAATTGATAACACCTTTCACTCTGTCAGAATAGCCCGGGTTGCCGCTATTGCCAATACCACCGCCTACTTCAGCCAAAGCGCTATCTGCCCAGTCGGGGCGCGGACGCGAAAGGGTATCTTCTTTACCATAGCCGTAGTTGAGTGCAATTACTCCACCGGCAGAAACACCGCCAATAAAAATCTGATTGGTATCTACCCGATAAGTGTTGGTGGTTTGAGCATCTTTATAAAAGTATCGAACAGCAGCGCGCATATCCTGCACACCGCGAATGAGCGCTTTAAACTGATTGGTGTCGCTGTCGTTGCCATCTTCGAAACCGAGGCGGTAATCAATAGTGGCGGCAACATAACCGCGTCTAGCAAATTCATCACACAGTTTTAATATGTCGGGGCTTTCTTTTAAGCCCGCAGTAAAACTGCCACCAAAGGCAAGTACAATGAGTGGCCTGCGGGCAAAGTTATCGCCCTGCGGCTCATACACATTCATTTTTAGATCCTGAAAAGTGCCGTCAAATTTTTGGGCGTTTCCGAACAGAACATTGGTAGTGCTTTTAACCGAAAAGATTTTGTTGTAGTAGCGCCCGTTGGCACATTGAGCATTTACTTGCAGGCAACTTATTGTAAGTGCAAGCAGGGGGAGAAGGTGTAGGGTTCTTCTCATGGTTGTGTGGTTTTGGTGATGTAAGTATTGTCAAAGTGCGGGAGATTGCTTTGTTATCCCGATAAAAATCGGGATTCCTTGCAATGACGGGCACAATTAATAGAACACAACTTTTTCGGTGCGTTTGTATGCGTGGTTTTCGGCATCAAGCATTTCCAGCACAAACAAACCTGCTCCGGTTTTTTCTTTCCGCAGATTTAAAACCTGCTCGGGATTTAAACGTTCGCTCAAAAGCAATTTACCATCGAGGCGGTAAATATTTACAAGCACGGGTTTATCGTGGTGCGAAAAAACTTGAATTAAATCATCGGAGTAAGTGGGCAACACCGAAAGCGGCAAGGGCAATTCCGTTTCCTGAACAGAAACGAGTGCAGGATCGCAAACGGTATTGGCGGAAAGAAAATCGCGCAGAAACCAAATGGTGCTATCCATATATTGTTTGGATGGAGGGAGATATGGAGTAGATGGCAGCACAAAGGGAACGTGGTCGGCTCCGTAGAAGGGTCGGGTGGCGCAGTTGTGCCCAATGTTGGCGCAGCGCACGGCAATATCGCCACTGCCAAAAAAGCGGGCTTTTATATCGGTAATACCTTTAATGCTGTCGTAATAAAAAGGAACGGTTTCATCGGCAGTTCCGTGTACCGAAACAAGGATAGGTGAGTTGGGTTGAATCCAGATGGTATCAAGAATACCGCCCGAAAGGTTTACTACCCCTTTTACTTTGTTGGAGTAGCCTTCGTTGCCGCTGCCGTTGAGCATTCCTCCCATATCAACCAGAGTATTAAGCAGGTCATCGTTAGTGGGGCGCGAAAAGAGAGGAATGTAATACACAGAGTTAAGCCCAATAAAACCACCGGCAGAGGTGCCGCCTACAAAAATCTGCGTAGTATCAATACGATATTTGTTTTGGGTG
The DNA here is from genome assembly GCA_026129525.1 of Chitinophagales bacterium. Taxonomy (GTDB): domain Bacteria; phylum Bacteroidota; class Bacteroidia; order Chitinophagales; family LD1; genus Bog-950. Next base: position 367,167 of record JAHCHW010000003.1, on the reverse strand, counting down.
TATACGTCTTTATAAAAGAACCGTATGGCGGCATTCATATCCTGCAAGCCGCGGATAACGGCTTTATACATGGCGGTATCATCTCCGTTTTCTTTTCCTATGCGGTAGTCAATGGTAGCGGTAACGTAACCGCGTTTGGCAAATTCATCGCAAAGCACAAGCATATCGGGGCTTTGGCGCACACCGCTGGTAAAGCTGCCGCCAAAGGCGAGGATGATGAGGGGCCTGCGCGCAAAGTTGTCGCCCTGCGGCTCGTAAATATCCATGTAAAGGCTTTGCTGGTTGCCCAAATAGTTTTTGTTGCTTCCGTAAAGTACTGCAGTGTTGGTTTTGGCTCCGTAAATTTTATCGTAGTATCTGCCGGGAGGGCATTGTGCTTGTGTGTTTAGCGTGAAAAGAAAGAGAGCAAATGCGGTAAGTAAAAATTGTTTCATGGGGTATTTGTTTTTAGCGGAGTTGAAGGTAGAAAAATTTTTGGGTGGATGATATGGGTTTATTCAACCGTTTCTTATTGATTTACCCCGTCTCAAAAAAAACCGAGCCGTGTGGCTGTATCCTGATTGTATAAGTGCTTGTATTGACCCGCGATGGCAGCGGCTGCTGCTGTTAGCGGTAGGTTTTCTTTCGTCATTGTTTAACAACCTTTCCGGTTTTCAGCGCCCCGTTGTTATTCCTTAATTCATAAAAGTAAATGCCGTCTGCAAGATGCGCTGTGTTTATTGTCGTGGAGTTTGTAAATGTCTGTTGCAATACTTGCTTCCCGAGAAAGTTGTAAAGCAAAACAGTTGTTTGCTCGTTGTCTGCAACGGAGAAAGTAAGTTGGTTGGAAAATGGATTGGGAAATAAACTTACAACATTGTTTTGCACCCGAATGTCTTTGATTTCCACTGGCTGTAGTGTCCCCCAAGTTTCAGTTCCTTTTGAATAATACATTAGCTCCATTGTGCTACTAAAAAATCCATCCAATGGATTTCCGTAGCTTTTGTATTTACGGACAATTCCTAATCCTTCAACCATCCTGTTTACCTCGTAAATCGCTTCAAGACCTCCGGAACAAACGCTCTCGTTGACTCTTCTGCCATTGTATTGAGATATGCTGTCTGTTGTATAAGTGGTATCCATGCACGCAAACTCATTCGCATAATAAATCTCATAATCTTGCAAATTTGAAATTATGACAGTCTGGTTATATGTGCCATTATAAGCGTCTGTTATTTTCTCCACTACAAAAAGTGTATCAGAGTTCGCGGAATAATAGAGGTCAATTATTACTTGCCGTTTGAAGCTTTCAGAATAGAGCGTATGTGGTGTGCCAATGAAACCTAAAGCGCTGTACTTGTAGTCAAAAGAGTCTCCAATACTAAAATTATAAACCTGTGCTCTTGTTAATGTATCATTAGCCTTACCGAACACAGCAGAAACAACAAAGAGAAAAAGCAAAAATGTTTTCATGGCGAACAAATTTAGCTTTAAATGATGACTGTCGTGTTGCGGTCTACAGCCTCAAAATTTTCTCCATCTTTCTGCCCTTTGCCAACTCATCTACCAGTTTATCTAAATACCGCACTTGCCGCGTTAGCTCGTTTTCAATTTCTTCAATCCGGTAGCCGCAAATTACGCCTGTAATAAGCGGGGCGTTGGGGTGCAGTTTTGCCTGCTTAAAAAATGATTCAAAAGTTACTTTCGAATCTATCAACCGGTTCAGTTTCTTTTCATCGAACCCCGTTAGCCACTCAATTACGCGGTGCAGCTCCTCTTTCGTCCTGCCTTTGCGCTCCACTTTAGTTACATAGTGCGGATAAACCGAAGCAAAAGTCATTTTGGCAATACGCGCATCGTGTTCGGGAGTTGTTTTCATATAAACAGCAGATGTAGCAACGTTAATTATTCGCTGGTTTTAAAATCTTGCAGCCAGGCATTTAACTCGGCTAACGAAAGCCCCGCATGCCCTATGCTCCACAAGGCATTCAACTCAAATTTTTTCAGCAGCAAAGTTTCTTCGTAGTGCTGGTAATCCAGATTAGAGCATTCGGACTTTACCGCGCTGTAATGCCCCAACGCCCCCGTTTGGCTATCGCCAAAAACCACTCGCACCAACCCATCGGCAGTTTGTTCAAAGCGCGCTATATTTTTAAGCGGCAGCAAGTACTGTTTGCTTTTGTAAGTACATTTGTGGGCAACGTTGTTTTGTATGCCTACAACATTACAAATCAATAACCCGGTTTGCAGGCCCCACTCCTGCCAGCTTATGTGTGCAAAATCGCTCCGCAGGTTTTCCTGCGTTCCAATGGTGCGGTTGAGTATATATAGCAGTTTGTTTTGTGTAGCTGTATCGGTATGCTTATACGAGTTTGCCGCATTATAGGCAGTTACCAACGCTACAAGAGCCTCTTGCTTTTGTGCAAGCCGCAGCGAATCAGCATCAAAAAAAGCAAACTCCGGTTGCGCGCCTTTGGCGGGCTTGATTTCGTACAGGCCGGCAAAAGAGGCATCGTAATATTCAAACACAACATTGCTACTTGCCTTTACAGAAAAGGAATAAACCGTTTCGTTGCCGGGCAATATAGTTTTTGTAATACTGCCCTCCTTCAACTGCTTTGGCTCAACACCCTTAAACGGAATTTTTACAACTCTTCCGTTTCCGTTTTCCGATTGGCTATGCGAACTGTACACATAAAACTGATACGGCAGCGTATTAAAAACCTCGCTCGGAGTTTTTGCTTCAAAAAAAACATACTGAAAAGCAGGAATTTCACCTGCTGCCCCCGAATGTACTTGAGGCACCTGCGTATAAAAGGTAAAGAAAGCGCTGCTCACCGCTTTTTGTGCAACGCAAGAGTTGTCGCCAGTCACCATTGCGGCAAGCATAACAAGAAGCATTCGGTAGGTTTGCTTACAAAACATAGGTGCTGCGCTTCGTTGTAGTTTAATCAACATTCACCATCCAGTTAATACCAAATTTATCAGTAAGCATACCAAAGTAAGCACTCCAAAAAGTTTTGCTTAGGGGCATGGTAATCTGCCCGCCAGCCGAAAGCCCGCTAAAAATTCTGTCGGCTTCTTGGGTGCTGTTGGTGTTAACAGAAATGGAGAAATTATTTCCCTGCACAAAATTGGCAGCCCATTCGCTTCCGGTATCGCTGCCCATTAAAATAGTTTCGGTGCTTATAGGCAACGAAACGTGCATAATCTTTTCGGCATCCTCAAGCGGAAGAGGTTTGCCCCCTTCTGCCGGCATATCCTTAAAGCGTCCTATGTAACCAAAGCTGCCGCCAAACACCGATTGGTAAAAGTTGAACGCCTCTTCGCAGTTACCGTTAAAAGTTAAGTAGATGTTTACTGTAGTCATTTGTCTAAATTTTTTTAGTGGTAACGAATGTATGAATAGTTTTTTGTGCTTAGCGGTTTCTGCTTTAGTTGTTGTCCTTGCCAATTTCCACTATTTAATCTCTGAATTTATGGCTATAATTTTTCCATAAGTTAGCTTGTCATTAAAAACTTATACTGAATGGACAATTTTGAAGAGGACTTCAATAGTGCAAAACAGGTAGCATTAAGCAAGACCGTTTATGTTGCCGCAAGGGTGTTGCTGGAAACAAACCGGTACATCTTTCAAACAGATGAATACGGGCGTTGGCTTTTTGTAACAGATAAAAATACCGAAACGAACATAATTGTGTTTGTGCCTTTGACCGGAGATTTTGTGGTAGATAATATAACTGTGTTTTCCGACAACTCCGGATTTACCGTTTCGGGTTGGATGGGCGAAGCCGATTATTTATTCGAAACCTGTTTTAATGAACTTGGAAAATACAGTGATATAATGTTGCTCGCATAATAACACCCCCGTTTAATCTGCGGGTTGAGCCACTACTCCACCACAACTAGCGTTTGCCCGGGCTTTATGGCATCGCCCTCTATTTGGTTTAACTCCTTAATACGCTCTACCGAAGTATTAAATCTGCGTGCAATGGAATACAATGTATCCTTCTGCTGCACCTCATACACGCTTTCGTTGTTCAGCGCAATCGCTTGGTTTCCCCTTGCGGGCACTGCCGATGATGTAGTGCCACTCACCGTTTTTAAATATTCAGCATACGAAATTACCTTAGGTAAACTGCTGCGTTTGGTTTGCAACCATACCACTTCGCCACCCGCTACCTGTTCGTTGGGTTTCATCAGGTTTTTGTAGTAAAGGTCTTTCAACTTAATACCAAACTGCTGCGCTATATCGCGCATGCTTTCACCTGTTTTTACAGTGTAAGCAGTTTCGGCTCCGCGGTTTTTTTTCGGTTGCAGAAATATATTTTCTCCGTCTTTAAATTTTTCTCCGGCACTTAAGTCATTAAACGAAAGCACATGGGCATAATCAATGTTGTATTCAAAGGCAATAGCAAAAGGCTCTTCGTTACCCCTTGCTTTTACTGCTCGTATGCCGTTTACCAAAAACTCCTCGCGGTGAGTAATGGCGTTACCTTTCGCTTGATTTTCCGCATCAGGCTTTTCATGTGGAACCTTAGCCACCGGCAACGGATTTTTTTCATTGTTCTGTAAAATCGCATAGCCTACGCGGTCATAAGCATGCAACTCATACTCTTCAATATTACGAATAAGAATATCTGCATACTTCGGGTTAGTGGCATAGCCGGCAGCCTTTAAACCTGTAGCCCAGCCTTTGTAATCCAGCACCGACAATTTAAACAGATCAGCATAGCGCGATCGCCCAGCTAAAAAATCAGAGTGGTCGGCATACGACTCGCGCACATTGGCATATACGCGAAAGCATTCACCCGGTGCATCATCGTCATAGTAGTACCTTCCGCCCGCCCATTCTTCTTTGCACTTAATGCCAAAATGGTTATTCGTTTTTTGTGCTAGTACCGATTTCCCACTGCCCGACTCCAACACTCCCTGAGCCAGTGTTATTGATGCAGGAATTTTTGTTCTCACCATTTCTTCAATGGCAATGTCCTTATGGCGGTTAATGTATTCCACCACTTCGGGTTTTTGTTGTGCTGAAGCAGAAGCAACAACTAACAATAGCAGTATGGTGCAAAAGCCTTTCATGCGTACATAAATTTCCAAAGTCTAAAGTATAGAGCCCTTTCCCTTGTTTCAACGATAAAAACTGACTAAAAGTTGTGCCTAAAGCAGTTTCTGTGCAATATTTAAGCCATCGCGTAGGGGAAGTATCACATTTTTAACACGCGTATCGTTAAGCACTTTTTTATTGTATGCATCAATTGCCTGTGTATCCTTATCTTTTTTTTCTTCTACTACCTTGCCGCTCCACAATACATTATCGGCAACTATAAAACCGCCCGGACGCACTTTATCAATCACCAAATCAAAGTAGGCAGTGTAGTTCACTTTATCGGCATCTATAAACACCAAATCAAAAATCTCATTCAGCTGCGGAATTAGTTTACGCGCATCGCCTGTCAGCAATTTTACTTTATCGCTTAGTTGCGCTTTCGCAATATAACGCTCCACCATAGGTGTAAGTTCCTCGTTAATATCAATGGTGTACAACAAGCCGTTTTCGGGTAGCCCTTTTGCTAAACAAATTGCCGAATAGCCCGTGTATGTGCCTATTTCAAGAATCCGCTGTGGCTTTATCATTTGCGACAGCAATTGCAAAAACAAACCTTGTACATGCCCCGAAAGCATTTGCGGCATCTGCACTTTCACATGCGTTTCGCGGCTAAGCTCTTTCAACACTTCATCTTCTTCCGAAGCGTGTGCATCAATGTAATTATCTAAAGCCTCGCTCAGCAAATTCATATTGTGCCGCGCTTTTTCATTTCGTCTAATATTATCTTAAACCAGAAAGAATACTGCTCCGGATTTTTTTCGATGTCCGCCAACAGTTCATCGGTTTTCATCCAGCGCACGGCAGCTACTTCATCGTGGTTAAACTCAAACGGCTCGTTGTAAATGCCCGTAAAAACCGTGTCGTATTCCCACTCAGTTAAGCCGCTTTTTTCATCAAACGCTTTGTAGATAAAATGGAATTCCTCTTTAAGCGGAGTCTTAATACCCAACTCTTCAAACAACCTTCGTTCGGCTGCTGCCTGAAAACTTTCATCTTTTCTGGGGTGCGAACAACAAGTATTGCTCCATATCCCTGCCCAATGGTATTTCGTAAGCGCACGCTGTTGTACTAACATTTCGCCTTTATCGTTAAACACAATTACGCTTATGGCACGGTGCAGCAATCCCCTTTTATGTGCTTCTAATTTTCCGAGGTAGCCCAGCACAAAATTTTCTTCGTCAACCAGCACAACCTCTTCTTCTTTATTTAAATCTTTCATACTTGTTATTCTTTAACGTATTTGCATCCGTTTGTTGGTGCCCTCACAAACCACCAATCGTCTATTTCTTAAACCACTCCGAATACATCACATAATTATTTCCAATACGCTCAATCAACTCTTTAAAATTTTGCGTATCCACCTCCTTCACTTTTTTGGCTGGAACACCCGCATAAATGCTGCCGGGTTCTACTATTGTATTTTCAAGTACTACGGCACCCGCAGCTATTATTGAGTTCTCGCTAATTACCGCATTGTCCATTACAATAGCACCCATGCCAATAAGTACATTATCGTGCACCGTGCAACCGTGCACAATAGCCCGGTGCCCAATTGATACATTATTGCCGATATTCGTAGGCGCTTTTTGATACGTGCAATGTATTATGGCGCCATCCTGTATGTTAACCTTGTTGCCTATGCGTATGTAATGCACATCGCCACGCACCACAGCCGTAAACCACACGCTGCAATCGTTACCCATTTCCACATCGCCAACTACCGTGCAGTTGTCGGCTAAATAACAGTTGTTGCCAAAGCGAGGTTTAATGCCGTTAACAGGTAGTACGAGAGCCATTGCGGGGCAAGATTAAAATTTTACTTCCACTTCTAAATCCCACCCGCCTTTCAGCACATAATTATCTCTGAAGTGGATGATTTTCTCAGGCTGTCTTTGCTCATTAAAATTACCTGTGTCCCATTTGCCATTGCCGTTTGTATCTTCAATAACTTTTATGCGATAGCTGCCCGCAGGAATATTCTGAATGCTTTCCTGTTTTTGCGATGCACCATGCACCATGATGGTTTTCACGGCTTCTTCTTTTGCATTCAGCAGATTTACAATATAGTTTTTGTTTATGTTTTCGGCAGTAATTTTTAGTAGAATGTTGCCGTAGTTATCCTTTGCATCGGTTCGTATTTTCTTGCTCAGTGGTTTGTTCCACGTGCCAAAAACATCGCGTAGTGCAGAATCCAGAATAGTAAGCAGGTAAACTGTTTTTTCTTTTCGCTCAAAGTTAAGTTCAATACTTTGTTTGGTTTGTTCATCCAGTTTCCACTCGCATTTTATGGTTTCTTGTGTTGCCGAGTCAATAATTTGAAGCGGTTTTGCTTCGTTTATTTCGGTAATTGGTCGGTTCAGATTTATTTTAAGCGAACCATAAAGCGTTTGTAAATCGCTTTTTTCATTAATACCACCAACATCTCTGCCCACAACCGATTGATTTACAAATGATAATGCGTGCTTCGGATTGTTGAGCAACGAATCGCGGCTAATGGTTTTCAATTCTATTCTCGCTGTGTCAAACAGGGTATCGTTAACCACAAGGAAAATTTCGGCCCTTTTTTCTTCCAATTTCGGGAACCAAACAATAGCAGTGTCCGTGGTTGGGTAATCCCAACGAATAAAATCTTCGTCAAAAATGTTTCCCGAAAATTTGAGCGATTTGTAAGGGGCAGAATAAGCAATCATCAACTTACCCGGCTCCAAACTTTTAACACCTTGCAGCGATAGCTTCTTTTTCCCTTCGCTAAAAACAACTAGATCTTTTATTACCGGAAAAGAATCTGTTAAATCAACCGGTTCATAGGCAAAGCCAATCAGCTCATTTGGTTGGTCGTACAGGTAATTGTAGTTCTGATCTTTTACAGCGAACAGACGGTAACGGTCTGCCTTAATATTTTTGATGCTGTAAATACCCGAAGCATTGGTTTTCGAAAAATACAGTGGTTTCGATTTCAGTATTCCATCAATTGAATCTACCGGGTAGAGCGCTACAATAATTCCTTCTGCCTGATTGCCATCCGTAGCCATAGTTACTTTGCCGCTGAGTTGTTGCGAATCAATATAGTCGCCTGTTGAGAGAACGTAGGTAAAGTTTTGCAGCACATTTCCCTGGTTAAGGTCTTTTACATCATCGCCAAAGTTTATGGTATAAGTGGTATTTGGTTGTAGTTCACCCTTTAGTTTAACTGTCAGGTTTTTTCGGTTTTGTTTTATATCAGGCTTCTCTCCTACAGGTGGCGAAATAATTGTTTGTGCAAAGCCGCTTGGCTGTATAAACTCGTTGAAAGTGATAACAATTTTATCAGCGTTAAACCTAACTGACTTATCGGGCGGGGAGGCAGTTTTTACGGCTGGTGGTTCTTTATCTTCGGGACCTCCGAGGGGCATGCTTTCGGTAGCGCAGCCATATAGCAGAATACCGGCTAACAACACATAAACTAATCTTTGGAGTTTCCCCGTTTGAGGCATTTTTATTTATTCTTACCAGGTTGTTTTTATCGCCCCATGTGCACCAGCAGCACCGAAACATCGGCAGGTGAAACCCCGCTTATGCGGCTTGCTTGCCCCAGCGATGTGGGTTTAATTTTAGCCAACTTAATACGCGCCTCCATGGAGAGCGATTTCAGTTTGCTGTAATCATAGTCTGCATCAAGGCGGATATCTTCGAGGCGGTTCATCTTTTCTACCATTTCTACTTCCTTGTGTATGTAGCTCTCGTATTTCATTTCTATTTCGGCACTCTCAATAAACTCGCTGTCGAACTTAGAGAGAAATTCATCAACCCCTCGGAGCGCCCTACGCAGCATTTTTATATCTACCTGCGGGCGCGCTAATACTTTATCGAGTTTTATGCGTTGGTTTAACTCGCTGGTGCCGGCTTCTGCCAAAGCGGTATTCAGTTCGGCCGGCTCAGCCCCGTACTCCTCAAAATACTTTCTTATAACGCGTATAGCCTCTTTTTTATCCTTTACCCTGTTCAGCCTTTCGCTGTCTGCCAAACCGAGTTTATGCCCTGTTTCCGTAAGCCTGAGGTCGGCATTATCCTGCCTTAGCAGAATACGGTATTCTGCCCGGCTGGTAAACATGCGGTAAGGTTCTTCGGTACCTTTGGTTATAAGGTCGTCAATCAATACACCTATGTAAGCATCGGAGCGCTTTAGTATAAAAGGCTCTTCGTCTTTGGCGGCTTTGTGGGCATTTATGCCTGCCATAAGCCCTTGGCAGGCGGCTTCTTCGTAGCCGGTGGTGCCGTTAATTTGCCCGGCAAAAAACAGGTTTTTTACCGGCTTGGTTTCGAGCGTATGCTCTAACTGGGTAGGCGGGAAATAGTCGTATTCAATAGCGTAACCCGGGCGAAACATTTTCATGTTCTCGAAGCCGGGCACTTCCTTCAGCGCTTTGTATTGCACATCTTCCGGCAGGGAGGTAGAAAAGCCGTTGACGTATATCTCCACGGTATTCCAGCCCTCCGGCTCTACAAAAATCTGGTGGCGGTCTTTATCGGCAAAGCGGTCAATTTTATCTTCCACACTGGGGCAATAACGCGGACCTAAGCCTTTTATTCTGCCCGAAAACATGGGGCTTTTGTCGAAGCCTGTACGCAGAATATTGTGCACTTTTTCGTTGGTGTAGGTAATATGGCAAGGCAGCTGCCTAAGTTTCGGATTTTGTTCAAAAGGGTTGTTTCCCTTTTTATAGGAGAACCCTGTTACTTCTGTGTCGCCTTCCTGCACACTCATTTTACCGTAATCAAGGCTTCTGCCGTCAATACGGGGCGGGGTTCCGGTTTTCATTCTGCCGGCTTCAAAGCCCAGTTCAACCAATTGTTCGGTAATGCCGTGGGCGGCTTTTTCACCAGCTCTACCGCCCCCAAAATGCTTTTCACCGATGTGAATAAGCCCGTTCAGGAAGGTTCCGTTGGTTAAAACCACGGTTTTAGCCTCAATGTTTATCCCCATGGAAGTGCGTACACCGCACACTTTTTTGCCCTTTACCAACAGGCTACTAACCATATCCTGCCAGAAATCCACATTTTTAGTGCCTTCGAGCATGGTTCTCCACAAGGTTGCAAACATCATGCGGTCGTTTTGGGTGCGAGGGCTCCACATAGCCGGACCTTTGCTTCTGTTAAGCATGCGAAACTGCACCATGCTCTTATCGCTCACAATGCCGGAGTAGCCTCCAAGCGCATCAATTTCCCGCACTATTTGTCCTTTAGCAATTCCACCCATGGCGGGGTTGCAACTCATTTGCCCTATTACTTGCATGTTCATGGTAATAAGCAAAACCGAACTGCCCATTTTGGCAGCCGCAGCCGCAGCTTCGCAACCGGCATGTCCAGCACCAACCACTATAACATCGTATTCTTTAAACACGCGGCAAATTTAACCCCTGCGGGCACATTAAAGAATAGGCGCGGAAAATACCCTGTTCCACGTAGAACAAAGTAAGCTATCGGTTTTGAAGCACTTAAGGGAGTCCGCAAATGTTCCACATGGAACAAAATTCGGGACGGAGTAAGCAAAATGAGGAGGTTCCACGTAGAACAAAACGCATAATTGATTGATAAACAATTATTTGTGTGATTGTTTGGCTTGGGTTGCCATTCTTTTTGTCTTCTCTTTTTGCATAAATTGAGCGAAAGCTTTCAGCCATTGGTCTTCGGCAGTTCGCATTTTAGCTTTTTGAGCAGGGGTTTTGTCCTTATAGCCCAACAAATGAAGAATGCCATGAAATAGTACGCGGTGCAGTTCTTTTTCGAAAGGATGAACGATGAGCGATGAGCGATGAGCGGGTTTGCTGTACTTTGCGCTGTTCTCCTTTACCCGGTGAATGGAAATATAAATTTCGCCCTCTAAAGTATTGCTCTGTTCGCTTAAAGGAAAGGTGATGATATCGGTATAGTAATCGTGGTTTAAAAACTGCCGGTTAATGTTGAGGAGGTATTCATCGGAACAAAAAACAAAAGAGAGGTTGATGTTTGAAGGCGTGAAGGAACCAAGGCGTTTAAGTATAAATGCTTTCAGTTCCTTTTTGTGTTTTAGGCTAAATTTTACATCGGCAAGGTGAAAGGTAACGGGCATAGTGCGTGTAATGGTTTCAAAAGTATTTATTCTCTTCTTATTTTGATTTTACAACCGGAACAAGCAAGAGTAAGATTGTTTGATGGGGAGTTGTATTTTCACACACTTGATTTAGAAAACACCAAACAAAACGCATTATGAAAAAACATTTACTTTTTGCAGTAACGGCAGTTATGCTGTTTGCGGCAGCAACGCTTAACGCCCAGCAAAACTACCACAGGTGTTCAACCATGGAGTATTTGGAAGAACAACTAAAAGCCGACCCCACGCTGGCGGCACGCATGCAGGAAATTGAACAGCACACGCAACACTTTATACAACAAAACGAAGATGCCTCGCGCGCGGTAGTAACCATACCGGTGGTGGTGCATGTGGTGTATAACACAGCGGCACAAAATATTTCCGATGCACAAATCAATGCACAAATTGCTCAGTTGAATGCCGACTTTGCCCGCCTTAACAGCGATGCCGGCAACACGCCATCGGCATTTGCAGGTTTGGCTGCCAATACCAACATTCAGTTTTGTTTGGCGCAGCGCGACCCCAGCGGCAATCCTACTACGGGCATTGTTCGCAAGCAAACAACCGTAACTTCTTTCAGCAGCAACGATGCGGTAAAAAAATCATCGCAAGGCGGCAGCGATGCCTGGCCTGCTTCGAGCTATCTTAATTTATGGTCGTGCAATTTGGGTGGAGGCTTGTTGGGTTATGCTCAGTTTCCCGGAGGGGCAGCTTCAACCGATGGTGTAGTAGTGTTATATTCTTCGGTAGGCAGTTTGGCTCAACCGGGCACGGCATCTCCGTATCACTATGGTCGTACTGCTACACACGAAGTTGGGCACTGGCTTAACCTGCGCCATATTTGGGGCGATGACAATACCGCCTGCACCGGCTCCGACCAGGTGAACGACACCCCCAATCAGGCAGGTTATACTTCGGGCTGCCCATTGTTTCCTAAAACCGATGCATGCTCGCCATCTTCGCCCGGGGTAATGTTTATGAATTATATGGATTACTCGTATGACGGCTGTATGAACATGTTTACCCAGGGGCAAAGCTCCCGCATGAATGCATTGTTTAGCACCGGAGGCGCAAGGGTTTCGCTGCTTTCATCGAACGGGTGTAACGCGGCAACGCCAACTACTTGTGCGGTACCTTCGGGTTTGGCAACATCAAACATTACTACTACTGCTGCCAATATAAGCTGGAGTGCGGTTAGCGGTGCCGTTAGTTACAATGTGCAGTTTCGCGCAGTGGGCGGCAGTGCCTGGACCAGCGGTAATGTAACCTCCACAGCCGCTACACTTTCGGGTTTATCGGCTGCTACGGCTTACGAATGGCAGGTACAAACTGTTTGTGCTTCATCTTCTTCAGCATTCAGCTCGTCTGCTACATTCACCACTTTAAGTGCAAGCACCTGTACCGATAATTACGAAGCCAACAATACTTCGGGCACCGCCAAAACCGCTCCGCTTAATACTAACTTTAACGGACTTATTTCGCCCAGTGGCGATGTGGATTGGTTTAAAATAACCACCACCAAAGCAGCCCCCAAGCTAAAAGTTGACCTTACTACTTTGCCTGCCGATTACGATATGGTGTTGTATGCTTCGAACGGCAGTAAAGTGCTGGCAAGTGCAACCCAGGGCGGCACTGCTAACGAAACGCTTAAATACAATGCATCTACAAAAGCAGCTACTTATTATCTTAAAGTGTATGGTTACAACGGTGCCAGCAACGGTACCGCCTGCTATACACTGCGCGTAAGCACTTCGGCTTCGAACTTTCGCACTATTGGCGAGAGCGCTGATGATGCCGCCATTGAAAGTGTAATGGCAGAGCCTGCACTTAAACTTTATCCGAACCCTGCTGCCGATAAACTAACCGTAGAATACCTGAGCAGCACCGCAGGTGCGGTTACTTTCCGCGTTTATAATTTAAGCGGACAACTAATGTTTACCAACACAGGCGAAGCGCAGGAAGGTTTTAATGTTTACAGCCTTAACACTGTAGAGTTGAGCAACGGAGTGTATGTGCTTGAAATAAACACCGGTGGCGAAACCCAACGCCAAAAGTTTAGCATAGGGCAGTAAGAATTTTTTGTTGTTAAGTAAGAAAGAGCCGTTCCGCAAGGGGCGGCTTTTTTTGTTGGAATCGGAAGATTTGAGGCTATTGCCGCTAACCCTCATTAGCCTTGCCGCTACTGCTCTTTTTGTTTTCTTTTTGCCTCGATGCGGGCTTTGCGGCTTTCAATTTCTTCTTCGCCAATTTGCCGCGCAGCTTTTTCGAGTTTGCGAAGCGACTCGGGCGAAAGTTTTTTAATTATTCCGTTAATATCGGTTCGCGAGTTACCGATTAGTATTTCTTGCAGCGGGTGGTTGGGCATATCTCTGCTTCTTCCGTTGTTATGTTTATCGGGCTGCCACACAAAAAGGTCGTTAGGCAGCGCCCAACACTCGTAACAGAGGGTTTCAATAAGGTCAAGGTCGGCTTTACGAACAGTACCTTGTAAACATCTTTTTACTCGGTCTTTTTTAAAGCCATGTTTAGCCAGCCATTTATAAGGCTCGTTAATTCCACGGCTCAACAAAAAATTGCGGAGGTCGAACGCCAGCATTTAAAGGTGTTTTAGGTGATATATAATATTACGCTTGTGTGAAAATACAAGTAAAGTTTTATTCTTGGCAAGTGCCGACAAAAAAAATTGTCCAAAATTGCTACTCGTTTATCCAAAACAGCCCCAACCTTATCCAAAATTGCCCTAATTATTTCTTTTATGACCCCTGCCTTATCCTTTATTGCTACTATAGGTAAATAAATGGCTACGGGCTCATACTCTATAGCCCCTGCCTTTGCCAAAATGGCTACGGATATATACTTTATGTCCCCTTACCTGTTGCGGGGCACCCGTAAGGCGCAGTAAGTTTGGCGTATCAATTTACTAACCATTAAAACCAATTGTTATGAACGACAAACAGGAAAACAAGCTAAGCATGTTTATTAAGGTAAGCGACTTTTTGGAAACCAACGTTACCGAGCTTACAGCGGTAGCCAACATTGCCCCGCTGCAAACCGAACTGGATGCCAATATAGCCGCCATTACCGAAGCCGAAGGCGTAGCCGACAGCGATACCACCGGCTTTACCATGCTAAAGGCACAGGAGCGTATAGACCTTGAAACCATTACCCTTAAAGTAAGCCGTGCTGCCGCTGCATACTTTACCAGCACCGGTAACATAGGCATGGTAAAAGAGTGCGACTTTACCAAGAGCGAACTGGAAACCATGCGCGACACTATTTTGTATGTAAAAGCAAAAAAGCTGTACGATATAGCACAACCTGCCGATGCCAACCTTAGCAGCTTTAACAGCGGCCCGGCCGATGTAGCCGCTTTGCTTGATGCCATAAACGCTTACTATACCGTTATTCAACTGCCGCAGGAAAAGCGAACCCAAAAAACGGCTTCGGGTATGCAGGTGGACGAACTGATACGCAAAACCGACCGCCTGCTAAAAACATTGGATGTGTATATGCTTACCTTTGAAGCAACCAACCAACTGCTTTACAACACCTACCGCGGTGCAAGGGCTATTGATGATAACACAGGCGGCAGCCAAACAAACAAAAGCGGAACGGTTAATATGAGCGCAGTAGCCAATATTCCGTTTGCCGAAAGCCTGATTGGTTCCGATACTGTGCTGCGCTTAGGCAATAACAGCGGCACGGGCGGGCAACTGTTGTTTTATTTCAGCGATTCTACCACAGGCGGGGTTGCCGGCAGCGAAGTAACCGTTGAAGACGGGCAAAGCGTACAGGTAACCGCCCTAAGCATAGGATACAATGCCCTGTTAAGCCGCTATCTTAACGTAAGCAATCCCAACATGTCTGTCGGAAAATGGACTGCGGTTATAGAAAGCTAACAGATGTTAGCATCAAAACCTCATCCGGCACTTTGTGCCACCTTCTCCTTTGGTAAGGAGAAGGGCTGCGGTGAGCTAAAGGGTTGTTTAAAAAAACAGCGCCCGGCAACTCCCTTTCCTTTTAAAGGAGAAGGGTTGGGGTGAGGTAATTTGAAACTATTTATCTGCCGCTACTCCATTCATGTATAATCATATCAATTACAACATCCATTTTTCCTTCACCTAACTCCACGGCAGTTTTGTTTTTAAACGAAGAAATAATCTGCAAGAGTACAGCCTCCGGTTGGCGGCTAAAAACTACATTCTCAAAACGCAACACCGTGTAGCCCAGTTCTTTCAAAAAACTATCGCGTTCATAATCGTGTGCACTGCCAAATGATGTGTAGTGATGAGCCCCATCTAACTCAACAATCAGTTTTTCGGAAGGACAGCAAAAGTCAACTATGTAACTGCCGATGCTGTATTGCCGTCTAAATTTGCGCCCTAACACCCGGTTGCCACGCAATAGGCTCCACATACTTTTTTCTGCCGAAGTAGCGTTTTGCCGCAACTCTCTACGCTGTTGTTTTTTCTCAGTACGGTTTTTCAGTTGCATGGTAAAGGGTTTGTTGCAATTAAAGGTAGTAAATGCGGAAATTTTGTAAAAACCTCATCCGGCACTTTGTGCCACCTTCTCCTTTGGTAAGGAGAAGGGTTGCGGTGAGCTAAAGGGTTGTTTAAAAAAACAGCGCCCGGCAACTCCCTTTCCTTTTAAAGGAGAAGGGTTGGGGAGAGGTAATTTGAAACTACTTTTTAAACACCCCCTTTAACCACACCCGCAAAATAAGCGCACCTATAACAAGGTAAATGTAGTAGGAGTATATACGCCACAGGGTAGTAATGGCTGCCGATAAGCCTTCGGGCATAAACTCGCAGTTCATAGCCATAAACGCCATTTCGGCAACACCGCTGGCGCCCGGGGTGGTGGGCAGTACAATAAAAATCCAGGTAACAAACTGCCGGGCGTAAATATCCAACACATTCAGCGGCTGCTCGGCAAAGCCGAAAAACAGAGCATTGGGCAAAGCAAACCGCGCCATCCAGTTTACAAAAGTGGCGAGCACCATAGGCACCCAAAACGAAAACCCGCGCCTGCCAAACTCGTTGCCTGCGGCTTCAATATCGGTACCAAAGCGGATAAGCCACTCCGAAGCAAATTGCAAAAACGGCAAGCCTGCCGCAAAATGAAGAACCCTGCGGGTGGTATGCGGCAATAAAAAAAGTGCCGTTCCCAAAAGCAACACAATGCACACATACACCCAGTAACCAATCCACACTTTCGAAGCCAGCCCGCGCACACCTTGCAGTATGGGGTGCCCTTGCAGGTCGGCACAAGTTGCCGATACATTAAACATATCGTTACCCAAAAACAAATACAGCACGGCAAACACTACCACAAATGCCATATTATCTAAAAATGTATTGAGCAACACAATGGCAGCGCTGCGCCCGTAGCTGATGCCCTCGCCCGCCAATAAAAAAAGCGCAACGGCAATGCCGCCCACTGCCCCGGGGCTTACGCACGAGCCAAACTCCCAAAGCATAATTACCACTATGGCAGTTTTCCAGCTAATGGCGTTATCGCAACTGAAACGTATTTTGTAAATAAAGGCAGAGTCGCGCAGCAACACGGTAAATGCGGCTAAAACCAAACCGGCTAACAGTTGGTAGTTAAACCGGATGGCGGCAAGCGATTCGGGCTTAAAGGTGCTGTAAATTAGGTAACCCGATACCGCAAAACCGAGCAGCACCGGAAGGGCTAACTTCCACGAGTTAAATGCCGGAATTTTTTCGGGCGCTTTGCGGCTCATGCAATAAAGGTAGAATTAAAACGCAGGCTACTCGTTGCTGTGCAACACCCTGTGTACAACTACGGCAAGCAATGCCCCGCCAAATGGAGCCGTAAGGTAAATCCACAAAAAATTCATATTACCGCTTACCAATGCCGGAGCCAAGGAGCGTGTAGGATTAAGGCTGGTGCCGCTAACCGGACCGCCAAACAATACCAAAAACCACACCGTAGCGCCAATTACAATGCCTGCGGTAATTCCTTTTTCTTTTGCTCCGGTTGAAACGCGCAGTATAACCATAAGCAACACAAACGTCATAATAACTTCGAGCAGGAACGATTGTTGCCAACTGCCCGAAGGAAGCGTAATACCCAAATTGGCATTGGCAGGAAACATAAGCCGCAGCAAACCACTGGCGGCAAGCGCTCCGGCTAACTGTGCCGTAAGGTAAAAGGGCACTTCTTTCCATTCAAACCGTTTGTCGAAAGCGAAAGCCAGCGTAACCGCAGGGTTAATGTGGTTGCCCGATATATCGCCAAACGAATACACCGTAGCAATAATTATTAAGCCCCAGCAGGCGGCAATGCCCGCCAGTGTTACTACACCATTCATTTCCTGATTTACGATTACTACACCGGTTCCGGCAAAAATTAAAATGAATGTGCCGATAAATTCGCTGAGGTATTTTTTCATCTGTATAAATTTTGCTTTTTAAAGGACAGATGGAATACCCATGATGGTTACTTATTCATTTTCGGTTTGTGTTTCTTACATCATGGGCATTTCATGCGGTTGTTAAGTTAGTTTGGTGTAGGCTTTCATCCAGCGGTCGGGCAGTTCGTGGTTGCAGGCGGCTTCGTAATCGCGGAACGAGCAGGGAATGAGTTGCTGGCGTGCAAATTTTTGTTTATCGCCATAGGGCAGTTCCATCCACCAGCGTTCGGTTTTGCGGCTCTTCCAAAAAATTAAATCGTGGTCGGCATCTTTTACATGCACGGTAAATTTGAGGTGCTCATCTACCGTAACCGGCAAGTCGCCCACGCGGCTGTAGTAGCCTTCCATAAAATACCAAATCATTTGCGCCATCAGTTGGGCGGTTTGGCGTTGGTTGTCGTAGGCGGGGTTCATTTCGTAAATACCAATCGAAGTCAACTTGTCGCTTAAGCCGGCATAGCGGGTAATTTGGCAAAGTTCTTCGCCACTAAAACCATTGGGCGAAGCGGCAGCATGAGCCGGTGCATCGGCTTGCCTTATGGCCGAAACGTCAATGCTCAGCATATCGGCATCGCGCAGTATGGGTTCTACTTCTTCAATGTTTTGCCGTATTAACCCAAGGCGCAGGCAATCGAAATTGAGGCTCTCTAAGGTTTGCACAATCTTGTAATCGTTCAGGTATGTTTGGTAACCTATGTGGCTGTAGTTGAAAAGAAAATTAGGGCTTTGGGTAAGCATGTTCATTAAAAACGAAGAAGCATCCATTTCGCGCTCTGCGTTTTCGAGCATATCAATGCGCTCATCTACCAACACTAAATTTATGAGCGTGTGCAGGCTTTTGTAACCGAGGTATTGCCCGTAGGTGAGGTCGTGGCTGCCACCAATTATTATGGGAATTACTTTGTGCACTATTAACTCGGTAACTACCGATGCGAGGGCGAAATAAGTATCGCGCAGGGTTTCGCCCCGTTTAATGTTTCCGAGGTCAATTACTTTAAACTCGCGCTCGGCAGGCGGCAAAAACAGTTTGTAAAACTCTTCGCGCACACAGTTGGCGGCTACGCCCGAGCCGGTGTTAGTTTTGGAGCCGCGGTCTTCGTCCACCCCAATAATGGCAAGGTTAAAATCGCTCAGTTCAACAGGTTTGCCCTGATAGATAAACACGTAGTTGCCAATTTGTGCGGGATGCAGTTCGGTATCTTGCAACAGTGCATCTTTTTCAACGGGAGTCAGAAATTCGTAAATCATGTATTAAAAGTAACGGGCGCGGCAGCAGCAGCGAAACGAAACCACCGGAAGTTATTAAGACGATAAACCGCGGGTGTTCGGGATATTGAACGCAGGCTTAATGCTGCCCGGTTGCCGGTTTTGAAATATCCTTGTGCTCTTTGTGCGGAGCATGCAGTTCCCAACCGTAAATTTGCAGCATTACAAAAAAACCAATTACATAAGCAAGGGCTACGTGCCAGCCGTTTTTAATCCAGTCGCCAACCGATTTTGCTTCGTCATACAAATTTGAAATAGCTACTCCGGCAGAAGAACCAAACCATACCATACTGCCGCCATAACCAACGGCATACGCCAATATACCCCAGTCGTATCCGCCCTGGTCTAAGGCAAGTTTAGTAAGCGGAATATTATCGAACACTGCCGAAACAAAACCCAAGCCCAGCGTGGTTTGCCAGCTTGCCTTGGGCAAATGTTCAACCGGCATCATGGAGGCGCATAGCACCAGCGACATTAAAAACAAAGTGCCGGGCATGGCATGGCGCACTTCGTTCCACTCGGGGCGTATAATAAGTGCGCCAGTAAAAATGGCAATCCAAACTCCCAAAGCAGGAAAGTCAATAGTTACGTTTGCAATAACCGCACCTGCCAGTATAAGTGCCGTAGCCACTAATCGCTTCCAACTTACTTTTGCACCTGTAATTTCATCTTTTAATATGGGTTGATAGCGGTGTTGTTGAACGGAGGCAATAACCCCGAAAACCAAAAATGCAGGAATGGCAGCAGCATAAGCATGTATAACATCAAAGGCTGATACACCGTCAATCCACATCATAGTAGTAGTAGTATCGCCCAGTACCGAGCCGGCACCGCCTGCATTGCTGGCAGCCACAATGCCCGCTAAGTAACCTATGTGTACTTTCTTTTTAAAGATAACGTGTGCCACTCCACCGCCAATCATGGCAGCGGCAATGTTGTCGAGAAAGCCCGAAAGAATAAACACTAATGCCAAAAGCACGAATCCGCCCTTCCAGTCATCGGGCAAATAATGCGGCAGTTTGGCGGGTATGCCCGAATGCTCAAAGTGCTTGGCAAGCACTGCAAATCCCAACAGCAAGCCAAACAAATTAACTAAGGTTGACCACTCGTGCGCAACATGCGCTACAAAATGAAAATCGGTAAACAGAAACTTGTATAGCAACACACAAGCCAAACCGGTAAGCGCAATTTTTAAGGTGTGGTGATGATAAACAGCAACCCCTATCAGTGTGAGTGCAAACAGGAAAAACTCAAAATCAATTCCGGCAATTATAAGGGGCTTAAAAATTTGCATCGCGCGAAAATAAAACTTCGGGGCACATGCACCTGATTGCCAAAGAGGTTATACAATGCTGTAACCTTTTTTGAAACACTGCGTAAACGAAGGGCGGAAACCAAAATTTATTAACTAAAAGAAAAGGATATGGAACTGATTATTTCAATTTTGATGGCGCTTGGTTTTATCGGTAAAGAAAACCAAAGCTTTAATCTGGATAAGCTGAAAACAACCGAAGTTTACCAGAAATTTTACGAAAAGGCCGGTGCGGACTTAGACCAAGACCCGCAGGCTTGGGCAGAAGTATTAAAGGGTAAGTAAGCGTTTACTCCTCCCAAACTTACATACTAATGAAAGAGGCGCCTCCGTGAGGTTAAAGCCTCTTTCTTTTTTTGTACGGAAGGCGATTCCGATAACAAGGAGCATTTAACTACAACCGATTGAGATTGCTTCAGCCTTTGCTCTGTTTATTTTCAGAAGAAAGGCTTCGCAATGACGCATTGAGTCAAGCAACTATTTCTTTGCTTCTTTATACGCCTCAATACCGCAATCTAAAAAGGCGAGGTATTCTTTTACATCGGGCGTGTAGCCGCGCGGCTCGGTAAGCAATTGTTCATCGGCAGTTATTAAAGCATAGTACGGCTGCGAGTTAGAGCCGAAGTATTTTGCCTGCATTTCGCTGAATTTGTTGCCCACGGTTTTAATCTTTTTCCCTTTAAAAAATTCGCTCATTACTTGCTCTTCGGCAGGCAGTTCTTTTTTGTCATCAACGTACAGCGATACAATCACGTATTTTTCGGTGAGCCGTTCAATTACTTCCAAATCGGTCCACACGTTTTCTTCCATTTTACGGCAGTTAACGCAAGCCCATCCGGTAAAGTCAATCATTACGGGTTTGTTTTCGGCTTTTGCTTTTGCAAGTGCGGCTTCGTAATCGTTGTGAACAGGCTCAATATCTAATTTTACTTCGCGCAGAGAGTAAAACTTAGGTGGAGGAAATCCGCTGAACAAGTGGAGGTCGTTGCCGGGAATGCCGTAAGCCGAGTAGATGGTAAATAGCAATGCCAGCACTGCAAACGAAATTCGAACAGGCGAAAGTTTTGAAACGGGCGAATCGTGCGGAAACTTCAACTTGCCTATGAGGTAAACAAACAAGCCTGCGCCCAACAATGCCCACAATGCCAAAAATACTTCGCGTTTTAAAATGCCCCAATGCGCTACCAGGTCGGCATTCGATAGAAATTTTACGGCAAATATCAACTCCACAAAACCGAGTACCACTTTTACCGAGTTAAGCCATCCGCCCGATTTTGGCAGCGATTTCATTAAGCTCGGAAACAATGCAAATATGCCAAAGGGGAGTGCAAGCGCCAGCCCAAACGAAGTCATACCGGCTACCAAATTCAGTTTGCCGCTCGATGAACTTAACGCACCTACCAGCAAACTGCCGAGTATAGGACCTGTGCATGAAAACGAAACTATAGCCAGCGTAAGCGCCATAAAAAATATGCCCACCAATCCGCCAATGTTCGATGCCGAATCAGCTTTGTTGGCAATAAAATTGGGGAGGGTTATTTCGTAGTACCCGAAAAACGAAAAAGCAAAAATGACGAAGATGATAAAGAAAGCCACGTTAAGTGGAGCACCGGTCGAAATTTCGTTGAGCGTATCGGGCGAAATATTGAAAACCAAAAACGGAACCGCAAGCAAAAAGTAAATAAACACAATGCTGAAGGCGTAAAAGAAAGCATCTAATTTTCCTTTCGATTTTGTTTCGGAACGCTTGGTAAAAAACGAAACCGTTAACGGAATCATGGGAAACACACAAGGCGTAACCAATGCGACCAATCCGCCCAAAAAACCGAGAAGAATAATTGACCACAAACTTTTGTCTTCGGTGCTGTCGCTGGTGCCGCAACTTTTTACAGGTGTTCCGAATTTACCGATAGAAACAACCGCAGCAGCCGAGTCTTCCTGCAAACTTTTTTCAATTACTGCTTGTACGGTGGAGTCGAACGTGCCGTTGTTTTCGTTAATGATTACGCCTTCAGTTTTTTTTTCAGGCGTGGCGGAGGCTTTCAGCTCAAACTCATACTCCACATTTTCGGGAGGCAGGCAACGGGTATCATCGCATACCATGTATTCAATTACACCGCTCAGTTTGGTGTCTTTCAGCACTTTTACTTTTTGCACACAAACCATGGTGCCCTCAAAGTATTTCAAGTGCATGTCAAAAACCGGGTCGTGCCCTTCGTGCATTTTGGCTCCGGTTTCGCTGGGCTTACCAATTAGTTGAACATCCTTATTGGCGGTAAATGCAAATGATGTAGGCACGGGGCCATCGGCAGCAATAAATTGCGAATAGATATGCCAACCCGCCTCCACTTTTGCCGAAAAGGTGAGTTCGTATTCGCCTTTGCCGGTTGCTTCGGCTTTCCATGTCCATTTAACGGGGTTAAGAATTTGCGCCACTGCCGGAGCGCCTGCAAACAACAAGGCGATAAACAATGCGCCAACAAACAACTGTTTCATTCCTGCTTTTTAAACATTGACGAAAATAGAAGAATAACTTTTTCCCTTGCGTTACAATTGTTACACTTTAGGGCGGTGTTTCTTCAGTTGGTAGAAGATAAAAGGCAAGCCCACTGCGGTTGGCAGCAACCACAGTAGCCAGCCCGGCTTAACAAAATTTACATTCACTACCAGAAAAGCCGTTACGGTTGCTATGTATGTGCCGGTCATATTACCAAGGTGGGCAATCAGTCTTTTTTTGCGCGCTTGTTTTCTTTTCTCTTCGTTTTGAAACTGCGCCAATGAATTGCGGAAAACAACAATACAAAGCAGTATGCCGAACACCAGCAGAACAATGGTTCGGGTATAAATCATGTACGTGGCAGTAAGTATAGAAAGCACCGTTACCGCCCAATCGTACCAAGTAAATGTTCCGGCTTTGTTTTTAAGTGCGCGATAGCCGCTGTAGTTCAGGTAAAAACTGAATACTGAAATAGCAAGCAGAAACGGAATGTTTTTTACAACAGAAATAGTAAAAGCTGAAAGCGCCACACCTAACATGGAGTAGAAAAAAATAAGCCCCGCTTTGCGATGAATTTTGTTTCCTTTTTGTGCGAGCAATGCCACCGCACCCGTAAGCAGTGCCGATGTGCCTGTAACAATGTGTATGTATAGCAAAATGTTGAGGGCAACCTCTTTCATCTAACTAATTTACATGGCATTTACTTAAAACGGAGGCTTCAAAATTTCTCTACTGTTTTTAATGCTACTGATTTCTGCTACACCCTACCGATTCTCAAATCTCTTCTCTAACTCATCGTTCGAAAGGGTGATAAACGTTAGCCGCCCGTTGGGTGCGGTGTAGGCATTTTCGCAGGCAAATAATTCATCAATCATGGTTCGCATTTCTTCTGCCGAAAGTGCTCTGCCGGTTTTAATGGCTGAACTGTAGGCTAACGATTTAGCCAGATTTTCGCGCTTGCCGAGTTTGCTTACCGAAGCATTCATTTTAAACTGCTCTACCAACTCTTCTATCATTTTGCGTTCATCGCCCTGCAAAACATCAGCAGGAAAGCCGTGAATGACAAAACTGTTTTTGCCGAACTCCTGAATATCGAAACCGAGGTTGTTTATGTCGGGCATTATCTCTTTCAGTATTTGGGCATCGGCAACACTCAGTTCAAAACTTTGGGGGAACAGTTGCCGCTGGCTGTCGTGCCGCTTTTTTTCCAGCAACTTCAGGTAGCGTTCAAACAAAATGCGCTCGTGAGCCGCCTGTTGGTCAATGAGAATAAATCCGCTTTTTATTTGGGAGATAATGTAGCGCTTGTGAATTTGCACGGGTATAAATGCTTCTTTTGCTATCTCCTGTTCGCGGTGCTCCGATTCGAAACTTTGAATCTCATGCTGCTGCCTACTGCCACTGCCTACTATATCAAATGCTTTCTCCCAGTTTTTCGCATTGTTTTCTTCTCGCTTGGTAAGCGGTTCAAAGTTGCTTGGGGGCGCAAATTTCTTTGCTTCTTTTTGCTGCACGGCATGTTGAGTAATTTCTAACCAAGTGCGCGGCTGTGTATCGAAAGCACCAGCGGTGTTCAGGTGGCTTTCCTGTTCAAAATCGAGGGTGGGGGTTACGCTGTAAGCGCCCAGTGCATGTTTTACGCCAAGGTTTACAAAGGTGTAAACCAGTTTTTCGTCTTCAAACTTTATTTCGTGCTTGGCGGGGTGTACGTTTACATCAATTTTAGCGGGGTCAATGTCAAGAAACAATACATAGAACGGAAAATTTTCCTTGGGCAGCATTTGATCGAACGCATTGGTAACTGCGTGATTGAGGTAGGGCGATTTAATGTAGCGGTTATTGACAAACACATATTGCTCGCCCCGTGTTTTTTTCGAGAACTCGGGCTTGCCCACAAAGCCGTACACGTGCAGCGCGTAGCTTTTCTCCTCTACCGGAACAATTTTTTCGGCATAGTTATCGCCAAACAACTGCACAATGCGCTGCTTAAGGTTGCCGGGCTTTAGGTGAAACATTTCGTAATCGTTGCTGAACAACTGAAAACCGGTTTTGGGATGCGCCAGCGCCACACGCTGAAATTCCTCAATAATATTTTTCAGTTCTACCGAATCGCTCTTTAAAAAATTTCTGCGGGCAGGCACATTGTAGAACAAATTTTTTACGGCTATAGATGTGCCTTCGGGTGTTTGACAGGGTTCCTGCTTAAGCACTTTCATGCCTTCAATTTCGAGGAGAGTACCCAGTTGCTCGTTGTGCAGGCGTGTTTTCATTTCTACCTGCGCTATGGCTGCTATGGAAGCCATAGCCTCGCCCCTAAAACCCATAGTGCGTATGTTGAATAAATCTTCGGCCGCGCGAATTTTAGAGGTAGCGTGCTTTTCGAAACACATGCGGGAATCGGTTTCGCTCATGCCGCAGCCATTGTCAATTACCTGCACTAAACTTTTACCCGCCTGTTTTACTATCAGTTTAATGTGCGTGGCTCCGGCATCAATGCTGTTTTCGAGCAACTCTTTTACTGCCGAGGCAGGGCGCTGTATAACCTCTCCGGCAGCTATCTGGTTGGCAATGTTATCGGGCAAAAGGCGGATAATATCCATGCGGGGGTAAACATAGTGAATAGCGCGGTGATTAAGTTCTGCTTGTTTCATTGATTGGGTTGGCGCTTAATCATTTTTTTTCAGACGCACTTTGTTTTCCTATTTTTCATGAATGAAACAAATCGTTTTGTGTCTTTTTATGCTGCTGGAAGTTTTAGCTGCCAGCGCACAACTCCCGCCTTTGCATGTTTCTCCTTACGAGCCTATCCCATTTTTACTGCCACCCGATACTATTTATGTTAAGAGCGATGTTTTTTTAAAGAAAGACCTTTCTGCGGAACTCAACATAGTTGCCGCACACATTGACCACAACGAACAAGGACATGCACACGAACTGTGGGCGCACTACCTTAACCAACCACACCCGTCTGTTGCTACTATTCGCAAATATTTTCAGCAGGCGGCACTGGAATTTAAAGTGCCGGTGGACTTGCTGATGGCAATAGGGCAGGTAGAAAACAACTGGACTCAAATTGGACCCTCCATTGATAAAGGCTGGGGGATTATGCACTTAGTGCAAAACAACTACTGCAACACCTTGAGCGAAGCCGCTCAACTGCTTGGCGTTAGCGAACAAACACTGAAAGATGATGCGCGCCAAAATATACGCGGGGCGGCTGCCTTGCTTCGCAAGTATTTCGGCAACAGTAAAAACACCAAAGCACGCATTGAAGACTGGTATCCGGCTGCGGCAAAATTCTCCGGCTTAATCAGAAGGCAACTTTGCCAAATTGAGGCAGACAGATACTATACTGTACTGAGCGATGGCGCTAACAGCATTACACTTTGGAACGAGCAGATAACTCTTCCGCGCAAAAAAATTGACTGGCAGTACATCCGCTCTACATTCCACGATAATACTACTGAGGAGGAAGACAATTCCCGCACTGCCGATTACGGTCCGGCTGTGGGGAGTTTTACCACCTGCAACTATTCAACCGGACGAAACCATTCTATTGATACGTGGGTTAACCACTGGATAGGAACAGGCACGGCAGCGGGCGCGGTGTCGTGGTTTCAAAACTGCTCGGCAAATGCGAGCGCGCACTTTGTAACTGCCAACAACGGCACCATTTACCAAACAGTTGCAGTAGCCAACACTGCCTGGCATTGCGGGGCATCGGGCTACCCCTACAACAACGGGCGAAGCATAGGCGAAGAGCACGAAGCCACTTTAGCCAACCCCGGCTTATGGAACAGCACCGCCATGTTGCAGGCTTCGGCACAAATGGCTTGTTATTTCTGCAACCAGTACAACATTCCCATCAACCAAAACATTACATCGCCCGGTATATGCGGGCACAACAATATGCCCGGCACCAACACCAGTTGCCCGGGAACAATTCCGTGGAGCACATGGTTCGGTTATTTTAATTCGGGCAATTGCAATGCATCGCCACCGGTTCAACCATCGAACGACTACTGCGGAAATCCGCCATCGCTCACCGTTTACGGAACCACCTGCGGAGGCACTGTAACAGGCGATGTGAACGGAGCTACGCAATCGGCAGCGCCTACTAACTGCGATGGCTACACATCAAGCGTAGCAAACGATGTGTGGTATAAGTTTACGGCAACCGCTACTTCGCACAACATTACCGTGGTGCCTACATCGGGCATGGATGCGGTGGTTGATTTACGCAGCGGCTGCCCGGGAACTTCCATTGACTGTCAGGATGCAGGTGGCGGAGAAGGAGCCACAGAAATTTTGCAGGCAACAGGGCTTACCGTAGGCACTACTTATTACGTACGCGTGTACGATTACACAGGTGCGGGCAACCCGCCTACCACCACTACGTTTACTATTTGCGTTACTACACCTTGCTCGCAACCAACCAAACCGGTTATTGCGGGCAATAATGTTTTTTGCTCGGGGCAAAACTCGCAACTAAGTGTTTCGAACCCATGTAGCGGTTGTACCTATGTTTGGAGCAACGGAGCCACCGGTACACAAACTACAGTTACAGCTTCGGGAACTTATCGCGTAACCGCTACCAACAACTGTGGCAGCCTTAGTTCCGACCCGTACGGTGTTACCGTGAATGCTACCCCGCAACCGGTTATCGGCAATTTATCGAACGCGTATTGCCTTGCTTCATCGAATGCTACATTAACTGCTACTCCCATTGGCGGCACTTTTTCAGGCAATGGAATTAGCGGCAATGTGTTTTCGCCATCCGCAGCAGGGGTAGGAACGCATGTGGTTACTTACACCGTTACACAGAACAACTGCACTGGTACGGCATCGCAAAGTGTAACAGTTTCTGCCAGCCCGGTAGTGCAAATTTCCGCATCGGGCACAACAGCATTTTGCAGCGGAGGAAGTGTTACACTTACAGCCACACAAGGCAGTGCTTACAACTGGAGCAATGGAGATACCGCTTCCTCTATACAGGTAACCCAATCGGGAACTTTTCATGTAACCGTAACCAACCCCGGAGGCTGCAATGCGAATGTGGCTTCAACAACTCCGATAGACATAACTGTTTATCCTAACCCCATTGCATCGGCAGGTGCCGACCAGATTTTTCTTCAGGCGCAAGGAAATTCGCTTACGCTGGGCGGCTCGCCAACTGCCATGGGCGGAACGGCACCATACAACTACCAATGGTCGCCCGCAACAGCGTTGAATAGCGATGCGATGGCAAATCCTGTAGTTAGCAATCTTACTTCTTCTACCACTTACACGGTTACTGTTACCGATGCGAACGGATGTACGGCAACCGATGATGTAGCTGTGGATGTAGTTCCTTACTGCACATATACGGCACAACCGGCTTACTTTTCATTCTCAGCGAATGCTGCCGTTGATTCGTTTTATGTAACGACTTCCGATTCCACCTGCACGGCTTGGAATGTATCAATATGCAACTGGCTGAGTGTTGTTTCGCCAACGTTGCCATACTCCGGCAGCGGCTGGCTAAAGTTTTTGGTGAATGCAAATTTTGATGCACAACCGCGCACTTGCATTGTGCAGTTAACGGGTGGACAAAACATTGTTATCGTTCAAGGCGGATTAGTGCCCGACCCTTGCAATCCTCCGCTATCACCTCCGCAAGTGCACGTAAATTTTTGCGACTTAGCGGCTGATTTAATTCCGAACGTAACTTACCAATGGTACAACGGAAGCATGATAGTGCCGGGTGCAAACACGCGCTTTCATACAGCCGACCAGTCGGGCTTTTATTATGTGGTAATTGCCGACTCTAACTTTTGCAGTGCACAATCGCAGGATGTGTATGTGAGCTATCCGCTTTGCCTCGGAACAGGAATAAATGAATGGAACGAAGAAGACGTGCTTATTTATCCGAATCCGCTTTCCGATAATTTATTGACGGTATCAACCGGCAACCTGCCGTTGCCTGTACATATTAGTGTGTTTGATGCCACCGGAAGATTGCTGCAAACAGAAACGATTACTACTTCTGTTGCGTTTCTGAACACCGAAAAATTTTCGGCAGGCGTTTATTGGCTGAAAATCGAGAATAACCATCTGCCAACCATTGGCAGAAGATTAGTGAAGTATTGACAGCAAAATGTTACTGCTTCACAAAAACAGTTCGGCTGTTGCCTGCTCTAATCACGTACTGACCCGCAGTCAATTCTTTCAGATTAAGCATTTCGGTTCCAGATGTGGCAGTTACTCTTCTGCTTAGCACTGTAGCACCAAGCATGTTGGTAATCTCAATCAAATAAGTATCCTGCTTTAATCCGGCAATATAAAGCACATCGTTTACTGGGTTAGGGAAAATGTGCAAGGTGTTTTCCGCAACATCTTCAATGCCTGTACATAGGGCAACATACACGGTATCTGCCTTTGTGTTGGTGCAATTGTTACCATCGGTGTAGGTATAAGTAACTACAACCGATGTGTTACCAAGTCCGGCAGGGTTAAAAGTTGAGCCACTAACACCATTGCCCGAAAAGGTGCCGCCTACCGGTGTTGCCGACAATGTTACCGAAGACCCGCTTTGGCAGAATGTATCTTGTGGCAAACTGAAAGTGATAGTAGGAAGCGAAAGTACAGTTACTGTAACCGGACCATCAGTAACAGAACAAATACCATCCGATACGGTTAAAGAATAGCTACCTGCGGTTGTTACGTTAATGCTTTGTGTGGTTTGCGAATTGCTCCATAAGTAACTGTTCGCTCCGGGCAATGTTGTAAGTGTTACACTGTTGCCTTGGCAAAAGGTGGTTGGTCCGTTTGCAACAATCAGGTTGTTGAGCAAGTCGGTAATGTTTAAATTAAGCGTTGAATCCGACTGGCATCCGATGGTATCGGTAACCGTAAGCGCATATACTCCGTTTTGGCTTACAGTAATAGATTGTGATGTTGGTCCAATATTCCATGCATAAGTTAACCCCGGCTTGCCGCTTAGCTTTACACTTCCGCTACCGCACAGCGAAGCTATTTCAATAACAATAGATGAGTCGGGCGATGGATGGGCAACCGTATTAACCGGAGCAGATGAAGCTATACAGTTGTTACTGTTAACCGTAACAATGTAACTGCCGGTAGCTTGAACAACTATGCTTTGCGTGGTTTCTCCGCTGCTCCAACTGTATGATGTCCCCTCGGAAGCAGAGAGTGTAACTCCGCTTCCACCACTGCAAAAATCAAGTGGACCACTTGCTGTAACAGTTGGAATTTGTGGGTTGGTAACCGTAATGGCTTGCGAAAGGTTACTGATATCATCAAGGTCGGAAGACACAATCCTAACTCGGTAATTAGTTCCATGCGGTAGATTGTTCGGAAAAAAAACAGTAATGGAGTCGAGTCCGAGTGCGGTAGATGGCTTTGCGCCAATGGTTGTTGGGTTAGCAAAACTGCCGTTAGCATCGGAAAGTTGCACAGTAAAAACATTGCCTGGGTTATAAATGCCATTCTTTTCAAAATATACTTTTGGTATGGCTCCCGGGCATAATAGTGTTGCAATATCTACCAGTTTTATGCTTGAATTTGTAAGGCGCGCAAAACGGTTGTAGAGTTTCGACTGTATAGTGCTGAATGTGCCGCCTAAGTAAATGGCACGTTGCAATGCATCATAGTGTACGGTGTAAATAATATTATCTGAGCCGATGCCGGTGTAAAAAGTAGAATTGTTCACCGCACCCGTAGAGTCAAGACAAATTATTCTGTTTCTGCCCGTAACGCCATTTACGCTGGTAAATGAACCGCCCAACAAAACGCCCTTGTCAATACGCCTAATGTCAAACACAGCTCCATTTGCAACGGTTGCAGCAAATGAAGTGTTTAGTGTTCCATTTGTATTTAAAAGTGCAACACGTAGTTTAGATGTGCCATTGTACGTAGTAAATGTGCCACCAATCAGTATACGACCGCTATCCATTAGCTCTATACTATAAACAATGTTACCGGCTCCGGTTCCGATGGTAAATGTATTGTCGGGGGTTCCATCGGTGTTTAACCGGATAATTCGGTTGTTGCTTACCCCTTTGTAATTGGTGAAAGCTCCGCTTGCCAATATCTTGCCATCGGGCTGCAACACTATTTCGTACACATAGTTGTTGAACCCTGTGCCCATATCAAAGGTATTATCAATAGAGCCGTTACTGTTTAAACGAACAATGCGGTTAACAGTAGTGCCATTAAAAGTGGCAAAGTTACCCCCTACATAAATTTTTCCTTGTGCGTCCACTGCAAATGCATATACGGTAGCATTGGCTCCGGTTCCCACAACAAAACTTGTGTCTAAAGAGCCATCGGCATTTAGGCGGGCAATACGGTTGCGTGCTACTCCGTTGTAGGTAGTAAAATCGCCCCCTATCAATATCTTATCGTTAGGTAGCACTACAATTTTTCGGATATTATTATTTGCGCCCGTCCCGCTTTTAAAAGTGGTATCAATCATTCCATCGCTGTTAAGACGGGTTATGCGATTTGCCATTCGTTGGTTATATCTGGTAAAAGTTCCCCCTATAACTGCCTTGCCGGAGCTTTGTGTGGCTGCCGAATAAACCAGATTATTCAGTTTCGATTGCTCCAAAAAAGTATGGTCAACTTTGCCGGTAGTTAAAAACCGAACTAATCTGAAGCGAGCAAAGGAATCTGCGGCTGTAAAAGTGCCTCCCACAAAAACACGCCCATCGTAGTTCTGAAAAATAGCATTACAACTAAGATTCAGACCTGTACCAGGAGTAAATGTCATGTCTTTGCTTCCTGTAGTGTTTATCCTTACTATTCGGTTATTACCCGATCCATTGTATTGTGTAAAGTTACCTGTTGCATAAATTTTACCATCGGTATGGAGCAATACATCGTTAACGTTGCTGTTAAATCCGGTGCCGGGGTTGAAGTTTACATCCAAATTGCCGTTTGTGTCTATTCTTGCAATTCGGCTTCGTGCAGAGTCATTGTACGAAGTAAAAAAACCTACTGCTACTATTTTGCCATCGCTTTGTAGTTTGGCTCTGGTTACAATATTGCTGAATCCTTTTCCCGGATTAAAGGTTGCATCAATACTTCCGTTAGTATTCAGTCGCACTATGCGCTTGTAAAGCGTGTCGCCATTAACCGTTGTAAAATTTCCGGCTACAATGTATTTGCCGTCTGTTTGGCGGTCAATGTCATAAACCGTGTTGTTAAACCCGGTTCCGATATTGAAGGTATTGTCAATGGAGCCATCGTTATTTAACCGAACTAAATAATTGGCAGTTGTACCATTGTAATCAACAAAAATTCCCCCTGCTAAAATTTTTCCATCGGGCTGTAAATACAAAGCATAAACTGTTCCATTAGCAGTAAAACCACTCCCCATATTAAATGAATAATCGCGGCTGCCATCGGGATTAAGGCGCACAATATGGTTTACCAATTCGCCATTAAAATTTTTGAAATCTCCCGCTATTATCAATTTACCATCGGGCTGGCGCACTATTTGGTTAACATGCTCATCGGCACCTGTTCCTATATCGAAGGAATAATCGTTGTCTCCCTGTTGGTTCAACTTCGCAACACCACTAATGGCACGCTCATTTACCCATGCAAAACGACCAATAATAATTACTGATGAATCGGGCTGTACTAAACCGCCAGTACATTTAAAATCAACCCCCATGCCTTGATAGTATGTAAGGTCAACTGTTCCGGCTTGGGCGCTGGCATTAAACTGTGTAAGCGATACCGATGCTGCGCACAACAACAATGCGAAAATATGTTTCATAACCGATAGGAATTTTAGTGATGGTATTGTATAGACACCGAAACTATTGTTTCTTTAGCCTGATTTGGTTTAAGCGCCAAGTCCATTTTATGAACCTTTTTACGAAAATACTGTTAATTTGTTTTATTCCTCTTTTGTTAAACAGCAACTGCTTATACGGCAGTTGCAACCGTTGTCCAAGTTATACATTTATTGAAAACAAAGGGCAGTGGCAAAACAACATAGTCTTCAAAGCGGATGTAAAAAGCGGAGCCATTTTCTTTGAACAAAAAGGAATCACCTTTCACTTTGTAAGTTCGGATGATATACAGCGCATTCGGGGCGACCACCACCGGTTGGAAAACTACCAGCCCGAAATTGATTACACCTTGCGCCTTCATGCGTTTGCCATGGAGTTTGAAGGGGCAAGCAGTAAACCCGAAGTAACAGGAGATAAAGCCATCAGCGAGTATTTCAACTATTTCATCGGCAACGATCCGGCTGGTTGGGCTTCGCGCGTTCGCGGATTTAAAGAGGTAAACTACGCTGAGTTATACCCGGGCATTCACCTGCATGTAACTTCGGCAGAAGGGAACTTGAAATACACTTATACGGTAAAGAAAGGTGCTGATGCCTCTCTTATTAAAACTGTATTCAAAGGAGCCGATGAGGTTTCTTTAACCCACGAAGGCGATTTAGTTCTCAAAACTTCGCTCGGAAATTTTATTGATACCAAACCGGTGGCGTATCAAATAATCAATGGAAGCAAAAAAGATGTAGCCTGCAATTTTTCGCTTTCAAGAAACTGGTTGTGCTATTCTTTCCCGAATGGCTATAACAAGCAATACGATTTAATTATTGACCCCACGCTTATCTTCAGCACCTACTCCGGCTCCACTTCCGATAACTTCGGATACTCGGCAACGTACGACCGTGCCGGCAATGCTTTCGCAGCAGGCTCTGTATTCGGAGTTGGCTACCCTACTACACTTGGCGCTTATCAGGTTAATTACATTGGCGGCTTGAGTGTAGGCGGTATTCCCGGAGCAGACATTGGCATTACGAAGTATAACGCCACTGGCACACAGCGAATTTATTCTACTTACCTCGGTGGTTTCGGGCAGGATTTGCCGCACAGTTTGGTCGCCAACCAAAACGATGAGTTGTATATTTTGGGAACTACCGATGCCTCCAACTATCCTACTACTGCCAACGCGTACGACCAAACTTTTAACGGAGGAAACGACCCGGGAGTGTTTACTGGTATTGCTGCGCATTACCGCAATGGTTCCGATATTGTGATTTCGCGCCTGAGTGCCGATGGCACTCAATTGCTTTCTTCTACTTATGTGGGCGGCTCCGGTAATGACGGACTGAACTACCGTGCCGGGCAGCCTTACAGCACACCCGGTTTTACCCGCCACAACTATGCCGATGAAGTACGTGGCGAAATTGATATTGACAAGAATAACAACGTGTATGTGGCATCGTGCACCCGCTCGCAAGATTTTCCGCGCACTGCCGGAACTTTTCAAAACAGTTTTGGCGGAGGCTTGGATGCTTGTGTGTTTAAAATGGATGCCAACTTGAGTACCATGATATGGAGTACCACCTTTGGCGGCAATGAAGATGATGCCGCTTACTCGGTTGCCATTGATAATACCGAAAACCTTTTTATTGCCGGAGGAACACGCTCCACCAATTTTCCGGTTACAGCGGGAACTTTCCAAAACACGTATGCCGGTGGCGAAACCGATGGTTTTATCATTCACATTGATAAAAACGGACAACAAAATATCGCCTCTACTTACTACGGCTATGGCGATTACGACCAAATTTATTTTGTGGAGTTGGATAAGAGCAACGCGGTGTATGTATTTGGGCAGGCAGATAATTCGGGAACCAACTTTATAAAGAATGCAGCCTACAATAAACCCAATGGCGGACAGTTTATTTCAAAATTCTCTAATCAACTCGACACTCTTATTTGGTCCACTTCGTTTGGGCGCGGCTTAGGCACTACCGACATTTCTCCTACCGCATTTTTGGTAGATGTATGCAACAGTATTTACGCCTGCGGCTGGGGCAGCCAAAGTGTAAATAATAATGTGGGTGGCACAGGAGGAACATTAGGGTTGGATGTTACTTCCAATGCTTACAAGGCAGTAACCGATGGTTCCGATTTTTATTTGATGGTGTTGAAGGACGATGCCTCTGCGTTGGTGTATGCCACCTTTATGGGAGGCAACATCAGCCACGAACATGTGGATGGCGGAACAAGCCGCTTCGATAAAAAAGGGGTGGCGTACCAATCGGTATGTGCGGGCTGCGGCAGCAACGATGATTTTCCCACCACTCCCGGTGCGGTTTCCAACACCAACAATTCTTCAAACTGCAACAATGCTGTT
Organism: Chitinophagales bacterium; assembly: GCA_026129525.1. GTDB lineage: Bacteria > Bacteroidota > Bacteroidia > Chitinophagales > LD1 > Bog-950. The sequence goes on along the minus strand of JAHCHW010000003.1, from coordinate 332,272 downwards.
TTTAAATTCAACTTAGACCTGCCGCTTTGTTTGGCTGATTTTACTGCGCCCAACGCTTGCGTTAATGTTCCTGTTTCGTTTACCAACCAAAGCACTTCGGTTTTGTCGCCTTCATACCAATGGTTTTTTGGCGATGGAGGAAGTTCTACCGTTGCAAATCCTACCTATTCATTTAATCAAAGCGGTTTGTATGATGTAACCTTGGTTATAAGCGACCCGGGAAGTTGCAACGCTACTGATACTATTACAAAGAAGGTTTTAGTGATTGGCAATTCGGGAACCGATACTTTACCTACGCTTACTATTTGCAACACGCAGGCAACGCAAATTGGTATTCCGCCAGGCAACGATTCTGCCATCACTTATTTGTGGACTCCATCAGGAAGTTTGAGTTCATCCACCGTTTCCAATCCGTTTGCATCGCCCACGCAAACCACGCAATATACCCTGTTGGTGGGCAATGGCATTTGCACCGATACCATTCGCCAAACCGTAGTAGTGTTCACCGATGCTCTTTCGTTACAAGGCAACGATGTGTTATGTGCGGGCGATACACTGCAACTTTCGGTTACCAATTCGCAGCCCAATCAACAACTTACTTACACGTGGGAACCTGTCAACCAAATAATTTCAGGAGCCAACACCGCCAACCCTTTAGTTAGCCCTTCACAAAACACTACTTATACTGTTACAGTGATGAATCAAATAGGCTGCACGTTTACCGGCTCCATTCAAATTGATGTGCTTTCGGGTTTGCCGAATGTGAACGCCTTTGCCACGCCCGACACTATTTACTTTGGCGATACCACCCAACTGAATGTTTCTTTTAGCGCAACAGTGGCGAATATTCAATGGCAAACAGATACTACATTGAGCAACACAACCATTCAAAACCCGCTGGCTTATCCGAAAGAAACACACACGTATTATGTAACGGTTTCCGATTCGCAGGGCTGCTTTAAAACCGATTCGGTAATTGTAGTGGTGCTCAAAACTCCTTGCGAAGAAACAAGCGTGTATATTCCAAATGCGTTTTCACCGAATGGTGACGGCAAAAACGATGTGCTGTATGTGCGCGGCAACAACATCACCAATTTATACTTTGCCGTGTACGACCGCTGGGGACAAAAAGTGTTCGAAACCACCGATGTTACTAAAGGCTGGGATGGCAAATTTAAAGGTGCCCGCTTAGATCCCGCTGTATTTGGTTATTATGCCGAAGGCGATTGCCCGGGCAACAAAAAGTTTTTTAAGAAAGGAAATGTAACACTGCTGAGATGAAAGCGAGAAGTCAGAAGTCGGAAATCAGAAGTCAGAAGGAGAGATACTTTCTGCTAAAACCTGCTTTTATCTTTTGTTGGTTACTGATTATCGGTCATCCGTCATTAGTCATCGGTCAGGATATTCACTTCTCTCACTTCAATTTTTCTCCGCTTAATCAGAACCCCGCTAACACCAATTTGTTTAATGGCGATTATCGTTTTGTGGGCAATTACAAAAACCAGTGGCCCACCGTACCGGTTAAGTTCAACACATTTTCCGCTTCGGCTGAAATGAATTTTGTAACGCTTAGCAACAACGACCGCGTGGGCGGTGGTTTGTTGTTTTATTTCGACCGCGTAGGCGATTCGCGTTTTACCTCGCTCAACACAGCCCTTTCTTTTTCGTACACCTACAACTTTGGCAAACGCTCGGAACACGCACTCGTGTACGGCATTCAGTTTGGCGTGGCGAACAAAAGTTTCAACTATGCCAATTTAAATTTCGATAACCAATGGAATGGCGATGCTTTTGATGCCAATATTCCTGCCAATGAACAATACAGCAACACACGCATCAACTATTTCGATTTGGGAACAGGGCTTGCGTACCGCTGGGATAAAAACGAGCGCACCAATGTTACGTTTGGTTTTTCGGTAATGCACCTTAACCAGCCGCGCCAAACTTTTTACACCGATAATACCGTAAAACTGAATCCGCGTTTTACGCTGCACACACGCGGGCAGGTAAAAGTTTCGAAGCGCGTGGATATAGTGCCGGAAGCCATGTGGCAAATGCAGGACACCAAGCAGGAATTTGTTTTCGGAGCGCATGCTAAGTATTACATGCCTGTAAAAATTCCGCACAACATTGCGCTCAATGCCGGTGCGTACGGAAGAGTAACCGATGCCTTTTGGCTGTTTGCCGGAATGGATTTCGATAACCTGCAGGTAAACCTGAGCTACGATATTAACCTGACGGGGCTGAGAACTGCCAGCCGCTACAACGGGGGAATTGAAGTGAGCGTTATTTACATTCTTGCCAAAGTGAAAAACATTAGCAAACCTGTTTGCCCATCGTTTTTGTAATGAAATCAACTGTTAGCGGTTTACGATATTTTTTTGCGTGGTCGGTGTCCTCACCAACCACCACCTATAGGTTGAACTACCGATTAAAACACACATTCCTGTTTCTGCTTTCCGGTTTATTCTCTCTGCTTTCTTTCTCCCAAACAGTTTCGCAACTTACCAAAACAGGCGATAAAAAATTTGCCGAAGGCGATTACAACGCGGCTGCCTTTTACTATAAAGATGCCATAAAGAAAGATGCCGAAAATATTGACTTGCTTTACAAGTATGCCGAAGCCTCGCGGCTGTTTAACGACTACACCGAAGCAGCCGAAGGCTATAAAGCCGTAACCAAGTTCGATAAGAATAATCAATATCCGCTCTCGTATTTCTGGCTCGGAATAATGTTGCGTGCATCGTGCGAGTGTAAAGTGCAAGATGCCATGAATGCGTTTAAAAAATTCAGAGGCAAGTACCGCAAAAAGGATTACTACAGCGCCAAATGTCAGCAGGAGTTGGAGTCGTGTGCCTGGGTGTTAGACCACAGCAAGCCCGACACCGCTGTGCATGTGGAGCAGCTGGGTAAAGAGGTGAACACCGAAGCATCGGAGTTTGGCGCCATTCATGTTTACCCCGATAAAATTCAGTTCTCCTCGCTGCGGAATATTTCAGGCGATGATAAGAAGCCCGATTACAAAGTACGTATCTACAATCAACCGCCCAACCCGTCCGAAACATTTATACCCAACGGAAGCAATCCTTCCATGCATGTAGGTAACGGAGCATACTCGCCCGATGTGCAGCGTTTTTATTTTACCCAATGCGAACCCACCGGCAAAACCACTTCGCGTTGCGATATTTATGTAACCAAGTACGAAGACTACAAGTGGCAGCCCGCGCAAAAACTGAGCGACCATGTTAATCATCCTTCGTTTACAAATACGCACCCTGCCGTTGGGTTCGATTTGCAGGGAAATGAGGTGTTGTTTTTTTCATCGGACCGCAGCGGTGGCCAAGGCAGCATGGACATTTGGCTGTGCAAATTGAATGCTGATGGAACGTATCAACAGGCGGTGAATGCCGGGAAAGTCATCAACACGCAAGGCAATGAAATTACACCCTTCTATGATGCCAACGAGCGAAAATTGTATTTCAGCAGCGACTGGCACTACGGCTTTGGCGGATACGATATTTTTGAAACCACCGGTGAATATGTAAACTGGAGCACGCCAAAAAATTTGCTTCGCCCGGTAAACACTCCGCAAAACGATTTGTATTATTCTTTAGCCCCCGATAACTCCGTTGCCTACATCACCAGCAACCGCAAAGGTTCTTACTTTATTACTTCCGAAACCTGCTGCAACGATATTTACTCGTACAAAACCGGCAAAACGATTGAGAAGAAAGATACCACTTCAACCCCTGCAACCGATACACTTACCACTGCTGCTGCCGATGAGCCAAAGGACATGATTGACGAAACACTGAAAGGCGTGAAACAAAAAGTGGAAGTAACACTTTACTTCCACAACGATGAGCCCAACCCCCGCACGCTAAGCGATACTACTTCGTTGAATTATCAGCAAACGTATGATGCTTACCTTACTTTCCGCGAAGAATACAGAAGAGAATACGCGAAAGGATTAGAGGAGGAAGAAAAGCTCGCAGCCGAAAAAGCAGTGTCCGACTTTTTTACGCAAAAGGTGGAAGGCGGTTTTAAAAATTTACAAGCGTTTACTTCGGAGTTGCTCGAACTTTTAGAGCAAGGCAACACCATTGAGGTAACTATTAAAGGCTATTGTTCTCCGCTCAACTATAATCAGTATAACATTCACTTAGGTAACCGAAGAGCTGCTTCGCTGCGAAATTATTTTTACAACTACCGCGTGGGTATTCTGCTCGATTACATTGCCCAGAAAAAGCTGCTGCTCAAAACCATTTCGTTTGGCGAAGAAACTGCTGCTACTGAAATAAGCGACAAGCGCGAAGACCTCCGCAATTCGGTTTACAGCCCCGCAGCTGCTTTAGAGCGTAGAGTGGAAATTGTTTCGGTGGAGGTGAAATAGATTTTTTACTGCACCACTTTCTCCGCCTCATACTGATACACCGTGTAAAGCACCACTTTGCCAACAGCATCCAAAGTGTTCTTGTCAATAATGCTCATGTTGTCATTGTGGGTGTGCCAGTAAGGCGCAAAGCCTGAGGCGGTGGAGGCATCGAACTGAATAATGTCAACCGTTGGAATTTTGGCAATGCCGTTAATGTAGTAATGGTCGTCAGTAATGGGTGCCGTGTTTTGATTGCTGAACATAGAGGCGTAGCCCAACTTGGCGGCATTGCTCCACACTTTATCCTGCACCCATCCGGCATTAAAAGCCGAAGTGCCTTCGCGGGTAAAAACCGCATTGCGCGCGCCTACCATGTCTAACAGTATTCCGAAGTCGGCACGGTAGCCGGGTGTATGCAAGTGTTTTGACCAGTATTGTGAGCCGAGGCAGAAAGAGTTTTCAGTGTTCACCACATTCTTTACAATATCCGCCAATGCCGAACTGTATCCGTAATCTTCGGCATCAATAAAAAAAACATCTACCCCAATGTTTTGCAGTTTTTGCGATTGGAGAGCGCGTGCCACTTCTAACAACACCGCCACACCGCTGGCGCCATCGCTGGCAGCCAATATGGGTTTGTCGCGGTCTTTAGTGTCTTGATCAGCCCAGGGGCGGGTGTCCCAATGCGCGCAAAGTAAAATGCGATTAGCGGCTGTAGGGTTAAACGAAGCAATAATGTTTGTGCTTTTCAGTTTGGTGCCGTCAAAGCCTGTGGCATCAAACTGCTGCACAAAAACAGTGTCGGCATAGTTTTTTGCTTTTTCAATAAGCCACTTGGCACATTCCTCGTGTCCTTTCGAATTCATATTGCGCGGACCGAAATCTACTTGCCGCTGTGTAAAGTAATAAGCCGAATCGGCATTAAAGGCGGGAGCATTTACTACTACTTCTTTTGCGGGGGGCACAACTACATCGTTGCTCTTGTTGCATTGGTTGCAGGAGTTGAACCATAACAACAGAAGGAAAATTGAAAGATACTTGCTCATGAAATTTTATTGAACCGCATAGGCACATAAGAAAACATTTCTAACGCCCCTATTTGGTTTGTGTTTTAATTTATTGTCCAGCTAACACCATCTTTGCCGTCCTTCACCTGGATGCCCACCTTCAACAATTCATCGCGAATTTTATCGGAAGTGGCAAAATCTTTTTTGGCGCGCACATCCTTACGCAGTTCCAAAATCAGGTTCATCAGCCCCTCCACTTTATCGGAGTTGCCCGCGCCTTCTTGTTTTAAGCCAAGTACATCGAACACTATTTCACCAAATAGTTTTTGCAGTTGTTCTTTGTCGGCAGCGGTAATGGAATCTTTTCCATCGTTTGCGGAATTAATGATACGCACGCCTTCAAACAAAGCCGCAATAGCAACCGGAGTATTAAAGTCGTCATTCAGTGCATGGTACACTTCAGTTTTCAGCTTTTCAAAACTGAAAGAAGATGTTTCGGATGTTTTCAGATTCGGAATCAGTTTAACGGCATTCATCAAGCGATGAAATCCTTTTTCGGAAGCCTGCAATGCCGCATTCGAAAAATCGAGTGTGCTGCGATAATGCGCCTGTAACATAAAAAAGCGAACCACCATAGGTGAGTAACCGCGCTCCAGCAGTTTGTGCTTTCCTTCAAAAAGCTCCTGCGGCAAAAACGAGTTGCCGAGGCTCTTGCTCATTTTTTGCCCGTTAACGGTAAGCATGTTGGTGTGCATCCAAATTTTTGCGGGCGATTTATGATGGCAAGCTGCATGTTGGGCAATTTCGTTGGTATGGTGGGTGGGTATTAAGTCCATTCCGCCACCGTGTATGTCAAACTCATCGCCCAAATATTTTGTGCTCATGGCACTGCACTCAATATGCCAGCCGGGAAACCCTTCGCCCCACGGGCTGGGCCAACGCATAATATGTTCGGGCTTTGCTTTTTTCCAAAGTGCAAAATCCAACCGTCCGCGTTTCTCGTCTTGCCCTTCTAAATTATCGCGGGTGCCTTCTAACAGTTCGTCTAATTTTCGCCCGCTTAGTTGGGTGTACGGAAACGTTTTTGCAAATTTTTCTACATCGAAATAGACAGTGCCATCCACTTCGTATGCCAAGCCGTTCTCCATTATCTTCTTCGTCATTTCAATTTGCTCTATAATGTGCCCGCTGGCGGTGGGTTCAATACTTGGCGGCAACAAATTAAGCTGCTCCAATACGTGGTGAAAATCTACAGCATACAACTGCACAATTTCCATTGGCTCTAATTTTTCAAGGCGTGCGCGCTTGGCAATTTTATCTTCTCCTTCATCGGCATCGCTTTCCAAATGTCCTACATCGGTAATGTTTCGCACATAGCGCACTTTGTAGCCCAGGTGCTTTAAATAACGGAACACCACATCGAACGAAAGGAAGGTTCGGCAATTTCCTAAGTGAGCATAACTGTATAAGGTGGGACCGCACACATACATGCCCACATGAGGCGCATTGAGCGGTTTGAAAATTTCTTTTTCGCGGGTAAGCGTGTTGTAAATACGTAGTTCGGACATGGGTGCGAATATAAAAGGCAATAGCGGGATATAAACTTTGGCAAAAAAACTACCAATGAATCATTTTAGACGGTATAAACTCGTGTATGATTATTTCCATTACCGATTCAAAAAACACAATCGTGTACTTCTTTTTGAAAGAAATGCACTTTAAGCCAAGCGAGTTACGCTCCGCCTCTTTGCAAACGGCATGTGTTACTCTGGTATTGGCCAACTTTTCAATGGCATCGTAAGCCGCATCTGAAAATTTTTCGGCAGTTGCCAGCATTCCTTTCGATTCAATAAACCAAGCAACTTCCGCAATGCTTTGGACAGCAGACTCGCGGACAATTATTTTTCGCTTGCCCACTTACGAATGAGTTTTTTTGAATATGCCCGTGCTTCCTGAATGGTGAACATTCTTTCGGGCTTGGTTTTCAGCATTGCTTTTTTCTGCAATGCACGGTAGTCTTTCTCTGAAACAAGAAAATACTTTTTGTTTTCTATTACCAATTCGTTCATGTACCTAAAATACGCAATTCAAAATGAAAACGTTACCGCCACCGGATAATGGTCGCTCAGTTCTTTGCGGATGGTTCGGTAAGAGTTCACCTGTAGCTTTTCATGTAGCAACACATAGTCAATACGGAAAAGCGGGAAATGATAAAAGTAGGTAAAGCCGAGTCCTTTGCCTTTTTCGATGAATGCATCTTTAAGTCCATAGCCGGCATTGCGGTAAGTGTAGGAAACCGGCACATCGTTAAAATCTCCGCAAAGAACTTGCAGTCCGCTGTGTGTATCAATATCCTGCCGCAGTTCCTTTGCTTGCAGTGCCCGCTTGCCGTAAGCGCGTTTCATTTTTCGGAGTATGCGAAAAATTTTATTGCGATTGGTTTGACGGCTCTGTTCAATTTCGTCTAGAGTTTCGTAGTCTTCGTAACCCAAGTGCACCGACTCTAAATGCACATTATGAATACGAACCACCTCATTGCCAAAATCAACATCAGTGTAAATACAGCCGTTCACTAACTTGTTATCAAACTCCGTTTTGCCCGATTCTACAATCGGAAATTTGCTGAAGGTAGCTACGCCCCATTGTTGGGTTAGTGATTCGTTTTTCCATAGCGTTTTTTGCCAAACATTCCTCGGCTTGCCGGTAATTTCTACCCTCGGATAAAAATAAACGTGAGTAAAACCAAGTGTGTCGCGCAGGTATTCCAGGTTTTTAAAATTTTGGTTGTTGGTGTAAAACTCTTGCAGGCAAAGCACATAGGGGTTTTCTTTTTTAATCAACGCCATCATTTGTTGACGGGCAGCAGCGTTCTTGCTCCAGTTATATAGGTCGAAGTTTTTTACGTTCCATGTAAGCAGTTTTATCCCCTGTTCTTTCGGTTCTTCTTTAAAGTTCAGCGCAAATGTGTTTGCCGCCTGTTTCCAACTTACCAGCAGCGCAAGCGCTGGCACAACCACAAACAAATTAAAACGCAACAGCCACCAAAGCAACAGCAAAAGGTTTGCTGCAAAAAGAAAAATGAACGCAAAGCCGAAAAATGAAAAATGCCAAAGTGTATTTGGATTAATGAAAACTGAGGCACAGGAAAGCAGCAACAATAAAGCGTTAAAAACGGTAATTGTTTTTAAAAGAAAAGAAAACATGCTACCTCACTTGTTAGAATAGTGAAACAAAAAATCTTTCTCTTCTTTGGTAAGGCTGTCGTACCCCGAGCGGGAAATTTTATCGAGTATTTCATCAATTTTTTCCTGATCGCTTTTGCTGCGCGGAGCTTTAGGGGCGCTTCGCTCATCGCTGCTTTTGTAAGTTACCTTCACCTTAGGCTTGGGCTTGAAAACTGTTGCGACAAAATCAAAAAAGCGATTCAAGGGTTTGCCAAAGTCGGTTCCCCCTCTAAGTGCTTTAATGTATAACACGCCTGTTAGTGCGCCTCCCAAATGCGCTATGTAGCCGCCCGCATTTCCGTACGGAATGCTGATGATATCCAGCACCAGCGCAATGAGCGCTATGTATTTAATACGCACTACACCAAACAGCAGTAAGCGCACTTCGTAATCGGGGCTTAGGGTAGCGGCAGCAAAAACAATGGCAAACACCGCAGCCGAAGCGCCCAGCATTTGCGAGGTTGCCACCTTTGGCGCAAACACCGGAAGAAGATTAAACGCCAGCACATATAACAGTGCGCCTACTACTCCACCCAACAAATACAGCGGCAATATTTTTTTATCGCCTAGAAAAAGCACAAAAATTTCACCGAACCAATACAGCCACAACAAATTGAAAAGGATATGCAGAATGCCGGAATGCAAAAACATGTACGTAAACAGCGACCAGGGCTGCCGCAGTAGCACATCAACCGATGCGGGCACCTCTAATTTATGCAGCAGCCAATTGTAAGCGTCAAAGTTTTGCAGCAGATAAGAGAGAACAGAGAACACGCCAAAAAACAGAAACACGCCAATGTTCACGAAAATGAGTTTCATAACCATGTTGCCATGGCGGAACTTGTGTTGTATTTCCTGTGTAATAGAGTTGGTAAGCATGTTCGTTGTTGCTTACGCAATTTGCAAAAGATGAAACGTTAATACAAGAAATCGCGCTTACGGTTCCAGATTTTTACCAGAATAAAGCCGAACAGCGCCCCTCCTAAGTGGGCAAAGTGCGCCACATTATCGGAGCCGTACATCGAAAAGCCCAAATAAATTTCGAGTAACACATAAAACGAAATGAAGTATTTGGCTTTAATGGGAAAAGGGAAAAACAACAAATACAATTCGGTATTCGGAAACAACATGCCAAAACCAACTAATATGCCGAACAGTGCCCCCGATGCGCCTACCGTGCTGGAGAAAAACGTGGAAATTACGCCCGGCTCGCTTTGCACCATTTCGAGCGTTGGGCTGAAAGTGCCCGTAAAATTGTAAACGATAATTGCCTGCACTAACAGGTGCAATGCTACGGCCCCAAAGCCAGTGATAAAGTAAAATGCCAGAAAACGTTTGGGACCCCACACGCGTTCCAGTACACTGCCGAACATAAACAGCGCAAACATGTTGAAGAATATATGCCCCATACTGCCGTGCATAAACATGTGTGTTACAATTTGCACGGGCTGAAAAAGCGGATTAGCCGGATAGTGTAAGGCAAACTGCATATACATCCATTCGCCTGTCATTACGGTAATAATGTATAGAATAACATTGATGGCAATAATGTTGAAGGTTACGCTGCGGGTGTTTAATTGGTTGAACATGGCGGGCAAATTTAAACGAAGAATACAATGCTTGCCCACTTTAAAATAATGCAAAAAGGGAAAGATTGCGGTTGGCTAACACAAAAAATATTAATCGTTACAACCATAACGAAGAAACTTGCTTAAAAACACCACTAATGCGGTATTGGTCTTTTCTTAATCATACCGCCTTTGGTATCCTTAATGCTGCTCATAACCACAAATGCATTCGGGTCAATTTTTTCAATTTCCGAATTCAGTTTTGAAATTTCGAGGCGGGTAACTACGGTGAAAACAATATCAGCATCGCGCTGTTCGCCACGCTTGCCAAAACCTGTTCTGCCACGGTAAACTGTGGCGCCCCGTCCCATTACATCTTTAATCATTTGCAATATTTCGGTGTGCCGCACCGAAACTATCGTAACCCCGGTGTATTCTTCAATTCCTTCAATTACAAAATCAACCGATTTGGACGCTGCCATATACGTTAGCACCGAATACAAGGCTACTTCAATAGAAAGCAAATAAGCCGCTACCGAAAAAATAATGAGATTGATAAAGAGGATAACATCGCCTATGGTAACACCCATTTTTCGGCTCAAATAAATGGCAAGCACTTCGGTTCCGTCAATTACTGCACCGCCACGTACCGATAAGCCTATTCCCGTTCCGAGAAAAAAACCTCCGAATACAGAAATCAGTAACTTGTCGGAAGTAATGGGAGGCAAGGGCAACACTGCTGATGTAATAGCAAGCCCGGTAATTGCTAATGTTGACTTGAGTGCAAACTGCCAGCTTATTACCCGCAGTCCGATAATCATAAACGGAAGATTGATGCCGATAATGAGAACGGGCAACGGAATTTTGGTCATCATAAAAACAAGCAGCGATACGCCCATGGCGCCACCGTCAATAAACCCGTTGGGGATAAGAAAACTTTTAAGCCCTACCGATGCTGACAGAATGCCGAGCGTAATTAAGAACGCATCCTTTAGCGAACGGTAAACGGTTATGCGTAACTCGCGAAATGCTTTAGCTAACTGATACGATGAAAACTGCTCTACCTGCGCACTGGAATATTCGCGCTTGCGGTGCAATACTTTCTGCCGTATTATTTCTCCAATAAGCCGCTTCATGCGTTTAATATAGAAGTTTGCCGCGTGAAACTAAACGGCTGTTGTACAATTTCTATTTTCACACCCCGTTTATTGTTTCAATTCCGCAGGTGAAAAAACATTTTTTCTTATTCTTTTCTATCGTATTGCTGGCAACGGCATTTTTTTCGGGCGGCTGCCGAAAAGAAAAATTAAGTAACGGCAATATTTCGTTCAGTACCGATACGCTTACCTTCGATACCGTGTTTGTAACCTTTGGCTCTACCATGCGGAGCTTTAAAGTGTTTAACAACAACAACAAAGCCATTGTAATAAACGATATACGCTTAATGCGTTTGGTGGGGCAGCAGTTTCGCATAAATGTGGATGGCGTTTTTGGTGACCAATTCACGAACGTTGAAATTCCTGCCAAAGATTCCATTTATGTTTTTGTAGAAGTAACGGTTAACCCCAACGATCAAACTTCTCCTTACGTAATTATTGACGATGTGGTGTTCAGTTACGGAAGCAAAGCAGCTACCGTTCACTTGCAGGCGTTCGGACAAAATGCACATTTTCATTACGGAGAGGAGATTCAAAACGGAGAAACCAAAAACTGGAACAGCGATCTTCCGCATGTAATAGTGAGCAAAGGCGATGTGCCGGGCGTGCATGTGCATTGTGGAGGAACACTCAATATTAAACCGGGCTGCAAAATATTTTTCGCAGGCAACTCCGCCATATTTGTAGAAGGGGCATTGTATGCCGAAGCACAAATGTGGAGTGATTCTATCGTGTTTCAGGGAGCGCGATTGGAGCCATATTACAATGATAAACCCGGGCAGTGGTTCGGCATTGTTTTTTTGCGCGACACCAACAATAGTTCTGCCTGCGCCCCGCAGGCGGTATTCAATCATTGCATCATCAATGAATCTTCGTACGGTTTGTATGCCGGTGCAGGTTTAACTACCGATATAAATAAATACACCGGTGTGAGTGGTCGCCCTGAGGTAACCATCAAAAACAGCATCATCAAAAACAGCCTTTACAACACCCTGTACGGTTTTAATGCAAAAATGAGTGCCGAGAACAGTTTGTTTCACACCGCAGGGGAGCATTTGATAAAAATAGGATTAGGGGGCGAATACAATTTCTATCACTGCACCATGGTAAACACGGGTTCCCGATTTGTGAATCACAAAAAAGAATCGCTGCTGTTGAGTAACTTGGTAGCGGTAAACAATTCGGTGGTTTACGAGGAAAAACTGCAAACCACTTTTGCCAACTGCATTGTGTACGGAAGCATGGAAAACGAAATTGCTTTCAGCAAAACGGCAACTTCCGGACCATCGGAGTTTGATAATAAGTTTTCGTACACGCTCATGAAAACAAAGAGCGATACACTTGCTATGTTCAGCACCGTAAACAACCAAAATCTTTTTAACCAGGATCCGCGCTTTAAAGAGCCGGAAAAAGGGAATTACACCCCTTCGGATAGTTCGGGCTATTTTTCACCGGCTATTGACTACGCACCAAGCGGTTTACTGCTTGATATTTTCGGCAACCCGCGCAAAGACAAACTCCAAAACGGAAAAGTGTACGACATTGGCGCTATTGAAACGCAGTAGAGTTTGTAGCGGCTAACATTAAACGGAGTCATTGCGATCCCGCATTTTCAAAAAAATAAACAGAGTAAAGCGGGAGAAGCAATCTCCCACTTTGTATTTTCACGGCATACATTCGTTATCAAGCAAATGGTTACGTTATGAAACTTCTCTGCTCTCTTCTTTTCCTCTTTTGCACATTTCCCTCTTTATCGGCACAAAACATTTCCGACCTCGAAAATTTTGAGAAAGCCATGCGCCCGGGTACGGTGCTAACCTACGATGTAAACATGGGCGGCAAACAGTATCAGTTTATTGCTACGCTCAAAAAAGCCGGAAGCGAAACGGCTTTTGACTGGAAGATGACTGAGCCGGTAAACAAATCGGGAACCGTAAACATGAGCGCCTCTGCCGTAAAGAATGCCGATGCGCTGTTTAACTATTTTACGGGTGGAGTTTCCAATCTGGAAAAGGAAACATCGGTGTTCATTAGCCAAAAGGTTTTTGATGAAGTAGCCGCTAATGCCGAAGCCATGCTGAAGGTAAACGGAGCAGAAGACACCGCCACGCGCATGAGCAATACCATCAGCGAATTCAACTTTAACCTGAACGGAAGTTTGGTGGCAGTACCCGGCTGGGAACTGGAGGGCGGCAGCGAAATAAGGTATAAGATTTCGGTTATTGAATCGCGAAGGTTTCCGCTTATTGCCAATATGAATTTGGGTTGGACAATCAACCTTTCGGAAATAAAAGAGCCGTAGCTTGTACAGTCTTATACACAAATACCGTAAGCGCGTTGATTTGTAGCTATAACTCGACTGCCACTGTCGTAAATTGAGCCTGCAATTTACATGCTTACATTATTCAAAGACATCTATTATTCCTTCCCCTTTCAATTGCTTTTACTCTCGGTTAAGCGGCATCAGTTTTTGCTTTTTATCTGGGTTTTTCTCTTCATTATCATCATCGGTAAGTTTGGTGCAGGCATTGGTGTGCCCGCTGTTTTGCTCGACCCTGAGTACCTTGGCAAAGTAGGCTACCTAAGCTTTGCAACTGCCGGTTTGGGCTTTGGCGCCATGTATGTAACATGGAATGTGGTGATATACATTTTGCATTCGCACCGCTTTCCGTTTATGGCGAGTTTGCAATATCCGCTCGGCATGTTTTTTATCAACAACTCGCTAATTCCCGCAGCGTTTATCATTACGTACTTCATTACGGTGTTTAATCACCAAATAAATAACGAGTATCAAAACCTTTGGGATGTTGCTATGGATTTAGTGGGCTTCAGTGCCGGGTTTTTGCTTTCCATACTCATTACCGCTTTGTACTTCGGTTTTGCCAACCGCAGCCCCGAGAGCTACATTAAGTCGGAAGAGCGCGAACGGAAAAAGCGCAAAGTGCCGTTCGATGAAATAAGCGACTATGCACCCAACACCCGGGTAGATTACTATGTAACCAACCGCCTTAATATTCGGCACACACGAACGGTTGAGCATTACGGACCTTCGTTGCAGCAACTTGTTTTTCGCAGGCATCACCTCAATGCGTTTATCGCGTTCCTGTTTGCCTTTGCATTTTTAATCAGTATCGGCTTCTTTTTAGAGAATCCTTTCTTTCAAATTCCTATTGCTTCCAGTGCCTTTCTTTTTTTAAGTATTCTCATTTCGTTGTTCGGCATGTTTTTGTATTGGACGGGTACATGGGGGTCTATTGCCATTATCGCTTTTTTGTTAGTGGCTAATCAACTTACCAAATACGATTTGTTCGGCTCGCAAAGCGAAGCCTACGGTTTAAACTATAAAACCGAACAAGCGAAATACACGCTTGCTAATTTGCGTGCATTGAGCACCGACTCCATTGTGACAAAAGATATGGACTACTTTCTGCCCATTCTCGAAAACTGGAAAAAGAAAAACACCGACCCGCGCTTTCCGGACCGCAAACCGAAAATGTATTTTGTAAACGTTAGCGGAGGGGGGTTGCGCTCTGCCATGTACACCACGGTGGTAATGCAGCGTTGCGACAGCATTCTGGAAGGAACGCTTTTCGATAAAACATTTATGATAACGGGAGCCTCGGGCGGTATGTTGGGTGCTACCAATTTGCGGGAGATATACTTAAAACAAAAGGAAGGCTACTCGGTTGACTGGCGCAGCCGAGAACATGCTTACAATGTTTCGAAAGATTTGCTTAATCCGGTAGCGCTGGCAATTTTGAGTAATGATGGGCTACTGCCTTTCAGAAGATTTAAGCTGGGCGACAAAAAATATATTGTTGACCGCGGCTATGCGCTCGAACGCGGTTTTTGCCGCAATACTGATTTCCGTTTCAATAAAACCATTGACGATTACCGCATACCCGAATACGAAGGGCGCATTCCGCTGATGATTTACCACACAGCCATTATGAACGACTCGCGTAGATATTTTATAAGCCCGCATCCTGTTTCATTTCTCATGCGTCCGCTCGGAAAAAATGCACTTTCCAACCGTTTGGAAATTGACGGTGTAGATTTTTGCCGCTTCTTCGAAAAACAAGAGGGCAATGAATTACTGGTTACTTCCGCCATGCGAATGAACGCTACGTTTCCATTTATACTACCCAATCCGGTACTGCCCAGCGAGCCACCTACATATGTAATGGATGGAGGGGCGCTTGATAATTTTGGTGTAGAAACCTCTATCCGTTTTTTAAAAGCATTTAAAGACTGGATAAACCAAAACACTTCGGGCGTAGTAATTTTGCAAATACGCGACTCCGAAAAAATGGAAGAACCGGAAGAAGCAAAACAGAAAACCCTTTTTTCGCGCCTTACTGACCCGCTGGGTACGGTGTACAACAACATGGAAAACATGCACGATTTTTTAACCGATTACCGCATTGATGATATGGACGAAGAAATGAAAGGCAAGCTGAGTTTTGTGTTGTTTGAATACATTGCCGAAAGCAAAGCACAGCGGGCGGCTATGAGTTTTCACTTAACTACGCGCGATAAAAATGAAATTATCAACTCGCTCGACCGACCCAACAACATTGCTTCGTTTAGAAAGTTAGGCGGCTTGGCGCGGTAGTTGTATTTCTTCTCTTGAGCACACGGCATTTATGAATCTCCTGTTCGATTTTTTGCAGCACCTTCCGCAGCCCGAACTCAGCAAACTGCAAAGCCTTTCGTTTAAAGGAACTACGGGGGGCGTGTTTAAAGCGATGTTGCAGCAAAGTGCAACGGGAAAATTTGAACGCGAAAAAATTCAAAAGCAGTTTGCGCTGAGCAATTCGCATTTCGACAAGCTCACCAGCGAGTTGCTTTCAAAATGTTACAAGGCATTATACCCCGAAGAAGGCTTGCCGCTGCTTGGTTTTTTGAGTACGCGGGTGGTGTTCAATAAACACTATTACAAAGAACTGGCAAGGCAGTTGCGAAAGTTAGAGCAAAGCGGAAACAAAGCGGCATTGATAGAATTATGCAAGGGCTGCATCAATCACATCCACTTCAACTTTCCTATTATGTACAAGGACAGCAAAGTAATGCAGCGCCTCGGTAGGCAATATATTGCTGCTGTTCCGCAAAAGCAAAAAGCAGAAGTAAAGTTTTGGGTGCAATGCCGAGTTATTTACAACCAAACCGATAACCTGTTTGCCGCAGCGCAAATGCATGTGCAAGGCAAAAAAGTTTTTTCAGCCATTGAAAAACTGGGTAAGCCGCAAAATATTAAAAGCCACGAACTGCTGTTTGAGTATTACTGGGTGTTGCTGTATTACTACATGGCTATGGAAAATTTTCCGAAAGGAATTGAAATAGCGCAGGAGGCAATTGCGCGCTTGCAAAAATTGCCGCACGAAAACGCAGCATTAAACATTTTGCGTTTCGAGCTAAAGTTGTCCGAGCTTTTTTATTTCAGCAGCCGTTTCGAAGAATCGTACACAAAGTATCATTCGGTTTTTACGGGTGCTGCGGCAAACATTATTCCCGAGCGCGGCTACCATACTGCCAAGTATTTGCAAATCTGTTTTATTACCGGGCACCTAAACGATGCGAAGAAAATACTGAACAACCTGCTGAAATTTTATGGTGATAAGCTGGAAGAAACCATTCCTGTGCGCGAAATTTTTTCGTTTATAAAATACTACCTGTTTGCCGGTGATTACGATAATGCTTTCCGCTTTCTTCAACTCGGCTTCCGCAAAAACCCCAAGGGAAAATATTTTCAGTACGAAATAGAATTGCGTAACCTGCAAGTAGCCTTGTTTTACCTAACCGGCAGGCAGGAAATGGCGCTGCAAATGTGCGAGCGGAACATAAAGTATCTGCGCTCGCACGGCTATTCGGTTAAGGAAAGCAACTATCCGTATTTCTATATTCTTACACGCGCTATTTTCGAGCAGCGCACTTCGGGTAGAAAATTCAAACCTATAGAGGAAGAAAAAATGCAGCGTTACCTGCGCGGCAGTTTTGGAGTGTACGGACAACTGCTGCTAAAAATGCAGGCTTGCAAATTGCCTTAAAAACAAAAGCGACCGGAATTGCCCTGCAGCTCCCCCGTAGCGTCTCCCTTTGCGTAGCATTGGGGACTCTGCGGAGGAGAAAGTCGGGATACATTGCGGTATATGTCGAATTGCGACAACAGGTCATGAATAGATTTGCCTATATTTGAAAAGGCATGAATTGTTTTAACAAGTTTATTTTACTTACAGTATTTGTTATGTTCTTTGCTGCGGGGCATGGTCAGCAATGTGTTACTGCAACTGCTACAAACGTAACAAACAAAGTTTGCCCGGGAGATACTGTTTTCTTATCTACAACTTACTTTGATACCTGCTTTACGGATTCGATTTTAATGCCTGGGTATTGTATCCATCATCAGAATTCTACAAGTTTGTTTTACCACAATCAGATAGGGATTCCAACAAATCAACAGGGTAGTCCAATTGAAAGAAAAAGCATTTACAGTAACCTGTACATAGGTAACCGATTTCAATTTCTATACACAGCAACAGAATTAGCAACCGTATTAGATAGTGGATACATTACCCAATTGGCATGGCGAATAGGTGTTTATCAAGGGACAGGCGCCCTTCTGAATTTTGCGATTAGTTTAAAAAGTGTTCCAGCTGATTCAACCGAGTTGACAGACTGGCAAAGCGGAATGTCTTTAGTTTGGGGGCCTCAAAGTTACGCTCCGCATACGATTGGATATACGCAAGGATGGTCTACACCTCATGTTTTAAACACTCCGTTTTATTGGGACGGAATATCGAACCTTGTGGTTGAAGTGCGAAGCCATGGCTCTAGTACAGGTTGTAATTCTTCCAATACAATGTCTGTTACTGTTGATTCTGGCAAAGTACTATATGCTATGGCTAATGCTTTTGTGTATAACCAGCAATACCCGCCAACCCCCTGGCACGAAAAACCAGTGATGATGGTACAGATGTGTAGAGCCGATACATCCTCATTTTTGACAGATACTACTATAAATAAGTATTGGATTAGCTCTGGCAATGATGCAGTTCAATACAACTCAAATGGTGATGCATTTGCAACACCCACCACCAGCCAGGCATACACTTCTTACGTTTCGAAGAACGGAATTTTGAGAGCGTCCAATCCTGTTGGAATAAACGTTGTATATACTTCTCCGCCCACCATTTACCATAATGGAAATGGAATGTTATGCAGGGGATATAAATATGGAATGTCAGCAACCGGTTACGATTCTTATCTGTGGAGTACTGGTGACACAACCAGTTTAATATATGTGTCAGATACTGGCTACTATAGTGTTCAGGCTTCGAAGTTCGGATGTAACAGCAAAAAAAGTAATGATACTGTTCATGTACAATTTTACCCAAATCAAAATGCCACAATTACATTAACCTCTGGCAGCAGTTTAGGAACTAATTACTTGGCAGCTTACCCCGATACGGCATTGGCGTATTGGTTACACAGAACATACGACACCATTAATGGTCAAATATTCGTCACGTATCAAACTACCAGTAAAGACACTTTGATTTGCTGGAAAGATTCCAGTTCCTTTTTCACAAGCAACTTTGTGCGGTATATGGTTAGGAACGAGTACGGTTGTAGCGATACAACTAATTGGGTGGAGTTAGAAAACTGTTTTACGGATATAGAAGATGAAGGAAACAAAGTAGAGTTTTCAATTTACCCCAACCCTGTATCAGATGAACTTCTGTTAACATTATTACAGCCCAACGAAAGTTTGAAACTTGTATTAACGGATATGAATATGCGTGTTGTTTTAGAAAGTCATTTATCTCACATTGGACATGCAAATACTTTCCGCTTTAACACTGCATCACTAGAGAAAGGCATATATGTAGCTATCGTTGAAAGCGGCCAGCTTCGAGGGCGTACCTTAGTAGTGAAATAATTTCAGCGAACTTCCAAAAACTGTCTTAACAGACAGCATAATCCCCAAAAGGCTCTCCGAACCTTCGCTTAACTTCCCATAAACAATTTTGTTTCGCCATATTCTGAATGTGGTTAATCAATGTTACTCCTTAATGTTTTTTTTCCGCAGAGTCCCCAATGCTTCGCAAAGGGAGACTCTGCGGAGGTTCAATTGCCCTAAAAACAAAAGCGACCGGGATTACCCTGCCGCTTTTGCGCTTTTGATTAGCATATTAAAGAGTTGGTGTCAGGCTCCCAATATTTTATTCGCTTTACAAATGTGGATACAAAGCAGTAAACACAGAAACCGCAAATTGCCCCATTCTTACTGTTGGCTTTCATGCGCTCCTCTTCATTATTTCCAATTCATTTTTTCATTGCGGTTTGTGGTGTGTATTCTTGCGTGCCACGCATCAATAAACTATACTTGAGGCATGAACCGCGTGGTAATTACAGGCATTGGAATTTGGTCGTGTTTAGGCAAAAACACTATTGAGGTAACCGATTCACTCTATCAGGGCAAATCGGGAATTATTCTCGACCCCGCCCGCAAAGAATTCGGTTATCGCTCGGGGCTTACCGGTTTTTGCGAGCGCCCGCAACTAAAAGGCTTGCTCGACAGGCGGGCGCGCGTAATGCTTTCCGAGCCGGGCGAATATGCGTACATGGCTACGCTCGAAGCATTCAAAAGTGCCGGTATTGAGCAGGATTATCTCGACCATCACGAAACAGGCATCATTTACGGCAACGACAGTACAGCCGAGGCGGTAGTGGTAAGCACCGATATTATGCGCGAAAAAAAGAATACCCAGTTTGCCGGCAGCGGTGCGGTGTTCCAAACCATGAACAGCACGGTGAACATGAACCTTGCTACTATTTTTAAACTGAAAGGAATAAACTTTACTATCAGTGCAGCCTGTGCCAGCGGCTCTCATGCCATCGGCATCGGCTACTTTTTAATCAAGCACGGCTATCAGGACAGAGTGGTTTGCGGAGGCGCACAAGAGCTCAATATTCTTTCTATGGGCACTTTCGATGCCTTGGGCGCATTTTCTGTTCGCGAAAATGAACCTACCAAAGCATCGCGCCCGTTCGACCGCGACAGAGATGGGTTGGTGCCAAGCGGAGGAGCCGCAACGGTTTTTATTGAATCGTTAGAGTCTGCTCAAAAGCGCGGGGCAAAAATTTTGGGCGAAATAATCGGCTACGGCTTTTCATCGAATGGCGGGCATATTTCCAACCCAACAGTTGATGGACCGGTTCGTTCGCTGATGATGTCGCTGAACGATGCGGGAGTAAAGCCCGATGAAATTGACTACATCAATGCACACGCCACTTCCACTCCGCAGGGCGACAGCAGCGAGGCACAAGCTATCAATGCCGTGTTCGGTACCTACAAGCCGCCTGTGAGCAGCACCAAAAGTATGACCGGGCACGAATGCTGGATGGCAGGTGCCAGCGAAGTGGTGTATTGCACCCTGATGATGCAAAACGGATTCATTGCCCCCAACATCAATTTCGAAAATCCGGATGAACATTCCGCCAAGCTGAACATTGTGCCTGCTACGAAAGAGAAGAATATTGATGTATTTTTGTCCAATTCTTTCGGATTTGGCGGAACCAATTCATCCCTCATAATCCGTAAGTGGAAATAACAAGACGCTAACCAAATTTTACATAAACATTACCAAAGCATGAACAGTGAAGAGATAATCAGTAAAATCAACGAATTTTTATCGGAAGAATTTGAAGTGGACGCATCAGCCATTACGCCCGATGCCCCTCTAAAAGAAACCCTCGAATTAGACAGCCTTGATTACGTTGACCTGGTGGTAATCATCGAAGGCAACTTCGGTATTAAAGTAAAGCAGGAAGATTTCACGGGCATCCGCACTTTCCAAAACCTGTACGATTACGTAATCGGCAAAACGCAGCAAACCGTTTCTAACTAATGGCGGAGTGGCAGGGGAAGTCGAAAGGAACGGCTTTCGGCTACAAATTTTTTATTGCCATTCTCCGGTACTTTGGTGTAAAACCCGCTTATTATTTTCTCTACATCATTGCGCTGTACTATTTCCTTTTTTCGTGGGAAACTTCGCGGTGGTCGTATTATTTTTTCAGAAAGCGGATGGGGTACGGACGGTTCAAATCCATTCGTAAAATTTACCGTAGCTACTACATGCTGGGGCAAACGCTTATTGACCGCGTAGTGGTATCGGCCGGCTTGGGCGGAAAAATTACTTCGGAATCGTTTGGTGCCGAAAACCTGCACACTATGGTAGCGCAAAAGCGCGGAGGAATTTTACTTGGTTCACACATTGGCAACTGGGGTATTGCCTCGCAATACTTAATGAATTACGACAGCAGCATTAACGTGTTGGTGTACGATGTGGAGCGCGAACAAATAAAAAAAACACTTGAGAGCACCACAGGCGGCAGGCATTACAATATGATTTTAATTAAAGAAGACCTCTCGCACATTTACGAAATTGGCGAAGCCCTGCTACGCAACGAAATTATTTGCATGACAGCCGACCGCTTTATGCCCGGAGCGCGCACCGCCCTGGTAAAGTTTGTGGGCGAGTACGCACAGTTTCCGGTGGGGCCTTTTCAAATTATTAAATCGTTTCGTGCGCCTTACACTTTTGTGTATGGCGTTAAAGCAGGCACCACACACTACAACTGTTTTGCCCGCCCGCACCGCGAGGTAACCCGCGAAACAACCACCGAACAAATTATGGAAGATTATGTTCGTGATTTGGAGGGAATGGTGAAACAATTCCCCGAACAATGGTTTAATTATTTCGATTTTTGGAAAAAGCCCGCCCATGCTGCCGGTTAACGGAACATTACTTAACGAACTTATTCCGCAAAAGCCACCTTTTGTGCTTATAAGCATGTTGCATGAGGTAAGCGAGCACCGTTGCGTTACCACTTTTCGCTTTTCCGAAAATCATGTGCTGTGCAGTAACGGATGTTTAACGGCTGCGGGTTTGCTCGAAAACATAGCACAAACCTGCGCGGTAAAAGTGGGCTACGAATGCTATCTGGTAAACAAAAAAGTACCGCTCGGTTTTATTGGCGATATAAAAGATTTCCGCTACGCCCGCCTGCCGCTTACATCGGAAGAAATAAGAACGGAAATTACCATTGAACACCAAATTTTTGATGTAACACTCATTTCCGGAAAAGTATCGGTAAACGGTGAAGAGATTGCAAGTTGTAAAATGAAAATATTTGTTGAACCCGAAGAAAAACCCGTAGCGCCCGTTCATGCAAGCAAGTGAAAATCCATCAGCCGTTGCGCGTATCGAAATCCGTTTTCACGACTGTGACCCACTGGGCATTGTATGGCATGGCAACTATGTAAAATATTTTGAAGCCGGGCGCGAAGCTTTCGGCAATAAGTACGGGTTAGATTACATGGAGCTATACATCAACGGTTTTTCTACTCCGGTGGTGCATCTCGAATCGAACTTTAAAAAAGTGTTGCAGTACCGCGATGTGGCATTGGTGGAAGCAACGTTCCGCAAAACCGATGCCGCCAAAATTATTTTCGACTACACCGTGCGGAAAGAAAGCACCGGTGAAGTAGTGTGCACTGCTTCCACCACGCAGGTGTTTGTTGCCAGCGGCACCTTAGAACTATCGCTGGTAACGCCCGAAATTTTTGCGAAGTGGAAACGGCAGAAAGGATTGGTATGAACCGGGTTTTTGCAGTAGCCGATAATATTTTTTCTCCGCTCGGAGCCACCACTGCCGAAAACTTCCGGCAGGTAATGGCAGGCAATTCGGGCATTCGCGCAGTAAACAATTCCAACTTATCGCCCGAAGTTTTTTACGCTTCCTTGTTTAACGAATTACCGGAAGATGCTTTGCATACACGCTTCGAAAAAATTTGCATTGCCTCTATAGCCGATGCGCTGAAAAATTCCGGCATTTCTCTTTCATCGCCCGATACGGTTTTTATTCTTTCAACCACTAAAGGAAATATTGAGTTGATTGAGAGCAACGAAATGAGCGAAGAGTTGCGCCAGCGCGTTTCATTATTCAATACGGCAAAAAAAATTACAGCACATTTCAATGCTGCCAATAAACCATTGGTTGTTTCTAATGCTTGTATTTCGGGCGTGTTGGCGGTGTTAATAGCAAAGCGCTTGCTGCAGTCGGGCGCATATCGCCATGCGGTTGTAACCGGTGCCGATGTGCTTTCGCGGTTTATTATTTCGGGCTTTCAATCCTTACACGCTATGAGCAGCGATGTATGCAAGCCTTTCGATAAAAGCAGAAACGGAATCAACCTGGGCGAATGCGCGGCTACTATGGTGCTTACTGCCGAACAGAAAAATGCGGTAATTGAAATTGGCGGAGGCGCATCGAGCAACGATGCCAATCACATTTCCGGACCTTCGCGCACCGGGCACGAATTGGCGTATGCAGTAAGCAGTGCGTTAAAAGAGAGCAATGTTTCTGCCACCGATTTATCCTTTATTTCTGCCCACGGAACCGCTACGCTATACAACGATGAAATGGAAGCAAAGGCATTTGCCTATTCCGGACTTGCCAAAGTGCCGCTGCATAGTTTAAAAGGGCACTACGGGCACACCTTGGGCGCTGCGGGTGTAGTGGAATCCATCATAACTTACCATTCGCTGTTGCAACAGGTAGTATTGCCATCCAAAAATTTTTCGGAGCATGGCGTTTCCGAAAAAGTAAATGTGAGCAATGTGTTGCAGAAGAGTGATAAACATCATGCGTTAAAAACAGCATCAGGATTTGGCGGTTGTAACGCTGCCATCCTATATTCGACCACTTAATTTTTGTACCCCATGAACAAAGAAAAAGTTGATGTATTGGTGATTGGTGCGGGACCTTCGGGAACAGTAGCCGCATCCATTATCAACCAAGCCGGCTACTCGGTAAAAATTGTAGAAAAGGAATTGTTCCCGCGTTTTGTAATTGGCGAAAGTTTGTTGCCCAAATGTATGGAGCCGCTTGAAGCAGCCGGATTTCTTCCGGCACTGAAAGCGCAAGGCTATCAGGAAAAATTCGGAGCCAAGTTTGTAAACAGCGAGCAGAAGGTAATGGACTTTAATTTCTCCGACCAGTTTACCAAAGGCTGGAGTTGGACCTGGCAGGTGCCGCGCGCCAATTTCGATAAGGTGCTGGCAGATGAAGTGCAGAAAATGGGTGTGCCTATAGAATACGAAACTACGGTTACTGCTATTCAGTTTGACGGCAGCAATTCCACCACCACTGTTGTTGCCAAAAACGGAACCGAAAAGCAAATTGAAGCACGGTTTATTGTAGATGCATCGGGCTACGGGCGTGTAATTCCCCGCTTGTTTAAGTTGGACAGACCATCGAATCTTCCTCCTCGCAAAGCCTTGTTCACGCACATTCGCGATGAAAAACGCAACGACTACATTGAACCAAACCGCATTCTGATTATTGACCACAAGCCCGGAGTTTGGGCTTGGTGCATTCCGTTTTCGAACGGGCTTACCAGTTGCGGTTTTGTAAGCGAGCCGTCTTTTTTTGATGATTTTAAAGGAACGCCCGAAGAGCAGTTGCGCTCCATCATAGCATCGGAATGGAGTATTGCCGACCGCTTTAAGGATGCCGAATTTATTTTTGAACCGCGCGTGTTGCAGGCATGGAGCGCCACCACCGAAAAATTTTATGGCGATGGCTTTGTGCTTACCGGCAACGTAACCGAATTTCTCGACCCCATTTTTTCATCGGGCGTAACGCTTGCCACAGTGTCATCGCAGTTGGCAGCTAACCTTACGGTTCGCAAACTGAAAGGCGAAAATGTAGACTGGCAAAAGGAATACATGGATTACATGCTGATGGGGGTTGACACTTTCCGCTCGTATGTAATGGCGTGGTACGATGGCACCTTGCAGAAAATTTTCTTTGAAGAAGACCGCAATCTGGAAGTGATACGCCAAATATGCTCGGTGCTGGCAGGCTATGTGTGGGATCAGGAAAACCCCTACGTAAAAAACCACGACACCTACTTAACACGCATGGTGCGCCTGATAAACGTGGGCAAAAAGCTGAAAGATTTGGAGGAAAGCGAGTTGCAGGGCAGTTGAGGTAAACCTGCTTTCCCGAACACTTTGTAGCGGCCAACTATTCCGCTTACTCCCAATGCACCGAATATTTTTGTAAACTTGACTGCTGCTATTGTTGAAACAACCCATTGATAGCCATAGGGATGCTTTATCTTTAGCGCACAAATCGGCAACGTTTGGCAAGAATAGACTATACAGCTATTACCGATGAAGAGTTAGTGCAGCGTTATCGCAACTCGCACGAAACGCTGTACATAGGCGAATTGTATCAGCGCTATACGCATTTGGTGTTTGGTGTTTGCATGAAATATTTCCGCAACGAAACCGAAGCCGAAGATGCTACCATGCAGATTTTTGAAAAGCTGATAAGCGATTTAAAAAAGCATCACATTACCGCATTTAAACCCTGGCTGCACACGGTGGTAAAAAACCACTGCATGATGCACTTCCGCAAAGAGAGCATGCAGGGAAAAAAAATGACGGAACTGAAGTTTGAGAGAGGCGGCAGTGTGGAAAATCCCGAGGAAAATCATCTTGAGGAAGCCTTAGAGAAGGAATTTGTGCTTCAGCATTTGCAGGAAGGCATTGAAACATTGAAGGAAGAACAACGTGTGTGTATCGAACTGTTCTACCTTAAAGACCAAAGCTATGCCCAAATTTCGGAAACAACAGGCTACGATATGAATGCCGTAAAAAGTTACATACAAAATGGTAAACGCAATTTGAAGATTTTTATTTCGTCAAAAAATGAGCAAAACAAAAAAGGATAGAAATCTGTTTCCGCACGGGAGCATAAGCGAAGAAGCCATGTTGGCTTATTTGCAAAATCAGCTTACCGTGGAGGAAAAACAGCAGTTCGAAAAACTGCTGAGGGATGACCCTTTTGCTCAAGAGGCGCTGGAAGGATTGCAGTCTTCAAAAAATGTGGCAGCCGTTACACGCTCTATCGAATCGGTTAAAAAAAATGTTCGTGCAGCTACCGGTGTTGCCGAAACAAAAGCTATTCAAATACACTGGGCTAACTATGCATGGGCGGCTGCCGTGTTCGGACTTTTAATTGGAATAGGCTTTTTGATGGTGAATTATTTGAGCGATAAAGGCAGCGGCATTGCACAAACGCAGGAAAAAACGCTTGACACCGAAACAAATTTGTTACAAGGAAAAGAGGAAGGGCAAAATTTCGAAAGCGCTGCATTGGCAGAAGATACCACTAAAGAAGAGATTGTGTTTTTAAGCGATTCGCTTTCACTTAAAAGCAGCGAGCCTACCAAGGGCGGCACTTCGGAAAAAGACAACGCTGTTTTTTTGGTTAAGAAGCCCGAAGCAAGTACCGATGTAAAAACAACCACCGCACAAACAGGAGCGAAAGAAGGAAACGAGAAGACAACAAACATTCCCTCCGTTGCACCGTCTGTTATAAATAACAATCAGGCAGCAATGACCAACGAAAGCGCTGCTGCGGGTGCCGTAAAGGAGCAAGCGCAAACCAAAGCAGAAGAACTTGTTACCGATGCACAAACAGAGCGAGCAGAGCTTGTTACAAAAGGAGCCGGTGCCGAAAAGAAAACTTCAAAAAGGGATAAAGAGAAAAGTTCGGGCACAGCAGTAACTATGGATGACATGAACGCATCGCGCGGAAAGGAACCAACCGTGAACGATGCCATGAAAAGTTTTAACGCGGGCGATTACCAAACTTCGGGCGAACAGTTTAATGCCATCCTCAAAAAGGATCCTAATAATCCTGATGCACTTTACTACGGAGGCATTTGCGATTACATCAACAATACCAACTCGAAAGGCGAAAAGAATTTCGATAAACTGCTTAAAAGCGGCAACCGCTACATTGAAGGAAGCAAATGGTATAAAGCCAACATCCTTATACAAAAGGGCAAAAAAGAAGAAGCCCGCAAACTGCTGAACGATTTAGCCAACACCAACAGTTCATACAAAGAGCGGGCAATTAAAAAGTTGGCGGAGATGGAGTTTTAACTCACTCCAACCTCAACACTGTTTGATAAATAAACGTTTTACCAAACTGCCCCGCAATCCATGTTTTTTTTCTGCCGTTAATGTTGCTGGAGTAATTCATCAGCACATAAGAGCCATCATTTAATGGAGCAATGGCCGGGAATGCATTATCGCCTGTGCTCGGAAAATCGTGCAAGTGAGTAAGGGTGAGCGCTTCTTTATCTAACTTAAAAAGCGCAGTTACTTTTTGGGTAATGGAGTAGCGGATAAGGTTTCGTGCCCTGCTCTGTTTTTCGTTCTTCCGGTTTTTCACCTTATCCATTTCGCCATCTGCGTTTCTGCGCGATACCAGAAAAATTTCGTTGTGGTGTTCAAACAGCAGCGCACTGTCGTATTTGTGTTTGGTGCGTACGTGTTTCCATTCGGTAATGCAGCATTTATCGGCAGTGCAAACCAAAGCGCCTGTTCCTTCCAGCCTAACAGTGGCGAATAAATTTCCTTCTTTATCAAAAATAAATTCGCCCTCTTCGGCATGTGGCACATCAATTTGCGGCTGTGCCGAAATGGCTTGCCACGCAACACCATTTGTGCTGCTGAACAATCGCAAATCGCTGCGATGATTGCCTTTGTAAAGTCCTTTTCCGTAATAAGCGGAGAGATAAAGTGTATCGCTCCGTTCGCGAATACGCCATGGCACGTAGCCATCAAGATTTATGCTGAAAGGCATTGTCCATTCTCCATTGCCGGCTGTACGGCATAAGAGTATTTCCTTTGGGTCGAACTTAAACATGCTTTTGCTGCCGGTAAAAAAGTAAAGGTTCAGCGTATCGCGGTAAACGGCAAAGCGCGGCTCGCGCAGGTCGGCATGCAGTTTTATCTCTTTTTCAAATTGCCATTCGTTTAAATCGGTTGAACTGACAACATACAGCACTGCTTTGCCCGATGGAAAATGCGAAGGCGCAGTGCGAAAGGCAAGGTAAAATCGCCCGTTGAATTGAACGAGATCTAAATTGTTGTTGCTCTTTTGAATTTTGCATTGAGGTGGTAACTTGCCTGAAGTGGTCAGGTTGAGCCATTCGCTGGTGCTAATAGTTTGGGAATAGGCAGAACTTAGAAAGAAGAAAAAAGAAAGCACCGATAATAAAAGCGAGTAAGTGTTCATGGAATGCGCTAAACAAGCGCATATTTTTTTCAAAAATAGCTTTATTCACTCCCGATAATTTTATGCAGAGCTACTACGTTATCCTCTTTTTGTGTTTGCTGGTAATGTTGTCGTATGTGTTTACGCTTATCAGTAAATACACGCGCATACCATCGGTAGTTTTGCTGTTGGGTACGGGCATAGGACTGAAGTATTTGGGAGATTCGTATCATTTGGCATTAGCTGGTGTAAACGATTATGTGCAAATGCTCGGCACGGTGGGGTTAATAATGATTGTGCTCGAAGCCTCGCTTGATCTGCATGTTACCCGTGAAAAAACTTCTCTCATTCGCAATTCGTTTCTCTCTGCCATTGTTATACTGGCGGTATCGGTTATCGCCATTACGCTTGTTCTGCAATTTTGGCTGCACGAATCGTTCATCAACAGTTTGGTGTATGCTATTCCGCTTTCCATTATCAGCAGTGCTATTGTAATACCAAGCGTAACCCATCTGGAAGAAAACAAAAAAGAGTTCCTGATTTACGAGGCATCATTCAGTGATATTATCGGAATTATCATTTTCAATTACTTCACTGCGGGCGAAGTGTTCAGTTTGCAATCGTTGTTCGGATTTGTGGGTGGCATAGTAGCGGGCATTATCATTTCGCTTGTGGTTTCGGTTTTTCTTATTTACATGCTCACCAAAATTCGCATCAACATTCGGTTCTTTCTCATTTTCTCCATTCTCATCTTCCTGTATGTTTCCGGCAAAATGCTTCACCTGCCTTCGCTTATCATTATTATGATGTTCGGGCTCCTGATAAACAACTGGCATTTGCTTCGCAGGCAGCAATTGGTCAAATGGAGTTTTTTCGATAACAACGAAGTGGAGCAAATTGCTCTGCTAATGAAATCGCTTACTGCCGAAACCGCCTTTCTCATTCGCACTTTTTTCTTTGTCATTTTCGGTTACTCAATTAATGTAGGAATGTTGTTTAATAAGGAAGTGGTTATTGTGGGAACCTTGATTGTGGGTATATTGTTATTGGCGCGTGTGCTGCTCCTTCGTTTTTTTGTGCATAGTTCTGTAATGCCCGAAGTGCTGATGTTGCCGAGGGGGCTAATCACCATCGTACTGTTTTACATCATTCCCGAAAATTTGCGCTTAAAAAGTTTCAACGAGGGAATTCTCTTTTATGTAGTGTTGCTTACTTCGCTGTTGATGATGGTGGGCTTAATGATACATACCACCGATAAGCCGAAAAAAGAGGAAGAAGAAAGGGCAGTGTTTGGCGAAACGGCATAAGTTATGGCTTCCACCCTATACAAAAGCAATCCGCAACTGAAAACCATTCTTGCCGAATGGAAAGGAAACCCGATGATTAACGGGCGGTACATTGACCCGCACAAACGTTTCGGCAGCACTTTCATGAAATTTTTGCGCTGGCAATTTTCGAAAAAGGAGAAGAAAGAAGAGAAGCGCAACGACACGTGGCGGCTTAGGGTGCGAAAAGGAAATGACTTTTTGCGAAGCACCGACAACTGCATTGTGTGGCTGGGTCATGCCACTTTTTACATGCAGCTAAACGGTGTTCGTATGATTACCGACCCGGTGTTTGGAAGAATATCGGGTGTAGTGCCGCGTTACAGCGAGTTGCCCTGCTCGCCTTCCGATTTCCGCAACATTGATTATGTGTTGCTTTCGCACGCGCACCGCGACCACTGCGATAGCGCATCGCTAAAAAAACTGGCGGCACAAAACCGATTTCAGTTGTTAACCTCGCTTAGTACAGGCAGTGTAGTAGCGGAGTGGTTAAATGATTTGCATTTTCAGGAAGCGGGCTGGTATCAGCAATACAATTTACCGAACGAAAATTTGCGAATCACTTTCTTGCCCACACAACACTGGAGCAACCGCTACGGCTGGGATACGAACCGTTTTTTGTGGGGGAGTTTTATGATTGAAGCCGATGGGCTGAACATTTACTTTGGTGGCGACTCCGGCTATTGCAGTTATCCGAAACAGATTGCAACACTTTTTCCGAACATTGATATTGCCATAATTGGTGTAGGCGCATACACACCCGCCTTTATGATGCAGGAAGTGCACACCAGCCCGTGGGAAGCCGTAGATGTATTTCACAACCTGCGCGCAAAAACATTTATACCCATGCACTACGGCACTTTCGATTTAGCCGATGAACCGTTGGGCGAGCCTTACCGTGCCCTAAAGCAAATGGAAGCAGAAGGGAAAATAAACGGGGCGTTGCGTTTGGTTGATGTAGGGGAGGTGATTAAAGTATAAGGCGTGTAATAGAAGTGTATCTTGCTCCATGTTTTCATTTCAGTAACCCGCCATGACCACCGCCACTACTGCATTAGACTCCATTAACATAAACTTCAGCCCCGAAAGTTTAACTGCACTTAATGTGGTGTTGGCGTTGGTGTTGTTCGGCATTGCACTGGAGTTAAAGAAAGAAGATTTTACTGCTCTGCTCAAAAACAAACGCAGTGCACTGGCAGCGTTGTTTTCTCATTTTATTATTCTTCCTGTAATTACTTTTTTATTAGTGCTTGTTATTCAGCCGCCCGCATCGGTAGCCTTGGGAATGATATTGGTAGGCGCCTGCCCTGGAGGCAACATGAGCAATTTTTTTACACACCTTGCCAAAGGCAATACTGCCTTGGCGGTTAGCGTAACGTCTGTTTCGCACTTGCTGGCAATTGTGCTAACGCCTTTCAACTTTTCGTTTTACGGAAGTAGGTATGCCCCGGCTGCTTCATTGTTGCGCCAAATACATGTGGGGGTATGGGAGGTTTTTCAAACCATAGCTGTAGTGGTGGCTATTCCACTTATAGCCGGTATGCTGCTTGCGTACTTTAAACCTGTTTTTGCTGCGCGCGTAACACCCGCCATGAAAAAATTCTCGCTGGCGGCTTTCGCGTTTTTTCTGGTAGCTGCTTTTGCTTCCAATGCCGGAACGTATGTAAGCACACTTGGTTTTGTGTTGCCAATAGTGGTAACACACAATGCGCTTGCCTTGAGCAGCGGCTTTTTGTTTGCGCGCTTACTCGGACTTTCGTATGCCGACAGCAAAACCATCACCTTCGAAACCGGAGTGCAAAACAGCGGCTTGGGTTTAATTCTCATTTTCAGTTTCTTCAACGGCTTGGGCGGCATGGCGCTTATTGCCGCCTGTTGGGGAGTGTGGCACTTGGTAAGCGGTGGGGCACTGGCGCTTTGGTGGGGTAAGCGAAGTGCAGCTTAACGCCAAACGGGGTTTGATATAAACGGGTTTCATTTGGTACTACTTTCAAATTGCATCAATACAACCACATGAAACTTTATGCTACCGATAAAAACGAATCAACCAAATCGCGCAGGCTGCGCTGGGCGTTTAACTTTTGGCCCTGTATATGGTGTACGGGCGGTAAAGTGGAATTTATTGCAGGTGACTTTAAAGAGCTGCACGTTAGCCTTAAACTAAACACGCGCACCCGCAACCGTGTAGGTACGGTGTATGGCGGCAGCATTTACTCTTCGGTTGACCCGTATTTTATGCTGATGTTTATGGAAATACTCGGCAAAAATTATGTAGTGTGGGACAAAGCCGCTTCGGTAAAATTTGTAAAGCCCATTGTAAACAAAGTAAAATGCCGCTTTCTTATTTCGGATGAACTTGTTGAAGATGTAAAACACCACATTGCCATGCGTGGCGAATATACCTTCGACCTTCCGCTGCATTACGAAGATGAACACGGAAAAGTATATGCCGTGTTTACCAAAACTATTTACACGGCTGATAAGGAGTTTTATAAGAAGAAGTTGGCAGCTAAGAAATAGCTATACCTCCCCCCGATGTGCTTGCATATTCATACATTTACTAAACAAACCAACAGCATGAAAACACTTTTTACACTCACAGCCGCCCTTGCTTTACTGAGCGCTTCGGCACAAAGCACTAACCTGTACGATTACTCCGTAAAAAGCATTACGGGCGATACCATACACATGGCGCAGTATGCCGGTAAAAAACTGATGATTGTAAATGTGGCAAGTTTTTGTGCTTATACACCGCAATACGAACAGTTGCAGGAATTGTATAACCAGTATCAGCAAAACAATTTTGAAATAATCGGATTTCCGACCGATGATTTTTTTCAGCAGGGCGGTAAAGATTCCGACATTATTGCCACCTGCAATTCGTACAATGTTACTTTCCCCATTACCGAAAAGGTGCGCGTAAACAGCAGCCCCACCGAGCCTGTTTTTAATTGGTTGAAGCAACAGTCGCTTAACGGAGTTTCGAACGCCAGCGTTACATGGAACTTCAATAAGTTTTTGATTAGCGAAAACGGGCAATGGGTGCAACATTATACCCAAAGCACCTTGCCCGATGACCCTGCCATTATCAATTGGATTCTTTCTTCAACCGGGGTTGATGAAGTGAAAGCACCGGATTTAATCACACTTCAATTTTCCAACCCGGCAGGCAACGAACTGCGGCTGCTTATTCCGCAAAATTATTCAAGACTTACCGTTCGTTTGTATTCTACCGATGGGAAATTGGTAAGCACTTTATTGGACGGAGTTGCCCAACAAGGGCAGCAGTTGGTTTACAACAGTGCCGTCCTTGCTGCCGGTTTGTACATACTAAACGTGCAAAGCGAAGGCGCACAACAAACCCGTAAAGTTGTAGCGGGACATTAGCGAAGACACTTTTACGGCTTTAAAACCCTTGGCGGGATTTTTTGCTTAAAAAGTAATTGGCAAAGCATATGATGCCGACTACATTTGCGCGTAAACTAAATATGTAAACCATGAGAAAAGACCTGACACTATTTGCCTTGTTCTTTATTGCAACTTTTGTTGCAAGCGCACAAGTTTCGAAAACCGTTACGCTTAAAATTGATTCGTGCAACGGTAAAGATGCCACCATTGGTGATTGCGGACCCTGCGGTTATCCGAACTCAAATTTTGGCGACCACCCCGATTTTATTGCCGCATCGTGGACCAATGGCGGCAACCTGTCGAACGCCAGAGGGCTGATGGATTTTAATTTGGCGGGCATACCGGCTAATGCCACTATTACGAATGCCAAGCTTTCGTTGTACCACAGCACCAATACGCCAAGCGGTAACATTGGGCATGGGCAAAACGGTGGTCCGAACACGGCATGGCTTCGCAGAATTACCACAGCCTGGGGTGAAAACACGGTTACCTGGAACACGCAACCCACAACCACCACACAAAATCAGGTTACGCTGGCAGCCAGCACTTCAACCACCCAAAACTATTTGAATATTGATGTTACAGCTTTGGTGCAGGATATGGTAAACAACCCACAGCAGAGTTTCGGCTTTTTCTTTCAACTGCAAGAGGAAACTCCTTTACGCAGTATGTTGTTTGCCTCCAGCGACCACCCGAACTCGTTACTGCACCCTACGTTAGAAATTACTTATCTCGACAATTCTCCATCAACCTGTATTTCGCTTAAGCCCGACAACAGCAGTTGTAACCCGGGGGTAGATGCCACCATTGGTGATTGCGGACCTTGCGGTTATCCGAACTCAAACTTTGGCGACCACCCCGATTTTATTGCAGCATCGTGGACGAATGGCGGTAACCTGTCGAATGCCCGCGGCTTGCTCAATTTTGATTTAACGAGCATACCGGCTAATGCCACTATTACCAGTGCGGCTTTATCGTTGTACCACAGCACCAGTACCCCAAGCGGCAACATTGGGCACGGGCAAAACGGTGGCTCTAACGCAGCATGGTTAAGAAGAGTAACCTCCGCCTGGGGCGAATACACCGTTACATGGAACAACCAACCCACTACCACTACACAAAATCAGGTAACGCTGGCAGCAAGCACTTCTACCACGCAGAATTACCTGAATATTGATGTTGCTGCCCTTGTGCAGGATATGGTAAGCAACCCGCAGCAGAGTTTCGGTTTTATGCTGCAACTGCAAACCGAATCGCCATTACGCAGTATGCTGTTTGCCTCCAGCGACCATCCGAACGCTGCATTGCACCCCAAGTTAGATGTGTGCTATACGGTTTCAACCGGAATTGAAAATGCCCGTGTTGCCAACGCTATACTTGCGGTATATCCGAATCCTTCGAACGGTGTATTCACCATTTCACTTACCGAAAATATTGAAAACGGAACCGTTCGGTTGTTTAATGTAGCCGGTGAGATTGTGCTTGAAGAACCCATGAACGGAAAAACCAAAACCATTAATGCCCAACTAAGCAAAGGCTTCTACTTTGTGCAGGTAAACGCCAACGGAAATAGGTACACTACCAAGTTGGTGAACAACTAAACCCAAACACGCATAACAATATACAGGCGGTTGGCGGTAACGTTAACCGCCTGTGTGTTTTTATGAAAAGCCCGCCTCCTGCTTTTACCACGGGTTATTGGAGTATTGTTTTGTTCGCTGTTGCTTTTTACCCATTACAGGTATGCGTTTCATTTTATAGCTTTGGTAAAAACTACCCTCAATGGATACCACCGCTTTAACCGCTGCCGAAAAGGAACTTGCCCTCCGCAGCCGACTTTTACATGCTTTGCTTGCCGCTAACGAACAACTGCGCTACCAAAATAGCCTGCTGGTTTCCTTTATTGCTCAAAAGCGCGAACTTTATTCCGCTTCCGAAACCGAACTGATAGAAAAGTGCCTTGGGTATAGCCTTCAGGATAAGGCACAGGCACACAATCGGGCAGCTTATTCCACAACCGATTCGTTGAATGAAGCAACTCGTTCAAGTTATTCCACTACCGATTCGTTGAACGAAACAACTCATTCAAGTTATTCCACAACCGATTCATTGAACGAAACAACTCGCTCAGGTTATTCCACTACCGACAAGAAAAATGGAATAAATGAGACAAATTATTGCCATCCGGAAACGGGTAGTGGAATAAGCGAAGCGCTTTACCCCAAAACCGAAAAGGGAACAGGAATAACTAACATAAATGTACCGGTTCAGGAAACCCGTTTGGCACCAACCACACTAAGCGGCACCCTTCCGCCCAAAATTGATACTACCCTGCTGCCACATTACACCGTAGCCGGAAAGTTAATGACCGCCATACACTACAAAGGGCGCTACAGCTATTTGGAAAACACTGCCAAGTTGCTGCTTCATTTATACAATGGCGGAGGAGGCGAATACCGAACCCTAAAGCGGGCAACGGGACTTTCGGAAGGCGGGTTGGCAAAACTGCTTATGAGCCTCCGCAAAAAAGGGCTTATTGTAAATGCCGGCTATCAGCAGCCCGCTTTAACGCCTTTTGCCCTCAGTGTTTTGGAGCAGGCTTGGGCAGAAAAGGCAAAATAAAATATACGGCTGCCATGTTCGATACATAAACTATGGCTATCCTCATTTCCTTTTTTACCGGCATAGTGCTTTGGACGCTTGCCGAATACCTAATGCACCGTTTTTTAGGGCACGAACACAAAGGCAAAAATTTTTTTAAAGCCGAGCACGGGCAGCACCACGCCAAGTACAACTACTTTGCTCCGGCATATAAAAAAGCATTGCTGGCAGTAGTGGTAACCGTTTTGCTGTTTGCCGTTTTACAGTTGGTAATTAACGCTTCGGCAGCGTTGGCTTTCCTTGCCGGTTTTTTGGGCATGTATATTTTATACGAAGCTACCCACTACCGCTTTCACATCCGCAAACCCGTGGCAAAACCTTTCATTGTTCTTCGCAAACATCATTTCTACCATCACTTCCACAACCCCAAAACAAACCATGGGGTTACCACCCGCTTTTGGGACAGGGTGTTCGGCACCTTTGTTCCGGTTGAAAAAGTGCGCGTGCCCCGCAAAATGGCCATGCAATGGTTGCTGCAGGAAGAAGAAATAAAACCCGATTACGCTCCGCACTTTTATTTGGCAGGATAAAAAAAGGAAAACAAACCCCGAAAAAGCTAAGCCTTACGGCTTCTTCCACTTAATACTGCAACCTATGGCTTTGGTGGTGCTTGGTTCGGGGTCTTTGCCGGCAAGCAAATTGTCAACGGCATTTTCTACATACTTTTCTTTCACTTGTTTTTCGTTGTCGCTGTTGTCGTCAATGGCGCCAATGTATTTTACAATGTAATCGGTTCCGCTTTTTTGCAGTATGTACACATGCGGGGTTTTGGCGGCACCGTAAGCTGCGGCAACGGTTTGTGTTTCATCGCGCAGGTAAGGGAATGTAAAACCTTTCTCTTTGGCGCGCTCTTTCATTTTTTCGAAACTGTCTTCGGGGTGGCTTACCTCATCGTTGGGGTTAATGGCAATTACGGGGTAGCCCTTCTTCTTGCATTTTTTATCGAGCGCCACCAACCGGCTTTCGTATTTTTTGCTGTAAGGGCAGTGGTTGCAGGTAAACACCACAATAAACCCTTTTGCGTCTTTAAAATCAGCAAGCGACAGCTCTTTATCGTCAATGTTTTTAAGTTTAAAATCGGAGGCTTTGCTGCCAACCTCGTAACCGGTACCCGGTGTAAATGCACTAAGCGACACAAATACGGTAAACAGTAACAACAGTTTTTTCATGGTTATTGAATTTTGGTTTTCAAAAATGCCACGGATGTACAGATTGCTTTTACGTTGAAAGTACCGGTTTTCTAATCTGTGAATCTGTGGCTTGGTTTTTACTCTATGTTGATTTTAATAATCGAATCTAACTCGGTTTGGGTAAACTCGCCTTCGTAAAAAAATACTTTCCTTCCTCCTTTATACATGGCAGTTGCCGGAATAGAGCCGCCCCATGTGGCATCAATACTGTCAATCCAACCATTAGGGTTACCCGCATTAAGCAACAGCATTTCTTGTGTAATGTTTTTGGTGGCGGCAAATTTTTCAACCGCTTGCTTGTCTTTCACACTGTTTAGGTTCACAAAAACCACCTTTACTTTTTGTGCCGAAAATTTTTCGGCTGCCCGGGCAAAATAGGGCATTTCTGCCACGCAGGGCTTGCACCATGTTGCCCAAAAGTTAACCACATAAAGCGTATCGTTGTTTTTGTATTCGGCTGCGTTACGCAGTTGCGTTAAGTTAACCACCTGCACCTTTTCATCAGCGGTTAGTGCGGTTGCTATCATCACTAAAAATGCAAAGCGAAGCATACAGCACAAAGATGAATAAGTATGTGTAAGGCGGCTTATAAAAAATGTAAATGCCGGTTACGGTTGCCTTCTATCGTTTGTTAGCGCCAAGCGTTTATATTTAACCTCTGTTTTTTAAACCGCTTATGAAGCAACTTTTACTCATTTTGTTTTTTGCAGCCGGTTGGCAACTCCTCAGCGCACAAACCATTTCCGGAATTTTGTTGGATAAACAAACAGGCGAAGCGCTTATTAGTGCAGCCGTAGTTATTAAAGGAACCACCATTGGCGCGCAAACCGATATTGACGGAAAGTTTGAACTGAAGATTACCGAAAAACCTCCGTTCACCTTGGTGTTTTCGTATGTAGGCTATACTTCGCAGGAAATAGAAATTAAAACCGAAACCGATTTAAAACGCTCGTTCACCATTCGCCTCGGTGTTTCGGAAACCATACTCGATGCCGTAGAAATTGTTGATACCCGCATTACCGAAAAGCAACAGCAGTCGCCACTTACCATCGAAAGCATGGGCTTGCAGGCAATTAAGCAAACCGCTTCGTCCACTTTTTACGAAGGCTTGGGCGCTCAAAAAGGAGTAGATATGACTACCGCTTCGCTGGGCTTTGTCATCATCAACACGCGCGGCTTTAACTCTACGCGCCCGGTGCGCTCGCTGCAATTGTTAGATGGTGCCGACAACCAATCGCCCGGATTAAACTTCAGCGTTGGAAATTTTGCCGGAGCCACCGAAATTGATATTCAGAAAGTGGACTTAATTGTGGGGGCTTCATCGCCCTTATACGGACCAAATGCTTTTAACGGAGTGCTGAGCATGCAAACAAAAAATCCGTTTTACTACCAGGGGCTTACCGTGTTTGTAAAAGGAGGAGAACGCAGGCTTTTTGAAGGAGCGCTGCGCTATGCCAAAGCCTTCCGCAACAAATACGGCACCGATAAGTTTGCTTTCAAAATCAACTTCAGCTACCTGCGGGCTGACGACTGGGTGGCCGATAACATGGCTGCTTCAACAGGCTCGTGGCGCAACGAAACCAACCCCGGTGGCTACGATGCCGTTAACCGCTATGGCGATGAACTGCTTACTGCCGATGCCAACAATTATGATGTACCTTACTTCAACCGTCTCTATCCGGGCTTAAAGCAATTTTTCAGAACCGGTTATCTGGAAAAAGATGTAGTAAACTATAACGTGCGCAACCTTAAAACCAACGCATACCTGCACTACAAACTCACCGAAAAAATTGAAGCAAAAGTGGGTTACAATTTTGGCGCAGGCACTACGGTTTACCAGGGCGATAACCGTTACAGCCTTAAAGATTTCACCTTCCACCAGGTGCGGTTCGAAATTTCGCAGCCCGATAAATTTTTTGTGCGTGCTTATTCCACTATGGAAAACTCAGGCAACTCGTACGATGCCGTGTTTACCGCGCTTAAAATGCAACAGGCTACTAAGGCAGACGACCGCTGGGCTTCCGATTATGTAAGTTTTTGGAACAACGGGCAACCGGGTGTTCCTTCGCCTGCTTCGCGCGTAAGAGCCTTACCGGGTTTTCCGAACACCAACTCTTCGCTTTGGATAAGTAAATACGATTCTATAAACAGTGTTGCCAATGCCATACTGAATATGTATCGCGATTCGCTGAACGCATGGCACCAACTGGCGCGCAACTATGCCGACCAAACAACCGACTACGGAGGCTCACCCAGAGCAGTGCCGGGTACTCCGGCTTTCGATTCGCTCTTTCAGCAAATTACTTCGAGCACTGTTTTTGAAGAAGGCGGAACCAGATTTTACGACAAGTCGAAACTGGTACACGTGCAGGGCGAGTATAAGTTTGAACCCAAAAAGAAAGGAGCCGAAAAACCCTTTATGGACATAATTGCCGGGGCGAGTTTCCGCATGTTTTTCCCCGATTCGCGCGGAACAATTTTTAGCGATACCATGGTACGCAATTACGCCCGCGATACTGCCGGCAATATTTTGCTCGATGCACAAGGCAAACAAATTGTGCTCGACTCCGCCCGAAAAACCATCCGCAACTGGGAAGTGGGCATGTATGTAAGCGCCACTAAAAAATTCGATTTCGGGAAAGATAATAACCACTCCATTATTTTAACCGCCACCTGCCGTGTTGATAAGAACCAGAATTTCCCCTTCATTTCCACTCCGGCAGCATCGTTGGTGTATTCGTTCAAAAACAACCACACGGTTCGCGTATCGTATTCATCGGCTATTCGCAATCCTACGCTGCAAGACCAATACTTGTATTACAATGTGGGAAGAGCTTTGCTCATTGGCAATCTCAACGGGTTCGATTCATTGGTAACCATTGAGTCGTTGCGCGATTATTTCAACAGCAGCAATCCTAACGATACACAATTGGTGTATTTAAACGTTCCGAAAGTGCGCCCCGAAAAAGTGCAAATGGTAGAAATAGGCTACAAAGGAATTATTGCCAAAAAACTGTTTGTGGACGGAAGCGCGTATGTCAATTTCTATCGTTACTTCCTCGGCTATCAAATTGGCGCAACGCTGCAACAAATTGGTGTGCAAAAACTGCCCAAGCAAGTGTATCGTGTTTCGGCAAATTCGCCCGACCGCGTAATGACCTACGGTGTGGCAGTGGGCTTCAATTATTATTTCGTGCGCGATTACTCGCTCAACGGCAATTACAGTTGGAACAAAATAAACATGCTCGGCTCTACCGACCCCATTGTGCCGGCTTACAACACGCCCGAGCATAAATTCAACGTAGGCATTAGCGGTTACAACGTAAAAATTAAAAACACCCGCTCGCTCAGCTTCAATGTTACTTACAAATGGATTCAGGGATTTGAGTTTTCAGGCTCACCGCAGTTTACCGGAAGCATTCCTACCTACTCGCTGCTCGATGCACAGGTTAGCTGGAACTTTCAGAAATGGTACACCACATTAAAACTTGGCGGCTCTAACCTAATTTCAAAACGCAACTACCAAACCTATGGAGGTCCCGGTATAGG
Source organism: Chitinophagales bacterium (assembly GCA_026129525.1). Taxonomy (GTDB): domain Bacteria; phylum Bacteroidota; class Bacteroidia; order Chitinophagales; family LD1; genus Bog-950. The sequence goes on along the minus strand of JAHCHW010000003.1, from coordinate 291,660 downwards.
CAGAATGATTTACGCATCTATATTGGTTGATATTGGACAGGAAACCATTGATAAGGGCTACGAAAAAATTAAAACAAAGTGGTAGTGTTTAAAAGCACCGCATCTTTGAATTGTAATAAAAACTAAGAATGAAATGATAAGTCGTTTTCTACTTGTAGCTGCTGCATGGGTTGTAGTTGGTGCTACATCGTGCAAAAAGGAACAAACCAAAGTTACACTGAAAGAAAAACTTACGGCAAAGGCTTGGAAGTCCACCTCGTTTAGTGCAAATGGTGCTCCTGCCACTTCCTGGTGTTGGCTTAATTCTGTTTACGAGTTTACGCAAGCAGGAACAGCGTATTATACACAAGGCGATAATTTAGGCGCTTGTTCCGGCAACCCTACAGGCACCATTAGCAGCTACCCTTATGTTGTTACGGCCAATGAAAAGTATATTATACTGGTAACGTCTTTTCCCACTTCGGCAGACACATTTGAAGTGATAAGCATTTCAAGTGAACTGCTCAAAACAAAGCGGATAGTAAACAAGAACACTCCCAGCCCCGACACATGGGAAGATACCTTTACCGCACAGTAAATACGTTACATAAAGTTCAATTGCTTATTTGCTTGGCTAAACATCTTCTTGCTTTAGCTTCAATTATTTCCCAACCATGCCCGAACAAAAAAAGAAAGTAAACATTATTGGTGCAGGTATATCGGGCTTGGCTGCGGGCTGCTATTTGCAGATGAACGGTTACGACACGCAAATTTTCGAAAAACACAACATACCGGGTGGGCTGTGCACCAGTTGGCAAAAAGGCGATTATGTTTTCGATGGCTGCGCGCACTGGATACTCGGCAGCGACAGCGGCAGTTCGTTTTACAAAGTTTGGAACGAGTTAATTGACATGAAAAAAGTGGAGTGGGTAAACCACGAAATTCGCATGTATATCGAACTAAAGAACAGTCGCGATAAGTACGGCAGCAATGTTTTTCGCTTTTACACCAACTTAGATAAACTGCAGGAATACCTCATTGACCTTGCTCCCGAAGATGAAAAAGCAATTCGCGAGTTTATTCGCCCCATGCGTGTTATTCAAAAGTTCGACATGCCGCCCATTATGGACGACCTGCCCTTAATTCCTTCTATAATAAGAGGAATGAAGATGGCGCGCTATGCCGAGTTTCTGTATTGGTTTTTGCGCTTGTGGGGTAAAACCAATTACACCTTTGCCGCACAACTGAAAAATTCTTTTCTGAAAGAAAGTTTTGAGCAGTTGTACGATGGCGAAGAAGTAAACCTGCTGGTGATTTATTTTCCGATGGCAAGTTTCGATAAAAAAAGTGCCGGTTATCCGTTGGGCGGTTCGCTCAAATTTGTGGAGCGCTTCGAAAAGCAATACTTGGCATTGGGCGGAAAAATAAATTACCTCACGCCCGTTAAAAAAATACTGACCGAAAACGGAAAAGCCGTTGGTGTGCAAGTGCGGCACGATAAAATACATTACAGCGATATAACCATTTCTTGTGCCGATTGGCACTTCACCGCCTTTGAATTGCTTAACGGAAAATTTGTAAACAAAAAGATGCTTGATTTGAAAGAAGGAAAAAGTTTGGATGTATTCTTTTCTGTTATGCAGTTTTCGTTTGGCATCAACAAAAACCTTTCGCATTTGCCGCACTTAACGCGCTTTCCGCTAAGCGAGCCGCTTGTTTCGCCCGATGGTACCGAATACACGCGCATGGAAACGCACATTTACAGTTACGACCCAACCATGGCACCCAAAGGGAAAAGTTCGGTAGTGGTTAGTTTTTACACACGCAATCATGCGTTCTGGATAAATCACCGCAAAACCAACCGTGCCGAATACCGCAGAATAAAAAATGAATTTGCTCAACAAGTAATTGAGCGCTTGGACGAGCGACTTGGAGGAATAAAAGATTTTATTGAAGTGGTAGATGTAGCTACCCCCGCCACCATACTTCGCTATACTGCCAACTGGAAAGGGAGCGCACAAGGGCTAATGGCAGGAAAAAATTTTTTGGCACCTACTCCCGTAAAATTCAAATTCCCGGGGCTTAAAAACTTTTACTACAGCAGCCATTGGAACCGCCCCAGCGGAGGATTGCCCATTGCCGTAATGAGCGGCAGGCAGGTAGCGCGCATGATTTGCCGCGAAGACGGTAAACTGTTTAATCCCAACGGAAGGACTTAAACTACCTGCTGACTTCTCTCATTTTCCTCTCATGGCTTAAAATTCTTTCTTTGTACTAATAAATTAACCACCATGAAAAAGTTACTTTTCTCGTTTTTGTTTCTCAGTCAGTTTGCATTTGGGCAAGAACTGGCATTGGTTCGCCTTGGCGACATTTACGGTTACATTAAGAAAGACGGCACTTACGCTATTCCTTTAAAGTATTACAGCGCAAAAAGTTTTTCGGATGGCTTGGCGGCTTTCCGCGATAAAGACAAATGGGGCTTTGTGAATGCAAAGGGCGAAGTAGTTATACAACCTACTTATGACGATGCCAAATATTTCAACAGCGGAATATGTGTGGTGGCAAAAGACAAAAAGTGGTTTTACATAAACAAGAAAGGCGAAGTAGTCAGCACACCGCCCACCGAAAAGTATTACGACTTTGATGATGGTATCGCATTCTTTAAAATGATGGATAAAGTTGGTGCCATCAATACCAAAGGAGAAATAGTTATACAGCCGGTTTACGATATCATTAAACCATTCGAAGGGAATTATGCGCGGGTACGACAAAACAAAAAATGCGGAATTATTGATAAAACCGGAAAGGTGATTGTAGAGCCCGCCTACGATGATATTGGCGACTATTCGAAAGGAGTGGTGTGGGCAAAATTGGGTGATACTTACGGGTTAATTATTTCCGGCAAGTTCAATGTACTGCCGGGTATCAATAAAATTTGGGATTTTGAAGGGCAAAGTTTAACCTATGCACGCAAAGACAAAAAAGTTGGCTTTATTGATATGGCAGGTAACTGGGTAATAGAGCCGAAATTTGATAAAGCGCGCGCATTTAGAAATGGACTGGCTCCGGTGTGTGTGGGCGATAAGTGGGGCTACATTGATACCAAAGGAAATTTTGTGGTACAGCCTTCGTACCCCGATGCCGAAGTTTTCAGCGATGATGGTCTTGCGCCTGTAAAAGTTGACCAGTGGGGCTTTATCAATAAAACAGGGCAGTTGGTTATTCCTGCTCAATACGACATCACAGCTTTTCTTTCATTTAAAGAAAAAGGATTTGTTGGCGGGGTGGCGCGCGTAAAAAAAGATAAGAAGTGGGGCTTTATTGATACCAAAGGAAACCTGCTGGGCAACCAGTGGTACGAAAACGCAGAGCCGTTTAGTAAGTAAAAATTAATTTCCTTTCAACTCCAATCGCGCCACATTTTCAATGTGTGTAGTGTTCGGAAACATATCTACAGGCTGAACTTTTGTTACCGCATATTTTTCGGAGAGCAGTTGAATATCGCGCGCCTGTGTAGCGGCATTGCAACTTACATATACAATAGCCGGAGCTTCTAATTGCAATAAAGTATTCACTACATCTTCGTGCATACCGGCACGAGGCGGGTCGGTAATTACTACATCGGGCTTTCCGTTGGCAGTAATAAAATCTTCTTTAAGCACCATGCGAACATCGCCTGCAAAAAAATTGCAGTTGGTTACGTTGTTGATTTGAGCGTTTTCTTTTGCATCGCGAATGGCATCTTCTATTTGCTCAATTCCGGTTACTGTTTTGCAGGCATCGGAAACATAAACGGCAATGCTGCCCACTCCGGTGTAGAGGTCGTACACCACATCGGTTGGTTTAAGCGCGGCAAATTCTTTAGCAATGTCGTACAACACTTTTGCCTGTGCCGGATTGGTTTGAAAAAAACTTTTCGGACCTATCTTAAACCGATAAGTGCCCAAGCGTTCAATGATGTGGTCTTTGCCTGCGTAAACCGAAACGGGCAGGTCGTAAATAGTATCGTTGCGTTTATGGTTGATAACATACTGCAGCGATGTAATGGAAGGAAATGTTTGCGTCAGATAACTGAGCAGCGCTTCAATTTTCGGCTCATGGTTTTCATAAAAACTGAGCAGCACCAATACTTCTCCTGTTGAAGCGGTGCGTATCATCAGGTTACGCAACAGTCCCGCCTGTTCTTTCAAATTGAAAAAGGTGTAGTTGTTATTGAGCGCAAAATCTTTTACGGCACTGCGAATACTTTCCGAAGGCTCGCCTTGCAGGTAGCAATGTTCAATATCAATTACTCCGCTAAAGCTGCCCGGCACATGAAAGCCCAAGCCATTGCGATGTTCGTATTCAACTCTGCTTTTTACCTCTTCATCGGTAAGCCATCTGCGGTCGGTAAAGGCAAATTCGAGTTTATTGCGGTAAAAGTAGTTATCGGCACAGCCGGTTACTTGGGGAATTTCGGGAAAGTCCACCTTGCCTATTTTGCGGAAAGCATCGGCTACTATTTCGCGCTTAAAATTCAGTTGCTCGGCATATTGAATATGCTGCCATTTGCAGCCACCGCAAACGCCAAAATGCGAACAACGCGGAGTGGTGCGAAGAGGAGAGGGGGCTTTCAGTTTTTCAATAATGCCTTCTGCATAGCTCTTTTTGCCGCGATGCACGGCAAAGTCAATCACATCTCCGGGTACCGCCAATTCGGCAAAGAGCACTTTGCCATCGGGTTTTGCAATTCCTCTGCCATCGCTTGCCATGCTGGTAATGGCAATATCTTCTATTATTTGTTTCGGTTTTTTCACCGCGCTGCTTTGCGATAAAAATACTTTTATATTGGGCACTGCAAAGGGGATGAGTTTGATTGGTGGGATGCCGCTAATAAGTAATAGCGAATGTTGAACATCGAATAGCGAAGCGAGGTTAAAAGCAGATAGTTTCGGTTGGCGAGGAACTTACAATTGTTCGAAAGAGTCTTTGAAGAATTGAAGTAGAGGAGTTCATCTGCCAGCTTAGGATTACCACCACACATTTCCACTAAACATTTGAGTAAAAATTGTTCAAGTTCCTGAACAAAAAGTTGTTTCAAATCTTATTCGGTCAGTTTATTTTTCTTTTTATAAACCAGTAATAATATAGCCGCAATGAGAGTTGTGTACAGCATTGCTTATATTCCGGCTTTATTTCTACTTATCAAGTAACTGAAATTAAGTTTCTGGTTTAGAAATTTGAAGAACACTTCTATATCCCAGCGCTGTTTGTAAAGTTCGATAGCTTCTTTAGCATTCAAATCTTCCACATTGCAAACAAAGGCACCTCTTCGCCTTCTGCTTTTCGTTTTTTTAATGCATCGAAACGGATGTGTGGAATTCCACAAAGCGCCTATAAGTCTGCAAGCGTAAAAGGCTTTCTTACCTTAGTTGTACACAATCACAATCAAGAGTTTATAGCATCTTCCGACCAGTTGTGGTTGTTATTGTACCCGCGAAGCCTTCTTATGCGGTTACCGTATGTTAGCTCTATTACTGCAAATGGGTAAAGGTAAACTTGTAGTGCCCGTACTCGCTGTCTATGCTTTGCACCATCAGGTAGCGGTTGGTGCCGTTAAAGCCGAGGAGAGAATCCTAATCGGGGCCGAGCTTATCAACCGGAGTGCCGGAGAACACATCCGGAAAACAGTACCTTCTTAAAATAGACCTTGCTTACCACCTACCACTGCTACCCACCCATTTGTCATACTATTGTAAAAATTGCGTCCTCCACTATTTGGTTAGGCAAGTATTGTTTTCATTTACTTAAAATTTGAATAACACATGAAATCATTTTACCCGGTTGCCCTCTGTTTTTTGTTGTGCAACACATTTTCGTTTACAGTCCTTTCGCAAGGCACTCATTTTTGCGGAAGCGATGCTGCCCGCCAGCAATTGCTGCAAGAGTTTCCTGAAATGTTGCAGCACGAAGCGGATTTGGAAGCGTTTACTAAAAGTTTTATTGAAGAACAACGCAACGGACAGAACAGCCGCTCGGGGCCTTATGTTATTCCCATTGTGTTTCACATAATCCATCAAGGTGGCCCCGAAAACATTTCCGATGCTCAGGTAATAGATCAGGTACGAATCATCAACGAAGATTTCAATAAACGCAACCCCGATACAAGTTTAGTAATACCGATATTCAGGCCTATTATCGGTGATGCACAAATAGAATTTCGATTAGCCAATATTGACCCATGGGGCAACTGCACCAACGGTATTGAGCGCATCCATTCTTCGCAAACGTATGTTGGGAACGATTACTCCAAACTCAACGGCTGGCCCCGCGAAAAATATCTCAATGTTTGGGTGGTTCGCAACATGCGAAGCGGAGCAGCAGGCTATTCGTATTACCCGGGTTCTATGGAAGCGGTTTACAGCGTTCCTGCCCGCGATGGTGTAATCATTTTGGCTGATTACATAGGCAGTATAGGCAACAGCAACTATACCAACGGCAAAGCCCGCGCTCTTTCGCACGAAATAGGGCATTACCTTAACCTCAAACATGTTTGGGGCGATACCAACCAGCCGGGCGTTGCCTGTGGCGATGATGATGTGGACGATACTCCTGTTACACGCGGCTCTACATCCTGCAATTTAAATTTGAAATACTGCAACCCGCAAGTGATCGAAAATGTGCAAAACCACATGGACTACTCGTATTGTACGCGTATGTTTACCGAAGGGCAGGCACAGCGCATGCAGGCAGCGCTTAACTCCGATAAAGCGGATAGAAACAATTTACACACTGCCGCTAATCTTGCTGCAACGGGAACCGATGGCACACCTACTCCCTGTGCTCCTAAAGCTGCTTTCAGCGCTAACAAACGTTATGTATGTCTCGGCAAACCTGTAACATTGTTAGATGCTTCGTACAATGGTGAGATAACCGATTACTACTGGGAGTTTCCGAATGGTGTGCCCGCCTACTCCATTGATAAAAACCCTACCGTTACATTTCAAACGCCCGGATGGCAACCCGTAAAACTTACCGTTAGCAACGCGCAGGGAACAAGCACTGCGGTTGATACCTTTATGGTGTTTGTTGCCAGCGATGTGGCTTCGTTTGTGGCACCTTACCACGAAGACTTTGAAGATCCCAATGTGTTTAACGAATTCGGATGGACATACATGAACTACGATGGCAACGAAACCTACTTTAAGCGCGTTGATTTTGCTTCGCACTGGGGCAATGCCTGTGCACAATTGAACAACTACCAATCACATGCCGACCGCGACATTGACGAACTCATTTCTCCGGGTTTCGACCTTAGCGGGCTTGCCAATGCCGACCTTAAGTTGTCGTTCTACTATTCACTTGCTTCGTGGAACAGTAACTTCAGTAATCTTGCCGATTCTATTTCAGTACTGGTTACCAGCAATTGCGGCACTACCAACTGGATAAGTGTTTATAAGCGTGGCGGCAGCAATTTTGTAAATGCCGGTTTGCAGGAAGGTTACTTTATTCCTACACAAGAGCAGGCTTTTTGGCGCTATGTTGACATTACCCTGCCAAGTAACTGGAAACAACCCAATGTGCGCTTTAAGTTTCAGGTGTTCAGCGCGGTAAAAGGCAACAACTTTTATATTGATGACATTAACATCGGCAACATGCTTATTTCGGGTGTGGAGGAACCCGCTCAACTTAATGCGGTGTCGGTGTTTCCTAACCCTGCTTCCGATAAGGTTTCTATTGAACTGAATCTTGCCGAAACTACCGATGTAAGCATAGGCATCAGCGATATGACAGGTAAAGAAGTGCTCCGCATTTTTCAAGGCAGTATGGAGGACGGCATTACCCGCACCGATGTAACTACCTCATCGCTTGCTAAAGGCGTTTACCTTGTAAATGTAAAAGCCGGAAATTCGGTAAGCCGTAAAAAACTGATTATCCAATAAACGCTCTGTCGTCATAGTTTTTGCAAGAGGAGCCGAAAGGCTCCTCTTGTGTTTGTGCCCTTAATTTTTTCCCGCAAAACACCGCAACTCGCTTATTTTAGCTCCCCTTAAAATTATACTTATGCCGTTACTGTTAAGTTCTTGTAAAGATTATACTGCCTTTGACCATACCGCCATATTGATTGACGAAAAAACCAAGCTCTCCTCCCTCGGCATTTCGAAGGCTGTGTTAGACGATGCCCAACGTTTTTTCAACGATAAAGTAAATCACGTTTACCGTCAGCAGTACGAAGGCAAAACTCTGAGCATTGTAAAAATTGACTCATCGAAAGAAGAATTCAAAACGCTTGAAGCAGCCCGCAAAGCAGGTTTCGGCATTAACCGTTTTTTCAATTCGCTGAAAGTAAACGAAGCCTCTGTTTACAGTGTGGCGCGCAAGCCCAAAGCCACATTGGCGTTTATCGAAGGCATTGCGCTGAGCAACTACGATTTCCTGAAATACAAAACCAAAGACAAAACCGAAAAATCGCTTGCAACGTTGCAGGTTGATGCCCGCAGTGCCGATAAAAAAGCATTGGACGAGATTCAGAAACTTACCGAAGCCAATTTCTTTTCACGCACGTTGGTTAACGAGCCGCTTTCGTTCCTCACAGCTACGCAACTAAGCAAAGAGATTTCCGAAGCCGGAAAGCGCTACGGTTTTTCGGTGCAGGTATTCGACAAAAAGAAAATTGAAGCATTGAAAATGGGTGGCTTATTGGCAGTAAACAAAGGAAGTGTTGACCCGCCAACTTTTACCATTCTTGAATACAAACCTTCGAGAAAGAAAAATAAAAAGCCGATTGTGCTGGTGGGTAAAGGAGTAGTGTACGATACAGGAGGTTTAAGCCTTAAACCTACCCCCAATGGCATGGACATGATGAAGTGTGACATGGGCGGAGCTGCTGCCGTTGCCGGAATTTTTGCAGCCGTAGCACAACTTAAACTTCCCGTTCACATAGTAGGCTTAATTCCTGCCACCGACAACCGCCCCGGCATGAACGCCTATGTGCCGGGTGATGTTGTAGAAATGATGAGCGGGCTGAATGTTGAAATGCTGAATGCCGATGCCGAAGGAAGAATGATACTTGCCGATGCTTTGCACTACGCCAAACAATACGAACCTGAATTGGTGCTTGATTTTGCTACGCTTACCGGTGCTGCCAAAGCCGCCATTGGAAGCAAAGCTGCCGTATATATGGGCACTGCTTCTGACGCAGTAAAAAAAGCAATGGTTCGCAGCAGCGAAAATACCTACGAGCGCATTGTGGAGTTTCCCCTTTGGGATGAGTATGGCGAAATGATAAAAAGCGATATTGCCGACATTAAAAACATTGGCGGTGCCGAAGCCGGTGCCATTACAGCCGGAAAATTTCTCGAACACTTTGTTTCGTACCCGTGGCTGCATTTCGATATTGCCGGTCCGGCATATCTAATGGCAGAAGACGGCTACCGCGGCAAATACGGAACCGCTGTGGGCGTTCGCTTAGTAGTTGATTTTTTAAAGAATTATTGAAAAGCAATTGATTTGGGGTAACAGTTTATCGCCTTACCCGGCAACTGACAACCTGCAACCGATAACATGGAAAACAAACGAATTAAAGTAGGCATTACCATAGGCGATTACAACGGCATAGGCCCCGAAGTAATTATTAAAACACTTGAAGACGAGCGTATTTTCAAATTCTGCACGGTAGTAGTATATGGGCAAAAAAATATCATCTCCTACTATGCCAAAGCATTGAAGGTACAAAACTTCAACATGCAGGAAGTGGACGATACAGAAAAACTGAATCCGAAAATTCCGAACATTATTAATTGCTGGAGCGAACAGGTGCGTATTCAAATGGGCATTGCCGAATCAGAAGCGGGCGCACGCGCCATGATTTGCCTGAACCGTGCTATTAAAGATTTAACTGCCGGAAAAATTGATGTGCTGGTTACCGGTCCTGTCAACAAAAGTACCATCAACGAACATCACCCCGATTTTACGGGGCAAACCGAATACATTGCCAAAGAAGCCGGAAGCGAAACTTCTATGATGTTGCTGGTGGATGACACCCTGCGTGTTGGCTTGGTTACCAATCATATTTCGCTGAAAGAAGTAACGGGGAAAATTGATATTAACCTCATTCTTCAAAAAATTGAAATCCTGAATCAAACATTAAAACAGGATTTTTTGATTCATAAACCGCGCATTGCTGTGCTTGGCTTAAACCCTCATGCAGGCGATAATACTTTGTTGGGAAAAGAAGAGAAGGATATTATTGCTCCGGCAGTTAACCGTGCTAAAGAGAAGGGTATTTTAGCCTTAGGTCCTTTTCCTGCCGATGGATTTTTTGGGGCGCATCAGTATCGCAAATTCGATGCAGTGCTTGCCATGTATCACGACCAGGGATTAGTACCGTTTAAAACACTTTCGTTCGGCACAGGCGTAAACTTTACGGCAGGCATTCGGGTAGTTCGCACCTCGCCCGACCATGGTACCGGCTACGACATTACCGGCAAAAACATTGCCTCGCCCGATTCGCTGCGTAACGCCATTTTTACGGGCATAGAAATTTTAAAAAACCGCGAAACTTTTCGTGAAATGATTTCGAATCCGGTAGAAAAGGTTAGGCTGGATAAAGAGTAAACTGCATGTAATGAAAAACACCATCCGTTTTTCTGCTCTGTTTTTTTTCGCAATCATTTTGTTGAATGTAACTGCGCAGCAACAGGTAACCGTACTATCCCGCTGCGGAGGAACGCAAACAGTTACCATTCCCACTATTACCGACAACGACCTTGACGGCATGGATGATTTGCTGGAGGAAAAATTACTGCAATATTTTACGCCCGCATTTATTCAGTTCAGCAACGATAACTGCCCCGGCCCTGCTGTTGACGGCAGTGGCGACAGCAACTTAGTGGTTAACCGTATTTATCCTTTACCGCAGCAATACACTTTTAGCACCAATCCCGACTCTTTAAAAATTCACCCGATAGCACTTGTACCAGCAAAGGGCTTGGTAACCGGTTTAATTTGGTACGAGCCTATGGTTAAAGTGAATGCCGCCTTGCTTTATGGCAAAGATTGCGGAATGCTGGGGCATACTGCCGATGTAGAGGGGTTTAACTATTCACTCAAATACATTGGTCCCGATTCGTTAGCGGGTTGGATGTACGATACCGCAATGCAACACTGGAAAGGCGGAACCATTCAAACCGTTTCACATGCGGGTACACTTTGCGAGCATATCGAAACACAGCCGTATTCATCAGTTGTGCCCGATACCATTTACAACTCGCCCAATAAGCATGGTGGTTATCTCACCATAAGCGGATGCAATTCCTCTTTCATTTGCGACCCCGGTTGCAATGGCACACAATCGCGCAAAAATGTAAAGCCCGTAAACATTGGCGAACCAAATGCGTCCTTGGTTACCGATCTGGGCGCTTACTACCCCGGCTATGCAGGTGAAGACCCTTGGAGTAACACAAAGTTTTTGAACGCATACGGTGGTAATGCAGGAACCATTCGCAGTAAAATGTTGTTGAGTTTGGCATCGGTATTCGTGCAGGGCTATCCGCTCACTTCAGCTGCACAAATTTGTTCGCTTTATACAAACTGTTTCGGAGTTTCGGGAAGCTCACTAAATGAAACTATTTGTAAAGGGAAAACTTTTTCGTTTAACGGCTCGCAGTTAACAGCACAGGGAGTTTATTATGCCAATCACATCAATTCATATGGCTGCGACAGCATAGTTACGCTGCAACTTACTGTTGCCGATACTTCTTCTGCCAACTTAAATGTTGCCACTTGCGGCACCGAATATTCTTTCAACGGACATTCTATTACACAAAGCGGAGTTTACAGGGACACGCTGCAAAACGCAAACGGCTGCGACAGCATAGTTACACTTCAGCTTGATTTAAAACAGCCTTCCGCATACAGCTACACCGTTAAAGTTTGCCCGGGTAGCAGTTACAATTTCAACGGACAACTGCTTACGAACACCGGAATTTATTATGATACATTGAGCAATGCAGTTGGCTGCGACAGTGTTGTTTCGTTGTATTTTACGGTTGATTCGGTTCCACCACTTGTTTGGGCAAACGTTACAGACACTATTTATCTAAACACACATGCGGTGCTTTTAGTAGCTCAACCAAGCGGTGGTGTTTACAGCGGAGCAGGTGTGTATGGCAATATTTTCTTTCCCGATTCTGTAGGCGAAGGCACACACACCGTTACGTACACATACACCAATACAATAGGCTGCTCCGCTTCTATTACGCACAACATTACAGTGCTTGCCACCTCGGCTGAATGGCTAACGGATAATACTTCCATAGCCATCTTCCCTAATCCGGCAGAGAATGTGCTGCATGTGGTTAGCGATATGTTCTTAAGTAATAAGGTGAAAATTTCGGTGCTTAATTCGTTGGGCGAAGTGGTTTCCCTTCAACATTTCGATTATACCGCAACCATTACGTTGGATGTATCTGCTCTTACACGCGGAGTCTATTTTTTGAAAGCGGAATACAACAACCGTATTGCTCTTAAAAAATTTGTACGATAAAAATTAAAAGCACCATCTTGAAAAAAGCATTGTTTATTGATCGTGACGGCACGCTGATTCTCGAAACCGATGATTTTAAAATTGAAACATTTGAGAAACTGGTTTTTTATCCGCAAGTGTTTTATTGGTTGGGTAAAATTGTCCGCGAACTGGATTATGAGTTAGTGATGGTTACCAATCAGGATGGCTTAGGAACACCCGATTTTCCGGAGCGCGATTTTCACGAAGTGCAGGATTTTATTGTTCGCACTTTTGCCAACGAGGGCATTCACTTTGCCGATATACATATTGATAAATCGTACCCGCACGAAAACCTGCCAACCCGAAAACCCGGCACAGGCATGCTTACAAAATACATGCAGGGCGATTACGATTTGCCAAACTCGTTTGTAATTGGCGACCGTATTACCGATGTTAAACTGGCGCAAAACCTCCGCTGCAAATGTATTTGGCTAAACGATGGCAGAGGCTTAGGTGCCGATGAAATTACCGAACAACATCACGAACTGAAAAATGTAATTGCACTTGATACCCGCGAGTGGGAAAAAGTTTACAATTTTCTGAAAAAGGTATCGTCAGCAGCGCTTTAAGGCCATAATCAGAATGTTTTTTTTTGACATAGAGGAGACGAGCGTGAAGTATTAACTAATGCTATCAAGAGGGCAATACAAAATCATCTACATTTATTCATATTTAAATGTCCTATTTATTTTGTGAAAAAAGTTGTTTGTCAAAACGATATATCGTAAATATGTAGCAGTTATTTTTCAGCGCTGCAAGATTTATACATGTCGGTAAACCCACACCAGTCAGATTTTGGCGATGTAAAATTTCAGATAATATTTGAGTCGTTACCCGGCTCCTGTTTAGTGCTTTCTCCAGATTTTACCATTGTTGCCGTAACCGACATGTATCTGCATGACACCATGACAAAGCGGGATGAAATAATCGGGAAAAATATTTTTGATGTATTTCCCGATAACCCGCATGATGCTATAGCAGATGGAGTTTCCAATTTAAAGTTATCGCTCAATTTTGTTTTGCAAAACAAAACAGCCCATTCGATGGCTGTGCAAAAGTACGATATACGAAGAGAAGATGGAGTTTTTGAAGTGCGTTATTGGAGCCCGTTGAATAAGCCTGTGCTTAACAATAATAACGAAGTAATCTATATTATACATCGTGCAGAGGATGTAACAGAATATATACGGCTGCAACAAGAGTATAGGGAAACAGGGAAGTTAGCAAGTGATTTGCAGTCACGCACATTTGAATTGGAATCAGAAATTCTTAACCGTTCCCATGAAATTCAGAAACTAAACCAAGAACTGGAACAAAAAGTAATTCAACGTTCCAGTCAATTACAAGAAGTTACAAAAGCAATTGCCGATTATAAGTTTGCGTTAGACGAATCGAGTATTGTTGCTATTACGGATCAAACCGGAGTAATTAAATGGGCGAACGATAATTTTTGTAAAATATCAAAATACACGCGCCAAGAATTGTTGGGGCAAGACCACCGTATTATAAACTCAGCATACCATTCTAAAGAGTTTATCCGGAATTTATGGACAACCATAGCAAACGGAAAAATCTGGAAAGGAGAGATTAGGAACAAAGCCAAAGACGGCACATTGTATTGGGTAGATACTACCATAGTTCCTTTTTTAGACGAAAAAGGGAAGCCCTACCAGTATATCGCTATTCGCTCCGATATAACTCAGCGTAAGTTAGCCGAAGAGCAACTGCTGAAACTGAATGAAGAACTGGAAGAGAAAGTGAGAGAACGCACTTTGGAGCTGGCTGAACTGTTGCAAAGAGAAAAAGAATTAAGCGAAATGAAATCGCGCTTTGTGTCCACAGCGGCTCATGAATTTCGAACTCCTTTAAGTGCAATCTTATCGAGCATATCATTGGTTGAACGTTACGTTGACCCCGAGCATTTCGAAAAACGAACAAAGCACATTAACAGAATTAAGTCTTCTATCCGAAACCTTACGGATATTCTTAATGACTTTCTATCGCTTGATAAATTAGAACAAGGTAAAGTTGAAGTGGAGTGCAACAACATAAACCTAAAGCAGTTTTGCTTAGACATTGCAGAAGATATGAAAGGGATTTTAAAACAGGGACAAACGCTGCAACACATCCATAGCGGAGAAGATGAAATTTATCAGGACAAGAAAATTTTGCGTAACGTGCTCATGAACCTGCTTTCTAACGCAGTAAAGTACTCGCCCGAGGGGAAAGCTATTCACCTTCACACCGAAATTGATAAAAACAACGTTGCTATAAAAGTAAAAGATAACGGTATTGGCATTCCCATCGAAGAGCAAAAGCATCTTTTTTCGAAATTTTTCAGAGCGAAAAATGCTGCCGATATACAAGGTACCGGTTTAGGCTTAAACATTGTTCAACGGTATGTTGAGTTGTTGGATGGAAAAATAAATTTTGAAAGCGTTCCCGGAGAGGGAACGGTTTTTATTGTTGAATTTCCTAAAAATAATTGATGAAACACATTTTGCTCATTGAAGACAACAAGTACATTAGGGAAAATACCGTTGAACTGCTAGAGCTTGAAGGCTATAAAGTAGTTACAGCCAATAACGGACTTGAGGGGTTAACGTTAGCCAAGCAAACTATACCGGCATTGATTTTATGTGACATACACATGCCCGAAATGAACGGCTATACAGTAATAAAAATGTTGAAAGCAGAAACAGCGACTGCTGCCATTCCGTTTGTTTTTATTACCGCCAGTGCTGAAAAAAGTGAAGTTGAAGTTGGTCTGAAGCTAGGCGCAGACGATTATTTGCGTAAGCCGTTTGAAGAAGAGGAATTGCTGGCTGTAATTGCACGGTTGCTCAATAAATGAAGCACACACACTGTAATACTGATATAAATCATGCTGAACTCTTTATGGTGTGTTCATCTTTGTCTGCATTATGCAGAGCATATTAGTAATTGAGGATAATGCAGCTATAAGAGAAAACACGGCCGAACTGTTGGAGTTGTCCGGCTATAAGGTTTTAACCGAACCCAATGGAAGCACAGGCTTTACAACCGCTAAAGCCACCCATCCCGATGTGATAATCTGCGATATAATGATGCCTGAAACCGATGGGCTTCGGTTTTTAAAACTTATTAAATCAGACTATACTACTGCCAACATCCCTCTTATATTTTTCTCCGCGGGTTCTGCACCGGCAGGAGTAAAGAAGAAAATTGAGCCGGGGGCCGACATCTATTTATCCAAACCTTTTACCGATGAAGATTTGCTTTCGGCAGTAACTCAATGCTTGAGTAAAAAGAACTAATGCAGTTGCTATGAACGCTGCTCGTGTAGATAAGTTTCTCGGGGGTATTTCCGGTACAATACTCAATATTTATAGAACGAAAAAATTCTATCCGGCATCTGTTTGTGGTCCCGCCAGGAATCGAACCTGGATCTAGGGCTCCGGAAACCCTCATACTATCCATTGTACTACGGAACCAAAAATAATATCAGCTGTTGAAATTACATTCTCAATAACAAATAAACCACGTGGTACCAACTGGCCATATAACTTGCCAAGTGAATACCTCAAATTCAAAGAACTTACCTCCATGCTTAAAAGAAAATCAAATATAGAAGAAGTTTCGAAGCACCCCTCCGTCTACTGCTGATAGTTTTTTGTAATATGATGTAAAAATTTGTATATGTGTGTCTGTAACGTTTACTTTTATTAGATGTTTTTTTCGCTAAAACCTAACTGGTTTGCTTTTTGCTCAATTAACTCAATGAAGCTACCTTGAATTTTCTCAGGCAGAAAACTGGTTTTGATAAATCTTGGCCAATCAGGTACAGTTAACTCAAATTTCTTGAAAACATTTTCGATGGCTTTGTCAGGAATCTTAGAAAGCTGCATCGCGGTTATAAAATCTTTACGCTGCAATTTCCTTTTCTTGCCATTCAAATTCAATGCGAGTTCTTCAGAATCATTATCTACTACCAATGCGGTGGCAACCATATCATAAGCCGGACATAATGTATAGCCCATTACAGGGTCTTTCAATAGCGAGAAATTTTTTAAGTGCATATCGGCATTACCGGTAAGGAACGAGAATACGACTTGTTCAAAGTAATTCACTACATCTAAACCCGGAGCAGATGAATATTTCAGTATAGCTTTCGCAATCTGTTCATGTGAGCCGTTGTATTTGTGCTCTGTCAACCTCTCGGTTATTTGGCACATATCCTCCATGTGCAGCTTTTTACCACCATTGCGGTCAACGCGCTTCGTGATGTAAGCAAGGTTGCCGGATCTTAGCCGGATAAGAGAATGGGGAACTGTAGTAATGCCGCTCAACTCAGCCAGGTGCATAGTAACATCTTCTATTTCCGGTAAGTGGGCATATTGTTTTGTAGGCGGCTTTAAAATGTACCCCCCCCATAAACCAACTACGGTGAATCGTTGAGGAGCATCTTTGCTTCCATCTTTAATATGGAGCGATAGTTTGGGTTGAACACCGGTTATGGCCGCTTGGCTTTTGATTACTTCATTGCCCAACGCGAGCATTTCATCTTCGGTATATGGTAATTCAGGCGGCACCGGTTTGCCGAATATTTTCCTGCTGCAAGCCGGGTGAAAATCTGTTTGGTTACCACTCAGCTCTTTATAGCAATACAGGCAGCTTTTTGCTGACATACTTACTCGCTTTTATTTTCTACACGAATACTAACCGCCCCAATACAATCGTGGCAGCAGGCTAATAGCAAACCCATTCTATCCCGTTCTTTCAGCTTCCAATTTTTCTCAGCTATTTCCAATAACCATCCTTCGGGAATAAGGCCGTCAAAAAACGGGAGCATTACCTTGCTTGTATATGCTTTGTCTGTTAAAGGTAACGTCACACTAACCGGTTCAGGCTTTTCTGTTTGCAGATATTCGGGAGCATAGGAAAAAGTGTATCCCTCCTCATTCTCCACCAAATGTCCTGCAATCTGGTTGTGCATCATAACTATAGCTTTTCTCATAAGTCAGTTTTATCGCGTTTAACAAGCACCGGCCCCAATTCATACCCGAACAATTTCAGCACTTGATTCACCTTATCCACTCGCATGCTGGTTTTTCCCTGCTCTACTTCACGGATGAACCGTAGTCCGACCCCTGCTTTTTTGGCAAGCTCAGGTTGTGTCAAATTCAACTGCTTTCTTTTTTCTTTAAAAAATTCCTGCACTTTTTTTCCCGATTCCATATTTATACCCCTATGGGTGCAAAATTAAACTATTATTCATATTGTATACCCCTAAGGGTATATCATTAGAATTGAAAACGAAATTATACCCATTATGGTATAATTTATAGGAAACCATATTGACCTACACCTATAGAAAAGTTGTAGTGTTCATTTAACCGTATTAAATCGTTTAGACGATAGAGGCGGCTATGTCAATTTCTTAGAAATAGAAGCATATCTCGCAATTGAAGTGAACAAGAAGGCGAAAAAGATAAATTGAAAAGAAGGTCAACTAATCTGTCAACCAAAAACATAAGCCACAAAATTACGCTGGTGAAATGTGGCTTTTTGGTGGTCCCACCTGGGCTCGAACCAGGGACCCCCTGATTATGAGTCAGGTGCTCTAACCGGCTGAGCTATAGGACCAAAAATTATTTTCATCGGCTGTAAAGAACGTCTGTTATTGTTTCAAAAACAGCGCACGAAAATAAATATTCGCGCCTATTTTTGAAAAAATGACTCAGTTTAAGAATTTGATTTTTGATATCGGGAATGTAATCGTTGATATTGACTATGCTGTTCCGGTACGCGAGTTTCAGAAATTAGCCGTTACCGATTTCTCCGAAATTGTTTCTTACTCCAAGCAACATCACATTTTCGATGCGTTCGAAAAAGGACAAATTACCGAGCAGGCATTTCATAGCGAATTGCGAAAATTTTTGCGCCCCGGTGTTACCGATGAACAAATACTTGCTGCATGGAACAGCATCCTGCTCCGTTATCCCAAACCTAAATTCGATTTACTGCTCGAACTGAAAAAATCGTACAAGGTTTTTGCTTTAAGCAACATCAACGAAACACACGTAAGGGCAATTGATGAAGCGGTGCGTCAGCAATTTGGTGCAACTGCTTTTGCCGATTACTTCCATACCGCTTATTATTCGAACGAAGTGGGGTTCCGCAAGCCCGAACCGGAAATTTACACTATGGTGTTGGAGAAGGAAAATTTAAACCCTGCCGAAACGTTTTTTGTGGACGACAAGCCCGAGAACGTAGAAGCCGCCCGCAAAACAGGGTTAAAAGCTTTTGAATTGAAACATCCCGATGAACTTTTTTCGTTGCTGAAAGAACTAAACATTGTATGAATTTGCACCGGCTGCTTTTGGGGATAATGCTTTTCTTGTTACAGGCAGCAAATGCAGGAAGCGGCTATGTGTATATGTCCAAAACCAGCTACCTGTTTTACGTAAATGACGATGAAATTTTTTCGCCCGATAAAAAAACACTCCTCTACTTTAAAAAAGGCAACATATTTTTTAATGGAGAAGCCGACACTAAGCAGAATATTTATCTGATGACCACCTCTACCGATATTACTTCGGGCAAGTTGCAGCTGGTGTACGAGAAAGATGCGCGCGAACCTTCTTATTCTTTTCGCGACCGGAAATTCTATTGGGGCAAAGCGGAAAGTGAAGACCTCCGCGAAAAATCGGAGTTGCTGCACATTGAGCGCACCGGCAAATGGTGGGCGTTTTATTCCTCGTTCAACGATTCGCTGCTTGCCTACTATGAGGCTGATTCGCTGCCGCTGTCAACCGCAGTTATTACCGCTTACACACTTACCGTAAAATTCAACTTACAGGCTAAGCTGAATATGGTGCGAACCGAAGGTCCGTTTGTGCAGGCTTCGTTTGTTTCCATTAAACCGGTATGGGGTAATGTAACCGCTAACGAATGGATTTGGGACGGTACGTACCTGCGCCCGCGCTGGAACACCGACCCGCGCTGTGTGTGGAGTTTTGACGGGCAAATTGTAAAGCAGGTGTACGTCAACAATATTTACGAGCAATATCAATGGGACGGTGAAAACTTTAAACCCCTTTGGCGCAACAACCGCGCACAGGAATGGAGTTGGGACGGACGCATGATGAAACCCACCTGGGGAACCGACTGGGCAAACCAATATGTTTTCGAAAGCCGGATTATTAAGCCCTGGTCGAACGTTCATTCCGAAAAGGAGTGGCAGATTGATGGCGATATTCCCATACCCTTCGTTATTTTGGTTATAAGCGGCATTGCGCGACCGTTCTGAGGCAGTGTGTATTAGCAATTAAAGTTTACTTTAGCTTTCACAACTCTTGAAACCATGAACAGACTTTTCTATTGTACGTTGTTTGGCGCACTAATGTTAGCATCGTGCAACAACAACCAGCCGGCAGCAGAAACACCTGCCGCAGAGGAGAAAAAAATTGAAGTTCAACTCAGCGATTTAGCTACCGATAAAGACCTTGTTTGCGGTATGACTGTAAGTGCCGATGGCATTGCCGATACTGCCAGTTACGAAGGAAAACTTTACGGCTTTTGCGCCACCGAATGCAAAGAAGAATTTCTGAAGAATCCTTCGGAATTTTTATCGCAGCAATAACTCTTTTATGCCACACAGCAAGATAACCGGTGTGGGCATGTACGTGCCCGAAACCGTTGTAACCAATAACGACCTTTCGAAAGTGATGGACACCACCGATGAGTGGATTGTTGAACGCACCGGAATACGAGAGCGAAGATTTTTTAAAGAAGGCGAAGACACCGTTAGCAGCATGGGAGCCAAAGCGGCCCAGCAGGCATTAGAGCGTGCCGGTAAAAAACCGGAGGATGTTGACTTTATAGTTTTTGCCACCCTTAGTTCCGATTACAATTTTCCCGGTTCGGGTGTGCTGTTACAGCGCAAGCTTCCATTCAGACAAATTGGTGCGGTAGATGTTCGCGCACAGTGTTCGGGGTTTATTTATGCGTTGAGTATTGCCGACCAATACATACGCACAGGCACTTACAAAACCATTCTGGTGGTAGGTTCCGAAGTGCAATCGAACGTGTTTGAAAAGAGCGACCGCGGCAGAAACATGGCGGTAATTTTTGGCGATGGGGCTGGAGCCGTAGTGGTGGAGGCAACCGATGAACCCAACAAAGGCATACTTACCACCAAGTTGCACAGCGATGGTCGCTTTGCCGAAGAACTGTATTTGGAGCACCCCGGCTCGCGAAGAAAAGAGCGCTTTAATCCCGACATGATTGAAAAAGGAGAATTGCTGCCTTACATGAACGGCAAATTGGTTTTTATGAATGCCGTAAAGTATTTCCCCGAAGTAATTCGCGAAGCATTAGCCGATTGCAATTTGAAGGAAAGCGATATTGATTTGCTGGTGCCGCATCAGGCAAATGCACGTATAACAGTGGCTATTCAAAAAGAGTTTAACCTGCCCGATGAAAAAATAGTTTCCAATATTGATAAGTACGGAAACACAACGGCAGCCTCCATTCCTATTGCATTGTGCGAAGCTTGGGAACAAGGACGAATAAAAGATGGCGATCTTATAGCTATTGCCGGATTCGGCTCGGGCTTTATGTGGGCAAGTGCGCTTATACGCTGGTAAGCTTAGTTTACCTTGCGTCCTTTCGCTACGCGTTGTTTCAGTTCCAGTTTTTGAATTTTGCGTAAGTCCACCAACAGGTAAGCATACTTGCTGTCGGGGTCGGTCCAGTACTCGCGACCGGAGTATGTTACTTTTCCCACGCCATTATTCCACTCCGAAGCAAGTAACACATACTTATCGCCCATGTTGGGGTTTACGCCAAAACTCAGGTAGTAGTCATCGCTCATTTCAAAACTCACTAACAGTTTGTTTTCTCTTGGTATTTGCGTTACCACTCCTTTTGTGCCGCGCGGAATGATTATCTCTTCTATTTTTTTGCCCTTAACCGTCTTTATTTTTCCATGTACAATTTCGGTAGAGCCTTGTGTGTGGTCGCGTTGCAGTACAATATCGTGCGAAACATAAAACTGAATTTTTTTCACTTCCTCATTACTCCAGCCGTATTGCTGTTTCATGCTGTTGGTGTACGGAACCAGATTTTTACAGGATGCGAACAGCACTGCTATGGTGCCGAAAAGAATTATCCGTTTCATAAGTAGTTGGTTAATTGTTAGGCAGTGTTTTCAATAACAATGCCAATGGCGGATTGGATAAATGACGGCACAAAAAGTTTATCGCGTTAACGAAAATTTTACAACTTTTTCTGAACTGCCGGCTCGCAAGCGCAGCAGATACAAGCCCGTGGGATTGCCGCTTACATCAATCGAAAAAACAGCTTGCGTTTTGTTGGAGGCATGTACTACCTGCCCAAGTGTATTTAACACTTCAACCTGTGTTGGTGTTGCTTGGTTAGTAAGCGCCACGTTCAACATGCCTTTGGTCGGATTCGGATAAACGCGAACATTTTCAAACAACGAAAGTTCTTCAGCCGAAACCGATGTGCTTTCTAAAACCTCAAACTTATCGAGCGCACCCTCTACAATGTTGGAGTTGCCATTAGCAAGGTCGCTTACTTCTACAATCAATCGCATATCGGAAGTAGGCGTAATTAAATCGCTTATGCGAAACAGCTTTTGTTTCCATTCATTTTCAGTTGTTGTAATGGTTTCTACCGTTACGGTGGTTATGCCGTTGTTCAGTTTCACGGTCATAAAATCATCGGGCGTGTTGCCGCCTATGGCAAGGGATGCAAACCAGCGGTAGTAGCGCAAATAAGGATCGGTGTAATTGCTTAAATCGAAGGAAGGAGAGAAGAGCGTAACCGTGCCGTTGTCCACGTCATCGGCATCGGCTGCTCCTCCGGCATTGCCGGTTACAAAACATTTCAATCCGTAATCATCGTAAATATCCTGAGCCGGATTGGCGGCATTGCTTTGGTAAAAAGTGCCTATGGGAATATCGCGCGTCCAAAATCCTCCACCTGCCGTTCCGGTTGCATTCCAGTTGTAATTGAAAATAAAATCATCGTAATACTGATGTCCTTTTATTGGAATAGTAACGGTTGGCGACACGGAAATAAAATACTCGTGCGACATAAAAAAGTTGGTGCGCCAGCCCCACTTGCCGGCATATACATCGTAGTAGCCTTCGTACATATTGTTGATGGTAAAGTTTCCGTTGGCATCGGTAGTGGCTTCAAAATCCTGTGCGCCATCAAACAAAACCTTTGCACCGGCTACACCTTGATTGGTGCTTGCGTCCACCACTTTGCCCGTGTAACTAAACGTGCTTGCGGTATTTGTGCAGCCTAAACTCGATTGTATGGAAAGACGCGAAGTGTTGAGCACCGCGCGCACAATTTCGCGCTGCCCGTTGGTGAACATAATAAGCCAGTTGTCGTTCACGTAATCCATGTAGTTCATCCACATGTCGTATTCATCAACGGGACTTTCGGTGCAGGTGTTTTGCACTAAGTTGGGCGAACTTCCATAAGTAGCTTCTTTTGACGGTGGCGTATCGCAAACACGGTCGCCCATAAAGGCGCAGGTTTGCGGAGTAGTGCCCGCGCAGCTATCCTGAAAAGTATGATACAAGCCCAGCCAGTGCCCCACCTCGTGTACGCAGGTTCTTCCGAGTTTGCCCGAGCCGAAAGGGTTAGCCGGATTTTTTCCTATTTGACGATAGTCAAGTACCACGCCATCCTGATTAAGCGGACCGAAAAAAGGTGGTGTTGCATAACCCAACAGCGGGCTTTGAAGAATGGTGCTCCAAATGTTTAAATACCTGTTCGGATCCCATTGGGTGGTTGGTTTTACATTAACATCAAAGTTGGCAAGGTTGGGATAGTAGTCGCGCGTAATACCGGTAGTGGGGTTGCCCTGCGGATCGCTGGTGGCAAGGCAAAATTCAATGCCGAGGTCAGCATCTCTGCCTTTAAACCAGTTTGGAATAAGCGAAGTATCAGCATTCTTTTTCCGGAAGCACTCATTGAGTACTGCCATTTGCGATTGTATTTGTGCATCGGAGATATTGATGCCGGTGCCTACCGCCTGCCCGCTGTGTATTACGTGAAATACCACCGGTATAGTAATAATAGTGTTGGCGCTGCGGTTGTTTTCTTCTGATTGAATAAATGCGCGTATTTGATTCCAGCCTTCTTCCACTTTTGCCGCAGTTGCCGGATTACTTTCCAGTTCATGCTGCATGAGTTGGTCGGTATTGCACCAGGGTTTGTGTTGGGCAACGGCAAATAAATTCAATAACAACAACGGAAAAAGGAGTCTGCACTTCATGATTATCGCATTGGTAAAAAAGCAGAGCGAAAATAGAAGAATTTGGTTGCGGGCTTACTCGTTGCCATCCTCGCCAATGCGAAGCGGCTCGGTGTTTTTCCAGTGGCGCTGAAACACTTCGAACAACGCTTCGGTTACTTCGCTTTGTGGCGGGTTGCTGTGTTTGCATTTTAAATCGCCTTTGCCCTGATAATCTAACTGTAACTCTTTGCCATCGGTAAAGAAAACGTGCGAGGGAAATTCGCTGCTGCCGTACAGGTATTCATACTTTAGTTCTTCTTTGCCAACCGTTGTAAGAACTATCTTTCCCGTATTGTCGAAAGTATTGCGGTAAGTAACTCCGTTCAACTTTGTATAAGCCACTTGTCCATTGGCATTATAAGTGTAGTCGTACACGGTGGTTTCTAATGTTTCGCAGTTGAAGCGTTCAATGCGGATGGGTTTATCGCCACGGTAAGCAATGGTGTACACAAATTTGTTTCCGTCTTTCTTTATCAGATTTCGCCTGCGGTCGTACGTAAAGGTGGTAAGCATTCCGTTGCGAATTATCTTTTCCGGCTTGCCAAATTCATTGTAATAGGTTTCTGTTCGCACATTGTCTGTTTCCACTATTAGCCACTCCAAATAAATGCTTCCTTCCGCGTTGTTTGTTGATTTGTACTCATAGTAAGCGGTAGAGGTGTCTCTTTCTCTAATGATAGTAGTACGAGTGTAATAATGATTAGTATTTATACTGCCATCTTCTGCGTTGGTAAAGTAATCGTAATGGTAATGGGTAATCAGTGTGTCGCGCACATTTATTAGCGAAGCCATTCCCTTGTTGTTATAAACAATCTTCATATCCGATCCATCTGTATAGGCAATACGCGTCATGTTGTGCAGTGCATCGTACTCATGTGTGTAAATAAAGCTGTCAGCCTGCGCGCGGTTGTAATTACTGAAATCATACTCGCGGCAACCAACCAAATCCTTCCGTTCGTTAACTTCAATAAATGCTTCTCCGTCTTTTCCCCAAATGTGCGTTATGAATTGTCCGTTGTATTCAATGTGGATAGAGTCATCGGCAAACAGAATAAGATAAGGGTGGTCGTCTTCATTGTAAAAGGCAGTAAACTGCGCGTCATTTTCATCTAATAGTTCATCGTTGCTTTTTATCTCCTTTACTAATCGTCCGTTTGCGTCAAAAACCATTTTTTTAAACTGCCCGCTGTCGCAGTTACAACGCGAACTCAATTCTACGCTTCCATCTTCCAGAACAATTGCCGTATTGCGGTAAGCATCTTCATATTCGTACACTCCCGGCATGGGCTTTGGCTTTTCCAACCAACCTTTTTTTACAAATTCATACCATGTGTTTATTCGTTCCCTGAAACTGCTGTACAGATCGTTTTTCCACTCTAACACCACCACCGGCTCTTCTTGTTTGTAGTTGTGTTTTAAACCGGTAGTTACTAATGTTTCCACCATCTCTGCCGTTTTGGAAGGTGCCGGCACTACATTAAAAAAATAATTTACGGCTCCTCCGCCATTATGGTGTACTCTGAAAACCCCATCGGTGCCAAAGTAAACTTTGGTGGCTAAATCCCAACCCCATCCGAAACCAAATTCAGTAACATCTGCCGATTTGGAGTTATAAGTTCTGGTAATTTCAAAACATCCTTTACCCGGGGCACAGTACTTGTAATCAGTATAGGAAATATAGAAGTTGCCGTTTTTAAGCACTACTCCTGCAATTGCTTCGGATGTAAATGCGACTAAGAGCATGTATAAAACCAAAGGCAACAATTTCTGTTTCATTTGCCTCTTATTTTACTGATGTATTTATTAAACCGCGTTTCGTAACCTGCCGGTTTGTATTTGCTGAAATCGCTGTAGCGCAACTCATCAATTTTTCGGTTGCGGAACAGGTAGTCAACTACAATGTCTAAATACACATCGGTGTTTCGGGTGTTCTCTTGATAAACTTTGTAGTACCGGCTTAAAGAGGGTTTATCTTTCAACTCTATGGCAATTAAGCATAACTGATATGCCATAGCGCTTTTTTCGCGTTTAGAAATAGGTGATGCGCTCATTGCTTTTTCAACTTGCGCCACCGAAAACTTATCGGGCTTCTTCAAGTGATAAGCAGATTCCAAAATTGCTTTCCACAGCAGTAAGCTGTTTGAATCAAGCAGCAGGTATTGCAGTAAAAACAATTTTCGCTCTTTCCAGTCGCTGATGCTTTTTGATTGATGAACGGCATACCTTAAAAAACTGCCGCGCTTGTTTTTATAGGGGTCGGCTTTAACTCCTTTTTCTATGTAGCTGATGGCGCGTTGGGCATTACCCGTTTCCATATAGCAAACGCCCAGCGAAGCATAAGCGGCTGCATAAAGCGAATCGTAACTAAGGCATTTGTTGTAGTAAAAGATAGCGCTGTCGTACTGCCCCGTGCCGTACAGGTGGTTGGCTTTCATATAATACCACTTTGGGTTGTGGGGTATGCGCTGCATGGCTAAACGCAGCATGGTAAATGCCGAATCGCGGCTAACATTTTTATATAGTTGCTCGTACAGGTTCACATACGGTGTAGCATAAGCGGAGTCAATTTCAATGGCTTTATGAAATTGTTGCAGCGCCAAATGCGTACTGTCACGATTGATGTAATACCATGCCAGCCGGTTAAAGTACTGCGGCTTTTTGCCGTTTAACACAGCACATTCACGTATTATAGAATCGGCTTTTTCGGGCTGTTCATACTGATACAACCACAGGTATGCTTTGCCAAAGTAGCTCCGGTTGTAATAGGGGTTGAGGGCAATGGCAATATTGTAAAGGCTGTCGGCAACTTTGTAGTCGGCAGTGGTTCTGTTTGCCTTTGACGAACGGTAGTAGTCTGCCAGTTCGGTGTATGGTTCGGGTTGATGCGGCTCCGCTTCAACAGCTTTTAGCAGGTGTTTTTCTTTATCGGCACTTTGTGCAGTTAACGATGCCAGCCTTATCCATCCGTTGTAATAATTGCCTGCTTTGATGGAAAGTTTGGCATACTCCTCTGCTTTAACTTCGTTGCCTCTGTTTTTGTACAACAGCGAAAGATTCGAAAACGGAATGCTCATTTCAATGGAGTCGTTTTTTAAACTGAGCGATTTGAAATAGTCAGCTTCCGCCTGTATGTACATCTCATTATCGAAATAGAGATTAGCTACGTTGTTGTACGAGCGCGAGAAAGTAGTATCGAGCGAAAGCGCTTTGGCAAAACATTTCATGCCGTTGGCAAAGTCGCCTTTGTCTTGATAGACATTGCCCATGAGGTTATATGGATAGGTCCATGTGGGCACCAGGCGCGAAGCATACGATGCATAATACAGTGCCGAGTCCCATTCATCGCGGTAATCGTGCAGTTGGGCTTTGGCGAGGTATATGTAGGCAGCACGCTTTTCTATTTGCAACAGCGAATTGCAAATTGCCATAGCGTAATCGTAATTTTTAAAATCGCGCCTGCGTATGCACGAATACACCTGTAAATACCTTGAGTTGATGTAAGCAGTTTGATACCGTATATCCTCTTCATCTAAAAACAACAACGCGGAATCGGAACTCATTCGTGCATTTTCAATAAAATCTACTTTAGGCGGATTGTCCTTTCCCTTCAGAATTTCGTTAACGGCTAACTGGCTTTGGGTAATGAGTTCGCTTGCCAACACATCTTTCATTTGTTCGATAATGAATGCCGCTGCATTTTTTTGATTGGTCAACTGGCGAATAATAAACGCACAGCCGGTATCGGTTCCGAAAAAGTTGCGCTTGGCAAATGCTTCGTTGAATTTTTCAACCCACTGCATGGTTGCCGCATCGGCAGTGTAGGTTTGCTTTGCGGAAGTGCCATCGGTGCTTCTGCCCATTGCCAGTATTTCACCGCTTACGGTTTTAGGCTCCTGCCGCATCAGATGTGCTTTCAGTTCGGGGGTGAGCGAGCCAAGTAATTCGTTGTTGCCGGCTTTGGTAATTACCGGTGTTTGTTTGTTCTGCGTTTCTTTTTGTACCGCGCTTTTGAGGTAGGCTTCCAGCTCGCTGACGGTAATGTTGTTGTCGGCAGGGTTGTCGGCATAGCCTTTCATGCCTTGCACTAAGTAGTATGTAAACACTCCGTGCTTCAGTTGGTCGTTTTCATACGCCAGTTCGTTGCCCGAGCAACTCAACAGTTTGTTGGCAGATGAAAACTTGTTTCCCGCTTCTTCGTACGCGCCCAGCATTCCTTCTTTGTAAGGGTCGAAACCCGAATGGCAGGCATCGAGTATCAGGTACACATTCGCTTTGCGGCTCTTCGCCAGTTTTTGAATGTAGTTTTCCAGTTTGCTGAATTCGATAGTTCCGCCTACGCCATCGTACACGCGGTTGTTGTTGGCATCCCAAGCGAGCAGGTACGCTTCGCCCACCAAATCGCTCTCCACCATTTTATCGCCATGTCCGGCAAAATAGATAAACACGGGTTGGGTGCTGTCGGCAGAAACAATCAATTGCTTAATGGCTTTATAAATATTTGAAGCGGTAGCATCAGAATCGGCAAGCAGTTTTACGTGGTTGCTCCACCCTGCATCCTGAAGAAAGGAAGAGAACAACTCCGCATCGTTTTGAGCATACTTTAGTTGCAGGCTTTCTTCCTTGTATTTTGAAATCCCGATAACGAGCGACTGCGTTGAATCGGTTTGGTTTTTAAGGTTAATAACGGCAGCTCCGCGCTGGGCATTTGCCAAATACGGAAACGCCAACAAACAACAAACAAAAAGGCGGCTTTGCAGCAGGTGTGAAATTTTAATCACAGGCAGTTAATATACAACTTGCCGTTAAAGATGTGCATACAAGGTAAATTACACAATGCGCTTACCGTCTTTTCCGTACACTTTTACGGAGTCATCGCGGTGGTCTTTCTTGATGGTAAGGCGTTCGAAAATGCTATTGATAAACGAAAGCACTAAACTGAACGCCAGCGCCCACCAAAAGCCGTCCACATTAAAGCCATCGGCAATTATCCAGTCGGCAGTAAGGATTATGAGGGCGTTAATAACTAACAGGAACAAGCCCAGCGAAAAAATAGTAGCCGGAATGGTAAGTACCACCAGCAGGGGTTTTAACGAAACGTTGAGTACCGAAAGCAAAGCAGCTAACAATACCGCATACCCGAAATTTTCGAGATGCACCCCGGGTAAAACATAGGCGGTTAGCACTACGGCAATGGCGTTCAAAAAAAGTTTGATGATAAAGTCCATGAATTGATAACGATTAAAGGGCGAAAATAATTTTATCAATTTGTTGTGCCATTAAACTTACAAGGAAGATATTATGGTGAAAACGATTCCGTGAATTGTCGAATCATCAGTTTTGTGATTAAAAGGACGAAGATTGCTTTGAGAAATTTGCAATTGAATTTTTAAGGAATTTCTCTCGCAATGACGAAACTCCGTGGTTCAATAACATACTGTTATCAGTGAATTTCGCTCACGCTTACACGCGTTACATTACGCAGTTCCACCTCAATGCCTTTGCGCTTGGCTTGTGCACAAAAACTGCTGATGGCTTCGAGCACATCGTAGTCAATGTGAGCTGATTTTGTGCCGTTAATTACCACGCGCGAGTAATCGGGAATTTCTTCCAGCAATGTTTTCAGTTTCGATTTATCGAGAAAAGTAACGTTAGTGTGCAGGTTAACGGTGTAGGTAGTGATGCCAAGGTGTTTCTCTTCCTGTACATCAAAATCGGCTACGTAATTGTTGCGAACAATAAAGAATACCGACATCAGCAGTCCTATGCTTACGCCAATCAGCAAATCGGTAAGCAGCACCACCACAATGGTTATGGCAAAAGGCAAAAACTGATTCCACTTTAGTTTATACATACTTACGAACAATCTTGGGCGGGCAAGTTTATAACCCGTTACCACCAACACAGCCGCCAGCGCACACAGCGGAATAAGGTTGAGTAAAGCCGGAATAAGCAACACCGCACCAAACAGAAAAACACCGTGCGTAAATGCCGCTAAACGCGTCCGTCCGCCTGCATCAATATTGGCGGAACTTCGCACAATAACCGCGGTAACCGGCAAAGCGCCCAGCAAGCCGCATAACATATTCCCTACTCCTTGTGCTACTAATTCGCGGTTGGCGGGCGACACGCGTTGCTGCGGGTCTAACTTGTCCACCGCTTCGAGCGAAAGCAGCGACTCTAAACTTGCCAGTAACCCAATTATAAAAGCATAGCGCCACGCAAACAGGTCGGTAAGTATGTTGCTGAAATTTGGAAACTGTACCGACTGCCACAGGCTGCCGCTTAGTTGTACGAACTGGTTTTTGCCCAATGCCAGCGAAGGGGCATAGCGCATAAACACCAGGTTGAGCAGCACAGCTCCCGCCACTACAAACAGCGGCACCGGCACAAACCGGAAGCGGTTAAAGGCGGGCAACTCCCACAGCGTATATGCCAGCAGCGAGAAGGAGGTAATAATGAGTGCTCCTGCCGAAAGCGAAGCATAAAACTCACTTACATTGGTAAACAGATGGGTGTCGCTAATAAGGTTTATAAATTCTTTACTCCAGAAATCGGGCTGTTTGTAGCCCAGTGCCACCGGCAGTTGTTTAGAAATAAGCAGCATACCAATAGCTGCCAGCATTCCTTTAATAACACTCGAAGGAAAGTACCCCGCAATGTTGCCCAAACGCAATATGCCCAGCAGCAACTGAAACGCTCCCGCCATTACTACCACTGCCAAAAACGATGGATAGTTTTGATAATGCAGCAGTACAGCTGCCACTACCGTAGTTAAGCCCGCAGCCGGCCCCGACACACTAAGCGATGAGCCGCTTAGGGCAGTTACCACGATGCCGCCAATAATGCCCGACAAAATGCCCGCATACAAAGGGGCGCCCGATGCCAGCGCAATACCGAGGCACAAAGGCAGCGCCACCAAAAAAACCGTTAAGCCTGCGGGGAGGTCGTGTTTAAGAAAAATACCGGAGTAGTAGCGGAGTTTTAACTTACTGAACATGCCGCGCAAAGATATTGCGCGGTGAATGCGTTGGGCATGATGCACATCATAATCTGTAAACAGTGGTTAGTGCATTGGTGGAGGCGGGCTTAGTTTTTGGCGAATTGGTTTTTCAGTTCGTCCATCAGGTTTACGTAGTTTTCTATCATGCTTTCGTACGATTCGCGCAGCAGTTCATTGTGTGGGTTTTGTTGCAGTTGTTTTTCCATACGCTCCATTATGCGGGTGGAAAGGCAGGCAATTTGGTTAAGGGCAATTAGTTTAAAATGCCACAGCACGTTGTTCAGTTTTACCCATTCGGCATAGTTGGCGTAGTATTTTATTTTTTCGGCATCGGTTTGGGGTCCGCCTGCGGCATCGGCCGCATCAATCCATTGAACAAGGCGGTTGGCGCGTGCGGTAAGTTCGTCAAATTCGGCTTTGCTTGGTTTTTTGCCGGGGGTTTCAATAGTTCGTTTGGCGGGTTGGGGAATGTAGCCCCTCCTGTTCCATTCATGGGCATCTTCTTCCAAAAAATCTTCATCTAACTCCGGCAGTACAATGCCTTGCCATGCAGTGCCGTTTACTTTTTGGGCAAGTAGGGTGTTTGCTTGTTGCAGCGATTCGCGGGCTATGTTTTTGAAAAGTTGGGTATGGGTTTTTTTGTAGTTAAGCGGGGTAATGCAGTAGCTGTGGAGGGTGTTGAGTTTTACTATAAACAGTGTTTGTCCTTTGCAGTGCAGGGTGGCGTTAAGGTAGCAGGTGAGCATATCGGAAAGGGGCGGGTCGGCAGCATCGCGGTCGGTGCTTATGCTAATGCTGAACTCCCATTGGTAAGCGGGGTGTGTGAGCGGGAGGGCAGGCTCGGCACCGCAATCGAGCAAATTCACTTCTACTTCGGGGTTCGAAATTTCGATGCCCGTTTGTGTAATGGTTGTTTTGAAGCGCTTTAGTAACATAATGTGCTGCGTTTGTATAAAGCAAGTGTTTACTTATTAAACGCTGAATGAAGGGCAGATGTTATAGTGAAAGCGCCCATGTGGATTGGAGGGGATTGAGGACAGTGCGGTGCCACCCAAAAAGAAAGACCCCGCAGGTTAGTACTCCTGCGAGGTTGTGTTATGCGGGTTACTGTGTATTAGCGTTATTGCTGCAAATGAGTAAAGGTAAACTTGTAGTGCCCTTGTTCGCTGCCTATGTTTTGCACCATGAGGTAGCGGTTGGTGCTGTTAAAGCCGAGGAGCAAAGCCCAATCGGAGCCGAGCTTATCAACCGGAGTGCCGGGGAACACATCCAGAAAAACAGAGCCGGGAAAATCGGTAGTGGCGGCAGCGGCATAAACGCGGAAGGGGGCGGTGGCGGCTTCTACAATAATATGGGTGGCGTTGGTGCCGTTTATGTTGTCCATATTGATGTGTTCAATGGCGCCAGCCGCTAAATCGTTTTCGCGGATGGCGGTGCCGGTTGCTGGTGGCGGTGAGCCTGCTGCAAGGTTAACGGTGCGCCTAACTGCGCGCCCTGCGCGCAGTACTATGCCGGGTTCGGTATAGGCGGCAAAGCCGGGTTTGGTAACGCGCAGGGTATAGGTGCCGGGGCGTATGCGGGTAAGTTGTGCTTTACCATCGGTGCCGGTGGCAAAGCTGTACAGCACTAAGTTGTTTTGCAGCAGCGAAATTACAGCAGCAGAGAGGGCTATTCCGTTTTGGTCGTTTACTATTACCCGCAGTTTGGTGTGGGTGGCGCCCAGGTCAATAATTTCGCGCCCACCGGTGTAGTTGTGGTAAAAGTCGGGGTGCGAGTTTTTGAAAGTGAGCATCAGTTTATCTAACTGCATTTTAAGAATGGTGTCGGTATCGTTAAACAGGTTGCGGAGGTTGATGGTGGCGGTTTTTTTGCTTTGGCGGGCGGTACCGGGGGCAGGCACTTTAACGGCATAGGCGTTAATAGCATCTTGCAGGGCGTTAAGCAGGGGGGCGGTAATGCCGTAGTCGGCAAGGGCAGCCAGATTATCGTTGGCTTTGTTGTGAATGATTTGGCAGCGGTCAGTGAGCATATCATCGCGGGTGAAGTTGAGGTCGGATTGGGAGTAATTGACGGCTTCGAGTAGTTCGTTGTTGTTGGTTTGTGAAGCGTAAGCAATTACGGCAGCGGCAATGGGTGCAGCCACTTCGACCAGTGTGCGTTTAAGTACGCGCTTATCGGTAGCAATACCGGTGATGACTGCCTGTTGTTGCTGCGAGGCGAGCGAGATAGCCGTTATGTTGGCAGAAAAAGCTGTTTTGGCGGTAACGAAAGCGGGTGTTGCGGACCAGATGGCGTTGTTGTCATCGAGCAGCTGTTCTGTAACCCGATACATACTGAGCTTGTTTTCTTGTGGATCTGTCATGATTAAAAATTTTGGTGGTTAAAAAAATTGATTTACGCTTGTAAAAGTATAGGCAAAAACAGGGGCGGGCACAATGAAAAAAAGCACAAAAGGGGGTAAGTTTTGCACCTCTGTTTGGCACGCGGTATGATAGTATGTGCAAGTTTTTGATAATTAAATGGAAAGGCGTTTTCGAAAAAAACCTTTTCCGCGATGGGGACTGAAGGTTGGCTTTTTTTTATGCACAGGGCGGGGATGATTAGGGAACATGGAGGGAGAGTTTAGCTACACAGAGATAGCTTTTTGTTACACAGAGGGAGGATTTGGTTACTCAGAGACGGCTTTTGGCTACACAGAGGGAGGATTTGGTTACTCAGAGACGGCTTTTGGCTACACAGAGGGAGGATTTGGTTACACAGAGACGGCTTTTGGCTACACGGAGGGAGGATTTGGTTACACAGAGACGGCTTTTGGCTACACGGAGGGAGGATTTGGTTACACAGAGATGGGCTTTGGCTACACGGAGGGAGGGTTTGGTTACACAGAGATGGGCTTTGAAGTCTCTTATACAAAACAGGCAACTGAAATTCGCTGATTATTTGCTTAATTGCCCAGGTAATTATGCGCTCCGTAGAACCCCTAATCAATAAAATTGCAGGCGAGTATCCCGCGTTCAGCATTAACGAGCGCGCGGCACGGTTAGTTTGCTTTTACACGGGTTTCAATTTTTTGGTGGGCTTGGTTGTTGTGCTGTTGCTTCAACTATCGTTGAACTTTCTGGTTTTTCAGGTAAGCGGAGCCGCTTTATTCTTTGGCATGTATTATTTGCTCTCTTCCAAAAAATATGTGCAGCAGATTGTTATAGTGGTAGTGGCTCTTTTATGTACTACATTTCCCCTTTTTTGGTTTAATGCGGGCGGAGTAATGGGCCCGGCATTGGTAAGCGCGGTAGTGATTTTTTATTGTTGTTTCAACATTGTTTCGCCTAAGTATAAACTTACAGTCAGCGTAGTCGTTTTGCTGTTAGCCGTATTTACTTTAGGCTTAAGCCGGCTTTATCCGCAGTGGGTAATTGCCTACCCCAACACCAACCAAGCCTACCTCCATTATTTTCTGCTCATTGTGCAGTTTAGCGGGTACTTTATTTTGATTGAAGCATCGAGCCTGTATTGTTACCGGCACGAACAACAATTGGTAAACACCAAAAACGAAGAACTGGCAAAAGCCAACGAAGCCAAGCTGCGCCTGTTTGCGATTATCAGCCACGATTTACGCGGACCCATGGCAACACTCAAAGCCATTCTTAATTCGGTAGAAGAGGGTTTCAGCACGCCCGAAAAAACACAGCGGCAATTGGCTCATCTTAAAACTATGATGACTCCCCTCAACAATTCGCTCAACAACCTTTTGCTTTGGAGCCGTTTGCAGTTGGATGGGCTGAACGCTGCCCCCGAACAGTTTACCACGGGTGATATTCTGGAAGAAGAATTACAAATAGCAGCCGAGCAGGCAACAATGGCGGGCGTTACCCTGAGCAACCGCATTCTGCCCGATACCCGCCTGTATGCCGATGTAAACCACTTCCGCATTATTTTCCGCAACCTTATTGCCAATGCCATTCACCATGCGCGCAAAGGCACGGTGGTAGAACTGTTGCAGCAACCCGCTACCGGTAAAATGATTTTTATGGTAACTAACGAAGGGGTACGCATACCCGAAACCGCTGTAGCAGCATTTAACCAAACAGGGAGTTTGCCAACCACCGGAACCGCATCAAAGCGAACCGGTTTAGGTTTACAACTCTGCAACAATTTTGTAAAAGCGAACGGAGGAAACATTTGGATTGATATGACACAAGACGCAAAAACCGTATTTTGCTTTTCGCTGAACACCGAAGCATAACACTTGTTTGCTTATGAATTACACTGCTGTTGTTATTGAAGATAATCCGGTTGATGCCGAAGTGCTGCACGATTACCTGCACAAGTATTTTCCGGAAATACAAATAGCCGCTACGGGACAAACCGTAAGCAGTATAAAACCATTGATAGAAGAACACCGCCCGCAGATAGTGTTTATGGATATTGACCTGCCCGATGGCAGAAGTTTGGAAATACTCGACTGCCTCCACACCGAAGCATTCCAACTTATTTTTCTGACCAGCTATAACATTTTTGCTATTGATGCCATACGGGCAAATGCGGTGGACTATATTGTAAAACCCGTTGATGCCGTGCTGCTTAAAAAGGCAGTGCTTAAAGCCCTGCAACGCATTCAGCAATCGGCTGAAAGCAAAGCGGACGTAGCCACCGCTTCGCGTAAAATTTCGGTGCCCGTAGCAAACGGAATAGTGTTTATTGATTCGGCAAAAATTATACGTGCCGAAGCTGACGGCAGCTATACGCTTCTCATTACTACCGATGCTAAGCCCATGCTGGTAAGCAAACCGCTGGTGCATTTTGAGCGCGAACTACCCAAAGAAGATTTTATGCGCGTGCACGACAGCTTTGTGGTAAACCGCCACTTTGTAGCCTCGTATGTAAAAGGCAAAACCGGCAGCGTAGTTATGACGGATGGCTTTATCTGCAACTTAAGCGCAGGAAAAAAGCAACCCTTTTTAGACTGGATGAACCGACCCTGACATCCGAGTTAGAAGCGTAAACACCCTTTTTAAAAAACAAAACGCCCTTATTGGAAAGTTTTGCTGAATGCCATGCCGCATGTAAGCACATTTGTGCAGGCAGCTGACCGTATTTGATTGATGCCTGATGCTGCCCCAACCTTTGTAATAAAAGCGAGGGGTAGCTTTTAAAACCCCGAACTATGGAAAAAGGCGATAAATGGGTGCTGGTTATTACCATCATCATCTTTTTTGCATTTATGATTATGATGATTGCCCAGCGGTATTCGTGAGTGTTAGCAATTGTTTAAGGCACAACTTATCCAAATAATCTAAGACCAATAATACGCAGGCGAGTCTGAGAAAGGTTTCTGCGTAATACTTATACCGAGTTACGCATTTCCTAAAGTTTAAAATCCTTTCAAACCTGCGCCATGTCTTCCATTTGCATTTGTACCTGCGCAGTTCTCTGCCGTTTTGCGCAGGTTTCTTTTTCCTATTGGATTTATGGTGCGCCATCATTTTAAATTTCCGCTTTTGCAACTTTTTATCAAGATTATTATCAGAAGATTAATTTTTTGGCTACGGCAAAAGCTGTTTCACAGGTTTATTTGCCGTGGCTGTTTTGATTGCTCTAACAGGGGTCCCTTTTTGTTCTATACATTCTTTTGGTTCTCGGCATTGTGCACTTGCCTTTTGTACTGTCCATGCACAGCTATACAGCCATTTCTGCACAGGCGCATTGCCAATTTTATGCTTTTTTGATACGTATAAAATTTACTCAGAAGCGGAAAATTGTAATCTCGCATCTGCAAACGGAATGAAACAAATGATGAATAGCGAAGCGAGAGTAAAAAGGAAAAGGCTGCTGTTGAGAATGTTAAGCGAATAACATTGATAGGTTACTGTTTGAAGTTGGGACTGAAAGTTGGAATAGAGAAGCAGAATGGCGAATATTGAACAACGAATAATAAATTTAGAAGTGAAACAACTGTAAACTAAACAAGTGCAATACGAAGAAGTAGCCACTACCGAAGACGGTAACTTAGTGATTAACGTGGGTCCTCAGCATCCGAGCACGCACGGGGTGTTGCATTTGGTGATTACGCTGAACGGTGAAACAATTTTGAAGGTGGAGCCGCATTTGGGTTACATACACCGCAGTATTGAAAAAATGTGTGAGTCGCTTTCGTACCGGCAGTTTATTTATTCTACCAGCCGGATGGATTATCTCTCTTCGCACATTAACAACCACGGTTGTGCGC
The DNA here is from genome assembly GCA_026129525.1 of Chitinophagales bacterium. Classification (GTDB taxonomy): domain Bacteria; phylum Bacteroidota; class Bacteroidia; order Chitinophagales; family LD1; genus Bog-950. Next base: position 254,582 of record JAHCHW010000003.1, on the reverse strand, counting down.
TGGCGGTGGAGAAGGGTTTGCAGATTGAAGTGCCCGAACGGGCGAAAGCGATTCGAATCTTAATGGATGAACTAACGCGCATTGCCAGCCATGTGTTGTGGTGGGGCGCCATGGCGATGGATGTGGGCGCGCTGACACCGTTTTTTCATGCTTTCCGTGAGCGCGAAATGATTAACGACATTATGGAGGAGAGCTGTGGCGCGCGCCTGACGATGAATTACATGGTGCCGGGCGGTGTGATGTTTGATTTGCATCCGAATTTTGTGAAGCGCGTGAAAGATTTTGTGGCGTTTTTTAAAACGAAGATTGACGAGTACGATACGCTGGTAACTTACAATGTAATTTTTCAGGAGCGAATGAAAGGTGTTGGCGTTATTTCGGCAGCCGATGCGGTTTCGTATGGCTGTACCGGCCCTGTGTTGCGCGCGTGCGGAGTGAAGAGCGATATCAGAAAACTTGCGCCTTATGATGGTTATGAGAAACTGAATTTTGAAGAGCCGCTTGAAACTGCCGGGGACAGTTACGCGCGTTATTTGGTGCGTATGAAAGAACTGCGGGAGAGTTTGAAAATTGTGGAGCAGTTAATTGATAACATACCGGAGGGCGATTTTCAGGCAAAAACGAAAGCGGTGTTGAAATTGCCGAAAGGAGAATTTTACAGCCGTGTGGAAACAGCGCGCGGGGAGTTTGGGGTTTATATTGTAAGCGAAGGGGCGTTGACTCCGTACCGGATTCATTTCCGCAGTCCGGGTTTTAGCAATTTGAGTGCGCTTGATACCATGGCGCGCGGACAAAAAATTGGTGATTTAGTAGCGATGATGGGAACGCTTGATTTGGTGATACCGGATATAGACCGTTGATTTTAGATTGCAGATTTTAGAAGTGAGATTGAATTGAGGTATCTTTAAAGACGAAAACATTTTTTATGAATGAAATAATTTTTTTAGTGCAAGAAGCCGATGAAGGCGGATACACGGCAAAGGCGTTGGGTGAAAGTATTATGACACAGGCAGAATCGTTAGAAGAATTGAAAGTGATAGTTAAAGATGCGGTGAAATGCCATTTTGAGTTGAATAAATTGCCGAAGATGATTCGCCTGCATTTTGTGAAAGAAGAAGTGTTCGCAGTATGAAGGTGCCCCGCGATTTATCGGGAAGTGATTTGGCCAAACTTTTAAAAGAGTATGGCTATTTACCCACCCGACAAACCGGAAGCCATATACGATTAACAACAACAGAGAATGGAGAACATCATATTACCATACCCAATCATTCACCAATAAAAATCGGAACCTTGTCGGCAATTCTTTCAGATGTCGCAGAACACTTCGGCAAAACGAAAGATGAGTTGATGAGAGAATTGTTTGGATAAAAAAATAAACTTTGATTTCAATAGAACACATATCACAAGCATTACACGAAACATTGAGCGCATCGCTCAATGCCACACTCGTTCTATTAATAGAGATGGCAATAGCGGGTGTACTTGTTATCGGTTTGTTCGCAGTGCTTGGTTTGGTGTTGGTGTTTATGGAAAGAAAAGTTTCTGCTTACATGCAGATTCGTTTGGGGCCTAATAGAGTAGGTTATAAAGGTTTCGCGCAAACAGCGGCAGACACGTTGAAACTTTTAATTAAGGAAGGACTCACACCGGATGGTGCCGATAAGTTTTTATTCAACCTTGCGCCACTGCTGGTAATAGTTGTGGCGATGCTTATTATGGCACCAATTGCTTTTACCAAAGGGTTTCAGTTGTGGGACATTAATATAGGCGTGCTGTATGTAAGTGCCGTTAGCAGCATAGGAGTAATAGGAATATTGATGGCCGGCTGGGCGAGCAACAATAAGTATTCGCTACTCGGTGCCATGCGAAGCGGAGCACAGATTGTAAGTTACGAATTGAGTGCGGGACTTTCGCTCATTACTATAGTGATCTTTACAGGTTCGCTTTCTATTAACGACATTATTGCTTCGCAACAAAACGGCTGGTGGATTTTTAAAGGGCATATACCCGCACTTATATCTTTTGTGATTTTCATTATTGCCGTTACCGCGGAAACCAACCGCGCCCCTTTTGATTTGGCAGAAGCGGAAAGCGAACTCACTGCGGGCTTTCATACCGAGTATTCGGGGATGAAATTTGCACTTTTCTTTTTGGCGGAATATGTGAACATATTTATTGTGTGCGCCATTGGTGCTACATTGTTTTTAGGCGGTTGGATGCCGTTTCGTGTAGGAAATTTAGAAGCGGTGAATCGTGTGTTTGATTTTATCCCCGGCATTGTGTGGTTTTTCGGAAAAGTGTTTGCACTTATATTTTTAATCATGTGGTTCAGGTGGACGTTTCCGCGTTTACGTATTGACCAGTTGCTGAATTTGGAATGGAAATATTTGTTGCCGATTGCGATGTTTAATCTTTTGTTGACGACAATATTTGCTATAATGGGATGGCACTTTTAAATTACAGTAACCACATAGGAACACAATACAAATGCAAATAACAGCTAACGATGTTACCTATGTGCCTTAGGTGGTTCAAAAATGATTCATGTTTTTAGTTGAGTACATAAAAACCGTTTACAACGCTTGTGCTTCGCTTCTGAAAGGAATGCGGATGACCGGTTACTATTTCTTCAACCATAAAGAAATAATAACCCAGCAATATCCGGATGTAAAGCAAGAATTGCCTGAGCGTTTTCGCGGAGAGGTGGTGATGATTCACGATGAAAAGAATGAGCACCGCTGTACCGGTTGCACGGCTTGTGAATTAGCTTGTCCGAATGCTACCATTAAGATTGTAACGAAAATGGAGCTGCAGCCCGATGGCAAGAAGAAGAAAGCTCTCGACACATTTGTATATCACCTCGAACTTTGCACCATGTGTAATTTGTGTATTGAAGCGTGCCCGACAGGGGCAATCAAAATGGCGCAGACCTTTGAGCACAGTGTGTTTGACAGAAGTCAACTGACAAAGAAACTGAATGCACCAGGTTCGAAGTTGATGGAAGGTGTGGAATAGTTAACTAACACAAAGACGCTAAGACGCAAACAACTTCGAGTCTTGGCGATTTTGTGTAAAAAAGAAAAATGACTGTAAGCAACATTGTATTTTACTTGTTGAGCACAATGATTCTCGTGAGCGGGTTGTTGGCGGTTACCTCGCGCCAAATTTTCCGCAGCGCCATTTATCTGTTGTTTAGCATGATTGGCATTGCCGGGCTTTACTTTTGGCTGCAATTTGAGTTTATAGCTGCGGTGCAGATTGTGGTTTACGTGGGCGGCATTGTAGTGCTTATTATCTTCTCCATTTTTTTAACGCACCGGGTAGGGAGCGATTTGCCCGAACCGGACTATAAGCGAACGCTTTTTGCAGGGTTGGCGAGTTTGTTTGCCTTTGTTTTACTGTGGAGCGTAATTAAGCATAACGAATTTTATGGCGACCAGCCCAACGGAGAACTAAGCGTAAAACGAATTGGCGAAGAAATGCTGAACTACCAACAAGGAGGATTTGTGCTGCCGTTCGAGGTGGTTTCAATTTTATTATTAGCGGCTATGATTGGATGTATTGTAATTGCGATGAGAACAGCCCCCTCTAACTCCCCCGAAGAGGGAGAACCGGGTGGTCATAAAATTTAGTTATGGGTAACTTATTTATTAACGACACAATCAAATTCCTCCCCTTTGGGGAGGTTAGGAGGGGCTAATTATGGAAGTTAGCTTAACTCAAATATTGTTTCTTTCTACCGCGCTTTTCTTCATTGGCGTGTATGGTTTCCTTACGCGCAGAAATATGATTACCATGCTGATGGCGGTGGAACTGATGTTGAATGCGGTGAACATCAACTTCATTGCCTTCAATAAATATTTGTGGGGAGGAAAATTAGATGGTGTGTTCTTTACCATTTTCATTATTGCCATTGCTGCGGCTGAAGCCGCTGTAGCTATTGCTATTGTCATCAATATTTACAGAAACTATGCGAGTATTGATGTGGAAGATGCGGATAGTTTGAAATTATAAATACAAGCCCCTAAACCCCCGAAGGGGGTTAAAGGACAAAAACAAAATACAATGACACTGCTCCAAATAAGCGAAACATTCAAAGCCCCCTTCGGGGGTTTGGGGGCTGTTGTGCTTATTCCTGTTCTTCCGTTTTTATGTTTTCTGCTTCTCGGTTTGTTCGGCAAAAAACATTTTGCGAAGAGCGGAGGAATCATTGGCACATTGTCTCTTGCTGCTTCCGCTGTGCTTTCGTTGTGGACGGCTTACAATTATTTTTTTGTTTCCGGAAAAGTAAATGGCGTTTATCGGAAAATTGAAGCGCTCAAAATTACATGGCTGGAGTTTGCTCCGGGAGTTTCGATTGATATGGGCTTGCTGCTCGACCCCATTTCGGTAATGATGCTGGTGGTAGTAACTTTTGTTTCGCTGATGGTGCATGTGTACTCGCTCGGGTACATGAAAGGGGAAGAGCGATTTCCTGTTTATTATTCATTTCTCTCCTTGTTTACTTTTTCGATGCTGGGTTTAGTGTTAAGCAGTAACATTTTTCAGATTTATATTTTTTGGGAGTTAGTGGGTGTGTCATCGTTTCTGCTCATTGGCTATTATTTTGAAAAGCCGAGTGCGGTGGCTGCCTCTAAAAAAGCGTTCATCGTTACGCGCTTTGCCGATTTAGGTTTTCTAATCGGTATTCTCATTCTTTCATTTCATGCCGAAACGCTCGACTTCGGAACGCTCATTCAAAGACTAACCGATTCCAACTCTACACCACTGCATACTGCCGCAGCATCCTCATTCATAGGATTATCCGCATTAACCTGGGGGTTATTACTTGTATTTATGGGCGGTGCGGGAAAAAGCGCCATGTTTCCGCTGCACATCTGGCTGCCCGATGCCATGGAAGGTCCCACTCCGGTTTCGGCATTGATACATGCGGCAACTATGGTGGTGGCTGGCGTTTATTTAGTAGCGAGGCTGTTTCCCGTGTTTGCCATTTCGTGCCCCGGTGCGCTGGAAGTGGTGATGTATGTGGGCGCGTTCTCCGCGCTGTTTGCAGCGGTGGTTGCCTGCACGCAAACCGATATTAAGCGCGTACTGGCGTACAGCACTATGAGCCAAATTGGTTACATGATGTTTGCGCTCGGTGTTTCGGGTTATGGTGGCGAGAGTGGTTTGGGCTTTACCGCTTCGATGTTTCATTTGTTTACACACGCCATGTTTAAGGCGTTGTTGTTCCTCGGTGCGGGTGCGGTAATTCACTATGTGCATTCGAATGAGATGGGCGATATGGGCGGGCTTCGCAAATACATGCCGGTAACGCACCTTACATTTTTAATTGCGTGTTTGGCGATTGCCGGTGTGCCTCCATTGAGCGGATTTTTCAGTAAGGAAGAAATTCTTACCGCAGCATTTCACAGTAATAAGTTGATTTACGGTATTGCGCTGTTTACTGCGGGGCTTACGGCTTTTTATATGTTCCGCTTATACTTTTCTATTTTCTGGAAGAAGGAATACAATAACCATAAAAATGATTTGAACCACAAAGGGCACATAGAACACAAAGAAGCGGCTGTTTCTCCCCACTCTGAAGGAAAGGGGCACGGGGGTGAGGCTCCTATGACGATGAAGTTGCCGCTGATGATTTTAGGCTTGTTGGCGGTTGTTGCGGGCTTTGTTCCATTCGGAAATTTTGTAAGCAGCGATGGCAAAGCACTACACAGCGAGTTTCATTTAACGATGGCGATTGCTCCAATCGTTTTTGGTCTTATTGGTATTGCGCTCGCATTCGTAATGTATAAACGCGAAAACAACTTGCCTGCAAAAATTTCCGGTGCACTGCGCGGCTTGTATCAAAGTGCACTGCACAAGTTTTATGTAGATGAGGTTTACCTTTTCGTTACAAAGAAAATTGTGTTCAATCTTATTGGAAGACCTTCTGCATGGATTGATAAAAATGCAGTGAACGGTTTAGTAGATGCCGGGGGCATGTTTGCACAGGATTCTTCGGAAGAGATACGTGTGTGGCAAAGCGGCAAAGTGCAGAGCTATGCCATTTGGTTTTTGGCGGGGGTTTTGGGGCTGGTGCTTGCGTTTGTCTATATCCTCTAACAAAATTCTTTCCTGTTCATTTTGGTTTAACTTTCAACTCCGATATTTGATTTGCCATGGCGGAGTTGAAAAGAAAAATAAAGGTTGCGGTTATCTCCGATGTGCATTTGGGCTTTATAGGCTGTAAGGCAAAAGAACTCAATCGCTATCTCAAAAGTATTGCTCCCGAAATTCTCATCATCAATGGCGACCTTATTGACATTTGGCAATTTCGCTCGTATTATTTCCCAAAATCGCACACGCGGGTAATTCAGCGCATTTTTAAAATGGTGAGCGATGGTGTGCGCGTGTATTACCTCACCGGCAATCACGATGAAATGTTGCGGAGATACAGCGGATTAAACCTGGGCAACCTTGAACTGGACGATAAGTTGGTGCTGGAATTAGACGGTAAGCTGCATTGGTTTTTTCATGGCGATGTGTTTGACGTATCCATGCGCGGGTCGCGCTGGTTGGCAAAATTGGGAACGCTCGGTTACGAAATTTTAATTCTGCTCAACAAATTCATCAACTTTTTTTTGGAGCTGACAGGGCGAGAAAAAACTTCGTTTTCGCAAAATGTAAAAGCCGCTACTAAACGCGGAGTAAAAAAATTGCACGACTATGCCATAACAGGTGCAGAAATCGGAGCCGATAATGGTTATCATGTTGTGGTAAACGGTCATTCGCATATTCCGGAAATAAAAGAAATTGAAACAGATAAAGGCAAAGTGTTGTACCTGAACAGTGGCGATTGGGTTGAAAATCTTACGGCACTTGAATACGGAAACGGAGAATGGAAATTGGTTTGGTATAAAAACCTTGAATTTCCGGCCACATGGTTAAAAGTAGAAGAGGGCGATTTGCCCTAACAGTAAAAATTTACTCCAGCAAATCCACCATTACAATTTTTCCCTCTTGCGTTACTAAGCTTAGTTGCACTCCGCCAACAAACCGTTTGCCATCGGGCGAAAATGAACCAAGCCCTGCCCACACGGCATTGGCGGCAGACTGCTCGTTATTTTGTTCGTTGAAATAAGTGAGTCGTTTTTTGTTGCTGCCATCTGTATTCATTTGCCACCAGTCGGTGCCGCCTTTGCTGCTATTGGTATTGCTCATCCACACAATCTTGCTACCGTCAGGCGAATAAAATCCGTGCTCGTTGTAATCTTTATCGGTCAGCTTTTTTACATCGTTGCCGGTAGTGTCCATGGTATAAATATGTTCGTCCCAAAACGAGGGTTTGTTCATGTTGCTGCAAAAAATAAGGCGGCTGTTGTCGGGCGAAAATCCGTACACTTCATAAAACGCATCGCCATCGGGCTCCAGTGTGCGGATATTACTTACTACCGGCATTGTATCGCCCTGCAACACAAAATCGGCAAGTTTGATGGTCCAGTATCCCGCAGTTTTTTTCGGGTCGAGAATATTCGGTGCGGCTTTGCGGTCGGTCCAAACCAATTGTTTGCCGTCATTCGAAAAACGAGGGCAAATGACTCCGTGATCGTAATCGCTCGGAATATCCACCAGCATAAAAGCTTTCGAAGCATCATCACTAATGAGCCATATATCGCAGTAAGCGCCAAAACCCGGCAGAGCATCGGCAGAAGAGCCTGCATGTGCCGCTTCTTCGACTACAGCCACCAACCATTTACCCGAAGGATGCCACGCCATATTCGCTATGTGTTTGTTGGGCAGCAGCGGATGGTTGCAGGTAAGGCAGGTGTCGTTGGAGCCATCGGGTTGTGCCAGGTAAATATCGTAGTAGCCATCGGCACCTTTCATAGAGTACGCAATTCGATTGCTGCCCGATTGATCCCAGCTTACGTCCAATCCATGTTCGCGGAAGGTGGTAACTTTTGTGATAAGATGGATGGGTGTTTTTTTGCAGGATAAAAGCAACAGTAAAACGAAGAAGAGAAAGAAGCGATTCATCTGCTTAATCTATTTGCTGCAAAAATCCGTGAATATCGTGGTAAGCGCTCATAGCCACTTCGTGCACACCGGGCAAACTGAAAAAGCTGTGAAACATACCCGGGTATTCTTTGTAGTGCACCACATTACCCGCTTCGTTTAGCTGATTATAGTATTTCCATCCGTCATCTAACAGCGGGTCGTATTCGGCAGTAAGAATAAATGCAGGCGCCAACCCGCTTAAATCTTTTTCGTAGCAGGGAGAAATTTCGGGAACACAATGGTCTTCTTTGCGTGGTGTATATTGGTTTTGAAACCAGAACATCACTTCGCGCTCCAACAAATAACCCGTGCCGTTTCGCTCAATGGAAGGATTGTTGAGTTTGCCGTCAATCCACGGATACACCAGCACCTGTGCTTTCAGCGGAATGTTTTCCCGTTTACAGCGCACCGCCATGCAAGCGGAAAGATTTCCTCCGGCACTGTCGCCTGCTACCACTAAATTGTCGGGATTGCCTCCGTAACTGCTTATGTTGTTCCGCACCCATTTTATTGCGGTAAATGCATCTTCGTGTGCGGCAGGAAAAGTGTGCTCGGGAGCTAAACGATAATCTACCGAAACAACCATACAGTTATTCATGGCGCAAAGCCTTCGGCAAACGTAATCGTGCGAGTAAATACCGTACAGCACAAAACCGCCACCGTGGTAATAAATAATTACGCGCTGATTTTTTTCGCCTGTGTTATCGTATATGCGAACGGGTACTCCATCGGCATGTGTATCGGTAATTTTTGAAACAGGAATTTTTTTGTCGAACAGTAAACTGCCCACACGGGCGGCTTTGTCCGATTTTTTCCGCAGCGCATGCAGGTCGGCTACATTCTTTATATCAATGGGCTTGCGGATTTTTCCGTAAAGCAGTACCATGTTTACTTTCCAACTCATGAGTGTGGCAGCGTTTTAGTTGTGCGGATTTGAAACGAGAAGCATTTCAGCGAAGCTAAAAAGTTTCGAACCATATTTCTTTAGTGAAATTGTAAGACCGGAATAAAAAATCCCGCCTGTAGATACAGGACGGGATTTTGCTTTGGTGGGTTATAGTATTGTTACAACAAAAACCACGGCACCAGTTCTATTTCTAAAACCTTGCCGTTTTTTCCTTCGGTTTTCAAATACACCAATCCAAACTTGTGGTTTATGCGGAAGGTAACTTTGCTCAACACCGGGTCGGTAGCCGGAGCATTGTATTCTACCTTGCTTGTTTTAATATACATGAATCCGTAGGGCCAATCATCTTGTCCGGTTTTTTCGGTAACGGTAGTAGTAAGCACATCACCGTTTGTTCTTTTAAGCGTATAGGTTGTTCCTTGCGGGTCGCCATATTTTGCAGTCCATGGTTTGCCGTCCACAAAGTTGTGCTGCATTCCTTCGGATGTAATTTTCAACTTAAACTGGAAGTTGAGTTTTCCGGTGCCGTCAATGTTGTACGAAAAATCCTGCACGTTGTAGTAATTCATTAACTGCGGAATTACCGTAAGCAATTCGGTGATAGCGGTATCAGGAAAAGTGGAAGGGTCAGCGCTTCCGCCATAAGTAACTATGCCGTTGTTGTTCGACACAACTTTAATTTCTACACTGCCTGCATTTTGACCGTTTATGGCAAAATACACGCTTGTGGCACTATCCTTTTGTGTGAGCAGAATATTTGTGCTGCCTCCCAATACATTGGGGTCAGTTTCTTTTTTACACGAGTTGAAAGCGAGAAGAATGGCTGCTGTAAGCACGACAGATAAAAAGAGATTTTTTTTCATGGTGATTTGTTTTGGGCAAAGGTGGTGGTGGGGCACTGCTGTTGCTATGATTTCAATTATTGTTCCGGTTGATTTCACTCAGATATGACATTCCCTTCATCGGACATAAAAATTTCGGTATTGATAAAAATCAAATTACGGATTGACTATACTCATTGAATGCGCTATGAAATACAGCGACATTTGTTTCAATAAAAAATCAAAAACTATGAGCAACTTATCACGCCTAACAGAACCGGGACTTTGGAGTCCGCTCTTCCGCGATTTTTTTGATGCGGATAATTTTTTCACCCGCGGCAATGGAGGAACCATGCCCGCGGCAAACATTGCCGAAACCGAAAAAGAGTATTCCATTGATTTGGCGGTACCCGGTTTTAAGAAGGAAGACTTTAAGGTGAAAGTGGATAAGGACATACTTACCATTAGTGCCGAAACAAAATCGGAAAGCAGCGAGGAGAAAAAAGAATACACACGTAAAGAATATAACTACAGCAGTTTTTCACGCTCTTTCCGCCTGCCGGATGATGTGAAAGACGATGCCATTGCCGCCAAGTACGACAATGGTATACTTAAACTTACTCTGCCTAAAAGCAATGTGCAGGTAACCGCAACCAAGGAAATTAATGTTTCCTGAGGCGGTTGGGTTTTTGGTGGTGTAAAAACCCTGCGCTTAAAAGGCAGAAATAGGAGAATGCGGGAAAACGGGTTAGTGAACGTTTCTCCCGCATTCCATTTTTACGCACCAACCAATTGCAAATTCGGATAAAAAATTTTTTAAAGAGACATACTCAACTACAAGAATGCAGAGCATACGTTTGGGGTTGAAGTTCTTCTGCCACATCATCGAATAATAAGGCATGCCCAATTGACACATCTGTTTGGCTGATAGGCATACTAATGCCGAAAAAAACCAGAATGGTTTACTAGAGTTTGTTTAGTTAGAAAAATAGTTTAAACTTTACGGTAGGACACCAATTTGTTAGGCGTTTAAAACCGCCCCCATGCAGGTAAAAACGGTTTTTGTTTTATGGTTTGTTGTATTGCTGCAAGTGACTTGCATGGGGCAAAATCTTGTGCCGAATCCGAGTTTTGAGGATACAGTGAGTTGTCCCACTCTTTTGGGTCAAGTTACAAAAGCTAGGTTTTGGTATGACATTTTAAACACACCTGATTACTTCCATGAGTGTTGTACAGTTACAGATTTGACTATCCCTTCAAACACTTTCGGCTATCAATATCCAGCCACAGGAAGTGCATATATGGGAGCATATTTTTATGACTTGATTGATACGAACTATCGTGAAATGATTGGCGCCTATCTTACAGAGCCATTGGTCATTGGTACTAAATACTATGTAACGTTCAAGGTTTCGTTTTCGGCAGGTATTTATCAGGCAGTTAATATTGCTGTAAACAAAATCGGTATTTTGTTTACAACTGAGAATTGGTTGAATGAAATACCTTTAAATAATTTTTGTCAAGTTTATACAGATAGCATAATAGCCGACTCCGTAAATTGGGTTACAATAAGAGGTGCTTTTACAGCTGACTCTAACTACACATTTATTGCCATTGGGAATTTTTTTCAAAACTACCTTACTGACACTATCTGTACTGATGATTTTAATAGAACGAGAGGCTACTACTACATAGAAGATGTTTGTGTGTCAACAGACTCTTTGTATTCAGAAGTTTGGAATGACTCACGTTATGTTACCAACGGCACCGCTTGCTCTCTTTATCCGAATCCTGCCACCGACTACATCTTTATAAAAGGTATTTACTTAAATGCACATTACTGCCAGATATTTAATGTGCATGGCCAAGAAATATTTAATGCACAAATTTTAAATCCGCTCGAATTGATAACTATTGATGTTTCCACCTTTCAATCGGCTGTTTATACAGTAGTTTTTAGGGATAAGAACAATTTGTTTATCAAAAGCATACCATTTTTTCGCAATTAAACCTTCTTTCTATGAAACAGATATTCTTAGTTCTTACTGCTGCATTTTTGTTTCCTTGGGAGTTATCATCACAATGTACAACAGGTGTGCCGTGGTGTACAGGGCTAAATGCCATTGGTGGTACCGATTTTTTAGGGGGTAATGGTTCAAATACAAATCCACTTCGTATTCAAACCAGCGGAACTACAGCAATTACAATTTTAGGAACTAACCAGAATGTTGGCATAGGAATGGCCAACCCTGCATTTAGAGTAGATGTGGACGGTGGTGATATAAATGTGCATACAGCCGCCAACGGTTACCGGATAGGTAATGATTATGTAATATGGCACAATGACGATTTAAGTAACATTTATGTTGGAGTGGGGGCAGGTTTAAATGATGGGGGAGCTAACAATACTTTTGTTGGAAATGATGCGGGCAACTCCAATACTAATGGCACAGATAACACATTTATTGGTAGAGATGCCGGGCTTGATAACAACGGAGATAATAACACTTTTATAGGTTCAGCGGCTGGGGCAGCCAATACCACAGGAGCAGCAAACGTTTTTATTGGCACTAGTGCGGCAGCAACCCACGAAACCGGTGACCACAATGTAATTATTGGCGCTGATGCTGCATGGAACAGCGATGGCGGTGACGGAAATGTGATAATAGGAGGTAACGGTACCGGGAGCGGTAATATGGCAGGTAGTAACAATACATTTATCGGGTTTGCAACACTGCCGGGAGTTGCCAATTTAACTAACGCAACCGCTATAGGCGCTAATGCACAAGTAGATTGCTCTGATTGTATGGTGCTCGGGAATGATGTGTTTGTGGGTATAGGTACAACTGTACCCACAGCAAGCTTACACCTTGACGGCACTTTTCTTTACCGCGTAAATGGAGCCAATCCTACTAGCGGTCATATACTAACCACCGATGGCAATGGTAATGCAACATGGCAGGCACCGCCTACAGGAACGATTAACGCTTGTAATGCAACCCAACAAAATCAACTTGCCAAGTGGTGCAATAATGGTTCTATTACGTTTGATAACAGCCTTGTATTTGACAACGGCACCAATGTGGGAATCAGTACTACTACCCCCGGAGCACACTTAGATGTGGTAAACTCGGGGGCACTGATTGGTATTAGAGGAGCAACTACTCTCACGTCCGGACTTCTTAACTTTGGCGTTTTGGGTAGTTGTGCTACAACAGGCAGTTCATGGTTTAACATTGGTGTTGGTGGTACAGCTCCATCATCGAGTGGTACCGTTTTTAATATCGGAGTTAATGGTGGGCAAAATACAACTGGCAACTTTTTTAATATTGGTGTTAGGGGACAGGCTTGCGGTTCAAACCTAGTTAACTATGGCGGATTTTTTGATGCAGGTTGCAACCAGTGTTTAGCTCCAGGAACGATATTCCCAATTAACATTGGTGTATTTGCAACTGCAACAGGTGTAGAAACACACTCTGGTGTATGTAATGCTACCGCTTTGGCAGGTTTTTACAACGGGAGCGTAGTGAGGACAGGTACGGATAATTTTGCTTCGGACATTAAGTTAAAAGATAGTATAGCTACTATTAGCGGTTCTTTAGATGTGATAGCGCGATTACGACCTAAGCATTTTGTGTTTAAAAGCGATAGTTTCCCTTTTATGAACCTTCCTACAGGAAAGCATTACGGGTTTATTGCACAAGAAATGGATACGGTATTGCCGGAATTAGTTACTGAAGTTCTGCATCCGGGGCTACGTGATACAAGTGGTATTCTTATGGATACACTCAGGTTTAACGCGGTACATTACACCGGACTCATCCCCCTCACCATAGCCGCCATACAAGAGCAACAGGCGGAGATAGAAGGCAAGGTGAGTGTATGCGGCTTGCCGGGCAGCACCCCTGCGCACTACCTGCCTAAATGGGATAGCGTAAACCGCGTGCTGTGCCACAGCATAGTACACGATAACGGCACAGCCGTAGGCATACCCGCAGCGCAGGCGGGTTCGTATTTTACGGTGAGCAACAGCAGCGATACGGTAGCGGCAATGTTTACAAGCACCGATACGGGCACCGTGGCGGTGGTAAAAGCGGTATATAACATCAACAGCAGCCATACCAATACGGCTGCGGTGTATGGTTACAGCAACTACAGCAACGGAGGCGATGCAGACGGCATAGGCGGCAAGTTTACTGGCGGCAAGCATGGCGTTTACGGCTTGGCAGCGGGCAATACAAACCAACTGGCGGGCATATTGGGCGAAGCACAGGGAGCCGCTTTTATGAACATAGGCGTAATGGGCAAAAGTGCCGATACTGCTGATGTTTACAATGTTGGAGTGTTGGGTAATACCGAAGGCTCGGAGCAGGTAAATGTAGGCACGGGAGGCATATCGGAATTTGCCAACGGCACTTCGGTTAACTTAGGCGTAGTAGGTATAGCGGGCGGCTCGCAGTATGAAAACTTTGGCGGTAACTTTGAAGCTACCGATACTGTTGGATTGAATTATGGAGTATATGCCGCAGTGCACGATTCCGATGATTATGCAGGTTACTTTAATGGCGATGTGCATATAGTGGGCGCACTAACCCGCGGCTCGGATGCCAAACTGAAAAACAACCTGCAAAACATTGCTGCCGATAGTTCGTTGGCATGGCTGAGGAAGTTAGAGCCTAAAACATATACCTACCGCAGGGAAGACTACCCATCGCTAACGCTGCCTGCCGGAGTGCAATACGGGTTTACGGCACAGGAAGTAGAAAAAGTATTGCCGCATTTGGTAAAAGATATTATCCGCCCCGAAACCCGCGACCTGAAAGGCAACATTACCGGACAGTGGGTAGCATACAAAGGAGTAGATTACTTAGGCTTTGTGCCGCTGTTGGTAGGGGCATTAAAGGCACAACAAACACAGATTGATTCGCTGAAAGGGGTAATTACCGACCGCCTTGCCTCTATTGAGCAAAGGCTGAACGGCTGCTGCCCAACGGGAGCGAGTTTTAAAGCCGATGAAGGAGAAACAACGGAGAACAAAATAAATATTGAGCTAAGCAACCTACAGGTAATAGTGCTGGAGCAAAATGTGCCCAACCCCTTTGCCGAGCAAACTTCCATTTCGTATTACATTCCTGAAAACATAAACCACGCACAAATAGTATTTACCGATGTGTTGGGCACGGTAATTAAAACAGCCTATATAAAAAGTGGCTACGGAACCGTAACGGTATTTGCCCAAAACCTGAGCAGCGGGCAATACAGTTATTCGCTAGTGATAGAAGGCAAAGTGATGGAGAGTAAGAAGATGGTGAAGCAAAGGTAGGGTATCACCGCTTGGTTGAGGTATTCTTCGAAATAGGGTGTTCCCGAAAATATTTTGGGTATTCCCAAAATTAGATTGGCAATTCGTTAACATAACCTCTTGTTTTCCTCACCCTGTTCCGCTGCGCGGAACTTCCCTCTCCACACTGTGGAGAGGGGTGTCCCGCCCGCCTTTGGCGGGCGGACGGGGTGAGGCAATGATGATGCCGGAAGTATCATACTGCCTCAAAATCGTTCACTTTTTTAAAAAACATCGCGAATGCAGAATTTCATCACCACTCAAATTCTCGTAGGGGGCAGGAAAAAATTATTTAAGCCATTCTAAAGCCCTTCATCAGATTTCGGGAATACCCTACTTCTCCGCCTTTCGGAGTATTTCTTCCATCATAAACATTTGCTGTTTTTGAATTTCGAACAGCTTTTTCATGTTGGCTTGTATGTTTTTAATTTCCATTTCGGCTTTCAGGTTAATGAGGTAGTCGTTTTGCGCGCGCTGGCGGTCTTTTTCTTCTTTGCGGTTTTGGCTCATCATAATGATGGGCGCTTGTATAGCTGCCAAGCACGATAAAATTAGGTTGAGCAGTATAAACGGGTAAGGGTCAAACGCTTTATTTTTTAGCAGATAGAGGTTGATGCCTATCCAACTTAATAACAGTATAAAGAAAGTGATAATAAACTGCCAGCTACCGCCAAAATTTGCTACGGCATCGGCTAAGCGGTCGCCCAAGCTTAGTTTTTCATCTTGCGCATTTTTTAGTATTTGCGTCAGCAATTCTGTATCGTCAATATCTTCGGAAATAAACTCGCTGAACTTGTGCAGGTCCACTTGTTCGGAATCAATAAAACTTTTAACGCGCTGTTTTCTGTTGTTCGCCATATTTGTTATAGAAGGTGAAGCGTTAGAGATTGTTTTTTGAAAAATAGAGCGGCAGGATATGTTTTACTGAATCAATAACAAAAACTTCTCCTTTTTCGCCTGCCAGAATTATTTGAATGGATTGGTTAAACCGATTTTCGTATTCCAGTAAACGCTGACGGCAAATACCACAGGGCGCAACAGGGGTTTCAATAACTCGTTTATGGCTTTTTACAGTTATCGCTATTTTAACGATGGCTACATCGGCATACAAGGACGATGCTGCGCTCAACACAGTGCCTTCGGCACAAATACCTGCGGGGAAAGCGGCATTTTCCTGATTGCTGCCGGTAACAATTTCACCATTGGCAAGTAAAACAGCAGCGGCTACTTTAAAGTTTGAATAGGGGGAATACGATTGTTCTAAAGCAACGGTTGCCTTTTGCAGCAAGGCTGCATCTTCTGAAGGCAGTTCTTCTCTGCTTTTGAAAACTTTGTAGTTAAAACTTATACTCCTCTCTTCCATTACTTAGGGAACTTGAAAATTTCTTTTGCCTTTTGCTCAGCTTCTTTTTTGGCTTTATCTGCCGCTTCTTTGGCTTTCTGCTCGGCTTCTTTCTTCGCTTTTTCGGCTGCTTCGCGGGCTTTTTGCTCAGCTTCCTGTTTTTGTTTTTGCAACTCGGCTTCGGCTTTCTGTTTTAACTCATCCGCTTGTTTCTTGGCTTCTTCCTCAGCTTTTTTCTTTAAATCTTCTGCCACATTCGTTACCATGTCTTTTGCCGAAGTGCCACCGGCATTTGCACCATTCAGTTTTACAACAGGTTTTGCAGCAGTGCCTGTAATTTTAAAAAGAAAACCGACCACATCGGGCATAGCGGCATTCATGCCGGGAATTTTCGATAAATAGCCTTGTGCAATAGATGTGGCGGCTCCGAGTTCTTTACTGGGAACATCTAAGCGCACATCGTAATCAATACTTTGGTCGAAACCGTTAGCTCCTTTATAGTTGATGTTGTAGCCGTTGCCAAACTTAATGTCCGATGGGTCAACATGCACTTTGCCGTCTTTGAATTTGAGCACTGTCCATGTGTTCTTCAATTCAATGTTCGACAGGGCGGGAATTTTTGCCACTTTGGTTATTTCGGTAAAAATGGGAAGCCCTACAACTTTGGCATACGGAATTTCCACTTTGCCATCGCCCGTTAATGAGTTATAATCAACACTCATATCGGGGTTCAGTTTGCCGCTTCCTTTTAAATCGGACGAAAAATTGCCCTGAATGTGTTTTATAACCGGAGCCATTTTTTCGGATAAGCCAACAGTTTTATAGGTCTGCTGTATATCGAAGTTTTTGATATCGTAAGTAAACGAAACATCGGGATGGTCTTTTTGTTTGGTATCGTACGCGGCAGAAATGGTAGCGCTGCCGCCCAACACGTTGGCAAAAAGATTGTTGAGGTAAATAACCTCATCTTTCACCTTTACCTGACCTTTTACATTTTCCAAAACAATGTTTTCGTAAAGAATTTTCCCGAAGGCTGAATTAGCTGTAAAGTCAATATTGGCGGGAACCTGAAAGTATTGGGTTTTAGCTGTATCGGGCACTGATGCAGGTGCGTTTTTATCTTTCTGCAACCACTCGTTTACATCAAACCTGTTCGATTGCAAATTAAGTGAGCCAACCAAATCGCCTTTACCGAAAGCATATGCCATAAAGTTATCGAGTGTGCCGGTGGCTTTAAAATCGCTTTTGCCGAGTACTGCATCTAAATTGGTGAGCGTAACATTGCGCGGGTTAAAGTTGAGTTGCAAGGCACTTATTTTAACGGGCATGGGTGTTTCTTTACTATCATACACCAATCCGAAAACAGAAGCTGTTCCGGTTGCCTGTATTGCCTCGTAGTTTTTCTTGTCAATGTCGCTCATTTTTCCTGAGAAGCTGAGATTCATATTCAGCAAGCCGGCTAATGTTTTTAATCCTTCCATAGGATAAAACTTAGGCACATTGGCAAGGTTGAGTTTTCCGGTTACATCGGCTTTCACGTTCGGGTCGCTTATGGGTGTGCGGATATTTATTTTGGCATCAACCGGATCGGTTCCCGCTTCCAGATGCAGTTTTGATACATCAATTACCATTAAATCCAAATTGCCCTGCGGTTTGTTGACAGCGGTTGTTATAAAAACATTTTTAACCGCAACGGGCAGGTCGGGATATTGAAACATGCCGTTGTTTACTTTCAAATCAACATTAAAAGCGGGGAATGTTTTTTCGGAATACATTCCTTTCACGAATCCTTTCAAATCAAGACTGCCCGAAGTTTTTACTTTGTCGAAGTCTTTTTTGTAAACAGCCGGAATAAGCGAGAGAATACTCTTGAACTCTGTTTGTTTGGCTTTGAATTTAATGTCCATTTCGGTGCTGTTGGCCGGAAGTGCCACAAAGCCATCAAACTGCAAACCCAAATCGTTTAACGAAACAGCGTTTTCGCGGAAACTGTATTTGTTTTTGGCATTTTCTACCGACAGGTTTACATCAGCCGCCAACTTTGCTTTGTTTAAATACGTTACCGCACCGCTTTTATAGGTGAGTTCGGCAACCGATGTTTTGGTAACAAAGTCGTACACATCTTTGGTTACATCTCCGCTGCCTTCAAAGTTAAATCCGGTTAAGGCAAGATACGTGTGCCCCTTTTTATCATCGTAGGTAATGTTACCATTCTCTATTTTATACTTCTTAATTTCTAACGCAAAGTTGTTGCTGCTTTCTTCTGTTTTGCTTTTGGAAGGTTTTACAATATCCCAATTAGCTTTACCGTTGTAATTTACTTTTGCGTGTACAGCAGGCTCAATAATGTTCAGCGACAGAATTTTATACTTACTGCCGTTGATTACACTCATTAAATCGACCGTAAAATTAAAGTTGCGGATAAGGGTGAGTGTATCGCCTTTAAACTCTCCTACACCTATAACCGAAATATCGTTCAGCGAAAAACTGAAGTTGGGAAAACTGCGAATAAGCGACAGGCTGAAATCGCCATAGTCCACTTTGGCGTTCAGTTGTTCGTTTATCTCTGCTTTTACGCGGGCGTTTATTTTGTCTTTAAACAAAAAGGGAATTGCCAATATGCCCGCCACAAGGAGCAGAATAAGCACAGCAATTGAAATGAAAACCTTCTTCATTAACCGAAATGTTTGTTGCCAAATGTAACCGGAAATTACACAGAATATTGTGTTGTTTTAGAAAGGATAACAATTGCCTTATATCTTTTCTTCTATGGCTCCGTGCAGTAGTTTTTCCACCTCCTCCAATTGTGCCATACTCATTTTGGAGAGCAGTTTATTTATCTCCAACTTCTTTTCGCGCTTTCTTATTTTTTGGAGCGGATGGTCGGGGCGGTCGTCCAGCAAATCATCGGGAACCCACTCGAAAATATCGTTGGGTGTACAGTTAAGCAGAATACACAACTTCTCAATGTGGTCAAGTCGCATGTGTTCCACTTTGCCGTTTTTATACTTATGCGCGGTAAACGGCACAAAGCCGTTGCGAACCAAAAATTTGTAAGGAGTATCAATACCCCGTGCTTTCAGTATCCTGTTCAGGTTAAGGTTTAGCATAAAACAGAAGTTAGTGTTGCACAAAAACACAAAATGATTTGCTAAAAAGCCGTTCAGCTTTTTCACAAATGTGAATTACTCTATCAGAATCACAATTTAAAATAAATAAAGCAAAAACCGGCAACCTAAAACACCAATGTGTAATTCTAAAAACTCAAACTCGTTCATGTTTTAAAATCCGTTAAACCTGAGGTTAATCAGGAAGGGGAAGGGCAACAGAATGCGTATATTTGTATAACCTTTGAACTATGAAAACCCTTAAAAGCACTGTAATCCGGCTTTGCCTGCTGTTAGGCATTTTTACCATTTCGGCATTTTTGCCATTACCGGAAATTAAAACTACCAGTAAGGGTAGTTTTACCACTGAAAAGAGTTACCACAACACTTACCACCAACTGCAACTTGGTGCGCTCGGCTTGCCGAAAAAGGCATTTGATATGGCGGTTAACGGATGGGAAAAATTGATGCAGAACGGAACGATAAGTAAAAGTGTTGTTGCCATTTGCGATTTTACCCAATCATCAACCCAAAAGCGACTTTATATTGTTGATTTGGAAGCCGGAAAAGTATTGCTGAACACCTGGGTGGCGCATGGCAAAAATACGGGCGAAGAGTTTGCAAGGAGTTTTTCAAATAAGCCGTCATCGCTGCAAAGCAGTTTGGGTTTTTATGCGGCAACAGAAACCTATACCGGTGAACATGGACTTTCGTTAAAATTGAAAGGATTGGAAAAGGGGTTTAACGACAAAGCGGAAGAGCGCTCTATTGTGCTGCATGGTGCCTCGTACGTTTGCGATAGTTTTATTGACCGCGAAGGGCGCTTAGGGCGCAGTTGGGGTTGCCCGGCTGTTTCGTACGATGAGCATGAGTTTGTTATAAATACCTTGAAGGATGGCGGCTGTTTGTTTATTTATTATCCGGATAAAAGCTACTTAACCGGTTCGAGGTTGATAAGGAAGCAGTAGTTATAGCAGCCGGATAGAAAAATACGGTTGTTACTTTGTTGTTTCGCTGCCAAGTTGTTTACCCATTTTTTCGTATTCGATGTCGTTTGGTTCCCAAAGTTCGAGCTTGTTGCCTTCGGGGTCGAGCAGGTGAACGAATTTACCGTAGTTGTACACCTGAATGGTGTCTAACACGGTTACTCCGTTTTTATGTAGTTCGGCAACCAGTGTTTCTATGTTTTCTACCCGGTAGTTTATCATAAAATCTTTGGCAGAAGGCTCGAAGTATTTGGTGGTTTCTTTAAAAGGACTCCATTGCGTAAATCCTTTTTTGGTGCTGTCAGCTCCCTGATACCATTCGAAGACAGAGCCGTATTGGTTAACCGCCAAGCCCAAATTGGTTTTATACCATTCGCGGATGGCCTTAGGGTTTTTACACTTGAAAAAGATGCCGCCAATGCCGGTTACTTTTGGGTTTTTAACTTGCCCTTGGGATGCGTTTGTTATTACCGCTTTGAATGCAAAGCCGAGAGCAAAGGAGGCAGCAAGTGCAGAGCAGAGTAAGAATGCTTTTTTCATGGTTGAGGTGATTGTTATTTGCAAGCGCAATGTAGATTTCTTTTACCGGATAGATTGAAAAGGTTATGCCGTAGTGATTACGTTGCTACTTTCTCTTCCCTGCCATATACATCATCGTAAAATTTGAGGCTGCCATCGGGATCAATATCGGCAGTCATGTATAGGATTAGCACCGGAAATTTTTTGCGGAGTTTGAAATCAGTAGGTTTTTCGTCCTTAAGGCATTGGTTGAGTTTGGAGGTAGTGGCAGAGTCCAAGCCGTTTTCTAACAGGTAACCGGCAAGTTCAAAGGGTTTTTCAACCCTGATACAGCCGTGGCTAAGGAAACGGTTGTTTCTGCCAAAAAGTTGACGGGCGTTGGTGTCGTGCAGGTAAATACTGAAAGGCGAATTTATGTCGAACTTTAGCACCCCGAGCGCATTGTCGCAACCGGTTGATTGGCGAAGAGTGTAAGGAAAGTATTTAGTGGAAAGTGCGCCCCAGTTAACGGTACTTGGGTCAACTGGTTTTCCTTTATTATCCAATACCTGAAGGTTGTTGGCATCAAGGTAAGAGATGTTCTTCCTGATTTTCGGCAACATTTCTTTGGTGGCAATACTGAAAGGAACTGTCCAGTACGGGTAGGCAATTACTTTTGACATGTAAGCCGTAAAAGAAGGAGTTTTGGTTTCGGGTTTGCCCACAATTACCTTCATGCTTAATGCGGTAGCTGAATCTTCGTTTACTATTTGCAGACGCGCAGCAGGAATATTTACTAGAATAAATTCACGTTCATCTAAGCGCCCTGTCCAACGCCAGTAGTTTAAACTGCTTTTTACTTGTGCAATACGGTGCGAAAGCGATTCGTTGAGTGCAGCCGTGGTTTTCTTATCCAGTTTTCCGGTGGTTTCAAAGCTCATCATTTTCTGAAACAACACTAGCGCTTCCTTCAATTGCTCACCTGCATTGCTATCGGCAGCCAGCGAATCGGTAATAATTCCGTAAAAGCGCAACTTAATAGCGGCCGCTATTTTTCCGCCCTCGGTATCGGCAATGGTTAAGGTATCACCCTCCGGAAAATAGCGCAACATGGCCTTCATGCTGTTGAGGCGCTGTTTTAAAACTGTGTACTGCTGTATGGCAGGTTCGAGTGTATCTAATACTCCGCGCCAATTGCCTCCGGTAAGCAGGGAGTTGTAAGCATTCAGAATGCGGGCAGTATCAATAGAATATTTTACACCATTGTAAGCAGTAACAATTTCCTTTCCGTAAGCTACATCGAAAAGAAACGAAACAGCCGCATCGGCAAATACCAGTTCGCTTTCGGCTTCTTTATCGGCAAGGTGAGCGGTAATTGAATCGTACTTGTTAAGAAACGAAGCATGGTAGTCATTTCTGTCCAATCCAAGGCTATCGGCATGGTTAAGCATTTCGGTAAGCATAACCCGGAACCTGTCGGGCTGCGGAGCTTTTTCACTCCATACCGGGGCATAGCCAAACACGCGGTAATACTTTGCCAGCAGTTCCCGGCTGGTAATTTTTTCGGAATCTTCCTTCATTAAAACATGCTCGCTGCTTTCCAAAAGTTCAAACACCCGCTTAGCCGCCCCGCTTCCGGCTCCATAAAACACTCCTAAAACAAGCAAAGAAGCTGCAATTATCAATCCTATGACTATCAATACCTTGTTATTCATTTTCGAATAATAAGTTTAAGTTAAGAAATCTGCCAGAACAGAATTGAGAACATGCAAAACACACAGCGCAAAAATGCACAGTTTTCTTACAAACAGTGAGGTATATTTTTATCTTTGCGCCCCCGCTGTATAGAGCGGATATCCATTTTTCACAAACTAAACCCGCTAAGCCGGTGCGGGAATAAAGAAGCCCGGCACGAATAAATGGAAGAAAATACTTTAGTAAACGAAGCTCCTCAAACAACTGTTGTTGCTCATGACGACTTTGATTGGAGTGTGGACAAGCGCAATGTGGTTCGCTACAACACCGAAGACCACAAAAAATACGATGAGCAGTACGGAGCTACGCTTCGCACCATCGAAAACGATGAAATTGTAAAGGGAAGCGTAGTAGCCATTACCGGCACCGATGTGGTGCTGAATGTTGGTTTTAAATCGGACGGGTTGGTGCCTCTTTCGGAATTCCGCGATGTGGAAGAACTGAAAGTTGGTGATGTGTACGATGTGTATGTAGTAAACAAGGAAGACAAGAAAGGTGTTTTACAACTGAGCCGCAAGAATGCCCGTATGCTGAAAGCATGGGAAGAGATTGTAGCAGCACATGCTAACGGCACGGTAGTAACCGGTAAAATTATTTCTAAAACCAAGGGTGGACTTATTGCTACCGTGTTTGGTATGGAAACTTTCTTACCCGGTTCGCAAATTGATGTAAAACCTATTACCGATTACGATGTGTATGTAGGTAAAACCATGGAGTTGAAAGTGGTGAAAATTAACGAAGCCATTAAGAATGCCGTGGTATCGCACAAAGCACTTATAGAGAGCGATATTGAAGCACAACGCGAAGCCATTATCGGCAAACTTGAAAAAGGACAGGTATTGGAAGGTGTTATTAAAAACATTACCGACTTTGGTGCCTTTATTGACCTTGGCGGTGTTGACGGACTTCTTTACATCACCGATATTTCGTGGGGACGCATTGCACATCCGAAAGAAGTGCTTGAACTGAACCAGAAACTGAATGTGGTAGTGTTAGATTACGATGACAACAAAAAGCGTATTTCGCTCGGCTTAAAACAATTACAGCCGCACCCGTGGGATACCTTAGACATGGGTATTGACGTAGGCAGCAAAGTAACCGGCAAAATTGTAAACATTGAAGATTACGGTGCATTCCTCGAAATTACTCCGGGAGTTGAAGGCTTGATTCACGTTTCGGAAGTTTCGTGGAGTAACACACCAATCAACAGTCGCGAATTTTTCCAACTTGGAAGCACTTACGAGGCAGTGGTAATGACCATAAACCGCGAAGAACGTAAAATGTCGCTATCGCTTAAGCGCATGACCGAAGACCCTTGGGTGAAAATTGCCGAAAAATTCCCTGTAGGAACCAGAACCAAAGGCGTTGTTAAGAACCTTACCCCATTTGGCGTTTTTGTTGAATTGGCAGAAGGTATTGGCGGAATGATTCACGTAAGCGACCTTTCGTGGGTGAAGCGTTATAACCACCCAAGCGAGTTTACCAAAGTTGGTGCCGAATTGGAAGTGGTAGTGTTGGATATTGATAACGACAACCGCAAACTTACCCTCGGACACAAGCAAATTGAGGAAGACCCATGGGATACTTTCGAAAATGTGTTCCCGGTAGGTTCGGTGCATGAAGCAACTGTGTTAAGTGTGGAAGATAAAGGCGCTATTGTGCTTTTGCCTTACGGGTTGGAAGCATTTGCTCCTAAAAAGCACTTAGCAAAAGAGCAAGGCGGCACTGTTGGTGTTGATGAAAAAGCTGAGTTCAAGGTGATTGAGTTTAGCCGCAACGATAAGAAGATTATTGTTTCGCACGCCCGTATATGGGAAGATGCCAAAAAGGAAACCATAGAGGGTGAAAAGAAGGAGAAAAAGGCAGAGCGCGAAAAGGCTTCTAAAACAGTAAAAGATCTTCAAAAAGGAATTGAAAAAACTACCCTTGGTGACCTGAGCGCCCTCAGCGAACTGAAGGAAAAAATGGATGCCAAGGCAAAGAAAGATGCCGAAACTCCTAAAACAGAAGAAAATACTGCCGAAGGTGAATCAGCCGAATAATTTGCAACAAGCACAACTTAAAAAATCCCGCTCGCAAGGCGGGATTTTTTTATGGCTTTTAATCAATTCGATTTTCCAAGATGAATTTACTCTCTATTTATTTGTTTAAATGTTGAAAAAACGCTTCCGTTGCCCTTGTAAAGGGGGTGTCGAATTTCTATATTCGTGCCGCTAAAAACGAGCTAATAGCAAAATTCCGAAAAAGCAAGTAATTAAACCCAAATAAACAGAATGAGTGACGAACTGAACCCCACCGAAACACCCAAAGAAGAAAACCCGCGCATCATCCCCATTAACATAGAAGAGGAAATGAAAACCGCCTACATAGACTACTCTATGTCGGTTATCGTTTCGCGCGCCATCCCCGATGTGCGCGATGGTCTAAAGCCCGTTCACCGCAGAATCCTCTTCGGTATGAACGAACTCGGCTTAGGAGCCGGCAAACCCTACAAAAAAAGCGCCCGTGTGGTAGGGGAGGTGCTTGGTAAATACCACCCGCATGGCGAT
Organism: Chitinophagales bacterium; assembly: GCA_026129525.1. Lineage (GTDB taxonomy): Bacteria > Bacteroidota > Bacteroidia > Chitinophagales > LD1 > Bog-950. The sequence goes on along the minus strand of JAHCHW010000003.1, from coordinate 229,233 downwards.
GGAAGCGTGTACGATGCCATGGTGCGTATGGCGCAAGACTGGAGTCTTCGTTATCCGTTAGTGGATGGGCAGGGAAACTTCGGCTCTATTGATAACGACCCGCCCGCAGCCATGCGTTATACCGAAGCCCGCATGCAAAAAATAACCGAAGAGTTCCTGGGCGATATTGATAAAGAAACGGTTGACATGAAGCTGAACTTTGACGACAGCCTCGAAGAGCCTACCGTTCTGCCAACACGCATTCCAAATCTTTTGGTAAACGGAGCCTCCGGTATTGCCGTAGGTATGGCCACCAACATGCTCCCGCACAACTTAAATGAGTGTATTGACGGCATCGTAAAATACATTGATAACAAGGATATTACAGTTGAAGAGCTAACCCAATACGTAAAGGCCCCCGATTTCCCCACAGGCGGCACCATCTACGGCTACGAAGGCGTTCGTCAAGCTTTAACCACCGGTAGGGGAAGGGTAGTGCTACGCGGCAAAGCCGAAATAGAAACCCTGCCTAACGGTCGTGAGCAAATTGTAATTACCGAAATTCCCTATCAGGTAGTAAAAAGCGACTTGGTAAAGAAAATAGCCGAACTTACCGAAGATAAGAAGATTGAAGGCATCAGCGACATACGCGATGAGTCCGACCGCCAAGGCATACGCGTAGTAGTAGAACTAAAGAAAGACGCCATCAGTAACGTGGTGCTCAACCAGTTATTTGCCCTTACATCACTGCAAACAAGCTTTGGGGTAAACAATGTTGCCATTGTAAAAGGAATCCCCAAACTGCTTAATCTCCGCGATTTAATTCACCACTTTGTGGAATTTCGTCACGAAGTGGTTGTTCGCAGAACCACCTACGAACTCCGCAAAGCCGAAGAAAGGGCACATATTTTACAAGGCTTACTCATAGCTCTCGACCATCTTGATGAAGTAATTCAACTAATTCGCAACTCTGCCGACCCTGATACCGCCAAAGCCGGCTTAATGGCAAACTTCGGCTTAAGCGAAATTCAATCAAAAGCCATACTCGAAATGCGCCTCCAACGCCTTACCGGTTTGGAACGCGACAAAATCCGCGAAGAATACACCGAGTTAATGAAGCATATTGACTGGCTTAAACGGGTATTAGCTGAAGAACCCTTGCGTATGCAAATCATAAAGGATGAACTTGCCGAAGTTAAAGCTAAGTATGGCGATGTTCGCAAAACCGGAATTGAATACGCAGCTGGCGACTTCAATATGGAAGACCTTATTGCTGATGACGAAGTAGTTGTAACTATTTCTCACTTAGGCTATATAAAGCGCACGCCATCAGTTGATTATAAAACACAGAACAGGGGAGGACGCGGTAGCAGGGGAGGAGCCACCCGCGATGAAGATTTCATTGAACACATGTTCCTTGCCACTAACCACAACTATATTCTTTTCTTCACCGAGCTTGGTCGTTGCTTTTGGTTGAAGGTTTATGAAATACCTGAAGGCGAAAAAACTTCCAAAGGTCGGGCTATTCAGAACCTCATCAGCATTCCCAAAGAAGACCGCATTATGGCTTACATACCGGTCAAAAATTTGGAAGAAGAAGAATACCTCGAAAATAACTTCGTCATTTTCTGCACCAAACAAGGAACCATCAAAAAAACCACTCTAAAAGCATATTCGAATGTAAGAGCAGGAGGCATTAACGCTATTGACATCCGCGAAGGCGATGAACTGGTACAGGTAAGCCTTACAAACGGCAGCCGCGAAATTGTAATTGCCACACGTTTAGGAAAAGCCATCCGCTTCAACGAAAGCACCGTTCGCCCGGTGGGTCGGGTGGCAGCCGGTGTGCGCGGGGTTTCGTTAGAAAATGCTAACGACCGCGTAGTGGGCATGATAACCGTAAACCCCGAAAACAAAGAAGAAACCATCATGGTTTTATCGGAAAAGGGCTACGGCAAGCGAAGCGATATTGAAGATTACCGCGTTACAAACCGAGGTGGAAAAGGAGTTAAAACCATTAATGTGACCGATAAAACAGGTCATTTAATTGGAATTATGAATGTTACTGATAATGACCATCTTATGATAATAAACAAATCTGGCATCGCTATCCGTATGGCGGTAGAACAACTGCGCGTAATGGGCAGGGCAGCACAAGGTGTTCGGGTTATTAAATTAGAACAAGGCGATGAAATAGCCGCCATCGCAAAAATCGAAAATGGTAAGCTGAACTACAATGCCGAAGAGGATGGGGAGTTAGGCGCTGCCGATACAAACGGTGATACTGCCGAATAGTTGGCAAACAATTTGAAAATCAGACAATCCTAAAACAAAAACTAAACTGAAATGAAAAAACTTACAGTAACCCTTTTGGCAGCCGTATTCTTTTCTGCCGCCAGCGCACAGGATGGGAACAACATCTGCGTGTGGAACGCCATGAATACCTACAACACCGGTGGCGGCCCCGAAGACCTCGAAAGAGCTATTAAATGCACCGATGAAGCCGCTGTAAACGAATCCACTTCCGGAAAATGGAAAACATGGTTTTACCGCGGGCAGCTTTATACCCTCGTTTTTTTGGATAAAACCCTGAAAACCAAATATGGCAGCGCGGCTTTTGAAGCAGTAAAAGCATTCAAAAAGCTACAGGAAATAAACGACCCTAAGTTTAAAGAATGGGAAGAAGTGTTTAAATATGTAATGCCACTCTCAACCAATGTGTTTAACGAGGGCGTTGATCTCTTTCAGGCAAAAAACTTTGCACAGGCTTACCAGTATTTCTACCTCATTAAAGATATAAATGCTGTGCTGGAAGCCAAGGGCAAAACCCCCAACATTGACTTGCCTACTGCTTTAAAGAATGCTGCCATTTGTGCCGAAAATGCCGGTGATGCCGAAAATGCCATCAAAGTTTACAAAGACTGGCTTGCCATAAAACCTGAAGCATCCGCTTACCGTGCCTACGGAGCCGCTTTAAAAAAGCAAGGAAAGAAAGAAGAGGCTGAAAAGATTATTTCCGAAGGCTTATCAAAGTTCCCGACCGATGCTAACCTGTTGGTTGAAAAAATAAATACCTACTTGGAAGCCGGGCAATATCCCGAAGCGCTTACCTATGTAAACAACCTGTTGTCGGTAGAACCTAACAATGATGGGGCGCTTTTTATTAAAGGTTTGGCTTACGAAAAAATCGGCAACGAAGACTCAGTTGTTTATTACTACCTGAAAGCCGCTGAAATTAACCCCAAAAACATAAAACCCTGGAATAACCTTGGAGCCTTGTATGTAAACAAAGCCAATGCTTTAGTGGAAGAAATGAACAAACTAGGTAACACTTCAGCCGATGCGAAAAAATATGATGAGCTAAAAGCCAAGCGTAGAGAACTTTACCTGAAAGCTAAACCGTATTTAGAAAAGGCAAAGGAGATAGATCCAGACGATGCACAAATTACCAGGACACTAAAGCAGATAGAACTATACACTACCGAATAAAGAGAAAAGGGGGACATTAAGCCCCCTTTATTACAATATGCTATTTAACATAATGTAAATTATGGTTTGGCTTACTGTTATGTTTCTATGTAACTAAAAAAGAAATGCAGCGTATTACCTGCTATAAAATTCACAACATGAAAAACATTGGAACAAAAAGTTTGATTGCATTTGTAGCATTAGCTTTGTTGCTGTCTGCATGCAAGAAGGAAACAATTGAACCGGTTAAAAACATTGTAAACACAAACAACAATGGGAATAACGGCAATAACAACAATCAGGCATTAACTAACCCCAATTCTCAAATGGAGGCATTAAGCACCATTAACGCTGTAGGATTCAAAGTAGTTAGAAACCTACTGTTTATGAAAGGTAAAACCTTTAAAACTGGTGATTTTGAATTTGAAACTTGCGCAACAGTAACAGTAGATTCTTCTTCCTTGCCTTATCATATTGTTATTGATTGGGGCGCAGGTTGCACAGAACGTGATTACACCAGAAAACGTGGCAAAATTGAAATTGAGTACAACAACAAAAATTTTGAAGATGCCGGTGCTTATGCAAAAGCCACATTTACTGATTATCGCGAATGGTACTTTTCTAATGGCAATGAAGTTAAAGAAACAATTAACGGCACTCTTGAAATCGAAAACTTAGGTGCAAACGGAAGCGGTAACATGGTAGTTTCGTTTAAAGCCAACGCTACCAGTTATGATGAAATAGATGAAGAAACAGTTTCCATTGTTGCAAACATGGACTATGAGTGTATTGCAGGTTATGGCACTAGCGATGAGGAGGATGATATGTTCTCAATTACCGGACAGCTTGATGCAACAAAAGGCTCTGAAACATTAAGCGTAGCAGTTTTGACCCCGCTGATTGAAAGCCGTGCCGAGAATTGTAACGACCATATTATTCAAGGAGAAATCAGAATTCAAGAGTCAGGCCAACCAACACGTTACATTGATTATGGCAGTGGAGCATGCGATAATTTGGCAATTGAAACAATTGACGGAGTTCCGACAGAAATTGAATTAGAAGGCAAATTCTACTAAAATTTAGCATCACAAGCAGATTTTAAAGAGTCCCGGTTTCGTTGAAATCGGGACTTTTGCTTTCTGTCATCCTGTCAGCCAAATAATTATCTTTGCCGACCTGTTAAGTCCCGAATGGAAAACAAGTTATACAACAACGAACTGGCTTTTGAACTGGCAACTAAAAAGATTGATGAAAGCCGACAAGGCGAAACTTTGACGGTTGAGCGCCCAAGCACAACCGCCTCCAACGGCAAAAAGTTTTATATTGAAAGCTACGGCTGCCAAATGAACTTTGCCGATAGCGAGGTGGTGGCTTCTATCCTATCGCAATCAGGCTTCGATTCAACCACGGAGTTTACCGATGCCGACCTCATATTGCTGAACACCTGTGCCATTCGCGATAATGCCGAGCAGCGTGTTCGCCACCGTTTGCAACATCTGCAATCGGTTAAAAAGAAAAAGAAAGGAGCGCTAATTGGTGTGTTGGGCTGCATGGCCGAGCGTTTAAAAGAAAAGTTTCTGGAAGAAGAAAAGATAGTAGATATAGTGGCGGGGCCCGATGCCTACCGCAGTTTGCCTCTATTAATTGAGGAAGCTGAAACCGGTCAAAAAGCCGTGAACGTGCTTCTGTCGCGCGAAGAGACTTATGCTGAGATAAATCCGGTTCGCCTGAACAGCAATGGGGTAACCGCTTTTATCAGCATTACCCGCGGCTGCGACAATATGTGCTCCTTTTGCGTAGTACCTTTTACCCGCGGACGCGAGCGCAGCCGCGATTACGAAAGTATAGTTGCCGAAGCCAAAGAACTTTTCGAAAAGGGTTACAGAGAAGTAACCCTGTTGGGGCAAAATGTTGATTCGTATCGGTACTCTAAAGATCCTAAGTTGGTGGGCAAAAAACTGGTAGATGCGAAGTATGATGAAGGAGTAGTAAACTTTGCCCGTTTGCTCGAAATGGTCGCAGAGGTTTCTCCATTATTGCGCGTTCGGTTCTCTACATCGCATCCCAAGGATATGACAGATGATGTGCTGCACGCCATGGCAAAGCACCCGAACATTTGCAAGTACATTCACCTGCCTGTGCAAAGCGGTAACAGCCGTGTGTTGGAATTGATGAACCGCACTTACGACCGCGAATGGTATATGCAACGCATTGAAGCTATCCGAAACATAGTGCCCGATGCGGCAGTTTCTACCGATATAATTACCGGCTTTTGCACCGAAACGGAAGAAGAATTTCGCGATACGCTTAGTATGATGGAGTTTGCCAAATACTCCATGTCGTACATGTTTTTTTACAGCGAACGCCCGGGAACAGTGGCAGCTAAAAAGTATAAGGATGATATTCCTGAAGAAGTAAAGAAGCGCAGACTGCAGGAAGTAGTGGATTTGCAGATGAAGCTATCGTTAGAACATAACAAAGCAGATGTGGGTAAAACCTTTGAAGTGCTGGCAGAAGGGACTTCGCACCGCAGTGAGGAACATTTGTTTGGCAGAAACTCGCAGAACAAAGTGGTGGTTTTTCCGAAAGCCGATATAAAACCCGGCATGTATGTGCAGGTTAAAGTAACCGACTGCACCTCTGCAACACTAAAGGGCGAATTAGTTCATTAAGAAACACAGTTGGATTCATGGAAATTCAATCTATAAAAAACAGATTCGGAATAATAGGCAATGCACCGGCATTGAATCACGCTATCAGTATTGCGGAGCGCGTAGCCGCCACCAATTTAACAGTGCTTATTACCGGAGAAAGCGGTGTGGGTAAAGAAGTTTTCTCGCACATTATTCATCAACTGGGTACTCGCAAGCACAACCCGTTTATAGCTGTTAACTGCGGAGCTATTCCCGAAGGCACTATTGATTCGGAACTTTTCGGGCACGAAAAAGGCTCGTTTACCGGAGCCAGCGAAGCCCGCAAGGGGTATTTTGAAACGGTAAATGGCGGTACTATTTTTTTAGATGAAGTGGGAGAACTGCCGCATGGCACGCAGGCCCGTTTGCTGCGCGTGCTCGAAACAGGCGAATATATCCGCGTAGGTTCTTCGAAAGTGATGAAAACCGATGTGCGGGTAATAGCCGCTACTAATGTGAACCTTCAAGAAGCCGTGCGTGCCGGGCGTTTCCGCGAAGATTTGTATTACCGCCTTTCCACCGTTCCCATTTTTATTCCTCCATTGCGCGACCGCGGGGAAGATATCTATCTCCTCTTCCGAAAATTTTGTATTGACTTTGCCGAGCGCAACCGCATACAGCCTGTAAAGTTAGATGAAGGCGCGCGTCAACTTATTTTGAAATACACCTGGCCAGGCAATGTGCGCCAGTTAAAAAATGTGGCAGAGCAGGTGTCTATTCTTGCAGTGGGTAAAGATGTTGATGCACAGGCGTTGGCAGAAATTGTTCCTGATATTACCGATAACCGGCTACCTGCTTTAGCAGAAGCGCGCTACGAAAGCGGTGGCGGCAGCAGTTTTACAGAGCGGGAAATTCTTTACAAACTCATTTTCGATTTAAAGAAAGATTTGAACGATCTGAAACAATTTGTGTTTGATATTGCCAAAGCACAAGCCGGGGTTGAAATGCCTACAGGTGTTCATCATGCAGCCTTTAGTTCTCCAAAGGTAATTACCAATGCCGACCAGCCTGTTGTTTTACAAACAGCACACCAACAGCCTGTGGTAATTAGTGATAAGAAAGGTTATGAAGATCATGAAACGATTGAAGAGTCGCTTTCTATTGTTGACAAAGAGAAGGAACTTATACTTAAAGCACTAAAAAAGCACCGCAACCGAAGAAAAGAAGCTGCTGCCGATCTGGGAATTTCGGAGAGAACACTTTACCGTAAAATTAAAGAGTACAACATTGATGCGTAAGTGGACGATTGCTCTTTATGTTTCGTTGTTTGTTTCCTTTCTGTTGTTTTCGGGATGCAAAATTTATTCGTTTACGGGTGCCAGTTTACCTGCTAACGTTACCAACTTTTCGGTAGAGTTATTTCAAAATTTAGCCAACAACGGACCGGCATCGCTGGGGCAAGTGTTTACCGACAGGCTGAAGCAGAAGATGCAAACCGAAGCTAACCTGCGAATGGTGCCTGCGGATGGTGACTTACAGTTTAGGGGGAGTATTGTTGGCTATACCTATACCAGCGAAGCTCCCATTGCCGGAGCCACCAGCGGCTTGAATAAACTGACTATTTCTGTTCGGGTGGAATACATTAATACGAAGGACGAAAAAGATACATGGGCGGAAAATTTTACCCGCTTTGCACAGTTCAGTTCATCTGAAGATATTCTTTCGGTAGAAAATAGGGTGATTGAAGAAATTAACCGCCAGTTGGTGGACGATATTTTTCAGCGTGCTTTAGTAAAGTGGTAGTTACTGCTTCGCTCCTCCCCTACTTCAACAAAAATTTTACAGTTATAAACAATGCTGCCGCTACAATAATAACAAGCGGAGAAATCACATTCAGCACATCGGCTTTGTTACAACGCACCGCCCCCGATGCATTGTAAAAGCGGAGAAACATGCCCAACGCTATGCACAGAAATGAAAAGTAAATACTGAGATAATACACAGTTACGTTTGAAAGGGTAAGTAAGCCAACAAAAGGCAAAGCAACCACTAACGGCAAAACATAAAATTGTGTTACAAAATATATTCGGGCAGTTCTTGCTTTAAGTAAAGAGCCGGAAAAAGCAAAGCGGAGAAATTCGTTTACGGTTACAAAGCCCCATATCATGCTTACCACTACTCCGGCTATCGAAAGAACAGCTCCTAAAGCAGCCGGAAAGCCCATCCACACAAAAGGAATTGCAAATGCAGTATAGAATGCCGTGCGGGGCGAGGCTATACCAATTGCTGCCGTTATTAAATGGGTGCTGAACGTAGTAAACAAGCAGACCGATAGCCAAAGCCAAAACATTCTGAACAGTGTAATAATGTTTTTGTATTTGTGCAACAAAATGGCAACGATGATTGCCAATGTTAACATTACAACAGAGGGAACCACATAAATGAGAATGGTGCGCGGTAAACTCCAATATTTTATTTGGTGCGGCAAAACTTCCAGACGGGTAAACGAAAACTTTATCTCATAACCTAACACAGTTGCTATGGCAGCCAACAACGAGTGATAAATAAGCGTTGTTAAAATAAAAGCGATAAGAAACAACAATGCTGATGTTACAATGCGCTTAATGCGATTAGCGTAGCTATCGTAAATAATCGGTTTATCGTAAAAATGATACTCCTTGCTCATCGTTTATTGTCGTAAGCTGCTTTTGGCGGCAAAACTTTCCTGCCGGTCAATCCACCATTTAAGCATGAGCAGAATAAGCCCGTACATGATGATTACATAGCCATAGTTGTGAAAGAATTTGGAAAACCAGCGTGGCATGTGGGTATGCATTACCGTGTAGGTGGCAAGGCGGATAACATTAATAATAAAAATGAACAGCACACCGCCTACAGCAAAAGCTAATTTGCCTGACAGTGTTTTGCTTTTGAGTAACATTGCCGTAAACCCAAATATGAACGATGCAGAAATTGCCAAACAGTGTTCCTTAATAATGACTCCCGACTTAGGACCCAGCATAATAGTATCAGTACCGGCATACACTATTTTGTAGCCGAACAATGTAAGCAAACCGCCTATACATAGTTGATAAATATGGCTGAGGCTCGCTACCATTGCTTGCCAATACGGTTGCACAAAAGCGGCTGGCACAATTAGTATATCTACCACTTTCCATAGAACATATACCCCAACAAAGATTATCGGGTAACTCCAATTGTTTAAGAATGTTGTTATGCGTTGTGTAGCCTGAGTAGTCATTGGTTTACTTAGGTGCTTTAACCACTAAATATGCTGCTAAACCCGCAAATAATACATTGGGTATCCAAACGGCAATAAAAGGCGGAAGCGATGAGTTGGTGGCAAAGGTTACGGAGAATTTCATAATGATTTCGTAAGCAGCACTTAACCCAATACCGAGCACTAAATGCCAGCCCAAGCCACCCCGCACTTTTCGCGAAGCTACGCTAACACCAATAAGTGTAAGAATATAAATGCTGAATGCCGATGAGGTTCTGCGATGTTGCTCCACTTCGTAAAACTCTATATCGGGTAGTCCGGCTTGGTACATATACGCTATGTATTTCTTTAACTCGGGAGTGGTCATTTCATCTTTAAAGTGTGCCGAAAAAGAGAAGTCTTCGGGCTTAAAAGGGAAAACAGTATCGAGCACCACTCCCTTAGTAATGCGGTGCCGCCCTTCGTTTCTCATTTCGCGGATGTAGTAATCGCTAATGCGCCACTTTTCGGTTTGTTTGTTCCAGTCAATACGATCGGCACGCAGTTTGTACACCAGTTTGTCGTTTTCAAACTTATCCATCGAAAACTTGTAGCCGCTGCCATCGGCAGGTTTGTAGTTTTCTATGTAGATAATAGTGCCGGGGGCAACGGTACGGTGAAAGTTGTAGCGCATACCCTCGTAGGGTTTCGATACATAGGTTCGCTCAAACTGAATACGCTTGCTGTTGGCATACGGCACCATGTAATGGTTGCCGAAGTAAAACAATGCAGCCAACAACGTAGCTCCTAAAAAGTAAGGATACAGCATCCTGTAAAAGTTGGTACCGCTGTTGAGTATGGCAATAATTTCGGACCGGCTTGCTAACTGCGAAGTGAAGAAGATAACCGACACCAAAACAAAGAACGGACCAATGAGTGAAGTGATGTAAGGAATGAAGTAAATGTAGAACTCGGTGATAACAATTTTGGCGGAAGCGTTGTTCTCTACAAAGGCATCAATTTTCTCGCTCAGGTCAATTACAACGGTAATAGCAAGCAGCAATGCCATTATAAACACAAAGGTGCCTATGAATTTTACCAGTATGTAGCGGTCGAGCTTTTTCAAAATGCTATTGTTGTTTCTCTCTTTTATGGCAGGATAAATCCTGTCGCGATACAGATAAGTTGAATCAATCTGTTTATGGCAACTAAAGTCGCCTGTTCATTACAATCTTGTCATTAACTTTTTTACCATTACATTTTTCCATTCACCAAACGTTCCTTTCTCTATCTTTTTGCGGGCTTCTGTAACTAACCATAAATACAAACTTAAATTGTTAACCGAAGCAATTTGTGCCGCAAGGATTTCTTTTTCGTGCATTAAATGGCGCAGAAATGCTTTTGAGTGAAAACGCGAAAGTTCGCAGTTGCTATCGGCATCAATGGGCGAAAAATCATCTTTCCATTTTTCGTTCTTAATGTTGATGATTCCCTGCGTGGTAAACAACATGCCGTTGCGGGCATTGCGGGTAGGCATTACGCAGTCGAACATATCAACCCCTAACGCTATTGCCTCCAATATATTGGCGGGTGTACCTACACCCATCAGGTAGCGAGGTTTATCGTCAGGTAAAATGCTGCAAACCAAATCGGTCATGGCATACAACTCATCGTCCGGCTCGCCAACACTTAACCCGCCAATGGCGTTGCCTTCTAACCAGAGGTTTGCCACAAACTCGGCAGACTGCTTTCGCAAATCGCTGTAAACACTTCCCTGCACAATAGGAAACAATGTTTGCTTATAACCATAGGGGCATTCGGTTTCGTTAAAGCGGGTTACACAGCGTTCCAACCAACGATGCGTTAGGTGCATAGAGTTTTTGGCATACTTAAAATCGCAGGGGTAAGGGGTGCATTCATCGAACGCCATTATAATATCGGCTCCAATTTTGCGCTGAATGTCCATTACGTTTTCTGGGGTAAAGAAATGTTTTGAGCCGTCAATATGACTGCGGAACTCTGCTCCCTCTTCTTTTATTTTCCGTATGTCGGCAAGTGAGTAAACCTGATAGCCACCGCTATCGGTAAGTATGGGTTTGTGCCAGCCGTTAAAGCGGTGAACGCCACCGGCTTTCTCCAATACATCGGTACCTGGGCGCAGATACAGGTGATAGGTGTTTGCCAGCATTATTTGCGCTTGTATGGTATTGTTCAGTTCATGAATATGCACTGCTTTTACCGCCCCTAAAGTGCCAACGGGCATAAAGATGGGGGTTTGGATATTGCCGTGTGCCGTAGTAAAAACGCCTGCGCGGGCTTTGGTTTGAACATCGCGCGCGGTTAAGGTAAATGACATAGTGCGCGAAAATAGGATTTAGGAGATAGGAAGGTGAAAAGTGTGGCAATTGCCGGACGACTAACTATAGCCAGTGGTTTATACGCGCACAGGATGCAGGCTAATGTGAATGAGGCCCATGTTCCGGAGGGGATTTCAAATTGCAGGGTTTGCGTGATTAACATATACGTGCGGTTCCTCTGTGGGGGTTCTCAATGCTTGACATGAGGAGAGCAATGCTTCACATGGGGGGTACTGTCCAAATATCTGTGTAAGTGGTTAGCTAAATATCTGGCAAGGCAGTTTCCTGTGCGAGAGAACTTTTCAGGATGGGAATACCCTAAGAGGAAAGCCGCCTCAAAATGTTATTTGAGACGGCTTCTTTTTTTAAATATATTGATGAAGTAAGCTTACCGCAACAAACTAAATGAGCCTTGCAGCAACTCATCGTCCTGAAGCGGGCGGGTAATAACAATGTAGTAAACGTACGTTCCTGCGGGTTGGTCGGCACCGCGGAATTTGCCGTTCCATGGTGAATCGCCATCATGTACCAAGGCACCGTAGCGGTTATATACTCTGAATGTTTTTACCGATGCCAACTGCCCGAAGATAACCGGATAAAAACCATCGTTTTTGCCATCGCCATTGGGGGTAAACGCATTGGGCACAGCCACCGGGTTGGCTACAATGTTTACGCGCACGTTTACCTGTGTAGTATCGGTGCAGCCACCTGCACTTGCCGTAAACAAGTAAAGTACATCGCTTAACGGTGTAGAAACCGCGCTTAAACCATTGGTGTTATCCAGATACTGCGATGGCGTCCATTGGTAAGTATAACCAACGGTAGAGTTACCGCTTACATCGGCTCCTATTGTAACGGGGGTTCCCTGGTCAACCAAAGTATCGCCAAACCATGCGTCAGCCGCAACATTAAACACCAATACTTGTACGGAATCGGCAGCGATACATCCGGTAGTGGTATCGGTAATAGTAACTACATACAACGTACTATCGGAAGGATTAGCAAATGGATTGGGACAATCGGCACAGCTTAATCCGGCAGCCGGAGTCCAAGAGTAAGTGCTGCCGCCAGTTACGTTTAACTGCACTGTAGTTCCTTCGCATAAGGATGTATCGGGCGAGACGCTGTAGCTGAATTGCCGGGGTGTAACAACTACCGAATCTTCTTTGGCACATTTGCCTCCAAAGTAGGCAGTTAAAACATAGGTGGTAGTTTGCGGTGGCGAAGCTTGTGGATTGGCAACACTCGGATTGCTTAACCCTGTTGAAGGGGTCCAAACATAGGTAACCGGGAGTGGCGGAGCCGAGCAGATACGCGCCCTTATGGCAGGTATAACCTGAAACATATTGGCAGCCGTAGCAGGCAAACTACATCCGCTTGCCAATGCTGCCGTAATTGTTTGAAACGAATTGTAATTTGCGGTTCCTGCCATTACTGCGTCTAAACCTGTTGAAGGGAAATTGTTGGGGTTATCCCAGCAAATTTCTATTACAATGTTGGTGGTTCCGTCCCAGTCAAACAGGCTTTGTAAATTAAAATCGTTCCAGCCGGCAACGGTTGCCAAAAACTGATTGGTGTGAACGGTAGTGGTAGGTTCCCACGTACCGGCAGTTAATTCGTTTTTGGTGGTACAACCCATTTTAAGTGTAAAGTTTTGATAAGGGAACCCGGAAGCTTTGTTTGAGATATTGATGCCTATTTGGTTAATAGTGCCAGGGGTAAAGCCGGCATTGAGTAAATCGGTTGCCTTGTAAAGAATTTGTGTGCGTTGGTCTTCCAAAGGCAGGAAAAATCCGCCATCGAAAGGTGTAATACTTGATGACGCTGCATTTGCCGGCATAAATGTTTTTACCTGCGGATTTCCATTGCAGGGGGAGCCGTTAACACCGCAATTGATAGCCCCGCCCACCGGATGAATACCGGTAACCGTTGCATTTAGCTGGGCAGGATTGCCTTCGCAGAAAGGCTTATCGGGCCCGGCAGAAATTCCGAACGAAGTGTCAATATCCAAGGTAACCGAGCCGCCTCCGTTGCAGGAGCCGTCAAACACATTGAGAAAGTATGTGGTGCTTTCGTTTAATACTACAATCGGGTTAAGTGAATCGGGTGTAAACACGTTGGTGGTAGGAGACCATGTGTACGAAAGAGTGGTAGGAGGTTCAAAGCAATAAACAAACTGAGTGTTAGGTCGGTTAACCGAAGTAAACGGTGTGGTTAAGTTACATCCCACTGCATTATCCTGATAGGCGTGAATAACGGAATTAAACGGAGTTGGAGTAGAGCGTACGTTATCATCGTTTGTCCATGCGCTGTTGTCAAAGCAGACTTCGAGAATAATGTTAGAGAACCCGTCCCAATCGTAAGGTGTACTGAATGTATGTGTATTGAATCCTGTACCTGAAGGTGAAAATGTTTGCGGTCCGTAAACTGTAGCCAAGCCGGGCACAAAGGTGCTTAGTTGATTTAGGTTAGTGCAGCCCATACGAATGGTGAAGCCGTTGTAGGGAGCCGTGCTGCCATTTTGCGAAATATCGAAAGCAATATCGGTAATGGTGCCCGCCTGCATGCCCAGCGCCTGCAACTCCGAAGCACGGTACAGAATTTGCATACGAGCATCCATATAAAAGCCGCGGTATGGGGTAGCTCCGTTAACATCAACCGTGTTACCCGCACCTAATGTTTTTAATCCATAGGTACCGCTGCAAGGCACTACATTTAATCCGCAGGGTTTGGTAGAAATTTTTGTATTGAGTTTAATAGTATCGCCAACGCAAACCTTGTATTTATCGGCACTGATTACCACCTGCGGACCTTGCCCTTCCACCACTACCCGCAAGGTGTCTTTTCGAACACAGCCTAAGGATGAAGTTATGGTTACCACATAATTGGTGGTAAAATCGGGCTGAGCAACGGGATTAGGAATGGTGCCTGCATTTAAACTTGCCGCAGGCGACCAAGCATAGGTGTAAGGTGCGTAGGTGGCATCGGCAGTTGTAGTAAAGTTTACAAACTCGAACCGGCAAATGGTATCATCGCTTTGGGTTACATTAAAGTTAAAATCGGGCACTACCGAAACTCGTACCGTGTCTTTGTTTTTGCACGATGAACTTAGATTGCTGGTAACAATGTAGTCGGTAGTTTGCGATGGCGAAGCTAATGGATTGCCGATGTTGGGGTTGCTTAATCCTGTAGTAGGTGTCCATGTAAACTGCGTGCCTCCATACGCCTGTAACTGCACGGGTCCGCCTGCAGGGCAATATGCCAAATCGGGGCCGGCATAGGTGCCTGCCAGTACTTGTATGCTTACAGCGTACGACTGAATACTGGCAATAGGACAATTCTTATTCTTCACCGTAACTATCAGGTTATGAATACCGGTATCTAACCCGCTGGGAGTCCATGCAAACAATCCGAACACCGAATCGCTGGAAGCATAATTGGTAACAAACTGTGAGCCGGGCATTGCTATGGTGTTATTAGCTTCGATAAACACCGAATCGTTAGTAGAATTGAATGCCAACACTGAAAAATTAAGCGCATTGCCCGGACATACCTGAACAAACTGCGGATTAATATAGTACCCGTTCTGCACGGTATTTTGAATGGCACCTGTAAACGTAGGCGGCACTCCGCAGCCGGGGATGTTTAACACTACTACTTGTATATCGCGCATGGTAGTGCCAATTAATACACCGTTGCGGTATTCGCTTACCAGTACAGCAACCACTGCCACTTGTACACCGCTCGGTGTAAAAGCTATTTGCCCGGTGCTACTTGAAAAACCGAATGAGTTAGGCGGTGATGTGGTGAGCGGATTGGTTGGTGAAAAACTTGCGTTATACATAATTTGCGAAGCTCCTGAACCAAGCGCATTCACGAGTTGGTAAACAAGGGAATCGCCATCGGCATCAACCGCTCCCTGGTTAAATGAGAAAGGTTGGTTGGCGCAAATGAAGGGAACCGGCAATGTGGTAAAAAACGGAGAGTTATTGCAAATGCCTCCGGTATTGTTTAGGGTTGCTTGTATGTAAAGGTCTTCGCTGCTGGCATTGGTAAGGTTGGTAATTTGGTCGTTGCGGCAACATTCCGAGAAGCTGAAAGTCCAGTCGGGGCAATCTTGCGGCAGGGTAACGGTAGCCGAATAGGTAAATGCCTGCACGCCCGGCAGCGTACCTCCGTTGCAGGATGACTGCAAAATAGAAGAAGGGCATAGAGGAGATACTTCGCAAGGTGCACCACCGTTAATACCCGGAGGACAAGGTTCTTTTTGCAATGCTGCGGTTAAGTTTTGCCCGCAACTGTTTGAAAAGATGTTGATGTTGATAGATGCAGGCTCTGATATACCGGCACAATCTCTGTAAAAACGCAGTGTAACTTTATAAACCCGGTTAACGGGGTCAATACATTCATACGAAAGGTCGGCTCCCATAGCGTGGGAAGCATACACACGATTGCTGCACAGTGTAAACAAACAGAGTAATGCTGTTAACGAGAGTAACTTTGTAAAATTCATGTCCTGAGGTGTTGAAGGGTGGTAAAAATATACTTTCGGGTTAATAATCAGCTATGACAAGGTGTTTTTTTGCGTTGCAGCTGAAAACTCCTTTACTCCTCCCCTACTTATACCTCGGGTGAAACTGCATGATGGTACTTCGCAGATAATCGCGGTCGAGGTGGGTGTAAATTTCGGTGGTGGTAATAGATGCATGTCCGAGCATTTCCTGCACGGCACGCAGGTCGGCACCACCCTCAATTAAATGCGTGGCAAACGAATGGCGGAAGGTATGGGGCGAAATGGTTTTCCGGATGCCGGCTTTAACGGCACAATCTTTTATGAGGTAAAAAACCGAAACCCTGCTTAGGCGGTTACCGCGCTTGCTAAGGAATAAGACATCTTCCATCCCTTTTTTTACATCAACATGCACCCGCACGGTTTCGCGGTAAAGTTGTATGTATTTTATAGCCTGCGAACCGATGGGTACCAGCCGCTCTTTATCGCCTTTGCCGGTTACTTTTATAAACTCTACATCCAAAAACATGTCTGAAATTTTCAGGTTCACCAATTCGCTTACGCGCAAGCCCGAACTGTAAAGAGTTTCGAGCATGGCACGGTTTCGCATTCCTTCGGGCGTGCTGAGGTCAATGGTATTTATCAGCAAATTGATTTCTTCAACCGATAGCGTATCGGGCAGTTTTCGTTGCCATTTTGGCGATGATAAAAGTTCGGTGGGATTTGTTTTTACCTCATCTTCAATAAGAAGATATTTAAAGAACGAGCGCAAACCCGAAATAATACGCGCCTGCGACTGTGCATCGAAACCGAGTTCGTTAATCGCTTTCAGGAAGCCTTCCAAATGTTTCAGTTCAACCGAGGCGGGCACCAACGACAATCCTTCGGTTTGCAGGTATGCTGTAAACTTTTGCACATCGCGCAAGTACGCTTCAATGGTGTGTACGGAATGCGATTTTTCTAACTGCAACCAACTTTTAAAGCCTTTAATGTACGACTGCCAACTCACTTCACAATTTTAGATTTAAGAATTTAGACTTTACATTGCGCTTATTAACCTTTGGCAGTTAACTGTATGGCAAGTACCGGCAAAAAGAAAATTATAATTATTAACGGACCTAACCTTAACCTGCTTGGCAAGCGCGAACCCGATATTTACGGCAACATAAGTTTCGAAGATTTTTTTGCCGACTTGCGCGATGTGTACAGCGATGAAGTGCAGTTGAGTTTTTTTCAATCGAACGTAGAGGGCGAACTAATCAACAAACTACAGGATGTTGGATTTGATTATTATGGAATTATACTGAATGCGGGCGGCTATACGCACACCAGCGTTGCCATACGCGATGCCATAGCCGCCATAAAAACACCCGTGGTAGAGGTGCACATCAGCAATCCGTATTCGCGCGAGGAGTTTCGACACACTTCACTAATGAGTGGCGTTTGCAAGGGAATTATTGCCGGTTTCGGCTTGGAAAGTTATGCGCTCGCTTTAGACAGTTTTCTGTAGGTGTTACGGAGTTCTGTTCAGCGCTTTCTGATACACTTTCAAACATTCTTCGCGCGATTTTTTTAAATCAATTATAGGTTTGGGATAGGAAGCCGAATCGAACTCCGGCACCCACTCTCGAATGTAAACGTTATGCGGGTCGAACCGCACAGCCTGCGTAAGCGGATTAAATATGCGGAAATAAGGAGCCGCATCGGTACCGCAGCCTGCCGCCCACTGCCAGCCGCCATTGTTGGCAGCTAAATCAAAGTCGAGCAGTTTAGCCGCAAAGTAAGCCTCGCCCCAGCGCCAGTCAATCAATAAATTTTTAGTAAGAAAACTCGCCACTACCATACGCACACGGTTGTGCATATAACCTGTGGCGTTCAACTCGCGCATGCCGGCATCTACCAAGGGTATTCCGGTTTCGCCTTTACACCATAGATCAAAATGGGTTTCGTTGTTTTTCCATTCAATGGCATTGTAGTCACTTTTAAATGCCTGCTTTTCTACATAAGGGAAATGAAACAGTATCTGATGATAAAAATCGCGCCAGATGAGTTCGTTTACAAATGCATCGTTTCTTGTTAGCGCATAAGCAAGCAGCTTTCGAATACTTAATGTACCAAACCGCAAATGCACACTCAGTTTTGAAGTGCCGTTTACAGCAGGCAAGTTTCTGTTGCGGTTATATTCTCTAATTAAGCTGTCCTTTACTATCTTTTCGGGAAACTGCACTTCGGTTTGGCGGAAGCCGATTTGTTGTAGAGACGGCACATTGCTTAAGCGCACTTTAAAAAAAGAGGAAAAATAGTTGGTGGTAGGATATTCTTTATAGAAGAAAGGTGTCAGTTTTTCTTTCCACCGTTTGCAGTATGGCGTAAACACCGTGTAAGGCGAACCGTTATCCTTTACAATTTCATCCTTCTCAAAAACAACTATGTCCTTAAATGTTCGGAATTCTCCCCCTTGCTCTTTAAGTAATCCGGCAATCTGCGTATCGCGCTTTTGCCCGTAGCTTTCGTAATCGTGGTTAACAAAAACAGCGCTAACGTTGTACTCTGCAAGAATCTGTTTCCACACTTCAACCGGATTTCCGTGTTTAATCAGTATATCGGAACCTATTGCGCGTAGCTCATTTTGGATATGCAATACTTCTCTTTGAATGAACTCTACTCTCCTGTCGCGCTTATCTTCCAGTTCATTTAAAATGTTTGTATCGAAAATAAAAAGTGGAAGCACCTCAAAGCCTGAACGCAAGGCATTGTAAAGGGCTGCGTTGTCATCTAACCTTAAATCTCTTCTAAACCAACAAATTGCAATCTTCGTATCATTCATTACCTGAAAACAAATAAGTGTGAAATAAGTTCTAACCGAACTTCAGTAAGAATGAAACTTTCCTATATTTGGCTCACTAAAAACGTATAACCATGAAGAAATTTATCACCACTTCCGTACTGTTTGTGGCATTTGCCGTAGCCGCCATGGCTCAAACTCAGTCTGACCTTTTTAAAATGACAACCGAAGCCGATGCCGATGTTGTATTGAAAGTGCTTTCAACAGAACTTAAATTAAGCACCGAAGAGTTTTCGAAAGTGCGCGAAATTTTAGTAAAGAGCGCTCAAAGCCAGGCTCAAAGTTTACAGGACAAAAACCTGAATACTCCTGAAATGCAGGTTAACGTTTTAAGACGCCAGACCTTACATATTGAAACAAACCTGAAAACAATTTTGGGCGAAGAAAAATTTAAAGCCTACGAAGCCGCCAAAACGAAGTTAACCGAGCAGGTTAAAGGAAACAGAAAAAACTAATCGGCAGTTTCTGTTAAACTTTTATTTAAAAGAGCGGTGAGTTCCACCGCTTTTTTATTTGTGTAGGTTCGGGAGCCAAGCACCTTTACCCACTGCACTCCGCGCACGGCATTGGTCAGCAGAATTTCATCGGCATTGAGCAGTTCCTGCATTTCAATGGGGCGTTCTTCCAAACCGGCATCTAACATTGCCATTAAATATGTTCGCATTACTCCGTTTACACAGCCACTGTCTAAATCAGGGGTAATAAGTTTATCATTTTTCACTACAATAACATTGCTGTGAATGGCTTCGCAAATTTGCGTGTAATGGTTCAGCATAATTATTTCGTCCCAACCTTCAGCTTTGGCAAACTGTGCCGCCATAATGTAGCTGAGGCAGCCGGTGGTTTTTAAATCGCTGACCATGGAAACCGGCTTGTAACAATCTTCGCGAATACCTGCTGTGAGTCCGGCACCTTCGGTAAAGCAATCATTGTCGAGTTTATCAATGGAAATTACATAGCCAAGTTCGTCTTCATCGGGCAAATACAAGCCACCTCCTTTCCGGAAAAACTGCAAGCGAACCCGCGCATTTTTTACAGCATCGTTTACCGAAGCCAAATCGAGCACCATGCTTTCGAAGCGCTCCATATCCAATCGCCTCGGCAAAACGGTTGACAATACTTCGGCAGTAAATTCTACCCTGCTCCAGTGAAAGTCGAGCAAGGGCATTTTGCGGTTAAACATGGCAATAGTTTCAAAAAAGCCATCGCCATACTTAAAGCCCCGGTTACCTACCGGCAACAAGGTTTCGTATTCGTTGTAAATGTTTCCGTTACAATTTATATACCGCATACGTATTGTTGTGCAACACTAATTTACCTAAAGCGGGCACATGTTCTGTACGTGTAAGCACATGCGTAACCCCTTCTCCTTTTAACTGATTCAATTTTTCTTCGCTCAAGTTATAGAAGTTATTGTTTGCCCCTTGCTGCAATGGAAAACCTGTTTGTTTGCTATTGTAATCAACACCATAAACTTCTACAATTCGCCTATACCATTCTCCGGCAAATGCTTTGTGCCGCACGTTGGCTTTAAACTCTACATAGCTGCTGCGCTCGGCATAAAACTTAAGCTCGGTATTTTCGAAAGGCTGAATAAATGTGGCGTTAAGCGGAGTAGATTGCTTTATTTCTTCGCAAATGGAAAGCATGTCATCTTGCAGTTTCAGTTTTGCTATTTGATACGGAACTGTGTATGGCAGCAACTTGCTAAATGAAAAAATAATTATCCAGCAAAGAGCAAAACCGGAAATCAAAACTGCCCCCTCCCAAAACTTCGGCAACCGTCTATTTGTAACAGTTGCCACCCTGCTCGACAAAATGCTGACAACAGCCACCACACTAAAAAACTTTACCCACTGCGTTGCTTTGTAAAACTGAAAGTTGGCTATAAACACCCAATGCAAAACATCGGTGGCAACAATGTAAAATGCAAGCGCAGTTGTTGAAATCAACACGAACCGAAACATAGTTTCAGACCGCTTTCGGAAGTAAAAAAATGCTGCTACGGTTAACAATACATACGTCAACACTTTCCATTCTGAAAAACTTGCGAAGATGAAGTGATGCGGATGGCGAAACTCAAACAAAATTTTAAAAAACTCATTGGGCGATTGATAGGGAAATTCCGGCAACTGAACATTCAATGTTTTTGCTTTCAGAATAAGCAGCAGCCAAACACCGGCTGTGCAACCGTAAATTCCTAAAAACTTAACGAGTGTACCAAGTGTTATTTTCCGTTCCAAAAATTTCCAAACCATCAGCGCGCTTAACACCAGCATTATATCCAAACCGTCTAACACCTGAATGAATGTTGCCGCAGCCATTAAAGCAGAGGCGGGTAAAAATTTTCTGTCTAAAAAGAAATTAACTGCCCACACTACTATGGCTACGGCTACCAAACCTGCTTGTAAACATTCCGAATACAATTCAACATTCCCCAAACCAAAATCGTTAAGCGGAATAAGCGCCAGCAAAACAGCCGCCCATGCAGCGTATCGGGCAGCAATAAAACGAAGCGCAATTTTTTCTAAGCCCAATAACAGCACAATAGTTGCCAGCATTTGAAACAAAAAACAGAAAGCCTCCAAATGGTTTATAAACGGCAGCAGCAAATGTGCCATTACCGTGCGTTCGTTGGGAACGGAGGCATGTAAGCCCTGAATAAAAAAATCGGTAGGATAAAGTGCCGGATTATGCAGAAACAGTGTGTAAGGCAGCAACTCTACCTGATCGCCTGTGCCATAACGATAACCAAACCGCAAAATGAGCAACGCCCATGCGAAAAAGGCAAAAAGCAGCGATGGTTTTGTATTATTATGCACGTAAACAAAAGTGCGGAAAAGAATTCAGCCTGTTACAGTAATTGATACAACCGCCTCAACTCCTTTACCCTGTCCTCGCGGTTTTGACTTTGGTAAATCTCAATAAGGTAGGTAATCAGTTCTTTAATGATTGCATTGTTGGTTGCAGGAATAAAGTTTTTCGCATCCTGCTCAACTTTCATTTTGTCGAGATAATCTTTGATTTCGTTGCGTGAAAAAATAGAGCCACGGTTAATGGGGTTAATGTAAAACATTATCTCCCGCTCTAAATTTTCTTCGCTGTAAAAATCAATAACTGCCTTTTTGCAGAATGCCAAAATGTAATGACGCACGAGTGTAACACCATACACGGGCAAATTGAGTTCCTGCGCCAAAACCTGATAAATAATACCAACTATAATCGAATTGCCTTTTTTAGTTTCCAGCACATTGTTAATGCAAAAGTCCTGATAGTCGGATGAAGTTTGCGAGCCTTTAAAGTTATGGTAGTTATAAAAAACCTGATTAAAAATTTGAATTTGCTCTAAGGGTGTTTGGTTGTAGTTTAGCTCTAACCAAATGCTTTGCTTAATTTTTTGCAGCTTCTTCTGTATATCTTCGAAACGAATGTCGGGATAGTGATACTTGGCAACAAGGAATGCCCCTGTTAACAAGTCGGGCGGCTCCAGAAAAAGCCAGTCTTCCCATTCTTGCTCCAGCGCATCGAACTGAATTTTGTGGATAATGGTTTCTAAGCGTTCGTGGGCAAGCGGATTCAGTTCTGCTACCCAAGCTTGTTCCAGTTCGGGAATTATTTCGCTGCCAAGGCTGATAAGTTTGTCGTGAACATGTTTGAAGACCTCGTTGTCTTCGTCATCGAGAAGTTGAATGAGCGCGTGTATTTCTTTGTTTTCCGCCATCTATTTCTTTCGTCTGAAAGATTTTCCTTTTTTGGTCGGACCCTGTTCCCCTATTATCATTTGCACCTCTTCCAGAGTCAGGTATTCGGCATCTTTATCTTTAGGTATGCGGTAGTTGTCCTTTCCTTTTTTTATGTATGGACCATACTTACCGTTTAACACCTGTAT
Source organism: Chitinophagales bacterium (assembly GCA_026129525.1). Lineage (GTDB taxonomy): Bacteria > Bacteroidota > Bacteroidia > Chitinophagales > LD1 > Bog-950. The sequence continues at coordinate 206,332 of JAHCHW010000003.1, read as the reverse complement.
GCCTTCTTTTTCAAAGTTATGAATCACCTTGTTGGCATTTGCCTGCTCTTTTTCACTTATCAGCGTTAGAGCGTCCTCTAAAGTAATCGTGTAAGGGTCTTTATCCTTGGGAATAGAGGCAAACGTTTTATCCAATTGCACATAAGGGCCAAAGCGACCGATGCTTGCCTTTATTTCTTTTCCTTCGGCATTTGTTCCTAAAACACGCGGCAGTTTGAAAAGTTCAAGCGCTTCTTCGAGCTTAATTGTTTCAATGGATTGATTGGCGCGCAGTTTGGCGTAGCGAGGTTTTTTCTTTTCGTCATTCTCATCGGGCTTGCCAATTTGCACCATGGGTCCGTAGCGCCCCATGCGGGCAATTACCGGCTCACCGCTTACCGGGTCGGTGCCTAGTTCGCGCTCGCCTGTGGCACGCGCGGCATTCTGGGTAGTATCTTCTACAGTCTTATGAAAAGGCTTGTAGAAGTCGTCAATCATTTTGTGCCACTCCATTTTGCCGTATGCAATTTCATCGAACTCTTTTTCAACTTCAGCGGTAAAATTGTAGTCAACAATGTTTTTGAAGTTTTCCATCAGAAAGTCGTTTACCAAGGCACCGGTATCGGTAGGGAACAACTTCGATTTTTCGGCACCGGTAATTTCGGTTTTCACTTCGTTGGTAACCTTGCCGGCTTTGAGTGTGTACACTTTGTATTTGCGCTCTACGCCTTCGCGGCTTTCTTTTACTACATAATTTCTTTTTTGCACGGTAGAAATGGTAGGCGCATAAGTAGAAGGTCTGCCTATGCCGAGTTCTTCTAGTTTTTTTACCAAACTGGCTTCGGTATATCGCGGAGCCGGTCGGGTAAAGCGCTCGGTAGCGTTCAGTTCTTTTAACTCCAGCACTTGTCCTTCTTTTACAGGAGGAATAAGCGATGATGTTTCATCTTCATTCTCTCCTTCATCATCGGTTCCTTCGTTGTACACTTTCAGGAAGCCTTCAAACAAAATCACCTCGGCAGTGGCTTTCAGCGTTTCTTTGTTTTTATTGTTGACGATGTCAATAATCGTTTTTTCGATTTCGGCATCTGCCATCTGGCAGGCAACGGTGCGCTTCCATATTAAATCGTATAGGCGCTTTTCATCGCTCTCCGCTTCAATTTCCTGAACCGATACATTAGAAGGGCGAATGGCTTCGTGCGCTTCCTGTGCCGATTCGTTCTTGTTGGCGAAAACTCTTTCCTTGTGATACTCTTTTCCGTAGCGCTTGGTAATTTCTTTTTTCAAACCCGATATGGCTTCTTCCGAAAGGTTGGTAGAATCGGTACGCATGTAGGTAATGTGCCCGGCTTCGTACAACCTCTGCGCTACCCGCATGGTAATGGCTACCGGAAAACTCAGTTTACGCGATGCTTCCTGTTGCAGTGTAGAGGTTGTAAACGGAGCGGGAGGGGTTCGCTTGCCGGGCTTCTTTTCAATGGCGCTTACTTTAAACTCGGCATCGGCAACTTCTTGTAAAAATTTTTCGGCTTCTTTTTCGGTTTTAAAATTTGCGGGGCGCTCTGCCTTAAAGACCGATTTTTTTCCTGCTGCATCGGTTACAAAAAAGAAAGCTGTTATTTTATAGGAGCCTACCGCATTAAATGCGCGAATCTCTCTTTCGCGCTCAACTATTAGCCGCACGGCCACCGATTGTACGCGACCTGCACTAAGCGATGGTTTTACTTTGCGCCACAAAACAGGCGAAATTTCGTAACCCACCAAGCGGTCGAGCACTCTGCGCGCCTGCTGTGCGTTTACCAAATCCATATTGATTTTGCGCGGATGCTTAACTGCTTCCTTAATGGCTTTTTCGGTAACCTCGGTATAAGTAATACGCTTAGCTGTTTTCGGATTCAGTTTTAACACATCGCACAGGTGCCACGAAATAGCTTCTCCTTCGCGGTCTTCATCCGTTGCCAGGTAAATTTCCTCGGCACTCTTTGCTAACTTTTTCAGTTCCTTAATTACATCCTTTTTGTCGTCACTAACCACATACTCCGGTTCGTAGTTATTCTCCACATCAATAGCCAAGCCGCTGTCGGGCAGGTCGCGAATGTGTCCGTAGCAGGAAGTAACCACAAAGTCCTTACCCAGAAATTTATTAATGGTTTTCGCTTTAGCAGGCGACTCAACAATGATTAAGTTCTTCGACATATATCTCTCCGATTGGAGCGCAAATAAAACTTTTCGTTACAAAACAAAAAAACGAGGGTGGATGCAACGTTAGCTAATGGTTCATAAAATGAGTGATGAAGAGCGAGCATTAAGCAATTAAGAATTACACGATACCTGTGCTTACACGCTATCTGTTCGCTTTACTCCTTCAAATTGCAATATAAAATTACAGCCAAACGCCTGTGCCGGAGTTTTTGCACCTGTTGGAGCATTGCCCTGCATAACCAATTCGGCAATACGTACCGCAGTAAGGTAAGTAATGGTGTATCCTTCGGGCAGTTGAAGAACTGCACTATATGTTTTGCCCGAAGCATTTTTTACTTCGCCCCAAATAAACGATGCAGCATTTTTTCTTTCTGTTTCATTTGGTCCGGCAGGGCGTTGTTTTATTTTTTTTATCAGATAATTTTTTACCCAACGCCAACGAAAAACAAAACCGATGTAGTTACTCAACTTCATTCCGTCAATAACCTTTTTAGGAACAGAATTGTAAACGGTAATGTTAGGAATACCCGTACTGCGATAAGCCGTTGCTATATCGCCCCAAGGAATAGCTACTGCCACACGTGGTTTCCCCTCAATAGTTATAGTACGTAAAAGGGAACCATTCTTAACAGGCACTAAGCTGCCGTTTCTGCGAACCATACAGCTATGCCCTAAATTTTCTGTTACGGTAATTGCTGTTCCATGCGAAATTCTCCCACCTTTTTGTGCCAGTGCAAGTTCTAATTGAACCGCATCGGGCAGTTGTTCTTTTAAGTATAACGACAAGCAATCGGAAGGCACCACATCGAACCCAACACCGGGCATTAACAGGACTCCGGCTTTCTGCGCTTCTTCGTTTCGTTTAAATGCCGATTCAAAAACAGTGTACTCACCGGTTATATCCAAATAATGAGTGCCTGTTTTAATACAGGCGTTTATCATGGGTGTTGCGGTGTACTGAAAGGGTCCCGCACAGTGCAGCACTACTTTGAAAGGATTGATGCTGCGCTCCACGGTTGCGTCATTGGTAAGGTCAAAAACTAACGATGGCAATTTTAGTTCTGCTGCCAGTTTTTCTACCTTTTGTTTATCGCGTCCGGCTAAGGTTGGTTGCAAACCGCGCTCTGCTGCATAACGGCTAATCAATTCACCGGTATAGCCGTAACAGCCGTAAATCAATACGCCTTGTTTCATTTATTCAATTTTTTACACTTAAAAATAGCCTTGTGTAAAGGTGCAATGTAACTCCAAAGTAACACTACCGCCCGATTTTGAAAATAAAATTTACTTTTCGGCTCATACACTTACTTAATTAAGTTAGCCATAATGATTGGACTTATTTCAGAAATTATAGAACGCCACGGACCGCGCCCTGCGGGCAGCGAAGCAGAGAAAAATGCTCAACGCTTTATGGAAGAAAAGTGCAAAGAATTTACAACGGATGTTCGTTACCTTGAATTTGAAGAGTATTTGGATGCACGGTTCGGCAAGCTGAAATACTATGTGGCATTATACTTTGCATCGCTTGTTTTTTATTGGGTGAGCATTGAAATTGCTTTGGTGCTTTCCGCGGTTAACGTTTTGTTTTTGATACTCGACCTGATGATGTACCGCGATGTACTGACAAAGTTTCCGGGCAAAAAGCAAACTTCCGCCAATGTTGAAGCAACCCTTGAGCCGCAAGGCGAGGTAAAGCAAACAATTATCCTTAGCGGGCACATGGACAGCACACGTGAATACACATGGTGGTACAAATTGGGCGAATGGGGCATTAAACTAACGGTGCTTGCAGGCGTGCTGATGGGGCTACAGTTGGCATTCAATATAGCTGCTTTTGTTCTCGATTTCAGTTACAGCAATTACCTGTGGTGGGCATTTTTAATATTTAGTCCGGTTCTGATTGTTTATTGGGATATGCACGCAGATGATGCTGTTCCGGGTGCGCAGGATAATCTTTCGGGTATCAGCATTGCTTACCATATCTTCAAAAATTTTGCACATCCGGCTCAAAGAGGGAAAAGCACATTGCTGCACACAAGGCTTCGTTTTTTAAGTTTTGGCAGCGAAGAAAGAGGACTGTGCGGTTCCAGAAATTATGCGAAGACAAACAAGCAACGTTTGAAAAAAGAGAACGCCTATTTAATAAACATTGACGGTGTGCGCTTGGTAAAGGAGATAGCCGTGGTTGAACACGAACTGATGAACGGCACAAAACACCACCCCGAATTGATAACAGGTTTAAAGAAAAGTTTCAAATCGTTATCTATTCCTTTAAAGTCGGCAATGGTGCCTATAGGCGGAACTGATGCGGTAAGTTTTGCCCGTGTTGGTATTCCAACAGTAACTATTATTGGTATGAGCGCAAAGGAATACGACTTTACGTATCACACCCGCCATGATGTAGTTGAAAACATAGAGCCGGAAAGTTTGGAATATGTAAAAGCGGGAGTAATGGCTTACATTGAAAGTGCTGACAAGAGTTGATTTAAGGAATCAACTCTTAGAAAATCAAAACTTGCTTTTATTCTTTGTCTTGTTCAGCCTGCCGTAAGTCCAGTTAGTCTTTCTCTTCTTTTTGAACTTAATGCGCTCGCCCGATGAACTGCTTTGTGTAACTTTCTTAGCAATTTTAACCTCATCGGCATCATTGTCTTCGTCTTCTTCATCAGCGGTTGCTGTAGTGTTTTCGGTTGGTGTTCCGGTGTTTATATCAACCGGAGGAAAATAATAGACTTCATCCGTATTCTTCTGTTTATCCATTGGCAACTTAACCGTTGGCGCAGCTACTTCATTATTTTGAAGTTTTGCGGGAACTTCTGTTGCTGATTTTTCAACTTTAGGTGTAGTTGATACAATGCGTGTGGTTTTCACTTCAACAGGTGCTTGCAATACGGGTTCAGTTGCTACAGGTTGCGTTGTTGTTACAATTTCTTCAACAGGCAACTCTGTATTTACTACAGGTGTAACCGAAATAGAATTATTGTTGTAGTTGTTGTACAATAACCAACCGGTAATAAGCGTTCCTATTAGCAACGCACCGGAAATAAAACCTAACACTGCTCCGGTATTAAACAATGGTTGAGTTGTTGTACCTACAGCACCAGTTGCAACGCCTGCTGCCGGTGCGGCTTCTAATTCTGCTGCTATTCTGTTCCATGCGCCAAAGGGGGGGGTAACAGAGCCTTCGTTCATTACCTGCTCAATGTGGCGGTCGAAATTCTTTAACGATTTATCATCCATAGCTATCCTTTTATCTCTTGCTTTGCTTTACTGATTTAGTTGGCGGAATGTTTCGCCACTTCTCCGTTTTGCATAATCATTTTTTGCAGCAGGTAGCGCGCTCTTGCCAACTGCGATTTGGAAGTTCCTTCCGAAATCCCCATCATTTCACCAATTTCCTTATGCGAATATCCTTCAATAATGTAAAGGTTAAACACAGTGCGGTAACCATCGCTCAACTTCTGTATCATCTTTAATACATCTTCATACTTTAAAGATTCCAAGGCGTTGGTATCGTAGTGCTCATAGTATTTCACTTCACTATCGTGCAATGCATAAAGATTTACCTGTTTGCGGTAATGCTCTATGGCGGTGTTCACGAATATTCGTCTTATCCATCCTTCAAAAGAACCTTCCCCGCGAAACTTTTCCATGTTGCGGAAAACTTTCACGAAACCTTCCTGCAATAAATCCTGTGCTGCGTTATACTCACCGGCATACCGCAAACAAACAGCAAACATTTTCCCCGAAAACATGTTGTAAAGCATTTGCTGAAATTTACGCTCACCACCTACACAGCCGGCAATTATTTGCTGCTCCGTGTAGCCCTGATAGGTTATTGAACTCATACCAAGCGTTTTTTAAAGGTTAAACTAAAATACGGCTTTACAACGTATTTGCCTATAAGACAGCATTTTTTCTCAAATAGTTGGCAAAGCCCTCAAAACTTTTTTTGCGGTGGCTATAAAGGTTCTTCTCTTCTAAGGTCATTTCAGCATATGTTTTATCGGAACCTTCCGGTATAAACACCGGGTCGTAACCAAAGCCTTTATCACCACGTTTATTTGGCGTAATAACTCCATTAGTTATACCCGTAAACTGAACGCTTTTGCCTTGCGAATAGTATGTAATTACAGTTTTGAACCTCGCTTTGCGGTTGTTTTTACCTTCTAACTCTTTAAGCAATTTGTTTATGTTATCATTAAAAGTGGCGTGTTCACCGGCATAGCGTGCCGAATAAACGCCCGGCTCTCCGTTTAAAGCATCTACTTCCAATCCCGTATCTTCAGCAAAGCAATCAGTATTTAATGTATTGGATAAATACTCCGCTTTTTGGAGCGAATTGCCTTCAATCGTATTTTGTGTTTCGGGAAGTTCTTCGGTAAAGCCTATTTCTTTTAAGCCGCTTATCGCTATACCCTCCGGCAACATAGAGCGAACTTCGCTTAGCTTATGTTCGTTAGAAGTAGCAAAAATCAAATTCATTTCAGTTGTTTTAGTACGCCCTGTAATGCACTCCATAAACGCGCCTTTTCTGCTTTATCGGTTTCTAGTTTGGCAATTGAAACTGTATAAAGCAGATATTGTGTACCAACTTGCACAGGAAAATTTTTTGCCGGTAAAATCATGTTGTTGCTTAGCTTAACATTGTCGAAAACAACCACTAAAGCAGCAGCAAAATTTGCTTGAATTTGTGCAAGCGAAATTTTTTCTTTCGCTGCATTTATCAACAATTTTTCCTTTTCAGTAAAGCCACAAGCTGTAACAAGTTTTGACAGCATGTCAGTTTGCGAAGCCGTTAAATCTTCTTTATAATCAGCGTAAACGAGCAATATTTTAATGTTTTTGCCGTCAACCAAATTGTTTGCTCCAAAATTGGTTTTGTAAATTTTTTGCCGCTCAAACATCAATGAAGGCGATTGAAGTTTTGTCATTCTTTTTTATCAACGTTTAAATTCAAAGATACATGTGCATGGCAAAAGCCCCTCGCAAATTATGCTATATTTGTTCGCAACCACACGCTAAAATTCAAAAAAATGGGTTATAAAATTTCAGTTGAGAGAGTTAAGAGTTCGCGCATTGGTGAAGTAGATTTCAATAACCTTCCCTTCGGTCGCCATTTTTCCGACCACATGTTTATGGCAGATTATTTTGATGGTGACTGGCACAATTGCCGCATTATTCCGTTTGGCGAGTACAGCATTCACCCTGCACTATCTGCGTTGCATTACGGGCAGGCAATTTTTGAAGGAATGAAAGCGGAGAAAGATGAGGACGGCAATCCTATTGTGTTTCGCCCGAGTAAAAACATTAACCGCTTTAATATTTCAGCCGATCGCATGGCAATGGCGCAAATGCCCGAAGATTTGTTTATGCAAGCTATGGACAAATTGCTAACCATTGATAAAGACTGGATCCCTTCTGCACCGGAATCATCCCTTTATGTTCGTCCGCACATGTTTGCAACCGAAGAATTTGTAGGCATTCGTGCAGCAGAGCATTTCCGTTTTGTAATGTTTACTTGCCCTGTTGGTGCCTACTATAACCGCCCTGTAAAAGTGTTTATACACGATAAATACATCCGCGCTTTTCCGGGTGGCGTAGGGTTTGCAAAATGTGCCGGTAACTACGGTGCTGCTATGATGCCAGCCCGCGAAATTCAAAAAATGGGGTACGACCAAATTTTATGGTTAGACGGTATTCACCACAAATACCTGCAAGAGATTGGCACCATGAACATTTTTGTAATTATTGATGGCGTTATTATTACCCCCGGTCTTGACCAAGGAACGATACTTGATGGCGTAACCCGCGACAGCATTATTCAACTTGCCGAAAACGAAGGTTATCTGCTACAGGAGCGCGATATTTCGGTGGATGAAATCATCAATGCTTACCATGAAGGAAAGTTAGACGATATGTTTGGTACCGGAACTGCAGCAGTGCTTTCGCACATTGGCGAGTTTCATTACAAAGGCGAGAACTATGAACTTCCTCCCATTGAAGGACGCGAAATTTCCAACAAACTGAAAGAGCGCTTAACCGGTATTAAGTCGGGCAAGGCGGAAGATATTTTCGGTTGGGTGCATACAGTTCCGGTTGGCGTTTACTCGGGAAGTTAACCCCGAATTACATTTAATACTGTTTAAGGGCAGTTGTTCCACTTTTCTTTTACCCAGGCAGAGTTTACCTCAGTTTTGTTTTTTAAAAACTCTCGTGAAATATAATTGATGATGTTCGCTGTTTGAATTTCATCAATGCTAATCGGATACATGGGCTGGTCGTATAACTTTCCGTTAACGGTTATTGGGTGATTAAGTCCGTTCTTTATCCAACACGGAATTGAGTCAATATTTTGAATGGCAAAGTCTGCATCAATCAGTGGTGGTATCAGCGATTTTATTCCTTCTCCCTTATCGCCATGGCACTGGGCGCACTCCTTCTGGTAACTTGTTTTGCCGGGGTGCTGAATGTAACCGTTTGTAACAATATTGTAAATAAATATTGCAGCTATCAATACGATAGTGAGAGGTGCTAAGTAGCGAATCAACTTTTTCAACTAACTACGGCTGTTTTTCCTGTAAAAGAATATCTATATCACCCAACAGTTTATCTACGCTTTCGGTTTTGGTGCCGTCATAATACCCTCTTAAGCGGCTTTGCTTATCAACCAAAATAAAATTGCCGCTATGCACATGCCCACCGGGCGCGTTGGGGTCTTCGGCAGCACTTACTAAAAATGAGGCAGCTATAGCGTAAATAGAATCTTTTTCGCCTGTAAGCATGTGCCATTTTGATGAATTTTCAAGTCCCAGTTTTCCGGAATAGTTCTTTAGGCGGGCAACCGTATCGCGTGCCGGGTCAATTGAAAAAGAGAGAATGATTACCTCATTGTTTGCTTTATACTTTTCATAAACGCGCAGCATCTCCTTTTTCATTTTGGGGCAAATACTGGGGCACGATGTGAAAAAGAAATCGGCAACATAAATTTTGCCTTTAACGGTTTCGTTGTTTACCACTACACTATCCTGATTTACGAAAGAAAAAGGCGGGATGGTATAATCGGCACTATCTATAACCTCATTACCGTCAACAACTTTAGATGTGTAAATTTTTGTGCCGTAAACCGGAAGCATATTGTTGTTATTGCTACAGGAAGCCAGCATGAGTAGTAAAATCGAAAAAACGAGAACCCGCATTGCAGAAATTTGAGGGGCAAACATTGCACATTAAGACGGTATTTCAAACCCTGAGGTATTGATCGCGCAAACGGGTTGCGAGTTCTTCGGTCATAGGCTTAGGTAAAAAGTCGGTTACTTCGGTGTACGACTTGGCTTTGTTTACATCGCGCGGGTGGTCGCTGCTCGAAGTAATAAAAACTTTGGGTGCCGGGGCAAAATTGCACGGCAGGGTACGAAGTTCATCCAAAAAGTCCCAACCTGTTTTAACAGGCAGATTAATGTCAAGCAGAATAATAACAGGAAACTCCTCTAATTTCTGCTCGCTGCATACTCTTCGCAACTCATCCAATGCAGGCTCCACCATACTGAACGATTTCACATTCTCTACCCCTACATCCGAAAACATCACTTTGTTGAGGAACGCATTGGCTTTATCATCATCAATTACATAAATAAGGTCGCGCTGCATGAATACGTGTTTTGCTTGTATTTTAAAGGTACACTTTTATTGAACGGTGGGAAATTTATTTTGACCACATGGACAAAATACTTTGTCTTATTGATGAATAAGCCTCCATAATTTATGACCACTTGTTTAACTACCTTTTAGAAAGAGTCATTAAACCATGCACTTGCCGATAAGTCTTTAAAGGCATATTGTTCCGCAAACCAAAAACGAATGTTATGAAACCGATTACAGCCGCACTCGCCCTTTTAATAAGTGTATTTTTTGTAGAAACAGTACAGGCGCATCCACACAAGCAGCATCGCTATGCCAAACATCATGCACATCAACAACAACGAATTAAGCACGGCATGGCAACAGGGCAGCTTACGCAAAAGGAAGCCGCACAATTGCAACTGCAACAAGCACAGGTGAGGCATTCAAAAAAGTTAGCTCAGTTAGATGGAAGGATTACCCATTGTGAGCGCGCCCACCTAAAAGCCGAACAAGCGCGGTTAAACCAAAACATTTTTATTCAAAAACACGACAGGCAAACGCGTTAACAATTTGTGGGTTAGTTGGTATAACCTCTTCCGTTTTCGGGAGGGGTTATTTTTTTGCAAAAAGCACTTGACAAAACCCGAAGCTGGGGTTATATTAAAGTTGTAGGGTAAATAATAAGTTTCAAGGTTTTGGTTTTAGGGTTAAAAGAAAGTCCCACTGTTTAGGCAGCGGGACTTATCTTTTTTATACCGAAAATATTTCCGGTATCAAGCAACTTTAAGGCGGTTAACGTTGGCGCGTTCAAATTTTTCTTCTACAAAATCGCGGGTTACAACTAACTCCTTTATTTGAGTTTGCGAAGGAAGCTCGAACATGGCATCGTTCATAATGGCTTCGCATATTGAACGAAGTCCGCGCGCACCCAGTTTAAACTCCATTGCTTTATCCACTATGTAGTCAATAGCATCTTCTTCAAAGGTTAGAGTAATATTATCTGCCTTAAATATTTTCTTGTATTGTTTCAGTAAAGCATTTTTAGGCTCGGTAAGTATGGAGCGAAGGGCTTGTTTGTCTAATGGATCTAAATGAACCAGCACCGGCACACGACCTATGAGTTCGGGAATTAGTCCGAAGGTGCGGAGGTCGAGCGGAGAAATGTATTGGAGCAAATTATCGGTATCCACCTGTTCTTTCTCTTTTCCTTTTTTAAACCCAACCTTGCTTTGGTTCATACGTGAGGCAATAACACGGTCAATACCTTCAAAAGCACCACCGCAAATGAACAGTATGTTTGAGGTATCGAGTTTTACCATTTTTTGTTCAGGATGTTTTCTTCCTCCCTGTGGCGGAACGAGTACTTCGGTTCCTTCCAGCAATTTGAGCATTGCCTGCTGTACTCCTTCTCCGCTTACATCGCGGGTTATAGAAGGATTGTCGCCCTTACGCGAAATTTTATCAATCTCATCAATGTAAATAATACCGTGCTGGGCGGCTGTAACATCGTAATTACACACCTGCAACAGGCGAGAGAGGATGCTTTCAACATCTTCGCCTACATAACCGGCTTCGGTAAACACGGTAGCGTCAACAATAGTAAACGGCACGTTCAAAAATTTGGCAATAGAGCGGGCTAAAAGCGTTTTGCCTGTTCCGGTTTGTCCAACCATTAGTATGTTGCTCTTCTCAATTTCTACTTCATCGTTTTTGCCCTGGTTAAGTCGCTTGTAGTGATTGTAAACCGCAACGCTTATGAATTTTTTTGCATCGTCCTGCCCTATTACATATTGATCGAGGAACTTTTTAATGTCCTTAGGCTTTATGGAATTGGGCAGCGAGAACTGAAACTTTTTATGTTTCTGAAAAAGTTCTTCGTCAATTATTTGCTGTGCCTGATTAACACAGTTTTCGCAAATATGCCCCTCTATGCCTGAAATAAGTATTTGGGTTTCGCGCTTTTTGCGTCCGCAAAAAGAACAACCCGGTTCCTGTTCCTTCTTCATAATTTTAGTTCCTTCAAGGATGCTTTACGTTAAAAGTAAACAAATGTTGTACTATGCACCGCGCTTGGCATTGCGAACAAGTACTTCATCTATCATTCCGTAGTCTTTGGCTTCCTGACTAATCATCCAGTAATCGCGGTCGCTGTCTTTAGCTACTTTTTCAATAGGCTGTCCGGAATGATGAGCAATTATCTCGTACAACTCGTCTTTAATTTTCTGAATCTCCTTGAGCGAAATTTCAATTTCGCTGGCTTTTCCGCCAATGCCGCCAAGCGGCTGGTGAATCATTATACGCGCATGTTTTAAGGCAGTGCGTTTTCCCTTTTCGCCCGCGCAAAGTATTACCGCTGCCATGCTGGCTGCCATACCTGTGCAAATGGTGGCAACGTCCATATTTACATATTGCATGGTGTCGTAAATTCCTAAGCCGGAATACACTTCGCCACCGGGGCTGTTGATATAGATTTGTACATCGCTGCGGCTGTCGCTGCTTTCCAAAAACAACAACTGCGCCTGTATAATGGCAGCTATGTAATCGTCAATGGGTGTGCCGAGGAAAATAATACGGTCCATCATCAGCCGCGAAAAAACATCTACTTCTCTGAAAGGCATTTGCCGCTCTTCAATTACAGTGCGGGTTAAATTACTTATACCCGAATTGCCGTAAACTTTATTGATGTAGCTCTCAACGTGTGTGCTGTTCATGCCGTGATGTTTCACTGCATAGTTCTTAAACTCTTTTGCCTGCTTTAAATCCATTAGTGCTTTGTTAAACTTTAAAATGATTTTTATGACGGTTCTAAAATGACGCTGTTTGGCGAATAAACCAAATGACGAAGAACATACAACAGAATTGTGTATGGTAGGAAGGACAAAGGGATGTAAAAGCTGAAATATACCCTTCAGTGCCTATTAACATTAAACTACCACATTCACTATCCTCCCCTTCACAAAAATGAATTTCTTGGGCGGGTTGCCATTTGTCCATTTCTTTACGGCATCTAAGGAAAGCACTTGCTGTTCAGCTACTTCAGGAGTAATGTCTAAAGGCAATTCCACTTCCGCACGCACCTTGCCGTTAATGCTTACCGGATATTTATGGCTGCTCTCCACCAAATATTTTTCTTCCACTTTAGGGAATGATTGGTGATGCACACTGCCGCTGTTGCCGAGTTTCTCCCACAGTTCTTCGGCAATAAAAGGAGCGAAGGGAGCAATGGCAATAACCAAGGGCTGTAGTATTTCGCGCTTGTGGCAGTTAAGCGAGGTTAGTTCATTTACGGCAATCATTAAAGCCGAAATGCAGGTGTTGAAGTTGAGGCGCTCAATGTCGCTTTCCAACTTCTTCAACGTGCCGTGAAGAATTTTATACTCTTCTTTTGTAGGCTCACTTTTATCTAAAACGGGTGGTTGCTCCCCTTCGGGGAGGGTTTGTGATGAGTAAAACAACCGCCAAAACTTACGCAGAAAGTTACTTACTCCGCTAATACCCTTATCGTCCCATGGTTTACTTTGCTCAATAGGGCCAAGGAACATTTCGAACATACGGAAACAATCGGCACCGTATTTGGCAATAACGTCATCGGGGTTTACAACGTTGTATTTGGACTTGGACATTTTTTCGACTTCGCGCTCAACATAGAACTTCCCGTCTTCTTCTAATACATATTTTGCTTCCTTTCTATCTTCACTTAAACTCTTGAATGCTTCCCAATTCAATTCATCTTCCTCAACTAACGAAACATCAATCGGTAATGTGGATAATCTCAAATTCTCAACTGAGTTTACTTTGCATTTTGTCATTTCTTCGAACGCCTGATACACCGAAGCCAATCCGGCTTTTGTAAAAACTCCATTTACAGTAAATTCCTTTGCCTTGTTTCTTGAAATGAATACTCGTGGAAAATACCCTAGGTTATGAAGTTTTTCTGTAATAATCTTATCTGCATTAGTAACATAACAATACGCACTCCTCCCCTGTATCATCCCCTGATTCACCATTTTCTTAAAAGGCTCATCGGTGGGCAGGTAACCTAAATCGAAGAGCACTTTGTGCCACATGCGGCTGTAGAGCAGGTGCCCCACGGCATGCTCGGCACCGCCAAAGTAAATGTCCACGTTTTGCCAGTAGTTGAGTTTATCTTTTGCGGCAAACGCCTCGTTGTTATGCGGGTCCATGTAGCGCAAAAAATACCAACTGCTGCCTGCATAGCCGGGCATGGTGTCGGTTTCGTAGCCGTTCTTAATCCATTCGGCATTGTTTGCTAAAGGCGAACGCCCGTCACCCGCAGGTTTAAAGGATGTAACATCGGGCAGCACCAAAGGCAATTCGCTTTCGCTTAAGGGCATGGGAATATCATCGCTTTCGCCAAAAGGTAAATCGGGTGCGCCTATGTGTTTATAACGAATAGGAATAGGCTCGCCCCAGTAACGCTGCCGGCTGTAAATGGCATCGCGTTGTTTGTAATTTACTTTGCGTTTGCCAATGCCACGTTTTTCAATTTCGTCAATGATGCGGCTGATGGCATCTTTCACTTCCATGCCGTTCAGGAAATCGCTGTTTATCATTTTACCTACCTTATCTTCAATGGTAGCGCCCGGGTACATGCTTTTGTCAATGATATCTACTATGGACAAGCCGAATTTTTCGGCAAATTTCCGGTCGCGTTCATCATCGGCAGGCACCGCCATAATAGCGCCCGTTCCGTAGCCCGCCAGCACATACTCCGCAATGTAAACCGGAATATTTTTTCCGGTAAACGGATTAACGGCATAGGAGCCGGTAAACTCGCCCGTTACTTTTTTCTCTTGCTGCCGCTCCACATCGCTGCGGCTTTTTACGTAGGCAATGTATTTGTCAATAGCTTCTTTTTGTTCGGGAGTGGTGAGCGTTTCCACCAATTCGTGCTCGGGTGCAATCACCATAAAGGTAGCTCCAAAAATAGTGTCGGGGCGGGTGGTGAATACTTCAATTGAGAATTGAAAATTGAAAATTGAAAATTGAATTAGCGCTCCTTCGCTCCTGCCAATCCAGTTGCGCTGCATGTCTTTCATGGCTTCGCTCCAGTCTAATTTTTCCAAGCCTTCCAGCAGGCGGTCGCTGTATTCGGTAATGCGTAAAAACCACTGCCGCATTTTTCGTTTCTCTACCGGGTAACCTCCGCGCTCGCTTTTGCCGTCTTTCACTTCATCGTTTGCAAGCACACAGCCCAACGCCTCGCACCAGTTTACCTCGGCAAACGAGAGATACGCTAAGCGGTAATTCATCAACACGTTCTGCTGTTCAATGTCGCTTAAGTCGTTCCACGAAACAATTTCGAATCTCGAATTTCGAATTTCGAATTTCGAATCTCCACTCTTAAGTTTCTCTATCAGCGTTTCAATCGGTTCGGCTTTGTTGGCTTCTTTGTTGTACCAACTATTGAAGAGTTTAAGGAAAATCCACTGTGTCCATTTGTAGTAATCGGGGTCGCAGGTTTTTACTTCGCGGCTCCAGTCGAAACTGAATCCTATTTTATCTAACTGTTCGCGATAGCGCTTAATGGCTTTAGCAGTGGTTTCGGCAGGGTGGGTACCGGTTTCGATGGCGTATTGCTCGGCAGGCAAACCAAAGGCATCGTAACCCATGGGGTGCAGTACGTTGTAACCTTTCATGCGCTTGTAGCGCGCATAAATATCGCTGGCCACATAGCCCAGCGGATGCCCCACATGCAAGCCCGCCCCGCTCGGATACGGAAACATATCCAACACATAATACTTGGGTTTGGAAGAGTCTTCGGTAACTTTATATACTTCTTTCTCCGCCCAAATCTTCTTCCACTTATCCTCTATTTCGGTAAACTTATACTCCATTATTCTATAAAAAATGCGAGCGCCAAAGAAAGGCGTTTTATCGGTTCAATCAAAAGGTTTTACGCTGCCTACCACAATATTCACGCCCCTGATACAAACAAAAAGAGGTTGCCTTGAAAAAGGACAACCTCTTTTGCTTTTTTGTAATAATCAGTTTATTGATTTCCACCCGACTTGGTAGCTCCAGGACGAGTACCAACATTGGTGTTTTTGTTTTGTTCAGCCTCGTTACTTCCGGGGCGATTCGAAATCGTACCTTTGTTTTCACTTTCGTTAGAGCCGGGACGGTTTGTAATTGATGGTTCTGCCGGCTTCTTAGGTTCTTCAGCTTGTGGCTTAGGAGCAGGTTTAGGGGCGGGCTTAGCGCCTTTCTTTTTACCTTCTGTAGCAAACCAAGCATCGTATTTGGCTGTAGCAAGAGAGTCAACCAATGCATTGCAGTCGGCATCGGCCTGAGTTTGCAGTTCGCCTAATTTGGCATCAACCAACGATTGAATTTTTGCATTCTGCTCATCGGTTTTCTTTTTCACTTCTTCTGCATTGTTGCAGGCGGTAAGCACTGCTCCCGCAGCTACTACCGGTAACAGTCTAAAAAATATCTTTTTCATGTTTTTTTTGTTTTACGGTTAACGATTATTTGCTGGCGGTAGCAGCGCTTTTCATTTCTTCAAATTTGGCATTTGCCTCTGCTTCGGCTTTTGCCTGGCAAGCAGCCGATAACTCTTGCAACTTAGCATCTTTCTGTTCGTTGTAAAGTTCTTCCACTTTGGCGTTGATTTGCTCTTCCGTCATAGGCGTAAATTGTTCACCGCAGCTTGTGAGTCCGAAGGTGAATAATCCTCCCGCAGCAATGGCGAGCATTATTCCTTTTTTCATGTTTTTCTGATTTTTTAGGTTAATGAATGAATGCGAAAATAGCTTTTGTACCGAAAAACAAAGAATGAGTTTTTAAAAGTTGGCAGGCATCAACCGAGTTCATATTTCAGCCGTTTTTATCGGTAGGTGTCAAAAGTTTAACTATGCTATTATCAATACATTCCGCTAATAGTTTTTTGATGTTTTTTTTAAGAGTAGGATGAACAATGTCAGGCGCAATTTCGCAAAGCGGAGCTAAGGTAAACTTTCGTTCGTGCAAATGCGGGTGTGGAATTTGCAACTCGGGCAGGGAGATTACTTCATCGTTATAAAAAAGAATATCAATGTCAATTTCGCGGGGGCCCCATTTAGCAGCCGGGGTTCGTCCGGTTTCCTCCTCTATTGCTTTAATTGCTTGAAGTAACTGCACAGGCGAAAGAGAAGTGGTAATGCAAATAGCTTTATTTAAAAAGGCGGCTTGCTCTTTAAGCCCCCATGCTTCGGTTTCGTACATACTTGATTCTTTGCTTATGTTGCCACAATGTGTTTCTATCAGTTGCATTGCCTTGCTGATATATTGCTCCCGCCTCCCTTTGTTGCTTCCCAATAAAAGATACACTTCAGCCATTCTTGCAAAGTATTATTATTGCAAACCAATAAAAATTCACACTAACCGACACTATTAAAAACAAATTGTATGCTTCAGTTTATTAAGTATGTTTTCGCCACCATTACAGGTCTTTTTCTGTTTTGTGTTATCGGCATTTTTTTACTGGCAGGAATAGCGGCAGTTGCCGGCAAAGAAAAACCTGCTAAAGTTAAAGCCAATTCGGTGCTTAAACTTGACCTTAATTACGATATACCTGAACAAACCACCGAAGACCCTTTAGCGGGCTTGAGTTCGGGCGATTTTAAAATGAAAAAAGCAGTAGGACTTACACAAATACGCGAGTGCATTAAAAAAGCCGGAGAAGACGAAAACATTAAAGGTATTTACCTGCAATTAGGTATGAACGAAAACGGCTATGCCACCATTGAAGCTATCCGCGATGCATTGAAAGAGTTCCGCAAGAAAGGAAAATTTGTTTACGCCTATGGCGAGATAGTTTCGCAAAAGTCGTACTACTTAGCTGCCGCAGCCGATAAAATTTTTCTGAACCCCAACGGATTTGTTGAATTAAAAGGATTTGGGCGTGAGATAAGCTACTTCAAAAACATGTTTCAGAAGTTGGGAGTTGAAGTGCAGGATTTTCACTGCGGTGCATACAAAAGTGCCATTGAGCCTTTCCTTCGCAGCGATATGAGTGCCGCTAATCGCGAGCAGCTAACGTATTTATATGCAGATGTGTATCGCTATTTCCTTAATAATATTGCCAGCGACAGAAATATTGACACGGCTCAGTTAGATAAAATAGTTAACGGACTATTAGCCGAAACTCCCGAAGCCAGTAAAGAATTTGGTTTGGTAGATGAAACGTACTACTACGACCAAGTGGTAGATGAAATGAAAACAAAGATTGGCGTAGATAAGAAGAAAGATTTGGAAGCCATTGAACTTGCCAAGTATGCCACCACGGTAAAAGCCCCGGTAGAAACCACCACCAAAATTGCGGTTGTGTATGCACAGGGTAACATAGTAGATGGTGAAGGCAAGGACGATGAAATAGGCGGAGAAACGTATGCCAAAATATTTTCGAAACTGCGTAAGGACGAAAACATAAAAGCCATTGTGCTTCGCATCAACTCGGGCGGTGGCAGTGCCTTAGCAAGCGATGTAATGTGGCGCGAACTGGTGCTCGCTAAAAAAGAAAAACCGCTGGTAATTTCGTTTGGCGATGTGGCGGCTTCGGGAGGTTATTACATAGCCTGTATGGGTGACCGCATTTTTGCACAACCCAACAGTATTACCGGTTCTATTGGTGTGTTCGGCTTGCTGCCCAATGCCCAAAAAATGTTCAATGAAAAATTGGGCATTACTTTCGACCGTGTAAAAGTTACCAAGCATGGTGTGCTTGGCGGCATTACCTCTCCCCTTGATGCCGAAGAAAGCGCCATTGCTCAACGCCATGTTGAAAAAACCTATAAAGAATTTAAAAGCCGTGTGGCAGAAGGCAGAGGTAAAGAGGTTGACTACATTGAAAGTATTGCTCAAGGAAGAGTATGGACAGGCAACCAGGCACTGGAGAACGGTTTGATTGACGAATTGGGCGGCTTAGATGAAGCAATAGCTTATGCTGCTAAAAAAGCGAATGTGAAAGAATACCGTTTAAAATCTTACCCTGAAGAAAAATCGTTCAGTGAAAAACTGGCAGAGAGCTTTGGCAACACACGCGCCAACTGGGTAAAAGAAGAATTGGGCGAACAATACGAGATTTATAAAACCATTGATATGCTCCGCAAAAGCAAGGGCGTACAAATGCGTATGATTTACGATTTGGGCTTGTAGTTGTACTTCTTAACACCCTCTTTGGGGTGTCCAGAAAATAATTTGTGCGAATCCTTCGGATTCGGTTTTAATATGGCTTGCTATCTATAAACGTGTGAATCCTTCGGATTCATTAGGGTTTCATCACAAAGTGATGATAGGTTTATAGTTTTTCATTAAACAAAATATGATGATGCCGAAGGTATCATACAGTCTCAAATTGCCATTTTTTTCAAATGGCGAATTCAAAAATTCTTCAGTATTCAAATTCACGTAGGGGCAGAAATAAATTGTTTAAGCTATTATCAGATTTCAAGAATATTCTCTCTTAAACAACAAAGCCGATGCAAATGCATCGGCTTTGTTGTTTTAAGAAAACTGCGATTATTTCTGTTTAGAAATGGCTGATAATTTCATCGGCAAATTCGCTGCACTTAATTTCGGTAGCGCCATCCATAAGGCGGGCGAAATCGTACGTAACACGCTTGCCGGCTATGGCGGCTTCCAAACCGTTGTGAATTAGTTGAGCGGCTTTATCCCATCCGAGGTACTCAAGCATCATAGCACCCGAAAGAATTACCGAGCCGGGGTTTACCTTATCTAAATTGGCATACTTAGGCGCAGTGCCGTGGGTGGCTTCAAAAATAGCATGTCCGGTTACATAGTTGATGTTAGCTCCCGGGGCAATACCAATACCACCTACCTGTGCAGCCAAGGCATCGCTCAGGTAATCACCATTTAAATTAAGTGTAGCTATTACATCAAAATCTTCGGGGCGGGTAAGTACTTGCTGTAACGTAATATCGGCAATAGCATCTTTAATTATTAATTTACCTGCATCTTGTGCAGCTTTCATTTCAGCATTAGCGGCAGCTTCGCCACTTGCTTTTTTGGTTACTTCCCACTGCCGCCATGTGTAGGTTTGTGCAGCAAATTCGGTTTCGGCAAGGTCGTACCCCCAATCGCGGAAAGCGCCTTCGGTAAACTTCATAATGTTGCCTTTGTGCACCAACGTTACCGACTTGCTTTTGCGGTTAATGGCATACTCAATTGCCGAACGGATTAAACGCTGCGAACCGATTTTGGAAACCGGCTTTATACCAATGCCTACGCAGGTGTCGGGGTCGGTGTCTTTAATGCGCGCAATTTTTAAGTATTCCTTACCGCGTTTTTTATCGTTAAAGCGTACTTTACCGAAATCTTTTTCAAATTTTTTCTTCAAAAATTTAAGAATAGTGAGCGCTTCTTCGCTGCCGCCTTTGTATTCGATACCGGCATAAATATCCTCAGTGTTTTCGCGGAAAATAACCATGTCCACTTTTTCGGGATTTTTTACAGGCGAAGGAGTGCCTGCATAGTAGCGCACCGGACGAAGACATACATATAAATCGAGAATTTGACGCAAGGCTACATTAAGCGAACGTATTCCACCGCCTACAGGTGTAGTAAGCGGACCTTTAATACCAACCAAGTATTCGCGGAAAGCATCAAGCGTTTCATCGGGTAACCAGTTACCGGTTTGATTAAAACTCTTCTCTCCTGCAAGTACTTCTTTCCATTCAATTTTCTTTTTGCCTTTATAGGCTTTTTCAACTGCTGCATCTAACACGCGCACGGAAGCCTTCCAAATATCGGGTCCTGTGCCATCGCCTTCTATAAAAGGAATAACAGGATTATCAGGCACTTTCAGTTTTCCGCGGCTTACGGTAATTTTTTCTCCCATGATTTTTTTGATTTAGGTTAAACATTGAGCCCGCACACTTGCGAACGAGGTTGGCAAACCTAAACGAATTATCGTGAAATAAAAATGAGTAGGCGCACAGCAGAAATGCTGTTATTCTGCTAACAAATCAACTAAAGAAGTTTTACGGCTTTCAAATGCAGCAAATTAAGCGCATTAGGTGTTAAACCATGCACGTTCTTTTGGGAGAAGCGCAATACCTCATCGTAATAAAGCGGCACAACAGGTGCTTCGTTAATTATTATCTGCTCCATTTGCCGGTATAAGGCATAACGAACTGTGTCGTTATTTACCTGAAGCGCTTTTTCGTACAAGTCATCAAATTGTTTGTTTGAAAAACGCGTGTAATTAGGCGGTGAGCCGTTGCGGCTGTAAAATACTGCAAAGTAATTTTCGGCATCGGGATAATCGGCTAACCAACTGCCGCGGAAAAACTGAACTTTTCCCTGCGCCATCCATTCGCGCAAAATGGAAGGCTGCGTTATTTCCACTTTAATACGCAAGCCTGTAAGTTCTAACTGACGGCTTATGAACAACGCAAACTCTTTGTAGGTTTCGTTGGTGTAAAGCGTAAGCTGCTGCTTGGTATCGTACCCCGATTCGCGTACTAGTTGTTTGGCTTTTTCTAAATCGTAATGGTAGCCTTTCAATTCATCGGAGTAAGAAGGTAAGCCATAGGGCGTAAAACCGCTTTCGGCAGGTTTGCCCACACCATTGCGGAGGTATTGCAGCATTTCTTTCCTGTCGAACCCATAGTTGATGGCTTGGCGCAGTTTTTTGTTTAGAAAAGGATTTTCTTTCTGGTTGTTTCCCTGCATTAAAAAGCCTAAGTATTCGGTGTTGAGATACGAAGTTTTAAGAAGATTAAATTTATTGGTTAACTCCGGCTTCATGCTTCCGTCTTCGTCCAGCACTTCGTCAATGTAGCTTTGGTCAATACTGTTTATAAAGTCGAGTTCTTTTTGTTTAAAGGCAAGAAACTCTGTTTTCTTGTTGTCAATAAATGACACTTTTATACCATCGAGGTAAGGAAGCGAATTGCCCCCTTCATCTTTTTCAAAGTAGTGTTCGTTTTTTACCAAAATAAGCGCTGTTCCTTCTTTCCAACTTTTAAAAACAAAAGGACCGGTACCAACCGGATGCGCTCTGAAATTCGCCCCGTATTTTTCAATTGCTTCGTGCGGAATTACCGAACAATACTGCATAGAAAGTATGCCGAGCATAGGGCGAAAAGGTTTCAGCAACTTTAATTGAAACACCGAATCGTTTACGGCTGTAAAAGGTTGAACGGAATCAACGCTGTTATTAAAAATCCATGCCCCCGGTGAAGCCAGTTTGCGGTCAATAATCCGGTTAAAGCTATACACTACATCTTCGGCATTGACGTATCTGCCCTTACTGTTTTCAAAGCACTCGTTATTATGAAACTTTACATCGGTGCGAAGTTGAAAGGTGTACACTTTACCATCGTCCGAAACGTTCCAGCTTTTTGCAAGGCAGGGTTGTACTTCCAAATTATCGTTTAGCTGCACCAGCGAATTGTAAAGTTGATTGCAAGCCCAAATGGTGGATTGGTCTTTGGCAAAAGCCGGGTCGAGCGAAGCGAGACCCGATGATTGGTTGTAACGGAAAAACTTTTTATCGCTCTTTTGATTGCCGCCACAACCGCAGCCCGATAAAAAAAATGCACCAATAAAAAGTAAAAGAAGTCTGTTCATTGAGAATAAATGTAGGCAGCTAATGTAATTGCGATACAGAAGTTTTGAACGGGGTTGTGGAAACTGCCTGGGGAATGTGTTATGCAACCGCTACCGACTAAATTGCCAGTGATATTTATCATTGTCGAATCAACATCTTAACAACAAAGTATGCGTTTTAATAACCTACTTTTGCCTACTATGAAAGAACTGAATTTTACTATTGTTCAGCGCAAAGCTACTCCCCTTGTTCAATTAGTGGTGGCACTTGTTGTAGGCTGGGCGGGAATGGGAGTGGTAAAGCTGGTTAATGCCCCGGCAGGCACCGAATATTTTGCCGCCTTTTTAGGCATTATATTTTTTACGCTCATCAACACCGTTGCTTCTATTGCCAACCGCAGTTGGCTGCAATACACTTTACCAAGTTACGGGTTGTATGCGGTTATGGTAGCGGTGCTTTTTCTTTCTGCCAAATTTCTTTCGGGCATAAGCATTTGGGATTTGTGGGAATACCGTATGATGCTCACTTCCATTACCCTGTTTTACTTTATAATAAGCACTTTAGTGCGGGCAGTGCGGTTTATATTGGATATGGTGGAAGCTTAGTTTATAGTTTAGATGTGGCATCGCCTCAAGTTTTATACATCTTTGCCATGCAGTTTACACATCCACTTTTATGGCGGGAAATAGTTTCGGAGAAATTTTAAGAATAACCACTTTTGGCGAAAGCCACGGCAAAGCCATAGGCGTGGTAATTGACGGTTGCCCGGCAGGGTTGGAAATAGACGAAGCATTTATACAGCACGAACTCGACCGCAGAAAGCCCGGGCAATCGGCTATAACCACCCAGCGCAAAGAGAGCGATACGTTTGAAATTCTTTCGGGAATCTTTGAAGGAAAAACTACCGGTTCGCCTATTGCGGTTATTATCCGTAACGAAGACCAACAACCGGATGATTACGCGCATTTAAAAAATACCTTTCGCCCATCACATGCCGATTATACTTACGAACTGAAATACGGGCACCGCGATTACCGCGGAGGAGGCAGAGCCAGCGCCCGCGAAACAGCCGCCCGCGTAATTGCCGGAGCTATTGCCAAACAGTTATTGAGTAATGCGGGAATAAGCATAGCCGCTTATGTTTCGCAGGTGGGTAAGTTGAAGTTAGGGAAGAGCTATACTGAACTTGACCTCACTAAAACTGACAGCAATATTATTCGCTGCCCTGATGAGTTTACCGCTAACCAAATGATTGAACTGATACAGGATACCCGCGCCAAAGGCGATACCATAGGCGGAGTAGTTACCTGCGTAATAAAAGGCTGCCCCGTTGGTTTGGGCGAGCCGGTGTTCGATAAACTGCATGCCGATTTAGCAAAGGCAATGCTGAGTATTAATGCCGTACATGGTTTTGAATACGGCAGCGGGTTTGAAGGAACTACGCATTACGGAAGCGAAAATAATGATTGCCTCACCCCCAACCCCTCACCTGAAGGAGAGGGGGGAACGTTTGCTACGCAAACGAACCATGCCGGTGGTATTTTAGGCGGTATTAGCAATGGTATGGATATTTATTTCAACGTAGCCTTTAAGCCTGTGGCTACGCTTATGCAAACGCAGCAAAGTGTAGATAAGGAAGGAAATGCTGTTGAAGTAAAAGGCAAAGGCAGGCACGACCCTTGTGTGGTGCCCCGCGCAGTGCCTATTGTTGAGGCTATGGCAGCATTGGTAATAGCTGACCACTGGTTGAGGGCGAGAACAGCGAGGGTGATTTGATTTCTTCGCCTATGCGTTAAGCTAGTGTTGCAGTTTGAGTTCATGCAAGTGCCGATTTAGCAGGGCTAATCAGCATAGCCCGAATCCCACTCGTAGATGTGGATGTTTATTTCGCTTTCGGGTCTTAACTTGTTTTTAAACTCCTCCATTTGCGTCAAGCATTTTTTCTCATACGGGTTACCGGGCGTACTGTGCAGAGAAAATTTGTTGATGTTTTCGTTTTGCAGTTCGCATACTTTTTCGAATTGCTCGCGGGTGAGGTGCAGGGTATAATCGGTAGTAATGTTTTCGCCCATGGGTTTGGTTTCCCATTCTTTATTAAAAAACATGTAGGCATTCCACCAGCTTGGTTCAAAGCCTTCGGTGTGGTTGGTGCCGGGGGTAATGGTGGCTATTATGCGTGCGTAGTAGGGCATGGTGGGGTTAGTTTTCTTTTGCTAACAAACCAAAGGGTGTAAACAGACATTGAAGATACTCTTTTACGCGAACAATAATTTCGGAAATGTTTTGTGGGTGAAGGCGGTCGTTAATCATGTGGTTGTTTTTGAAAGTAAGCCTCCGGGAATAAGAAGATAGTGAATGGTAAATATTACCAAAGCAATATAAACAGGAATGAGCACAAGGAAGAAAATACTTATGGCGTTTTCGCCTTCTATTGTCCGATTACCATCTGCAATAGTTGCGTTGCCGGTAAGTGCTGCTGACCATACGGGTTTAAACGAAAGGGCGCTTACCTCAACGGGTTTGCTTTTTAACCCCATGTAGCTGCCTTTGAATTTTACAGGCACAAAGAACAATACGAAGGCAAGGATTGAAACAGTAAAGAGGGCGATTGATTTTTTGAGCATGGAGATATGGGTTTTAGTTTTGGATAGCGGATGATTTATGATGACATTGCTATGATAACAACCAATATTATAAGCAGCAGGATTACGCAACCGCAACCTTTTCTTAGTGAGTCGCCAAAACTTTCGCCTCCGGCTATGGCACCGAGTATAAGCAGTATGATGAGAATAACAATTAGTGTGGTCATTATATCTTGGTTAGTTAATCAATATTGTGTTGTTGCATTTGATGCGGAGATATTATTAAAATGATTAGCTCTATTAAACTTTAAGGGAATTACTTCTTTCCCTGTTGTATCAATAAAGCCCCATTTGCCGCTTTTACAAACCGGTGCATAGCCGTTTTTAAAAACCTTTCCATCATCATAACCACTAGCAATTATTCTACCTGTACTTTCATAATAGGTGACAGTGTTATTAACCTTTAGCTTTACAATGCCGGTATCGCTCTTATAGAAGTCATGGTCGGAGTCGTAGTAGTTAAATGGGATAACTAATGAACCGCTCTTGTTTATAAAGCCCATCATGTTTCTTTTACAAACCGGTGCAAGTCCGTAGTGAAATGAGCCGTCTATTTCATAATCTGTTTTTAGCACTACTTCACCTTTTACATTCATAAAGCCTTCCTTCTTAAACAACCCACTGGTCCGAAATCGTATAAGTCCCTCTTTTCGTTGCCCTATAAAACTGTATGTGTAATCTATAACTAAATTGCCATTGCGGTCAATTAGCCCGCACTTGTCATCATCATTTTGTACCATAGCATAACCTTCACTAAAATCTCCGGCTGTTTTAAATTTTGGCGTTATAGCTTGAACGTGGTTAGTATCCAAGTAACCGTAACTTTCTCCGGTGTACATTCCGAGAATTCTTAAGCCTGTGCCCTTCCGTATTCGGGCAAAGCCATCGCGATAGGGGTGTATTTCAACTGCTCCGTCATCAGGAAAAAGACGATACCCGTTGGTATTGATTACGAATGGTTCAACACAATCTTTAGCTGTGCGTAGGTTTACTTGCGCCAAACCGCCTGAAAAATTGAATGCATAATAGTAGATTGCTGGGATTTGCATTTTGCCATGTTTGTTTATATAGCCCCAGGGTTTCACACTATTTTCGCAAACAGCTGCCAAACCGCAGGAGAACGTACGGACTCCATAAAAGCAAAGCGGAATTACTATTTCGCTATTGGCATTTATGTAACCAATTTTATCTTTTTTGTTCACTATGGCTAACCCCTCACTAAAATCGGCTACTACATCAAACTTGGGTTCAATTACCCAGTCGCCTTGGGTATTTACAAAACCGTACTTGTTGCCGATTTGCACACTTGCGAGCAAGCCATCGGAGAAACCGGATGGTGTAAATACCGGTTTTTGATGTACATTTTTTTTATGCAGTATAAGCGATTGTACGACATTGCTCACTTGGTTAACCGGTTCTGATTGGTGTGTGGGGGAGGTAAAATTACCGGGCAGCGGTGGCGGTTTAACGGCAAACAGGTTACTTAATTCGTTAAAAGTTACGGCATGTTGCCATTCGCTCATGCCCTCTTTCCAAACCAGTGTATCTTTTCGAATTTCTCCGTTTGTAATACGTTCTGCTATTTGCTCAAGAGTAAAGGGACCTTGCGGAGTTGCATTGTTGGCAAAGTAGTAGTTCATGGCGTTAAGGCTTACCGTTTTTTTAATTCCTTTTGGACAAGATTTTCGAGCACTTCATATGTGGGGATTATTTGAGTGGTTTTGTAATAACCTGCACCCACTACACCTACACCAACTAAAACCATAAATGCTTTGGCATACCAAGCATTTACTGACATGTAGCCCCCTATGGTTATGAATACTCCTGCTATTTTCAGCAAATCACCATGATACTCAATCCTATCGTTAACCCGGGTAAATTCTTTACGGACTTCCGCATCGGTAATTTGGCGTTTTTGGCAATGCCGGCATAGTGCCGCGTTTTCAACTATTAGTTGGGCACAAAACTGACAGGGTTTAGTTTCTTCTACCATTGTTCGTTGTTTGAGTTCCACTCGTTGCCTGTAAAGCTATCGAGTGTTTGGATAATATAAGGCGGGGGTATGTAAGCATCGTTTTGTTGAAAGCGCTCGCTGAGGGTGTGGGCGTGTTGTATGTGCCCCACGTAGGTTCCGCTGTTGCGGTCGTAAATGAGCGAGTCGTTTTTATTAGCTCCGGTTTCGAGGCGGTAAAGACCGCTTTTTACCAGCAGTTTAATGTCGTTTATAGAAAGCCAGCGTGTTGCCATTATTTTTTATCGGGTTTAGTATTTAGAGTAATAGCCGTATTTGCGCCAGTAGTAGTATAGTTGGTAGAAACAAATGTCTTTACAGTCGAAGTAAGAAAGGGATTTGCCAACGGCATTTTCGGCATAGGATAAGAGGTCGCGCTTTTCGGAAGGCGTGCCCTGATAATCTTTATTGAGCCAGTCGGAAAATGATTCGCGGGCAAAGTTGCAGGCTTCAAAGGCAGACACAAAGGTGGCGCCATCGTTTGTTACTTCCAGTTCGGTAAATTTTCCGATGGCATCGACCCGTATGCGGTAAGTATCGTAGTAGTTGGAAAAGAAATTGGCTTTGTAATATATTTTGATGTAAACAGCATTATCGTACACCCAAACTTCTTTATCTATAATATCATTAACGGGTTGGGCGTATTTTTTCAGGAGAGAGCACCCTGTTTCGTTAAAGTATTCGCGCAGTAGCCTTCGCTGGTATTCTGTTTGGGCAGCGAGCGTTAGGGTTGCTATACAGCAAACTATGGCGGTGATAATTTTTTTCATAGCAAGTGTCAGTTTTAGTCGGCTAAGCCGGCAAGTGTCCAAAATGCACCGCCAATTCCGGTTATCATGGCTAATGCTCGCAGTGGTTTCACATCAATAGCATCGGCTATAGATAGTATTAACATGGTAACAGCTATAGTAATTATGCCTCGGATAATAAATCGTATTAAGCGCATAGTGTTTAGGGTTTTAGTTTAGTTGAATGAGTTCGCCACTGCATTTTGGGCATACCGTCCATTTTTGGGTTGGTAAAAGGATGCGTACCTTTTCCTGAAAGGCACCCATTTTATTGCCGCAGGGGGCGCAAATTATTTTTCCGCAGTTGCGGCATCGGTGAAATTTGGGAGCTTTTTCATCTATTACTTCGCGCTCGCCAATTTTGGTGCTGCTCATACCAAAGAGTCCGCTGCTTTGGTTAATGGCTTCGAATTTGGTGTTGGTTTTTCCGCAAAAAGAGCATTGGTATTTGGCATCCATAACTTAATTACTTTTTTATTAAATACTAAAATCAGCCTCACCGGGGGTTCGCATGCTGCCTACTTCGCGCCCGTTTATGTAAACGGTAGCGGTGCCTGTGGAGGCATGGTTTACATAAGCTATACCGTTTTCGTTGGTATAGGCCGGTTGGCTGTGCCCAAGATTTACAATGCCGCTCCAACCCAATACTACTTTGGCGTTGGGCTCCCAACGCCCGCGGGCGCGGTTATACACTTTTACTTTGCTGGTGTGTTGGCTCATATTGTTTTGGTTTTAGTTACTGCTTACTTTTTTGGTTTTTCAGCCCCTCCCTTTTTTTATTTATGGAAGCAGGCATCCATATTTATTGTTATTGGAATGATGTCCGGCTACTGCCCCAACCCCCATCGTTTACCGGGGTCCACACAATCTTCGCTGTTAGGCGATGAAGGGTCGTGCCAGCAAAGGCTTGTAATGCGCACATTGCCGTTGCTGGATCTGGTTACTTTGGCAGTAAACCGTACGCTTACCCGCCCGCTGGCAAAAAGCATTTTGCGAATAACTTTGAAGGTGCCTTCTATATCAATTTTATTGCTGCTGTAGCTTGACTCTTTGATGCTGGATATGTAAGCCGACTCTTCTATGTAAGTATCGTAACTCCACTCATCGTCCCATTCCATAAAAATTTCGTCAATTACACCCTGCAAAACTCTTTTTAACTCCGCTTCGCTTTGGGCAAAGGAGTTGGCAGTAAGCAATAGGCAAACTGCCAGCAGTTTAATTTTTGTTATTAGCATATTTATAGTTTAAGATTAAGGATACAAGTAGCAGCCCCCATATAGCGAGGCAAACGAGGGGCAGGTGAATGCCAAGGTAGGGTATGGCAAACTGTGGTTGCCAGTCCCACCAGTTACCAAGGGTGTTGCTTAGTATAGGTATGCGCTCGTTGCTGAAAGGGAAGAAAATTTTTAGCGCCCACACACGACCGTGTGTGCAGCTATCAAGTAAAAAATGGGTGAACATTCCTACTGCTATGCTTTTTGATGCTAAGGCAACTGTTTTGTTGCGCACAATAAAGCCCGACAACAGTATCAGGAGGCAAACTGCAAGTGAGTGAGTGGCATCGTACAGCATGGTTACCTCTAAATTTCCGGCTATGGATGCATCGGAGGTGCGGGCATCGTACACCCCGAATGCCGCATTGTTTTTGGCGCAAAGCGAGCGTTGTATAACCACTTCGCCCAAATCGGGCAGCACGGCTGCTGCCAGTACCAACTTGTTGTTTAGCCGGGGCAACCAGCGGTAAGTGTTTATGCCTGTAAGTGTATGGGTGATTATATCCACTATGAAACTTTCTTTCTAAAAAGTGAACGAATTAAAAACCACCCCATCCTTAGTACTACATAGCCCAGTATGTAAACCGGAAGGCTGATATGCTGCCAGGGGAAGGCGTGCGGGACTTTTTGGTGCAGTATAGTGTAAAGCGCAGGGGCAGGGAAATCAACCACCAGTATAAAATACGTAATGGTGGCTATTGCCAGTTCTGCAACGGTGTGCAGCAGTACATCGCTCCATATTATACCGTTTACCGAAGGGCGCATAGTTTGCGAATCAGGGTTCATGGCTAAATGGTTTTCAGGATTTACGGCTGCCCTGCCACGGTTATGCTTACCACATCGCTCCATTGTCCGGCTTCTTCATCGTTGTACAGGTATATGGCGGTGTATTTCCAAATAGCGCTTTGCCCGTAAGGCGGCAGGGGGTGGGTATCGAGGTAGTTGGGTTGGGTATCAACCGCTAAAAACTCGAAGGTGCCGCTGCCGCGGTCCACTTTTATTTTTATGCCTTCGGTTAATCCTTTTTTCCAGATAATGTTGGGGCGACCTCCGGCTGCTGTTTCTACTTTAAGTTCGGGTTTTAGGGTATTGGGGTTAAAGTCGTTTTCGGCACCTATTATGCCCAGGTCTTCGCCTATGGCTTGGGTATAGTTGCGGTGGGCTTTTATGGTTTGTACCAATTTGCGTATGCGCCCAAAAATGTCGGCTACGGGGGCTACGGTAAAGGTGGGTACTGCGGGCGGAGCGGGCAGGTCGCCTATGGGGGCATTATCGGCAGTGCCGCTGCGGAGGTGGTTTTTGTAGGCTACTGTGTTTTGCTGGTAGCTTTTAAGGCTGTTTAAAAATTGCAGCAGGGCGGTATAGTTATCGAGGTCGGCTGCTACTTCGGCAAGTGTGGCAGGGGGCACGCCAAGCGTAGTGCCGTAACCGCTTAGTTTTGACGAAAAATTTGCCAGCCAACTTAGTTTGCCGGTGTCTGTTTCAGGCAGGTAGTAGTCTTTCTTGGCCATAGTGTTAGTGTTTATTAGTGATAGAACATTTCAAACATTTTTTAGGTGGAGTTAAGGAAATTGTATGGGGCACATCCATTTCCTGACGTGCGGCAACTGTTCCCTGACTTCCGAAAATGATTCCCTGAGGTGCGGCAGCCGTTCCCTGATTTCGGAAAATGGTTTCCTGACGTGCGGCAGCCGTTCCCTGACTTCCGAAAATGGTTTCCTGAGGTGCGGCAACCATTCCCTGATTTCGGAAAATGGTTTCCGGACCTCCCTCAGCCATTAAAAAACCGCTTAAAACGGTTTTAAAACTTCCTTTAGTTAGTGTTATGTGTGGCTGTGTGTTCAGGCGCATAGCTGTTTAGCGTTTGCGAAGCCAAACTTATTTTTCATATAAGTTTGTTCATCTTTTAGCCCTACTTATTGTATGAAATTGCTTTTACGGCATATGAAATTGGTGTAGCAGCTTATGAAATAGTTTTTTGCCATACCAATTTCGTACGCTAAAACAGGGGTTTCGTACAAAAACTAACAGCAATGGATTGTTTTAGTAAGTACGATTCATATATTGGCGGAAGATTAAATGAATAATGAGTAATGAGTAATGAGGGATGAGGGATGAGTAATGAATGATGAGCGATGAATGGTGGTGGTGGAGCGGCTTTAGCCGCCATAAAACAGAACATCTTCCGCTTATCGCCACGGGCAGGCAGATTAATCTGCCTGCAAAAAAAGATAAGCGGAAAAAAAACAGTTAAAAACGGACCTAAAGCACCGCAACAAACACAAGCATCGGAAAATTGAAATTGATAACAACCACAGTAAGCCTCACCCCGTCCCGACAAAGTCGGGACACCCCTCTCCACAAGTGGAGAGGGGCACGGGCTGAGGCATCCCGCACGCTGCTTACCACTGTACTCCTTCTGCTTTACCTGCTCACCAACGCCCAGCAATACGCCTTTAAAAAATACACCATTCGCGATGGGCTGCCCCAAAGCCAGGTAATGGCAGTGGCGCAAGACGAGCAGGGCTACATTTGGCTAAGCACCAAAGATGGTGTGGCGCGTTTCGATGGCTTGCACTTTACCAATTACTTTGAGAAAGACGGCATTGCCCGCGACCTGTACCTCAACATAGCGCCCGATGGAAAAGGCAACGTATATTTTTTTGGCGTAAAACATCAATATCGCTACAACGGCAGCCGGTTTGTGCCCTTAGCAAAGTCGCCTTCCGTGCCCGATAATGAAATTCCTTTTACCAGATCCGGCAATGCCTTTTATGGCGCTCCGGTACACGAAGTAAAAGGCAACACCATTTACACCATACGGCACGATAGTATTGTGCCCGCCCTTACCATCTTCTTCGATACTACACTTTACAGTATTACTAACAGCTACCGTTGCGATTCCGCCTCGCAACTGCTATGGGTGCGCCTTGCCACTTTTACCCAACCCTACCGTACCCTGTTGCAGGCATATACCGCCACCGGGCAACTGCGATTTCAAAATAAAGCATTTGAGTTCAACCACTACTCCCATAAACTGTACCCTACCCGCCACGGGCTTTACTTTACCAACTGGCACAACAAAACTATTTACCACCTTACCGACTCGCCCCGCTACTACCTGCCCTTGCCGCCCGACTTTCCCGGTAATGTAAAAGATATAGATGTGGACGATTTCGGAAATGTTTTTCTGGCATCGAACCAACACTTGTATGTAAAACTTGCCGGCAGTAACCAATTTCAAAAACTGCCCCATAGGTTTACCTTAATCAATGCCCTGTTTGCCGATGCCCACGGGCAACTATGGGTAGCCGATGAAGGCGCCCTTTACAAATTCCACCACTTTGCCTTTACCCACTTTAACGAGCAGGACGGCATTACCAAAAATATATGGAGCGTGGTAGAAGACGAAAACCACCACTACTGGATGGGCGGCTTTGGCAGCGGGCTGTTTTACTACAACGGAAAAACTTTTACCGACCACAGCCACCCCCCATATTATCCCGAAAACAACATTGATAACATTTACATGGGCGCCCTGCGCGATTTTAAAAACCGTGTGCTTATACCCAATG
Source organism: Chitinophagales bacterium (assembly GCA_026129525.1). Classification (GTDB taxonomy): domain Bacteria; phylum Bacteroidota; class Bacteroidia; order Chitinophagales; family LD1; genus Bog-950. The sequence continues at coordinate 173,661 of JAHCHW010000003.1, read as the reverse complement.
CCTATTGGATAACCGCCATTAAAAACCAACAACCTACCCACCACCGCACCGGGCAGCACACCCTGTATTTGTTAGCCGATAGTACCGAAAAACGCATATACGCCTGCGGCACTTCGGGCGTAGTTATTTTAAACAAAGAATTAAAAGTGGCAGACTCTATACCCAAAGGCAAACTATTCCCCGGCAACGTACTGTTTGCCATGAACGCCACCCTAAATGCCAAAGGCGAGCACCGGCAATGCCGCTGGTTTGGCAACAACCGCTTTATAGCCACTATTACTAACGGAAGAATAGACACCGGCTTTTACAACCAGCACGGCAAACCTGTAGGCGGCTTGTGCATGACGCAAGATGGAGACGGTAATATATGGTTAGGAAACCACGATGGGCTTACCCTCTTTAACGGCAAAACCTACCACCTGTATAACCAACCGCCCTTTACACGGGGCATAGCTACCCTGCTGCAATACAATGATACCACCCTGTATGCAGGGTTAAACGATGGCTTTGCCATACTAAACACAGCCGCCACCATACGTACCGATAAGCCCGTATTCCGCCTGTTTAACGAACACAATGGTTTTATTGGAATAGAACCCGGGCAAAACGGCTTTTACCGCGATAGCCGCAACAACATTTGGCTAACCACTACCGAGCATGTTACCTGCATTAACCCCCGCCTGCTGCCCCCCGAAAACAACCGCTTTAACACCTTTGTTACAGCCGCCTACATGCAGGACGATAACTACAACTGGCAACTGCACGAAACTACCGATAACCCCCAAGCCGATACCCTGCTTACCGAAATTCCCTACAACAACAAGCGCCTAAAATTCACCTTTGGCGCCATACACCACACCGCCCCCGAAAACACCCGCTTTATTTACCGCCTTGCCGGTTTCGATACCAAATGGAGCGAACCCACCACCGACCCCGAAGCCCTTTATACCCACCTGCCCCCGGGCAACTACACCTTTATGGTGCGCGCAGGGCAAGGCAACCTCTTTACCGAACAAAACGAAGCCCGCCTTTACTTTACCATACACACCCCGCTATGGCGGCAACTTTGGTTTATAGCCCTGTGCATACTCGCTGCCATTGCTTTCGTAATTGCCATTACCTATTGGCTTACCCGTTACTTCCGCATTCAAAAAGAAGCTGCCATTAAACTGCAGCTCGAACTCAACAACCTGCAATACATGGCGCTTAAAACACAAATTGAACCCCACTTTGCCAGCAACCTCCTCAACAGTGTTAATGCCGCCATACTGCACGAAGACAAACGGCAGGCATCGCGCATACTCGGGCGCTTTGCCGGCTTTATCCGCGAAATACTAAAAGCCAACGATGCCCAAACCCATACCCTGCAACAGGAACTCAACTTTATTGAACAATACATTGAACTCGAAAAAGTAAACCTGAAACATAAACTGCAATACAGCGTGCAAACCACCGGCAGCGTTAACCTGCAACGGCTTGTGCCCGTTATGCTGCTGCATACTTTTGTGGAGAATGCCGTTAAACACGCCATTAAACAAAGCCCCAACGGTGGCAGTGTGCAACTGCACCTGCAACAACAACCCCAGCAGCTAAGTATTACCATTACCGATACCGGAACACCGGCACATTCGCCCTCCGGCTTTACCGGTGCGCTGGCACCCACCCGCAAAGGCATTGCCCTTATTGAGCGCATTTTAAATTTATACAACCAACGCAACCGGCAACAATGTACCCTGCATATAACCGATTCGCCTGCCGGGCGTACGGTGCAAATAATAATTCCTAACGGCTATAAATTTTAAATGGATATGGTAAGAAACAACTACACACCAAACATATTCCGCCTATCCTCCTTGCTCTGGCTGCTTTATCTGCCTGCAAAAAGCAAAATTTCAAATGCGCTATTGTTTACCTAAATTTGAAACAGTGAAAAGCATAAAGCATGAACTACAAAATATCATTTTCGGAAATGAACAAACTGGCAACACAAGCCAACTCAAAAAAGCGCAAAATTTCCTTAAAGGAAATGCGCCAACAGGCAGCAGCTTTGAAAAATCAAAGCCTCTCAAAAACGAAGAAGAAAGCCGCCTGATTCAATTTGCCGTAAAAGAAAATCTGCTTTACACTCATACGATTTCAGAAAAAAACTTTGTTGCACAAGGTGCCGAACAACGCGTTTACCGTTATGGCGATTGGCACGTAATAAAGCTAAACAACAGTATATTTTACCGGTGCTGGTTCGACTACCTCAACAGCCTGCTCATTCACAACTATTTTTTTAGCGCCACAGCTTACGATTTGGCAGGTTTTAAAGTTATGCATGAAAAACTATATGCCGTGGTAAAGCAGGAGTTCATTGAAGCTACCGAACCCACCGATTTAAGCAGGGTAAAACAATTTCTGGAATACAATCATTTTACAAACACCCGCAACAACGACTATTTCAACCAACATCTCGGAATAATTTTCGAAGACCTGCACGATGAAAATGTGCTATCCCGAAATGGCATTCTCTACTTTATTGATACAGTTTTCTACCTCACCAAAGAATTTTATGAGCAATAAAATACGAGCCGTAATTATTGACGACATGTCCGACAGCCGCGCGGTAATGGCTGTTTTACTCAAAGACCACTCCGATATTGAACTATGCGGCATGGCCGATAATGCCGACCGCGGCATTCAACTTATTCTCGAACAACTGCCCCACGTAGTTTTTCTGGATGTAGAAATGCCCGGCAAAAACGGCTTGGAGTTGTTAGATGAATTAAAGAAAAGCGGCTACTCGCCCCACATAATTTTTACTACCGGCTACCACGACTACGCCATACAAGCCGTGCGCCAGCGCGCTTTCGATTATCTGGTAAAACCCATTAACGAAGACGAACTGCGCCAAAGTATTACCCGCCTGCGTATTGCCCTGCAAAACAACCACACCGACCGCGATGTAATGCTCTACGGCAAAACCTCTCTAAGCCCCGCCCGCATTCGCTTTAACACCCGCACCGGCTTTATACTTCTTAACCCCGATGAAATTGTGTACTGCAAAGCCGCCCTCAACTACACCGAAATTTACCTGCACGAAAAAGAAATGCAGTTGGTTACCGTACAAATAGGACGCATATCGCCCCTGCTCGAAGGCACCTCGCTAAAGCGCGTAGGCAAATCGTACATCATTAACACCATTCACATAAAAGAAGTGGACCGTAAAGACGAGCGCATTACCTTTCACAAAAACGGCAAAGCGTTCGCGCTGCCTATATCGCTTACCTACATTAAGCAGTTAGAAGAACAAATGAACTAAACCCGAAAGCTAAATAGGGTGTTCCCGAAAATAATTTGTGCGAATTCTTCGGATTCATGCCGGTTGCATCAATAAGTGATGATAAGTTCATAGAACTCCTTGTTTTCCTCCCCCTGTTCCGCTGCGCGGAACTTCCCTCTCCACAGTGTGGAGAGGGGTGTCCCGCCAAAGGCGGGACGGGGTGAGGCAATGATGATACCGAAAGTATCATACCGCCTCAAAACTGTTCACTTTTTTAAAAAATATCGCGAATTCAGAATTTCATCGCCATTCAAATTCTCGTAGGGGGGGGGGCAGAAAAAAATTATTTAAGCCATTCTAAAGCCCTTCATCAGATTTCGGGAATACCCTAAACAACGGCAGGCCTTATATCTTCCTCCGCCACATCCTCTTTCACCATAAGCACATCCTGTATGCGCTGCAACTGCTTAAAGTTTAGCAGGGGAATACACAGTATCAGCAACTCAGCCGAAACTATGCTCATGGCAAAATAGTTGGCAACCACAAACACCACACAAAGCACCAGCAACACGACATCGAACCGTTTGGTAAAAAATCCGGTTACAAAACTCAACTGCAACAGCATATTTGTTACCAGTACGCCATGCGCCACCGCAGGGTGGGCAATTAAATATTGTGCTATTACTGCACGCAGCGAACCGGGCTGTTGCAGCAATACATCTAACTGCTGCGCCTTTAAAATGTTTACCATTTGCTCCGGTTCAAAAGCAGAGCCGCGTAGCAATTTCCACAAAGCAGCCGAGGCAAAAATGTAAAGCAAGTAATAGCGGGCGCCTTGCCATAGCAGGTTAAACCGCTCTTCATTTTTACTCCAAAACGGAACAGACATAACCAACACCCCCACCATGCCGTGGTAATGGTGCCCCGCTGCCATATTGAACAGCAAAAAATAAATCAATGCAATAAGCGAGAAACCGTACACATATAACCGGCTGCGCGTAAGCATAAATACCAAAGGCAAAAAAAACAACAACGCATCGAACATAGCCGCAGGAATAAAATGCACTGTTAGCCATTGCGCTATGCTGCTTTGGTAAAACAAACGGTAAGTCCATTCCTTTTGCTCAAACAAAAACGGCACCTCTCCTATTTGCGACACCAGCACATTGTTCATAAACCGCATAAAAAACAACAGCAGGGCAAACGAAAACACCAGCGTTGCCTTTAAGCGGTAGTCATTTTCAAAATGTTTATTCGGCAACATAGTTTATTACGGTTTCGCGGTTTATTACTTCTGCGGTGCCATTGGGGGCATAACGGCAAGTAAGTTTTTCAATAGTCATCGTGTTATCTTCCACCATACGCATATCTGCCATGTAGCGGAACAGCCAGGCATACAATTGCTTCATTTCATGCTCGCTGATTTTTCCGCTTTCATATAGCGGAATGGCATGTGTAAGCGGAGAAACAATCATCTCTTTTTGCAAATCCCACAGGGTAGTGTAACGCACTTCTTTCCCATCCACTTTTATAGCGTAAGCAATGTAGGTATCCTGTGGTTTCTCTTTCAGCGAGTACATGCCATACAACAAAAAAGGAAACTCTTCATGCTGCCGCAAAGCAAACCATGCCAAACCCGTTATGTAAATCGCAATAAGAGCAAACAAGCGCTTGTCCGCTTTCCACAATCTATGCAACCACGTTTTTTCCATCAATGTATTGCTCTGTCGTCTAAATTTTTGCCACCATCAAATTACAACCGCGCACTTCGGCATTATCTAACCTTCCTGAAATTTCAAAACTACCATCCGTGTTCAGCTTACCCATATCTGAAGTTGCAATAAAGGAACACGAATACAAGTTAGCAAGGTCAATTACATTTACGGCACCGCTGCTCCTCCCTTCTATGCTCAGCGGGTCGGTAACATCGCGCAACAGAATTTTCATCCAGGGCGGAGTACGAAAAACACCATCACCTTTTGAATATGCCTGACTTAGCAGTTCAGTCATACCATACTCCGAGTGAATATGCTTTACATTAAATGCGCGGCAAAGTTTTTCGTGCACTTCGGCTCTTGTCAGTTCTTCTCTCCTACCCTTCATCCCTCCGGTTTCCATTACTGTAAGTTCGGGAAACGATAACCGATATTTTTCTGCAAAATCGAGCAGCGCAAACGTTACTCCAAGCAAAACAGTTTTTTGTTTTCGGATTTTTAAGGCTAAAAGCAGTGCATGTAATTTTTCGTACTCATTCAGAAAAAAACCGCTGTCGACCTTGCCGGTTAAGGCAATAAGTTGATTGGCCATATAAACCAACGAAGAATTTTCGCGCTCTAAATACGAAGGCAGCAAAGCGAGTATTACATAATCGTTCGCAGCACCGTAAAAATGCTCAAAGCATTGCACAAAACTTTGCTCGTACAATTCCCTGTCAGCCACATAATGTTTAGAAGGTACAGAACCCGTAGTGCCGCTGCTCTCAAAAACTTCGGCTGCTTGTTTCGACTTTGCTATTACCCGATGTGTTTTAAAAAACTCTACCGGCAAAAAAGGAACATCGGCAAGGCGATGAACGGTGGCAGGTGTGCGTTTTAATGCAGTACAAAACTCACGGTAAACCTCTGCCTCCTCAAACTGAAAGTTGAAAACATGCAAAGCCATCTCTTCAAAGTTGCTATCGGTTACCGAAAAAAGTTTTTCATACAGTGGCTTCAACACAGGGATATTTCGCGCTTAAAATTGCAATAATTAGAAGAACTTCCGTTTTATTCGTAGCTGTGAAAAAAGCGCTCACTTTCCTCTTGCTCCTGTTAACATTCGGCAGTTGTGTAAAGCCGCCTACTTACCCCGATGAACCCTTTATTGAGTTTGTTTCTGTTTCTTCCGATTACATCTACAGCGGCAGCACTGATACTATTACCATTTCATTTACCGATGGCAATGGCGATATTGGTGTTTCGCCTTCAGCCGATGACAGTTGCAATGTATGCGGCTTGCAAACAGGCGACAGTACCTGTCTTTTTCTGAACGGCTTTAACGTTTTCCTTATTGACCACCGCAACAAGTGCATCAGCACATTTGCTTCTGCCAATGTTCAGCCCAAAGGAAAGTTTGATGACATAAGCGGTGAAATTTCCATTATCACCAACATTTACACCGAAAAATGTTTTGCGGCTCCTCAGCCCGGTTGCCCGAAGGACACAGTAGTTTATTCCATTCTTATTAAGGATAAAGCCGGTAATCGCAGCAACATAGTACAAACCACTCCTATTATTGTTGATGGGGAGTAACCCGTTAAGCGCCTTTACTACATCAGCTTTCGTTGGTCGGTTCATGCCCGTTTCGGTTATTGATTAAAATCATAACCGCAACAGCAATTTCGCAACCACCTTTGTCAACATAAACATATAAATCCATGAAGCAGTTTTTCGCTTTCTCGTTCCTGTTCCTTTCTATAACGGGCTTCTTTTTACAAGCATCGGCTCAAGCCCCGCAAGGAATCAACTACCAGGCAGTAGCCCGTAATGCACAAGGCAATGTGTTGCCCGTTCAAAACATTTCTGTTCGCTTGAGCATTCACGATGGCACTGCCACCGGAGTGGTTGTGTATCAGGAAACCCAAAGTGTAGTAACCAATCAGTTTGGTTTATTCTCGGTGGTTATCGGAAACGGAGTGCCGTTTATTGGAACTTTTTCGGGCATCAACTGGGGCAGCGGTTCAAAATACTTACAGGTAGAATTTGACCCTGCCGGAGGAAGCAATTTTTCTGACATGGGAACTTCACAGCTAATGAGCGTTCCTTATGCTTTGTATGCGGGCAATGCCGCAGCAGGGGCAACCGGAGCCACAGGCCCAACAGGCGCTACAGGTGCACAAGGCATACAAGGAAATACAGGAGCCACAGGCGCTACGGGTGCACAAGGTATTCAAGGAAACACCGGAGCAACAGGCGCTACAGGTACACAAGGTATTCAAGGAAACACCGGAGCAACAGGCGCTACGGGAGCACAAGGCATTCAAGGCAACACCGGAGCAACAGGCGCTACAGGTGCACAAGGTATTCAAGGAAATACAGGAGCCACAGGCGCTACGGGTGCACAAGGTATTCAAGGAAATACAGGAGCCACAGGCGCTACGGGTGCACAAGGTATTCAAGGTAACACCGGAGCAACAGGCGCTACGGGAGCACAAGGCATTCAAGGAAATACAGGAGCCACAGGCGCTACAGGTGCACAAGGTATTCAAGGTAACACGGGAGCAACAGGCGCTACAGGTGCACAAGGCATTCAAGGAAACACCGGAGCAACAGGCGCTACAGGTGCACAAGGCATTCAAGGAAATACAGGAGCCACAGGCGCTACGGGTGCACAAGGTATTCAAGGAAACACCGGAGCAACAGGTGCTACGGGAGCGCAAGGCATTCAAGGCAACACCGGAGCAACAGGTGCTACCGGAGAACAAGGTATTCAAGGTAATACAGGAGCAACAGGTGCTACGGGAGCGCAAGGCATTCAAGGTAACACCGGAGCAACAGGTGCTACAGGTGAGCAAGGTATTCAAGGCAACACCGGAGCAACAGGCGCTACGGGAGAGCAAGGTATTCAAGGTAACACCGGAGCAACAGGCGCTACGGGAGCACAAGGCATTCAAGGAAATACAGGAGCAACAGGTGCTACGGGAGAGCAAGGTATTCAAGGTAACACCGGAGCAACAGGCGCTACAGGTGCACAAGGCATTCAAGGCAACACTGGTGCTACGGGTGCTACAGGTGAGCAAGGTATTCAAGGCAATACAGGAGCAACAGGCGCTACGGGAGCGCAAGGCATTCAAGGAAATACCGGAGCAACAGGCGCTACAGGTGCACAAGGCATTCAAGGAAACACCGGAGCAACGGGCGCTACAGGTGCACAAGGCATTCAAGGAAATACAGGAGCCACAGGCGCTACAGGTGCACAAGGTATTCAAGGAAACACCGGAGCAACGGGCGCTACAGGTGCACAAGGCATTCAAGGAAATACAGGAGCCACAGGCGCTACGGGTGCCGATGGTGCATTAAATGCATGGAGTTTAACAGGAAATTCAGGAACTGTGGACGGAACTAACTTTATAGGTACTACCGATAATGCTCCGTTAAACTTCAAAATAAATAACCAGAAAGCAGGTAAAATTGACTTGAATGGCTCTACATTTTTAGGATACCAGTCGGGCAATGTGAATGCAGGTGCAAATAATACAGGAATCGGTTATGAAGCGCTTAACAAAAACACTACAGGAAGCTATAATACTGCCAGCGGATATAATTCTCTTTATGAAAACACCGCAGGACAGGAAAATGCAGCTTTTGGTTCCGGTGCTCTTTATCATACAACCGGTAGTTATAACTCCGCTTTAGGAACAGCTGCTCTTAATCTTAATTTTTCAGGCTCTTTCAACACTGCAATTGGTTACTCTGCCAACGTTGGGAGCAGTAACCTTACCAATGCCACTGCCATAGGTGCCCGTGCACTGGTAGGGCAATCCAATTCAGTAGTAATAGGCTCCATAAATGGCGTACATGGTGCCACTGTAAGCGCCAAAGTAGGAATAGGTACCACCACACCAAGTGCTACTCTGCATGTAGTGGGCGATTATGGTGTACTGGCTGCCGGAACCTACGGCACAGGCACTATATCTGCCTCAGGTGTGGGCACTCGCATGATGTGGTACCCTGCAAAAGCAGCTTTTAGGGTAGGGCATGTTAACGGGGCAGAGTGGGATGATGCTAACATAGGGGATTATTCATTTGCATCGGGAGTCGGCACTAAAGCCGGTGGGTTTTCATCTACTGCGATGGGCAGTTCTACAAGTGCTACAGGAGTCTATTCTTTAGCGATTGGAAGTGCCACTATTGCAAGTGGCGACAACTCAACCGCTCTAGGGCTTCTAACAACTGCCTCGGGCAATTACTCTACGGCTATGGGATGGAACACTACCGCAAGTGCAGATGGCTCAACAGCTTTAGGCAACTCAACCATAGCCGGTGGCGTTAACTCGTTTGCAGCGGGATTGAATACCACGGCAAATGGTTATGCCTCCACTGCAATGGGGGGCGCCAGCATGGCATCCGGATTCAATTCAACGGCTATGGGATGGAACACTGTCGCTTCTGGCGGAAGTTCAACAGCTATAGGTTGGGGTTCAACTGCATCAGGCCCTTTTTCGTTTGCCGGTGGACAAATGAGTATAGCATCCGGTCTTTCATCAACTGCTATCGGGCAGTACGCTGTTGCCCGCAGTTTTGGCGAAACTGCTATTGGCATTCACAATACAGACTATACTCCCCTTGGCGACCAAAGTTGGGTTGCTACCGACCGTTTGTTTGTAATTGGCAACGGAACAAGCAGCAGCCCCGGCAGCCAATCGAATGCCATGGTAATGCTTAAAAACGGCAATACAGGTTTAGGCTTTGATAATCCAACCGGTAAACTGGAAGTTAACGGCAACATTCGCATTAAAGACGGCACCGAAGCTGCCGGTTATGTGCTTACCTCCGATGCCAACGGCTATGCGAGTTGGCAGGCAGTGGGAGTTCCCGGAACAAGTTTACCGGTTGTTACCACAACAGGCACTTCATTGGTAAGCTATACTACCGCGCAGGCAGGCGGTAATGTAACCGCCAGCGGCAACGAGTTGATTTTAGCCCGCGGGTTCTGTTATGGCACAGCGGCTGCACCTACACTGGCTGATGCTTATGTACTGGCAGGCAGCGGAACCGGTGCATTTAATGCTTCGCTTACATCGCTGTTGCCCAACACTACTTATTATGTTAGGGCGTTTGCTACCAACACTATTGGAACTACCTATGGCAACGAACTAAGCTTTACTACACTGGCGCTTACTACGCCTGCTCTTACTACCAACACGGTGTATAATATTTCGCTTAACAGCGCAATGGGTGGGGGCAATATAACCGATGACGGAGGCAGCGCCTTAACCGGCAGCGGAGTTTGCTGGAGCACTTCGCCCAACCCAACTACTGCCGATGCTACTTCGGCTGCGGGTACAGTTACCGGCAGCTTTAATGCTCTGATCACCGGCTTAACTCCTAATACTCTCTACTACGTGCGCGCTTACGCCACCAACGCACAGGGCACGGCTTACGGCAACGAGTTATCGTTTACTACACTTACCCTTTCGCTGGCTTCCATTACTACGAATACAGTAAGTGCCGTTTCGTACACCACTGCTACAAGCGGAGGAAACGTAACAGCCGACAACGGCTCTACAGTTACAAGCCGCGGAATTTGCTGGAACACTTCTGCTAACCCCACTACTGCCAATTTTAACACCACACAAGCAGCAGGTTTGGGCAGTTTCAGTATTAGTATGACAGGACTTTCGCCCAACACTACTTACTATGTGCGCGCCTTTGCAGTAAACGGAGCCGGAACGGTTTATGGGAATGAATACAGTTTCACCACTCTTGCACTCACCGCACCGGTGCTTACTACGAATGCCGTGGGCGGTATATCCTCTAACCTGGCAGGTTCAGGTGGTACCATTACAAGCAACGGAGGTTCTGCCATTACTGCCAAGGGAGTGGTGTGGGATGTAAACCCCAACCCCACTTTAGCCAACAGTTTTACAAATGACGGAAGCGGTTCTGCCAACTATAACAGCACGCTTACCGGTTTAACACCTACTACACTTTACTATGTGCGCGCTTATGCTACTAACGCAGTGGGCACTACTTACGGCAATCAGGTAAGTTTTACTACAACAGCACTTGTTTTTCCGGGACCTTCCGTTCCTACTGTGGCAACAGCATCATCTGCACTCAGTGGAACCACAACCGCAAGCAGCGGTGGCTATGTAAGCGATGATGGCGGAAGTACCGTTACCGCCCGCGGAGTATGTTGGAGCACCAGCCCCAACCCTACCTTAAGCAACAGCTATAGCACTGACGGCAGCGGCTTGGGCTACTTTAGCAGTACGGCAACCGGACTTAGCGGTTGCAACACGGTGTATTACATACGCGCTTACGCCACCAACAGCACAGGTACCGGTTACGGGGCACAAAACACGGTAAGCACCGGTTCAACACCCACCGTAACTACAGCAGATATTACCTCCATTGATTCGTTCTCTGCCGTATCGGGTGGAGAAATTACCGATGACGGTGGCTGCCCCATCACTCAAAAAGGCGTTTGCTGGAGTCTGAACAGCAACCCAACTATTGCTAATGCCCATACTTCGCAGGGAGCGGGCAGCGGGGTATTTGTTTCGAACATTACCGGATTGCTGGGCGGGCAAACGTACTATGTAAGAGCTTACGCCACCAACAGCAAAGGTACAGTGTATGGTGCCGAAAAAGTATTTACTACGCTTACTCCGGCTACCCCTTACATAGGGCAGAACTATGCCGGTGGCATTGTGTTTTATATTGACGGCAGCGGCACCCACGGTTTAGTATGTGCCCCATCCAACCAGGGGAGTTACCAATGGGGCTGTGACGGCACCAGCATTGCCACCAGTACAGCCGTAGGCACCGGTGCCAGCAACACGGCAGCCATAGCCGCTTTTTGTGCACAAGCGAATATATCGGCTAAAATATGCGATGCTCTTACCCTAAATGGATACAGTGACTGGTTTCTTCCTTCGCGAGATGAGGTAATGTTGATGTACAACAACCTTCATCTGGTAGGTTTAGGTGGATTTTCGTTTGTGCCGGGATGCGGTAATTCCTGCACCTATGCTACTTCAAGCGAAAGCGGTGCAAACAGCAGTACCGGTGTTGATTTTTGGAACGGAAGTTATGCCAACCCCGGTAAAAACGTAGCCAACTACGTGCGGGCAGTGCGGGCGTTTTAAACGTTGTATTGCAAAAACAAAACGAGGCTGCGCTAAAAGGGGCAGCCTTTTTTTGTTATAAAGCTACGCTTGAAAACTTGCACTAACTTCCTGCCTAAGCCAGGTATATACATTTACTCTTTCACCACCTTTACGGTTTGCACGCTGTTACCCGAAGTAATACGAACAAGATAAACACCTGCTGCCTTATCACTCATAGGCACTTCGTTTACCCCCTGCTGTAACACAGCAAAAACAACGGTTTGCCCTATTGCATTGTAAACTTCTGCGTATGCTTTGCCGGCAGCACTTACATAAACATAAAGCAGATCGCCTTTAAGCGGATTGGGGTAAAGGCGCACAAATGCTGCTTCGGTTTTCGCTGTGCTGTTCACCACTGTATTGGGCACTGCCATACTGGTTATTGACTTGCATCCGTTGCCATCGGTTACTGTTACAAAGTAGTTGCCTGCCGTAAGATTAACGGCTGTTGCGGTAGTTTGCTGTTGCGGGTCGCTCCATTTGTAAGTATAAGGCGGAGTGCCAATGTTTATGTTTACGGTAGCTGTACCTACGCCTGTAAAATCGGTATCGGAAACGGTGCTTGCCTGCAAAGCAGGTGGAGCAAACACCTGCACCGCCAAATTTTGCACCAAGGTATCGGCACCAAACTGATTGCCGGCTATAAGCACCACATCGTAGTAACCGGGCGAAGAGTAAGTAACTACAGGGTCTTCTTGTGTTGAGGAGGCAGGGTCTCCACCGGGAAAATTCCACTTTATGGTAGTAGGGTTACACGAACTACCGTTATTAAAACTTACCTGCAAGCCCGGGCAAATGCCTTGCACGTCCTGGTCAAAATTTGCCACTACTCCTTCTACTTTTATAAATCCTGTTTGGGTAATACTGTTAGTACCTCCATTGTTGCCAACGGTTAAACTTACGGTATAAGTGCCCGGGGTATTGTAAGTAACTACGGGTGTCGGATTATTGGCAGTGGATGGAGAACCGCCCTGAAAGGTCCAACTCCACGAATTAGGGTTGTTGGTAGAGAGGTCGTTAAAGGTAACTGCCTGCCCCACGCAAACAGCTTTCGTATTTGCACTGAAGTTAGCTACAGGCGGCACCGAACTGGCAGCCGTAGAATCAAGAACGCGGAATAAATCTATACCTGCTTCTACCAAATGCCCGGGGTTATTGTCGAACGTTCTGAATTTTACGGTAACGTTATTACCCGGATTGGGGAAGTAATCTTTTACTCGGTAGCTTTTGTATGTCCATACGTTGGTGTTGGCACCGGCAGCTACGTTATCAATATCCACACTTTGTGTTCCGTTTATTAAACTAACAATGAGCGAATCGTTAGGGCTGCCGCTTCCACCGCTGTTAAAGAACCAACGATAGTAACGCACTACCGGCTCGGCAAATCCGGTTAAGTCCATTGAGGGCGATGTGAGAATGGTAGTGCCGTTGTCAATATCATCGTCACCGGCTGCGCCACCGCCATTGCCGGTTACATAGCAATGGCTGCCGTAGTCGCCCGTAACATCTAACCCCGGGTTACATTGGTAAGTAGTGCCGCCTGTTGTGTAGGTAGTACCCACCGGAATTCCGCGTACCCATTTACCGGTGGTGGCAGTACCGTTTTCTGTCCAGTTAAAATCGAAAAGAAAATCATCGTAGTAACCCGGTTGCAAGGCAACTGTTATTTGTGGAGTAGCCGGAGAAAATAACTGCGAAGCTACCGTGGCAGTTACATACCCCCATTTACCCGCGTAAATAGCATAGTTATCCTGCTGTAAATTGCTGATGGTAAAATAACCGTTGGCATCGGTGGTAGGGGTGTAATCAGCCGCGCCATCCAACAACACCTTTGCATTGGGTACGGGTTGATTGGTAACTGCATCAATCACTCTTCCGGTGTATGAAAAGGTAAAAGGTATAACACAAACGTTGGAACTTGTGAGCGATGCTCTGCGAGGGCTTACACTCAGCACTGTCATCATGCGGGTTTTCTGGTCGTTGGTAAAAATGTTCATGCAGGCATCGTTGGTATAGTCCATGTAATTTTCCACCATATCGTTTCCGGGGTCGGGGCAGGTGTTTTGTCCGGTGGGGCAACCGTAGTTTGCCCCGCTGGAGGTGGGCGTATCGTTGCAATAATCGTTGCCGCAGTTTTGGTCGCCCCATATATGGCGCAAGCCGAGCCAGTGCCCTAACTCGTGCACCAAGGTTCTTCCCTTGTTGTAAGGAGCGCTTACGTTGCCTATTCTTCCGCAGGAATTAAAGCGGATAACCACTCCATCGGTATTAGCAGAGCCTGAATTGTTATTCAACCCCTGCAACCCTGAACTGCTCGGAAACTGTGCATAGCCTAAAAGGTTAGCCGAAGTGCCGCCAAAGCGAACCGTCCACACGTTGCAATAGCGGGCAGGATCCCAAATGGTTTGCGGCTTTACGGTTGCGTTTACTTCGGTTTGTGTCCATTCCGACTGCCCCATGTTTACACGGTGTACGCCCGGCTCTGCTAATACATTTCCGTTGGGGTCCACTACTGCCGCACAAAATTCAATTTCGCAATCGGCACCAACAGGGTTGGTGTTATAGCCGGCTGTTCCGAATGCCTTGCGGTAATCTTCATTTAACACCGCTATTTGGCTGTTCACTTGCGCTAAAGAGATATTCTCACTTGAACCCACCGCATCGCCATCGTGTATAATGTGAAAAATGATGGGAATGGTTACTACGTTCCTTTCGCCCGAAAGGTATTTATCGGATGCTTTGTAAACCGCAATTTGCTGTTGCAGCCAATTTTCAAAATCCTGTAACGATTCAAGATTATGCTGTGCCCGCAGTATGGAATCATCTTCCATGGTAGAGCAACGGATAGTTTGTTGAGCGGGGGATATGGCTGCGGTAACGAGCAATAGCAGGGAGACAAGAAATTTCTTCATAGTTATGGCAAATAGCGGGCGAATATAAATATTGTGCGAGTTAAGGACGTTGCACCGGCTGTTATCCTTTGCCGTAAGTTAAAATGTGTAACAATTCTGTCTTACTTAACTGTTGAGTGGGTATGTGTAAAGTCAAATACATCCGTAACCTTTTCAATAAAAACACTTTTGAAATGTTCTATTGATTCTTCGCGATTCAGCTCTTTGCTCAGAGAGGTCACCCCTTTACCTTGCAACCCGCAGGGAACAATTTTGTTGAAATAGCTGAGGTCGGTGTTTATGTTTATAGCTAACCCGTGCATGGTTACATGGCGCGATGCACGCACCCCTATGGCGCAAATTTTCTCGTCTGCGCCATCGGGCTTTCGCAGCCAAATACCGGCAGCGTTCTCAATCCGTTCACCTTTCAACTCGTAATGTCGCAACGTTTCAATTACGGCTTCTTCCAACTTAAAAATGAATTGCGCCAGCCCTATGTCGAGTGTATCAATATCAAATATGGGATACACCACCAATTGCCCGGGACCGTGAAAGGTAACATCTCCTCCCCTGCTAACATGGTAGTATTCGGCATTCAGTTCTTCATCGCTTACCAAAATATTTTCGCGCTTGCCGCTTTTACCGAGCGTATAAACGGGGTAGTGTTCGCAAAGTAGGAGTGTGTTTTCGGTTGGCTTGCTTTGCTCTTTGGCAAGTATATTTTTCTGAAAAAGTGTTTCCTGTAATTGCAGCACTTCGGCATAAGGTTTTAAGCCGAGGTCGAGAATTGTGCAGGTAGCCGCCATAGCAGTGTTCTTACTTTTTCTGCTTATCGGTTGGCTTGGCATTGCTAACCCGGTTAAAGTAAAAACGATGCAAGGCGCTGTTGAGCCTGTCCACCGCTTTGGTGTAGTTTTCCAACAGTACGGTTTGATAAAAAGGGAAAGGCTCTTTGAGTTGTGTAAGCGAAGTATCGGAAATGAAAATAGCGCTTGAGGTGGTAGTGTTCGATGAGGCTTCGGTTTTGTCCACATTTTTATAATGGTACTCATCGCCCCGCATATTGGCGGTAACAGTGCCATACTCTGCCAATAGAAAATACGATTCCTTAATTACGATAGAAGTATCCGGCTCCATGGCATCGTTCAGAAAAAGACCGGTTGTGCCTTCTAAAACCTGATTGGTGGAAGAAGCATAAATAAAGTAAACCTTACAAAAGTCGAACCGGCTGCGGAAAGCATCCACTATTTTCTGATTCTGAATTTTTCGGTCGGCTATAATGCGATCGGCAACATCGTTGCGTCCGTTACGCCTGTAGGCTTCAACCGATTTATCGTTGGTTTTAAGGCGAACAATCAAAGCACCGCTTTTTAAATCGGCAATTTGCTGTATGGCAATAGTGCGGTTAGACTGAGCCAATAAAAAACAGGGAACAAAAAACAACAAGAACAATAAACGCATTCAACCCTACTTAAAATCGTTAGCAATTTCGGCAGGAACAAATTTTTCCACTTTGCCTTTGCCTCTTATTATTTCGCGCACAATGGTAGATGAAATGGATGAGAGTTCGGGGCGCGCAAGAATAAGTACCGTTTCTACTTCGGGAAGCATATCGTGGTTAAGGTGGGCAATGGTTTTCTCGTATTCAAAATCGGCTGAACTGCGAATGCCGCGCAGCAGGTACCCTGCCTGCATCTTGGCACAAAAGTTTACGGTTAGTCCTTCGTAGCTTTCCACTCTAACTTTCGGTTGTTCTTTAAAAACCTGTTTAATCCATGCAATGCGCTGCTCTAAGCTAAACAGCGATTGCTTTTGAGAGTTAACGCCAATCGCAATTATTATTTCGTCAAACAAAGGCAACGAGCGCAACACAATATCGGAGTGCCCTTTGGTAATAGGGTCAAACGAACCCGGAAACACAGCTATTTTTTTCATCAGAATATTTCGGACGGCAAAAGTAATATAACGGCAATGAATGACCGCAAATGCATAGGTGCTAAAAGTTTATTCTCCTTTTATACATTCGCGGCTTTGTGCAAACAGCATAACTGCACACATATATTCTGCATACAAACCACTCAACCATGTCGAACACACAAGCGCTCCGAGGTATTATTGAAAATGCATGGGACGACCGCAGCCTTTTACAACAAACCGAAACTCAACATGCCATACGTGCACTAATTGATTTGCTTGACAAAGGCGAACTGCGCGTAGCCGAACCAACTGCTAACGGCTGGTTGGTAAACGACTGGATTAAAAAAGGCGTAATACTCTACTTCCCCATTCAGCCCATGGAAACTTTACAGGCAGGACCTATGGAGTTTTACGATAAAATTCCTTTAAAACAGAACTACAAAGAGTTGGGCGTTCGTGTAGTGCCGCACGGTATTGCGCGTTACGGAAGTTATGTTTCGAAAGGAGTAATTATGATGCCCAGCTATGTAAACATAGGCGCTTATGTTGACGAAGGAACTATGGTGGACACATGGGCAACCGTTGGCTCCTGCGCGCAAATAGGAAAGCACGTGCACCTTAGCGGAGGCGTTGGCATTGGCGGTGTGCTGGAACCGGTGCAGGCCGCTCCGGTAATTATTGAAGACAACTGCTTTATTGGTTCGCGCTGTATAGTAGTAGAAGGTGTTCGTATTGAAAAGGAAGCAGTGCTGGGGGCTAATGTGGTGCTTACCATGTCAACCAAAATTATTGATGTAACGGGCGAAAAACCGGTGGAATACAAAGGATATGTGCCCGCACGTTCGGTGGTAATACCGGGCAGTTATACCAAACAGTTTCCTTCGGGAAATTACCAAGTGCCTTGTGCACTTATTATCGGAACCAGAAAAGAATCAACCGATAAAAAAACATCGCTGAACGATGCCCTGCGCGAGCACAGCGTTGCCGTGTAAGTGTAATTACCAAAGAGTAACTGTATAGGTTTTTCCGTTTATAGTAACGGTCAGTTTTTTATCGCAGGCTCTATCGTTATCTGGGTCGTAGTTAACAGCAAACGTTTTTCCGTTCGAATTGGTTAACACCAACTCGCCCGCCACAAAGGTTGACATACAACCCAACGAAAGTTTTTTAAGCAGCGGAGTAACTGTTGCTACCGTAAACGAAACTCCGTTAGCGTTTATACCCGATGCCGTTCCAACAATCGTGTATTCATCGTTCAGCCAACCGCTGCCGGCATCGTAAGTGCGGGTAACTGTACGGGTTGAACTCCAACTGGCAGTGTTGTTATCGCGCTGTAAAGTGGCATCGGTAACTATTACGGTGTACGAAGTATCGGAAGTGCGTTGAACGGACTTTGCTCCGGTTATCTTATACATTTTGGTGCCGTTGCCAACGTAATAATTGTTAGCTGCCGAAATGGCTACGGTAAGCGTGCAGGGCAATTGACTCCACGGAGCGGTAATACCGGCATGAATAACCCCGGCACGGTAGCGTCCGTCTTTACATAAAATTCCTTTGTTGCTGCCGCTGTGGTTCAGCGGACCGTAATCAATCATAAAGTCCACCCCATCACCATCGGTAAATGTGGTATCGGTAAATGTTACTACTGCTCCGCTGGGCAACAGATACTCTTCGGTTTTTCCGGTAAGCGGGTCGTTAGCGGCATAGTCGGAAACTACCTCATATATCTGAGCGAACTCTGTTTCAATTTGTGCGTTGTCCTCCACGCTTTGCAAACTTTCCTGCACTTCCTTTTTACAAGAAGAAGTAACAACCATAATCAATACTACGGTAATAAGCAATGAACCTCTCATATCAAATGTTTTACGCTGCTAAGTTAAACACAATTAGCGCGGGAAAATAGCGGTTCTAACAATACTACCCCGTGTGTATTAACGAATACACAGTTTAAAGGAACTGTTTCCTTCGAAAGTAGAAACGGTTAGAGTGTAATAGCCACCGCTCAAACTCTCCGGCTCAACGGGTATCAGCGTTTGGTTTGCGGATAGATAACCTTTAGTTTCAAAAACCAATCTTCCCGAAACATCGCGTATGCCTATGTTAATTTCCTGCATAGCTTCCATTTCAACTTTAACATAAAACGAGCCGTTGTTCGGATTCGGAAACACACTTATCCGGCTGCCGGCAATTGTGTGCAAAGCAATATTGCTGGCAGTATCAGCCAACACTGTAACCTGTTGAATACTTGCGGCAGAACAACCGTTGCCATCGGTATAGGTGTAAGTAACATCAAACGGACCGCCCACTCCGGCAGTAACGGGCGAAAACGAATTACCTGTTACTCCCACTCCGCTGAATGTTCCTCCGGCAGGAGTACCCTGAAGCATGACAGCATTATCACTTTGATAGTAGTAGTTGTTCAATCCCGTAAAACTTACAACCGGATTGGGATTAACGGTAACACTAACCGGCACTCGCTGACTAACACATGCTAATGGCGGCTCTTCTACACTCCAGTCGTAATAAGCATAATAATAGCTGCTGCCTGCCGAACTTCCGGTAATTGCAACCAAACCGTTTAAGGTGTAAGGATAAGATGCATTAGCACTGTTGCGATACAAATTAGGTTGGCTGCCAGCCAGCCAGCCCAAGCGATAAGCTGTGCCGGGGGCAATAAGCCAGTTAAGCGGCACTATTTGCATACCCGAATCAATATTTACGAATACTTGCTGCACAACAACATTTGCCGCATTACGCAGTTGAATGGTTCGAGCTTTGGCAGAGCCTGCATATACCTTTACCGATTTCAGCACAATGGTTTTATACACATCAAAAATCTGATACTGGTCGCCATTAAACATACCTCCGTTATTCATGGAGTTATCTATGGGTCCTACGTTTCCACTTAATCCGAAAGCGGTATCGCGTGCTTCAACATAGTAGGTTATGTTTTCAGAAAGAACGGGAGTAGTAAATGTTGTTCCGGTGTTAAACTCATTGGTAACAGAATCGTTTTCGAACCAATAAGCAGTACCAGCAACAGCTAATTGAATGGTTGCTGTGTTGCCTTCGCAAACTGAAAGCGGGGTCACAGCATTTATATCGGTTATTACCGAAGTTATATTTACAGGTTGCGATGTAAACTGCGCGCAGGAACCTTGTATGGTAAGTGTGTAAGTACCCGAAGTTTTTACTATGGTGCTTTGGGTGGTATCGCCATTGCTCCATAAATAAGCCGGTGCGGTAGAACCGATGAGTATTAAGCTATCCCCTCCGCAAAAGGTAGTGCTGCCCGTAAACGTTACGGTTGGAGTTTCATCGGGGGTAGTTTGTATAAAAATAGTTTTGGAAACACTGTTGCAGCCGGTTGCCAAATCGGTTATGCGCACATTGTATTCGCCCTCGGTAGTAATGGTTATGGATTGTGTGGTATCGCCTGTATTCCATGTATATGCGTAGCCGGGTGTGGCAAACACCGTAAGCGGCTGCCCGCCACAAAGTGCCAGCGGTGTGTTGGCAGTAACAATATTATTTGGCGATGAGCACTCTCCTTCTACTACGGTTATAAACTGGTCGGCAGGGCGGCTGCCAAGGTGCGTTACTAAACCCGATGGCCATTTAACAACAGCCGAATCAATTTCGGTAGCTGCGCCCAAACCAAAGTGGCACATAAACGAATTAGTGGTGCCGTAGCTTTCACCTGCCCGCACTTCGCGGGTTTGCACGCCAAACGAGCCGTAAATAAATATTCGTGCACCAAGGGCATCGCGGGTGCTAACAGTGCCGCGCAAATCGAAAGTGATAAAGTGGTTGGTGTTGTTGGTCGTATTCAACCAAAGTACATCATCAATTGTAGAAGGATCGTTGTAGCCCGATGCATAGCTGCTGTATAAATCCAGTTTACCATCGTGATTCAAATCGCCAACGGCAAACGATTTCATACTGTTATTATCAAACACTCCGCTTACAAGCGTAAAGGTGTTATCGTGGTTATTCCTGAAAAAGCGCGGACTGTTTGCCGCACCGCCCGAAGCACTTCCGGCAATGAGTATGTCCACATAGCCGTCATTATCAAAATCTGCCATTTTGCTTTGGTACGATGTAATGTTAACCACCAATCCGCTGGCAGTAGTTATGTCGGTAAAATTTCCGGCACCATCGTTCAGGAACAATTGGCTGGCAACATTGTGGTTGGTTATCAGCAAATCGAAATCGGTATCGTTGTCAATATCTTCAAAACTGGCAGTCCAAGTTTGTGCACCAATGTTTGTGCCGTGCACATTAAATGAATCGAGCACGTACACTCCGTTTCCCTGATTGATAAAAAGCTGATTTATTCTGCGCGGGTCGGTAGAAGAGGTTATCCCTTGCCGGCAATGTGCCACATATAAATCAACATCTCCGTCATTATCAAAATCGGTCCAAATACTTCCATAATTGCCGCTGTTATCGGATGCCGGATAAGTGGCGGGACTGAAAAAGTTGGCAGTTGCCGGAAAATTGCCGTTGCCATCGTTGCCATACATTTTACTGGCACCAACATCATTGCAGCCGAAAATATCTGCCCAGCCGTTGTTGTCAATATCGGCAAAGTTCATGTTCTGCAAAAAGTAATTGCTGTTGGGCAGGGTTACCATTGGAAAAGAAGTGAGCGCAGAATCAGGCTTAATAAACTTTATGCTGCCGTTGTAACCCACCAGCACATCGCGAATGCCATTGTTATCGGCATCGCCCACTACCATGCTCCAGCAATTGCTACTGGTACTTGTGCTTCCGGCAGTAATACTTTGAAAGGTTTGCCCCGTGCGTTGCAGTTCGTAGTACAGGTCGCGTGCCTGGTCAAGGCGGGCTATGTCATCTAATCCATCGCCATTCATATCGGCAACCGAAATGGCATTGCCGCTGTGGAAATTGCTGTTGCTTAGTTTATTGTTAGCATTTGTGAAGCTAAACGGTGCTTGAGCAATAAGTATGTTCGCTGCGAAAATACCAAGCAATGCAAATAGAAAGTTAAAGTGCTTCATGCAGTTGAATGCGTTTGTTCTCTCAAACCTAAAGTAATTATTGAAACATAGCGATGAAGATTTCGAATGAAACAGAACTCATGTTGGCAGACAAATAAGGCAGCGCCTATTGTCGCAACACTTTTTTAAATACAACTCCTTTCCCACTCTTAATTTTTAACCAATAAACCCCCTCTTTTTCGGGCAGTGTGAGAACAAGCACCTGTTTGTTTTCTTGCGGAGAAACTATTTTAAGCAATTTACCTGTAACATCTAAAATCTCGATGCTTGTTATCTCCTTTCCCGATTTGTTTTCAACTATCACACGGCCGTCAAAGGAAGGAACAGGGAAAACAATGAAGTTGTTTTCAGCAACTGACTCACCGATAGAACTGAACAACGCAATGCTGTCTAACACCCCTTGAGCAATCAGCACGGGAGCTTTATCGGCATTACTATACATAGTGCGGAACGAATCAATAAACGAACTGTTATAGGTAAACATTTCGGTAAACCAACGCGGAGGCAAGGTTTGGTAATATACTGCGGCACTCACCCGCAGATTTCCGCTTAAACTGTTTATGGGAATATGATAATGCACTACATCGGTACCGGTGCCTTGTGTGGTTCCGTTTTTGTTGAAGTCAGGGTCGGTGGTTGCATTTCCTTCAATACGGGCGGTATCATAAGCGCTGTGCTGTGCAGTAAACCCAACAGGCGGAAGACGGTTGTCTTTTAATGTAACAGCAGCACGCTCTAACACGGTTGTAAAATTGCCATTTACATCGCCCATTACCATTTCGTAAATCTGTACCTGTTGTTCGTTGGTTATGATGTGGTGGTGAGGTTCAAATTGCGAATCGTGTCCGATTAGTTCGCCATCCGGCTGCAACATGCCGCTCCGGAAAACAGTATCGCTGGCATTGGTTACTGCTATTTGTAAAAATGCTCTGCGCGAAGGATAACCACTCGGGAATTTGTGTCCCGCTTTGTTGGTCAACTTCACACTAACATAAAGTGTATCGGCAGTAATAGAATCGGTGCTTAACTGCATTTGTAGGGTGCTGTGCTGCAATAAATTGAGCGTAGCGCTAATGGAACTATCAATATGTTCATCCGGAACAGTAATACCCAACAACGATTTGTTTTGCTTTATCAACCGCAGCATGGTGGAGTTTCCTCCCATAAACTTGTGCAGGTTAAAAGGGCTGCGCGGAGAAAGATTTTGTAAGCCGTTAGCGATAATAACAGGGTCGTTAATCTGCGGCATGTGGCATCGCTGGCAGGGAACACTGTCGTTGTAAGCACTGTTGAGCCACTCATGGTAAGTAGCTTGCTCAACAAAAGTGTTTCCGGTGTAGTTGCCGTTCAGGTCGGCAGTTTTAGTGATAAGGGTATGGCAGGGAGCGCACACCTTGCTACGGCTTACGTGAGGACTATACTTTGGAGTAAGCCCTACATACAACTGCATAGGTCCAAGTTCGGGATTTTGAAACGGACCGTATTCTACTCTGCTTGTATCATAATGAATGTTTCCCGAAAAGTTAAGCCCGAATATGCTATCGGAACCAATGGAGTGGCAAGCACCGCAGGCAACTCCGTTTAAGCCGAGTGTATCGGTAAGCACATCGGCAAGTGTGTAATGGGCTGCGCCTTTAAACATAGCGGTAAAATGACCCATAGGCGCATGACATTGGGTGCACTTGCTTTGCAGTTCGTTGGCATGGGCAGGGTTCACTAAAATTTCGTGACTCACTTTTGCCCGCCAAAAAGGATCCACTGCCGAAAACGCCATCATGCTTGCTTCCCAGTCATCGTACAGGTTGATGTCGTTTCCGTTCTCATCTACATTAGCCAAGTGAGCGGAATCGAACCCGTGGCAACCTTTGCAGGTGATACTTCCCAAAAAATATTCGCCTGAATCAATAGGAGAACGCGAGCCGTCTCTGAAAGCGCGGAGTTCTTCTTCGGAATGAAACACCGCTTCGGTATGCCTGAACGAAAGGTTCAAAACTACAAAGCATGCAGTTGCAAACACGCAACACAGCCACCATGCTTTACGGGAGAAAAAATGTTTCATTACCTGCCACCAAACCTAACAGAAAGCAAGCAGGTACGCAACAACCTTTCATGATAGTCATCGGATGACTCTGAGTCATCCGATGACTATTTTCTTAAAACGAACGAAAATCGTTTCGCTTTGCCCCTTTGGTTTTAGGCACAAAACGCACATCGCCTTTCTTGCAAATTTTTCCGTGCGGGATGGTAAGTTTTAAAGCAGCATGTATATCGGCATTGTACACAAACTTTTTAGCAAACAAGCCGAGCAAATCCTGTGTGCCTATAGTTAAAGGACCTAAACGTAATGTTGTACCAAGACTTACATTACCGAACACATCGTAACTGAGCGGCACATACACTCCCAGCCATTTGTTTTCGTACTTTCCGGTTATGGCAAAAGTGCTTACATGGTGTACCATGCGTTTTTGTGGCGACATGTCGGGCGAAATCATAGCGGTAAATGCCACACCGAAATCTTTGACAATGTTGTAATCAACAAACAAGTTAAAGCGTGTAGGCAACCACATAGTAAAGTATTCGCTGCCGTTGCGAACTTCAAAGCGTGCGCGAATGGTATCGTCTAAACTTTGCAAACCATCGGGAAACTGTGCGTTGCCAACGTTCCAGTTGCGTATGTCGGCATAAAAATCGCTGCTGTTGCTACTACGTTTAAAACGAAGTGCTCCTACATCAATTACTGAAAAACCTGCAGCTAACTTATAGCGCCTTTTCTCACTAAAGTCCTGACACTGGCAATCCATTACAGGCTCTTCTTTTTTATCGGGGAACCATTCATATACAACACCCATATCAACCGCTGCTGTGGGTGTACCTGCTTTAAATGCCATTGCCCTACGCAAATAACTGCTCAGGTTTTGTCCTGCATTTTGAGTTGAGTTTCCGTTAGAAGTAATCAGATTATCGGAGTACGCATATTTTGCTTCTGTGTTGTAAATATCAAGTTGTTCGTATTCTGTCCAGCGGTAGCTTAAATCTTTTACGTACCCGTAACCTCCGGTAATGGGTTGCAACAGTTTCAATGTTCCTCCTGCCTTAATCAAATTACCATTGCGGTTATACACTACCCGCGAGTAAGTAATACCAAAGTCGTTCCATACGGCACTCTTAAGCGAGAGGTTGGCATTGTATAATTCTCTGCCTAAATAGTTAGTAATGCTATTAGCTTGATAACCTAAACCATGGTAAGCTGTTCTGGCAAATACTTCGGTTACATTGTCGGCATTCATTACAGCATTGGCATGGTAACTAAAGCCAATGGCATTAAGGCTTCGGTTTTTATTTGTACCAAACGAAAACATAAACGACAGCGGACCCTGCACCTGCATACCCGCGTACGCGCGTTTATCTTTTCCGTTTACCCGTTCGTGTAAATAAAGGTTCTGAAAATCGGGATTACTGAAATTGGAAGGATGCAGCAGCGCTTTTCGATGCACGCCAACGTAATTGTTGTTTACGGTTGCCGCAACACCAATAAGGTTTACATCAACCAAATAAGGACTGTTGGCAATTGCGGGATTGTAGTTAACGTTGGTAATACCTCCGTAAGCGCTACCGCGCATTCCAATAAAGAACTGGGCATTTGCTGCATTGGCTAAACAAATTACCATAAGAATTGCTGACAAACTTTTGCTCATAACAGGTTGGTTTAAGTGAACAAAAAGTTGAGATCAGTTCATAAGGGTTGGTTGCTTTAGGTATGTAACGCAGGTATGGTTGTTTTTAGTATGTGCGTGTTGAGTTACAAACCGAAACCTGCTGTAAAGACGCTGGCAGAAACATTAAGGTTGATACATTACTGTTGGTTGTTGCAATATGAATGCTATTCTCTTTCCTTAACGTTATATGGTTATTCCTGACAACAAAAGTAAACGTAGTTACTATACACCCCCACACTAAGTGTGAATAAGTAGGCGTTATAGAATAAACGTCAAAGCCATGCTTATTAGCAATTTAGAAGTTGATTTTAACGAGATG
This sequence comes from Chitinophagales bacterium, assembly GCA_026129525.1. GTDB lineage: Bacteria > Bacteroidota > Bacteroidia > Chitinophagales > LD1 > Bog-950. The sequence continues at coordinate 147,657 of JAHCHW010000003.1, read as the reverse complement.
GAAGAAGTAAAGCCTTTACCCAAAAAGAAAAAAGAAGCGGAAGAGTTGGAGCAGCCTGAAAACGCTACCAAACCCGCACGCGAAAAAAGGAGCAACCGCAAAGCCAAAGAAGCGCAAGAACCAGAAGTAAAATGGTGGAACGATGGCAGGCTGTCGAAAATAAGCGGCTTGCTGTTTATTCTTTTTTCGTTTACGCTGGTGGTATCGTTTACCTCGTACCTTTTCACTTTTATTGACGACCAAAGCGAGGTGCTTACGGGTAATTCTTCTGCGTTAGCCAATTCCGGTTCGCAAACCACCAACACCTTGGGTAGGTTGGGTGCATGGTTGGCACATCAGTTCATCAATAACTTGTTCGGATTATCCTCTTACCTAATTGCAGTAATGGCTTTTGTAATAGGTTTTAACTTATTGGTAGAGAAGCAGGTATTTCGCGCTTTCCGAATTGTGCTTTATGCAACATTTGGTTTAATATGGTTTTCATCGGCTGCGGCTTTTGCCAATGCATTGGTATATCCCGCTTCGGTGCTCTCGTGGGGCGGGGCATTCGGGAATTACCTGACAGGTGAAACCGGCTACTTAACTGGATTGTTGAGTACAGTTGGTGTAGCAGCGTTACTTACGGTAACGGCTCTTGTTTTTGCTGTGGTGGTTTACAACATAAGTTTTGGCTTTATACTTCAGCCTGCGGAACTATTTAAGAAGAAAGAAACAATTGCCGAAACAAACAAACCGCAAATTGCGGTTGTGCCAACGGTTGACACCGATTTTCGTGATACCAGCGAAAACATTTTCGGTAAAGACAATATTGATGAACTCACCAATTCGGTTCCGCTTTCGGTTGAAACGGCTGATACATTTGAACCTGAGTTATTGCCAGTAGAACCCAAAACCAAGCGGGCGAAAAAAGAAGATGAGGAAGAATTAACATTGGAAGTTGCGGAAACAACTGAAGAAACCTTAGCTGAAAAAAACACAGGAGGATTAGATACGGAGTTTGACCCAACGCTTGATTTGTCGAATTATCAGTTCCCTTCGTTAGAATTACTGGAAGACCACGGCAGCGATAAAGTAAAAATTGATGCTGAAGAACTGGAACGCAACAAAAACCAGATTGTTGCCACTCTCAACAATTACCAGATTGAAATTTCGAAAATAAAAGCCACCATTGGTCCAACCGTAACGCTATACGAAATCGTTCCGGCTCCGGGAGTGCGTATTTCGAAAATCAAAAACTTAGAAGATGATATTGCGCTCAGCCTCGCGGCTTTGGGTATTCGTATAATAGCGCCAATTCCCGGCAAAGGCACTATTGGTATTGAAGTTCCAAATGCCCATAAGGAAGTGGTTTCTATGCGTTCGCTGTTGGCTTCCGAAAAATTCCAAAACACTACGGCAGACCTTCCTATTTGCCTCGGTAAATCTATCAGTAACGAAATTTATGTGGCTGACTTAGCCAAAATGCCCCACTTACTTATGGCAGGTGCAACAGGACAGGGAAAATCGGTAGGTATCAACTCTATTTTGGTTTCACTGCTTTACAAAAAGCATCCATCGCAATTAAAGTTTGTGTTGGTTGACCCAAAGAAAGTAGAGTTGAGTTTATACGAAGCACTCGAAAAACATTTCTTAGCCAAACTACCCGGTGAAGAAGATGCCATTATAACCGACACCAAAAAAGTGGTAACCACCCTCAATGCACTTTGTATTGAAATGGACGAACGTTACGATTTGCTGAAACGAGCCGGCTGCCGTAACCTGAAAGAATACAACCACAAATTCGTTAACCGACAGTTAAATCCGCAAAACGGACATAAGTTTCTGCCTTACATTGTATTGGTGATAGATGAATTTGCCGATTTGATAATGACAGCGGGCAAGGAAGTAGAGATGCCAATTGCCCGTTTAGCGCAGTTGGCGCGTGCCATTGGTATTCACCTTATCCTCGCTACCCAGCGCCCATCGGTAAACATTATTACGGGAACTATTAAAGCCAATTTCCCTGCGCGTATTGCCTTTAAAACTACTTCGAAAATTGATTCAAGAACCATACTTGACCAAGGTGGCTCGGAACAATTGATTGGACGAGGCGACATGTTGCTTTCCGTTGGCAGCGATATGATTCGCCTGCAATGCGGCTTTGTTGATACGCCCGAAGTAGAACAAGTGCGCGATTTTATAAGCAACCAACAGGGCTACACTACCGCCTTCGAACTGCCGGAGTATATTGACCCTAATGCGAAGGAAAACGGAGATGAATTTTTAGGCGATGGTGAGCGCGATGATTTGTTTGAAGAAGCTGCCCGCGTAATAGTGCAAAACCAAATGGGTTCCACCTCTCTAATTCAGCGCAGGCTTAAGTTAGGCTACAACCGTGCCGGTCGTTTAATGGATCAATTACAGGAAGCCGGTATAGTGGGCGATAACCTCGGCACCAAAGCCCGTGAAGTAAAATTTAAAACGGAAAACGAATTGGAACAGTATTTGCACCGTCTGCGCGACCAAGATTTATAGTATGCGTTTTTCTGTTTGTTTATTGGTGCTGTTTTCAACACTTTTTGCTTTAGCTCAAAATCCGGCTTCAAGCTACAACGACCCTGATGCAGCTGCACTACTGCAAAAGGTGAGCGAGAAGTATAAGAGTTACAAAAACATTTCCTCTACATTTAAGTTGGTGGTGCAAAAGCCCAAGGTGAAGCCCGAGGACAACGAAAAAAAACTGACTGATACCCTTTCGGGAAAAATATTGCTGGAGGGGAATAAGTTTAATCTTACCATAAAGGGGCAGCAGATTGTTTGTGACGGCAAAAATGTATGGACATACATACCGCTAAGCAACGAAGTGCAGGTAAACTATTTTGAAGAAAGTGATGATATACTTTCGCCCACTAAAATTTTTACGTTTTACACCGATGGCTACAGCTATCAGCTAAAGGAAAAGAAAACGATTGCAGGAAAACAAGTAACGGTAGTAGAGATAAGTCCTTCCAACAAAAAGGTTTCGTACTTTAAAATAGATGTAGCAATAGATGAAGCTACATTACAAATAGTTGAAACAAAAATTTACCAGAAAAGCGGTATGCGCTATGTGTATATGCTAACCAAACAAACATTCAACACCGCCACTACAGCCGATTCGTTTGTGTTTGATGCATCGAAACACCCGGGGGTGAAGATTACCGATTTAAGGTAGTTGTAACTATTCGCAGATTTACTGTGCTATAAGTTTACTCTATTCGAATATCTCCATGCCCTTTATAAAAGAGTGAGTCTTTGGCATTGAAGAACCCATAATACATGCGGTAGCAATTCCCTTTGCGAAATGCTGTATGGACACTAAGGTCGTAGGCAGTAAGTATGGGGCCTCCTGTAAATTTCTTGCTGAGGTAATGCAGAATGTTCAACTGCTCATTCACAAACACAGCCTTCATTTTACATTCTTTTTCAGTATCGGATCCAATTATAAATACGCCCGAAGTTGGGTTGGGAGTGGCTGGTGATAACTGAACATAACCGTAAGTGGAATCCGAAACTTTAATGGTATCCTTAAAAGTAAGCAACTTTAGTTCGGCAGTTGTCCATGTTGCGTCATACGCCCAGTCGGTCGAATCAATACTTACGATTGTGCCACTAATATCTGTTGCCGTGTATTTCGAAAAATCATACAACACCGCCTTTTCCTTTTTGCATGAAGCAACTGAAGCAATTACGAAAAAAAGAAAGGCAGGCAGCGCTTTCATTACATAGAGGATGGAGAAGTTTCCTTAGGCACGGCTTTTCGTTTTACAAAGCCCTGCGTATAAATGGTAATAGTAAAATGGTTCATCACTTGCCCTTGTGCCATCGGTTGAAATCCGTAACTGAAATCAAACTGCCTTACGCGCATTCCTAAGCCAAACGAAAGCCCCGGCACACCTCTGCGTGTTGCAAGTTTTAGTTCTTGCTGACGTAGGTGATTGTATGCCACCGCTAACCGAACTATTCCTTTAATGTTGAACTCAACACCGAGTATTACATGCCGCATCAGTTTATCGCCAATGTATTTCTTTTTGCTTTCGCTCGAATCGGCAAACAGGTTTTGGTTTGTTTGGTCGGCAGGATTGTTGTAGCGTATATCCCAGCGATAAAGATTATGGAAGGTGGTATGAATGCGGAATGGCACTCCTTTAAAGCCAAATGAAAGCCCCGCCTGCAAATCAAAGGGCAGCGGTTCGCGGTTGCCCTTTGTATAAGGCTTTAGCTGTCCGCCAATATTTTTTGCAACAATAGAAGCCGTTACTAAATGAGCTGTGTCGTTAACGGTAAATGCTAAATCGGTAGCCATACCCACCGAACTAAACTGCCCCAACTGCGAGTAAATAAATTTGCCGTTAGCTCCCACCGAAAACAACTTGCCAAACTGATAGGCATAACCGGCATACACTGCCATTTCGCCCGCACTGAAATTGCCAATTACATTCGCGGCTTCATCGGTTTCTTTGAATCTGCCATACGCAATATATTGTAAACCAAAGCCGAAAACGCCCGGCACTTTAAAGCGTCTGCCATAACTCACATTTCCAAAATTGATTCCTCCGGGGTAAACCACTGTACTGAAAGCCGCCTGCCCGTTCATTTTTCGGTTAAGCGATGCGGGATTGGCTAATTGAGTATTTAAGTCGTGGTCATATATCGAAATGTTTGTACCGCCCAAAGCCGTAATACGTGCATCGGGCGAAAGGTTAAGAAACTCGTAGGTATTTTCACCTCCTATTTGTGCCGTTAGTAATTGGGCGGTAAGCAGAATAAACGCAAGGATGATGTTGGATTTCAACCTGTTTTCAATTTTGATGCTAATAAACGCAAATGCTTGCAGATTATTTTCCGGTTGTATTCCGGTTAGTTGTTTAAAAACTCCTGCGCTTTAGCCACCATGTTTGCCGAGCCTATAAAAATGGCGGTACGCTCGTGCAATTCAACCGGTTGCAGTTCAAGAATGCGTTGCTTGCCGTTAGTGGCAGTGCCTCCGGCATTTTCTATAACAAACGCCATAGGAATACATTCATAAAGCAAGCGCAGTTTGCCTTTTGTTTCCCCTTTGTTTGCCGGATAAATAAATATGCCACCTTTCAGCAAGTTGCGATGTAAGTCGCCCACCATAGAGCCAATGTAGCGCAGCGAATACGGGCGCGAAGTTTCTTTGTCAACAGTCGTACAGTAATTAAGAAATGCCGCAACCTTATCATCGAATTTAGCAGCGTTTCCCTGATTGATGGAGTAAATTTTGCCTGAGGCAGGTGTTGTAACATCGCTGTGCGAAAGATAAAACTCGTAGTTATCGGTATTTAATGTAAATCCGAAAACACCATTGCCCGTGCTCATTACAAGAATAGTTGAACTGCCGTAAACAAAATAACCCGCTGCTTTTGCGGCTGTTCCTTGCTGTAAAAAATCGGCATCGGTTACATTGCCGGCAGACGAAAGTCGCTCGTTAATGCAAAATATAGTGCCTATGGGTGCGGCTACATCAATATTCGAAGAACCATCAAGCGGGTCAACAGCAATAGTGTATTTGCCGCTTTGGTTCAACGTAACAATGTCTTCGTTTTCTTCTGACAGATAACCTGCACAGGTTTCGCTGGCTCGCAAGTAATCCATCAGTATTTTATTGGAAAGGTCATCTAACTTTTGCACGGTTTCTCCCTGCACATTAGTAGTGCCGGTGGTGCCGGTTACACCGCTCAGCCCGGCATTGCTTACCAACCGGGCAATTTGCTTGCAGCCTTCGGCAAGCGATATAATTACTTTGGAAAGTTCGATGTTGGTTTTCGATGTTAAAAAGCCGTTGAGCGTAATGCCGGTTTGCATAATTTATACTTTGAGTTAAGCGCGGCAAACCAACACAATTTTTAAGCGAACGGCAACCAATTTTACCGATTTCGGAAAAACAGTTCGGAATTTTGATGCGCTTGATTATTTTTGCGACCTCCAAAACGGTGGCTGTAGCTCAGTTGGTTAGAGTAGCGGATTGTGGTTCCGTTGGTCGTGGGTTCGAACCCCATCAGCCACCCAAATTTTTCCCTTTAGTTGCTTACTTATCGGCAAATCACAATCTTTCCGAAATCTTCCCTCTCTACTTTCTTTAACTGAATGTTTAACTTTCTTTGTTATGCCTTGTCGAACAAAACGCATCATTGTTCTACTGAAAGGCTAAAAATATCTATGCTACGATTTTTCTGTTTACTACTCGCTCCCCTGTTTTGCTTACAAGTTGCGGCTCAATCATTCAGCATAAAAGGAACGGTTCAGGATAGCAAAGACCAAACTCCTCTTCCCAACGCCACGGTTGTAGCTTTCCCTGTAAACGATACTTTAACCAAAGCGGCAGCACTTACCGATGCCGATGGAAAGTTTACGATAGCCGGATTAAAAAACGGGAACTACGTTCTGCGTGTTTCTTTTATAGGATACATCACCTTACAACAAACGGTAAGTATTGAAAACAAAGATGCCGACCTTGGGGTTATCAAAGCTGAAGTAAATGCCACTATGCTGAAAGATGTGGAAGTGGTGGAAACCCAAACACGGGTTACGCAAAAAGGCGATACTACCGAATACAATGCCGGAGCTTATAAAGTAAACCCCGATGCCACTGCCGAAGATCTGATTAAGAAAATGCCCGGTATTACTACCGAAAACGGAACCGTGAAAGCACAAGGCGAAGAAGTAAAAAAGGTGCTGGTGGACGGCAAAGAGTTTTTTGGCGATGATGCCAACATGGCACTTAAAAATCTTCCGGCAGAAATTATTGACAAAGTGCAGGTGTTTGACCGCATGAGCGATCAGGCGCAGTTTACCAAGACAGATGACGGCAACTCGCAAAAGGCACTGAATATTGTAACCAAAAAAGGAAGAAACAACGGTTTGTTCGGTAAGTTTTATGCAGGCTACGGCTACTTAACCGATAGCCGTTATTCAGCAGGTTTAACGCTGAATTACTTTAAAGATGATTTGCGCCTTTCTATTCTCGGCATGTCGAACAATACCAACGCGCAAAATTTTTCGATGCAGGATTTACTGGGTGTTACCGGTGGCGGTGGGCAACAACGCGGAGGCGGAAGCCCCCATGGAAGAGGGGGCGGTGGATTTCGCAATCAGGGAATGGGTGATTTTATGGTAGGCGCGCAAAATGGAATTTCCACAACCCACTCAACAGGGTTTAATTACACCGACTCGTGGGGAAAGAAAGTAAAAGTAACCGGCAGTTATTTTTTTAACATGGGAGCAACCTCTAATCTAAACGAGCTATCGCGCAAGTACTTTAATCAATCGGACAGTAATCTTGTTTACAACCAAAGTTCTCCATCTTCTTCACGCAATCTTAATCACCGTGTAAATTTCCGATTGGAATACACGATTGATACCAACAACTCCCTCATTTTTACACCTAAGTTCAGTTGGCAGGACAATACCCAAAACAGTAGTTTAAGCGGCTTTACCTACCAAAGCGAAAATATCCTGCAAAGCAGCACACAAAGCGCTTACAATTCTTTCACCAAAGGCTATAACCTTTCGGGCGACTTGCTTTATCTACACAAATTCAAACGAACAGGGAGAACCATCTCCATCAACTTAGCCGGAGCAGGAAACGCAAAAAAGGGTGAGGCACTGCAAACTTCGCTGAATGTATTTTCGTTTCAGCAAGATTCGGTGGAGTTAAATCAACAATCTATTACTGATAATTCAGGTTATTCCGCCTCGGCAAATATTGCATTTACCGAGCCTGTGGCCGATATAGGAAATCTTGAATTCAGTTATCAACCCTCCTACTCGCAAAATCGCAACGATGTAGCTACGGCACGCTTCGATACACTTTCAGAAACGTACACCTTAACCGATACACTGCTCACCAACAATTACGAATACAATTACATGGCACAACGCGCAGGCATTCGCTATCGGATAAACACCGAAAAAATTACTGCCATGATTGGAATGAATCTGGAGTATGCCATACTAACGGGTGAGCAGATTTTTCCTTTTGCCGCCACCACCAAAAAGAATTTTAAGAATGCACTGCCTGTGGCAATGTTCAACTATAAGTTTTCGCAAACCAGTAATCTGCGAATATTTTACCGTACCGCTACTACTGTTCCTACCATTAGCCAGTTGCAAAGTGTAATTGATAACAGCAATCCGTTGCAACTGCGCTCAGGCAATCCCGACCTTAAACAGAATTTTAACCACTTCTTGATGATGCGCTACGGCATTACCAATGCTAAAACATCTCAATCATTTTTTGCTTTTGTATCGGGTAGCTATACGCAAAATCATATTGCCAACGCTACTATAATTGCCATTAAGGACACCTTGCTTAACGGCAACGTATTGCTGCGCTCCGGCTCGCAATACACCGTTCCCGTTAACATAAACGGCAACCTTATGGTAAACAGTTTTTTTACCTACGCGCAACCGCTTACAAAACTTAAAAGCAATTTAAATTTGAATGCAGGAGTTAGCTACACGCTTACCCCGGGGCTTATCAATAACCTCAAAAACCTTTCAAACACCTACAACATTAATGCAGGCTTTACACTAAGCAGCAACATAAGCGAAAAATTAGATTTTACTATTTCGTATTCAGGTAACTACAATGTGGTGCGAAACACACTGCAAAAGGGGAGCAACAACAATTACTTTAATCATACTGCCAGCGGCAAACTAAACTGGAATTTCTGGAAAGGATTTGTGTTTAACACCACTATACAAAATGTTTTGTTTACCGGCATTGCCCAAGGGTTTAACCAAAATTATGTATTGTGGAATGCCGAATTGGCTTACAAATTTTTGAAAGATAAATCGCTTGAACTGAAGTTTGGCGTATACGATATGCTGAACCAAAACAACGGCATAAGCCGAACGGTAACCGAAACGTATGTGGAAGATTCACGCAATCAGGTATTGAGGCGCTATTTATTGCTTACGGTTACTTACAATTTGCGGTATTTTAAGAAGTAATATTCCCCATTTTTAAATGCTGCATTTTAGCACAAAATGGCTGAAACAACCACCGTTACTGTTGCCGATGTTGAATTGTTTAAGCGCAAGGCATTGCACTGGGCAAATCATTTTGCTGTGGTTTGTTTGCTCGATAGTAATGCTTATACCGAAGATAAATACCACACCAAAGATTGGGTACTGGCAGTTGATGCTGCCGATGAAATAACATCTGGAGAAAAAGCCTTGCCCGTGGTTGATGTTCTATCCAACCATACAATGGGTAACGCCCCCCCTTTTGAACAACTGCACGCATTTCAGCAAAAGTGCAATACCGATATTTTCGGATTCTTCAGCTACGACTTAAAAAATAAAATTGAAAAACTAAGCAGCCGCCATACTGCTAAGTTCGACTTCCCTGAACTCTACTTCTTTAAACCACGCTACATACTCCAATTTAAAAACGGTAAGTTGACCGTAAACCGAAATTACCCCGAAACATTCGAACTGATTGAACTTATACAGCGCTTACCGTTAAAACATACTGTTGCAAACCCGCTACAACTGCGTGCCGGAACAACAAAGGAAGATTATCGCAAAAATGTGGAGCAGATTAAACTGCAAATTGCCAGTGGCGATTATTACGAACTTAATTACTGCAACGAATTTTACGGAGAAGGAGTTACCATTAACCCTCTGGATGTCTTTTTTCGGTTGAATGAAAAAGCGCGCGCCCCTTTTAGCACATTTTTTAAACTGCATCATAACTATTTATTGTGCGCCAGCCCTGAACGCTTTTTAAAGAAAGAAGGCAGCCAAATTATTTCGCAACCCATTAAAGGAACTATCCGCAAAGGAGTAACTGAAGCAGAGAACGAACAACTGAAACAACAACTGAAAGCCGATGAAAAAGAGCGCGCAGAAAACGTGATGATTGTTGACCTTGTTCGCAACGACCTTGCCCGAAGCGCCAAACCGGGCACCGTGCAGGTAGAAGAGTTGTTCGGCATTTACGAGTTTGCTGCCGTTAACCAGATGATTTCAACCGTTACTGCCGAGTTGGAAGGGGGTGATGACATAGCTGCCATTAAACACGCTTTCCCTATGGGCAGTATGACGGGCGCTCCTAAAATTGAAGTAATGAAAAACATTGACCGCTACGAAAACTTCAGGCGGGGTTTGTTCAGCGGCTCGGTGGGGTACATTACTGCCAATGGCAATTTTGATTTTAATGTGGTAATAAGGAGCATTATCTACAACGCTACTTCCAACTATGTTTCTGTGCCGGTAGGTGGTGCTATAACTTTCGATTCGGATGCCGAAAGCGAATACCGCGAAATGCGCCTGAAAGCCGAAGGCATGTTGCAGGCCTTGAATGCTACGATAACGGAAGAATAAACAGAGCACACTTTGTTTTTGTGTTCTTATTCTCAGTCGTTTAGGATAAGCCCACATCCCACTTGCCTATCTCGGAAATTTTGCGTTAATTTTGTGATGTAAAACCATAAAATTCAAAGTCATGAAACCGAATGTAAACTTCCTCATTATTGAGGATCAAGATGAACTGGATTTACTCGTGGACTCTATTCGTGAAACCGGTTTGAAGTACGAGAACATTATTCCCCGCAGTATAGAACAAGCGAAGGACAGGCTGCTGAACGATACTAACTTTAACCCCGACTATATTTTTATTGAATGGAATCCTGAATTACTCCGTTTCATCCGCTCCATTCCAAGATTAAGCAATACCGAAGTAATAGTATATGTAATCAATGTAAATACTGATGATTTTAAGCAGGCGAAATTACTGGGCGCAACCCATGTTTTGCTAAAAACTACCCACGAAACAACTCTTAGCAGAGTGTTGTACAGTTTATACCAAACTACCGACAACCATTTTGTAATGTCATATCATGCCGACAAAGCGAACAGTTACCTGCGTTAGCAAGCCGTAAAACACACTCAACAACCAACCGTTACACCCTTGCTTTAATCAGTTGCTTTTCGTGCTTCACTTCGTCCATTTCAATTTTGCTGATTATTTCGTGCATAATTTCGGTGGTGCCTGCCCCAACCGTCATAAGACGAATGTCGCGAAGCGAGCGGGCTATGCCGTAATCTTCCATATACCCCCAGCCGCCATGTATTTGCAGTGCTTCGTTAATTACATTAAACGATTCCTCGCAAACGTATGCCTTGGCTATAGAAATAATTTTGTAGGCACCCGGTCCCTTTTCAATGTACTCTGCCACGGCACGGTACGATAGCGAACGGCAGGCTTCTACCGTAATAGCCATCTTGGCAATTTTGTGGCGTAATACCTGAAACTTGGCAATGGGTCTGCCAAACGCTTCGCGCTCTTTCATGTAGCGTTTAGCTTTTTGCAGGCTGTGGTCGGCAGCAGCCGTGCCGGTTACGGCAGCAATCAAGCGCTCTTCCTGAAAGTTGCTCATTATGTAATAAAACCCGAAATCTTTTTCGCCAAGCAATGCACTCTTTGGTACTATACAGTTTTCGAAAAATAACTGCCCTGTATCGGATGAATGCATACCTAATTTATCGTGCACTGGGTTGGCGCTAAAGCCGGGGGTTTTGGTATCGAACAACAGTAGCGAAAGCGTATGCCCCTCGCCTGTGCGAACTGCCAGCACTATAAAGTCGGCCATAGTGCCATTGGTAATAAACATTTTTGAGCCGTTTACCACAAAGTGGTCGCCTTTATCTTCTGCAACTGTTTTAATACCGCCCACATCGGAGCCGGCACCTGGCTCGGTAATGCCAAGTGCGGCAACTTTTTCGCCTTTTAACGCAGGCACTAAGTATTCCAGTTTTTGCGCTTCGGTACCCAAAGCGTTTATTACCGGAAGCGGCAAGTAGGTGTGTGCGTACAGTGACATTGCCAAGCCGCCAATATTGGCTTTAGAAAGTTCTTCGCTTATAACCACTGCCGACCACATGTCCATACCGCTGCCTCCGTACTCTTCCGGAAAACTTACTCCGAAAAAGCCTTGTTCACCCATTTTGCGAAACACTTCGCGCTCGCATATTTTATTGTCTTCCCAATACTTTACGTTGGGTTTAATTTCGGTATCAACAAACTGGCGAAACGATTCGCGCAGCAGTTCGTGCTCTTTGGTAAAAGGATTGGTAGTCATCATAACGTACATATTTTTTAGAGGTTCGAAGGTAGAAAATAAACGGGGAGCAAACACCAATTGAACCCTAACTTGTTATTTGATTACATACCTTAAGCCCACAAAGCCTTTTATGCCTTGTGTGGTAGTAAAACCGTAGGTGGTATCGAAGCGGTAGTCGGCAGGATTGTTGGGATTGTAAGTGGTGTTATAGGGGTCGAACGAACGGAGGATGGGGTCCTTTTGTATGAAGTTGAAAATGTTTTTTAAGCCCGCATAAATTTCCAGCCCGCTACGAAATTTTTTGGTAAGTTGTATGTTTTGAATTGTATAAGGTGGCGATTTTTCGGGGCGGTAGTCATTTTCAACTGTTGAGAGTAGCATAGGCGCAACAAAGTTTCCTGTCCAGTCAATACTCAATTGCGGTATAGGGAAACTATAACTCAAGTAAAAGTTAGCGACAAAGGGCGGTTGGTGTTCCGGTGTTTCTTTTTCAATCTCCCCGTTTTCCTCTTCTTCCAGTTCGTACACATTAGTATAAGTAACCCCAACGCCTACTTTAAGCGGGTAGTTAAACGTAAAATCGGCATTAATGCTGAAACCCGCAGCCTGTGCACCTTTGCTATTGGCATAAATTATTTTGGTTTGATCGGTGTTGTAATTGGGTTCAACAAAGTTGAAGAAGTAGGTGTAAAAGCCCGATGCTTCAATACTGAGCAATCCGCCTTTTAAAACCTGTACGCGGTTGTAGCCGAGGTTCCCGGTAATGGTTCGTTCAGGTTTTAAAACACCTTCCACTTCAATACTTCGCGAGCCATTCATGGCTCCTATGCCTTCGTTTACCACATTAGGTAAGCGGTAGCCCGTACCCACCCCTGCACGGATAACATTGTTTTTATCCTTGCTGTTCCACTTATAGTTGAGGCGCGGAGAAATAACAAAACTGTTGCGGTTGCTGTAATCAATCCGTGCGCCCAGCAACATTTTGTGCCCTTTACCAAGGTTCAGTTCATCTTCAAAAAATATTCCCGGCAGGTGGCTGAGACGGGGATAACCCGTAAGCGAATCGGCTGAAAGCGGAGTGTTATCCTCAAAATAACCGAGGCGGTAAGTGGCGCCTAGCACAAACTCCGTAATGTTATCTACTTTCTTACTCCAGGTTACTTGTGCAAAGCCACCTGCCTGTATACCTTTGTAGCGGTTGTAACCATACCAGGCATTTTGCCGGTGTTCGGTATAATCTAACTGAAACATGATGTTCTCTTTTACCGGCAATTGATACTGTAAGCCTGCTTGCCATTGGTTGGTGGTAATAGCTTCGCTGTAGTAGCGCTTGCTTCCGCGCCATTTACTAGGCAAGTTTTTTTCGCCTCCAAAACGGTCTTCGTATAAATAGCGAATGTAAATATTCGCCACTTTATTATCGGCACGGGGCAACGCCCATTTATTGTAAACGCTTACGCGGTTTACTAAGGGGATGTCCAGAAAATTATCGCTGTTAATATCCCAGCGGGTATTAAAACTTTCGGCACTTACCGATAGCATGGATGCCGCCTTACCCGTTTTGTACGCTACCGTAAAATCGGCATAGGTTTCGAGCATAGAAGTGAGCATTACATTGGCGCTAAACCTGGGGATGGTGTTCGGGCTTTTGGTTTTTATATTAATGACCCCGCCAATAGCCTCCGAGCCGTACAGCGGAGAAGAAGAGCCTTTTACAATCTCCACCTTGTCCACTATGCTCATCGGAAAAGCATTGAGCGCATAAATGCCTGCCAAACTTCCAAGCGCAGGAACACCGTCAATTAAATACATGGTGTAGTTACCTTCCAATCCGTTTATCTGCACATCGGTAGTGTTCGACACGCCATTATCCACATCGGCAAAAAGCCCGTTTATTTGATAAAGCCCGTCAAACAAATTGGTAACGGGGTTGCGCTCGAAATACTTTTGCGAGTACACATCAACCGGAGTAACACTCTCTGATTTTCGCACCTCTTTCATACTGCCGGTAACTACTACTTCTTTCAACTTCGATGCCAGCGGAACAAGCACGATGTGCAGTTGTAGTTCTTCGTTCTCTTTTACGGCTATTTGTTGCTGAAAATTTTCGAAGCCCACGTAGCTGGCTTTCAACTGATATTTTCCGGCAGGAACGATTATTCGGTAGTAACCGTTGGAGTCAGTGGCAGTGCCGTAAGTAGTTTTCAGCAACTGGATGGCAGCCAATTCCAATTTGTCTTCATCGCCACTTACGGTGCCGGCAATAATGCCCGTTTGTGCATGTACCCCCAACACCACAATTAGCTGAACCGCGAAAAAGAATACACTTTTTCTCATTGCAATAAATATAAACGATTTGCCGAAAGGCACTACTAACTGCTGTGCGGCTACGTTCATTTAGCACACACCTTTATTATACCAACATGCAGCTATTTTCATTCTTTTTCATACATCAAGCTGCTGTGATATAAAAATTCGTATATTCATGCCTCAAAACAAAAACGTGTCAGCAAAATGAAAAACAACGCAAAAAAACTCATCCGTGAGCAGCTCGTTCTCGGAGGCAGCGGCAACAACAAGGTTGTTGTGAACTACGCTACTATTAAAAGAGCCGCGCTTACCCTGCGCGCATTAAACCACTCGCTTCGCAAAAAACTCCTCGAAACTATTGAGGCAAAAGGCGAAGTAAAAGTGACGGAGATTTACACCAAGCTGAAGTTAGAGCAGTCGGTGGCATCGCAGCACTTAGCGATTATGAGACGTGCCAGCATTGTAACTACCCGCAGAGATGGCAAATGTATTTACTACACTGTAAACAAAGCACGTATTGCCGAAGTTATGGCTTTAGCCGAGCAGTTGGCAGTAGGCAGTGCTTAAACTATAACTATACAAACCTCCACGTAAAGGCTGTCTGCGCGACAGCCTTTTTTTATTTATAGAAGAGTAAACATTAAAACAAATTCTCGGTACACATCTGCTTTACTGATAACCTTCTATCTTCGCTGCCTGCCAAAAATCATTCGCAGCATGTCATCACTTATTCTAACTATTGACCTCGGTACTTCGGGACCCAAAGTAAGCCTCTTCGACACGAAAGCACGGTGCATAGGCTATGCCTTCGAAGAAGTGCCCCTGCTTTTAAGCGAAGGCGGTGGTGCAGAGCAGCGTCCTTCCGACTGGCTTAACGCCATTAAAACCTGCTACAAACGTTTGGTTGCCGAAACCGGAGCAAACACTAAAAACATTATTGCTGCTAATTGCACTGCCCAATGGAGCGGCACTGTTTGTGTTGACAAAAATGGCAACGAACTGATGAACAGCATTATTTGGATGGACACGCGCGGAGCAGAATATGTAAAGCAACTTACACATGGTCCTATCCGGGTTGAAGGCTACGGTGTTGGAAAGATTATGAAGTGGATACGCCTTACCGGTGGCGGGCCCACCAAAAGCGGAAAAGATTCTATTGCACATATTCTCTACATCAAAAACAAACTGAGAGAAACATACGACCGGACCTATAAATTTTTAGAGCCTAAGGATTACCTAAACCTGTGGCTAACCGGACGGTTTTGTGCATCCTACGACTCAATTACTCTGCATTGGGTAACCGACAATCGCGACATAAGCAACATCACTTACCATGACGGCTTATTGCAGCTAAGCGGAATTGATAAAGAGAAACTACCGGAGTTGGTTCCTGCCAATTCGGTAATAGGAACCGTATCGAAAACCATTGCCGATGAACTGAATTTGAACTACGATGTAAAAGTTGTTTCAGGAACGCCCGATTTACAAAGCGCAGCAATAGGTTCAGGTGCCATTCGCGATTTCGAAGGGCACATGTATATAGGCACTTCATCGTGGTTAGTATGCCATGTGCCGTTCAAAAAAACCGATGTATTTCACAACATGGGCACTATTCCTTCTGCCATACCGGGCAGATACATAATAGCCAATGAGCAGGAAACCGCTGGTGCCTGCCTCAACTTTTTAAAGAACAATTTGTTGTATCACAACGATGAATTTTACACCCAGCCGGCTCCAGAAGATTTTTACAAAATGGTAGATAGAGCAGTAGCACGCGTTGCCCCAGGCAGCGAAGGCGTTTTGTTTTTACCTTGGATGTACGGTGAGCGCTCACCGGTGGATGACCACTATGTGCGCGGAGGTTTTTATAACCTTTCTCTCAGCAACAACCGAGAACATATTATGCGTGCAGTGTTGGAAGGCGTTAGCTTAAATGCACGCTGGCTGCTTATGTATGTCGAAAAAATGATTGTCCGTGAGTTTGATTCCATAAACTTTATTGGCGGTGGCGCAAACTCTGCTGTGTGGAGCCAAATAATTGCCGATATACTAAACAGACCGGTTAAGCAAGTAAAAGAGCCGCTTATGGCAAATTCGCGCGGTACTGCTATGCTCGCTTTAATGGCATTGGGTATGATGGATGCCGACACTGCAGCAAAAGCTGTGGAAATAAACAAAGTGTTTGAGCCAAATAAACAGAACAAAACTTTGTACGATGAACGATTTGAACGCTTTGTTGAAATATACAATCGCAATAAACCTATTTGGATGAAACTTAATAAGTAGAAAGCTGAAATCTGCACACATGCAGGACAGTAAAGAAAAAAGCCTATTAACTATTAATGTTAACGACTAACAATTCATTACACCATGAATATTGAAGAAATTTCCGAACGCTTAGGTTGGCTCCCCTCACCGGTTGCCGCTTTTATTGAAAAGAGAATTAAAAAAGTACCTGCACTAAAAAAATTGGTTGATGCCGAAAACGAGAAAACCATGCAGGTACTCGAAAACTCGTTGAAACCGTACGATGGTAAATTCGATAAACATATTACGCTGCCAAGTGAAGGAATAAACCGCGAAAAAATTCTGAACGACATACAACAGATGCACGATTTAGAAAGCGTGCGCTGGAAAGAAGGCTATGTGAGCGGGGGCATATATCATGGCGACAAAGAACATATTGAATTTTTAAACAAGGCGTATGCCTTGCAATCGCAAAGCAATCCACTACACAGCGATTTGTTTCCTTCTGCATCAAAATTTGAAGCGGAGATTATTTCAATGGTGGCACACATGCACGGGAAAGGGCAAACCACCGACAACGCACCCGTGGTAGGTTCTGTTACATCGGGCGGCACCGAAAGTATTTTATGCGCCATGAAAGCCTACCGCGACCGCGCGCGTGAAGAAAAGGGCATTCGCGAACCCGAAATGGTATTGCCCGATACGGCACATACTGCCTTCAATAAAGCTGCGCAATATTTTGGCATAAAACAGGTACGAATCCCCGTCACCAATAATTATACAGCCAATGTAAATGCAGCTAAATCTGCCATTAACAACAACACCATTGTAATGATTGGCTCAGCGCCTGCGTTCCCGCACGGTACCTTCGATGACATAAAAGCCCTCTCCGATATTGCACTGAAAAATGGTATAGGTTTTCATACCGATTGCTGTCTCGGTGGCTTTATAGTTCCCTTTGCCGAAAAACTCGGCTACAACATTCCGATAGTTGATTTCCGCAATCCGGGGGTAACCTCTATGAGTGTTGATACACACAAATACGGTTATGCTGCCAAAGGAACTTCGGTGGTATTGTACCGCACAGAAGAACTGCGTCACTACCAGTTTTTTACGGCTACCGATTGGCCCGGTGGCTTGTACTTCTCTCCCACCCTTGCCGGTAGCCGCCCCGGAGCACTCAGTGCCGCCTGTTGGGCTGCTATGCTTTCGATGGGTGAGGGTGGTTACCTGCGCGCCACCGATGCCATTATGAAAACTGCCGAAAAAATTAAAGCAGGTATAAAGCAAATTCCCGATATAAAAATTATGGGCGAGCCGCATTGGATTATTGCCATCGGCAGCGACACACTTAATATCTATCAGGTACTCGACCGCATGACTAAGAAACACTGGAACCTGAACGGCCTGCACAAACCGGCTTGTTTCCATATTGCATTAACCTTGCGGCATACACAACCCGAAGTGGCGGAACATTTCCTTAACGATTTAAAAGAAGCCGTTGAATATGTTAAAGCTAACCCTGACACTAAAGAAGGCATGGCTCCTGTTTACGGAATGGCAGCATCGCTTCCGTTCCGCGGAATGGTAAGTGATATTCTGAAGAGATATTTGGATGTGATTTATAAAGTGTAATGGTTACACTTTGCTTTACCGCTTCATGCTACACTCTAAAGAGTTTTACGTAATTGTTAGCATTACATAAACTTCGCACTATGCTTTAAAAAGTATATCTGATCCCTCGTTCTATACTTTGCCACTCTCATCGGCATGTTTCGTGCCTTTAGCATTTGCTATTGTCTTTCCAACTGTCAAGTAGAAGCATACTACAATATGCCTTTTAACTTTTTCACAGAGAACAATCGATCGGCATTTCGAGATGCTAAAATTGAAGGCTCATCAAAATGGCATTTCCTATAATCAATGTAAAAATATGTTAACTTTGAATTTCAAAGCACTTTCTTTATACACTTAGCGTTAAAGCACCAACTAAAACCCACAACTATGGAAAATGAAAATGTATCGTTCACCGAAAAAATGGTGAACAAAGTAAGGATGTCGCCTACCATCCGTTTATTTCTAATCGGAGTGCTTATTCTTGTCCTGCTCATCCCCTCCAGCATGATTCAAAGCCTCATTTACGAACGGCAAACCAACCACGACAGTGCTGTAAATGAAATCAGCGATAAATGGGGAAGGCAGCAAACTGTAACCGGACCCATACTTGCCATTCCGTTCGATGAACAGCGAAAAGATGAGCGTGGACAAGTTTACAGTGTAAAAACCTATGCCTACTATTTGCCTGATAATTTGGAAGTAACCGGCAATATGCAGTCGCAAAAGCGGCACCGCGGCATTTACGAAGCAGTGCTATACGAAACCAAACTTCATGTTAAAGGTGATTTTGCCAATGGCTTTATGAATGTGTTACCCGCCTTACCGCCCAATGCCAACTTTGCTGAGGCAAAGCTAATGGTTGGTATCTCCGATGTTCGCGCTATTCGCAATAAGGTAGCTCTTGGATGGGACAGCAGTACAATAAAGGCAGAACCGGGCGTAATTCATGAAGTGCTCTCCAGTGGCATAAGTTTCCCTCTCAACTACTCACAGTTTGGCAACGGAGGAAACTTTGAATTTGATTTAGAACTTGCAGGCTCTCAATCTTTATACTTTACTCCCGTAGGAAAAAACAACAGCGTAAACATTACCTCCAATTGGGCAACACCCTCATTCGATGGCGCTTTTCTGCCTACCAATCATGCCGAAAACAAAGACGGCTTTACGGCTGAATGGAAAGTGTTGGAACTAAACAGAAATTTTGTGCAACACTGGAACGGTTACAACGATAAACTGCAAGGTTCCAATTTTGGTGTAAAAATGTGGATTGCAGCAGATGAATATCAAAAATCGCATCGCTCCGTTCGTTATTGCGTATTATTTATATCCCTCACCTTCATTTTTTACTTTATCATCGAATTGAAATCAGGAATCAGCGTTCATCCTGTGCAGTACCTGCTTATAGGGCTTGCCATCAGTATTTTTTACTTGTTGCTCCTCTCCCTTTCCGAGTGGCTCGGCTTCAATACTTCGTATTTTATATCGGCTGCTGCCGTTACTTCGCTAATTGCATTGTTCTCCATTAGCGTTCTCGATAATAAACTTTACGCAATTATGGCGGGAGTTATTCAGGCACTGTTATATGTATTCCTCTTTACCACTTTGCAGTTAGAAGACCTCTCCCTGCTAATAGGCTCTATCGGGTTGTTTGTAACACTTGCTATACTCATGTATTTCTCCCGTAAACTAAACAAGGAAACCATTTAACTATAGGGGAAGAGCTATCTCTAAGCCGCAGTAGAACGGGAAACGTTTTGCTGCGGCTTTTCGTTGTAACATCTATCGCACTGCTACTTTTCTTATCATCAACGAAAACAAAGAAGGCAGAAATCGTTTTACATACACCCCCAATTTTTCCTTGAAATTGGAAACGACTACTTCTTCTTTATCCGATTTTATAGCGGCAATAATTTGTCGCGCACATTCTTCTTTGCTAATTCCTTTTGAAGTAGCATTATCCATACTGCTCAGCTTTGTTCCATCGCCTTTCAGTGCATTGTAAGAAATATTCGTAACCACGAAACCTGGGCAAACAAGCAACACGCGAATGCCATCATTATGCACCTCTGCGCGCAGCGAATCGAAGAAACCATGCAAAGCATGTTTACTGGCAGCATAGCCGCTTCGCCAGGGCGAGCCGAACTTACCTACTGCACTGCTTACGGCTACTATCAAACCGCTCTGTTGCTTCAACAACACCGGAAGCACAACTTTAGTAAGAGCAAGTGTGCCGAAAAAATTTACTTCAAACAATTGCCTGTCAACATCCACATGCGTATCTTTTGCTAAAGAACGTTGGCTAACTCCACCGTTATTTAGCAGCACATCAATTCGCCCAAACCTTGCCAATACTTCATCCTTCTTGGCTTCAAACTCCTCCTGCTTTTTTAAATCCAAGGGCAGTATCATAATGTCGGCTTCAGACAAACCAGTTCTCATCCTAACTCTTTCTAATTCTTCTTTTCTTCTTGCCGATATTACCAGTCGCGCACCTTCCTTGGCAAGCGCATAAGTTAATGCTTCGCCAATACCCGATGAAGCACCCGTTAGCCAAACTACTTTTCCCTTCAGTTCCATGCGCTGAAAATAAAAAAGGTCGGCTTTGTAAAGCCGACCTTTTATTAAAAATATTGAAGTTAATTTTTATCGCTGGCGAACTATCATGTTAAAGGTAGTTAGTTTATCACCTACAACTACTCTCACCAAATAATTGGCCGAACTCAGGTTTGAAACATCCATTACTTGCTTATAAGTGTCTGTTTCAACATTACCATTGAGCGACTGCACTAACTGACCAACCATATCAAACACCTGAACAGTCAACTGGCCTTTCAGCCCTTCAATGTTCAGTTCAACATAATCGGTAGCAGGGTTCGGATATAGTTTAACCATACCTTCGGCAATATCACTCATACCTACACATACCTTAACAAAGATGTTGTCGGTAGCGCTGTTGCTACAACCGTTGGCATCGGTATAAGAGTATGTAATTACATAACTGCCTGCTCCTGTTGACGGGCTGAATACTCCGCCACTAACACCAGAACCGGAGTACGTTCCACCGGCAGGTAAACCACCTGTTAAAGTAAACGAAGCATCAGTTGTGCAGAATGTATCGGCAGGTAAACTAAAGGTAACCTGTGGTAAAGCATTGATAGTAATGTTAACAGTATCAGCAGCAGAGCAACCGCTTGAATTGGTAACAGTAACACTGTATGTGCCGCTGATGGTAACAGTAATGGTTTGTGTGGTTTGCGTGGTACTCCAAACAAACGTAGCACCGGCATTACCGGCATTCAATGTTACAGTATTACCACACTGTGTTACATCAGGACCTAAGTTAACCGTAGGT
Organism: Chitinophagales bacterium; assembly: GCA_026129525.1. GTDB lineage: Bacteria > Bacteroidota > Bacteroidia > Chitinophagales > LD1 > Bog-950. The sequence goes on along the minus strand of JAHCHW010000003.1, from coordinate 126,018 downwards.
GCATTGCCGAATGTTAAGGAAATAGCATCGCTTGCAGTGCATCCGTTAGCATCGGTAACAGTTACCGAGTAAGTACCGCTGGCACTAACAGTAATTGTTTGTGATGTTGCATTGTTACTCCAAGTATAAGTAGCACCTGCATTACCGGCATCTAACGTTACACTGCCACCTGCACAATGTGTTGCATCGGGCCCGAGGTTAACCGTAGGAGGAGTATTGATGGTAACATTAACGGTATCAGCAGCAGAACAGCCTGCCTGACTGGTAACGGTAACCGAATATTCGCCACTTGCAGTAACGCTAAGTGTTTGATTATTTGAATTATCGCTCCAAGCATAAGTAGCACCTGAATTACCGGCATCTAAGGTTACACTGCCACCACACTGAACTACATCATTACCTAGATTGACTGTTGGAGGTGTGCTGATGTTTACTTCAAATGTACAAGTTGAAGTGTTGCCATTCACATCTGTTGCAGTTACAGTTACGAGTGTAGTTCCAACAGGGAATGTTGAACCTGAAGCATGGCTGTAAATAATTGTATCAATTCCGCAGTTATCTGTTGCCGTGGCAGCAAACGTTACAACAGGATCGCATGAAGTAATATCAGAAGGACAAGTAACAATCGGAGCCTCTGCATCCAATACAGTTACCGTTTGTGTGCAGGTAGCGGAGTTACCGTTTACATCTATTACAGTCCAAGTTACGGTGGTAGCACCTACAGGGAATGTGGCAGGAGCATTATTTGTTATTGTATCAACACCGCAATTATCGGCTGTTACAGGATTGCCAAGGGCAACACCTGTTGCAGAACATGCACCTGCATCAGCATTCACTGCTACATCGGCAGGACAAGCGATAGAAGGCGCTTCGTTATCCGTAACTGTTACCGTAAAGCTGCAAGTAGCTGTGTTGCCAGAGGCATCGGTAGCCACAAAAGTGTTAGTTGTAGTTCCCACAGGGAATACTGAACCGCTTGCCAAACCAGCAGTTTGAGTAACCGTAGGAGTGCCACAGTTGTCAGTAGCAGTAGGTGTTGTATAAGTTACAATGGCACCACAATCGCCCGCATCAACATTTACGGCTACATCATCAGGACAAGCATTTCCACCACAGCAAATATTTGCCTGCGAACCGGTAGTACCTCCGGCTGTTGTTCCCGATGCAACCACAGAGCCACTGCAAGTTATTGTCCATGAAACATCATTATCATTAAACGCGCCTTGTGTTTCTATGTTAAATGTAAATGGCCCGTTGCCTACTGCTATTACTGTTTCCGTGACAGGCTGAGTGCCGTAAGGACCACCTGAACCTACGATATTTCCATTTCCATCGGTCAACGTCCATGTTGTTTCATCAATGAATGTGTTCAACGGGGTTAAAGAAATAGTGAAAGTTCCACCGTTGCAAGATTGAGGAGTAAACACAGGAGCAACTGGGTCGGTAACAGTAACCGTAAAGCTACATGTAGTTGTATTGCCTGAAGCATCTGTTGCAACAAATGTGTTAGTTGTAACACCAACAGGGAATGCCGATCCGCTTGGCAAGCCTGAAGTTTGAGTTACTGTAACTCCCGGGCAATTATCCGAAGCTGTAGGAGCCGGGTAATTTACAACAACATTACAGCTATTGGTTGCAGAAGTTGCAATGTTAGCTGTACAGCCAGGTGTATAACCACAGCAAATTCCGGTTTGCGAGCCGGTAGTTCCACCCGCCTGCGTAGCGCTTACAATTACATTTCCTCCGCAACTAATTGTATAAGAGATATCGTTGTCGTTAAACAAACCCTGGGTTTCAACATTGAATGTAAACGGACCACCTGAGCTGGCAACAACTGTAGCCGTAACAGGCACGTTTCCGTAAGGACCACCGCTTCCAACAACGTTTCCGTTTACATCGGTTAATGTCCATGAGGTTTCATCAATCCAACCGTTTAATGGTGTAATAGCTATGGTGAATGTTCCACCGTTACAAGTTTGTAATACAGGTAATTCTGTATCGGTAACAGTTACATCAAAACTGCATGTATCGGCATTACCGGCTCCATCAACTGCAATAAATGTATTGGTGGTGGTTCCGATTGGGAATGTTGAGCCACTTGCCAAACCGGATGTTTGTGTAATGGTTACAGTTCCACAGCCACCGCTGGCTGTAATAGCAGCGTAAGTAACCGTTGCACCACATGTACCTGCGTTGTTATTTACGCTTACATCGCCCGGACAGTTGTCTATTGTTACGGTTGCAGAACCGGTAACGGTAACAGTTTGTGTACAAGTAGCTATATTACCGCTGTTATCAGTTACTGTCCATGTTACGGTAGTAGCACCTAATGAGAAAATAGCCGGAGCGTTATTGGTTACACTTGCTACACCGCAGTTATCACCGGTTATAGGAGTTCCTAAAGCTACACCACTTGCTGTGCATAAACCGGCATCAGCAGGAACTGTAACATCAACAGGACATGTAATGGTAGGATTTTCGTTATCCTCTACTATTACATCTTGTGTGCAAGTTGCTGTGTTACCGTTATCATCTGTTACTGTCCATGTTACTGTGGTGGTTCCTACAGGGAAGGTAGCAGGTGCATCGTTTGTTACACTCGCTATACCACAGTTATCAGCAGTTGCGGGTGCGCCTAAAGCAACGCCTGTTGCATCGCATGAACCTGCATCGGCATTTACAGTTACATCTGCCGGACATGTAATAGTAGGATCTTCATTATCTTCTACAGTTACTGTTGCCGTGCATATTGATGTGTTTCCATTTACATCGGTTACTGTTAATGTAACTGTGTTGGCACCTACATCTCCGCAATCAAATGCATCGGACGATACTGTAACTGAAGCTATTCCGCAATTATCAGTGCTACCTCCGTCAATCTGTGCGGCTGTAATGCTTGCATTGCCGCTTCCGTCTAACGAAATAGTTATATCCTGACATACTGCCACCGGTGCTTCGTTATCTACCACTGTTACATCTTGCGTGCAAGTAGCCGTGTTACCGTTTACATCCGTAGCCGTCCATGTTACTGTAGTGGTTCCTACAGGGAAGGTAGCTGGTGCATCGTTTGTTACACTCGCTATACCGCAGTTATCTGTTGCTGTTGCCGTAAACGTAGCATTCGCTACAAAACTTGATACAATGCTTGCTGAGGCTCCAAAGGCATTGTCTGTACTATTGATAGTAAACGCAAACACATCTCCACCCTGAACCGATACTGTTGTGCTGCCGCTTTCAGTTATGGATGACGGATCCGTCAATTCCACAAAGTTGCCGTTCAATGTATAACCAAACGGATCATACTGAGCCGACCAATCAGTTGTGCTGTAATCCCAATTAAAGCTCAATGTGCCTGCACATGGTATGGTAATTTGGTAATGTGTAAATGATTGTCCGTTGCCCGATCCATCGCTGCCGGTTAGGGTAACAGAAGTAGGTGCGTTACTTGCATCTACTGAACCATTTCCTCCATTCGTATTCGTCAATGTCCAGTTGGCCGGGGCAAACGGGCCAGCAAAGCCTGCCTGGGTGGTGCTGCAGAAATTGTTCGCTGCTCCGCACTGTCCCGCATCGGTGTTCAAGGTTATCGGACCATTGCAGGTAATCACCGGATTTTCACTGTCAACTACCGTTATGTCTTGTGTGCAGGTAGCTGTATTGCCGTTCACGTCTGTAGCTGTCCATGTAATGGTCGTAGTGCCCACAGGGAAACTTGACGGTGCATTGTTCGTTACGCTCGCTATACCACAGTTGTCGCTAACTGTAATTGGACCTGCTATAAAGTTCGATATAATACTTGCTGATGCGCCAAACGCATTATCCGTGCTGTTTATCGTAAATGCAAACACATCGCCTGCCTGAACGGCTACGGCTGTTGTGCCGCTCTCCGTAATCGAGGACGGATTCGTTAATACCACAAAATTACCGTTCAATGTATAGCCAAACGGATCATACTGAGCCGACCAATCGGCTGTACTGTAATCCCAACTAAATATTATTGTTCCGGCACAGCCTACGGTTGTTTCATAATTAGTATAGGTGCTGCCCGTTGCTCCATCGCTACCGGTTAAGGTAACCGATACGGGTGCATTGCTTATATCTACTGAGCCATTACCATCTCCCGTATTCGTCAATGTCCAGTTGGCGGGTGCAAATGAACCCTCAAAGCCGCTTTGCGATATACACGAATTGGAAGGAACTGTGCATTCGCCCGCAGCTAATACAAATGTCTCCGGTCCGGCACAGGTAATCACAGGAGCTTCGTTGTCGGTTACAGTTACATCAAAACTGCATGAGACTGTTAATCCCATGCAATCTTCACCTGTAATGGTAACAGTTGTTGTTCCTAATGGAAATAAACTGCCAGAGGTATGGCTGCTTGTTACGTTTACCGTGCCTCCTTCAGGGTCAGTAAATGTTGGGGCAGTCCAAGTAACTACTGCATCACAATTCCCTGCATCGGTATTTTGGTTAATGTTGGCAGGGCAATTTGCAACAGTTGGTGCAGCATTTCCGGCATCAGTTAAGTTAATTGTAAGGTTTCCGGTCGAGGTCGCAGAAAAACCATCCACTTGAACAAAGTACATTTGCCCGGGAGTTAAACATGTTCTATCAATGTAAGAAGAAAACTGGTTACCCCCATGCGCTACATAAGCAGCATCGTCATCATTTGCAGCAACCAATGTTGCTCCACCTGAAAGTACCGCGTTACAATCTGCAGCATCCCAAATAGCTAACTGGGTGTCATATCCGGTAGATTGTAAGATAACGTGACCTGAAGCCGGGGCAACAAAAGTAAACCATAGTGAATTATGCAAGGTAGAATTACACCAACCAGTCTGAGTTTGGCAACCGGTTGCCGGTGGAGCAGGTTCTCCAACCTGTACCGTTGCACCTACATTACTATAGGTGCCATTTGTTCCATAATTCAAAGGAAAAGCATCGCATACATTATCGGAATAACAACTTCCGGTGTACGTTATATTGAGACTAAACCCTTGACCTACAACGGTATTGTCCGAAGTAAACTGAATAGTAAGGGTTTGTCCTGGAGTTCCTGCATAAGCAATTACTCCGGCACCGGTGTAAGTTGCAAGTAAAGTACCACCAGTACCTGCTCCGTCATATATATTAATAAAATCCCAGCCTGATTCGGTACTATAGTTCCCGTTAATATTTACCACCGCTGAAGCCGCTGCATTTAAAACCGTGTAGCCATTAGCATTGTTTGCATAATTACCCGTTCCTGCATGGTCTTGTAAAGTAGCCGGAGAACCACAACTGATTGCATTATTGCCCGCAAAAGGAACCAACACCTGTAAAGCGCTAATTACATTAGTTGTACGACATGTACTCTGCGTTCCACAAGCACTACCTGTATGTATATGAACTCTATAAACACCGGTAGTAGTCGGAGCAAATTGAAAACTTCCCTGTGTTCCTCCTGTTAAGGGGGCATTCGCATCAGTAGTAATAGTAATATAGTCTGTAGTTACTGAACTTGTGAAAGTGTACACATAACCTACAGTTAAGGTTATCCGGTAATACTCTCCGGCATAATTACAAGTACTTATCTGCTTAGTGCCCGGGTTGGTAGGCGTTTGCAACGCAGAAGGGAAAAGTGAAGTTGCAATACAAGTTGCAAAAGCAGTTACTGAAGTAGTTCTGCATACGTTCTCTGTAACGCAGGAACTGTTAACATGCCAGTGCACTCTGTAATCGGCAGTTGCCGAAGGGGTGTATGTTACACTGCCTGTACCTGTAGCCAATGGTGAATTGGCACCGTTGGTAACGGTAATATAGTCAGTAGATACCGTACTACTAAAAGTATATGTGTATCCGGCTGTCAGAGTAATAACCGTATAATCTCCGGGCCAAGTACATGTTGTAATTTCAGTTGTGCCGGGTAACGAAGGCGTAACGGTTCCCGAAGGAAACTGAAATGTGCCTATACATTGGGCAACAACAGTATTCACTACACAACAAGTAAGAATACTTAACAGGGTTAGCGTAATTTTTTTCCTCATAGCGCTTTGTTTTAGATGGTGTTGGATAATGGCAGTTTTGGTGATGTAATTGCTTTATGATTAGTAAACACAGAGGGCTGGGCAAAAAAGAAAAGGGGAATAGCAGTATTAACTTTATAGAAGATAATACCTCTAAATGATCTATTAAAACAACCGTAAAAACTCCCCATAGTCAAGTGTGTCAGGACCTGAATTCGGGCGAAATGTAGGAATATTTTTTTCTGAATTCCGCAAAAAATAATTTTTTTTTTGCCAACTATTCTTTAGAACCGTGAATAACTCCAATGTATTCGGGCGCAATTAACGGACACAATTCTTTCTAAGTAAGGATTGGTTACAGAGTTTACTTTAACGCCACATGAACTGCTTCACGTCCTTTCACGGTATTTGCATAGTTTAGTCTTTGCATTGAAACCACGAATAATACTTACAGGCGTCTCTGGCTTTTTAGGACATCACCTTATTCGGATCGCTGCCGAAAATTGGGATGTGTATGGCATTTACAATACAACTGATTTACGTTTTGAAAAAGCTACTCTGCTACAATGCAGCATCACTAACTATATTGAGTTAGGAAACTTGTTTGAGGACATTAACCCCGATGCCGTAATTCACACCGCTGCTATTGCCGATGCTAATTTTTGTGAGCATGAAAAAGAATTAAGCTGTGCCGTAAATGTTGAAGCAACCAAAAATCTTGCGGGTATTTGTAGCGATTACAAAATACCTTTTGCCTTTACTTCTACCGACCTTGTATTTGATGGACTTAAAGGCAACTACATTGAAACTGATGAAAAGAACCCGCTAAGTGTGTACGGTGAACAAAAAGCGCTTGCAGAAGATGCGGTGTTAGATATTTACCCCGAAGCAGTTGTTTTCAGGCTGCCATTGATGTTTGGCGTGCCCGAAGCAAGCAACAAAAACTACCTGAATAGATTTTTAGCGCAACTTAGAAAGGGCGAACAAGCAAATCTTTTTACCGATGAATTTCGCAGTGTGTGTGGAGCAAGAAGCATCAGCAAGGGCATTTTGCAACTCCTTAACCAATCGGGGATTATTCATTTAGCAGGAAAGGAAAAGTTATCGCGTTATGATTTCGGATTAAAAGCGGCTGAAGCATTTCAACTCGATAAAACCTTATTAAACACTTGCTCGCAAAAAGATATAAAAATGGCGGCTACACGTCCACCCGATGTTTCACTCAATATTTCAAAAGCATTGCACTTAGGTTATGCGCCAATGAGCGTTGACGATGAACTTGCCTTGATAGCTGCAAGCAACTACATTTAGTGTATGTGGTATTGTGTTTTTACACTTTCGTTTCTTCTTTTCAATTTCTTAACCGTTCACTACCACTAAAAATTACTTTTGCCGAAAATGCTTCGAATGAGAAAATGTTTTTCGCTGCTTTCAGCTATTCTGTTTTACTATATTTTATTTGCTCAAACCGCTACTCCTCCTCTGCCTTCTAAACCAAAGCTTATTGTTGGTGTAATTGTTGATCAAATGCGTTGGGATTTTCTATATCGCTACTCAGAAAAATACACAACCGGTGGTTTTAAACGTTTGCTGAACGAAGGCTACAATTGTCATAATGCCTACATCAACTATTACCCCAGTTATACCGCTTGCGGGCACAGTTGTGTTTATACCGGTTCTGTACCGGCAATACATGGTATAGCGGGCAACGCATGGTTTAACCGCGGACTTGGCAGGGAGATGACTTCAGTGGAAGATACTACTGTAATGCGTACAGGCAACGGTAAACTTTCAGGAAAAGTTTCTCCGCGCAATATACTTACTACTACCATTGGCGATGAAATACATATAGCAAATAATTTTCAATCGAAGGTGATTGGTATTGCACTAAAAGACCGCAGTTCTGTTCTTCCTGCCGGACACACCGGCAATGCCGCTTATTTTCTTGATGGTGCTACCGGAAATTTTATTTCCAGTACCTATTACATGAACGAATTGCCTGCTTGGGCAACGGCTTTCAACGAACAAAAGAAGGCAGCAAAATATCTTGCCGATAACTGGAGCACTATTCTCCCTATTGCAGAATATTGGGAAAGCACTGCCGATGATGAACATTTTGAACGTCCTTTCAAAGGCGAAGAAAAACCGGTGTTCACGCACGAGGTAAGCAAACTTGCCAACTCAAGTTTGGACATTATTGCAGCAACCCCCTTCGGCAATTCGCTTTCGTTCGATTTTGCAAAAGCTGCCATTGAAAACGAAAAACTCGGCAAAGGGAAGTTTACTGACTTACTGGCGCTCAGTCTTTCATCGCCCGATTTAATAGGGCATCAGTTTGGACCGAACAGTGTTGAAGTAGAAGATTGCTACATCCGCCTTGATAAAGAGTTTGCTGATTTTCTAACCTACTTGGACAGGCAAGTGGGCAAAGGCAACTACCTGTTATTTCTTACTGCCGACCATGGAGCCGCACATGCAGCAGGCTACTCGCAACGCAGCAATATTCCCGCAGGCAGTTTTGATATAGACACTGTAACCAAACAACTAAACACACACCTGGCGGCTAAGTTTGGAGAAGGCAAATGGATTTTAAGCAACGAAAACATGCAGTTGTATGTAAATTATGATTTACTGCAACAAAGAAAATTGAGCCGCGAAGAAATTTTTGAACCTTGTAAACAATTTATGATGCAATACGAATCGGTAACCAACGTAATTGACTTAGAAAAAATTTCTGCTGCACCTTTAGAAGCAAATTTAAAAATGCGGTACACCAACGGCTATCACCCTAAGCGTTCGGGCGATTTTCAAATAGTTTATAACCCTGCATGGTTAGAAGGTTTTACTAAAGGAACAACACATGGCAGCCCGTACCCGTACGACACGCACATTCCCTTAACCTGGTTCGGATGGAAAGTAAAAGCAGGACAAACCACCAATGAGGTGTACATGACCGACATTGCACCTACCATTGCCGCCCTCCTGCAAATACAAGAGCCAAACGGCAACATCGGAAAAGTAATTCAAGGTATTTTTGGCAAGTAATATTTCTGAAATAAAAGAATATGCGGCACTTAGGTTTTGTTATTCGATTTTTTGTAGCAGTTGTATTAACGGTTGCAGTTTCAGTAAACCATAGCTTTGCCAACGACCCTACCGAAGTTACAAAAGCGCAACAGCTAAACATGCTTAGTTACAACATTAAAATGTTGCCGCGCATTTTAGTTAAGCGTACACTTCGCCCTGCCAAACGCGCCAAACTCATTTGCGACAAATTGGTAAACGACACACTTGATGTTGTCATTTTTCAGGAAGCATTCGACCCTACTATACGCGCGCTTATAAAGCGAAAACTGAAACACGATTTCCCTTACTATGTGCGCCCCGGCAATATGAAACCCGGTTTTAAATTTTGCAGCGGTGTGTGGTTTTTCAGCAAGTTACCAATACGTATGCTTGATGAAGTTTGCTTTACTGATTGCGATGGTGCCGACTGCATGGTGCACAAAGGCGGACAACTTTGTGAAGTAACTTTGCCCGACAATCGCAAAGTGCAAATAATGGGAACTCACTGCGAAGCAGGCGGTACATTCGAAATGAAAGTGGGGCAGTTTTATCAACTGCGCGAAATGATGGATAAGCATTATGCGGAGGGCATTCCGCAAATTGCCTGTGGCGATTTTAATGCTGCTAAAAGTAACAAGTTGTTATACGACACTTTACTTACTATTCTTGGCGTAACCGATGGACCTTTAAGCAGCGAGTTGCAGTTTACAGGCGACCACATGCTGAACGACATGCAGAACTATAAACCTGAAAAGCGCAACCTTATTGACCATTTCTTTTACCGCTCGCATAACGTTGTTCCAAAAAGCGAACAACGCTGGGTGGTACGGTATCAAAAGCAATACACCAAAAAGAACAGCGACCTGAGCGACCACTTTGCCGTTAAAATGAAATTGGTTTTGTAAAAAACAGAAGAGAAAAAAGTGCGCTGCATCTGTTTACAACCTATCCCCCCGAAAAGGTTTGCCGCCTGACAGCAGCCGAAGCTACTAACGACACGTAAACATCAACAGCGCGTTACAAAAATATAATCAATTATCTGTTACAACATTGAAATGCCATTTTTTTTATCTTCTCACTTAACTGCTTCAATAAGATGAAATTTTATTCAAGATTAGCGCTATGGTAAGTGTATGGTACGCCCGCAAAGCAGCATTAGCTTTTGAAGAAGCGGTTGAACAGCCGCATTTTGAACGCACCTCGTTCAGAGTGAATAAAAAAATTTTTGCCACAATGGATAAAAGCAAAAAACAAGTAGTGGTAAAATTTTCGCCTGAGGAGCAATCGCTTTTTGGTATTCACGACCCTTCAGCAATTTACCCAGTACCGGGTGGATGGGGCAAACAGGGCTACACAATTATTGAACTTGCAAAAGTTCGCAAAGTGGTGTTTAATGATGCTTTGCGAATATCGTATTGCCATTCGGCTCCTAAAAAACTGGCAGAAAAATACCGCTTGTAAATACTACAATTTACTTTTCTCGCTGCGGATGTACATGTAAAAGTAAAACGCAGCAACGCTTGCAAAAAAATGCCACAGGCTGTGCGGCTGAATAACACTATCGGGGTTGCACAAAATTTTATAGACATCGAATGCAAACCACACTACTGCAATAAGGATGGAAACTACACAGGTTATTAAATACCGGTGGTTGGTTTTTCCGGGATGTAAACGTTCCAACAAAATACCAAACGCTATCATCAGAAATATAATTGTAAGTACCGCTGTATGATCCCATCCTTTGGGCAAAAAGAAAGTGAGCAATACATAGAGTACCGTAAAAACTGAAACCAGCACACGTGTACTTAACGAATGTTTTTGGTTGGATGGCACTCCAATTTTATGCAACCACAGCCTGTGCGAAAAATACATGAGCGGAAACAAAGCAAGCGAATATACGGCAGAGTAATCGAGCCGTGCAGTAAAATGTATAAGCGATGAATGAAAAAGCGTACTGGCAAAAAATGTGTAAATGAGAATAACACCGTACGTAACGCTGTAAAAAGGATTAGCCGAAATAATGTTGTAGCGGTTGCGCTTGCTTTGGTCTTTCCACCCTCTTCTTAAAATGGCAACACCTGCCATCCAGTAAAAAAAGTTGCTGAATGTGTTTACCGGTTGCCGAACCACTTTTTCCATAAATGTTTTCTCGCAGAAGTATGTTCCAATATCCGCCTCTGCATCAAACCCTTTCCAAATGTTGCGGTACGGGAGCACATCGTTTACCACCCAAATTCCCGCTGCAAAAAGTGCGGCTGAAAAAACCAGCAGAAAAATTCTTCTTCGCGAAATACGAAACAAATCGAAGCGAACCATCAGCAACGCTATTGCTTAATCACCTTTTTGCGGAATGAATGGTTTCCGCTGCGGACCTCCACAGTGTACGTTCCGGCAGGCAACTCCGAAGTATTAAGTTGTGCATATTGCAAGCCGGTATTAGTGTGGTAATAACTATCGGCACTTAACTGTTGCCCGTTTAACGAATAAACTGTAAATGTTACATCACCTGTTTCGTACAAATAATATTGTATCACCAACTTATCGCCCACCGGATTAGGGAACATGCCAAACACTACAAAACTTTTCGACTCAGTTACGCTGCTCGGCTCTTGTACGTTAAACACTAACACCAGTGTATCGCAGTGGTCGGGTCCGCAGGTATCGCAGGCAATTAAGCGCATGGTGTCAAAACCTGTATAGTTATAGTGCGGGAAATACTTTACGCACGAATCGTTCGCCCATTGGTAAGTACCGTGTTGTGGTATTTTGGTAACTGTAATAGCATCGGGCGTGCAAAACAAGTCGTTAAAGGTTACACACTGTGTAGTATTGCTGTTTTTGTTCAAAGCAACAAGCATCGTATCTGCCTGCGTGTAGTAACCCACTTTAATTACATAAACTATGGTATCGTAGTTTCCGTTAGCATCTTCGGCAACAAAGGTTACTGCTGTTTTCCCGCAAAAATTATTGATGGGCGAAATGCTGAAACATGTATCGTTAAGTGCGGTAATTGCAAGCGGCACTTGCTGCTGCAAGTAATGAACGCTTTGTGCACTTCCTTCTAAATCGTCAAACTCTAAACAAACAGTTTCGACTACCGGTGAAAACCACTGAACGTTGATGGTGTCCACATCATCAACACGCAGTATTTCAACAAACAGATAAACTGTATCGCAAACCGGGGGCTGTTCGTTGGTGCACACTACAAATGCAACGGTATCGAATCCGTTGTAATTATTTTGCGGCACATAGGTTACATCCTGCCCGTTCAGGGTTATGACACCTCCATGTTTTCCTTGTATAATACTTAGTGTAACCGAAGGACAAACTTGTAACGATGGTACAACATTCACATTCACCTGCGTGTTTTCAGGCACCACCGCGTACTGGTTGTCAATTTTGCGAAAAGGAACATTTTGATTAGGTAATAGCGATGGTTTAGGCGCTGTAATTTGCGGAGCGTTGGTAATAGCTGTTCCCTGCCGTAGAAAACGTTCGTTGTGGTTAACGTAATAACTTGCTGCTTCAACATTGGTAAATGTGGGTTGGTTGGTTCCTACAAAAGTATAGTCGGCTTGTGTGCGGGTTTTGCGTACGTCCAGTGTAAAATAACCGTGCTCATCAAGGTTAATGTACTTCATGTGCGGATTAAACGTTTTGATAAGGTTTACTCCTACAGGCAATGGCGAATTTTGCGATGTAATGCTGGTACCAACAAACTCTACACATACCGATCCTGCTCCGGTGGAGGAGTTGTAATTTCCCCCCGGCACATCGTTGCACCACGATGTATGGATATCTCCGGTAAGAATCACAACATCCTGAATATTGTTTTGAAGAATGTTATTTTGAATTATTTGCCGTTCGTAGTTATAGCCGTCCCATTGGTCGGAGTTTACCGGAATGCCAAATACTGTTAGCGGAGCAAACATCACCTGATTGCCGATAATTTTCCAGCGTGTAGCCGTATCGTTCAACTGTTGTAAAAACCAAGCCATTTCAACGGGACCCATCAACTTATGCGTAGAGTCGTTGGATGCACTCGAATTTTGTTCATCGCGATCATACAAGCGCGTATCAAGCATTATTAAATCGAGCAGCTTGCCGTAACGCAGTTTGCGAAAAATGCGAATAGTATCGAGCGGGTCTGGCTTGCGGAGGGGCATCCATGTAAAGTAGGCTGAAGTTGCTGCGTTTTTGCGAAGCGCATAAGGACCTTCGGTTGCAGGCTGATGGTTTTCGCCCCCATCGCGCCACGAGTTGTTACACGTTTCGTGATCATCCCAAACAGTAATAAACGGAAACAACTGATGCGTTCGCTTTAACTGATAGTCGAGTTTATAGTGTGAATGGCGAATCCGGTAATCTTCAAGTGTAATAATTTCGTTTGCGGGTTCTACTTGCCTGCCGGGGTTGCTAATGGAAATTCCACCTGTTCCATACTCGTAAATGTAATCACCTAAATGCACAACGGCATCAACATTGTTTTTGTTTGAAATGCTTTCGTAGGCGTTAAAGTAGCCGTTCTCGTAATCGGCACAGGAAACAACTGCAAAGCGTATGCTGTCGTTATCGGCAGTGGCAGCAGGAGCCGTTTTTGTTCGCCCGGTAATAGAATTTTTGCCGTAAGCGCGAAACATGTAGTAATAAAAGGTAGCCGGCTGCAATCCGCACACATCTACCTTTAAACAGTAGTCGTTTTCTTCTATGGCTATTTGCTTTCCGTAGTTCACCACATTTTGAAACGAAGTATCGGTAGCTACTTGCCAAAAAACTTCCACGCTGCCTGCCATACCCGAGTCGGGGGTTACGCGTGTCCATATAATCACTTTATCTTCTGTCGGGTCGCCCGAAGCCACACCATGGTAGAATGGGTGAAGCGAAGGATCAACCGAACTGCGATGCTGAGGATTATTTTGTGCAAGTGCAATAACTAAAACTAACTGCCACAACAACACAAACAACAAACTTCTCTTCATAACACTCTTACATTTTTGCGGGCGCAAATTTAGCCGTAATGCATAAAGTGGGGAAGGATTTTTAGAAACTGTAAGTCTGCGTTACAGTAATGGTTGGTAGACAATATGTTACTTGATATAGTTTGTTGGACAAACTGTACCATCTTGCCGCTACACTCTACCTCAAAGCCGCTGCCACTAGATTTATGGACAGTACCACTGTACCGTGTGAAAGCTAAAAACGTCAAAAATAATTTAGGATGAGCAAAAAACGGTTTAAGGGAGGTCAGAAATGTAGCTTAGCCATCGGCTAACCACCTCATCGCAAATGGCGGGCTTTTTCGCCCACGAGTAGTGGTTAAATTTTTTCTCTCGGGGTGGGGGAACCAAATGGTGCAGTTCCACATTTGCCTGCTGAAACTTTTCGGTCAGATTACGCATGGCTGCCGGGGGTGCCGAGGTATCGCCCTCGTACGTAATACCCAGCACCGGTTTTGCGGAAACACGCATGGCTTTTTCATAATCAAAATCCGAACCATGTGCCGATAGTTTATTGGTAAACACGGTAAGGCACCAGTCGCGGATAATGCCCGCAGCTTCACGCCCGCCAAAACCAACACGGTTACCCGGATAGTACCCCTTTATTATTGTAAGCAAACGAATAAAAAGGGCGAACACCCAAATACCGGTACCAACAAAAGTTCCCCAACCTTTGTAATAAGGCGAGCAACTGGCATTTAGAATAATACCATCGGCAAGGTGCGGATAGCGGCTAATGAACATACTACCCATTTGCCCGCCAAGGCTGTGCCCCATTATCACCACTTTATTTTCCGGAAACAAAACTTTCACTTTCTCGAGAATAGCCACATACTCTGTTTCTATTTGTTGCTTGTAGCCGAAATCGGATTGGCGCGAAGGCGTAACACTTGAAGTTCCGTGCCCGCGATGATCCATAGTAACCACATGCAAACCCTGCGCGGCAAAATGCTGTGCGGCATTTTTATAGTAGCTGCCCTTAACCCCCATTGCCGGAAAAATAACCAGCACGGCACTTCCGGTTGGCCGGTGACTTCGGAAAATACTGATAGATGAAGCGGCTCCATCGGAAAACTGCAAGCGGATAACATCGGGTTGGTGCATAAGGCAAACATCCGGCTTTTAAAACGAACGCTGTTTGGAAAGTAGCGCCTTGGGTAATTTTCATCATCGCTGCATCTGAAACATAATTTTACATTCGCGCGCTTAAACAAATAGCATGAGTGTAGAAAATGCCTTGCGTGCCCGCAGCAACAATTGTTGCGAATTGTGTAAATCAACCGATAACCTAACCGTGTATTTTGTTCCGCCTCACTCCGAGCAGCGCGAAGCAGACAGCATACTTGTATGTGCTAAGTGCGAACGTCAACTGAGTAAGAAAGAAGAATTAGACAGCGTACACTGGCAGTGTCTTAATGATAGCATGTGGAGCGAAGTGCCTGCCGTGCAGGTAGTAAGTTGGCGAATGCTTAACCGCCTGCGCCAAGAAAGTTGGGCAGCCGATGCCATTGACATGCTGTTTTTTGATGAGCCTACTCTTGCCTGGGCAAAAGCCACCGGTGACCATGAAAACAGCAGTGAGGTAGAACTGCACCGCGATTGCAACGGCACCCAATTGCACGATGGCGACACTGTGGTGCTTACTAAAACCTTGGATGTAAAAGGCTCATCGCTGAACGCCAAATTAGGAACAGTGGTAAAAGGAATAAAGTTAGTGCCCGACAACATAGAACAGATTGAAGGAAAAATTGAAGGGCAAACCATTGTTATCCTTACCAAGTATTTACGGAAAGGATAAGGCGCTACTGCTTAGTGCCGCCTGCCCCCATCAACTTGCCGAAGGTAAAGTTAAGCCCCGCCAGCATGTTCCAACCCAGCGCGTACTTATGCCGGTTGCCATCCAGCGACCACTCCAGGGTTGATACCGATGATTCGATAAAGAACCCCAGGCCGTAGCCCTCTTTCAGCACTTTGGTAAACTGTATTTGCACCGGAAAGTCAACCGCTATGTAACCATACGGACCAAAGGGGTAGTGTTGCTCAAAGTCGAAAAGAGTAATGCCGAGGCTATCCTGATGGTCGAGCAGCCAGGGCAGGTTTTCTTTGTACTCAGTGGGGTTAGGCACTTTATCGCTTTTAGGCGAATGCGGGGTAATATTTAACCCAAAACGGAAAGCAGCATTTATGTTGGCAGAGATAAACCATTTGCCAACTCGCTCGCTTGGTTCAAAAGCAGAAGGCGGCTTAGTGAAGTAGAGACCCAAGCCCGCAGGGCTTAAGCCTGTGCTCAGCAAATTCATGGCTCCGCCAATACTCCATGTATTGGTATAATAAAGGCGTGTAAAAGGTGTGTAATACAAACTGTTGCCGCCTATGTGCCGCCAGCCTAAATACACCGGCACATCTTTTCGCGAGCCTTGTATGGCAGGCCGCCAGGTTAGTTCGCGGGTGGCTCCGGTAGTTTGCCAGCCGGTAGCGGCTTCAATTACATCTTGTGCGTTTGTGCCGGTGGCAAAGAACGAAAGTATGAGGAGCAGAAAAGCGGAGTGTGGTTTCATAATGCAGGTTTTTGTATGGGCAAATGAAAATATGTTCAACAGCAAATAACGTTAAACGTGCTTAAGCAGTATTGATGTTTGTACAAGCCGGTCGAATAGTTTTTTAAAACGTTTACGCCTCTTCGTTTGCTATTCAGAGCAAACTGCATTTATCCTGGTGCAGCAAAGCCGCTGCTTTTCTCATTTTCCTCCTTCCAAAGTTGCCATGGCTGCGCGGTTCGAAAAAAGATTCGCTTTGTTGAGTACTCGGCTGGCGGAACCACACCGCCTCCGGTGTTGTAAAGCAAACCCAAGCGCTGTCTTCCGTTAAGTAAGGTTAACTCCACAGCATAGTTACCTTCACTTACTTCTAAAAGGGTATATCCCCAAATACCCAGTTGCTTCTGTTGCTCTGTAATGGCTTTTGTTCCCCATAAACTGCTCAGAATTTCTGCCGAAGACACAGAGCCGCTTTCTGCCTGTTGCTTCTTTTCTTTAAACAATACATTCGACTCCGCCAGCACCTGCTTCGCAAAATTCTCATAACTGCTGCGGTGCAGAACAAATGAAATATTCAGTGCCGCTGTTTCAAGCAGTTTTCCGGCAAAGAGATAAAGGATAAACAATAGCACCGGTACAGATGCTTGTTTGAGTTTACTAACTATAGCTTGCTTAGTAAACAACCACACTACTATACTTACAATAAACACGAATGGGAATAACAGAAACAAAATGAAGTACAGCCATTCCAAATTCTTTTGAATAAAGAATAACTCGTTCACTAAAATGCCAGCCAAACAAACAGACCATACGTAAGGAATCAACTTCATAAAGTTTAATTTTGAAGGCATGCTAAGGTGCAAAAACTTTTCAGGCTTCTCCCCTCTCCTTTTTTATCTGTTCGTACGCTTCTTGTATTTTCTGAAACTTTAGTGCCAGCATTTTCTTTTCGGCATCGGTGGCGTGCTTGTTGCGGTCGGGATGATATTTAAGCACTAAGCGCCTATAGGCAGTTCGCACCTCGCTCATAGCTGCATGTTTCTTTACTTCCAATACATCGTAAACAGAAACATGTTGTGTTTGGTGCTCGTTTTTAATCTTTCGGAACTCCACATCGTTCACAGTCAAATAGCCGGCAATGCGAAAAATAAAATAGTTCTCCCGCTCGCTCAACGCACCATCGCTGGTTGCCAAATCGAAAAGAAAATGCACCACCTGAATGCGCGTAGGCAAGGGAGTGTTCATGCGTATTTGGTCGCAAGCAGCGGCAAGGTCGTACTCTTTATGAAGACAATGCTGAATTACCTGCCCTCGCTCAAAGCTGTGTTTTTCATCAAAGTGGCGGTTCAAAAAACTATTCAGAAAATTTACCTCTTGTATAGTAACGTGCCCGTCTGCCTTTGCTAAATGCGATGCCAACACAATTAAGTGCAGCTCGAATTCGGTTAAATGTTTGGTAGGGGCAGATGTTTCGAAACCGGTTTCTTTTTCTATCAAATTACCTGCAACAAAACCAAGCAAACCGCCCAAGGGTCCGCCAACTACCCAACCTAATCCTGCTCCCAACCATTTTTCATACTTAGCCATTCGCAACAGAATTATAGCTCAGTTTACGGTTGAAAAAAAGAATGAGCAGCACAATGCCGCAAATAATAAATGGAACATTCAGCAATTGGGTTTTGCTGATAATGCCGGCAATTAAACTTCCCTCCGGTTCTTTAAAAAACTCCAATAAAAAGCGAGTGGTAAATACTACCAACAAAAATGCGATGGTGTAAATGCCGGGCTTAGTGTCTTTATATTTTACAAACAACAACAACATGAATATTTGTATGAAGAAGTAAGCAACGCTTTCATACAAAACGACCGGATGCCTCGGCACATTGTCCACCTTTTCGAAAATGAACGCCCATGGTACATCGGTTTCCTTTCCGGGAATTTCCGAATTCATCAAATTGCCAAAACGAATGAGAGATGCGAGCAGTACTACGGCAATGGCAGCATGGTCAATAGACCAAAACAACGAATAATCTTTATGGCGCTTACAAAAAACAAGAATGCCGATTATAGCGCCTGCTACTCCTCCATGGCTGGCAAGCCCGCCTTCCCACACGGCAATAATTTTTCCGGGATTCGCCACAAAATAATCTAACTCATAAAACAATACTTGCGCTAACCGCGCACCAAGCAGCCCTGCAACAAACATGTATTGAATAAGGATAGTCAGCTTTTCGTCATCGCGCTTCAGCGCTCGAAAAATAGAGGTACCTATAAAGAAAGTGGAAAGCAATCCCAGCCCCCACATTACACCATACCACTGAATGCTCAAAAAGCCTGTGGTAAAAGCATTCGGGTCAGGATTCCAATGAATGAATAGAAACATGGGGTAAAGATGCAATTCTAACAGGCAAACAGAAAAACCGCACTAGCTTTTTAAAGAAGACCTCTGTTTATCGCCTTCCAAATTTTTGCTGACGGTAAAATGGAAAGTAGTACCCTGCCCAACGGTTGACTCCACCCATATTCTTCCACCGTGCAACTCCACAATTTTTTTGCAAATAGCCAAGCCAACACCGGAGCCGGGGTACTCGGCATGTGAGTGCAGTCGCTGAAATATCTGGAATATTTTTTCACGGAATTCTTCCTTAATACCAATTCCATTATCGCTCACAGTAAACTCCCATTCGTCTTCCTTTTCGGTTGCGGCAATTTTTATTTCCGGTTGCTTATCTTTTACAAACTTTATTCCGTTGTCAATCAGGTTCTGAAAAATTTGATACAACTGCCCGGGTACGCAACTAATTATCGGCATATCGCTAATTTGAATACTTGCCCCTGCCAATTTAATATTCGCATCCAAATTTCTGACTACTTCGCTTACAATATCCTTTACATCGGTTTTCACAAAAGGTTTTCTTACGGAAGAAATTTTTGAATAGTTCAACAACTCGGTAATAACGGTTTGCATGCGTTTGGCACCGTTCACCGAAAAATCAATGAACTCTAATGCTTCTGGGTCAAGTTTATCCCTGTAGCGCATTTCGAGCAATTGCAAATAGCTGGCAATGGTTCGCAGCGGACTTTGTAAATCGTGCGAAGCTACATATGCAAAGCGTTCTAGCTCCTCGTTGCTGCGCTGCAATTCGTGTGCCCGCTTTTCGAGTTCGCGCTCGGTTTCTTTCAAATCGGTAATGTCGAGTATCATTACCATACCGTAAATAATTTTTCCTTCCTCGTTGGCAATTGGTGTATGATACACTTTCAGCGAACGACCTAAAAACACTTGCTCGGATTCGCTGCTTTCACCCTCCAGAATTTTACGATAAACACTCTCCACTCTTTCGCGCTCGCTTTCGCGAATAGTTTCGCGTATAGCCTTACCTTCTATTTCTTCTTTAGGTTTACTGATTATACCCACCAGCGGTCCTTCGGCAAGAATGTATTGCATATTACTGTCGAATATGAACATAGCTGCCTTAGGAAGGTTGCGGGCGATTTCGCGGTACAACTGCTCTGAAATACGAAGTTGTTCCTTTGCTTCTTTTATTTCGGTAATATCGGTAGCTACACCCAAAATATTCCAGCTTACACCATCCTCTGCGGGAATCGGTTTTTTAATGGTTTGAATCCAGAATGTTTCACCGGTAGCCTGATTTGTCAACCTTGTTTCAGGGAATTTGATGGCTTCGCGGTTGCCGATAACCTGTTGGTCTTGCCATTGAAAATAATCCAGCACATCTTTCGTAAACTGCTCTTCGCTATCCAAATGCCCCTCCATTTCTTTTGGTGTAAGGTTGTAAAACTGGGCGGTTGATTCGTTGGCTAGTAAGAATTTCCCCTCGGCATCTTTCACAAAAATCATGTTAGGGGTAGAATCAATAATCAGTCGCAAATAATTTTTTTGAAGCTGAAGTTCAGCTTCAAACTTCTCCTTCTCGGTAATTTGTTTTTGCAACTCAGCAGTGCGCTGCTTAACTTTTTCTTCCAGCTCCTGATTAAGTTCTTGCAGCAACTTTTGGTGCTTCCGCCTGTCGGAAATATCGCGCACATGCATGAGCAAAGCGGGCTTGGAACGAAACTCAATTTTAGCAGCACTCACTTCAATGGGAATAGTTTTACCGGATTGAGCAATGCACTCACTCTCAAATTGCGAAAGGTTGCCGCTGATAATTTTTGATTGTCGCTGTGCCAGTTCAGCACGCAGGTAGGTAGGTGTTATTTCGTAAATAGACTTACCTATCAAAAATTCCTTCTCGCACTCATGCAATTTGCAAGTGGCTTCGTTTACATCCAATATCTCTCCCTCGTAATTTTCTACATAAATAGCATCAGGCGAACTGTAAAATATATCGCGGAAACGCTTTTCGCTGTTCTTGAGTGAAATCTCCGTCAGTTTTCGCTCTTTAATTTCCTGTTGTAGTTTTTGATTTACCTCCGAAAGCTGGCGGGTGCGGGTAACCACCTTTGTTTCCAAATCTTCCTTGGCAAAAATCAGTTCCTCTTCCATTTTCTTTTGTTCGGTAACATCCATGTGTATGGCAATGGATCCCACAAAATCGCCTTTTTCGTTAAACACCGGTTTGCCGTTAACGCGTACCCAAACGCCTTCGCCATTCTTGCGCTTCATCTTAATGTCGTACACATCGCTTACACCCTTTCTTCTTATCTCTAATTTTTCGCGAGAGAGAGCCGAATGGCGTTCGTCATAAAAAAAGTCGAAGATGGGTTTACCTAAAACTTCAGCTTCATTGTACCCCAGGTTTTTACAAAACTGTCGATTAACGTATTCCAAAATACCATCGGAATTAACACAGAAAATTCCCTCGTTGATTAACTCAACTATATTTCTGAAAGGAATAGTAGCCGCTATGCCGTTGGAGTGCGATATTTTTATGAAATCGTTAGCCATTAATAAGGAGAAAAGAGCGAACTAAAATAAGTTTATGCCACAATACGGCAATAAATTTTTAAAACAGGAAATCAAATTGATTTATTGTCCGGTTCAGTTTTTGATAAGGTAAACGAAAGCAAGGAAAATGGCAAGGTTTGCAAAAGCGAAAATCCCCCGCCAAAGCTGACGAGGGAGTTTTCTATTGGAACCGAGATTGAAGGACGCGTTCATGCGGCAGGGAGCCGGGGGACAGCCCTGTCAAATTTTCCGCTTTAGCTGCAAGCAACCAATGCGGTTCTTCTTCGTTTTTGTTACTGAATATAAGCCCTTAATAACCCCGGGTTTGTTTTGTCTTTAAGTCGCTGAATACACCTTTCTTTTATTTGCCGAACCCTTTCGCGGGTAAGTCCGTAGTGTTCTCCAATTTCTTCTAAAGTCATCGGGGTTTTACCATTCAACCCAAAGTAGCATGAAATAATTTCGGCTTCGCGCTCGCTTAACCCGTTCAGCATAGCCGTAATTTCGTTCTCTACGGTTTGCTGCATCATGTTGTCTTCGGGAGTGGTTGACTCTTTATCGTATAAAGTTTCTTTTAGTGTTATTCCGCCTTCATCATCGTTTCTTCCAACTACGGTAGAATCGGTAGAGAGCGTGTATGAATTCATTCGGAAATACGATTCTATTTCTTCTTTGGTCATGCCCAGCATTTCCATCAACTCTTCCACATCGGGTTCGCGTTGAAACTCCTGCTCAAACTGGTGGAAGGCTTTGGTAATTTTTGTGTAGGCGCCAATTTTACTAACCGGTAAACGGATAATTCGGGACTGCTCAACAATAGCCTGCATAATTGCCTGGCGAATCCACCACACGGCATAGCTTATAAATTTGAACCCGCGTGTTTCATCGAATTTACGGGCAGCACGAATAAGCCCTAAGTTACCTTCGTTAATAAGGTCGTTGAGCGGCAACCCCTGGTTTTGGTATTGCTTGGCTACACTAACCACAAAACGAAGATTAGCTTTTACAAGTTCTTCAAGGGCGTCAACATCATCCCTTCTGATGCGTTGTGCCAAATCTGCCTCCTGCTCTGCAGTAAGGATTTGATGGTCGGCAATTTCGTGCAGGTATTTATCAACCTGCTCGTTGCGCTCGCCTATGTTATGGGTAATTTTTAGATGCCTCATGGCTGTTGGTTTCTCGGTCTGAATGCCTTTTTTTACGCCTATTGGTGTTAAAAGGTTTCATATTCCATCAAATAAAATTTGTCCAAAACATGCCGAGTCCTAAAATACTCAACTTCTGTTGCATATTGTTAGAGAGAAGAAAGCGCGAAAAACATTGTTAAACAGCTTCAACCACTAAATAGTTGGAGCGCAGCCCCACCACTTTTACGGTTGAATTTTTGGCTATAAAAGCGCTGTCGGCAATTACATCGTAGCGTTCACCGTTTACTTCAACTTTGCCTGCGGGGCGCAGATCGGTAACAGTAACGGCTATTTGCCCGACAAGCGATTCGAGGGCGGCATCCTTTATAGTAAAGCCGGCATCGGTTTTCATTTCGGCAGCCACACTTACTTTTTGGAACAAGGTGGACGAAAAAATGCGCTGCCCAAACGCAAGCAATAACACCAAAGGTGCCGCCATAGCTACCGTAACCATTAAAAAAGCAATAGCCACCGAGCCTTTGGGAACAAAGGTGAAATCGAAATCAATATTGCGAACCAAAGCCAAGGTTAGTGCACCAATAGTGAGCACTATACCTGTAATTCCCGTTATACCAAAGCCGGGAACAACAAAAATTTCGAGAAAGATGAGGATGATACCTACTATAAACACTATAATTTCCCAGTTAGCGGCAAGCCCTTCAATATAAAGTGGTGCGAAATACAGGATAGCTGCTACGATAGAAACCCCGATAGGCAAAAAGGTGCCCGGAGTTTTGAACTCAAAATAAATTCCCCCGAAAATGATAAGCAGCAACAAACCCGATATGGCTGGGTTAATGAGCCATAATGCAATAGACTGCGAAAAGGTAATGTTATGCTTAACTAACGTATAAGGACCATCGCTCAATTTGGTTAACACTTCTTCTATACTTTCAACTTCGGCATTGCAGTAGCCATATTTAATAGCCTCTTTAGTACTGAACGTAATTATCTTTCCCTTCTCTTTTATTGAATCAATAACAAGGTTTTCATCGGTCATTCCCTCGGCTATCAGTGGGTTTCTGCCTGTTTCCTCGGCAGTGGCGCGCATTTTCTTACGCATGTAGCTTTGATACTTCTCCGGCATCAATTCGCCTTCTTGGTTCACTACACTGGCGGCTCCAATAGTAGAGCCGGGAGTCATATATATGCTATCACAAGCAATGGAAATAAGCGCACCGGCAGAAGCGGCATTGTTTTGTATAAAAACAATGGTGGGAATTTTTGTTTTTAAAAGTGCAGTGCGGATTTCATCGCCATCGGCAACCAAGCCGCCATAAGTATTCAGGTTTACAAGAAGATAGTCAGCCTTTAGTTTTTCGGCTTCGGCTATGGCGCTTTTGGTAAGGCGGGTCATGCCCGGGCCTATCTCTTCGTGTATTTCGTAAGCGTAAACAGACTTTTGCTGCGCGTTAATGTTTATTAAACTGCACAAAACAAAAACAACGGTTGTTAGTATGTGGCGACTTACAGGCATGGCAGTACAATTGTGGCAATAGCTTTGCGTAATAATAACGAAAAGAACCGCCATGCAAAAGTTCTGGCTTACGATATACATTGGTTTTAGTGTAATGCTCCTAAATGCACAAACCCGCGTGCATACCGTTAAACAAGGGGAGTCGCTCTACTCTATTGCAAAAACATATTCGCTTACGCTTAGCGATTTGTTAAAGGCTAACCCCGAACTGAAAGAAAATACTTCCATTAAAACGGGGCAGCGTATTTCCATCCCTTCAACCAATGCTTCGGCTACTACCTCAAAAGTTCAGGCAAGGGTGCATACGGTTACGCAAGGCGAAACAGCTTATGCGCTTTGTAAAAAGTATGGAATAACGGTTGCCGAGTTTAAGCAATGGAATAATTTGAGCGATTTAAATCTGAAGATTGGACAGAAGGTTATCGTTTCAAAAGCAAATACGCAAACGGTTTACAAGCCTGTTGCAGTGCCTTCAACGCCCGATACACCTTACAAAGAAGAAGATGTGCGCCCGCGCGGCATAGAAATAAAGCCGACTATTAGTATGGAGCAAAAGGAAATTCTAGAAAAACCGAAAGAAATGCCTTTGGCTGAACAAAAAACAATGGCAAACCCCGGGCTTAAAACAATTTCGGCTAATGCTGCCGAGTACCCCGATATTTTCAGCCAATACGGAGCAAACGGTTATAAGATTAAAAAGAGCCGCGGAACAGCATCGTACTTAGCTGAAAACACCACAGGCAATCAACATCTTGCCTTTTACAACGATGCCGAAAGCGGAAGCATTATCCGCATAACGAATCTCCTTAACAAGCAAACCATTTTTGTGAAGGTAATGGGCAAAGTACCGCCTGCCGATGCTGCAAAAGAGATTATGCTAAAACTAACCCATTCCGCTGCAATGGAATTAGGTGTTACAGACGAAAAGTTTTTGGTAGAAGTGTCGGCTTACACTGCCAATCCGTAGGAGAGCCACCATTTAGCCATTCAAGTATTTTGTTGGTAATTTTACGCCTTATAATAGCGGGAAGTTTATTTTTGCCCCGCCCCTAAAAAAGGATGTTATGTACAACACAGGCATTGATTATTTACCCATTTTTTTACAGGTTGTTTTTGCTGCGGGCTTTGTGGCATTTACTCTTTTGGTTTCCAATTATTTGGGGCCTAAACGCAGTTCGCGCACAAAGGACGCTACGTTTGAATGCGGTATTCCCCAACACGGCAATGCGCGCATCCCGTTTTCCGTAAAGTATTTCATTGTCGCCATTTTGTTTGTGTTGTTCGATGTGGAAGTAATTTTTATGTACCCGTGGGCGGTTAACTTCAGAGAGTTGGGTATAGAGGCGCTTTGGAAAATGTTGTTGTTTATGGGGCTGCTTTTAGTGGGCTTTTATTATGTAATTAAAAGAGGCGCCCTTGAATGGGAGTAAAATTCCGGACTTAAACGTAAGTTAATTATGGCTGATGAAATAAAAATGGTAGCGGCTCCTCCCGGTTTGCAGGGCGAAGGTTTCTTTGCAACCCAATTGAGTGCAGTAGTTGGTTTGGCTCGTTCACATTCGTTGTGGCCCCTGCCTTTTGCTACTTCCTGTTGTGGTATTGAATACATGGCTACCATGGCTTCCACCTACGATTTTTCGCGCTTCGGCACTGAGCGTTTGAGTTTTTCACCACGCCAGGCTGATATGCTGTTGGTAATGGGAACCATTTCGAAAAAAATGGGACCGGTGTTACGCCAAGTGTATGAGCAAATGGCAGAACCCCGTTGGGTAATTGCTGTTGGCGCTTGTGCCAGTTCGGGCGGAGTGTTCGATACTTATTCGGTATTGCAGGGTATTGACAAAGTAATTCCGGTAGATGTATATGTGCCCGGCTGCCCTCCGCGCCCCGAACAAATTTTGGAAGGCATTATGAAGTTGCAGGAATTGGTAAAAACGGAATCGTTCACCCGAAGAAATTCACCGGAGTATAAAGCCATGTTGGCTACCTATGGAATTAATGTGAACTAACACTCCTGTGAAATCTCCTTAAGGGAGAGACTTAAAAACATAAGGTAATGGACAATAACACGGTTAAAGAAAAGTTAGAAGCTAAGTTTGGTGAAGCGGTAACCGCTTTTGAGGAGCCTTGGGGTATGCTTACGTTTGAAGTAGAGCGAAGCAAGGCAATTGAGGTAATGCAGTATTTAAAAGAAGATGAATCGCTGGGCTTTACTTTCCTTACCGATGTTTGCGGGGTGCATTATCCCGATAACGATATTGAACGGCAGTTTGCCGTGGTTTATCACATGCACAACTGGGTGGCGAATGTTCGTATTCGTTTCAAAGCATTTTTAAACGGAGAAAACCCCGAGGTGGAAAGCGCTACGCGTTTATTCGACTCCGCCAACTGGCAGGAGCGCGAAACGTACGATTTCTACGGTATTGTTTTTACCGGTCATCCCGATTTAAAGCGCATACTTAACATGGACGAAATGGTATCGTTCCCTATGCGAAAAGAGTTTCCGATGGAAGATGCGAACAGAACTGATAAGGATGACCGTTACTTTGGAAGAATTCCGCAGAACACAAGTGCAAATTGAAATGGGAACAGTAAAGGCGGGTGGTAAACGCAGAAAAAACAGAACATTGATGGTGTCCTTCGAAAAGGAAGAAACACTCATCACGCTTCAGGCGCTGCTAAAACAATTGGGCATTAAATCGCGCTTGTTTACTGAAGAGGAAATGGAAGATTTTGGGCTGGGTTTGCTGATGAAACAATCCGACAAAAGCAAAACAGTAAGCTATGAAAAAGTGATGAGAAAACTAAAGGGTAAATGAAAGTTGAGTTTACCGAACAGTTTTTCAAGGACTTGGATGTAGTGAAGGATAGAAAACTAAAATTACGAATTGCGGATGCTATTGATGAATGTAAAAATGCAAAACGGTTAACTGAGGTTCGAAACATGAAAAAGATGGAAGGCCATACAGGCTATTATCGCATCAGAATTGGTGATTTCAGAATAGGTATTGAATGGAAAGAAGGAACCATTTGGTTTTTACGATTAGCAAACAGAAAAGACATTTACAAAATTTTCCCTTAGCGCATTATGAGCAATATACTTGCACCCATTTCTATAGAAGATAAATACGCCCAACTTATTAAGCAACGCGAAAATGAGGATGGCAGCGAACTTTCTATTCTGAACCTCGGACCTACTCACCCCGCTACGCACGGTATTTTCCAAAATGTGCTGCTGATGGATGGCGAAAAAATTGTAGATGCCGAACAAACACTCGGATACATTCACCGCGCATTTGAAAAAATTGCCGAGAACCGCCCCTTCTACCAAATAAATGTATTAACCGACCGCATGAACTACTGTTCTTCCCCCATCAACAACATGGGCTGGTGGTTAACGGTTGAAAAACTGTTGGGTATTGAAGTGCCCAAGCGCGCTCAATACTTGCGGGTAATATTTATGGAGTTGGCGCGCATTGCCGACCACCTTATTTGCAATTCCATTTTGGCGGTGGACAGCGGAGCATTTACCGGCTTCCTTTACATTATGCAGTACCGCGAAAAGATTTACGAGATATATGAAGAAATGTGCGGTGCGCGTTTAACTACCAACATGGGGCGCATAGGTGGTTTCGAGCGCGATTTAAGCGATGCCGGTTTCCGCAAACTGCGTGCGTTTTTAAAAGAGTATCCAATCGCCTTGCAGGAATTTATCAATCTGGTTGCCCGCAACCGAATTTTTATGGATCGGTGCATTAATGTTGGCGCCATTAGTGCCGAGCGCGCCATGGCTTACGGACTAACCGGACCTAACCTGCGCGCAACCGGAGTGGACTACGATGTGCGCGTGGCAACGCCTTACAGCAGTTACCAAGACTTTGAGTTTGATGTTCCGGTAGGGAAAAGTGGGGATACCTACGACCGTTTCTGCGTTCGCAACGAAGAAATGTGGCAATCGCTTCGTATTATTCAGCAAGCATTAGACAAACTGCCCGATGGACCTTACCATGCCGATGTGCCCGATTATTATTTGCCTCCCAAAGAAGAAGTTTACACCAGCATGGAAGCGCTTATTTATCACTTTAAAATTGTGATGGGCGAAGTGCCGGTGCCCAAAGGCGAAGTATATCACGCGGTGGAAGGTGGCAATGGCGAATTGGGGTTCTATCTTATCAGCGATGGTAGCCGTGTGCCGTTCCGTTTGCATTTCCGCAGACCGTGTTTTATCTATTATCAGGCATTTACCGAAATGATAAAAGGCGGTTACCTGAGCGATGCTATTTTGATAATGAGTTCGCTGAATGTAATTGCCGGAGAATTGGATGCGTAATGAGTAATGAGTGACGAGTAATCAGTAATTAGTAGTTAGAAAATACAGCAATGAGTGTAGTAGCTAAAAGCAACAAACCGGTAAACGTTACAGAGCGTTTTTTAGCCCGAGTGGAAGTATTAAAAAGCCGTTTCCCCGAAGGCAAGCACAAGAGTGCACTGCTTACTATTTTACATGAACTACAAAACGATAATGACGATTGGTTGAGTATTGAAGCTATGGACAAAGTTGCCGAACTGCTCAACATAAAACCAATTGAGGTATACGAAGTGGTTTCGTTTTACAGCATGTACAACCAACAGCCGGTTGCCAAGTATATGTTTGAATTTTGCCACACCGGCTGCTGCATGACCCGCGGAGTGGAAGACCTGATGGAATACACCTGCAAAAAATTAGGCGTAAAACAAGGCGAGATTACACCCGATGGTTTGTTCAGCGTAAAAGGCGTAGAGTGCTTAGGTGCCTGCGGTTACGCCCCCATGTTGCAGTTAGGCGATTACTACCACGAGTTTCTTACCCCCGAAAAAATGGATGCACTGATTGAAGATTGCAGGGCGGGGAAAGTGGACATGATAAGTAAGGTTTAATCACAACATGACTAACTTGTAAAAATGTTTTCAAACATTCTTTCAAAACATGCCAACGAGGTAAACATGCTATGCAAAGCTTATAGTGTTAAAAATCTTTTTGCATTTGGGTCTGTTGTTTCGGAAAAGTTTGATGAAAGAAAGAGCGATTTAGATTTTCTTGTTGAACTGCAACAAACCAATGACCCTTTGCAGATAGGCGAAAACATGCTGAATCTTTGGAATGGTTTGGAGCAAACCTTTAACCGTCCGGTTGATTTAGTAAGAATTGAGAACGTTCACAACCCTATATTGAAAGCACAGATAGAAAAAACAAAGGTGTTAGTGTATGCAGCTTGATGCCGTAAAATATCTTTTAGACATTCAGAAAGCAATAGCGGATATTGAGATGTTTTTTGCAGAAGTGAAGAGTTTTAATGATTACACCGGTAACAAATTATTGAAAGCAGGGGTAGAAAGAAAACTCTTGATTATAGGAGAGGCGGTGAACAGATTTAGAGCGATAGAGGAGAATCAGCAAATTGAGCAGGCAAACAAGATTTACGGCTTACGTAATCGCTTGGCTCATGCGTACGATAGCATTGACGACAACACTGTTTACACTATTGTGGTAAATCACCTCCCTTATTTAAAGGCGGAAGTAAATAAACTGATAGACGAAAACTATAAAGGCAATAAATAACAAACCCGAAGATTGTTTCAGAAAATACAGCTGATTTTCAAAAGAACTTTCTTCGCAATGAACAAACTATATATGGGCAAAAAAATTCTCTTAGAGCACGTAAACGTTCCCAACATTCATACCTACGAAGTTTACCGCAGCAAAGGTGGCTATGCTTCGGTAGAAAAGGCGCTGAAAATGGCGCCTAACGATATTGTAGAAGAAGTAAAGAAAAGCGGCTTGCGCGGTCGCGGAGGAGCGGGTTTCCCTACCGGTATGAAATGGAGTTTTATTGATAAAAAGAGCGGTCGCCCGCGCCATTTGGTTTGCAATGCCGATGAAAGCGAACCCGGCACGTTTAAAGACCGCTACCTGAT
Source organism: Chitinophagales bacterium (assembly GCA_026129525.1). Taxonomy (GTDB): domain Bacteria; phylum Bacteroidota; class Bacteroidia; order Chitinophagales; family LD1; genus Bog-950. Next base: position 95,885 of record JAHCHW010000003.1, on the reverse strand, counting down.
GGAAAAACTTCCTCACCTGTTGGTGGAAGGCATGATTACTTCGAGTATCGCTTTGGAGGCACATCTATCTTACATCTACATCCGCGGGGAGTATATGTGGATTTACCGCATTCTGGAACGCGCCATTAACGAAGCGTATGCCAACGGCTGGCTCGGCAAAAACATTAAAGGCAGCGGTTACGATTTAGATTTGCATGTTACCTGCGGAGCAGGCGCATACATCTGCGGAGAAGAAACTGCATTGATTGAAAGTTTGGAAGGCAAGCGTGGCAACCCACGTATTAAACCGCCATTCCCTGCGGTGGTGGGGTTGTATGGCAACCCTACCGTGGTAAACAACGTGGAAACCATTATGGATGTGCCGTGGATTGTGATGAACGGTGGCGATGAGTTTGCCAAAATAGGTATTGGAAAATCAACCGGCACAAAACTGATTTCTGCTTCAGGGAATATTAAAAAACCGGGCGTGTACGAAATCGAACTGGGTATTACCGTTGAAGAATTTGTAATGAGCGATGAATGGTGCGGTGGAATGCAAACCGACCGTCCGCTCAAAGCCTGCGTGCCGGGTGGTTCATCGGTACCTATTCTTCCCGCTAATCTTTTATTCAAAACTGCAAAGGACGAAACCCGTTTAATGACATACGAAAGCATGGCTGACGGAGGCTTTGCCACCGGCAGTATGATTGGAAGTGGCGGGTTTATTGTGTATGACGACCGGCAGTGCATTGTTCGCAACACATGGAATTTTTCGCGCTTTTACCACCACGAAAGCTGCGGACAGTGTTCGCCCTGCCGCGAAGGAACCGGCTGGTTAGAGAAAGTAACCTGGCGCTTAGAGCACGGTTACGGCAATATGGAAGACATTGACCTGCTGTGGGACATACAACGCAAAATTGAAGGCAACACTATTTGCCCCCTTGGCGATGCGGCTGCATGGCCCGTAGCGGCTGCCATCCGCCACTTCCGCCACGAGTTTGAATACCACGTACGCTACCCCGAAAAAGTAAAAGACCGCAAACACTTTGAAGCCGAGCCGTGGGAGAAAGTAAAACACCTAATGGCGCAAGCAAAAGCGGAACTGATGTAATGTGGGTATGATTAACTACAAACGTTTTGTCGTATAAATCAATTGTTCGTTTCTGTAAAATGCAACCAACATTACTTTTCCATCAAAAGTTACGGTGTAACACTGTTGAGCAATCGGAGAAACGATATCGGCTACTAATTTGCCTTGCAAATCATAGAATACAACTCTATCATAGGCATCACAATCGCCAAAAGCTATCTGATGTTCATTTATTTTAATGATACTGAAATCGGAAGGCTTTAATTCTGAAATTCCGGTAGTTGCCGACTCCTGCCCCGGAGTTATGGGTTCGTTAGGGACATCATTATACCCATGACCAACAATCACCATCCCTGATGAACCGGCACTCAACAGAACCCAACCGTAAAACACATTGGCGCCATTGCTGAACTTTATCATCATGTAAAGCTGGTTATTCCCAAATTGACCGGTGCTGTTATTGGTGTTGCGTAGTGTGCCTGTGTCAGAGACCCACTGCATTGTTCCTAAAGCAGCACCTTTGGTATATGCTATCGGAAATCCGCTCACATTAGCAGCGTAATAGCTTGAGGGTTTTAAACAAATTACAGTAGTTAAGCCATTATAGGGCGAAAATTTAAAATCAGCAGTTCCATCGGCATCAATATCTTTTGAAGCGGTAGTTGTATTCCCTACATATTGGTTGTAATATTGGTAATGTATGGTGGCATAACCTTGGTACAAAAACATTAAAACCGGAATCAGTGTAAAAACTTTTCTCATAATTTTTTGTTTACTGCTAAGATAACTTTTAACGATAAATGTTAATTGATTTTGGACTTGTTATTGTAGTTACCCTGTTGACTAAATCAACTATCTGACACTTTCCTACCGGTTTGAGTATCGGCTTGGGCTTCTTTCCCGAGTTGGGCAATTTGATTTTTTAAATACATTTGCACTCCCTTGAAATGGTCGGATGGCCGAGGGGTTAGGCAGAGCTCTGCAAAAGCTCCCACAGCGGTTCAAATCCGCTTCCGACCTCCCTCATCAGCAACAACCAGAGCGCCCTGGTTGTTGCTAATTAAGCGCTCCACCATCTTTCTCAGCCAGGCGTTTTCTTCCTGAAGCCGTTCGATTTCGAAATTTAATTTCGATGGAGAAGATAAGCCCATAAGTTCCTCCTTAGTAGCACCAAGAGCCAATGCTAACTTCTCTACAACACTTATTGGTGGCTCTGCCTTATCCTTCTCGTATGAGTATATCGCTCCTCCCGATAGACCAATTAATTCTCCCAACTCTGCGGCAGACATACCTCTTTGAGTGCGTAATGCCTTAATCTTATAACCGATTGACGCTTCCATTCGAAAATTTTTACGTTAAAAATTTGCTTATTCAAAATTTAAATGCGAATGTTGTTTCGAAAAGCGAAACAAATCGCGCTACAAATTTAATTATTTCCTTAAAAACTACGAAATCTTGAAAAAATCCAACCATGAAAACACCGGAAACAAACAAAAAGCTAACGCCAAAACAGGAAGCCTACTATAATAAGTTAGAGCGAGAAAAAGAAAAACGTGCACTGGCTCGGCAGTTAGTTTACTGGAAGCAATTAGACCAGGAACACAAACAAATACTGCTAAATCTGAAACAGGTAGAACTTTTCTGCAAAAACTTGAATTCGCTCATAAACGAAGCAAGAGCCATTATGAAAAATCGGAAAACTCAAATCATTAAATACAGAAAATAGTAACCGTCCCGGCTGTTCATTTTACCTGTGCCGGCTTTATCAATATTCTCGTTCTTTGTTTTGCGGTAGTACTTGCTAATAAAATGCCGTTCAAGTTCTGAAATCACTTCCGGATAAAGGCTCTGATACAATAGGTGCATTTCTTTGTATTTACCAAAGTAATCCTTATACATCACGCGCTCATCCGGATTGCCCGTTTTCCCAATTTTGAAAGACTGGCCCTTGCGCCCTTTGCGAATGGTTTCAATCCTTAAAGTTATCTGCATTTTATGGATGCCTTTATCATGATGTGTTAGTGTTAGATGCTCCTTAATTATCTTAGGAGCGCTTCTCCAAAATGTATCCCAGGCATCAGCACGATTAGGCCGCTTATTATTCGTCATTGCAATCGATTGTCCCGGTGGTTTTACAGTAGTCAGCTGGCCACCGGGCTTCGGTTTTCAAATATAAAATCAAAAATTATGCAAATCAACTTTAAACAAACTCCCGCCAAGTACTATCGTGAACGCATAAATAATGTTCGCAATAAGCTACCGCGCAACTATCGAAAAATCCTCTATAGCCACTTTCCGGAATTGAAAACAGCTGAGGGCAAAAAACTGATCGATTGCACGCTGCGGGGATTGCGAACCCACGTGCAACTCACCAAAATTCTCGAAGCTATAGCTCGAGGTGAATTAAAAATGAAAGGAACCAATGAGCTCGAGCTCGAGCATGCGGCATAAATAATTTAGCCAGCCGGGGAAAATGGGCGAGTCAGGCCGCCCGGAGCGGGGGATGTTCCCCCGCTCCACCACGGCTCACAAAATTTGATTACGAGAAAATGAAACAGTACCGGTACCGTCTTAGAGAACTCTTCATTCAGCGCTTTGGAGCTAAGTATATCGAAGCAAAAGAAAATTTTGCCCGGCAAAACGGCTGGACTCTCCGAACTATTAACCGCGATTGCGCCCTGACCATGAACGATGCCCCCATTAAAAGATTTCGCCTGCAGCAGTATGCCGACTTTTTTGACATCAACATTTGCGAACTAAAAACTTCTTATGAGCCTGCAATCGCCTGAAGTATTTTTTACAGCCCTCGCAGCTTGCGTTGTTACAATACTCCGGTACCGCTATATACACAATGCAGCCCATGCCGATTTTCTTAAAGGAAGTATAAGCCTTAGTAAATGGAAAGAAAAAAGCATCAATGCTTTAATCCTGGCTTGCCTGACGACCGCCCTGTGTATTACCACATCATGCTTTCAAATCAAACGCCTGCTCAATCTATGAAACTCTACCTGGTAGTAACGCACGATAAATCGAGTGGCGCCCTGGTAACTTTCCAGGACGGCCCTGAAGTGCAGGCGATAACTGTGCATCCGCTTATATACCCGGAAGATGCACTCTACTCTTTCAGCTATCATTTTCCGCATATAAAATTTTCCGCGCTTCCGGATGCGCTGCAACACAGCGGCTACCTGCCTTTCAGCAATGGAGATAAAAATTTTTGGTATCACTTAAACTCCTGCCCATGTGCTATACAATAAAAAGCTGCCGATGTCCTAAGTGCAACAAAGAGTTGAACAGAGCCACCAACGCTACCGGCAACAGCAGTCCGCAAGGTGGTGACCTTTCAATATGCGGCTATTGCACTTCCTTCCTGGTGTTCCGGGAAGATACCTCTGTTGAACTCTTAGATAGAGATGAATTTTTAAAGCTGCCCAAGGAAACGCGCGAAAGAATGATTGATGCCCGCGACCTGCTTAATCAACTGAGTTTATTCAAGCAAGTTAAAACTTCACACTTTAACTAATGCAGAAACCGCTCACCATTAAATTATTGAAGGGCTTGCCTCTCGCAGCGGTTGAAGCCGGTGAGCGATCCGCTTTTTTGCGCGCCCTCGAAACTTTTTGTTACATGAAAGCTATGTGGCCCGACAGGCCCATGCCCAACAATCCGGATGCCATTAATCTTTTGGCTGCAGAAAGCAAACGAAGTACTAAAACTATTAAACGCAGGCTTGCCTACCTGCAGAGCCGCGACCTTGTGCGCGCCCATCACCTGCGCGGCTACGACTGCCTCAGCTGGCGAGCTTTAGCGCGCGACTATGCTATACCTCACCAACATTTCTATCACATTAAAAATTCAGCCTATGTGCACTTGTATGACATCATTGATAAAAAAGTGGAATCGGAAAAGCAGAAGCAATGCTCCGTAGCCATCCGCAACCGCGTTAAGAGCAACCGCTATACGCAGGAGATAATTGAAGAGGTGTCGGGCTCCCGATTTTACCCCGAAGCTTTGGCGGAGCATCAACTCAATTATTTACTCAGCGGTGGCCGCTCTCATGCGCATTGCGATGACGCGCAATATGTGCTGAGCACACATTATACCCAAGCTTATAACGATAGAGAAAAAGAAAAAAAGCTCCGGGGCGACACTGCCCTGTGCTCGAGGTCGCTAACAAAGCTTTACGGCTATTCCGGACACGGTACCATGGCCTACAAAAAACGCAAATGGCAACGCCTGGGCTTATGCAATGTATTCCAGCGAGTGTTTACCATACCTAACGGTATATATACTACTAAAGCATCGCGCAAGCACCGGCTGGGCTTTATTCGCTTTAATACGGCTAATGGGCTCACCGAGCTTGTAATGCCCGACCTCATAAGCGATAACCCACTGGGCAATCTCGACCATCGCTACGAGCGTATTCAGGACCTTTTAGCTCAACTAAAACTGCAGGCTGTGCAGGATAAATTACGCGCCCAATCATGAGCCTTTTCTGTATTCCGCCAAGCGGACAAAATTTGGATTTACATATTCGGCAACTGGGTTATAATGTTTTTCCTATCAGTACCTCAGGTTTATCAGGTACTGTTTTAAATCAGGTATCTGATTATCAGAGATCAGAGTACTGAACGCTTTTCGCGCAAAAAAAAATTCGATGAAAGAAAACACCAAAAACACCGAAACACCAAAAAAAGCCTACGCAGATTTTACCCTCGTGATTGATTACACCTACACTGCAGCCCGCAAACGTGGGAAAGCCAGGCAAACACATCGCGATGATATCACTGCACTGAACTACTCAGGCAACGGAGTAGCTGTAGATCGACTACACCCGATCGCTATTTTGTACCGAAAATTTTTGGAAGAGAAACCGGTTACGTACCGTGCCCGGATTTTTGATAATCGGCAATGCTCCAAAGTCAGACCTATTGTATTTGATGTAATTTTTGAAAAAGACATTGAACACATTTATGCTGACCGCAGAGAGGAATATTACGAACTGAGCACAGGCATCAAACACAAAGTGCGCGCCATGGAACCTAATCCATCACCTAACATTTCTGATTATGCAGTTGCAAGTTAATAAAGCAACGGTTAAAGCTTTCGCCACAGTATGTAGCTATGGTTATACCCAGCCCTGGGCGCTGGTTCCTATTCAAAACTTTGTACGAAGCGCTTGTGAGCGACTTATACCAAAACTATCCCGACTATACCGCAAAATATCGCAACCACGCGCGCTTCATGGGCGCAAAAAGCCTCGTAAACTTCCTGAAACAGTCAGCCTGAAGCTGAATGATCAGGACGCTTTGCTCCTTTATTTCTGTATAGAGGTGTTTGCTGCGGATTTCCCTCAATCATTAGAAACGCTGCTTTGTAAGGAACATTTTTTAAACGAGATAAATCAGTTGCAGAGCTAACGTATCGGTGCTATACGATGTGGCGGGTTTTCAGCACGAAAGCCCAATACGAAGCACCAAAGTTGAATTTAAAATAAATGTTTAATCGAAGCACGTCAGCCGCCATATTGTATAGCACTTGTTAGCGGCTGCCCTTCTTCACAAATCATAATAAAATGGAATACATAGACGATTTAAGTTTTTCAAACCTTGTCAATTTGATACAAGGCGAAGAAATAAAGGCTGCTGATATTTTGCACACAATAGCACTTGAAATGGAAGAAAACAACAAGACAATTGAAGAATTGGAAAGTCAATTATCGAGAGCCAAAGGAAGAAAAGATACTTTGATTTCAGGTTCACAAAGAGTAATGCAACATATCAAAAAGGAATATCCTTTAGCTGTCAAAAGACAAGATTATATAGTTGTAGTAACCAAAGAGAACATTTCAATTGAACGGAATGTCATTTAGGGTTGCCGCTAACTCGCAAATTGCCGAAACCAATTGGCCCGCTTGCCTAATTATCAATGAAGTGTATAACTGATGCCGGTGGCTGTATTCGCCTATGCAAAGGTTGGCTCCACAGAGGGCTGTCAAGGTCTTCGCAAGTTTTACACTAAAAAAATTTGATTGGAACACAACTTGCTCCGTTTTACCCGGGCATCGTTTCGCGGGCGTTCCGGAAACGGAGCGCCACCGCTACACTTACGCCCGACCGCCACTCCGCTAAGATGTGTTTTCAGTTGATTGAACAAATTTTTTTAGCGTAAAAACCTTGACAGCCCTTGCCGCGCGCAGCTCAGCGCATAGGCGAATACAGCCACCTCCCTGCTGATGGTAAAACATCAGTTATGCACTTTATTGTAAAATCATTTTCGGGTGGCGAAATGCCACAACATGCGTTTCCGGTTTTATGCAAGGGCGAAAACTCCGGGAAACCGCTCCGCAACTCCTGCCCTAATTGTTTCATCGTTATCTGCAGCTGCGACCAGGACAAAGAGTTCCTCTTTCAACTTTCCTGGGGACTGTGGATGAGCCGCACTTTTCGTCCATGGCTTACAGGTTCGGTAATTCCGTTTATTCGAATACCGGTGTATAACCGCATACTTCGCGCTGCTGCCGATAAAGCTTCAGCAAACAGCAAGCAATGTGCCGAAGCTATTGCTACCATGCAGCAACTTGAAAAATTTATTGAACTAAAACTGCAGCAGGTAAAGCTTTCACGCGAGTTGCAATACTCGATCTTCCGGAAATTTCTCAAATAATTATTTTCGGATAAGCAAAGAGAGAGCTACGTAAAGCGCGTAGCTCTTTTTTTGCACTCAGCGCCTATTTATTTGCACCAAACGCCATTTTCTTGACATGCTACGCAATTTGTACCTCGATGCGGAATGGTTTCCCAATCAACAGGTTTTTTTAATCGGCTACGCTCGCGATGATGCCGAACCGCGGCAGCTCTATGGCCGCATGCTCACCTGGAAGCGTTTCCGAAATACACTGAATCAAACTAATGGCTTTGTTTTTTTTTATGGTCCTGATATCGCTCTCATGGAAAACCATTTCGAAACCGATATCCGGAACAATTACCGGTGCGTGAACCTTTTGAGAGTTACCCGTGCTTATATGCCCAACGCACAAAGCTGGCGACTGGCTCATCTGGAAAAGGTTTTTCACCTGAAACGAACCGTTAACAAGTATAAAAAGAACATTCGGCAGATATATTCAGACTGGAACGATGCCCGGTACCGGGCACGTGTGCTTGCGTACAACCGTGATGATGTAAGCAATTTGGTTTTACTCAAACAAAAAATGTTTGCACGGTATAAAATCCCACAGGCATACCTAAATTCTATCATTCTGCAGTAGATTTTTGTCCCTGTGGGACAAAAATCTTCTCCGGGGCTTTATGCAACGGCTTTTTGACGTGAAATTCGTGCATACATCATGCAAACATTATGAGCGCTGTTGACGATTATAAGAATACACCACGCACCTGGAAGCCTGAACCATTCAATTTCCGGGGAAATAAGGCTAACAAAGCATTCGTTGAAGAGATAAAAAGGGCTTACAAATTCGAAAGCGAGGGCATAGCGCTTGATTACATCATGCATACATTTCGGCATACATCTTCGCTTACTCAATCGCTTACAAGCGAGGTAAGCGAATTGAAAGCACAAATTCAAAATTTAGCTAACAAGCTGAAAACATCCGAACAAAACCTGCAATTGGCTAACAACGAGATAGCCAGATTACAAGACCTGTTAGACGAATCGGCTAACAAACCTGAATTTGTTTTCCCTGACACTTATTCTCAACTCAAAGAAGCTACTGAAAAAACGCTGCCGATGCTTTTCCAGCGTCCGGAAAGCACAATCCCTGTTACGGACCTGGAATTTTTAGCGCTGCTTGTTGAATACTGCGAACGAGACCCGAGTAAAGAATTTCCGTTTAAACCCGCTGCCGAAAAAATTATTGAACGCTACAAAGTAGAGTACTTCGGTAAAAACTTTGTAGATGCTGAAACTGCCGAAGCATCCAAATCTGTCACCAATCAATCAGTATAGTTATGGCTAAAAAAAAGAGTGCCGCAGCAAAGAAGAAGGCGGCAAAAAAAACCACCGCCAAAAAACCGGCAACTAAAAAACCGGCAATTGCTTCTCCTGCACCGGTTACCGATGATGCTCCGCCATCACCGGCTGCCGATGCTCCACAGCCTGCCCCAAAAAAGAAGCCGGCTAAAAAAGATTTTTCACCTACCGGCAGGCTAAAAGCCCTTCGTAAGGAAGTAGTGAAAAACGCCAAACCAAAAAACACCAAAACATTCCGGTTTACCGGTATGCCCGGCTCGCTTATCAATCTTAAAACTTCTGCCTTTGGCAATCAGTTAGATCTCAAGCCCGGACGTTGCTCTTTGCAGGTTGGCAAAAAATGGGTACCCATCTTAAAGGGCAGTTATCTCACTTTAACCGATACCGGTATTAAACTAACTGATGCCAATGGAAAATAAACATTACATGCTTCCGGACACCGAACCCCAAAAGAACGAAACCCTCAAAAGTTTTTTGGACCGTATTGTTCCCGGAATTATAAACAACGTGGTAAGTGCTGCAGAAGATATGGATAAAGAAGGTGAAAACTGGGGCGTTAACAGCATCCAAAAACTGTTTAAGCGTGCCGTACCGGAGAACCTTATAAACCAACTCAAAAAAGCAAACAACAGCGATACTAAAGCATTGAACGATGGCAACAGTAACGATTGACGAAGCCGCTGAACGCATTTACAAGATTACAGAGATTGAAGAATTGCTTAGGCAATTGGAAGACACCGGCAAGCGCATTACTGCGCTCGAAAAAGAATGTAACGCACTGAAAACCGAAAGGCGCCTGCTTTATCAGGACGTGAAAAAAATTCACGAAATAATTCCCATAGATACAGACGGAAAGGTAAACATGATGAAGCTGCCGAGAGTTATCAATAGCTTAACGCAAAATCCAAACGCCATCAAAGCCTTTACCGGATTGACTGATTTTGTTCAGAAATACGAAAAGAATAACCTGATTGTTATTACGAAATGAGACGCAACAAATATTTTGTGGAAATAACCGCCATTGTTTCCAACAGGCTACATATTAAACAGGAGATGAACATTGTCTCCTTGGTGGCTTTCGTTGAGCTAAATGTAACGGGAGAAGAAAATAAAATGTTCTTTTTCAAAAATGTGATTGAAGCAGCTAAGCATGATGTGTGGCTAAGCACCGACCGCAAAGCAGAAAAAGAAACCATGAGCATTAAAAACATTTGGCTGCTCGATAGCGCTCCTTTGCAAGCAGCAAAGGAGGCACCCGAATCAATTAACTGATATGCGTGAAGTTCCTTTTGACACAGCACCGGCTGCCGGAGATAACTATCGGGTTAATCTTTTTGACCGAATAAAAACAGCTGCCCGAAGCCACCAGGAAAGCAACGGAACGCCTGCCGATGCTGATCCTGTGCCGGATGAAACAACAGCTGCTGAACAAACTACAGCCGCTGCCGAACCGGCTACAGAGCCAAGCGCTACGTTCGAAGAAGAAAAACCCAATGAACAGACTTTTGACGAGTTTGCCGATGCCGCTCAGGATAAACTTGAGGACTTCATTGAAAATCCGGAAGAACTCAGCGAGTTGGTTGTTGAGCTACTCAATGTAGGTAGAATAATATGGGGCCCCGGATTATATGAAGGTCTGATGTTCCCGGGGCAAGAAAGGAATGACATACGCGAAGTAGTCCGTAAGTCCATTGAAAACGAAAAACAAAACAAAGCGCCCAACGATGGATTCAACAATTACGAAAAACGCCTCTACGAAAAATGGCCGCTTCTTCAGGAAAGCATCAAAAACATATCGTTTAGCGATGAGGAGATAAAAAAGATGTCGAAGTACCTCAGCCGCGATATTCAACGAGTAGGCATTGCTAAATGGACGAGCGAACACATGTGGCTGCTTTACTGGCTCTTTCTGGAAGTAAAACATGCAAAAAGCATTATCAGCGGTCGCTCTGCCGATGCCTTTGCCAAAAAATGGGGCTTTGCATGATTCATGAGGATAATACACGCGACCGGGAAGCACACGCCATTATTGGCGGCAATCAGCAAGGTAAATCTTCGCTGATTAACGAACTAATCACAAAAGGATACGATAAACGATGCGAAAAAATAATTGTGCTCAACAGCACCAATCCTAAGCCCTTTCAATCCTATTTTTTCTGTTCATCACCGCTTCAGCTTAAAAAAAAATGGAACGGCATTGTGCGCTATCATAACAGCACAGGTTACAAAGAAACTCTGGATGATATCTACCAACTTTGCGCGGATGGGTACTTGCGGAAAGGAGCGGTTGTTTTTGATGATTGCACCAAGTACATCGGCTTTAATCCTCCACAAAAAATAAAAGACTTCCTGGTGGACCGAGCCATGTACGACCTCGACCTATACTTTACTACCCACGCACTTGCTTTCTTCCCTGCATGGTGCAGACGTATGGTTAACACGGTTACGGTTTTTAAAACAGCGGAAACATTTGAAACCAGCCGCGAATTGAAAGAGTTGGGGTACCCTAACTACGAACGTATATTTGCAGCATGGCAACAAACCATGCAAACTAAATCAACCAAAAATTTTATTCAACCCCACATAACCATCGCTACCGGTGTATGAATAACCGCGCCTACAAATCAGTTAAACGCTCAACCATTGCTACGGCCTACGGCTTCCGGAAATGGGACACGGTACTCAATCGCATAAGCGAACGTATAACTGAAGAAACTCCGAAAGATATAACACGGCATCTCAGCGACATTAAAGGACATCATTCCCTGCTTCCTGAACAGGTTAAATGCATCGTGTATCTCCTGGGCGATCCACTCGACCCGCAAGCTCTCTTCATCGAAATATAATTTTGCGTGTTGAGCCGTGCTCGCACGTGTTGCGCCAAACTCAGACGCGCTCCGCCAAACTCAGCCGCGTTGAGCCGCGCTCGCACGTTGGCGTTTGTTTATACGTTTTTATATGCTTCAAATTTGCACTACAAAAATTTTTCAGATGGCAGCAGCAGAAGCTTCAGAATACATTGACACCAAAATGCTGGTTACGCTCTTAGTAGTGTTTCTCATCATTGTTATCCTGGTTGTGCTTTGGAACAAATTCATGACGCCCAATCCGCCATCGGGAAGCATCAGCCCTGCTGATTACAATAAGTTGAGTTCCGATGAGCAAAAGCTGTGGAAGCTCGACCCCAACGGCAGCGGTTGGTATGTAAAGGCTTAATTGTTTAACCATAAAAAAAATAGTATGCCAACACCCGCAGGAGCAATGTGCTTCACCAACAAGCAACACTTAGTTAGTTCCGTGAAGGAAATCGGTGTAGAAGCCGGAAGAAAAGGACCGGACGGCAGAGAACTTACTGCCGAACAACAGCAGTTTCTGATATCGCAAAACGATATCTTCAACATGCCGAAAGGAAGCCTGTTGACGGTTTCCATTTTTAACGACCACGCTACCGACCCGCAGGACTTTCTGTTGTTTGACGTAGCCGGCATTGCCGAAGCTTCGGGCGCATCACCCACGGGAGCCGATATTGAGATTACTACCACTTTTGCTGGAGGTGTGCCTTACCCTGCTCTGCAAATGTGGATGGTAGGAACGCACATAGGCAGCATTGGAACCATGTTCGACTTTAGTGACGTGCCGATGATTTCGAGCACCAACATCAAAATTTGGAATGGCAACATTGAGGATTATAACGCCAAATCGCTGAAAAATTACTTTCAATTAGCGCGTGATACTTACGCTAACGACCAAAAATTGCTCGTTATGAAAACAACGCTTTACCTCAACAGCTTCCTCGCCATCAGCGGAACGCTGCCGGCTCAAAAGCAGTTGGACATTCTGTTTAACGTGACCTATTTCAGTAACTTCTGATAAAACTTTTTTTCACAACGCAACTAAAGCCGGTCGGTTAATTCCGGTCGGCTTTTTTGCTAAAAAAAGAACGATATGTCTTACGGCCCAAATCAAAACAGCTTCTCTATAGTACAGCCTTCAGGCACTTTTACATCCCCTTCCGGAAGCGGTGATAATACGGGCTGGCTGGGCGGCTTTTTTTCCATGCTTTCTACAATCGGAAGCAGTGCCTTCCAGTTCGGAAGTAATTACATAGCTAACCAAAGCGGACAGGCTTCTCCCTACGGGCAACCACCGGTTATTGTAATGCAGCAACCGCAGCAGCAACAACAGCAACAACCCGGACTAAGCACTACCGCCATTGTGCTTATTGTGTTGCTCATCATCATCATTATGGCTGTGTTTGCTTTTATGATTTATAACTCTACAAAATCTGCAAAATGAAAAAAGCAGTAATCCTCTTTGTTATTCTCATCATCATTTTGCTGTTGATTGCTTTGGCTAAAAAAAATCAGCAGCCTGCCTCCAATTCGAGTAACTCCGGAGATAAACCGGTTAAGAATGGTGACGATACAATTTCTACAGAAAATTATCCGAATGCAGTTACACTGGCCAATAACCCAAACAGCCCGCATATTACGTTGTTTGTAGTGCAACCTACGCATGGCAATAACGATCCGCTATCGTTCCATAATTACATGCCCACCAAGCAAATTACTTATCCGTAAATAATTTACCATGGCTGAAGAAAAAAAGAAAGAAGGTTGGAGCACTACCACTAAGGTTGTAGTTGCCATTGTTGTTATCCTCATTATTATACTGCTGGTTTGGGCATTCTTTTTCCGCAATTCTGCAAAAGGTAATCAGTATGCCTCTGCCGGCACAATTCAGAAAGTCAAAAGCGGAAACTACACCGCATGGAAGGATAGTTTTAATGAAGATGCCATCACTAAATTACAACAATTGATTCCAGGCACTTACTGGCAGAATATTTCCAATGGCGATGCCTACGGCAGAGCCTGGCTGAAAGGAATGAACCTTGAGCCTACGCTCAAGAACGTAAATGAATTTGCGGAAGACATTACCCAATACGGTAAAGCCAGCTTTAAAAAACCGCACTGGGAAATAACCACGGGAAGTTTTGTTAACGCAACATCATAAACATGCTGCATGAAAGATTTTTTTGCCAAAAACTGGGTAGTCATCATGGTTGTTGTCGTGGTGATTATACTATTGGTGGTCACTTACTTTTATGCTATACAAAAAGGTAAGGATTCTACCGCCCCGGCCATTCCCGGAGATAATCCCGGCAATCCGCTTACGGACGCTGAGAAAACGAAAGTAAAGTCAATTACCGACCGGCTAATTGCCGACATCTACGGCTTAACCAATCCGCTGTTCCGCGACTGGCCGGCTTACAATGAACTCGCCACATCGAGCGACAAAATTTTTGTGGCAGTGTGTAATCTGTATAAGAAGGAAAAGAATGTTTCTCTCAAAACCGATATGCAGGGAGAAAGCTACTGGCTTGACCAAGCACCCTGGGGAACCACCGATATTATTCAGCTGATTTTTGACCGGTTTAACTCTTTAAATCTGAACTGATGTTATACGAAATATTTCTGCGTGTTGTAGCTACTGTTATCGCCATGCTAATTGTAATGGCAGTGGTTGCTTACTTTATTCAAATTAAAGTAATGCGCGACCCCAACGGCTGTAAATGCGGTGGCGGCTGCGGATGTAAAAGCAAATCAAACACCGGTTTTGATGGGGGCTTTCCGGTAAGTAATGCAGTATTCACAGGTAGCATGCCTTCCGGAAATCATGGACTAATTCGTTTCTAATGGCAGTAGAAAAAGATAACACTATGTATTGGGTAGCAGCAGCCGTTTTGCTGCTAGTTATCATTTTACTGCTCATGTTTTGGAAGAAAAACCAAAGTCCAAAACCCCCTTCCGGAAACAACACTGAAAGCAACGGGACCGTTTTTGACAATACCCAAAACTTAGATTTTAACCGCATCCTGCGTAAAGGAGTTACGGGTAACGAAGTAAAGCTCCTGCAGGCATGGCTCGGTGTTAGCATTGACGGCATTTTCGGACCTGTTACCGAAGCCGCATTGCTCGCAAAAAAAGGCGTAGCCGAAATCACGCTTAACCAATACGCCAACGCTCCTAATGCCGATGCAGGTGTTAATGATAATACCTGGCAAGGTTACTCAGTGCTGCCAATGAATGGCAACACAGGTATGCCTTCTAATAATCACATTTTCGAAACCGGCATTACTGCCACTATTACCTGGCAAACATGAATCCTATTATCCCGGACAAATTTACGGTGGACGGAAACCTTGTAATCCGATTCGAACAGGAAAGCCTGCTGCTGCTGGCTGTTGTTATTGTTATCATCATCATCGTTGCATTTTTAGCGCAACGCTTTATAGGTCAAATATAATTTATGGGAGTTCAGATAAAACCGGAAATTACCAGAATCTTAGAACTGTTAGAAGCCGCTAACACAGGCATAGGCGATGCCATCAATTTTGGCATACTGGGCTACAGATCGCTCACATTCGTTCCGCTGCCAATTACAACTCCCGCACCCGGCACCAATTTAATTGCTTTTGATTCTCTCGCAGATAAAGTGCCCGTTAGTATTTTTGGCATTAACAGCGCCACTACGGAACTGCTTGAGCTTCCGGACCTCACCAACTTTACTTTTACGGCAGCCAGCGATGAGGATATTTTCCTGCTAACCGTAGCCATGGGACGGGACTTCTGGGGGTTAGTAGCTGCCAGCTATAATGTGCAGTTTTTTTTAACGGGCATCGGCTCAAGTGTATCGTTCGACTCAGGGCAAATTGATAAGGCTTATGCGCTTATAAAAAGCAAAGGGCCCGTATCATGACTCCCCGCTATATCATCATAGCCATTGTTATTTTTCTGGCAGTTTTTGCCGGATGGCTTTACTATGAGCGCTACCAAGCCACTCAATTAGTAGAGCAGAGCGCCACCAACTATAATGTGCAGGCTTTTCTCAAAGCTATCCGATATGCCGAAGGCACCGATGGAGCCAACGGCTACCGCACTATGTTTACCGGCAAACTGTTCGATTCATACACCGACCACCCTCGCCAACTTAATTGTTCCGGAAGCTTGTGCAGCACTGCCGCAGGCGCTTATCAGTTCCTTTCCGCTACATGGGACGATTTGCGCCTGGCGCTTGGTTTAAACGACTTTAGCCCCGCCAACCAGGATAAGGGCGCCATTGAACTGATACGCAGAAAAAACGCCTTAAATGATGTAACGGAAGGGCGATTCGAAACCGCTATTGCCAAAGTGAACACAGTGTGGGCTTCGCTCCCGGGAGCGCCCTACGGACAGCCCACTAAAACAATGGCACAGCTTAAACAGGTGTACACCGGCAACGGGGGAAATTTTGCCTAAATGATAAAGATGCCGCTGAAATTTGAATGGGATGCAGGCAATTTGTATAAGCTGAATGTGATAAATGCAGATAGAGATATTTCGCAAAAAGACATAGAACATGTGTTTGATGATAAGTATGCTTTTAGTAAACCAAGCCCGCACCCGGCAGAAAGAAGATGGAAAATTGTCGGTCGCGATTTGCGGGGCAGAATACTTACGGTTATCTTCACTAAGCGTAAGAAAAAAATAAGGTATGTCACAGCGTGGAAAACGAACCTCCGGAAAGAAGAATACAAAACTTATCTCAAAAGGATATAAAGTGGCTAACGCTTCTGATTTTTTAACCGATGAACAGGACGGTTATACTGCCGCTAACCGCCAAAAAACAGACGCTGAAATGATTGATGGTTACATAAAGAAAAAAAAGCGGCTCAGTAAAAAGAAAGCTGCGTAGTACTATGCCCTGGGGAGAATCCGGTTCCGGAATTAATCTGACGCTCGACTACCAAGCGATGTGCAATGACGTGTGCAAATGCAACGGCAACATAGGTTACTGCATGGCGACTAAAAAAACGCAATACCGCGAAGGGCGGTGCCGCAATGCCTGTGAGCAATGGTTTGGTGCAGGTACCACCCAGGCGCAGCTGTGCAAGGGGTATTGCCTGATAACATCCAATCAATATCAAAACTTACCTAACAGCAAATCAGATTACGAAAGCAGAATGCAAGTCGTAGGACAGCCTGCTGCATACTTTAGGGCGCCTCTTATCGGTAAAATTCCCGGCAGCAACACATTGGGCTGGCCCGATTGGAGAAATGCGGTGTTTCAAGCTAATACTGGTTGTTCGCCCACTGGCGGTAGCTTATCTTACGGAGCATATACAAGTACTAATCCTAATAATCCATATAACGCATATGCGAATATTCTTGGACAACAACTGGCACAGAAAGCAGCAGACGAAGGCGACTGCGATAAATGGACCGGCTACAGCAGTAAATATATTAACGGTGTATACTACGGCACTCTGCAGCCTGTAACATTACGCATGTTATACTCCTACTCTTCTCCGTATCGAGGTGGCCTTAATTTTTTTGAAGATGCCCGCAAATTTTGCGACAATTTATACTACGAAAATGGCGATGTGATTCCGCCTAACGAGCGCCCTTATGCCTGCGGTGGAAACGGTCCTAACATTAGCAGCTACAATCCGGGCACAACAGCCATGAACGCCATGCAGCCGGAAATAGATGCAGTTACGGCAAAACTGGAAGCCGAAGCATCTGAAGCTGTTAAACGAATTACCATTCTTTGGGCGATTGTAGTTGTAATAATTATTGTTGTTATAATGTGGTTGATATGGCGGTAAAAACAAACGAGCAAGTTGCTTATGACTTAGCCATGGCCGGAAAATTTTTTGACCAATTAACCGGTGTGGCCCAAGGCATTGCCACCAGCATAACTACAGGTGCAACGGTAGGCACAGCTGCCAGCGGTGTAGGCTTAGCGGTTGTTTTTTTTCAGCAGATGGTTAATACGATATCATCTGCGGAGATGGCAAAAAAATTCCATACCCTTAAAATGGAATGGCAAGCCGATGAACTTCAAGACATGTTTGCCTATAACAAACTGCAGGAAGAACTTATACAAGAAAAGATCAGGAATGAACTGATACAATACGAAAACAACACTCGCAACAACATTAAAGAGGCACAGCTACTGCATGTTGCCCTGGCTGTAACAATAATTATTGTTGTTATCATAGCAGTTCTGCTAATTCTCTTCTTCCGTAAACAGTGACGATTATCCGGAAAATCTTATTTTTCCGTATCAAATTTCTGCGTTATGAAAATCTGCCTGACCCTCGCTATGGCTCTTTTCGCCATACAAATTTTCGCACAAACCGATTCAACCGAAATTAAGCTGTCGCAATACAAAAAGTGGCTTGACATGGGGCTTATTGATAAGCCTGAATATGATGTGTTGAAAAATAAACTGCTCAAAAAAGAGTTATCGGATGAACCGGTTATGCCCCCCAAAGCGCCTCCTAAATCCGAAACTAAAACGGACAACAGCGACAGCTTTGAGGATTACGCGACAGCACGCATTCGCAAAATTGACACTATGCCACTTCCGGCACTTAAGGAACGTGCAACGTTGAAATTAATAGCAGGTTCTATTTTTATGGCAGGCTCTATAGCGGCAGGAGTGACTACCATAAACCTGATTAATACAAACCATAAAATCTCTGCAACTATATCAATTGGCATAGTAAGCGGCTTTTCTCTAGCTACATCAATTGTGCTTTTGGCCACGGGAGGCATAGATTATAGTTTATATAAAACGAGAAAAAAAAGCACCATAACCTTCTCCCCATCTACAAAAGATATTGGCCTGGCACTTAAATTTTAACATTATGAAAGAAACTATCAAAACTCTGCTGAGTCTGACACTCTTTACTGTTAGCACGATTCCTAAAACATCTCTCTCGCAACTTGTTGTAACCAAAGACAGTATCACGAATAAAACCGGTATTCAATCTGTCATCATACTCGATTCAGGAATAACAGCCAAATCTCTCTATAATGCAACAAAAAAATTGGCTCAGCTACAGCCCCAGTTATTCTCTACAGGAGAAGCCAATCAATATGCTGCTGCGATTGACGAGTTTATTCCCCGCCATACAAGCAATGCAATGGTTCACGCAGCATTATATAGAAACGACAAGCCCCTTACTTTCTATGATGATGAAAAGCAACAATTAGTCGCTAAAATGATGATTAGACATGAAGGCAAAAGCTCTACCATGCTTCGAAGAGCGTTTGTTGAGCTAAACTTAAATTTCAGTTTTAAACAAGGCAAATGCCGTTTTAGAACCAAAGAAATTATCATACATATTGTAAACGCATACGATGGAACAATAGAACCCAAGGATTATACCTGGGATGAATTAAAAAAAGAAAACTTACCCAAAAAGTCAATGGAATGGCTTTCGGGAAACATTGTCAATGGCTTAGAAAAGTTTATTTCAAATTATAAAAAAGAAGTAGTAAAACTCATTGTACCATACGCCACAGATACCGACTGGTAAAATGTAGTTTGAAGAAAATTGGCGAAGCCGGTAACTAAGCTGCAGCCAGGTAAGCCACATCCTGAATAACCCGGCTCATTCCTACACGCGCGTAATAGCGCTCAGTCATACTTGTTGCACTATGCCCAAGCATTTTACTTACTACTTCGAGCGCTACTCCGCGGTCTATCATCATTTGCCCAAAGGTCCTTCGGGCCACATGCGTAGTTAACCTCGTTTCTATAGCAGCTAATTGTTGCAGCTGCTTCAGTTCCCGGTTGTAGGTGTTAATACAGTTTGAGGAAAAACGGTACCGGTACCGCTCGGCAATTTTTAGCGCGGCATCGGTAAACGGCACAATGTATTCGGTACCCGTTTTTGTACGGGCGCCATACAAATAATATTTACCCTGTATGCTTTGCACACAGCTTTTATTGAAAAGCGCAAAGTCGGTATAGCTCAAACCGGTATAACACTGGAACAAAAACCAATCTTTAACCCTTTGCAAATTGCCGCATACGCGCAGCTGCTCAAGGCGCTTCAGTTCAGGACCGCACAGGTGAATGATGGGCGCCCTCCTGCTCTTAGGCAGTTTGAGCAACAAACATGGATTCTGAGTTATGTAACCACGCGCATGAGCATACTTAAACACACGCTTTACATACTCAAATTTCCGCTTTACACTTTCATCGCTTCCGGTGCTTTCAGCGCGCAACCGGTGAAACAACCCAAGCAGCTGCTCAGGCGTTACACTGCCTATAGGGCAGGTGCTCACATTACGGATCATTTTCCGAAACTGAAGTAATGTTTTTTTCTGGTGGTCGGGGCGGATGTTCCAATATAAACACATCTCCCTTACAACACTCAAGATGTTGCTTTCAGGCTTATGCATAACATTAGTTGAATTGGAATTGTAATACGTTGCTTAAGATAAAGTGTTGCATTATGCCGCCTGCAGGTACGAGTACCGCTTCCGACCTCAATAAAAAATCCGTTGGCTGCCAACGGATTTTTTGCTTACACAAGTTCTTTAAATCGTCCAGCTTGTTAGCCCATGCGGAGTAAAGTTGTAGCGCATTACCCGCCCGCCCAATTTGTTTAAGGCTTCCACCACTTTAAACTTGGCATTGTAGGGTGCATAAAAAAACATAAACCCGCCACCGCCTGCTCCTGAAATTTTTCCGCCCGTTGCTCCGGCTTTCATAGCTGCTTGATATATCTGTTCCAACTGAGGGTTGGAAATCCCTTCCGCCATTGCTTTTTTATGCTGCCAGCCATAGTGAAGTATTTCACCTATTCGGTCCACTTCGCCTTTCAGCAAAGCCTCTTTCATACGCACCGATTGTTCCTTCAAGCTGTGCATGGCTTCAATACTCTTTTCGTTCTTTTTCTTTACATTCTCCGATTGCTTTTTAATAATCTCCGATGAAAGGCGCGAAGTTTCGGTGTAAAAAAGGATGAGGTTGTTTTCCAGCTCGTGAATCCATGTATCGCGAACGCGCAGCGGGTTTACAATTACTTTATCGTTATCGTAAAACTCCATGTAATTTACCCCACCGAATGTGGCGGCATATTGGTCTTGCCGGCCACCGTGCATGGCAAGGTCTTCGCGCTCTATCCGGTACGCCAAATGAGCAATGTCGTATTCGCCCAACGGCAGTTTAAGCCACTCTACAAACGCGCCCAATATGGCAACTACCAATGTAGAAGACGAACCTAAGCCGGAGCCGGGAGGCGCATCCACATACGTAGTTAACTCAAATGCTAAAGGCTTTTTGGTAAAATCGCGCACCACACGGTTGTAAACTCCCTTTACCAAATCTAATGAACCGTTTACGGGCAACTGCTTCTTAGCATCCAATACAATCTCCTCTCCCCTATCCATCGCCCTTATGCGAATCTTTTTCCCCGACAAAGGTTTAATGGTGGCATAAGCATACATGCCAATGGTAATGTTCAAAATGGCGCCTCCGTAAATATCGGCATAGGGAGAAACATCAGTGCCGCCACCGGCAAGTCCGAGGCGTAAGGGAGCTTTGCTGCGAATTATCATGCTATATTTTTCCTTCTTTTATTTTGCTTATCACATCCTTGATGTAATTGAATGGTATCGGATTTGCACTTATTACTGCTTCCATATAGCTTCTTACTTTTGGCGGAATCTCCTGGCGTTTGTAAGAGCTAAGGCTACGTATTATGCCGAAATCTTCTCTTCTTACCTTCTTTTGCTTTCCTATAGGCTCAAACCATTTTTCGAAATCATCAACAATTTCAATAAGATAGTGTGGCTTATTAGGTTTCTTTAGTAGTCTTACATTGTGTTTTGGGAGTAAGTGTTCTCTATATTCATAATAGCCTTTCCCTCTACTATTCCTTTCGTTAGGGTCTTGATCGATCCAACCAATAGCTAACCTTTCGTTGTAATCGAACTTTATCTTATCAATCACACCGCTCCATCCTATTGCTTTGTTGATATCAGTCTTAAGTGGGTAGCCGACAATAATTAACAATTCTTGTTCTATAAAGCATTCAGGCACCAAGTAATTCTTCATTTAATCAACAAACTTTTTGTAGTTATAGAAGAGGTCAATATTATAATCTAATAGTTCAGATATATCATCTTCTGTCAAAGCATGAAGTTGTGTTTGGTAATCCTTATAAGTTGTTATAAAAATACCTATCTCATCTTTTGGTGTCTCATCTAGCAAAGTTCTAAGCAAATAAGGGCTGTGGGTCGTTATAAAGTACTGGTTTTTTTTGTCATTCGCGATATGGTCAGCCAACATATTAGTGTACGTTGGAAAAGAATGAGCTTCAGGCTCTTCAAACAGCAAAACTGAATCTGTGTTCGATTTAATTGCTGTCAGATAGAACATAATACGCTGAAGAGTATCTGCCACTAAATTGATTGGTGTAGAAGTGGTTCGATAACCTTCTCTTATCAGAATCTCCAAAACATACTCAGGGTCCTTAATGGTAAGATCAAGATTGTACTCATTTTTAAATATTTCAGCAAACAAATCAAACAGAGCCGTATCGTTATTCAGTATAGTAACAATGTTTTGACCGTAAGGAACAAGCAAAGAATGAGGATAAAACAGTGAAGTCGCCTGATTGTTAAACTCTTTGAAGATGTATCTTTTTATTGGCGAATAGAAGTAAATATCCTTCATACTCATCATAGCGTTATGGTTGATAACGTTGCTGAAAGTATGGAAAGCGTGTTTTAAATGAAAAGGTGGCAATGGACTAGATTGATACTTCCCATCAAAAAATCTTTTTGTTTCATTTATATCCGAATAAACGGAACTTACATCCGGCTTAGCCAGTACTTTTAACGGATCAATAATAAAAAAATAAGTATCTGCATTGTAAAAAGCAAGATTAACAGTACCAATTTCCGTATCTACAAAAATAGGTTCACGTATATCTTTTCGATGAAATAGCTCCTGAACAGAATTAAAGCGAATAAAGGGTTTAAGAAAACCATATTCACTTGAAATGTATCCCCCACAAAACAATGATAACGCCTCTAAAATGTTTGACTTACCAACATTTGGCTTTCCTACAAAAATATTTACTCGTTTAGTAGTAAAGGAAAGCTGCTTTATGGATTTAAAATTCTTTATCTGAACATTGTCTATGAAATTCATGTTTCAAAGTTGATGTTTTATTTGAAATTCGGAAAGGGCTGTTGCCAAGTGCTCTGTTACAGAAGAATATTACAATACAATCGGAGCTTCACCCGCGTCATCAGTCTAATCAACTGCATCAGCACAGAATTACATTTTGGACTTCAAAAATCCGTTTCACCATTTCGCTCCATGCGTATTTTTTCTTCTCCAACTTAATGTTATCGCGCATTACAAACTCGCGGTGTTCTTGGTAAAAATCAACCAAGGCATCGGCTATGGCGAGTGGCTCAGGCTCTACCACATAGCCCACTTTTCCGTGCGGAACAATTTCGGGCAAGCCGCCTACATTGGTTACCAGCATGGGGCGGTCGAAGTGGTAGCAGATTTGCGTAACACCGCTTTGTGTAGCGTGCTTGTAGGGCTGCACCACCAAATCTGCCGCGCAGAAATAATACTTCACTTCATGGTCAGGAATAAAATCGGTACGCATAACCAATTTACCGGCAATATCCAATAGCGTAATTAAATCCCAATACGGTTTCGCATCGGTGTAAAATTCTCCGGCTACAATCAGCTTTACATTCAATTGCCGAACGCGCTCATCGGCCATTGCTTTCAGCACTAAGTCAAGCCCTTTGTAATCGCGTATAAAACCAAAGAAGAGGATGTATTCACTATTCAGTTCGAGTCCAAGTTTTTCATAGGCTTCCGCTTTGTTAACCGCCTCTCCGAAATTATCGAACAGTGGATGCGGTGAAAATACTTTTGGCTTATCCGAATCGAACTTCTTTAAATCTTCCAACACCGAATCGCTCATGGCAATAAAGGCATCTGCCGAATTCACAAAATACTTTGCCAATACCTTATCCCCCATTCGCTTTTCGTGCGGTATGATATTGTCAACAATAGAAACCACTTTGGTTTTGCCGTTTCGTTTTACCATGCGTGCAATAGTGCCAAGGCAAGGTGCCATAAACGGCAGCCAGAATTTTACGATCAGTAAATCGGCATTCAACTTTGCTATTTCTTTTCCAACACTGAACCAGTTAAGCGGGTTAATGGAATTTACTTTCTCGTGTATGTACAAATCATCGGGGGCGGGGGCATCGCTGTATTGCGAAGTACCGGGAAACAAAAACGAAGGATACTGCAAACTGAAAGTGTAAATCTGTACACTGTGCCCCTGCTGTATAAACTCACGCGCCAAACGCTCGTTGTACGAAGCAAGACCTCCGCGGAGAGGGTGAGCTGAACCGAGGATGATGATTTTCATGGTCAGGCTGCCTTCAACGCATCGTAATGAAGAAGCAGCAAGTCCGATTCTTTCATAGCACATTCTGTAATGGCTCTGCCGCTTTTATCTGCAAATTCCACTTCGTACACTCCTTCGGCAAGAATTTCAACTACAGTACCTACTTGTCCGGCATGTAAATTTTTATCGGGAAATGCCTTTACTGTAGCAACTACATCAAGCAGAGAAATTTTATTGACCATGCTGTAAAAATATTGACTATGAAACAATATAACAACTTGTAAGCCGAGGCACTGTTTCGCCTGCCTTTGTTATCCATGCAGTTCTCACTTTTGCTGTCCGCGAGTTGCGGGTAACCTTAAAATCTACCGTATAACGCTTCCCGTATTTATCCGCATGTCTTTCTTCGGCATCATGCAAAGGCAAGGCATCCATGATAACATTTCTCAACCAACTCGCATCTTCTGCTGTTATTCCAAGTCGGGAAAGGAAGAGAGCCGCTTTGTGTTTACCTTCAACATGTTCATTTGATAAACAGTAATTGCTAAGCTTTTCTAATCATATTATGGCTTGCTGATAGTTAGGCAATAGCGGCATGTTACAGAATTGTCACAAATTCACAATTTTACTTACATCGTAGCTATTCCTATCGGGTGCTTTACGCGAAACCAATTCGCCCAAAAAACCCGCCACAAACAATTGTACACCTACTATAATAGAAACGAGGGCAATGAAGAAAATTGGTCGCTCTGTCATACGGTATTGAGCGAATATAAATTTGGCAACAGTAAGATAAACGATAATGCAAAAGCCGATAAAAAAACTGAGCACACCCAAGCCTCCGAAAATGTGCATGGGGCGATTGGCAAAGCGAGTCATAAACGACACAGAAAGCAAATCGAGAAAACCATACAGAAAACGCTCCATACCGAACTTAGTGCTTCCGTATTTGCGCGCCTGATGCTGCACTACTTTTTCGCCAATTTTTCGGAACCCCGCCTTGCGCGCCAAAATGGGAATGTAACGGTGCATTTCGCCATACACCTCTACGCTCTTCACCACTTCATTCCGGTAGGCTTTCAGCCCGCAATTCATATCGTGCAACGGAATGCCTGTGAGTAACCGTGTAGTGCCGTTGTAAAGTTTAGTAGGGATAGTTTTGGAAATAGGGTCGTAGCGTTTTTGTTTCCAGCCGCTCACCAAGTCAAAACCATCTGCGGTTATCATTTTATACAAAGCGGGAATCTCATCGGGCGAATCCTGTAAATCAGCATCCATGGTTATTACAACATCGCCCGCTGCGTGCGAAAAGCCAACTTGCAATGCAGCGCTCTTGCCGTAATTTTTTCTAAACCGGATTCCTTTAATGTTCGGATTGGCAGCAGAAAGATTCTCAATCACACTCCAGCTTTTATCCTTGCTGCCATCGTCAATCAACAGCACTTCGTACGAAAAACCATTTGCCTTCATTACCCGCTCAATCCAGGCGGTTAACTCCGGCAGCGATTCTTCTTCGTTTAATAATGGAACAACAACAGAAATCTGCATCAGGCTTCGGTTTTAATTTCGTGCGCTTTATCGCCTCTTCTTACAAACAAAGCAACCAATGCAGAGAAAATAGCACCAATGACTAGCGATGAAGCATAACGCATCAATTGAGTTTTTACAGTGGGTGCATAATCCTGCTCTTCCATTCGCTGCAGGGCTTCTTCCATTTTGTCATCGGGCGTACCAAATTTCTCCATCATCAACGTGGCATTTTCTATGGCTTTCTTTTTAATTAGTATAGGCAAATCGGGGTCAATAACCGTGTAAAGAAGATAGCCGAATGTGTCGAACAAAAAAGTGGCTATCACCGAAATGATAAACACGGTAATAAATGCCTGCCCGAAAGTATTGTAGCTGCCGATCTCTTTCCGGTAAGTAATGCCGCCCCATATCATTAAAAAGATAAGCGGCAGGTAAACCACCATGGTAAAAAAGGAAGCGAGTTTCTCGACAGCAACAATGTAAAGCAGCAGGATAATGGCAATCATTATAATACCGCCAATGATGCCGTATTTGATGGGTGTAGAGTAGGTATTCATGTCAGGAAGTTCTGAAGCGCCAAAGTTATACTTCCTTGCGAAAGTGTAGAATCAAAACTCCTTCCCTTCCTTTGCCATCTGCTCCAGTAGTGCAGGCACGGCAAAGCGCTCTCCGTATTTAGCGTAAAGCTCTTTGGCGCGGGACACAAATGATTTTACACCGTAGTCGTTAATGTATTGCAAAGTGCCGCCTTTAAACGGTGCAAAGCCCCAACCGAAAATGGAACCAATGTTGGCATCCTCTACTGAGCGCAATACTTTTTCTTCCAAACAACGAACGGTTTCAATACACTGTATAAACATCATTCGCTCTATCATATCAGTTTGTGGCAGTTGCTTTTGCTCGGGAAACAAATCTTTCAATCCGCTCCACAAATGTTTTTTGCCGTCTTTCGGATATTCGTAAAATCCTGCACCGGCTGCTTTGCCTGCGCGTTTTATGTTCAGCATTTTTTCGGCTACTTCATAAGCAGAATGTTGGGGCACTTCCTTCCCTTCTGCTTTCAAATCTTCAATAGTTTGTTTGCGAATGTGTGCCAACAGCGAAAGCGAAACCTCATCGGTAAGCGCCAATGGGCCTACGGGCATTCCGGCTTGTAATCCGGCTGCTTCAATAGCGCGGGCGTTATTGCCTTCGTGCAGCAATGCCATGCCCTCAAGCACATACGTGGCAAACACACGCGAGGTGTAAAAACCGCGAGAATCGTTTACCACAATCGGAGTTTTCTTAATTGCTTTTACAAAATCGAAAGCGCGGGCAAGTGTTTCATCGCTGGTTTTTTCGCCAACAATTATCTCCACCAAAGGCATTTTATCAGCCGGTGAAAAAAAGTGCAGCCCGATAAAATTTTCGGGGCGCGATGATGCTACCGCCAAACCGGTTATTGGCAAAGTGGAAGTGTTAGAAGCAAAAATTCCCGTTGGGTTCATTTGCGCTTCGGCTTCTTTGGTAACGTTGGCTTTCAGTTCGCGGTTTTCAAATACGGCTTCAATAATCAAATCGCAGTCTTTCAAGTCTTCTGCTTTTGAAGTAGGAAGAATACGGTTCAACACCTCTTCCGCTTTCTCTTTGGTCATTTTGCCTTTGCTTACGCGCTTCTTCAACAGATTTTCGGAATAGGCTTTTCCTTTAGCGGCTCCTTCATCGCTCACATCTTTAAGCACGGTTTCAATACCGCTAATTGCAGAACAATAAGCAATGGCGCTGCCCATCATTCCTGCACCCAGCACGCCCACTTTTTTAAAATCGCCTTTAACCGCAGTTTTAGGACGCGAGTTGCCGGCATTGATAGCATTCAACTGCTGCCAGAAAACTTTAATCATGTTTTTCGCCACTTTGCCCGTAGCTAATCCGGCAAAGTATCGCGATTCAATTCTTGTAGCTGTGTCAAAATCTACCATGGCGCCCTCTACCGCAGCGCTCATAATGGAGAGCGGAGCAGGATAGTTGTTGTAAGTTTTCTTTGCCAGCATGGCAGGCGCTACGGGAAGTACCGATGCCACCTTAGGCGTAAGTGGTGTGCCACCGGGCATTTTGTAGCCTTTATCATCCCAAGGTTGTATAGCTTTCGGGTTTGCTTTAACCCATGCTCTTGCTTTTGCTAACAACTCCTCTTTGTCTTTCGCCAATTCGTGAATAAGTCCGTCAGCCAAGGCTTGTTTAGGGTTTACTTTCTTACCCTCGGTTAAGTAGGTCAATGCAGGTTGCAAACCAAGCAAGCGCACCACGCGGGTTACTCCGCCTGCACCGGGCAACAAGCCGAGCGTTACTTCGGGCAACCCTATTTGTGTTTTGGCATTATCAATAGCAATACGATAATGACAAGCCAGCGGAATTTCGAAACCGGCACCCAGTGCTGTTCCGTTAATGGCAGCCACTACAGGTTTACCCTGTGTTTCGATGTAGCGTAATCCGGCTTTAAACTCTTCGGCACGGTTAAAGAAATGTTCGGCTGAAGTTTCTCTGAACATTTCATCAATATCCGCTCCGGCAAAAAAAGTTTCTTTGTTGGAAGTGATGATAATGCCGCTGATGGAATCTTTTTCCTCTTGCAATCTTTTCAGCGTTGCACGAAATGCCTCGCCAAAAGCAAGGTTTAAAATATTAGCCGACTTGTTGGGTGTATCCAACGTAAGGGTTACTATGTTGTCAGCGTCTTTTGAATACTGTATTGCCATATTTTTCAATTGAAATTTGTTTCGGATTTCGTTCTTAGAATTTCGGATTTATTACACACGCTCTATGATAGTTGCTACCCCCATGCCTCCCCCTACACAAAGCGTAATCAATCCGGTTGATTTGTTGGCGCGCTCCAATTCATCTAATACAGTTCCCAACAACATAGAGCCGGTGGCGCCCAGCGGGTGCCCCATAGCAATAGCGCCTCCGTTTACATTCAACACTTCATCAGGTATGTTCATATCGCGTTGAAATTTGAGTACTGCCGAAGCAAAGGCTTCATTCATTTCCCAAAGGTCAATGTCTTTGTTGGTCATGCCTGCCACTTTCAATGCCTTGCGGGCAGAGAAAGCCGGACCGGTGAGCATAATAGTAGGATCGGTAGAAGTAACGGCAGCCGCTACAATACGCGCACGCGGTTTTAATCCCAACTTCTCTCCTATTTCTTTCGAACCAACTAAGGTAAGTGCCGCGCCATCTACAATGCCCGATGAATTGCCGGGTGTATGCACGTGATTTATTTTTTCAACCGAAGTGTACTTCAACATCGCCACCGCATCAAAACCAAACTCGCCCGGCATGGCAAACGATGGGTCCAACTTCGCCATCGCTTCTATCGAAGCATCTTCGCGGATGGTTTCATCGGTATCTAAAATGGTTAAACCATTTTGGTCGAGCACGGGAATAACGGCATTTTTAAAGTATCCGCTCTTGCGCGCATGTGCAGCTTTGCGATGTGAGTTGAGCGCATAGGTGTCAACAGTTTCTCTGCTGAAGCCTTCCACCGTAGCAATTAAATCAGCCGAAATTCCCTGCGGAATAAAACCGAGTTTTGAATTTACCTGCGGGTCTAAATACCATGCACCGCCATCGCTGCCCATAGGATTGCGGCTCATGCTTTCCACACCACCGGCTACTATCAATTCTTCCCAACCGCTTCGCACTTTCATGGCGGCAAGGTTGATGGCTTCCAAGCCCGAAGAGCAAAACCGGTTTATCTGCATACCGGAAACCGATTCATCCCAACCTGCCATAGCATGACCAAATTTGGCAATATCGCCTCCCTGCTCACCAATAGGGGTAACGCAGCCGAGCACCACATCATCCACTTTTGAAGTATCGAACTCACCGTTGCGTTTGTGTAAGGCACGGAACAGTGTAGCGAGCAAGTCAATGGGTTTTACTTCGTACAGCGATCCGGTCTTTTTTCCTCTTCCGCGAGGAGTACGTATTGAATCGTAAATGTAGGCTTCTCTCATAGTTTTATGTTGTAATTGTTGTGTTTTTGTTTTGTCATTGCGAGGAATCCCAATGTTAATCGTAATGACGAAGCAATCTTGTTTTTGTATTGGTGAAATACACTTTGGAAGATTGCTTCGTCAGATTGTTCTAATTGATTTTAAGTTGAAATCATCCTCGCAATGACGGTACTCATTATCTCTTTACTCCGTTCAAAATCAAATCCGAAAAAATATCGGCTACCTGCTCAATACTGTAGCCTTCCTTTACATGATACCAGCGGTAACTCCAGTTGAGCATTCCCAGTATTCCTTTCACCGCCATTTTATGGTTTACTTCTTTCCGGAACTCTCCGCTTTGTATGCCTTCTTCGAAAATTTTCAACCATCCTTTTTCGTAATTCTTCATCAACAGAAAAATATCCTTCTCTGAATTTTTGTTGATGAAGTGCAGATCTTCTGTAATGAATACTCCAAACGCGTCAATATTATTATGAAACAACCGCAGGTGGCTTTCAATGCACAATTTCACTTTTTCAGATGGCGAATGGGTAGTATCCTGAATATTACCGAGCAGTTCCACGCTCTTTTCTAAAATATCTTCCACCAATCCTTTCAGCAGGTCTTCTTTGGTTTCAATGTAGTAGTAAAGCGAACCTTTCTGCATATCAAGCGCCTCAGCCACATCTTGTATGCGGGTGGCATGGTAGCCTTTGGTGCGAAATACCTTTGCCGCAGCTTTTAGTATTTCCGCTTTTTTCAAATCCGCTTTCTTAACCTGCGCTTTCATTCAGAAGCAAACATAAAAGGGAAGTTCACAAATTCAAACCATTGTTTGAAAAAGAAAAGCCCGCATAGCTTAATGCGGGCTTGGACACACTATACACCTCAAGATTATGAGGCTTTGGAGAGAAGTTGATGAACCGAGGTTCTTAACAGTAATGTTTCTTGCTCAGCTTTGAGCACCCTGTCGCGGAGTTTATTTCCTGTTACTATATCGCCTATAGTAATCACGTTGCTTGCCTTTACTATCAACCGCAAATTATTGGCTACTTCAAATGCCAGCGAACTCAACAAACTTTTTTGCATTAGCAATCTGTTTCGTAACGTACTAAGGTTGCTCTGCACTGCCAAATCGTGCACACACATTTGCAGATAGCGGGCATTCGCATCGGCCTGCTGCAAATCGTCCATTTGCATTTCAATATTTTTAAGCCATTGTTCATGCGATTGGCGCATTAACGGTTTTCCGTTTTCATTTTCACGCTTCATAACTGTTGCATTTAACTATACGACACATTATAGTAACGTTTGGTTTAACAACAGCGTGTGTCTTTTAGCATCTTTTTGCAAATACTGAAGTTTACTTAACCGCTACCTCCTGCAACTTAATAGGTCGGTTAAAAGTATCTTCGAGACTAATAAGCGTTTCTGTGCGGCTGATGCCGTCTATTTTCTGAATTTTTTCGTATAGCACATCGCGCAAATGTTGAGTGTCGCGACAGATGACTTTTATAAGAAGGCTATAGTTACCTGTGGTATAGTTGCAGGTAACTACTTCATTTATCATTTTAAGCTTCTCAACCACCTTTTCATACATATCGCTCTTTACAAGAAACACTCCAACGAATGCAGTTACATCCATACCTAACTTTGACAGATTTACCCGCAACTGTGGATTTTCAATAATGCCTAACTTCTCCATTTTATTCATACGCACATGCACAGTCCCCGGAGACACATACAGTTTTTTACCTATCTCGGTAAAAGGGGTAAAAGCATTTTCCATAAGTATATTCAGGATTTGTATATCCAGATTATCAATTTGGTAATCGGCAGCCATATTCGATACTCAATTTTAATTTTATTTCAACAAAAGTAATAATAAACTGAACGAAATGAATATTTTTAGAAATTTTATTGAATTACTTGCAACAAAACAGACCTGACATTATATTTGCGCTATCGTTCTACGAAATACATTGTTGGGTGATGAAATTAGGCAGCCATGCCCTCCTGTCGCGGGGGTGAGGAGCCAGGGATAAATCGAAAATGCGGAGAGAGTGCTTTGTAGGGGTAGGCATTCTCTTTCGCTTTTCGGCTAACCTCCTCGTGCAGGTTCGACCCCTGCTCCAACAGCATTTTTTTTGAAGTAAGCCGGTTAAAGATGGTTAATTAACCGATCTGTTAATACAAGATTAACACCGCGCATTTACATTTGCGCTCTCAGTAGTTTTTACACCAGTTATTATACACCACCAACATGTTTAAAGCCATTCCTGTAGTTCTTACGTTTATCTTTTTCCTGCTGTTCAACATTATCAGCCTGCCTATTGATTTGCTGATACGTGCCTTACAAGCGCTTACAGGCGAAGAAGATTAAACAGTTTATCGGTTAAACTGTAGACTGTTGTACTAAGGTGGTAGTAATTTTGAATGCACTACTGCCCTATGAGAACTGCAACTCTATAAGTTGCACAGCATCCCTATGAAACCACTTACATCTCAGCTATATGTAAAAACCCTATCAACTCAAATAGGAAACAGTTGCGGCTGTTGCAGTAGTTTAGCTGTTAATTTTCAAAAGCTACGAAGATATCCTTGAGAAAAGCAAACAAGCAGATGTAGCTTATTAAGTAGAACCTGATGATAGCCGTAAGATTCCAAAATGACCATTACCTTTGGCTTGCCGTTGAATGATTTAAGCACTAGGTGAGCAATGCTTCAATACTTCTTTGAGCCGATCTCCTCTAAACCTGTTAAGGTGGTATGAACCGATTCGTTAATGCCACCTAATCCATGAAATGCATGTTATACTGTAATATATCCTCTATTTTTCTGCTCGCATAAATATTTGGTCAAATACGCGTAACCCATCTTTGAGCAGCAGTTTGGGATAGTTGCCCTCATAATTCGTTTTCAACAGGTATGTATTAATTAGAAGAGGCTGCTCAGTTTTGAGACAGCCTCTTATCTATTTTTACCTGAAACTAATAGTTTGAATATTATGCTTCGGCTACAGGCAACACATGAACAAATCTTCTGTCGTTTTTACCTTTGGTAAACTTTACTACACCTTCAGTTACTGCGAAAATGGTATGGTCTTTACCTATATCAACTCCTTTGCCGGGATGGTAAGCCGTTCCGCGCTGGCGAACAATAATATTGCCGGGGATGGCAGTATCACCGCCAAATATTTTTATTCCTAAGCGCTTGCTGTGCGATTCGCGTCCGTTCTTTACTTTACCTTCGCCTTTCTTGTGAGCCATGATTTATTTCCTTTTACTTTTTACTAAACAATTATCCGATTGATTCAATTGCAATTTGTGTAAGCGACTGACGATGACCTTGCGTCTTCTTATAAGTTTTTCTTCTTTTCTTTTTAAAGATTTTTACCTTATCGTCTTTAAGGTGGGCAAGAATTTTAGCGTTTACTTTTACGCCAGCTACCGTAGGTGTTCCTACTTGTACCGAACCTTCGTTGTCGGTCAAAAGCACTTTATCAAACGATACATTATCGCCCTCGTTGCCTTCTAAACGGTGAACGTAAAGTTTCTTTCCGGCTTCAGCTTTAAACTGTTGCCCTGCGATTTCTACAATTGCGTACATGCTACTTTAAAATTTGGGAGCGCAAATATAACCACGTACACTAAAAAACCAAAAGTGATTTTCAGACCCTTACAAACCATGATAATTTTGCCATGTGCAGAAAAAACTATTGAAAAGTATTGGCAATGATGATTTTAGTTATCTTCGGACGCGAAAAAATCAATTTAACCGACAATGAAAAGAATTTCTACCCTGATTGTGATGATTTTGTTTACCGCAGCGATTCATGCACAAACACTTACCCCCTACCAACGGGTTTACCAAACTTTGAACACAAAATGCCAAAACACGAATTGCCACAGTGCGACTTCAAGCGAGGCGCTAAAGTTTGATGGTAACGAAGCAGCCGTTTATTCTGCTATTTATAACAAGTTGCCCCAAAACGCCACCTCGGTAAGCAAATCCGAAAGACAAATTCGTCCGGGGCATCCTTACCTTAGCTTTTTGCTGCGTAAAGTTGCCGGAGCAGGTTTTGATGCTGATTTAGGATTGGAAGCTACTGAGGGAGACTTGATGCTCGATATTAACGGCAATCAACTTACCAACAAGGAAATTGAGTTTATACGCCAGTGGGTAATGTTCGGTGCCAAACAAACCTATACCTCTACTGAGCCAAAACCCGATTGGCAATTAGTAAGCGATTATTATGATAATCCGACTATGCCCTTTCTTCCTAAACCCGCTAAACCTGCTGTAGGGCAAGGTTTGCAAGTAAGAATGGGACCTGTTTTCTTACCCGTATCGGGCGAAATTGAGCAAGAGTGGATGTTACAGCAAGAGGTTAATTTTCCGGTAATTCCTGAAGTTAACCGTATTGAGGGGATAATGAACCAGCAATCGCACCACTTTTTGTTGTTTCAGTTTTTTGATTCTTCTGCGGCAGCAGCTCGTGGAACCAACGGCACTTTTGGTATGAAGAAGGTATTTGCCGGAATAGGAGGTGCTACTTCATTTGATGGCGATAAAAACCTTACCGGTGCATGGCAAGATGATGCAGAATTAGTGTTGCCAACAGGTACAGGACTGTTTTGGGAAAAGAAAGCATACCTTGATATGAATTACCATATCAAAAACTACAACGCCACTTCGGTATTACCTTGCGATTTTTATTTCAATATTTATTACAAGCAGCGTAATCCGAATACGATTGAAATGAAATCGCAGTTGGTAAACAACATTGGATTGTTTCTGCCGCAGGGAGTTCAAACAAGAGATTACAACGACCAGGACAATAATAAAAGCAAGCAATGGAAATATCTTTGGATGATTTCATCGCATGCACACAAGTATGGCACCGACTACGATATCTATGTTCGGGACACAACCGGAGACATGAGCAATAAGATTTACGAAGGTTTTTATGATTATCAAAACAATTTTGATAAAGGGTATTACGATTGGGAACACCCTGCAATTCGCTACTGGGACGATCTATTGCCAGTTAAGTTTGGGAAACATGGAAACGTAAATGCCGGCTTGGTAGCCCGCACTACTTGGAATGTAACCGAGCCCTTTGTAACCTTCGGATTTACCACCAATGATGAAATGCAGTTATTCTACTACATGTACACATCGCAGCCGCTTGATGCAGCAACCGCTATAAATGACGATTCGCAAAAGGGAATTTATTTTCAGGTATTTCCAAATCCTATGAATTCGAACGGTAAACTTGTTTACACGCTTGAAAATAATGCAATGGTTAAAGCAGAGATTATTGACGCTACCGGAAAGATGGTGGCTTCGCTTGCTGAAGAGTTTCAACAAGAGGGCATGCATGAGATAAACATAGGCGGCACCCAAAATCTTTCTAAAGGAATTTACTATGCTCATTTAAGTATTGATGGTTCGGTTTACACTAAAAAGTTTATTGTAACCGAGTAAGACTTTCCAATAACTATAAAAGAGGACAGGTTTAGCACCTGTCCTTTTTTATTTCAAATAAAAAAGCGAAAGTTCGTCCTTACCCGGAAAGCAAAGCATTATTCACCACTATAGAAACAAACTTTGTTTAAGTTTATAAAAGGTTTAGCGCATATCACCTTCTAAACGCGGATAAGTACTTTCGATTGAGAATGTAAAAGGAGCTTTCGAATTACATCTGTTGTTTATTGTATCGGATACTACATGTTAAGTTAGCTGGTGCAGCATGCTGTATTTTACTTTCTTCGCAGTCGCAAAATTGTTTTTATGCCTAAGGTTTCCATGAAGGGAAAGGAAATGCCCTCTTCCCCCATTCGTAAGTTAGTTCCGTATGCCGATGCTGCAAAAAAGAAGGGTTTGAAAGTGTTTCACCTCAATATTGGTCAACCCGATATGGAAACACCTTCACAGTTTTGGGATAAGTTGAAGCATTTAGATATGAAAGTGCTGGAGTATTGCCCCAGTAACGGTTTTGCTTCGTACCGCGAGAAGTTTGCGGGGTATTACAACTCTATTGGCATTAATGTGAATGCCTCGCATTTTATGATTACCGAAGGTGCCAGTGAAGCTCTTTCGTTTGGCATGTACAGTTGTTTGGATGATGGCGATGAGATAATTATTCCCGAACCCATGTATGCAAACTACATAGGGTTTGCCATGGCAGGCGATATTAAAGTAAAGCCCATTTCCACTTCTATTGAAACAGGTTTTGCACTTCCGCCTATCGAAGATTTTGAAAAAGTGATTACGGCAAAAACAAAAGCCATTCTCATTTGCAATCCGAACAACCCTACAGGCTATTTATACAGTAAAGAAGAATTGCTTACCCTTCGCGACATTTGTCTGAAGCACGATTTGTTCCTGTTTGTTGATGAAGTGTACCGCGAGTTTTTATATGGCGATGAGCCGTTTTTTAGTGCGCTAAACTTAGAAGGTATGGAGCAGCACATAGTGGTGTTCGATTCCATTTCAAAACGGTTTTCGGCATGTGGTGCACGTATAGGTGCTTTGGTTACGCGCAACACCCAAGTGTTGGATGCTGCACTTAAATTCGGGCAAGCACGGCTAAGCCCCCCATCGCTGGGGCAAATTGCAGGAGAAGGATTGTTTGATTTAGGGAAAGATTATTACAACGGCATAGTTGCCGAATACCGCAATCGCAGAGATGTAATGGTGAGTTTGCTGAACAAGATACCGGGCGTGTATTGCCCTAACCCGGGTGGAGCGTTTTATGCAGTTGCTTCGTTGCCCGTAAAGGACAGCGATGCCTTTTGCCAATGGATGCTGGAAGGATTTGAGCACAATGGCACTACGGTAATGATGGCTCCGGCATCGGGTTTTTACTCTTCGGAAGGTGCCGGAAAAAATCAGGTGCGCATTGCGTATGTGTTAAACACTACCGATTTAACCGATGCCATAAAATGCTTGGAAGCAGGGCTGAAAAAATATGCGGAAATAAATGAAGGAGTGTTGGCAGGTTAGTCTTATTCAACGGCTTTCAGTAAGGTAGAAAAATCACGAACTTACTTCCCTTGCCTTGCTCGCTTTCAACGCTTATTGTTCCACTGTGTGCATCAACAATAACTTTTACATAGCTTAAGCCTAAGCCAAACCCTTTTACATTGTGAATATTGCCGGTTGGCACACGATAGAACTTCTCAAAAATCTTTTTCTGATTTTCTTTTGAAATACCTATACCATTGTCCTGTATGGTAATGGTAATACCTTTGGCATTACTTTGCGTGGTTACAGTGATATGTAACTGACTTTCGCCTTTATACTTAATGGCATTGTCAAGTACATTAAACAACGCATTGGTAAGATGAAATACATCACCTTTTATTTCTGCTTTTTCTGCATTTAGTTGTCGCTTTAACTCTCCGTTTTCGTTCTGGATTCGAAGTTCGAGCGATTCACAAATATCGTTCAGCAAATCGTTTACGTTCAGCACTTCGGTTTTTAACTTAAACTCTCCTTTATCTAAGCGGGCAACCTGCAAAACGTTCTCAATGTGCCCGCTCAGGCGCTTGTTTTCTTCGTCAATAATGTTGGAGTAGTTGAGAATTTTTTCGCGGTTAGAAAGGACTTTTTCATTCTTGAGCATTTGGCTGGCAAGCGAAATGGTAGCAACAGGAGTTTTAAATTCGTGCGTCATGTTGTTGATAAAATCGGTTTTGAGCAGGTCGAGTTTCTTTTGCCGATAGATGATGTAGAACGAGCCGCCAAACGATGCCAGAATAATAAAGATGAACGTAACCGTAGCCGATAACATGAGCCACATGCTTTGAAAGATGTAATTCTTCTTTTCGGGAAAGTTGACAATAAGAATACCAGAGTTTTCGTACAAATCGTTCGGAAAAAGCGGAATGGAGTAAAAGTTAAGTGCCTGTGCTTCTTCGCGGGTAACTGTCATGTTGCCGGTAAGCATTCCTGGTGACCAGTTATCGAACACCGCAAACTGAAACGGAATATCAATCCCTTCTTTCTGAAATTCCTCCTTCATTAAACTCTGAAGTTTGGAAGAATCAACCCGGTCGCGGAGGCATTTATCATCAAGCATAAACTGCATGGCTAAGTCCTGAAACATGCGGTTGTATTTAGTAAACTGCATTTCGATGATGTGGCGTTCGCGATCTACATCGTTATTGTAAACATCTTTGTCTTTGCTTACCTCGTGCAGTTTGGAAGCGTGTTCCTGTAAATAAGTAATGCTGCCTACAAACTTCGATACAAAGCCACCGCTAGTGTCGCTAAAACCAAACTTCATGGCATGCTGCCCGATGGAATCAATTAACGAGAAGCGGGGTGTGTACGTTCGGATGGTTTGCACGGTATCGTACATCTTGCTAATGCTTCTGCCAAAATCATTTAAACCGGAAACCTCAAAGTAGTTGACCGCTTCACTTCGTTCAATAGTGTGCGTAACGTTGCTGAGTGCGAGATATACTGCCTGATCGAATTTTTCCTCGCGAACAGCATAACTTTGGCGAATCCACTTTACCTGAATAAACACCAAGCCGGCAAGAGCCAGAGAAATAGCCGCTATAATAATGTTTACCAACCTGCTGTTCATGAGCGGCAAAGATAGAAGGCTACAATTAACCCATTTACCGATTAACCTATTTTAATCACTTTTCAGGTGCAAAAGACAAAACGCAATAAGTTTCCATTTGCTACGCTACTGATGATGATACGGCTCTTTATTCAAAATGGTAAAAGTACGGTATAGCTGCTCGCAAAAAACAGCGCGTATTAACTGGTGGTTACAGGTCATACGCGAAAGCGAAACTTTGGCGTTAGCGCGCTTGTAAACCTCATCGCTAAAACCATACGCCCCGCCTACCACAAAACAAATATTCTTCAACCCTTTAGTAAAAATACCTTCCATCCATTTTGCGAATTCAACGGAGGTATATTCCTTTCCATTCTCGTCTAACAGCACTACATAATCGGTATTGCTTACTTTCTTTAACAGCAGCTCGCCTTCTCGCTGTTTAATTTTTGCAGCAACGGTTAGTTTAACCGCACCGTTGTCTATCACCAACTCTTCAAACTTTGCATAGCGCGAAATGCGCGAAGCATAGTCGCTGCAAATGGATTTTACTTCGGGGGAAACGGTTTTGCCGGTTACTATGAGTGTAATCTTCATGAGCAGTTTGTAATTGAAGGCTGCGAAACTATTTTAGCCTCAAATTTCAGAAATGTATTTACCCAAACAACGAGTTTCCTTCTTTCTCTCTGTTGCTTACCTTTTATTGCTAGCATCGTGTGGGCAAAACAAAGCAAGCCTGCTTACCAGAACATGGAAAATTAACGACCTTAAATACACGCAAGAAGTCCCCGAAAACATGCAGCCCACTATTACCAACTGGGTGAACGAAATGCGCCAATCATTTACTATTACTTACAACCCCAACGGCACCTATTACACCAAGCTGAAAGACCAAAAGCTGGAAGGCAAATGGAAACTAAACTGGAACTCCACTTCTATTACCTCCACCGCCCACGATGGCACCGTTAAAACATTCCATATAAAAGAACTAACGGCAGATAAGTTTGAGTTTGAAGCTGAAGAAGCTGGAGAGAAAGTGATATTTGTGATGATACCCGTCAATTAATTATGAAAAAACTACTCGCAACAACTTTGCTTATTGTTTTCGCCTTAGCCTTACAGCAATGCAGAAACAAACAACAAGAACAACTTACAGGTATTTGGCAGTTAGATAATATGGAAATAAACGGCACCACGCTCAACGGCTCATCGTTAGGCAAATGGCTTTGGGAATTTAACGACAAAGGCGGCTACCTTGTAATGGTGGCAGGCGCTAAAGAGAAAGGCAAATATTCACTTAAGGAAGGAAAACTTACCATGAAATCGGTGGACGTTAAAGAAAAGCCCGAAACTGCATACAATGTTCTGTTGCTCGACTCGGCACACCTGCATCTTTCAGCCATCAGCGATAAAAACTCATCAATACTTTACTTTATTAAAATAGAAGGAGGTGAAACCGAAGAGGACGATTAAGTTTACTACAGGTTTCGGTTTATCTCATATATTAGCAACATGGCATTCGGCTTTATAGTAGCAATTATTCTTCTTGGTCTGTTGCTCATTTTTCTGGAGATATTTTTTATTCCCGGCACCACTCTTTTTGGGGTATTGGGAGGCTTGGCTTTGCTCATAGGAATTGTACTGATGTATTCTTATTACGGAACTAAGTACGGACATATAACTTTAGGACTTTCGTTAGTAGCGGTGTTTATCTCCATTGGCTTAGGCTTTCGGGTAATAGAGTCGAACAAACTTTCCATGAAAGCCGAAATTACAGGCAAAGTAAATGAGTTAGAAATAAAGGGATTAGAAGTAGGAAACATCGGAACTGCAATCACCGAACTCCGCCCTAACGGTAAAGCTATTTTCGAGGGAATAAAAGCGGAAGTTTTCAGCAATGGCGAGTATATTGCACGCAACACACAGGTTGAAATCACCAAAGTAACCAACGATAAAATTTTTGTAAAACCAC
Organism: Chitinophagales bacterium; assembly: GCA_026129525.1. Taxonomy (GTDB): domain Bacteria; phylum Bacteroidota; class Bacteroidia; order Chitinophagales; family LD1; genus Bog-950. The sequence continues at coordinate 55,535 of JAHCHW010000003.1, read as the reverse complement.
TTAAATCATAAAACATGGAATTACCTGTTTTTTTCCTTGCGGGGATAATTGTATTCGTCATTCTGATTCTGTTTTGGTTGCTGCCTATTCCGCTTTGGCTGTCGGCTAAGTTTGCCAACGTTAACATCAGCTTGTTGCAGTTGTTGTTTATGCGCTTCAGAAGAGTGCCTCCTTCCACCATTGTAAATGCCATGGTAATGGCGCATAAGTCAGGTATTCCTTTGGAAAGAGATATGCTGGAAGCGCACTATTTGGCAGGCGGTAATGTTGACCGCGTGGTACGTGCACTTATTAGTGCCGACAAAGCCAATATTGATTTGGATTTTAAAGCCGCCACTGCCATTGACCTTGCCGGAAGAAATGTTTTTGAAGCCGTGCAAATGAGTGTGCAGCCCCGTGTAATTGAGTCGCCACCTGTAACCGCTGTGGCTAAAGATGGTATTCAGTTAATTACAAAAGCCCGCGTAACCGTGCGCGCCAATATTAAGCAGTTGGTGGGTGGTGCCGGTGAAGAAACCGTATTGGCGCGTGTGGGCGAAGGAATTGTAACTTCAATTGGTTCTGCCAGCAGCCACAAAGCGGTTATGGAAAATCCCGATTCTATTTCGAAAGTGGTATTAGCAAAAGGATTGGATGCCGGAACAGCTTTTGAAATTCTTTCGATTGATATTGCCGATATTGACATAGGAAGAAACATTGGTGCCGCCCTGCAAATGGATCAAGCAAATGCCGATAAGAACATTGCACAGGCAAAAGCCGAAGAGCGCAGAGCCATGGCAATTGCGTTAGAGCAGGAAATGAAAGCTAAGGCACAGGAAGCCCGCGCAAAAGTTATTGAAGCCGAAGTGCAAATACCAATGGCAATGGCCGAAGCGTTCCGCAGCGGTAACTTGGGTGTAATGGACTACTACAAAATGCAGAACATACAGGCGGATACCAGTATGCGCGAGAACATTGTGAAAGGTCCGGGCGACACGAAAAAGTAAACCGTCTGAATTATTTGCCGAACTTTTTATATTCGCACCTCCTTTTTAGGAGCACCCGTAGCTTAACTGGATAGAGCATCTGACTACGGATCAGAAGGTTAGGGGTTCGACTCCCTTCGGGTGCACAAAACAGCAGAGGTAAACACTCTGCTGTTTTTGTTTATTCGTATTACACTTTGTTCTGGCTATCATCTGCTGTTACATTTCATTTTTTAGGTCCCCCGAATGGGAATTACAAACGGATTGCTTCAATAACTCCAATTAACATTATTTCCATTTACATTAGGCAATTATTACGTTTGTCAAGTCTGCATGGATCCGTTAACACCAAATTACTTGCATGAAAAATTTCAAATCAAGGCTATATTATCTGTTGCAACCCCACCCTAACAGTGGTTTAAAAGAAAAGTGGGTTGATTTATCGCTTACCGGTCTTATTCTTTTAAACATTTTTTTTCTGGTACTCGAAACTCTCCCCGAATTGGAAACCGATTACCACCTATTCTTTTGGCGCTTTGAAGTAATATCTGTTTGCATTTTTATGGTTGAATACATACTCCGTTTATGGACTATTACCGTAAATCCTGACTACGCCCATCCGTTATGGGGTCGTTTGCGGTACTCCATTACACCTATCGCCCTAATTGATTTGATGGCATTTCTGCCGTTTCTCTTGCCTTTCTTACACTTTGATTTGCTGTTTATACGTTCGGTAAGATTATTCCGCTTGCTGCGGATATTAAAAATTACCCGCTACGTGCGCGCCATGAAACTTATTACTGATGTAATAGTTGAACGTGCCGAAGAATTGCTTATAAGTTTTACAATAATGCTTTTTATGCTGGTGGTAAGCAGTTTTATAATGTATAACATTGAGCATGCTGCACAACCGGATAAATTTACCAGTGTACCGGCTACCATGTGGTGGGCAGTAGTTACGCTTACAACAGTAGGTTATGGCGATGTTTATCCTATTACACCACTCGGAAAAGTATTTGGAGCTTTAACTGCCATGACGGGCGTTGGCTTGTTTGCCATACCAACAGCATTACTGGCTTCGGGGTTTTCCGATAAAATGCACAAAAAACATCACAGCAACCGCTATTGTCCGCATTGCGGCAAAGAAGTGTGATGGCTTCGGTACCTTGAACATCTACTAACGAATAACCGTTACCGAGCCTTTTACTTGTTGCCTTCTATTGTTTAGAAAAATAAGTTCTCCTTCGTAAACATACACGCCCGGGTTTACTTTTTCGCCCATGTAAGTACCATCCCACATACTGTTCATGTTTTCAGTTTCGAAAACTTTTTCGCCCCAACGGTTATACACACTTATGCGTACATACTTTATGGCTCGCGAATATATACCCCATACATCGTTTTGCCCGTCACCATTCGGTGAAAATGCATTCGGAATAAAAACCGGCACACTTTCATCTACCAAAATGGTAAACTCCCCTTCGCCTGTGCAGCCGTTCTCATCAGTTACAAACACAACATAATTTGTGGTTTGATACGGGTAAGCTTCAAACTGCGCGCAGGTGCTGCAACCTAAACCGGTAACAGGACTTATAGAATAAACCGTATTCGTTTGATTATAACTGTTCTGCAAGGTAATGGTGAGCATATCGCCCAAATTGATTTCAGGAAAAGCAGGTGTAACATTTACAGTTAACGGACCGGAAGGTTGTGTTAAGGTTTCGGTTGCAGATGCCGTGCAGTTATTTGCATCGGTTACAGTTACCGAGTAAACACCTGCAAACAACTGCTGTACTTGTGAGGTTTGATTTCCGGTACTCCACAAAAAATTGTACGGAGGTGTTCCGCTTTGTGCAGTTGCTAAAACTGTTCCATCGGCCTCGTTGTAACATGCGGGAGTAGAAGTTGCAGTTACTGTAGGAAGTTGAAATATCTGCAGTGTTGCAAATAAAGAATCGCTGCACCCTCTGTCGGATGTTGCAAACAAGCGAACGGTATAAGTTCCTGCCGATGTATAATTATGCACAGGCTGTTGAGCAGATGATGCATCACCGTTGCCGAAATCCCAATGCCAAACAGAAACAGTTCCGGTGGCAATGGAGGTTGTATTTACAAACGCAGTAGCATTGCTCAAACAAACCGATGGCGCTGAAAAACTCACTATCGGGAGGGGATGAACCACAGCAGCATGTTGAACCGTATCGGAACATCCGTTGTCGCTAACCACTACCAACACGGCTGGATAACTTCCATATGAGGAATAGGTATACGAAGGGCTTTGTTGTTGAGTCGCATTGCCATCACCAAACAAATAATTCCATGCAACAATATTTCCGGAAGTAATTGCTGAGTTATCGGTAAACACCGAAACTCCACCTTCGCAAACTTCATTTATATTGAATGCAGCTACCGGCTTATCGAATACAGTTACTTGTTTCGAAATTGAATCGCTACACTGGTTGATGGATACCGCTACCAATGAAACCGTATAAACACCCTGAGCATTGAATTGGTGAACAGGGTGCTGCAGACCGGAAGTTTGTGCATCGCCAAAATCCCAAAACCACTGCGCAATACCACCCGAAGAAATACTACTCAGATTTGTAAATACATTCTGTTGATTTAAACAAACAGCTCCTGTAGTAAAGTCAACAACAGGCAGCGGATAAACAGTTGCCGTTTGCATTACGGTATCCAAACAGCCATTATCGGTTTCAACAATCAAGTGCACATCATAATTACCATAACTAAGATAAGTATTGGTTGGAGATGATGATGAAGCGGTGTTGCCATCACTGAAATTCCAGTTGTATAAAACAACGCTACCCGCACTTACAGTTGAACTATCAGTAAATACGGAAGTTCCGCCAAAACATACAGCCGGAACTGAAAAACCGGCAATAGGTTTAGGATGAACGATTCCATTATCGGTAACTGAATCAACACATCCTTTATCGGAAACAGCGACAAGAGTTACCGAATACGTTCCCGGGGCAGAATAGTTGTGCGAAGGAGCCGGGGCAGTACTTGATTGAGCATCTCCGAAATTCCATTGGTATTGTGCTATGCTTCCTGACGAAATTGTTGATGTATTTGTAAATACCGATCCCTCGCCATAACACACCGGGTCAACCAAAAAATTTGGCTCCGGCAAAGGGTACACTTGTACAGTAACCGAAGTATCGTACACACAATTGTTCGCGCCATACGCGTAGGCTATAGTGTGATTACCTATTCCGGCAGTTTGCGGATTAAAAGACGTTCCGGATATGCCTGCACCGCTTAATACCCCACCAACAGGAGAAACAACGATAGGAACAGTAATGCTTATAGGGCAATATCCACTGTCCAAATCCGAAATGGAAAGCATTGGTTCTGCCCAAGATACAACCGTGGTGGCAGCATTGTTAAGCGTATCGCATTCTTTAAATAAAATAACCGGAGCAAGTACAGGTTGTGTAGCTTTATCGTTCACATACACATAAAGGTTAAAATCTCCACCAAACGGAATGGTTGAGGATGTTGTTGCACAAGTACCGGAAAAGACATAGCCGGTAATTGAATCTACATCCAACAAGGTTCCCCCTGCGTGGGGATTGCCATTATAAAAACTAAGATAAATTGTTGATGGATTGATACTGCTTCCGCCATTACAAACTCGATAATAAATGTTGGTTGAGTTGGGCGAGTAACAGCCATTAAAATTAAAACTGTCAATTTGTACCGTTAAATCGGGGCTGGGAATACAGGTAGAATTCCAGTTAACATCGTACACCGGAGCCTGTGCCAAAAAACTGTTCAACTTAGGAATGAGCGCATGATTCTGTTGATTCGAGGGAACAGTGAGGTTATCATTTATGTTAGTGGCAAAATACGAGTGCTGATTCATTACTTTACGTGCACTTACCCATTGGTTAACGTTGCTGTTAAACGCAGTAACCACTCCCCCACCGCCCTGATGAGCTGTTGCACAAATACAAACAATGTTTACTTGCCCATCAGCATCAACATCAACTATGGTAGGGTACTCTGTGCGTGTTGCCGAACCACACCATATTGACGCCTTGTTAACTCCGGTGGCACCATCCCAAATATAGAGAGAGTCCTCATCGCGGTAAACTACTTCATACACTTGATCGCATTCAAAATCGAATGAAGTTCCTGTGGTAGCAGCCGAAGCATCAGAAATAGTTCGCGACCATAATACATTCATACCGGCAGCAACATCGTCAAACACCCAATACTGATGCAACGCACCAATCCCGATTTCGGGTTTTCCGTCACCGTCAAAGTCGGCTATGTTTGGTCTTCCGCCTCTGCCCGAAAACGTAACTGTTACCCCTATTTGATTACCTGTACGCGGATCCCATATATAAAGTTTTGCATTGTTGGTTACAACAACATCCGGTAATCCATCCATATTCATATCGGCAACCGAGGTAAAACCATCGCCCAAACCGGCAGGCGCTGTAGCTACAATAGTAACAGTTCCTGTTGCAATGTTTACGCTGTAAACATGATTGCCACATATCATTTCCAGTCCTGCACAATCAGGGCAAAATGCATCGGGCAGCACATCGGCTGCAACAGGATGAGCGGCATTCATTCCGGTGTTTATTCCTGCACTTCCGGTTCCGGCAGCAATCAATGCTCCGGTTTGCGAATGAAAAATTCGGTTTCCCACCAAAACCTCAGGCATGCCATCTCCATTAAAATCATAGAGTGCAGGTGCCCGTTCCACATTTACTGCATTTGCGGGCGTAAATCCTGCTTTAGGAACTCCGGTATGTTCAAAACAGCGCAACATAGCATCGTTCGACACCACATAAATTTCACCAAAGCCGTCAAGATCAGTGTCGGCAACTGCAATTGCATCAGCCACATCGTTTATAGGCGGACAACTAATGGTAAGTTTTATGGAGCCATCTACTCCATTTAAAACATAGAGCTGATTAACAGCATCTTTATGGCAGATAACTTCCGGCACACCATCACCATCTATATCTGCTACCATTGCCGTTGAACGTGTGCTTGCTAACATGGGCGATGTCCAAATAGTATTTAAGCCAAATGAGGTAACTGTAGGTACTGTTTGGCAACTTACAGGGGGCTTACCGTAAAAGAAATCGGCACAAGCGGCATTTTGGTAACAATCGGTATCGTAACAGTCTATTAAACCATCCCCATCATCATCTATCCCGTTATTGCAAATTTCCTGCGCTGCTGCCGTTACACACACAAGCACATAGGGCAAGCAGCTTAAAAACTTAAGGGTACGGCAAAGCATAATCGGTTTACAGATTGGTGTAGTCCGAAATAAATGTAGAAATATTCTGCTTACTTAGTTGCGAAGCAGCGACAGGATGGTTTGTAACTTGTTACGTATTTCGTTGCGCTGCACAATAAAATCAAGAAACCCGTTTTCTAACTGGAACTCAGATGTTTGAAACTCATCGGGCAACTTTTTCTTGATTGTTTCTTCAATAACACGCGGTCCAGCGAAACCAATAAGCGCACCTGGTTCGGCAATATTGTAATCGCCAAGCATGGCGAATGAAGCAGTTACCCCGCCTGTGGTAGGGTCGGTCATTAAACTGATGAACGGAATCTTTGCATCGCTCAGTTGTGTAAGTTTTGCCGAGGTTTTCGCTAACTGCATCAGCGAAAATGCCGATTCCATCATACGCGCCCCGCCCGACTTTGAAATGATTAACAATGGCGTATTGTGCTCTATGCAATAGTCGATTGAGCGCGCAATCTTCTCTCCTACTACCGAACCCATTGAGCCGCCTATGAAACGAAAATCCATGGCAGCTACCAACAAATCATGTTCTCCGCATTTGCCAACAGCCACTCTTATAGCTTCATTCAACCCTGTCTTCTTTGTGGTGTCAACAATACGTTTTGCATAAGATTTCGAATCAGTAAAATGCAGAAAATCAACCGGCACCAGATTATCGAACAGAATAGAATAGGTTGAATCCTCTCCAAAAATGATATTGAAGTAATCGGATGAAGTAATTTGCTCATGAAATCCGCACTCCGGACAAACGGATAAATTCTCCTTCAGCTTATCGGCAAGAACGGTGGCTTTGCACTTTTCGCATTTATGCCATACTCCTTCGGGAGTTTCCTTCTTCTCCTCAGTTGAAGTTTGAACCCCTTTCTGAAATCGTTTCCACCACGGAACTTTTGCTTCCATGTAACAAACTTAGAAGAATAAACTATGCAATGGTAACATCCTTGCTCAGATACACATCCTGAATGGCATTCAGCAATGCAACGCCTTCTTTCAGCGGGCGCTGAAATGCTTTGCGACCTGAAATTAAACCCATTCCTCCTGCGCGTTTGTTGATGATGGCCGTTGATACCGCTTCCGCCAAATCGGTTGCGCCTGACGAGGCCCCCCCCGAATTGATAAGCCCTACCCTGCCCATGTAGCAATTGGCTACCTGATAGCGGCAAAGGTCAACAGGATGGTCGGTAGTTAAATCGGAGTAAACCTTTTTATGTGTTTTGCCGAAGTTGATGGCATTGTAGCCACCGTTATTTTCAGGTAATTTCTGTTTAATAATATCTGCCTGAATGGTTACTCCTAAGTGATTTGCCTGCCCGGTTAAATCAGCCGAAGTATGATAATCCACCCCATCCTTCTTAAAAGCCGAATTACGCAAGTAGCACCAAAGCACAGTTGCCATACCTAACTCGTGAGCATATTCAAAAGCTTCTGCAATTTCCACAATTTGGCGTTTCGATTCTTCGCTGCCGAAATAAACTGTTGCACCAACAGCAACTGCGCCCATATTCCATGCATCTTTTACGGTACCAAACAAAATCTGGTCGTACGAATTAGGATAGCTGATAAACTCGTTGTGGTTAATTTTTACAATGAACGGAATTTTATGCGCGTATTTGCGGGCAACCATGCCCAACACTCCGTATGTTGATGCCACGGCATTGCATCCTCCTTCAATTGCCAGTTCAACTATACCTTCGGGATCGAACATTGGTACGTTAGGGGCAAATGAAGCGCCCGCACTATGTTCAATACCCTGGTCAACCGGAAGTATGGAAACATAGCCTGTACCACCGAGTCTGCCATTTTGCACAATAGTGTTTAAACTGCGTAAAGTTTGAATGTTGCGGTTGCTGTCTTTCCAAACGGTATCAATAAACTTTTTACCGGGCAGGTGCAACTGCTCTTTGCTGATTGTTTTCGATTGGTGGTTTAATAAATAGTTGGCTTTCTCTTCGCCAATCAGTTTAGCAATATCTTCTCTTTTTAAACTCATATAATCGGGTTAAAAGTGGACGGCAAAACTAAAAATTTAGGGGAATGTGTAGGAAGAGAAGTAGAAGCAAATACACTGATATACACAAACGGATGTAAGGAAGAGTGGTTCCCTTACGGGCAAAAATTATATTCATAGATACTAATAATCTATCAACTCTATTAACTTCTTGCTCATTTAGAATAGCTAAGTTAGTTGCTTGACTAACCTCAAAACCTATAATCCACCACAAAATTCCAGTTGAACATATTCACCTTGTTGAATACGTAGCGGTAATCGCTGTAAGTATTGCCAAGTTTACCTTTGTAAACCATCAGCAGTTGAAGCGAAAGCCCTTTTAAGTATTTAGGGAAAGAATAACGTACATCTACGTTCAGTTGATTGTAAGATGGCATGCCGTATTTGTTGAGGCGGTAGTTTTTTACATCGGGGATGTAGTAGTGCCCATAACCGATGGAGGGTTTCAGCGTTCCGTTGAAGAAGGCATAAGAAAGTTTTGCGGTGATGGCATGTACATTACCCGCTCCGTCATTTCTTTCGCGCGGCAGAAAAGTATAAAAGGGTTCGCGCCCCCATTCGCGGGGCATCAGAAAGCGACCGTCATCGGTAATGTGAGTGTAGTTTACCGAAGCATCTAATTTATTCCAAAGCACTCCGAGTTTAGAACTGATGATATTGCTGCTGCTTCCTTTGGTAAAATATGTTTTTGACGAATCGCAGTTGCCGCCACAGTTTATGGCATCTTGCCGCACATACATTAAACCGGCTTGCAGGTCGGTAGTTTTGCTCAACGGAATTTTTGCATCGGCTTGTACCATAGCGGTATTGAAAACATTTTCGGTAAACTGTTCCCACACCTGAAGTTTCAGTTGCTTAACCGGAGCGTAAGTTATTCCCAACAAACCCACCCCGGCTGATTTGATGTTGCCGGCATAATTCGATTTTGTTCCCCATTCGTTTACACCCACCGGATAAACGCCCATCGAATTGCCGATGGTGTACCAGGTAACCGTTGAACGCGGAGAAATACGCCAAAGCCAGCCGCCTTCCATTTTCAGTTTCTTCACTTCATTTATTTCAAACCAGGCGCCTTCCTCTACTGTTCCGCGCATACGCCCGTCCTGCATGTTTATAAAAGGAGTATTGAGAATAAACCGCCCTACTTCAATTTTCGATTTGCGGAAGTTGTAGCGCAAATACAATTCCTCCAACCTATCTAAGTCGTGCCGGTTTTGAGGATTGTTTATATCGAACAGTCCGATTTCATAACGGTTATATGCATTAGCTAATGAATCTTTCTTTACCAAATCGGTAGAAGCCACATTGAAAATAAAGAAGCCGCTGATGCCAAACTGCAATCCTTTCCATTTCGGACTTTCGTAACCTATGCCTGCGCCCAATCCCCAAGCTACATAATCGGTCAGCGGATTGGCATTGTCGGTTGCCATTACAAACGAGCGCGCATGAGCATGAAAAGTTCCATACTTCATGAGTTTGTTTCGTAGTGTATTGCTGTCAGATTTTGCTTCCGCTGGATGTTGTTCCTGCGAGAAAGCAGATGGAGTGAGCAAGAAAACACTCCAGAGAATAAAAGCTGTTTTTAGAATCCCGTTTTTATGTACGTCCATCCCTCTTCCTGTTTTTGCACTATCTCCGCCATGGCAAATTTTACGAAGCCCATTTCGGGAAGAATTTCCTCTTTGGTTATCTTCTTATACTTCATGGTGTTTTCGCACACATAAAATTTTACCCCATCGGCAACGGCTTTGTGAATGTTTTCCTTTTGGGTGGTTTTAGCAGTCATGGCAAAATCAAGCCCGGGACCATGCACCACCACTTCAATTTCCACGCTGTCGCCAAACGCTTCTTTCAATCCGGTTAGTTGGTTAATGAGTCCTTTATGTGCATCGGCATCTCCGCTGGCTAAATGAATAAGCACACGGTGATGCGTTTTAGCCGCTACACTGCAACATTCTTTTGTTTGTTTTCTGTTTTGCTTTTGTGCGCTGGCGCTGAATGCAATAAACAAGAAACCGATGGAGAGTATAAGTAACTTTTTCATGACGTTGGTTTTAGTGGTTAGTTAATAATGAAGTATAAGTTACGATGTTTTCTTTTTTTCTTCCGCTGCTTTTTTAATGGGAGCAAAGGGTCCGTATTTATGCTGCTTTTCGTTAAAACTATCGCTGTAAGGTCCAAACGGATGGTCTATCGGTTTTTTAGAAATATCGGGCCAGTCTTTACGCAAATCTTTTTTAGGTCGGGGTTGTGAGTTTACAAAGGCAGCCACATCCCATGCTTCTTCATCGCTCAATTGCGGATTAGCATGGTTAGCGCCCAGCGGCATATTGGCTTTTACATAACCGGCAAAGCGCGACAGGCGAAACAATCCAGCACCGTTGTTGTAACTAAAATCGCCCCATAAAGGCGGATAGGTGTAAGCGGTTTTAGCATCGTTCAGCAAACCTTCGCCATTTGCCTGATGGCAGCTCGCACATTTGGCATCGTACACCAATTTACCTTTTGCAGGGTCGGCTGCTCTGTCTAAAAAAGGAACATCCACCAAACCCGAACCTTTCGGACTTTCGCCTTTCGGCACATCTTTGCCCAGCCACTTTATGTAAGCCACCATAGCTTTCATTTCGCGGCTGCCGGTATCGAGCGGCATACCATTTAAGCTGCGTTCCATGCAATCGTTCACCCGTTTTTCAATACTTTCTTCAGTGCCCGAGCGCGCTCTGAATTTAGGATAGGTGGAAGCCACTGCACTGTAGTTGTTGCCAAAAATTTTTGTTCCGGCATCTAAGTGGCAGTTCTGGCAATTCATGCCGTTGGTCATTATTTGCACTTTGCCTTTGGGCCCAAGATATTCTCCGGTGTGTGCAATTAACTCTCTGCCGTATTTTACTTCTTCATCGCTTATCAAATTTTCATCGGGTGCTTCCCAAAATTCCGATTTGGGTTTTTCTACAGGCGGAGCGGGGGTTACGGTGAGTGGCGCATTTTTCTTTCCTCCAAAATCGGGTACTCCGAAAATGAGAAAGAACATGAGCAACAACATAGCACACAACAACACACTAATTACTCCCAACAGTTGCCGGATAGTTTTTACCAACTGTTGATTGGCAGGGCTTAGTTCGTTGTTGTTATTGTTTGCTTCCACTGCTCAAAATTTTTAGCGGAACTCGTAAGTAGTTCCCTGCAACTGAGTTAAGAGTGTAGGAGGAAAATCAGTTGCCGTAGCTCTTCCTTCCAACTTAGGTGAAACATCGGGATGCGTTGCCAGATACTCTTCAATAACGTTGTGCATCAAAGTGCCAAGCAGTTTGGGCGATTTTACTTTCTCAATTCTACACAACACATCATCGGGGTCGCCCTCACGCTCACAAGCCACAATGGAATATTCCTTTTCCATATCAAGCGGCTGTCCGTTCACTTTTACCCAGTTTACGCGCTTGCCAAATTCGTTGTTGATGGTAAAGTTTACCTGCATACCTGCAAAGCGAACAAACCAGCCGCCAAAGCGTTTAGCGGGATTTTTGGCAAAGGCATTTTCCAGTTCTTTTTCTAACCAATCCCAAATTTGCTTACCGGTAACCAATGCAGTTTTTGCTTCGCTATCCACCGGCAGCATGTTCCACAAAAATTCTTTGGTTATTTCGGCTTTGCTTTTTGTTTCGTCCACTGCCAGCGGTTGACAAAAACGAAAACCGTTGCTCAACGCAATGTCGGGTTTAAATTTCCACATAATAGCGTTGGTGAGCAGGTTATCCATCGGAGTTTCCATTACAAAGTAGCGCACCAGCGGAGTGGTAGTAGTGCCAATTACCCGCTTCATTTCTTTTTCGAAAGGCGCTGCTGCTTCGTCAATCAACTTCTGCAATTCTTTATCGGCTTTGTATTTTGCGGGGTCCACATCAAGCAGTTCGTACTCTGACCATTTCAGCATTCCATTTTCAATTCCTATTTCTAACCTGCCAAGAAATGAACCGAACGCTCCGCACTCTACTACTTTAGTGTATTTGCATTGAATAGGTTCGCGCACGCGCTCGTGTGTATCGGCACCGAGAATAAAATCAACACCTTCGCAAACCGGATTATTACCCAAGCCCACCTGTTGCGCCAAACCCATGTGTGTAACGAGCATTACCACTGCACAACCTTCCACTTCGCGTAGCATCTTTACATAGCGCGCCACATTTTTTTCGGCATGGTCAAAGCGGATTCCTTCGCTGTATGCCGGGGACTGGCGTTTCGGAATTAAATGGTCGGTGTAGCCAATGAAACCAATTTTTACTCCGTCAATTACTTTAATCCAATAGGGTTGATAAATGAGTTCGCCATTGTTGTCATCGTTGGTATTGTGCCACATGTTGGCGCAAATTTTTGCGGCATTGGCATGCCCCATGTCGAACAACATTTTCTTCTTTTTGTAAACCACCTCCCAGTTGCCGGGCAACATTAAGTCGTAACCAATGTTGTTGAAAATAGGAATGAGCGCTTCGCCTTCGGTAAGCGATGCCACTCCGTGACCGTGGAAGTAATCGCCACCGTCAATTAAAATAGTATTGGCTGGATTTTTTTTGCGGTAGCTGTTAATCATGGTTTTCAGCACTGCTAATCCACCGCGCTTTTTGTAAACACCTTTTCCGTTTTCCCAGAAAAATTCATCGTGCGTATGTAACTGCGCGTGAATGTCGGATGTGTAGAGAATAGTGATACGAGCAGAATTATTTCCTTTACCCGATTTCTTTCCCGTTTCAGAAACTGTATTCTCTTCGGCATGAAGCGATGACAGCGGAGCCAACGAAACGCCCACACCGAGTAAAGCCGTGTTCCGTAAAAACTCTTTACGCGAAGTGCCGTTTGTTTTTTCTTCTTGTTCGTGGTGCATCGCTTTCTTTTTCTTAGTGAGGTAATTTCTCTCTTACTAAACCATACACCCAGGTGCCGGCTGTAGCGCTCAGTAAAGTAATGGCTACTACCAATCCACCGCTGCCTATTTGTGCAAACAAAGGTCCGGGGCAAGCACCTGTAATCGCCCATCCGAAACCGAACAGCAACCCACCTATTACTTGCCCCTTATTGAATGTTTTAGGATGAAACTCGATGGTTTCGCCATAAATGGTTTTGATGTTGAATTTGCGAATAAGCCATACCGAAATAACGCCCACCATTACCGCGCTGCCTATTACGCCAAACATGTGAAACGATTGCAGGCGAAACATTTCCTGAATGCGAAACCAACTGATGATTTCCGCTTTCACAAACACAATTCCGAACGCAATGCCCACCACCAGATATTTGAGATTGTGCCACCACTTGTGTTCAAGATGACTTTCGTTTACACACATGGTGTCTAACGAGCGCACCTCAAAATCCGTGTTGGTTTCAACCTGCGGTGTGGTTACCTGAAAATTAGTTGTATTCATACGCCATTACAGTTTTAAAATGAGAGGAAGAATAAGGTTAGCGGTAATAAATCCGCCAATCATAAAACAACAAGTGGCAACTAACGAGGGCCACTGTAAAGTAGATAAACCCATAATAGCATGTCCGCTGGTGCAGCCGCCCGCATAGCGTGTACCGAAACCCACTACAAAGCCGCCTACCACTATCATCAGAAAACCTTTCAGCGTAAGCAAGTTTGCAAAAGTGAAAAGCTGTTGGGGAATCATGGATGAGAAATCGGTAATTCCATACGTGTTTAATTCTTCCGCCAGTTTCGGATGCACTTCCACCGGATTGGGATTTGCCAGAAAATAAGCGGCTGCAAATCCGCCTGTAAGAATGCCTGTTACAAAAAACAGGTTCCACACTTCTTTCTTCCAGTCGTATTTAAAGAAAGGAATGTTTGCCGGAATGCAAGCCGCGCAAGCATGGCGCAGCGATGAACTGATTCCGAAAGATTTGTTGCCGATGATAAGCAATATGGGCACGGTAAGCCCTATAAGCGGACCCGCCACATACCAAGGCCATGGCGATAAAATGGTTTCTAACATACGATTTGATTTTGCTGAGTCAATAAATTTTTACTTGCGTTAACTGCTTGCCTGTTTTTTCAATTTGCGGTTTACCCGTGGCACATTGCCACCGTTAACCACCGGTTTAATTCCCTTGCGATTTAATATTCCTTTGGCGAACATGGCGCGTATGCCGCTGTGGCAAAACACCACCACTTGCTTTTTGTTTTCAAACTCGCTGAGATGTTCTTTGATAGTTCCAAGCGGAATGTTGACTGCTCCTTCTACCGAGCCGTGCTGAAATTCTTTGGGTGTTCTTACATCTACCAAAAACGATTCGGCATAGGTTATTTTTTGCTGAGCCGTAGTTGGTGCAGCCCATCCGAAAAAAAGCACCGTAGAAAATAGCACCATGGTTCGCATTAGGTATTCTTACTTTTTAGCTTGCTTTTCCAGTTCGGCTGCCACATTTTGCCAAGGACCGCCATTTACTACTCCGGTAACACCATTTGCCTCTAATATTCTTTTGGCTTCGGTACTGCGGCTGCCGCTGCGGCAAAAAACCACTATCTGCTTTTTACCTTTAAACTCGTCAATGCGCGATTCAATTTCGCTGAGCGGAATATTAACCGCTCCTTTTACACTTCCCTCGTTAAACTCTTGCGGAGTGCGAACATCTACGAGAAAAGAATCGGCATAAGGCAACTCGTTTTTATTGGAAGTATTGCAGGCGGAGAGTAAGCCAACCAACAACATTGCCACCACGGCAAGTATTCCGCTGCGTGTTATCAATAGTGTTTTCATCTGTTTAGGTTTTAAACCAGGTCAGCCACATCTTCCCATGTGCCGCCATTGGTTACGTTTTTAAAGCCATTGCTTTCCAATATTCTTTTCGCTTGTGCCGAGCGATTGCCGCTGCGACAGAAAACCACTATGTGATTTTTGCCCTCAAACTTTTTGAGGTTGTTTTGCAAACTATCGAGCGGAATGTTTACGGCTCCTTTTGCGCTTCCGTAGCGAAATTCTTCGGGGGTGCGAACATCCACCAAAAATGCTCCGGCTGCTATTTGCTGCTTTAATTCTTCGTTACCGGTTTTTGTGCTTCCAAAAAAGTTAAACATGATTTCTTGTTTTTAGTTTTTAAAAAAATTTGAAGGGTTAAAAAACTCCCTCCCGTTTTTCAGAGAGGGAGTTACCACCACCTGTGAACCCTCGTCACATATTTTTGTTTATGCCTTCAGCACTTTGCTTTGGCACACGTAGTTTGTTTTAGGAACATTTGTTTTTGCTATGGCATTAAAACCTCCGTCCACTTCGGTAAAGTTGCGGTAGCCGCGCGCCTGTAAAATACTGGCAGCTATCATACTGCGGTAACCACCGGCACAGTGCAGGTAAAAATGCTGCTGCGGATTGATGTCTTTAATCCATTCGTTAATGTAAGCCAGCGGTTTGCTGTAAGCATCTTCCACATGCTCGGCAGCGTATTCGGTTTCTTTACGCACATCCACTATCACATCTTTTTTTACATCGGCTTTTGCGGCAAATTCTTCGGCAGTAATTCTGTTTACTGTATCTACTTCTTTGCCGGCATTTTTCCATGCGTCAAAGCCGCCTTTCAAATGACCGAGTACGTTATCGAATCCCACACGGCTAAGGCGTGTAACAGTTTCTTCTTCTTTGCCCGGCTCGGTAACCAACAATATCGGTTGCTTCACATCCACAATCATGGCGCCCACCCACGGAGCAAAATCGCCATCAATACCAATGTTGACAGATTGAGGAATAAATCCTTTCCAGAAAATTTTTGCAGAACGAGCGTCCAAAATAAGCGCACCCGATTCTTCAGCCGCTACTTCAAACTCGGCAGGCGTTAACGCTCTCATTCCGTGGTTCAATACTTCTTCGAAACTTTCGTAACCCTTTTTGTTCATGGCTACGTTCATTCCGAAATATCCGGGAGGGGGAGTTAAACCTTCGGTTACTGCTTTAATAAACGCTTCTTTGTTCGGCTGATTGAGCGCGTAGTTCATTTTCTTTTGATTGCCGAGCGTATCCACCGTTTCTTTCATCATGTTTTTGCCGCAGGCGCTTCCGGCACCGTGAGCAGGGTAAACAATTACATCATCTGCCAGCGGCATAATTTTGCTGTTCAAGCTTTCGTAAAGCAATCCGGCAAGTTGTTCCTGAGTCATGTGGGCGGCTTTCTGCGCTAAATCGGGGCGACCTACATCGCCCAGGAATAAAGTATCGCCCGAGAAAATGGCGTAGTCTCTTCCGTCTTCATCAATCAGCAAATAAGTAGTGCTCTCCATGGTGTGACCGGGCGTGTGCAACACTTTAATTTTTACATCGCCCAGTTCAAAAATTTGTCCATCGGTAGCAATAATGGCATCGAACTCCGGCTTGGCAGTAGGACCATACACAATGGGTGCACCTGTTTTGCGGCTAAGGTCTAAGTGCCCCGAAACAAAATCGGCATGGAAATGTGTTTCGAAAATGTATTTCAACTTCACATTATCCTTATCTAATCTTTCAATGTAAGGAAGTGTTTCGCGGAGCGGGTCAATAATAGCGGCTTCGCCATTGCTGGTGATGTAGTAAGCACCTTGTGCCAAACATCCGGTATAAATTTGTTCTACTTTCATAGTTGTTTGATTTTATTCCTGTTTAAAATTACGATACAAAAATACAATGTGGCGAGGGGGCATGTCAGCTACTTTTGTTACAATTCCCCGCCCTGTTAATCAGTGCCCTCCGCCTGTGGGGAAATACAACTCTTTAACGATGATGTAAACCCCCATTACCAGCACAAACCATCCGAAACCTTTTTTGAGTTTCAAGCCATCTACTTTCTTGCTGAATATATCGCCCACAAAAATTCCGGCAACGGCTACTGCAGTTACGCTGAACAGTAAGAACCAATCCATTTCGAGATGTGCCAAATCGCCCGTAAAACCAATGAGTGATTTAGCGGCTATAATCAACAGCGATGTGCCTACCGCTTGTTTCATTGGCAACTTACTCAGCAACACCAAGGCGGGGATGATTAAAAATCCTCCTCCTGCGCCTACCAAACCTGTGAGCGTTCCTACAATAATTCCTTCCACAAAAATTAATGGTATGTTGAACTTCAGTTCCTGCTCTTCGCCATTTCCGTTTTCGCTTCTTTTTTCGCGAATCATAGAAACCGATGCCGCTACCATAAGTATGGCAAACAGCAGCATCATCAAAATGTTTTTGGTTACAACAAAATCGCCTATGGTAAACACTTCTTTAGGTATAAGCGGCACAATAAACGCCCGCGTAGCAAACACGGCAGCAATAGACGGAATACCGAATATGATAGCGGTTTTAATATTCACTAACCCTTGCCTGAATTTGGGGAAAGCGCCCACCAGTGCAGTAGTGCCTACAATAAAAAGTGAATAAGCTGTGGCAACCACCGGCTCTACACCAAACAAATACACCAGCACCGGAACGGTTAATATGGAACCGCCACCGCCAATTAAGCCCAATGAAAGTCCGATAATAGCGGCTGCGAGATAAGATACGATAATCATGCTTTGTTATTTTTTATTGCCACAAGTATTGATGCCCAACAGCGGGTAAAGCGGACAAAAACTGATGGCGCTTGTCAATAGAAATACACCTGCCAATACTAAAAGCACTATACCCAAAGTGCCACTAATGGTGTTCGTAAAATAGAGCGCAACTATAACCACTGCCAGCAGTGTTCTGATAATTCTGTCGAGGGTTCCCATGTTTGGTTTCATAATGAATGATTTTATGATGCAAAAGTCGGCAACCGCGTATTTGCAGTCGGTTACTTTTGTTACAATTCAATACACCCCCGCCAGCGGTGCATCGCATATTTCCGACTTCCAAAAAACTTTTTTAGTGCAGCACATTCTTCTTTCCGCTATGTATCCGGCAATGGCAGTAATAGCGGCAACAATTCCGAGGGCATACACAATTCCGAATACATCTGCCAATACTCCGCTTAACAAAGCGCCTGCCACATAGCCGCTGTCGCGCCACAGGCGAAAAATGCTCAAACTCTCTGCCCTTTGCGAAGGATGTGTGTTTTCAGCCACCACCGAAAGAAAATTGGGATACACCAGCGCAGTTCCCAGTCCAAGCAAAACAGAAGCTACGATTAACAAAGGCAAAGCAGATGAAAAAGCGATAAGAATAATGGCAACAGCCTGCGAATACATACCGGAGGAAATGAGTTGTTTTTTGCACCACACATCGCCCAGTTTCCCTGTAAACAATTGAGCCATTCCCCAAACAGCAGGGTAAATACCCGCCACCAGACCAATCTGGCTTAAGCTAAAATCCTTTTGAAGCAACAACACAGGCAGCAATCCCCAAATAACTCCATCGTTCATGTTGTTCACCAAACCGTTGAGTGTAACAGAGCCGATGTTGCGATGCTTGTAGGTGGTTTCTTTCCAAACATTATTCAACAAAGGAACGCTGCTTGTTGCACTTTCGGCATGAACAAAGGATGAAGTGTCTTTTACCCAAAGAAGCGTAACAAGAAAACCGAGCACCACAAAAACAACACCCGGCAGAAACGGGAAGAAAGCATAACCGTATTCTCCTGCAATGTAAGCCGCAAGGTACGAAGCCAAGCCCACCGACAAGTAGCCCGCAAATTCGTTGATACCCATTGCCAGCCCGCGATCTTTTTCGCCTACAATGTCAATCTTCATAATTACCGTACTGCTCCAAGCCAAACCCTGATTGATGCCGAGCAAAATGTTAGCCGCAATTATCCAATTCCAGTTAGGTGCATACATCAATAAAAAGGGAACAGGTAAAGCGAATGCCCAACCCAACAACAAAATGGTTTTGCGATTAAATTTTTTAGAAAGATGCGCCACCGCATAATTGCTCAGCGCTTTGCTGATACCAAATGCCGCTATAAACGAAAGCAGTGCCGTGTTGCCGTCAATACTGAATAGTTCTTTGCCAAAGCCCGGAACAATAGCGCGTTCCAAACCCACCATAGCACCCACAAAGGCATTGACCAACACCAGCAGCCCAAACTGAAAAGCATTTTCGCGAAGACCGTGTTTCATTCTGGCGAATATCGCCTATGAAGATAAGCCTCTCCGTAACAAATGTTACAAATCTTTCAGCAGTTTAATCTGATTGCGGTACAGCAACACTTTGCCATCGCTTTCCAGTTTTTTTAGTAAGCGGGAAACCACCACGCGCGAAGTAGCCAACTCGTTGGCAATTTGTTCGTGCGAAAGATTGATGAGCGATGAGCCGGTGGCTTTCGATTTTTCTTTAAGGTAGCGAACCAGTCTTTCATCAAGTTTGGTAAAAGCAATCTGGTCAATGGTCTTTAGCATCTCGTTAAAGCGGTTGCGAATGGTGGTCATCACAAAACTTTTCCATGTGGGATACTTCATCAGCCATTCGTCCATCACTTTAATGGGCAGCATCAGCATTTCCACATCGTCTTCGGCTACGGCTTTTATTTCGCTGGGGTGTTGCTCCATGCAGCAGGTAAAAGTCATGGCGCAGGTTTCGCTGGGGTTTACGTAATAGAGCAAAAGCTCCTTGCCTTCCTCGTCCACCCGCGAAACTTTTACGGTGCCCGAAAGCAACAACGGGATATTCCGCACGGTTTGCCCAATGTCGAGAATTACATCTCCGGCTTTGGCGGAAACGGGCTTGGCGTTGGCTTCGAGTTCCTTTAAAAGTTCGGGTTCAAAAACGGTTTTGAATTGTTCAATGATGTTCATGAAAAGATACCCGGTGAATTAAGTTCTTTAACGGAGGCGTGAATATATCCAACAAAAGGGCAATGACCCACTAACGGTACTGTTCGACTCCTACGGAGTCGTATGTTTTTAGAAACACTACAACTATAAACATGCGACCCCAACGGGGTCGAACACATTTGATTGTAGGATGTTTTTACAAATGAAGCCTTCCCGGCAAACTAATATCCGTGCGTTTTAGCTAAACGAACACGGGATTACTACTGCACATCGCTCAGTGAGCGGATAGCGAGTTGCGGACCGTTAAAATCGCCCAACACTCCCGTAAAACTCTTATTGCCCGAAGGAAGTGCGGTAGCAGAAAACGTTGCCTGCGAGCGGGTGTAGTGCGATAATGTTCCCGTTCCGTCATTCAAAGTTTTTGTGCCACTGTAAGTACTGCCGGTGCCGGTAATGGTAGCATTTTGAATGGTAATAAGCGTTGACTCCCATGCATCGGCATTTGCCTGCACTTGCGCTATTGTGGCAACGCGTGGGGTTACAGTGCCGGTTCCTGTTTTACTGGCGGCTGAAGAGGGCACATTGTTTACTTCAATCAATCCGTTGTATGAAGTGAGTTGCTGCCCCGAAACATCAACCGTTACTTCATCGCCTAAGGCATAAGTATGGTTAGCGGTAAAGCGCACTACAATTCCACCGGTTGAATCCTGAATAATTAAATTCTTAGGGTCGGTGTTGGCATTGTCCTTATCGGAAATAACAATACCTGTAATGGTTTTACCGGAAGGAATAGTTACATCGCTTCCTGCCCACAAAGTGCGAATACCCATAATGCCGTTTCCGCTTACCACTACCCCACCACCACAGCGGGTGGTATCCATTTTTAAATCGGCCGGGCTACGCAACACCAATTGTGCAGTGCTGTTGTACACGGTGTAAACCGCCAACAGTTTACCGTTGCCCGATGGTGTTAGCTGGCTCGCAAACGAAGCATAGCCGCTGGTGCGTACTATAATGGTTTTACCGGAGCAATCTTTTATGGTGCGGTTAAGCGATTGTTTGTTGGCAGCATCGGCATAAGGCTTACCTGCATCCGACAGGTTAAACTCCACATCGTTCAGTTCAATAAGTTTGTTTTGATAGGTGTTATTCAACTGTGCAATGGAAACCGGATGAGGAATAACCGGTAAGCCGTAAACACCCTTTAAAATATGCTTATCAAAAAGCGTACTGGGTATAGCATCTAAATTTCCATCGGTATTTATGCTGCCGCCCAGTTGAATCAAATTGGCGTAAGCGCCCACCCAAAGCCCTTTGCACTTAATAAAAATTCTTCTGCCAATAGGATAATCGGTGTAAAGACTTGTATTATCTAAACGAACGGAAATTCCCGCAGTACTGTCTTCAATAACAATGGTTTTGTAAAAGTTGCCGCTTTTATCATCAGCTACTACCAAACCCTTTATTACAAAATCATCCGTAATCTGAAAAGCGGTGCCGTTGTACATGGCTTTGAGTGCCTCAATGGTCATATTTACCTCTATGTTAGGGTCTTTGCCGCCTGTGGGCGGAGCATCGTAATTTTCTTTAAGGCACGAAGAAAAACTTAGAGTAAGCAGTGCGAGAGTAAGAGAACTGAAAAATTTGTTCATATCGCGTTTTTAATTTTAGTTCTTGAAATTTAGATAGTGTTTTGTTTACTGCATTCGGTAAGCCACGCTGATAAAATAGGTAGCGCCAAAGCCGTAGTAATATTTAGGGGCAAACTTGTTTACATCTTTATCAAAGTAATCGAACCGTAACTGCTCAAAACCGCCTGTAACAAAGTTGCGATTGTTGGTTACATTGCTTATGCCCACATTAAAAATGAGAAAATGCCGCTTCTTCAAATCTTTAAACTGATTGTTGAGCAACCACGAATAGCCCGCAAAAATATCCATAGTAAACTGCCCCTTTAGTCGTTGTTGATTGATGATAGAAGCAAACTGAGGCGATTCGGGGTCAACAAGGTCAACAGCGCCTTCGGTTCTGCGCGATGGGTTAAAGTCGAGCCACATCCAGTCGTAGTAATTAAAATAAATGTTGAAGAACCAGAACTTAGGGTCGCGGTAGTTGATGCCAAGCGATAACGCCAACTGCGGAGTGCCTGCTACGTTGAAGTTTTTGGCATACACGGTTTCGTTGTTTACCGTGGTTTGGTTGTTATCTTGTGTAATAGTGGCATCGGGGCGAGAGATATAGGTATAGCGACCAAACGATGCCACCGCACTTGCACTAAAGCCCTTGTACACTTTCGCCTCCGCTCCTATTTCGGCACCCAAATGGCGCGTGTCAATATTGGTGAGCGTGTAGTTAACCAAGGTGCGGAAATCATCGTGGTAGTACGACATGGTGCGTGTGCCGTCATTAAACTGCGAGAAAAAGAGATTCGCCTTTAACTTAACTCGTGGCGAACGGAAAATGTATCCCAACTCGGCTGAGTAAATGGTTTCGCTCTTTAAATTATTAACCACCTGATTTCGTGTTCGCGGAGAAATAAAAGCCGCCTCGAAATAAGGCGCTCGCGATACATACGCCCCGTTCGCGAACAGGTAATTTCTTCCGTCAATTTTGTAGGTAAGTCCGCCTTTAAAGGCATAGTTGAAAAAATTCTGCACGGCTGATTTGCCGTAACTATTATCCGGAAAAAGCCCTACGCGGGTTTTGCCATCGCGCCAAAACGATGTAAAGGACAGTTCAGCCGCCACAAAAAAGTCAATATGATTAAACTTAAAGTTGCCTTGCCCCCATGCCATTGCTTTGTGAATGTTCATCACGTAATCGTAACCGAACTTATCGCCCGTTTTTAAAATGCGGTTAGGGTGGTTAACATCGTTCTGGTAAAAACTGAAACTGTCGCGGAAATCGCGCTCGGCAAACTGGTTTACGTCCACATAAAAATCAGCGCCCAGCAAATCTTCTACCGTTTTGTAATTACGCGATAGTTGCATTTGATAATTGATGCCCGCAGTAACCGCCACATGGTCATTAACGGTATTATTGTAAGTTGAAGCGAGATTAAAACGCTTAATATCCTGCACACGATTTTCAATAATGTAGCGCGCGCGTTTGCCGGTAACGGTGTTGCCGGGTATGCCGTTTACGCTGTCAATGGTTTCCCAACTCATGGCGTTGGCTTCGTAAAGCCTGTCCCAACGTATCTGGCGTATGTATTCGTTATCGCGCAAGTTTTTTTCGGCAA
The DNA here is from genome assembly GCA_026129525.1 of Chitinophagales bacterium. Lineage (GTDB taxonomy): Bacteria > Bacteroidota > Bacteroidia > Chitinophagales > LD1 > Bog-950. Next base: position 32,333 of record JAHCHW010000003.1, on the reverse strand, counting down.
CAGCCTGTAAGGTGCTGTCTTCAATAAAACTTGGTAAGTATCTGTAATAATCGGGGCGCGGGTCAGGGGCATTGTTCCAGTCTAATGCGGTTCTTCCGCTTTTGCCAAACGTAAAACCTGCCGAGGTAAGCAAATTTGATTTGCCGTTAATATCCCATTCGTGGGTAAAAATAAACATGGGCTGATGCGTATTACCCACCACCGCATTGCGCTTGCGCCCGTTCAAATAGCCCCAGTTAGGATTGTAGTAGTTGGTTCCGGCAATATCGTACATTTCCTGCACCGAAGCTGCCGAGCGCCCGTTGCGTACTGAAGCACCAAAGGCAGTAAGCGCCAGCGAATGATTATTGCCGATAAGTTTTTCTACCGAAAGAAAATACGAGTAGCCATCGTAGAAAGTGCCGGGCACATAAGCCTCCGATGCCCACCTACGCGATGCAGAAACCGATACCGCCCAACCTTTTTTCAACAATCCTGTGCTGTAAGTAAGCATGAGCCTGTTTCGAAAAGTGCGGTTGGTAGCCGCATACGATGCCTGCAACTGTTTCCGCTGGGCAGACGCCCTACAATCAATAGAATAAGCTCCGCCTACTCCGCCAAAAGTGTAAGTGGTAGGCTGTAATCCAATGCTGTTATCGCGGTTCCACATTACATTGTTTAAGCCGCCCCATTGCCCCCAAAACACACCTCCGTCTTCCAAGTCGTTTACCGGAAGCCCGTTCATATAGGTGGTAAAGTTTTCAAAATCGTACCCGCGAATGCGAAAGCGTGCATTGCTGAATACAAATGAAGCGGTAGAAAGAAACGCATCGCGCGAGGCATTCAAAGCGCTTGAAACCACCTGCCCGCTGCCCTCGCGCAAATCGGTTTCCGAAATGGAGAGCGTAGGTGCATTATCCAAATTCATTCGTTCATCGCTGTCAATTTCGGTATTCACATACACCGTTCCAATGTTCACCACCACATCGGTAATGTTGTAACCGCCTAAACGGTAAGTGGTTTCGCCTATCACCACATCCAACACATAAATACCCGAAGGAACTTCGACCGTAAAATTGCCTTCGGCATTGGTAGTGTATGTGAAAGCCGTATCAGCTTTACTCAACTTAAAAGTTGTGTTGGCGGCAGGTTTGCCTTTCACTTCATCGAATATGCTTCCGGTAAGCGTATTCAGTTGAGCAAAAGCGAGCACTGGAACCGATAAAAACAGGAACAAAAAAATGCGTTGCATGTATGCGTGTGTGTTTAGCCCAAGGGGTAATTTGGACGGGGGCAAATGTAATTAAATTAGAAAGCGATTAAAGCGCGTAAGGAATATAATACTGCTGTTAGGATAGTATTAAGCGCTGAACGATTGGATAGTGTTTGTTTTTTTTTTGGGGGGGGGAAGCAGAACAAAAAAATAACGAGAATGGCAGCCACATTCCAATTTTACCCTATGCAAATTTCTTTCGCCCTTTCTTCTGCGTAATGCCATGCAGAAAAACCCGGATAACCGTTCTGCATATCGCTGAGTATAACCGGGTCTAAGCCAAAATGCTTATACTTAACAAGCAACTCATCAAAGCTCATACCGGGCTTCCAACTTTCTTTGAGTGATGATTCTACAATTGCTTTTGCTGCATTTAGAGCACTTTCATAAGTATCGTAGGAGCCTTGTATGTATGCCTCGTCTTCGTCCATGTAATGATAGTTGTCGTATACTTTTACGCGGATTGTTCCATTACTCATAACTCCTGTTTTTTTTTACAAATGGTTGTTGGCATTAGGCAGTAACCTAAAAATCGGGGTAAAGTAAATGCTTCTTCCGCATTTCCTTGTATGCTTGTAAATCCTTTTGCCATGTTGCTTTGATTTGTTCTTCGCTCATATCCGCTAAAAGTTGCTTGCGGAGTTCAGCATTACCCGCCAGTTTATCGAAAAAGTTATTGGCAAGAAAGAAGGTGGCTTTGTCTTTATGGTTAGCCAACATTTTAATGAGATAGCTAAGTTGAATGCCTTCCTTCTGCATATCCGTAGTCCGTAAATCTAATCCGTAACAAACTTTGCCGAGATGCGGTGGAGATTTAGCTCCGGGCTTGCTTTCGGGTGTAAACGAGAAGTCTTTCAGTAAACTGTTCGGAGAACCTATTGCCTGAAAGGGAAAATCGGTTCCACGGGCTACCGACACATCAGTTCCTTCGAAAAAACAAATGGAAGGATACAAGTAGATGGCTACATCGTTTGGCAAATTGGGTGAAGGTTTAACAGGGAGCGAGTACCGTTTTGTATGGTCGTAATTGAGGCATTTAACAACTGTCAAGTTGCACCGCATTCCGTTTGGCAGCCACTTTTCGCCATTTACCATTTGTGCATACTCGCCCACCGTAAGCCCGTGTACTACGGGTATGGGCGCTAATCCGACAAAGGATTGAAACTCTCTTTTTAAAACCGGACCGTCCACATACCAACCATTGGGATTGGGGCGGTCTAAAACAACCAGCAATTTATCGGTTTCTGCACAGGCTTCCATGAGGTATTGAAGCGATGAAATAAATGTGTAAAACCGCGCTCCAACATCCTGAATATCGAACAGCACTACATCCACATCTTTCAAGTCTTCCACTGAAGGCTTCTTCTTGCTACCGTAAAGAGAAACAACCGGAATGCCTGTCCTTTTATCGGTTCCATCGGCAACATGCTCACCCGCATCTGCCCCACCGCGAAAACCGTGCTCGGGAGCAAAAATCCGTTTAATGTTTATGTCTTGCGCCAATAGCGTATCTACTAAATGCGTTTGATTGACTACGGATGTTTGGTTAACCAGTAGCGCCACGCGCTTTCCTTTCAGCAAGGGCAGCAATACCTCCATACGTTCAGCGCCACAAACTATTTTCTCATTATTCAGTGTAACCGATTTTCCAGCAATTGTATTTAGCGGAACAGGGGATGACTGACAGGAACACGCACAAAACCAAAACCACAAGATAACAAATGCAAAAAGGTCAATTCTCATTCAATGGGATTTAAAGCAAACTTATCATGTAAAGGAAACTAAAAAACGTGCCGCTTTCGTAACTTCTCTAAAACAAAGCAACCGGAGCGGGCGCTCCGGTTACTTTTTAGGACTCAGCGTAATTAAATGTGAGAATACAAAGCAACGAATTTTCTAAACCAAAAGAGAACCCGTTTTACGGGTAAAATAAGATACTATAATTCCACCCCAAACTGCCGGTAAAGTTCCTGCACCGAGGCGGGTAAATTCTCCCGTCCTCCGCTATAAATTACTTCTTTGGCTTTTTCAACAAACTGCTTTTTACCCGAAATAAGATACTGTGCCAAATAGTAATAGGCATAAATCTTCAGATCATTCCCTTCGTACACCACTTTGCCGGTTTTTACCTTTGCAAATCGCTTAAACGTAGTTACGCAACTATTGTAATCTGCCATTGAAAAATAGCCTACCATAAGCGCCAGAAAAATGCTATCGGTGGAAGCACCTAAATTAACCTGCTGGTAAGTGATAAGTAACGATTCAAGTTCGGAAACTCCCTCTTTAATTTGCTTACCACCCGATATAATAAGCATGGCACCGAGCAGCATTTTCAAACTGCGAATTTGATAATCGGGCAAAGCCGCCTCAGCAGGAAGCGATAAATAGGCTTTGAGTTTATCAAGCAACTCATTTAGCTCTTGCCGGTTATGCTGCGGCATAAACTGCTCGTAGTCCTTCCGGTTAACCAAATGATGGTATCTTGAAAGAAACTGAGTGCTTTGCACCGCCATAAGGTGTAACTCACCTATTGACAGCGCACCCGATGCCGCGCTTTTATACTGATAATGTTCTCGCAACTGCTGAAAGAGCGCCTTTCTTTCCTTAGAGTCTATTGCATACAATCCTGAATTCAGTTGCATAAAAAGCAAGTAGCCTTTTACATCGCTCATGAAAGGTAAAATAGCGTAAGGGTGGTTTTGCAGTTCTTTATTCAAATCATCAATTAAACGTAATCCTTCGTTGCTTTCAAAGATCCGCATTTCGTAGTAGAAAATTACCCGCAGGTAATAAAACAAGCTTAAAATACGAATAGACGTTTTCTCGTGTTCTCTGTATGAGCGAAGAAAGTTTTTGAGTTGAGTTACATCTTCCGGTAACAGTCGTTTTTCGGCATACAGTGCTCTGCGGGTACGCGATTGCAGTTGTACGGTAATGCGCTCATTTTCTACCGCTTCTTCTATTCGTGTATCGTATTTAAAGCCGGTAGTGTTATCGCGGTCAGAAAAAGCCTTCTCCGACAAAAATTTGCAACAAAGCAGTTGGCATTTAAAATCATCTACCTTGTCGGCAATATTTAAGAGTGTGGTAGCCAGAAAAACTGCCTGTTTCCATTTCCCTTCGTTTACCAGTTCCTGCATTAAGGTAATATTGGGATGGAGATAACATGGATAATTTACCGCCAGATATTCCGTAAGACGAAAAGTGTGAGAGGTTAATTGATTGAAGCGCTTTTTGTCGCTTTCTTCTGCGCTGCCGTAAATCGCTGCACAAAGCACATCGGGCGGATGAAACTCCGGAAGCTGTTTTCGGATAGCAGTAATAAGTTTTAACGGAAGTGCAGCTTTTGATACTTCCAGAAAATTACAAAAGGAATGAAAGTGTGCATCTGTAAGCAGAAACACAAATTTTTGAATAGTTAGAATTTCCTGTGCCTGTTTGCTCATGTTATCTTCAGCATTGCGCTAATTGCGGCAGTCAGGATTTACCGCGGTTAAATGTAAGTTTATATCTTAAAATGACGCAAAATTCATCTGCTTGTTGGCTATTATTCTGTTACTTCAATTTTCAGCAAATCTAAAAGTTGCAATAGGGATTTAGTAGTATTTTCTTTCCCATTACGGTAAATAACATTTCCGAGCTTTATACGGTATTGTTCGCGTCCGGTTAAAATCCATTGGGCAATGTAGTAGTAGGCGTAAATTTTCTCATCGTTGCCTTCGTAGATGTTTTTATTCTTTTTCACCTTGGTGTACCGTTTGTAAACTTCTAAACATTTTTCATAGTCTGCCACTGCAAAATAGGCTATTGCCAACACCATAAAAATACTGTCGGTTGATGCTTTTAAACTCATTTGCTGATACGAGGTCAGCAACGTTTCCAGTTCAGTAATCCCTCTGCGAATATTTTTTTCGCCACCGGCCATCACATAAAAAGCACCATAAAGCATCCGCAGGTTAGCCAAAAAAATCTCATTACTCTTTCGTTCGGCTTCTATGGCAAGCAACCCTTCACAGGTCTTAATTTTTCGCTCTATTGATTTAATGTCCTGTGGTTTTATTACAGTATGGTAATCGCTACGGTGTAAATGCTGGTAGTAGGTTGAAACCAACCTCGAACATTCAATGGCTATTAAATACAACTGCCCATCGCGCACATATTCGCTTGTAAATTTTACCTGCCGGTAGTAATCCTCCAGGTCGTTGTAGAGTTTTGTCCGCTCTTTATCCTCTAAGGAAGCAGCCACTGCATTAAGTCTTATAAATGCCGTATTTCCATACATGTTGGTCATAAACGGAAACGCCAAATGTGGAAACTGCTGTAGCTTATCTTCCAACTCTTTCAATACCCGTAAGTCACGTTTGTCGTTAAAATATTTAGGGTTATGGTGGTAAACCCAACTCACATAGCCATACATGGCTGTAACGCGTACAATGGACGAAGTATGTTCAAAGAATGATTCGTAGTATGCCTTTTTGCTTTCGTATGCCGTTGCATCGGCAGGATTATTTTCGTCCATAGCCACGAGACGCAAATCTTGTTGCAACTCGGTATAAACGAGTTCCGTATGTAATACCTTTTTCAATTCCTCGCCATACTTAACCGAAGCCTGGGTTTCTTTATTGAGTATGGCATCGGAAGCCAAAAAACGCAAGCACCAAATCTGCGAACGAAAATCTTCAATGCGCTCGGCAATATCCAACATAAACTTAGCTGTTCGCAGAGCAAGTTTAGGGTTGCCGGTGTTCACCCAATGCTCGATCCTATTAATGTTATGTGATAGGTAATCGGGGTAATTGCAAACCAAATAACGCGATAGCTTAAAAGTATGAACGGACAATTGGTTAAATTTCTTTTTGTCGGTATCGGAAGCGCTTCCGTAAACTTTAGTACACAACTCTGCATGAGAATCGAAGCCGGGCAATGTTTGTTTTACCGCTTCAGCAAGTTTAAGCGGTAATGCAGCATCGGCTTCCTGCAAGTGCTTAATAAATTCCTGATAGTGAAAATCGCTTAACAGAAAAATAAAGCGTTGTATGGTAAGTACCTCTGCACCCGTTTTGGTAGTGCCGGTTAAAATCTGCTCTTCTAAAATTTCAGGCATTGTTTGGTGTGGTTTAAGGCGTTACTTTATCAAACAATTGTTCGAAATTACTTTTTGTATGGAGAAAGACAAAAAGTTAAACATATGTACCTACTAAGAATGGTTCAAATCTTACACAAGCCTTTACTACTTTAGCGCAAAACAAACATTATGAAAACTATTCGCTTGACAGTAATTCTTCTCTTCTTATTCGGAGGTGTTGCAAGTTGCGTGGCGCAAAGCGCACAGGAAAAAGGAGTAACCCTCAACAAAAGCGAAGCAGCCGCCCGTGGCAGCAAAGGCGGAGGGGCTTCGGCAGATAAATCGGGCACAGAGATTAAAAACAGCCGCGGTGGTGGTGTTGAAGCCAAAAAGGGCGAAGTAGCTGCCAAAAGTTCATCGGGCAACGGAGCTACTGTTAACAATAAAGGTGTACAGGTAGAAGGCGACAAAGGCGGCATGACCATTGACAAAAAGAAACTGGAAATAAAGTCCAAGAACGTAAACATTAAACTTGGCAAGTAGATTGGTTTGCGCTTCTGTTGAGTTCCTCCTCCCCACCTAATTTTTCATTAAATCAACTTGCGGTTTTTTCAACCAATTAGCCCATTATATTTGTCGGCTTCAAACAAAAATAACCAACTTATGCTCTTCAGACTTCTTTCGCTTGTTTTATTCTCAATCATTCTTTTTACTTCCTGCAACAACAAAACTTCTACCGCAACCGATACTGATTTTGAAAAGCAGTTGCAGGAAAAATTCATCAATGCCAAAGAAGGTGAAGTAATTGAACTGCCCGAAGGAACTTATAATTTGTTGCGCCCGTTGATATTAGACGGGGTGAAAAATGTAACCATAAAAGGAAAGGGTAAGGACAAAACCATTCTCAGTTTTAAAGGGCAGAAAGACGGTGCCGAAGGTTTACGCATAACTGCCGATGGTATTGTAATGGAAGATTTTTGCGTGCTGGATGCTAAAGGCGATTGCATTAAAGTGCAAGATGCCACCAATGTAACTTTCCGTAGAATGAAAGTAGGATGGACATCGTTGCACGACACCAAAAATGGCTCTTACGGAACCTACCCCGTTGGCTGCACCAACGTGCTTATAGAAGACTGCGAAGTTTACGGTTCAGCCGATGCTGGTATTTATGTTGGGCAAAGCAAAAACATCATCGTTCGCAGAAACCACGTGCACGATAATGTTGCGGGTATTGAAATTGAAAACTCAACCGATGCCGATGTGTACGAAAACCTTTCGGAAAACAACACCGGTGGAGTGCTTGTGTTTGATTTACCCGACCTGCCCAAGAAAAACGGTATGCGCTGCCGTGTGTTCAACAACCGTATTGTAAACAACAACACAAAAAACTTTGGTGTTAAAGGGACAACCGTTGCTGAGATTCCTGCGGGAACGGGCATAATAGTTATGGCTACCAACTACTGCGATATTTTCAACAACGAAATAAGCGGGCACAACTCTATAAGTGCTGCTGTGGTAAGCTATATGTCGCTTGCAAAACCATTTAAAGATTCTATTTACGACCCTTACAGCGGTGGCATTGTTATACGCGATAACAAGTTCAGCCGCGGTACCGGAAAGCCCGATAATGAAGTGGCATTCGGCAAACTGTTTAATGTAATTTTTGGTGATAAAGTGCCTGATGTGGTTATTGACGGATTTGTAAACCCTGCCTACAAAAATACTGATGGCAGTATTAAAGACGACCAGAAAATTTGCATTACCAACAACGGCAACATTACTTTCAGCAACATGGATTTGGCCAATAAAGGCAAGAACAAGAGCAACGACCTTTCAAAATACAACTGCTCGCAACCGCAGTTGAACGAAGTAAAGTTAAACCTGTAACCTGGCAGTAGTATTTTTTACCGCTATCTGCTCAACAGCAACAACTTTCAGTATTCTACTCCAATAGCATTCCGCTTTGAGTATTGTCATGTAACCGGCTGACATCGCTCATTCGTTTACGAAACAACAACCTTACTTTTGCCTTTCAATTCAGGACGTTTCTTAATTTCAAAGTTTTAAACCAAGCAGCGATATGAGCAATAAAATTTTAGCGGTGTTTGACGGCACTAAGTATTCTGAAGGAGCATCGAAGTATGCTATTGAAATAGCCAAAGCCACTAACTCTATGCTGGTAGGCATTTTTATTCAGGATATGCGCTACCTCAATTTTACGTACGCCTACGCATGGGACCAGCCCTTTATTGATTTTGCAAGCATAGAAAATACGCAAAACGAAGAGCGCGAAAAAATTGATTTGAACATTAAGTTGTTTCATACTGCCTGCAACAACAAAGGCGTAAAACACAAAGTGCATTTAGATAAAGGCGTTCCCTTGCAGGAAGTGCTTCGCGAAAGCGCCTTTGCCGATTTGGTAGTGGTGGATTCGCATACCAGTTTCTTTTCATTGGGCGACAGTGCTCCCAATCCGTTTTTGAAAGATTTATTGGTGGACTCGCACTGCCCCGTGCTTATTGTTCCGCATCAGTACACCTATTTCGATAACGCCACTATTTGTTACGATGGTTCTCCTTCGAGCGTATATGCAACTAAAATGTTCAGCTATCTGTTTCCCGAACTCAACGACATGAAAACAACGGTTGTAAGCGTAAATGAGAAATCGGGCAATCATCTTAAAGACGGCTGGAATTTTAAAGACCTTTTGCAAACGCGCTTTATCAATTTGGAATATGAAGTATTACATGGCAATCCCGAAGAAGAGTTGCTGAAATATCTAAAAGAAAGAGCCGGCAACTCTATTGTGGTTATGGGTGCTTATGGCAGAAACGCCATTTCGCGTTGGTTACATCAGAGCATTTCAAACCGGGTGATTAAAGAAGTGAATGCTCCGGTTTTTATTGCACATCAGTAAATGTGCGTCAATGTTCTTTGACTAATTTCTGAACTATCCCGGTATGCTGATAGCCCTGTTTGTTTTACTTGCCATAGTGGCAGAGATTATTGGAACAGTGGGCGGATTCGGCTCTTCTTTGTTCTTTGTTCCGGTGGCGCAGTTTTTCTTTGATATGAAAACTGTACTCGGTATTACGGCAGTATTTCATGTTTTCAGCAACTTGGTTAAGCTCATTTTATTTCGCAAAACCATTGACCTGAGGCTAACGTTGTTATTCGGTATTCCGAGCATATTGTTTGTAATACTCGGGGCTTGGCTTGCAACAAAAATGTCGTTCCGGTTCGACCAAATAATTCTCGCTGTTTTTCTGATTGTTTTCAGTTCAATCCTATTGGCTTTCCCCGATTTGAAAGTAAGAGCTAACGCACAAAGCAGTGTTTTAGGTGGAAGTGTTGCGGGATTACTTGCCGGTTACATAGGGACAGGCGGAGCCATAAGAGGATTGAGTTTAGCTGCTTACAACCTCGAGAAAAATTTGTTTGTAGGCACATCGGCAGCCATTGATATGGGAGTTGATTTGAGCCGCAGCATTATTTATGTAAAAAGCGGTTTTATTACCAAAGAAAATTACTACCTCATTCCTATGCTTGTTGTAGTATCGGTAGTTGGCTCTTACATAGGAAAGTTGTTGTTGGGGCGAATTAATCAGGAAAGTTTCAGAAAAATAGTGTTGAGTTTAATTCTGATAATAGGCATAGTAATGCTCATACGCAGCGCTATTCCGTTTGTAAATGCACAATCATTTAGTTAACCATAAAATCAAACATCATGACAACAAAAACATCTATCAACAACTTGCATCATCAGGGAGCCGACTGGCTTCGCGAACTCGAATTTTACAAGGAAGAACTGGCAATCCTCACTTCGCGGTTGGAAGAAGTAGTTTCCAAAAATACAGACAAGGAAATCCTTTCGAACGTTGAGCATTTTCAAAACAAGTTTATCATGCTTCGCGAGCAATTGGATATACTGAAGCACGATGTAAACCAGCGCAACGAACAATTAACCGAATTAGCCAAAACGCGCCCCGAGCATATTGATGAGCGCTTTACCAGTGTAAGCGATAAACTTTTAGCTCGCATGAAAGACTTTGCCCACAGCATTGCCGACACCCGTTTTGAGTTTAACGGCTTTCTTGCCAAAACGCTTTAATTTTTTCAGGCAAAAACTTCCCTCTTAAATAACCGAAGTTGTGCCCAACACAGCTTCGGTTTATTTTTTATCGTACTTCCGCAACAACTTCAACAGTGTTTCCAAATCCTTGGGCAATGGCGCGGTAAACTCCATTTCATTGCCTGTTATCGGATGCTTCAGTTTTAAAGAATAAGCATGTAAGGTTAAGCGGGCAATGGTAGGGCGCTCTTCTTCGCCCGATGGTTTGTAGTTGCGTTTTAAGGATGAAAAATAAAATGCGGGAGTGTTCGCATAAATTTCATCCACCAGCAGCGGATTGCCCAAAGCCGAAAGGTGAACGCGAATTTGGTGGGTGCGTCCGGTTTTAATTTTGGCACTCACCAAGGTTGCTTGTTTAAACTCTTCTTCTACTCTGCAAATGGTTATAGCTTCTTTGCCTCGCTTGGCAATCATCATGGTGCCGGGCTTGGCGGGGTTTTCTACAATGGGCGATTCGATGACTCCTTCCTTAAACGGCAGGTGCCCTTTCACTACTACCTTGTAAAATTTCTGCACTTCGTGATTTTGAAATTGCAGCGCAAGGTGCCGATGAGCCACATCGTTTTTTGCAAAGCACACAATACCGCTTGTTTCGCGGTCAATACGGTGCACCACAAAAAGTTTTCCGTACTTCTTCTCTAAAGTTTTCTGCAACGATGCATACTTGCCGAACCTGTCGGGGATTACCGTATAACCGCTCGGTTTATTTGCCAAAAGCAAGTGTTCATCTTCAAACAGAATTTCGATATGCGGTTTCATAGTGGATGCAAAAGGCAGCGCAATAAACCAATTAAATCTGTTATTTAGTAGCGATGAAACGCATTGTGTTTGTCCTGATACTGATTACCGGTTACAATGTATGTATCGGGCAAGAGCAATTGCTCAACTCCCAATTAGGAACCTTTCAACTTCGGTTTCGTGCGTTAATGAGCGAGCGGGGATTTAGCTGGTATCATTCAACTGAAATTGGTCTTCATACGCTTCAATCAGCTATGACTGACTACTACTACGGTTTGCCGGATAGTACCGGAGCTTTGCTGTTTTATCATCATAACCGGGATACTTTGTACAGCTGGCTTATAAACAAGAAGGGGATACTGGCAAGTGACCGGATTGCGATATCTGCCGACAGTTTGCTGCGTTTAGAAATCGGTTTGAAATTGGCATTAAATGCAGATGCTCCCGAGCAATCAAACCGTGGGGCTGATGTAGCAAACACCAGCAACTCCATTAAACGCCTTACCGATTACAGACGCGAAGCATCGGAAGCGCTTTTTCCTAAAGAACTGAGCAAGGCAATGGCAAGTATTCGATTTCTGATTATTGTGCCGGAATTAAATATCAGTTCATTTCCCTTGTATTATTTGCAACCAACAGGGGGCACACAAAGTTTGTTGGACTTTTGTTCTATTTCCATTGCTCATTCGTTAGATGAGTTTCTTAACCGGACGGTTTTTTACACGCGCTCAATGTATAATTACAGTGTTGAGCGTTTTTACTCCGATGCCAGAAATTACCGAACATTAACGTACACACCATCTGCCTCACTTGTTGTAGGAAATCCCGATTTCGGCAAATGTTCCGACAGATATAAACAACTTATAGGAGCAGAACAGGAGGCACAACTGGTGGCACAGCGCTTTAACACAACAGCACTTATTGGCAAGGAAGCAACCAAACAAAATGTATTGAAAAAGTTATCGAAATCGGAGTTTGTGTATTTGGCAACACATGCCCATTCTGATACTAAAGACCCGTTAAACAACAGCCATATTGTTTTTGCCGGAACTGAAAAAGATTGCGGCTACTGGACTGCCAAAGAAATTCAGTACGACACACTGCCTTACGAAGCCATAGTGGTATTAAGTGCCTGCCAAACTGCTTTAGGAAAAGTGCTGGAAGCAGGAATAATAGGATTGAGCAGAGCATTTATAAAAGCCCGTGCTGGTAATGTAATTATGAGTTTATGGAGTGTAGATGATAAAGCAACCAAAGAGTTAATGAATCATTTTACCGAAGAATTGTTTTTGCCTTCGCATTTCTTTCCCGCTGAAAACCTTCGCAAAGCAATGTTGAAATACAGAGAAGAAAATCCTTCCCCCAACGACTGGGCATCGTTTCTCAATATGGGCACACCATACCCGCCTGCCATAAAATACCACATGCAGGTGGAAAAGTAATTCGGCTTATACATGAAGTTATAATCCTAAATCTTGCTGCTTTCATTGTTAGGCAATGCTCTATTTTCGCGCACTGATAAAATACTCCTCACTGCTTTGCGCGCAATTATTTTCATTCTCTTATTGCTGCCTGTATTTGCAACGGCCCAACAGTTTACCTCTACCATTAAAGGCAAGGTAACCGATAAGGAAAGTAAGCAACCGTTATGGGGCGTTAACATCATTGTGCTCAACACCAATCCGCCATTAGGTGCCACCACCGATGAAACCGGAAATTTTAAGATGGAGAATGTAAGCGTTGGTCGGCACACGCTGCGCTTTACGTATGTAGGTTATGCCGATGCCACCATCAGCGAAGTGCTGCTTACTTCCGGCAAGGAAACGTTTCTGAATGTAGAAATGCAGGAGCAAGTAAAGAACATGCAGGAAGTGGTGATTACCAACCACCGCGATAAATCGAGAGCCAATAATGATTTTGCTACGGTGAGTGTTCGTTCTTTTTCTGCTGAAGAAATGAACCGTTATGCAGGTACGCTCAACGATCCTGCCCGTATGGCACAATCGTTTGCCGGGGTAATGACCAGCAACGATGAAAACAACCAAATTGTGGTTCGCGGAAATTCTCCCCGCGGTTTGCTGTGGCGTATGGAAGGCGTGGAAATTCCGAACCCTAATCACTTTGCGGGTTCCGAAGGAAGCACCGGAGGCGGAGTAAGCATTCTGAGTTCGAACATGCTCACCAATACCGATTTTTTGTCGGGCGCTTTTCCTGCCGAGTTTGGCAATGCGCTCAGCGGAGTGTTCGATTTGAATTTGCGTAAAGGCAATACCGAAAAATGGGAGTTTGCCGCACAGGCGGGTATTCTTGGTTTGGAAGCCGCTTTGGAAGGACCTTTCAGCCGGAAGTATAAAGGCTCGTACTTAATAAACTACCGCTACAGCACGCTCGACATTCTTTCGCTGATGGGAATAAAAATTGGCGGCAATGTGCTGCCCAAGTATCAGGATTTGGCGTTTAACTTCAGTTTCCCTTCTAAAAAAGTGGGAACATTTACGCTGTTCGGAATTGGCGGCTTAAGCAGTTTGGGCGAAAATGCCAAACGCGATACCGCAGCTTGGGAAACCTTCAGCGATAAAAGCGAATACCGGCAGAAACAAATGGTTGGCGTGGTAGGCGCTACGTATTTATTGTTGTTGAAAGATAACCGCACCTACATTAAAAGTGTTGTGAGTTACAGCTACACCAACAACAGTAGCGGAAACGACACTTTGAGTAACGACTTCTCTCCTTTCAGCCTCAGCAACGAAAAATTTATTTACCAAACACTGCGAGCCAATGTTACGCTCAACAGCAAACTGAACAGCCGCAACACCATCCGCAGCGGGTTCACGTACAGCAACATCCGTTACAAATTATACAATGAACAATTTTCTTTCCTGCAAAACAAAACTCAAATGCTGGTTAACAACACCGGCTATACTTCGCTTTATCAGGCATACATACAGTGGAAACACCGCTTTACCGAAACATTTCAACTGAACAGCGGAGTGCATTTTACGTTCTCTTCTATCAACAATAAGTTTTACATAGAGCCTCGCCTCGGTGCCGAATGGCGCGCAGCCGAAAATCATACTCTAACTCTCGGCACGGGAATTCACAGCCGTATTGATGCCATGAGCACTTATGTTTCGTATGAAAACATGAACAAACTGCCGAATAAAAAACTCGACTTCAGTCGCGCCTTTCATGTAGTGGGCGGATACAACTTCGGCTTCTTGCGCGATTTTCGTTTAAAGACCGAAGTCTATTTCCAGTATTTGTTTGCCGTACCTGTTGGCACCGACAGCAACCGCACTTTCTCTATTGTAAACTATGATGACGGCTTTGTAAACATGCCGCTTAAAAGCGAAGGCACCGGCTACAACTACGGGTTGGAGTTAACCTTAGAGAAATTCTTTTCGAAGAACTATTTCTTTATGCTCACCACTTCGCTGTTTAATTCAAAGTATAAAGCAGCCGATGGCGCATGGCGCAACACTGCTTACAACGTAAACTATGTTTTAAATGCGTTGGGCGGAAAAGAATTTGTAGTAGGCAAAAAGAAGAACAACATTATTGGCATAAATACCAAACTTATCTGGCGCGGTGGGCAGCGTTACACGCCTGTTGATTTGGAAAAATCCATAGCCGCCAATGAAACTGTTTACGATAACACAAATGCATACAACAAAAAACTTCCCGATTATTTCCGCATGGATTTCGGATTGAGTTTCCGCAGAAACAAGAAAAAATATTCGTGGGTGTTTTCGTTCGATGCACAAAACATTATTAACCGCCAAAATGTGGCACGTTATGTGTACAGCCCCGATAAACAAGCAGTGGTAGTAAAGCGCAACATAGGCATAGTGCCGGTATTAAGTTGGAAGGTGATGTTTGGGATTTAGAAAGAAAACTTTTGCAGAAGTATATCGGTTAGCAAGCTCCCGTCTTTCATTCCAACTCCCGAAAAACAATCATTGCTAATCAAATATGGTCCGTCTAAATCGGTATAATCAGCAAGCATTGCCAATTGTGCTGCAGCGTGGCATCCAACGGATGATTCGCTCATACAACCAATAAGAACTTTAAATCCCATTTGTTTCGCAGCTTTCAGCATTTCGTAAGCCGGTGTTATGCCTCCGCATTTCATCAGCTTTATGTTTACTCCGTGATAGCAATCTCTCAATTTTTCCAAATCATCAACCGTTTGGCAGCTTTCATCGGCATAAAGTGGTAAGGGAGTTATTGCTTTCAGTTGTTTCATTTCTTCGTTCATTGCTGTTAGCAAAGGTTGCTCCACCAACACACAACCTTGCTGCTTCAACCAATGTATTTTACTTGTTGCCTCTGCTGTACTTTTCCATCCCTGATTTACATCAACCGCAAAGGGCAAATCAGTCAACTTCCTGAACTCTGCAACCATTTCCTCATCGCTTTTCCCATCTAACTTCAGTTTAAAAATCTGAAAGCCGAAAGCATTAGCGTCATCAACTTTTAGTTTCATTTCATTGGGCGAACAAACTCCGATGGTATACGTGTTTAAAGGCATCGGTGCATCAGGAACGCCAAGCAACTGAGCAATGCTCTTGTTTTCTATCTGCGATTTTAAATTCCACAACGCCATATCAATAGCGGCACGGGCAGCCATGTTTCCTGTTCTGAAATGCCGCAATTCGTTCAGGCAATCATCTATACCAAATTCGCCAACAGCATTTGCAAAATCATGTACGAATGCGATTACTGAATCTTGTGTTTCCGGCAGGTAAGGCGGCAATGCGGCTTCACCGTATGCCGTGAAATGATTATGCTGCAACAGCACATACACCACATTGGTATGTGTGCGCTCGCCATGAGCAATACGAAAAGGATACTTAAACTTTAGTTGGTAAGGAATGCAACGGAATTGCATGTATTATGCTAATGCCTGTTTCACCGCTTCGGCTGCTTCTTTCAGTTGCACCACACCGGTTACTTTTAAGCCGCTGTTGTCAATAATCACTTTAGCTTCCTCGGCATTGGTGCCTTGCAGGCGCACAATAATGGGTACCGGAATTGTTCCAATAGATTTGTAAGCATCAACTATCCCTTGCGCAACACGGTCGCAACGAACAATACCTCCGAAAATATTTACCAAAATGGCTTTTACATTTTCATCCTGAAGAATAATGCGGAAAGCTTTTTCAACGCGCTCGGCATTAGCAGTTCCGCCTACATCTAAAAAGTTAGCTGGGTCGCCACCGCTTAACTTAATAATATCCATAGTAGCCATTGCCAAGCCGGCACCGTTTACCATACAGCCAACGTTGCCGTCTAATTTTACATAGTTAAGGTCGGCTTCTTCGGCTTCGAGTTCAATGGGATCTTGCTCGTTATCGTCTTTCAGCGCGGCTAAGTCAGGATGACGGTAAAGCGCATTATCATCCAACGAAATTTTACCGTCAACGGCAATAATGCGGTTGTCGGAAGTTTTAAGGCAAGGATTTATCTCCACCATACTTGCATCGGTGCTTATGTAGGTGTTATACACCGAGCGGGCAAACTTTACCATCTCTTTATAAGCATTGCCGCTCAAACCGAGATTAAAAGCAATTTTGCGGCACTGAAAATCCTGCAAGCCAACCTTCGGGTCAACCCATTCTTTATGTACCTTATCGGGAGTGTTTTCGGCAACTTCTTCAATATCCATTCCGCCTTCGGTAGAGTAGATGATTACGTTTTTACCGGTGCCACGGTCGAGCAGAATGGAGAAATAAAATTCCTTGGTTTCGCTTTCGCCCGGATAATAAACATCTTGCGCTACCAATATCTTTTTAACCACTCGTCCGGCTGCCCCTGTTTGCTTGGTTACTAATGTTCCGCCCAAAATATTGGTTGAAATAGTTTTAACCGCATCAATATTTTTTGCCAGCGCCACTCCGTTTTGCTCGGTTCCGGCAATTTTGCCTTTGCCTCTGCCGCCTGCATGTATCTGGCTTTTAATTACCACCCAATCGCTGTTATAAAGTTCCTTCAGCTTTTTCGCTGCTTCTACTGCCTGATGAGGTGTTTCGGCAACTATGCCTTCCTGAATGGCGGCACCATTTTTCTTCATCAGTTCTTTCGCCTGGTATTCGTGTAAGTTCATTCGTAAATATTATTCGTTAAAAGAAAACGGTTAATCGGTTTTAAAGCCGGACGAAAATAACTTTTACGGTAGAATTGACAAGCCCTTTACGCACATCATCAACCATGAATAAAATTACTTTAGCGGCATGATTCTCGAAGCCAACAATATACGCAAACGATACGGCACTCTCGAAGTGTTGAAAGGCGTATCGCTTAGCGTAAACAAAGGCGAAATAGTTTCGCTGGTGGGTCCTTCCGGTGCAGGTAAAAGCACTTTTCTGCATATTATGGGCACACTCGACCGCCCCGATGCGGGTACCGTTTCCATTGAAGGCAAAGACGTATTTAAACAAAGCGAGAAATCACTCTCGGCTTTTCGCAATAAATCAATCGGATTCATATTTCAGTTTCACCACTTGTTGCCGGAGTTTACCGCCTTGGAAAATGTTTGTATTCCCGCTTACATACATAATGAGTCGAAAGCCAAAGCCGAAACAAGAGCTAAGGAGTTGTTACACCTGCTTAAACTGGGCAGCCGAATAAACCACAAACCTTCCGAGCTTTCGGGCGGAGAGCAGCAACGGATAGCCGTAGCCCGTGCGCTAATGAACAACCCCGCCATTATTATGGCAGATGAGCCTTCGGGCAACTTAGATACCAACAATGCCCGCGACCTGCACAAACTGTTTTTTGAACTACGCGATACCCTGCAACAAACTTTTGTAATTGTTACGCACAACGAAGAATTAGCCAACATGGCTGACCGCAAAGTGCATATGAAGGACGGATTGATTACCGATTGAAGCTCCTTATGCGTTTCCTGTGTTTTCTTTTGTTTGCCTTTTTTGCTTTTACAGGCTGTGTAAACAAACAAACCGATTTGGGAAATACCGCAACAAAAAATGAAACACTCATTAAAGGAGAATTAGCTTTTCTGCTTAATTACAATGGAAAAAATCCTGAAGACGTAGGCTTGCTGACCAATCATATTGTTGAAAGAAGACTGGCAAACATTATGAAAGATAGTTTCGAAATTCTTCCTTCTAAAACCGTTTACTCCTCTCCTATTGTTGCTTCGCAAGAAACCGGTTTGGTTACCGCAAAGTACTTTTTCGATAAAGAACACCAAAGCCCATCAGCCGTACTGGTGGTGGTTGTTAAGCGGGAAATATTCCGGATGTATTACTACCATGCCGACTCGCTGCTGCTGTTTACCGATCACCCTTCGGTTGAACCCGTTGGCTTTTGAGTTACGGCAACACTGTAAACATCGCTTCTTTCATTGCTTTTTGCCCTTCGTTATCTTCTGCCGAAACCTGCAAATGGAATGTTCCGCTGGCGGATGTAAAATAGTTGTAGGTAAAATCGTGCGTTTTCTTTCCGTAAACATCGGGCTGCGTATTAAACACGGTATCGCCATTATGGTTTGTAATAATTACAGCAGCCGATTTAAGCCACACATCATCGCTTATTGTGCCCGCCAGGTGAACCGAATCGGGCAATTGCACACTGCTGCCTTCCAAAGGAGAAGTAACAGCTATAACAGGGGCATCGGTGGTGCAATCTTTTTTGCAGGCGCTTAACCCAAAAAGCAGAACCGATAAAGCAGTTATTGAAAAACAAATAGTACGCATGGTGTAATTATTTAGAGGCAAAATAGCATTAAATGGTTAGGTGCAAAACTGTTTTCATAAACAACATATAGTAAAACAATGGCACAAAAAAAGCGGAGACTTTCGCCTCCGCTTCACTATCCCGGTTCCAACAGGTAGTTTATTCTTTTACAAACTTGGTGTTGTAGCTTCCGCGCTCGGTTACAAAATGCAGCAGATAAATGCCCTGTGCCAAACCGGAAACATCAACAGTGGTTTGGTGAGCGCCCACAGCAAGTCGCTCATTCAATAACTTCTGATTTACTCTTCCGGTAATATCGGTCAGCACCACTTCAACAAAGGCTGATTCTTTTAACTCAAACGAAATATTTAACCTTCCCTGAGTTGGATTGGGACTTATACTTACATTACTGAAAGAAGCAACAGTTTCATTGATACCTACACATACAACCGATAACTGTGACGATGAATCGCTGCAACCGTTCTGCGTTACAACCACTGTGTGATACACAGGAGTGCTGCCGCATGAAACAGTATCGTACTGCGTAGTGTTCGATGTAACAGTGTAAGGTCCTGTAGGCGATGTTTGTGTAAGCCACTGATAACTTGCACCTGCAGGCTCTGCTTTAAGAATGGCACTTCCGCTTCCGCTGCTAACTAAGGTAAGCGAAGCATTGGGAAGAGGGTTAACATTTACCGTAGTGGCATTACCTGACGAGCCGGTACAACCGTCTTTAGTAACCGTTACGTTCAACACAGTTTGCGATGTAACTGAAACCGTTTGCGTAGTAGCGCCATTACTCCACAGGTACGTATCGTAACCGGCACCGGCATTAGCTGTAAGTGTTTGTCCGCTGCAAATAGTTTGCGTGCCGGAAGGTGTAATGTTGGGTGATGGAATAGGATGAACATTTACTACTACCGTATCGTGTCCTACGCAACCGTTTTTCATAACGGTAACTATGTAGCTTCCCGAAGAAGTTACAGTAGTAGTTTGCGACTGGTCGGTATTGCTCCACAGGTAGCCTGAAAATCCTGCTCCGGCATCTAAGGTAATTTGGTCACCGGCACAAGCTGAAATTGGACCGGCAGGTGTAATATTTACTGCTAAAGGAGCAGCATTATTTGTTACGGAAACAGAAGCTGTACCACTGCACGCACCAAGTGTTACCGTTACAGTATAAGTGCCTTGTGTGGCAACCGAAATATCCTGTGTGTTATCGGTAGTGCTCCACAAATAGGTGTCGTATCCTGCACCAACATCTAATGTGGCAAATCCGCCCGGGCAAACATTAACGGGACCTTGCGGAGTAATAGTTGGTGTAATGCTGCTTGTTAATGCAACCGATACATTATCTGATGCGCTGCAGCCGTTTTCGGTAACAGTAACTGAGAATGTACCGCCCTGATTAACGGTAATGCTTTGCGTAGTTTCATTTGTGCTCCAAGCATAAGTATCAAATCCATTGCCTGCATCGAACGTTACGCTCTGCCCCTGGCAAAGGTTTTGTGTGCCGCTTGGAGAAATACTAACTACAGGAAGATTATTAAAAGTTATGCTCACCGCATCGGTTCCGGTGCAGAAATTTTGCGTTACGGTAACGGTATATGTTCCGTTAGTAGTAGCACCCGTGGTTTGTGTGGGAGTTAATGTGCTCCATGAATAACTGTCAAAACCTGCTCCTGCATCTAAGGTTACTACATCGCCAACGCAGGCAGTAATTGGTCCTGCTGGAGAAATACTTACGGAAACAGGAAAGTTGCCAACGTTTACAGTTATGGCATCGGTACCGGTGCATGTGCCTTGTGTTACGGTTACAGTATAGGTATTCTGAGTATTTACCGAAATGTTTTGGGTGCTGCTTCCATCGCTCCAGCTATACGAGTCGTAACCTACGCCTGCATTTAAAGTTACACTGGCGCCCGGGCAAATATTGGTTGAACCTGATGCAACAATAGTAGGTGTAAGATTATTGCTTGTTACAGTAACAACTTTACTGTCGGTTGCCGAGCAACTGTTCAATGTAACTGTTACGGTGTATGTATTTCCTTGTGTAACGGTTATACTTTGCGTAGTGGCGCTATTACTCCAACTGTAAGAGCTGTAACCGGCTCCTGCATCTAAGGTTACACTTCCTCCCTGACAGAAAGTAGTAGGTCCATTGGCAGAAATGCTTACGGTAGTATTGTTAACGGTTATTGTTTCGCTATCGGCTGCGGTACAACTGTTTTGGTCGGTAACAGTAACGGAATAAACTCCTGTTTGAGTAGCACTTACCGATTGTGCACTACTGCCGGTGCTCCAACTGTAATTGGAATATCCTGAGCCGGCATCTAACGTTACACTGCCTCCCTGACAGAATGTTGTTGCTCCGCTTGGTGAAATGTTTACAGATGCGCTGTTAACCGTAACTACTTTGTTATCGGATGCAGTGCAATTGTTCTGCGTAACCGTAACGGTATAAGTGCCGCCTGTTGTTGCGTTTATAGTTTGGGTTGACGCCCCGTTACTCCAACTGTAGTTAGCGTACCCTGCACCGGCATCAAGCGTTACACTTCCGCCCTGGCAAAAAGTAGTTGGACCATTTGCACTTACGGTTACGGTTGTATTATTAACTGTTACCAGTTTACTGTCGGTTCCTGTACATCCGCTTTGCGTAACGGTTACTGTATAGGTGCCTCCGGTTGTAACGTTAATGGTTTGTGTAGTTGCACCGTTGCTCCATGCATACGATGCAAACCCTGCGCCTGCGTTAAGCGTAGCGCTACTGCCTTGGCAAAAAGTAATTGGCCCGCTTGGAGTTATGCTTGGCGAAGGATTAGAAACAGTTATTGTTTTGGTGGCAGTTGCCGATGCACAGTTGCCGTAAACCGTAACAGTGTAAGTTCCTGCCGAAGTAACATTGATAGACGAATTAAAAGAGCCGTTCGACCACTTGTAAGCATAGTAGCTTCCTCCGCTAACCGATAGTGTTGTATTTCCTCCGGTGCAAATAGTACTGCTGCCATTGATGGTTGGTGCTGTAAGCGAGCCGGGTACAGTGGCGGTGTTGCCCGCAGCAAGTGTATCAACATCAGGGCAAGAACCTCCGGGGGCTTTTACTCTTGCAAAATATTTTACTCCTAAACTTTCGGCATTCTGGTTTCCTACGTTTACAGGAAAAAATCCAACAGTAACGTTGGCGGTAACAATAACACGAATCTTGTATTGCCCCGGTGCGTCTTTTGTAGTTCCTGTAATTCTTACACATCCGGTGCCGCCCCCGTTTATCTGATTATTTGAATTGCCCATTCGCCAGCATAAACCGCAGGGCAAATTAGAAATAGTGTCAACGCGTATCCAGTTAAGCGGATAAGTACTGGTGCCCTGTGTTACGGTTGTTGGCGCCATAAAATTGATGGTTTGGTCGAAAGCCGAATCAATAACAGCGCAAGGCATGCTATCGTAAGGCGGATAAAAACCAACACCGGGCAATGTAGCCGGAGCAGTACAAACGGAAGGACCTGAGCCTCCGCAGTACTGTGCACTTGCGGTAAACGTTGCGGCAAGCGCAAAAAGAATAAGGGTAAAGGGTAACAATTTGTTCATAATGCTAAGGAGTTTAGGTGTTCGGGGGTTGAATATAGGAAAGCTAATCTACTCGCAGAAAAAATTTTCTTACCGCAGAATGGTTACGCTTCCTTTGAACAGTTCTTCCACATGGTTATCAATAAATACCACGCGTATCTGATAAATAAACACAGCCGGATTTTGCACAACACCTTTATAGGTTCCATCCCATTTAAAGTGCATGTTGTTGCTTTCGAAAATCTTCTCTCCTATCCGGTTAAATATCTGCACATTAAATTGTTTCCATGCTTCTTTATTACCGAATACTTCAAAATAATCGTTAGCACCATCACCATTCGGAGTAAAAGCGTTTGGAATGAACACCACATACTTCGGAATAACATTCACCCGCACGGCATCGGTTGCTACGCATCCGTTTACATCAGTACCGGTTACATAGTAGGTAACACTTTCTAACGGAAATGCATCGGGAGCAACGCAATCGGTACAACTTAAACTGTAAGGCGGAGTCCACTCCACGGTGCCGAATGCGCTTCCAATAGCTGCTACATTAAGTGTTGTGGATTGCCCCATATCAATAGTAACTTCCTCGGGTGTGGCATCAATACTGAAAATAGAATCGTTGCCGATATGGAAACTTGCAGTAGCCGTGCAATTGTGAGCATCTATAACTGTTACAGTATATTGCCCTGTATCTAACGAAGAAATGTTTTGTGAAGAGGCTCCGTTGCTCCACAGATATTGCAAAGGCATAAAGGACGATGTTGCGCTGAGCGTAATGTATCCGTTCTGCAAAGGATAGCACAACACATTTACAGGAATTCCGCTCACGCTCACACCCGGCAATTCATTTACTGTAAAGTTTCCGGTAGTAGTGCACCCGTTATTATCGGTAACGGTTACACTGTACGCACCGCCACCAATATTGTTGTTGATTGAAGTGGTGGCATTGTTGTTCCATTGATACGTATAAGGCACCACTCCACCCGAAGCATTCGTTGCAATACTTCCATCGCCATGATTAGGGCACGAAACATCGGTAACCTGCGGGTTGATGGTTAAGAGCGAAGGTTCTGTAACTGCAATGTTAGAAAGAGCAAAGGTGCAACTGTTGTTATCGGTAATG
Organism: Chitinophagales bacterium; assembly: GCA_026129525.1. Classification (GTDB taxonomy): domain Bacteria; phylum Bacteroidota; class Bacteroidia; order Chitinophagales; family LD1; genus Bog-950. The sequence goes on along the minus strand of JAHCHW010000003.1, from coordinate 8,749 downwards.
GTAACGGCATAAGTTCCGGGGGCGAGGTTAGTAACCGATGCAGTGTTTGTTGTTGGTGTAGTGCTCCATTGATAAGCATAGGATGGTGTTCCTCCCGAAGCAGTAACTGAAATACTTCCGTTGCTCATTCCATTGCACGATACATTAACCGGTGCAGCCGCAGCACTAAGTGGTGCAGCAGGTTGAGCTACAAAAGCGGCAGCAGTTGTTGTGCAATTGTTGGCATCGGTTACTGTTACCTGATAATTGTTGCTTGACAACAGCGAAACAGCAGCGGTGTTTTGAGGCGGTTGAGTGCTCCACAAATAAGTATAGTTTGGAGTTCCTCCCGAAGCAGTAACACCGGCACTTCCGGTAGCATCGCCATAGCAAAGTACATCTGTACTAGTAGTAATGAGCGAAAGTGGCGCAGCGGGTTGGGCAATTACGGAAGCAACCGCAACCGTGCAGTTATTGGCATCGGTAACCAACACATTGTAGTTTGCGGCTGCAAGATTTACAGCGGTATTAGTTGTTTGCACCGGATTTGTATTCCACTGATAACTGTAAGCGGGGGTTCCTCCGGCTGCCGTAACGGTTGCACTGCCTGTTGCATTTCCGTAGCACAGCACATCAACCACATTTACTGTTGCCGCCAAAGGAGCCGATGGCTCGGTAAGTGTAACCGATGCGCTCGAAGAGCAGGTATTAACATCGGTAACCGTAACCGTATAACTTCCGGCTAACAGATTGGTGATACTCTGTGAGCTTTGTGGCGGAACAGTATTCCATTGATAAGTAAAAGGAGGAGAACCGCCATTTACCGTACAGGTTGCCGCCCCCGTGTTTTCACCATAACAAAGAATATGCGTGGGCGTAAGTGTTAAAGTTCCGCCAACAGGGGGAGGACTGACATTGAAACTTGCGGATGCAGTGCAAGTATTAGCATCGGTAACTGTTACTGTGTATGTACCCGACCCTACGTTGGTTGCGGTAGCTGCATTTTGCGGTGGTGTGGTATTCCACTGATAGGATGCATAAGGCGGTGTACCACCCGATGCCGATGCGGTAATACTTCCATCGGTTATACCTCCGCAAGTTGGATTGGTAACGTTTCCGGTAACTGTAACAGCAGTAGGCTCTGTAATTACAGCCGCTCCTGTTACCGAACAGCTATTGGCATCGGTTACGGTTATGTTTACCGTACCTGCAAATAGCCCGCTGTTGTTTTGTGTGGTTGTTCCGTTTGCCCAGTTGAAAGTCATAGGCGCTGTGCCCCCTGCATAACTCATATAAGCCGAGCCTGTACCTGTGCCAAAGCACGTTGCCGGATTTACGGTGGGAGTAAGTGTAAGCGGCTGCGGCTGTGTAACTGTAACCTGTGCTGTTGCTGTGCAGGTGTTGGCATCGGTTACCGTTACCGTATAACTGCCTGCGGTAACATTGTTCAACACCGAAGTTGTTTGAGCAGGAGTTGTACTCCACTGATAAGTAAACGGTGGATTTTGTCCGGTTACCGCAGCGGTTATCATTCCGTTGCTACCGCCTGCACAGGAAACATGATTATTAACCGTGGCAGTTACATTTACCGTAGCAGGAATTAACGGGGTCATATTATCTACCAATATGTAAGGTCCGTTGGTGCATCCTAAACTGTTTACATAAATGGTAATGTAGGGCCAGTTTTGCGTGGGTATAAATGTTACCGTGTGTGTTTGCCATACATCGTAAGGTGTAATATTTCCCGATGCCCATAACAGTTCTCCTTTATGGCAACCGTTGTTACTGCCCCAAATTTGGCATTCGGCACAACCGGGCTGAATACCGCCTCCGGTAGTTGAAGAATTCGCAAGGTCGATAGTGAAAGTATATTGCATGCCTGCCTGCATGGGCGCACTAAGTTGTTGCGATGCTCCCTCCTGCCAACTCGATGAACTTTGATGAATAAGCCCCAGGTAACTGTTGCCGTTGGTGGGTGGCATGGTTACACCCCAACTGCCGGGTTGGGTATCGGGTGTTTGCGATGGCAAGCAATTAGTCCATGGCGATGGCGTAACATGCGGTTGTTGCGGACCTTCGAACGATGGATTTTGAACGATAAGCGGAGTAGGATTACCACATTGAGCATAAATTGCAGATGAAGAAAAAATACATGATCCCAAAAGCAACAAGTAAGCAAACAATGTAGGTGGTGTAGGGTTCCGCATCTGCTATGAAAGAACTAAAAATAAAGAAATGAGTTGTATGGAAAGAAAAATTATCCTCAACAAGTGGATAAAGCAATGCCACAATGTTGCTATGAAAGCAATTCCCATGCAGTGTTGCTTCTGTAATGCAACATACCATCTTCAACTACTAAAGGCGACTGAACATTGTTTGTGTAAAGCGAACCTGTGCCCAAACCCTGCACCATAGGATTGTTTTTGGTAAACACCCACTGAGCAATGGCATTTAAACCGATGTTTGATTCGAGGGCACTGGTTGCCCACCATCCAATGCCTAAACTTTCGGCAAGTGCAATCCAATGGTCGCAAACATTTAACCCGCCCAACAACGAAGGTTTGAGAATGATGTAAGCGGGATTTATTTCTTGTAACAGATTGCGAGCGTCTTCCTCTCCTGAAATGCCAATCAGTTCTTCATCGAGCGCAACAGGAATGGGAGAATGGGTACACACTTTTTTCATCAGTCCCCATTGCCCCGCCTTAACAGGCTGTTCAATAGAATGTATATGAAACGGTGCAAGCGCTTCTAACTTCTGAAACACATCACCGCCAGTAAAAGCACCGTTGGCATCAAGCCGTATTTCAATTTGCTCTTTCGGAAAATGTTGGCGGATATAACGCAGCAACGAAATCTCTTCCTCAAAGTTTAGCGCTCCTACTTTCAGCTTAATGCACTTAAATCCCTCTTCTAATTTTTGAAGTATCTGCCTGTGCATAAACTCTTTGGTGCCCATCCACACCAAACCATTGATAGGAATAGATTTTTCCCCTCTTGTAAAATCGCTTTCAAAAAGAATTTTATTACCCCCGTTTTTTAAATCGAGCATGGCGGTTTGATAGCCGAATGCCATTGACGGATGATGACTGAAATCGGGAAGTGAATTGGAGTTGATGTTGTTGCAAAGGTTTTCTAATGTACTCTCGTAGGTTCCTAAATCATCGGCACTTAATCCTTCTATAAAACTGCACTCGCCTGTGCCGGTGTTTTTGCCATCGGTTACAAACAGGTAGTAACCGTTTTTAACCTGCATTCTGCCCCGCGAGGTAAGCACGGGCGTTTTGAAATTTAAGCGGTAAGGTTTGTAATATGCCGTACGCATTACAACACAACTTTAGGGAGGGTTTCAATGGTGTAGTTTACCATTGCTTCGGTTACATCTAAATGCGTAACCATGCGAACTAATGTTGGAGAGAAAGGTGAAGTGCGGATACCTTTATCGGCTAACACCGTTGCTGTTTTTACGGCATCGGCAACTTCAAAAATTACAATGTTGGTTTCAACCGGATAAACACTTTTTACCCAACTGCATTGCTGCAATGTATTCGCAATTTGTTTGGCATTGTTGTGGTCAACTGCAAGGCGGGCAACATTGTTATTGAGCGCATAAATGCAAGCTGCCGCTAATATGCCGCTTTGGCGCATTCCCCCTCCCATCACTTTCCGTATTTTACGCGACTTACGGATAAACTCTTTGTTGCCAAGCAGCACACTTCCGGCAGGAGCACCTAATCCTTTACTAATACAAACCGATATACTATCGAACATGCCATGTAAAGCAGATGGCTGCTCGTTCAAAGCAACAAGCGCGTTGAAAATTCTTGCGCCATCTAAATGGCAAATGAGTTTTTGCTTGCGACAAAAACCGGAGATACTTTTCATTTCATCTATCCTGTAAACACTTCCTCCGCCTTTGTTTACGGTGTTTTCAATGGCAACCATTCGCGTATTCGGATACCAGTCGTAATCGGGTAAAATCAATTCACTGATTTGCTCAACAGTCATTCTGCCGCGCTCACCTTCGGTTAAGCGCACCGATACCCCGCTGTGAAAAGCCCATCCTCCTGTTTCGTAATTATAGATATGCGAAATTTTATCGCAGATAATTTCGTCTAAAGGTTGCGTATGGGCTTTAATGGCAATTTGGTTGGTCATGGTGCCGCTGGGGCAAAACAGCCCTGCTTCCATTCCAAAGAGTGCTGCGGCTTTTTCTTCTAACTGTTTAACGGTAGGGTCTTCGTTAAACACATCATCGCCCAACTCGGCATTTACCATTGCGTTAAGCATGGGTTGGGTAGGCTTTGTGAGCGTATCGCTGCGCAGGTCAACTATCATTACAGTGCGTTGGTAAGCAGGTTAATAAAGCGAATAAACAAACGAGGCTCAAACAATATGGGAAAAACGAATCCGAATACAGAGCCGGTAAAATGCGCCAAGTGCCCAATGTTGTCCATTCCGCGTTTTGCCATGTAAACGCAGTAAGCGAGATACAACGGACCGAAAACAAAAGCCGGTATAGAAGGCAAAAAGAAAATACTGATACCACCATACGGATTAAGCAGAATGAATGAGAAAATGACTGCCGCTACTCCTCCGCTTGCCCCAAGGCTGCGGTATTGCGGGTTATTTTTCTGCACAAAAAGATTGTACGCATCAGCCGTTGCAACGGCTCCAAAGTACATGAGCACAAACAGCGGGCGTCCAATTGCCCCATACAAACCTTCGAACGAGGCTTCGATGTATTCGCCAAAACTGTACAAGGCAAACATGTTAAAGAGCAGATGACCAAAATCGGCATGTACAAAACTGCACGACACTAAGCGGTGCCATTCGTTGTTGCGCCACATGCGGTACGGATAGAAAATCAAACTCTCTATTAAAGCATGGTTGCTGAAAGCAAGGAAAGAAACAATGCAGGTAACTCCTACAAGTAATAAAGTAATGCTCATAACGGATGAACGAAAATAGAAATTGAAACCTTTCAGAACCCGCAAAACTTTCCAAAACCACAACAATGGATTCTTTTAGAACAACAATCCATACTTAAGTGTTAGGAATGGATTCGTAAACCTTACAAATGGATTCTTTAGCTGTAACTATCCATTGATGAGCGTTACCAATGGATTCTTATCGGTCAACTATGCTTTTGTAAGCCTTGCGAATGGATTGTTGTGCTGCAAGAATGGATAATTATTGCCGGAGAATCCATTCGCAGGCGTTGCCAATGGATTCACAAACGCTAAAAGTGCATTCATGAGCGTTACCAATGGATTCTTATTGGTCAACTATGCTTTTGTAAACCTTGCAAATGGATAGTTGTGCTGCAAGAATGGAACATTGCACTTTTCAAGTAAGGGTACTGTCCAAATACCGGGCGTAGGCTTTGCCTGCGTCCAACCAAGCAGGCAACTTACGGTTGCTGGAAAATTTATCCCTCTGCGGCAAGCCTGCAACGGTAGATTTATAAGCGAAGTTTTTTAGATTAGAGTTTCGGTTATTGTAGAGTTGGCAGCAACCGTGCGACACGACACTCAGACGGCTTGACGGAGTAACAATTAGACACTGAATGACTGTCCCCGTTTCGGTTTCATCGGCTGACTTTGACGTAATTTTTGAGAGTTGTTCTTTTCATTTTGGTTCGGTATCGGGGGACAGTAATTCATTGTCTTACGGACTTGTGAAACGGTTTGACAATCATATCACACGACTATGCAAGCAATAGGATTACATTTTTCTTGGTTAATTTTTGAATGCAACTTTTTTAAATAACTTTGACAAACATTTTAAACATAAAACTTGAAAATTATGAAAAAGCCATTTTTAACTTATTGGATTTTAACTTTTGTATTAGTGTCATTCTTTGCAACTTCTTGCAAAAAAGACAGTAATGATGACAAAAACGATTTAACAACAAACATTTTGGGTAAATACACAAACCCAAATGACTACGACCTTGAAATCGTGGTAAATAAAATTGACAATTCTACTGTCTCTATGACTATTAAAAACGGCTATTTTGATTATGCATTTACCAACGTAAAAATGAATTCTGCCACATCTTTTACACTGACACCTTATAGCTTTACTAGTGGTTGTTTTATTTCGTCAAGCCAACAATTCGTTGATGCAACCACAACAGTTTCAGGAACAGGAACCACATCTAATAACAACATATCAGTTTTTATTGAAGAAAACCACGTTGCATCTACTGGTTCTTGCAACGACTCTAATGATTCATATTCGTTTTCTGCTACAAAATAATTTTTCCAAACCTTTTTAAAATAATAAAATGAAAGCAAAGTTTCTTCTAATCGTTCTGATTTCCATCTTTACAATCAACCTTGCCACTGCTCAAAAAAGCAACAAGGAGGACATACCGCCAAAGACTTACGAGTTAACTTACAAGGGGACAAAATACACTATTAAAGAAGGCGACACGGTTTACCTTGGCTTTGGGAGTAACCCATATGGTAGTTTCATGTATTTCAAATATGGTGGCGACAAAACCTTACCTAAAGAGGTTGGTGGGAAAACAGCAGTGATAACAAAAATTATTCATTACAAAGTTGGTAATATTGACAGATTTATGATGAAGACAACTTCAAAGCCAACATATATGTTTTATACTGACGACCTTAACCAGTCTATAAGTAAGCAAGAAATTATAGGTATTAACGATGTCAAGTTTCACGAATAATAATAACACTCTGACTTATCATTGTCTGAATATTGACGAAATTTTAATTAAAGCCCACGTTCTGTCGTGGGTTTTTAGTTATATGCGGACATAAAATCAAGTAATTTGGTATCAGAAGACCAGAACGGCAGCTGCCAACAGCGGTTTGCCGCAAGCGGGGGTGCAGTGCTTCGGTTGACAGTTTTTTCGTATAATTGAAGTGCGGTTTTCAAATCAAAGGTTGTGCGTAAAAGCCCCGCCTTCGGCAAGCCGCAAAACGTTGGCAGAAAGGCTAAAAGTTTGTTCGTTATATTTGATAATACTTAAACATTTGACAATGAAAAGGACTTTAAACATCTTCGGGACATTTTCGCTGTTATTAGTTACGTATAACTTATTTTCTCAAAGTCATTATCAAAGACTATACAAAGGACTAGGTGGCAATGAATCATGGGGCTACTTTATTTCCGAGTTTCATCAGACCATAGATAGCAATTTCATAATAGCTGGCTCTATGAATACATCAATTGAAACGGCAGGTGTATTCATTTTAAAAATTGATTCATTAGGTAATGTAATCTATGGCAAAAATATTTTCACGGGTAGTGGCTTAGATTACATTATGCCTACATCAGACGGAGGTTATCTGATTAATACAACTCAACAAAAACCATGGATAAATTGGAATCATGGGGCGATGCTCATAAAACTCAACTCACAGTCAGACGTGATTTGGTCAAAAGCAGTAGTCAAAAGCAGCATAAACATAGATAACAATGCTTACAATAGAGCATATCATTCAATAGAGACACTTGACAAACATTACATTACCGTTGGCGAGACAAGTCCAGCTTACCCTACAGCCAATGACATACTAATAATTAAATCTGATACATCGGGAACTACCATTTGGTCAAAGAGCGTAGGGACTTCGCAGTATGAGTGGCCGAGTAAGATTTTATCCAATGACAACAAGCATTTCATTGTTGGTAGCTATTTCAATCAACCTAATAATTCTAGAGCCATTCTTTTAATAAGAATAGATGACAACGGGACTGTGTTATGGTCAAAAACATATTCACTTATCAATACCTTTTCAGTAACTGGTGCTGTAGCAACTTTGGGGGGATTTTATGTTACAGGAGCGCTTGATAGTTCAATATACATCGTCAAAATAGATACGACTGGAAATTTTTTGTGGAGCAAATCATTTGGAAGCAACACCTTAAGAATTATTTCTTCTTCTGTAACAGCCCAAGGAACGGGCGCAATTTTGACAGGATATACTCATGGCAATTTGAAAGGAGTTATTATCAGTCTAAATGAATTTGGTGACACATTGTTTACCAAATCGTATGGAGACTCTATTTCTCACCGCTTATACAAAACTATAAGCAAAAACAATGGTATGTTCATATCTGGAACGAGAACAGAGTCAAGTCAGTCTTTTATACAATATCCATTTTTTTCTAAAACTCTCGCAACATCTGCTCCTGACTGTATGCAGGAAATTTCATCCTTAATTAACAAAATAGATACGCAGACATTTACAGTGGACACAATCATGTTAACCACTGGAGCATATGGTCAAACTGTTTCTGAGATTATGACATCCGTAGATATAGCCCCTACTGACTCCTCTATTTGTTTTATCGTCACATCAAATACTTCATTAGAGCATGACAACAAAGTAACGCTGTTTCCTAACCCAAGTGCAAGAGAAGTTTGGATAAGAATGGAAACAGATGAAATTAGTTACTGGGAACTTAAAGTTTATGATTATCAGAGTAGAATTATACATAGTGAATCATTTAAGACATCGTCTGATAACAGAAAGATAGATTATGACTTTAGTTCGGGGACTTACATCATAAAACTAAATTCAGCTAAAAAGAGCTACACAGGTCGAGTGGTTGTTATCAAGTAATCGCGACAACGAAGCCCATCTGCCAACATCGGTTTTGCGTCAGGCGGGGTGACGTGCTTCTATTGACAAATTTATGTATAATTGAAGTGCGGTTCTTCGTATCGTGTGTAGTGCTAAAAAGCCCGCCCGAACGCAAAGCCGAAAACCGTTAGCAGAAAGCGTAT